>JANQSS010000061.1 GCA_028279185.1 Saprospiraceae bacterium | reverse complement strand
TATTGAAATTAGTATATGTATAATGTTAGCTCTCTTCTTCTCCCCAGGCTATAATCATGGCAATTTCTGGCTCCAACTGTTGCTCTGTATCAATGGTCTTTTAAAGTTGAAGATTGCACTAGTCAGTCATTGCATGCAAACTATATATTAAAACTTCATACGTATTTCTTACCTTCGATTCATTGTTTCCAAAAGTCGCTGCTATACCAACAATCATCGTGTAAACAGCTGCTGAAGCATGCGCAAATCTATATTTGTCCCCGCCTACCAATTATCACATGACTAATGGGGGGACTTGGCTGCTGGGCTCCCACCCTCCCACCTTAGTGAAGGTGCTTGACGTCGGCAAATGGGGCCTCTGGTCATGATATACACACACTTAAGTGAGTTGGCAAATGTAAATTCCCAGTAGATAGTATATATGTTCAAACAGCTACAGCTCGGTTCAGGAGGTGGCGACTACCTAAAGACGGCCACATTGTAAAGTTGACCTCAACGTAAATGGCAGAGTTAAAAACAGTGGCCATTGACAAGGCAAATGTGACCGGATTTGAGTAAAAGGGGCACTTCGCGCTGTGGCCGAATTTTTGTTTTAAATTGCGCATAGTTTCAAGACCAGCTGCAGGCTTGAAACCAGATATGGTTATTCTTCAATCATTGCTGAAATAAAAAAAATATCGCACCCAGCTTTGGCATGTCGATCGCCAACGTTTTATGGCGCACCTTCAAGCCCTGCCATTTCAGGCAATAGCATAACTACACTGTCTAACGTTGGTAGAAGGGTTGGCTCTTGGTGAAAATAAATATCGTTTAGCACGAAGTGTCCCCTTTTCTCAAATCCGGTCACAAATAGGCTTTTACAGCATTTAGGTCCAATGTTTATATATCAGAATGTGTTCTAATTAAAGTATAGACTATAACTCAACCCGCTGAGTCAGCAAAAATAGTGCTTTACCTATGGTGCGTAATAATTTAACCTGCATTCCGCGAAAATTGTGACCAACCTTCTTTGGGTAAGACTTGCACAGCAGTTATGTGGAAGAAAATGGGACAAATTAGTCTGAGTGATTTGACTGGCAGCCCAGAAAATACATTTGCTGACATCAAGGTCATGTTCCATGATGGCGTCTTGGTGACCGACGATCACCTTTTTTTAGATTCTTCTTGACGTCCCCCCTTGGGAAAATCACTGCCAGTAAAACTAGCTGGAAAAATCATTCCAGGAATGTAAGTGCTTCGTACCCAGGGCCCTCAAAAAAAAAAAAAAAAAAAAAAAATTGGGAAGTCTCATGGATTTTGTGATTTGCTGTTACGGTATCACAATCAACTACCCCTTCCTGATTTTTCTGGTGTGCAACCTGGGAATAAGTACAATACTATCTAATAACAAGTATAAAAAAATATTTGCATAAAATTGAAGGGTGAAGTAGGGATGGCAGTGCCAAACAAGAGTAGTAGGGATAATCACATACTTGCTACACTTGCTTTTCTCATCATGATGCAATGTCATGTATACATGTGTGACTTGCAAAGCTAGCTACTTTAGTTTGTCAGCTGCATATCTCTGAGCCCTGATGATGATGATG
>JANQSS010000059.1 GCA_028279185.1 Saprospiraceae bacterium | reverse complement strand
ATCATTGAGTGAAAGTTTTTTGCTAATCTGAACTGTAATTCCATCAAATGCAAGAGTGTTTAGTACAGAGCCTGCAACAAGCGCGTTGGGACCATTTATTTTGCCATTTTTTACCAGTTCTCGATATCGAATATTTGTTTCTGTATCACCACCTGGATTGCGAATAAAAGTCACTCCCCAGTTTAATAACTGTTGGGCGTTCCAAGCAGCAATGTCATCGCTATTATTCGCACTTAAACCCAGTTTCCCTCGCTTTTTCTTAAAAGTCACTTCACCCAAAGAAATGTGGGCATGAGTATCGATAAGTCCTGGCAAAACGTATTTGCCAGACATGTTTACTTTCGCATGAGTTTTAAGACTATTTGGTAAACTTGAGCCGGTATAGTGTATTTGACTATCTTTTAAAACTAGATATTGATTAGTATTAATTTTGCCTGACTCTACGTCAATGTTGTTAACGTTGCTAAAAACTTTTACGTCACTAGCGATCGACTGATAAGAAAATAGAATTACACCGAGTATTAAAATAATTTTTATAAATTTCATTCCGCACCTCACTGATGTTTGTTGTTTATATAGTGTGGTGTTGGTGAAAAACCTTACAGATAAGTTATATTTTTTCGAATTAAATTATTTCCTCATTTCTTAATGTAGCAATCAGTCACGAATAATCGCCTGCTATGGTAGAAAAAAATATTTAAATATATTGTAAGGTTTTTCAGTATGAGGGGACTATATAGACGACTACATAGATGACTATATAAATATGACGTACCAACATTATGGTATCAATGACGACTCAATCACTAACATTTGAGCTTCGCTTGTCTGAAACAAAATCCAGACAGGAGCAGCTGTTACACGAATTTTGGCCTCGGCTAGCACGTATAGCTTCTACGTACGAAGCGCTGCCTCAATTGCAGCTTGAGCTGCAGCAGGAAATGGCACTCGCTATCTGGCAAGCTTTAGCGCGTTTTCGTGATGAAAGCTCACCAACTACTTATATGTATAAAATTGCTCATAATGTTGCGGTAAATCACGTGAAGAAACAAACGCGTCAGATTTTAACTGAACAAGAAAGAGAAGTGATTTCTTTATATCCAGATTTGGAAGAGCAAGTCAGCAATTCGCAGGAGGTCGACCAACTACTTGTTGCGGTACGTGAACTACCTATAGAGCAACGCCAGTTGATT
>JANQSS010000053.1 GCA_028279185.1 Saprospiraceae bacterium | reverse complement strand
AATCATCCAATTATCTTGGAAAACGTTGAAAACTAACAAGCGAAGTCCTTCTCAGGGTGAGAACCAGCCTTCGTGTCGATAGTGCGTTCGCATTTTTGCTGATGTTGCAATAATTGCAATGCAAAGCTATGAGTAAAGGCGTGGCGTTTAGTGACCCATACCTCGTCGCGTGCTTAGGCGATAGCGCTAATTTTTGAGGAGCATCAAGTCAAAGTCCCAAGGCGACGGTTTCTGCATGGAACGCGATTTTGACCTACAGTACCCGGAATAATCTTCGATTTCTACCCGAGACTGCCACATATGCATTTTGTGATTGTGGCAAAGACACGACTCACAGTTGTGACTCACTTGTTACTCTCCAGATTTCCGTTCACACATTAAAATTTTTGAATAGTGATCATCTGGGGATTGACATTGGTTGTGTAACTTTATCTTCCAGGTCTTCATTTTTTTTCTCATGTAATGTTAGAAAAAAATTGGGAGAGGATGAAGCTAGAATTTCATATGGCAGGTGTTAGTGTTGTACCCAGCCTCTTATAATTTTAGTGTATCTAAAATTCCCTAAGGCGCACCTGCGCGGAAGTTGTAATAAAGCCATAATGTATGTGTCTGGAATGTAATCAATTGCTTGAAATTTACGTATGCAGTGGATCTGTGTTAACCAGTTCATCAACACGACAGGTGCATGTATGTATATGGTCTCAGAATGGCATCAGAATGGCATCATTGAGCCTCCTTCCCAACAAATTAAAATTGGCATTGTAAATTTGCCAATTATCTATATTATAGATCTTGTAACAAGTACCCGGTCAACTTCTTATGCCAGTTCAAGTAGCCTTGTTCCCAGGCCTTCTCATGTTTTTTTTACGTTATGTGAAATAGAGGTTTAAAAACACACTTCAAAGGCCTGGAAATGTGCCTAACATCAAAAAGATAGTTGAAAACCATCATTGTCCTAGTTTTCCTGAGCTCAGTCTTGTTTTTAAAGATATTGAAATTCCAACGTGCGTCAATTACTTCCGTGCAGGTGCACCTTTAACTGATGGATTTGTCTTTGTATGTAATTGCAATATCAC
>JANQSS010000051.1 GCA_028279185.1 Saprospiraceae bacterium | reverse complement strand
TCCCGTCGGATTCAAACTAAATTGTATGTAATCATCCAAATTGTCCGAACTCGTCCCATTGTCATTGCAGGTCAAACCCGATAATCCACCATCTTGTATGTCGCACATGTTCGAACAACTGCCCGGATCCAGTATCAATACATCCTGCGTACAGGACCCGTCCGCATTATCCGTTATCGTCACCGTTACATTACCCGAGCCCGCACTTCCGTTTTGCAATTGAAAGTTCGTCGCGGAGCCGTACGTCCCGCTCGTCGGTAATATCGTGCCTGACGATACACTTACCGAATAACCCGTACCTAAATTCGAACCCATTGGATCTAAACTAAACGTCACATAGTCGTCCGATGCATCGCTCGGCGTACCATTGTCATTGCATTGGATGTTCAACAATCCATCCGACGTCAAATTACATGTATTCGAACAGGGACCCGGATCTGAAATTACAATGTCGAAGGTGCATGTCGCATACGTGTCATCTGTGACGGTTAAGGTTATATTTCCTGCACCTGCGCTGCCGGTATTTAATGAAAAGCTCTGAACTACATTGTAGGTACCGGCCATAGGAGTAATTGTCCCCATGTTCACCGTTACTGAATAATTAGGGCCCAACCCAACGGCATTTACGATTAAATCAAATTCTATAAAATCGTCGGTCGAATCCGAAGGAGTTCCATTGTCATTGCATTGCACATTATTCAGTACATAGCCGTCAAAATAGATAATTGGAACTTGGGTGGTATCCGAACATTGCGAGTTACTTATTACAGCATACAAACCTCCGGTAATGGAGGTCAAATCAACGTTCGTTGGATTGGCTATTACAGAACCGCCACCCGCAGGATCTCCATCGAACCATGTGATATTGGCCATATTGCTTACTGAATCATCATAAAAGGTAAGATCAAATAACTGAGGATTTATACAGCCATTGACAGTAATCGCATTGACTATTGGTCCGGGTATAGCCATGAGAATAAGTTGTGAAACGTTGTAGCATCCATTACCATTTTCAATTCGCGCATATACTGTGTCCGGCGAGCTTGTCGATGTATAAGGTGACATCAATACGTTTGTAGGCGAAGTTTGATCTGCGTCACCGCGTGTTGGATAATACGAAACGACCAGACCGGACCCTCCATTGATAACATTGTCGGCAGAGGTCAAATCCCATGTGGCGATGCCCGTTCCCGCCGAATCACATGTTTGAAGCGTATGATCATTAATGCTAGGCAGCGGTAGGATATCAAACGTTTCGGAGTCTGAATCTGTACATGGCGACTGACCAGCTGTATATGTGACAGTGAATGTTCCGGCACCGGATGCTGATAAATCGATTACACCCGTATTGGGATCGATAACGCCTCCATTGTCGATTGAATAGGTACCAATATCCGAGCCAGTAACAAAATCAACGTTATAGGTATTTTGAGCACATTGATCCGGGATGGCTTGAAGTCCAACAGCTGCTTGTCGAATGGCCACCAATGTATCGTAAACCATAGTGTCACATCCCATTGACCCAACAGCATATCCAACAATATAGGTTTGACCGTTGTATCCACCAGGAAAGGTAGCGGTTCCGCTCGAATTGATCGAAGCCCCGTTGTCTATACTCCAAGTACCACCCGCTTGAGATCCTGTGATTAATTGGAATGTATAAGATGATCCCGTTCTGGAGACACACGCCGTATCCACGTCCATTATTCCAGCAACGGCCGGAGGTGCTATAGTCACAGTTTCTGTATCATCCGTAAATCCGGAATTTCTAGTACAATTTGCATTAGATACATCCAATAATGTAAAGGTAGTAGTCGTGGTCAATGGCCCAATTGTAAAACCGGTTATGCCGAAATTATTTATGACAACAGAATACGTGTTGGTTCCGTCATCAATGGTGGCGGTATATGGGAATGATGGCGCACCTGCTGGCGTTACAACTAAATTCAAATCTATTGAATCTCCTGAGCAGACTTCACATGGTGACTGCCCACACTGGAGTAAAAAATTTCCGGTTGGGGACTCATAAGTCGTTAAAAAAACGGTATCAAATTCGCTCACACAAATATCATCCGTATTGGCGACAAGGTAGAATTCAGTGTTCCCGGCTGGTGGAAAATCAGAAATTCCGGTTGGAAAGAGATTGCCTGTATGGACTAACATGCCATTATCGTCGTACCAAACCGTACTTGTGTTACAGTTTCCACATCCGATAAAGGGGTGCGTGACGTCGCCATCACAAATTGATATAGAATCATTGGGAATAAGTGGATTTGGAGGAGACGTACAAAAGGAAGGTTCGGGAATACAGCTATAGGCACTGGCGTCGGGTGGGTTGTAAACCGGAATGCCTGGGCCCTCAGATAAAAAATCACCATCCTGAGCCGGTGCAAAATTACCAGGGTTATAAACGATGCTGTACATACATCCTCCAACATTTATTTCAATAGTGCGATAACAAGGAGGAGTTCCGCAAGTATTATCGTTAAGTAGTACGGGGAACCCTCCTGTATGATCGCCAAAAATGACGTAAACTGGTAACGAACCGCAGAAATCAGAAAGATCTCCTGAGCTTATATAACTGATATCAGGAGGGTTTGTAAAAAAAGTCCAAACCACCGCACCAGCCGGTATTACACCATTAGTTGGCGCCGCCATTGCATCAATAAAAACATCTGGAGGTGCGCACCCACCCATCAATGTATTGAGTGATGCCACTGTTGCCGGACTACTGGTCCAATTATCAACTGGAGTAGCCATTGACGTATTCTCGGGCACAAAAATGTCTAAGGCTCCGGCAACGGTCAAATCTAAGGGCGAACTACCATTTTGAAAAACTAAGAATTCTGAGGAGTTCTCGTTTCCGCATGCATTGACCATTATTTGATTTATAATGGCATCGTTGGCTCCGCAGTCTGTTGTCCATTCTTCTTGCCCCAATAGCGAACAAACCAGGCAACATCCCAGCATGGAAAATAAGGCGCGAATGAAAATCATCAATTAATACAAGATAGTTTATCAGTGGTGTCTTCGATTTGGACTTATGGACATAGCATTAGTCACCTGCGCTACGCTCAGAAATCTAAGATTTACCCATCGAAGGTTGGATACAAAGTTAATAAGTCTTTGCTGCCTGAAAGCCTTCATTAACAGGACAATCTACCTATGTTCAACATTATTTTACTTAGACTTATCTTTTTTGTTTTTCTTTCAAAAACTGTTCTAAGGCGTCGGCTGAAATAATCTGCAATTGACCGGTCCCATTATTTGAGCCTTCACGCGATGAAGCCGGATTACAACCGGTCAATAGTGTAATGAATTCCTCACCTAAGGGAACTTCAAACCCTCCGTTCAGCACGATTTCAGGAGCATTGAAAACGGCATCCCCATCTACTATTACGCTTCCCGATGTTTCTATCAGCATGGAAGCTGAACTGGTGTCCGAAACATTTATGGGCCCCAATACGATCAATGTGTCCACACAATCCGGTGGAACAACTTCATCGCAAGCAGGACTCAACCCAGAGCCAAGGAACAATTGATAATTAATCGCATCCGGGTTTGGCGTCGACATCATGGATAACGGCAGAACATTTCCAGCTTCTTCGCGGACTGCCTTAATTAATTTGTCATTATCCGAGTTATTTGCCAAACCAGGTGTTGTGGACAGGTCATGTATTACATTGGCCACATCGTCGATGTTTCCACAGGTGAAATTAGAAGATCCACCCGGGGTGACAATGTTTGAAGGCGTGAAATTCAAGTCGTCGTAAACATTGCTATACGTCCGGCCAAAACTATGTGGATGTCGCGTTTCAACTCCATAAGGCAATGCCGAAGCAAAAGCACTCAGTTGATTTGCATGTGTGCATGATCCAGAATCACCATCTTCATATGTCGTGCCGGGATATGCGGCCTGAGTCGTATATTCCAGACAAGAGCTATTGGATGGAATAAAATATACGAGGTTGGAGTCGGCGTCCATTTCATCAGGGCCTACAATTCCAGTGGGTACGTTATCAGCATTGTAGATGACCACAAGAGCCCCCACAGGAATACTTGTAAAACATCCCGTTTTAATGCGGATATGTCCTGCATCATTAGCATCATTGCTCGGCTCAATGATCCAATTTTGAAGGTTAATGAATTGAGCCGCCGTATCCTGTTCAAGTGAGGCAACCACCAGAAGCTCAATGAATGCTTTATTGGAGAAACATGAAGCACCTGAAAACGAACGGTCATTCCATACTTCATTCACAACGAGTCCTCCGAATACCGTTGCTCCACCGGCACAAGATGCAATATCAGTTCCTGGAACATTGCTCACCGTCAAGCTGCATGCAGAGTCAGCCGTAAACGATGCCGTAATCGTCTTAAATCCTCCGTCTGCCGTAAAGGCCACACTGTCAAAAGTGAAGGACGTCCCTTCCGGATCGAATGACATATCCGATACGTCAACCGTATCGCTTGCATCTCCGCTAAGTATTAATTGCCCTGTGAATGGGGCATCGGTATAGTGAACTGCAACATCTGCAAAAAACATATTTGTATTGGGATCACATGTGCCTATGTCATCTACAACTATCGAATCAATAGCACACATTTTAGGGCAACCACTTATTACGAAATTGTCTACAAGCCAATGGGCAACACTGTCATCAGGGAAACCAGTATATTTAAAAGCGAAATATATGTTAGTAGATGATATGGCCTCTATATCAATATCTCCACTTGAAGTCCAAGGCCCAAAAGCAAATCCATTCGAACTCGCATCAGAGGTGAATGTAATCGGCGTCCATGTTCCAACATTTGGATCTCCAGATCCGATGTAGTCCAGAGAATATAGAAATTCAAGGGGTGGTCCATCAAATCGTTCTCGTGTTTCAAAGTGCAGTGACAATTCACGATGAGTAGTGGTGTTTAATTCTGGCGATATCAACCAATCTTCACTCACCGTAGTTGTATCATCACCAAATGTATTAGCACTTGCAAAACCACCTAATGTGTCACATTCCCAGGTTGAAAATCCATCGACATTCTGGATAGTCCAAGAAAGCGTATTACACGTAAAATCTTCGTAGTGAACAACTTCCTTAACAATAATCGAAACGGTGCTATCTAAGTTAAGAGAATCGGAATGGGCGTCAAACACTAATGTGTCACATTCTGTAATCATCGGTACAAGAATATCAAAGGTGACGCAAGCATTATCCGGTGGTAAAGAATCGTTGGATATGGTTGCCAACGCACCGTCAACTTGCTCCAAAACAATGTAATCCATAAATACACAAGGCGCAATACCAGCGGTATCGGTTGCACAAATCGTTAGGTCGAACGAAATCCCAGCGGATACAATAGTCGGAGGCGCTGACGCTTGTAATTCGGTAGCAATCGCTGATGATGTGTCTGTATTACCCAAAAATCCGGGAGATCCAAAGTCCGTATCGGCATCGGCATCGTAGTTAAATTCTTCCGTTGCAGGGACAAAATCATTTTCATCAAACAATGGGCCAGGATTATCCAAACAATTCAATTCTGCGGCATTGCCTGATCCGAATGGAGCGTCTGAAGCATATGCCACACCCGTAATTAATATAGGTCCGACGGTATCCAGACAACGTAAAAGCAATTCGTCGGCCGAGTTCCCAATCGAAAACTCAGAGGGGTTGTCTGTATAGACATAATCAACATCCGGAACATTAGGGTCATTAGCAAGCACAACCATTTCTCCTGGTAAAACCGGAACCGAAGCTGTAATTATAAAACTTTGCGTCCCCAAGTCTGAAACCTCGTATCCAAACAAATTAAGGGTATCATCGGATCGATTGTAAATTTCAAAATATTCACCATCATCGTCACTTACGTCTCCCGGGTTGGCCATGAATTCAGTGAGCACTAAATCACCTGGCATGGCACATGGAATATCACCACAAGGTCCTATGCCGTTTATTGCACTCGGGTCGGTGAAAATGCAGTCGGTGTCATCGGAAAATACAGCTGTCATATTTATATCAAAGCCATCGGCTGCAAAGATCTGAGCTGAAAACGTATGCATCGAATCGGAATCAAGCATAGAGACATCGACTGTCATACTAGGCATTGACTCTCCATTAACGTAGACGTCCAATGTACCGGTGGCCAATGGATTATTGAAAATTACCTTGATATCAGATGTAAAGAAGTCATCATCCAAATTATTTGGTGTTCCATTGTCATCACACATTAGCGCGGTATCCGGAATAATTGCTGAAATATTGCATGTGGTATCAATACACGGGCCGCCAGCACTTAATACAATATTATCAAGGGCAAATTCATCTCTAGCTCCACTGCCTGACACCCCAGTACTTGACCATCTTAAATAATAGACTTCTGTAGTATCAATGGATAGTCCAGACAAGACGATTGACCTCGTCGTTGCTATCCAAGTAGGAGATCCTGACGCAGTTTCCGGTGAGGCAAAATCCAGACTGGGCTCATCCGTATAGGTTACGTTATCATCGGAATGCGAAAAATTAAAGCTATTGCTGCGATCGCCATCATTATAAACATATATGTCGTACGTAACATTTAAGTCTGTAATTGTAGAATCAGACTCATTTATAATTTGCATCACAATGGTACCGGGCGTCCAATCACCGCTAGTAGGCTGCACACCGAGTGCTCTATCACTTGTACCAACTTCAAATGCATAAATTCCTCCTCCGCTTACACCTCCTGTGGAAACTCCTCTCGTAAAATCACTCGATGTTCCGGTATCTCCGAAATCCAAATCTCCATCGCTAAGACCGGTAACGATGAAGGTATTGGAATTTAATTGTCCCCCTGACGGCAAAGGCGAAAATCCAGATCCGTCAAACTGTGCCTCATTGACGGCAGGTGTGACTGCATCGAAATTAATCTCAAAGCACGAGTCCGCATCAGAGATTGAAAATATAGTAGTGGGTGGGCAGGATGATACACCGGTCACCGCGATCAAATCAACCAAAGAGCAGGTTGTGTCGTCTGAGAACCGAGCATATAAACCAATATCATTTCCATCAGCTGAAAATTGCAGCGTCGTGAACGTATGACCTGTTGAGGAGTCAGCCATCGTAACGTCCACGGATGCCAGAAGTGTGGAATCTGAGGCTAATCTTAATTCCAAATCCCCAGTGACTGGAGCATCAACGTAAGTTATTAAAACATCAGTTGTAAAAAAGTCATCAGCCGTATTGGTAGGCGTTCCATTGTCATTACAGGATGAAGCATTAATTCCTTCTATGTCAGTGATTCCACATACCATCGACGCATTAGTCACCACACTAACCACAATATTGTCAATGCCAAATTCATCCCGACTTCCTCCCCCGAGGTTGTCATCACCTTGCCACTGAAAATAATAAGAACCCGTTGCCGGCACGGCGAGCCCGGTTATAGTTATTGATCGGGCAGCTGTCACCCATCCCATAGTATCAGAAGCTTCTGGTGATGTAAAATCCAATGCAGCCTCAGATGTATAAACCACGTTATCAGAAGAGTGCGCGAAATTGAAATCATTACCTCGACTTTCATTATTTCTGAAATAAATATCATATTCAATAGTAATCTCTTCTATTACTGAATCTGTTTCATTTTTTATTTGAAGGCCGATGGTTCCAGGTGTCCAATCACTTGATGTGGGTTGAACACCGATAAACGTATTGGCAGAGCTCGACGTATCTGTTTTGAAAGCATAAATTCCACCACTAAAAATGTCGCCGGTGCTTTCACCTTTTGCATAATCTCCCGAAGTATTGGTCCCACCGTAAGCCAAGGGACCATCTGACAATCCATTCGCAATGAAAGCGTTGGAATTTATCTGTCCGGCACTTGGTGAAGGGGTAAAGCCGGACCCCTCAAAGACACCTTCGTTCACATTTGCAACTGTACTATCAAAATCTATCCGATAATCCAGTGCACTCTGTTCAATGGTCAATTGGGCAAACATTACCGTGCTTAAGCCGGAGGTGAGTAAAACGAGTAAAAGCTTTTTCATTGGTGGTTTCGATTGATTAAAAGATGGTATTGGTCGAAGGGATGGTAAAAATAACATGAGTGATCCAAACATATGTTAATTTTCTATGAACTTCTGCGGATCAATGATAATCCCAACAAGGTAAATTAAACTTCAAGCGATTAAACATTAATATTCAGACACAGCAACTACCTTTGGGCGCAAATTTATACCATGTCGGAACTGAACGAACAGCAGCAACTTCGAAGAAGCGCACTTGAGCAAATTCGAGCACTTAACGTTAATCCTTATCCTGGAGCAGAAGTGGAAGTAACCGCCACATCCAAAGAAATCGTTTCAAGTTTTGATCCAGAAAAGAACAATTTCCAAGATGTTAAGCTCGCTGGCCGACTAATGATGAAACGTGTGATGGGAAAAGCATCTTTTGTTGAACTGCTCGATCATACTGGCACTATTCAATTGTATATCGCGCGAGATGAAATTGCACCTGATGAAGACAAAACTTTATACAACACTATATTTAAGAAGTTACTGGATATTGGGGATATAATACATGTCTCCGGCGCCGCTTTTCATACCAAGACCGGTCAGACGACTATTAGGGTGAAGACACTGAAACTGCTAAGTAAGTCGCTGCGACCTTTACCAGTTGTTAAGACCGATGCCGAAGGCCACGTACACGATGCCGTCACCGACCCAGAGTTTCGATATCGACAGCGTTATGCCGATCTTATTATCAATCAAGAAAGCAAGAATGTATTTCGGCAGCGAACGCAGATGTACAGATCAATGCGTGAGTTTTTGGATGGCAAGGGCTATTTGGAAGTGGAAACACCGATTTTGCAACCTCTTTACGGCGGCGCAGCTGCTAGGCCTTTTAAGACGCATCACAATACGTTGGATATGACATTGTATTTGCGAATAGCTAATGAATTGTATTTAAAGCGGTTAATTGTTGGCGGATTCGAAGGGGTATATGAATTTTCAAAAGACTTTAGAAACGAGGGAATGAGTCGATATCATAACCCGGAGTTTACACAAATCGAATTATACGTGGCCTTCAAGGATTACGAGTGGATGATGAATACGGTCGAAGAAATGATTGAAAAAGTGGCCATTGATATTCATGGTACGACGAAAGTGCAAGTTGGAGAGCACCTCATTGACTTCAAAAGGCCATGGCAGCGATTTACAATGTTCGAAGCGATAAAACACTTTACCGGTGTTGATATTTCGGAAATGGACGAGGACGAACTGCGAGCTGCTGCAAAAAAATTGCAGGTTGGGCTAGACCCTTCCATGGGTAAGGGAAAAATTATCGATGAAATATTTGGAGAGACATGCGAAGCTCAATTAATTCAGCCAACGCACATTACGGATTACCCCATCGAAATGTCTCCGCTCGCGAAAAAACATCGATCAAAACCTGGTCTTGTCGAACGCTTTGAGTCTATATGCAATGGGAAAGAAATTTGTAATGCATTTACCGAGTTAAATGACCCAATAGACCAACGCGTTCGATTCGAAGAACAATTAACATTGAGCAAGCGAGGTGATGACGAAGCCATGATGTTAGATGAAGACTTTTTACGCGCTCTTGAATACGGTATGCCGCCAACAGCTGGCCTTGGCATTGGCATGGACAGACTTGCAATGATTATGACTAATTCCAACTCCATTCAAGATGTGTTGTTTTTTCCTCAAATGAAAAAAGAAAAGTAGGTATAGGTATCGCAATTAACTAATTGCTACTATTTAAATAATATTTACAGCGCCGATAAAACTTCTTTTGCCCGAGAATTTCCGAGATAGTTTTCTATAAAAAAATATATAATTCGAAATTTTAAATTCGTCACCGGTAAAGCTTATTATTATCGAATAAGTTGAACCTCTCCTTTGTAGTCAATTACACGTCCATCAATAAATTCAACCTGAATTAAATAGGCAAATACACCTGGGGTCAATGGATTTCCATTGTTCGTCCCATTCCAACCTCCAGAACCTCTAGTTGAAGCGCGTAAATTATTGTCGCTAAAAACCTGGCCACCCCATCGGTTAAATATTCGCATCGATAAAATGCGCTGAACACCTTGTCCCGAGAATACCTGAAATATGTCATTTATTCCGTCATTATTTGGTGAAAAAGCCGTTGGAATAAATACTTTTCTTCGCGCATCTACGAACACATTTAATTCATCTATTGCCTGACATCCTGTCGAATCAACTACCACCAACATAACGGTTCCATTGGAGAAAGGTGTTATCCATGGAGCCTCACAAATCGTGCAAGAAAGGTCGTTTCCGGAGGATGTCCAGATAAAAGAATCGATTGGAAACTGACCCAATAGTAAGTCAATTTCTAAACGTGCACTATCCCCAAGGTCCACAGTAATATCATCGCCGATATTCAATTCGATCTCATCAGGTTGACTGATCGTTATGGCAGTATCGATAAAACAACCCGATGAATCGAATATGGAAACGATATAATCACCACCAAAAAGAGTGACTTCTTCCCCTAATGGATGCAAAGCACCGCTATTGATCGTGAATGTATAAGGTCCGCCGGCCCCACTAAATGCTGTATCCACGGTAAATTGAGCTGGCTCTCCAAAACATGCTATTTCGCTCTGATCACCCAGGACAAATTGAATAGGCACTGGTTCCATTATGGAGAAACTTATGGTATCCGAGCAGCCATTGACGTCGGTCACCGTTACGTTATAGTCTCCTGGGGTTAAAGATTGTGCTGCGTTTGATTGACTAACATCAGGAGACCATGTATATAAATTACCTCCGTTACCTCCTGTGGTCGTAATTAGGGCGCTCCCATCATCGCGACCCGCACATGTAATTTGGCCTAAATTATTGGGTTCAATCATTGCTATTAACTCATCCGGTGCGGTCAGAACAAAAGTATCTCTCCGTTCGCAACCCATCGCGTCTGACACGGTCACAATAAATGTGTCCGCTGCTAAATTCAATCGATCTGGAACTATTGGTCCATCATCCCACATTATGTCAAATGGTGGATTTAAGCCGCTGGGGTTTATTCGAATAAATCCATCCGTACTCTCAAAGCACATAGGATTTTGTTGCTGGGAAGTCATGCCTATTGAATCTCCTGCTGGAATATCAACAGTGAAAATATCAGCACATAGGTCATCGGTAACTGTAACGAAATTATCCCCGGCGCATAACATTGTTGCAGTAACCGTTTGTTCTCCACTGCTCCAATTAAAATTTAAAGGACCTGTTCCGCCTATTGCATTAATTGTGGCTTGACCATCGCAAATTCCCGGACACCGAGCACCGACGATATTTGTAAAATTAACCGTAAATATTTCGGGTGGCCTTATTCGTAGCGTATCTATAATCAATGGGGGACAAGTACTCCCATCCACGGATATAGTAACAGCATAATTGCCTACAGGTACACTTGGTAATACAGGATTGTCAGAACCATTGACATGATTCCATTCATAATGAAGACCAGAACCTGGGCCAGTAGCAAAAATGGCTATAGCGCCATTTCCAGAATTAGGACAGGTAGGTGTCGTATACCGTACGGAGTCCAAAACGATATCGGTTGCCGGCCCTAATCGTACCGTGTCAACACTAACGCATCCCGGTGACGCGGTAACAGTAACAAAATATGTTCCAGGACTTAATCCTGATATTGGATTTCCGCTATAGGTATTATTATCTTGATCTGTCCATGCAACGTCAAATACTTGTCCTGCTGGTGCGTAAAATACTTCTAATTCACCATCCATACCTCCTCCGCAGGATACGCTCGTCGAGTCATAACTTAATATCCTTGGGCCCTCTTCTCCGGTTACAATAAAAAAAGTATCCAGGAAACAACTTAAGTCAATATTACCATTGTCAGTAGTCTGATATATAATCACATCGAAGGTGTCCGCTGGCAACCCTTGTTGGTTTGGAAAATCGTCGATCAATTCAGGGTGAGTTTCCCAATCCAAAAATAGTCCTGTTCCAGGCCCTGTAAGTCCTCCAAAAGCATTTATACGCAATTCACCATCATCGTCATTGCACGAGGCCGGAGTCATTGAAATAAGCTCGGCCTGAATCGGGTCAGGTTGATTGATAGTAAAGAACGTATCCAGAATGCAGTCTAGACCTTCATCAAAATCTGTGATTGTTACATCATACCTACCCGCTTCCAAACCAACAACTGAGTTGGAAAAATCCGCGGCGCTCGCAAAGGAAGAACTGACGTTTATACCTCCACGATTCCACTCAAATAAATAACCGGCATCGTTCGACGCATTGAGCGTGGAAACTTGGATTTCCAATGCACCATTCATGCCACCAAAGCAGGTTAGGTGGGTAATATCAGGCTCCCGATCCAAAACGATTTCTCGGTCGGCAGTGATGGTATATGTTTGTTCTGTAAAACAACCATTAGAGTCCGTCACGGTTATTGTATAATCTCCTCTGCCTCTGTCGCTTAATATTACTGTGGTAGCTCTGTTGGGCGGAAAACCATTCCATTGATATATGTAGGTCCCGTCATCAAATGGTTGGCCTCCTAATGCTGTCACGGAAATACTTCCGTTCATACTTGTTAAACACGTCGCATTCGTAATATCCACGTCCAGCTGAATCTGCTCAGTATTTACGGTAAACGATTGGCTCACAGAACAACCATTGCCATCGGTTACGGTCACGGCATATTGACCATTTCCGACTCCTATTATGCTATCTATATTGAACTCATTCGTCGACCAGGTGATATCGTACATTCCAGGAGGGGCTATATCAAGACGAACTCTACCGTTACTGACATTCGAACATGTTGGACTCTCAATATCGACCATCACATCATGAGTCGTTCCTACTGGTACCACAACATTTTCATTGATTATAACACCGTTATCATCTTCTATACTGAACGTATAGTTTCCTGCAAGCAAATTCGGAAATAACTGCGTTCCATTTTGTTCTTGCATAGATGTACTACCAGGAGATGGCCCTACCCAGTTTATCATGTACGGTGCATCACCGCCACATATTGTCAAGGTGACAGAACCTGAACCCGTGCCATCATCCGGGCATACACCCGCATTGGCAGAAAAGACACCTGCATTGACCGCTCCCAGTCCTTCATTAATTTCAAATAATAAGTCACGATTTTGATAGTCTACAACGATGGAGCCATCCGTGAAGTCTAAGGGTGTTTCATCTCCGCAAGCACCAACGATTCTGTATTGCACGCGCATAAATACTGTTCCATCAGGTTCGATCTGACCGATTACGAGGTTTCTTGAAAGCCAGGAGGCCTGCAGTCGACCCAATGCCGTTTGATTTTCGTTGAACAAAGAGGCCGCATCTGAATCAATTAAAAAGCCTGAATGTGAAACAAATTCAAACACATTTGGATTCCAAAAGAGTGTGAATGAAATAGCCCCAAGTGAATCAAAATTTTCCAAAGTTATATCTATGTCAACGATGTCCCCGTTATTCCCAGATCCGGATCCAATATTGAATATAACAGGGTCATTAGCATTCAAACAGGAAACATCCATTTCAAATACGAGGGCGCAGCTTTTATCATCCTCGACCGTCACCACATATCGACCTTCTTGGGGAAAAGAAAACCGTACCTCATCTTCATGACCATAGTTTCCAGGTAATACGGTACCAAATACACCGGGCTGCGAAGCATGTTCAACGGTGATGTTGTAAAAAGTGCTGGCATCAAACTGCGGCAAACCTCCAAAAAGTTCAAAGGAGCCCAGGCACCCCCCAGCCCCATCGGAAACGATTCGTCTCCGTTGCGTCGCCATCGGGGTTAGGTATACGATCGAAAATGCAGCATCTACGTTTGCATGGACACACGGGCCCGCGGGACTGCCTTCAAGAACAGGCATACCAGCATTAACTGCATCGACGGTAAACGGCGCAAACCATACTTCAATAGGTTCCCCAGCATTGAAAAAATCAGGGATACTCTGTCCACCAATCTGATTACTGTTTTGAAAAAGTGCATCGCCATTAATATCATCTACATACACCCATACACCCAGAGCAGGAGGAGGTGTGGTTAACAAGCAAGGGTCCGTTTGAATATCTGCGAGTGTTGTACGTGCTACGGTCGGAGCACATGTATACCATATATATCCCACACCCGGAGTGGTTGCGGGATTTGGGTCACTGTCGACCACCTCTTGATCACCGTTGTGAGTAAAATTTAGCCTGTCATTCAGGCAAAGGAAAGATCTGTTCAGCGCCACATCATTGGATTGCCCAATATGTTGGCCAAGACTGATTGTTCCCGCATTGCGATCCGGGCATGCACGACTTGATGCAGCGGAAGCGGGTTCCAATATTACATTTTGCGGTACCTGAGCCAATAATAATGACGAGCACAGCAATCCGATAAAACAGAATATATATCTCAAACTAGTCATGGATTTTCAATAAGAAGCCACAAAAATAGATACATTAACCGTATCTTCTATATGACATCATGTTAATTATACAAACGCCCCCGGGGATCTATTATTACTAAGGCTGATCCCGCTGTTTTATAAATCGACTGCCGAAAACACCTCCTTGTTCAGATACCCATATAATAGTGTATGCTCCATTTGCAAGCGTAGAAATATCAACGACAATGTCTTCCAGGCTTTCCAGTTTACCAGACAAACAATTCATCCCATGCATGTCGTAGATAACGAACGAAAAACCTGTTTCCTCCTTAAGAGGAGTCTGATCAAAGTTCAATACGCTGCTTGCCGGATTTGGGTAAGGCACAATTGTAAATACGTCTTGCAAGGTGCCTTTAACGGACGAAACAGAAAAGACCTGTACAGTATCCATTATAATACATCCCTCTGCATCAACTAATTGTAAAAAGTAAGTACCTGCATGCAAATTATAAATCGCACTATCAGTTGGAATGGTGTCAGCCATCCAATCGTATTCATAGGGACTCCAGCCTCCGGATACGGTTGCCAATATGGAGCCAACACCAGTGTCATTCACGTCGTCAGAAACGTCAAAATCAACATCCAAGACTTCAGGCTCAACAATGGTCGTCGCAGCAGAATCGACACAGGCATTGTTATCGTATACAATTACATTATATCCTCCAGAACGCAGATTTAATAAACTGTCCGTCCCCACAACCTCATTCCATTCGATTCGATCAATGTCACCTTCACCCATAGTGAATACCACATCTAGTCTTCCATTTGTATCTCCAGCGCATTGAATATTTTGAATGAGTAAACTATCGATGTTTGGGCCTATTGGAATTTCAGCACGAAAGTTAAAGGTATCAGTACACCCATTCCGATCTGTTACAGTAACTTCATACAGCCCAGGTCCAATGTTATCAATCGACGATGTCGAGTCTCCCGTTGACCATCGATATTTCTCTATACCAAAAGGTGAACTGAAAATGGTTAATATAGAACCGATTGCGGCGCTATCGCAACGCATATTTCGAATTGAGGCACCTATGACTGTTGGCGGATCTGTATTTGGAATGACTACCTCATGCTCGACCACACACCCTTCCAAATCTATGACGCGTACGGAATGTGTATCCGCGCTTAGCTGAACTGCTGTCGTAGAATCTTCAAGATTATCCCAAATTATTAAGTACCCGCCGTCCCCATCCGGGGTTCCTCCTGTAATATTAATGGTCGCTTCACCGTCGTTATCCGGGTCGCAACTTGCCGGTGTTATCGATGCGGTTTGTACGTTCATGAAAGGGGGCTGAGTTATAATGAACGTTGTATCCCAGGCGCACCCCTCTAATCCGTCACTCGTAACCGTGATTGAATAATTACCATTTGGTAGATCAAAAAGCAAAATGGATGAGGAGTCCACCATGGCAGAATCGGCATTCGACCACTCAAAATGGTACGGTAGAATTTCCAATCCGGTAATTGTTTTTGGCTCGAGGTATATAGAACCACTGCTATCCCCAAAACAGGATACATTATCAGTCATGAGCTCGTCCACTCCAAACGACAATCCAGTACCAATGCTCACATCGACTTTCTTTTCGCAACCGATACTATCTAATATCAATACTGGGTGCGTTCCCGCTGACAACAAACTATCTACAACCACTGAACCGGTTATAGTATCTTCTTTATAAAAAATCACGTAACCCAGACTATCAATTGGGTCACCGCCAAACACATCGATTTGAAACCGTCCATCTCCTCGATCTAGGCAGGTCTCGTCTTCTTCTATAATGGTCGTCTGAATGCTATTGGCCTGTAATAAAAATGTATCGGTTATGCGACAGCCGAGCGGTTGGGTAATTGTAATTGTATATTCACCGGCAAAAAGATCATAGCGTTCCTGTGAAAACATTACGCCATCACTCCATTTAAACTGGGCAGGTACTATTCCTCCTTGCACGCTGTCAATAACAATGACACCATCCGGGGTATTGTCGCAAGTTGGTTGCCCCACTAAAGTAGAATAAACGAGGTCATTTGCTTTACGCAGATTTATTGAATCCCTAAATCGATTGCCATCCTCATCCGTAATTGTTAGACGATAACGCCCTTCAATGAGATTGGAAATAACTCTCGTATCGCCAAAAGTGTCGAGTCCAAAGCCTCCGCTAAAATCCGAGTTGAAGGTGTGTTGCCATAAAATAAAATACGGTGGATTGCCTCCGTATGCACTAACAGAAAGTGTTCCGGTACTATCATCTAAACCAGTTTTACAAGAAGAAGTTATTAGCGTTAAAGAGTCTCCGCCAACGACCTCAACTCGGCCATCGCGGCGAGTAAAGTCATCAATCACTTGTTCGTTGGAAATAAATTCTAGAGGTAAGGGAAAGTCGGCAAGATTAACCGGACAAAGTTCGCCCGGTTGACCATATGCCGTGAAGCACAGGGAAAAGAGAACGGCACTATCTGGTAACGTATATGATTCAAAAGGGTCAAAAAATCCAAGTCGTACGATCCCAATATGCGTTTCTTGAAGTCCAAAAAAGCTTTCGTCAAGGTCAATGGTCTGATTCAATTGACCTACAGAGTCAAAGTCAAGCAGATAGGGGTCGAAATTTATACTGAGCTGAAAGGCCTCTATGCTAGCAAAACTATTGGCACGAACTGTTAAACAAAAGTGTTCGTTCAAATGCACTGTATCATCATGCAGATAAATATGAAGGGTTGAATCCTGAGCAGACATCCCACCTATTAATGCTTGAGTGAATAAGAGTGCTGCGATTATATTCCGAATCAATGTATGTTTACTTTTTGGTTATATAACCAGTTAATAATGAGGCAAAAGTACATGATTGTCCTTTGAATCCATCATTTAAACTGCTCAAAATGATTTCTGAATCGTTCCATTTATTATCACGGAATCGATATTTGTTCTACCAAAGCTATAAGGGAGGTAAGATAGGTCTCGCATCGGTTCTGTTACCAGCAGATTAGCAAGTTTTCCTTTGGAGATGCTTCCATGCGTTGACTCCAATTCCAAGGCGGCAGCGGCATTTATTGTAACAGCGGTGAGCGCTTCTTCCGGCAGAAGTTTCATCTTAATACAGCCCAGTGACAGCAAGAATGGTATATTCCCCGAAGGTGTGGATCCAGGATTGTAGTCAGACGCCATAACAAGCGGTAATCCTGCATCGATCATCTCCCGACCGGGTGCATAAGGCAAACCTAGAAAAAACGAACAGGAGGGCAATACAACAGGTAAGGTTTTTGAATTAAGTAAACACGCTATTTCTTCAGGGCCGATTTGTTCGAGGTGATCGACAGATAATGCCCCCATTTCTACTGCTACCTGGACTCCTCCACTGTTTGCTAATTGGTTCCCATGAATTTTAGCTTTTAATCCAACTTCCTCACCTTTAGCCAGAAGGTGTCTTGTTTCATCTACCGTGAAGTACCCCTTCTCGCAGAAAACGTCGATATAATCCGCCAGTTTCTCTTCTTTAATTACAGGAAGAATTTCATCGGTGAGCATATCGATATAAGCTTGCCGATCAGACTTATACTTCGCGGGAAACGCATGCGCTCCTAGAAAAGTAGCCCTAATTGTAATTGGGCTTTTCTCTTTAAGACGCCTAATGACGCGTAAGATCTTGAGCTCGGCATCGAACGAGAGTCCATACCCACTTTTAATTTCAATCGCACCTGTTCCCATAGCTATGACCTCTTTTAATCGTACCCAAGCCTGATCATATAGCTCATCAGCTGAAGCAGCAGCCAGTTTCTTAGCTGAGTTCAAAATACCACCACCTTTACTGGCAATCTCCTCATAAGTCATGCCTTTTATTCGTTGAACAAATTCTTCTTCTCGGCTCTCATGAAATACAAGGTGCGTATGCGAATCAACGAAAGTTGGAAAGACAAAACGACCTGACGCATCAACGACGTTATTGAATGCCCTCACATCGGGGCAATTCAACATTTGACCATAGTCAACTATTATACCTTCATCAATGGCGACATAGGCATCATCTATTCGACCTGGATTAGCCATCTGGCTACCATTGAGCCCTTTTGTATGTTGATCTCCGCATACGAGTATTGCGTTTATATTTTTGATAAGTAACTGCATTATTCTGGCCATTTAAAACAACGAAAGTAATTATTTGAAGTGGGCTAATTTGCAATATTAAATCAGTGAGGTTGGAGAATTTAAAAAGTCAAAATATAAATTGATACAAGGCAGCGCTCGGACGTTTTTTAGTATCTTAAAGTTCAAATGTGCCATACAAAATTGCTGTACTGGCATACGAACACCGTGCGATCCCTTGCATAACAATTTAACCATAGTACCATGTGGATAGTAATGTCTCCTCGCCATTCTGCCCTTATGGTCCGAATCAATTCAACCACTGTAATCTTGCCATATGAAGAAAATTCTACTCAACCTCATTTTATTGGCCATTTTTTGCTTCAGTTCCCAAGCCCAAACCGATAACTGCGCTGGAGCTACAGTTTTAACAGCAGCTCAATTGAATTGTGGTACTACTGGCCAAAATTTAACCGGTACAACAGTCGGAGCCACCACTGTGAGTGGTATTGACTTTACATGCATTGATGGTTCGGCTGAAATAGGCGTCTGGTATCAATTCACAGCTCAAGGTCCGGATATTGAAATTCTAAATAATGGTGCGGCTCCTGCTCCATATGTCGCAATCACAAGTGCCTGTCCTGTCACTGCGCCGGATGTGGTTTACTGCGATCAATTGGACATTCTAGATATGGATGGCGAAGGAGACGATCTACTAATCACTGGAAATACATATTACATCTGGGTAGGGTTTCTAGGGAATACAGGCGCTTATGATATCTGTGTTACAAATCCTCCTGCCCCCGGAAACGATGAATGCGTGAATGCTTTCGATATCACACCCAACATACTATGCTTAACAGGAGGGGGTTCTACGATTACGGGTACGACAGAATTTGCTGGACCGGATGGAATAGATATTCCGGGTTGCATAGATGCAGGAAGCAATTCATGGGAAGGCGTGTGGTACTCCTTCGTCGCTCAAGGATACGATCTGGTGATAGATGATGTCATGGGTAATTCTCCTTATGTATTTCTTTTAGATGCCGGTTGTGCGGGTGGCACTTTTATATTTTGCGGCCAAACACCCATGAATCTCACAGACGCAAATAACGGTGACAACATGCTGACTATAGGTCAAACGTATCACATATGGGTTGGATTTAACGGAGGCAATGAAGAGACATTTGAGCTCTGTGTGGATAACCCTGAACCGCCTATGAATGACGATTGCGTTACGGCAGACCCTATCGACGATCATTTACACTGCATAACTGGAAATAGTGAAGCGCTTGAAGGGGATATTTACGGTGCTTTTCCAGAAGCATTGCAGATAGTTGCAGGATCTTGTCTTCCATATGCAGTGAACGGCTGGGAAGGCATTTGGTATTCATTCACCGCTGTTGGTCATGATCTAATTATAGAATCCGGGGGAAATGAAGATCCTTATGTGGTGATATACGATGACTGTCCAGCCAATGGAGGTAATCCGATAATATGTGGTCAGACACCCTTTAACCTGGGCGACCCTAATGACATTAACAATCCCACTAATCCTGACATCAATAATGCAATTGATCCTTCTTTGATTGGAACTACATTGTACATGTGGGTAGGATTTGACGGCGGTATCGATTCGATGTTCAGCCTGTGCATTGAAAATGGTATTCCACCTATCAATGATCAATGTGGTGGGGCATTGCCTATTGAAGATGTGCAATGTGACGGAACCAATACGGTATTGGGTAGTACAAACTTTGCTAGTTTTTATGATTTCGTCTATGTATGGGATCCAGGAGATGCCCCAGGCATTCAAACGGGTTGTTTTAATCCCTATCCACCAGATGGAGATGAAGTAGTTTGGTATACATTCGAAGCCACTGGCGTTGATTTGGAAATCGAAGATCTTATGGGAAACAATCCCAGTTTCATGATTTTCAACAATGTTATGTGCGGACCATTTACGGTTGACGACATCATCGCTTGCGGCGAACTTCCATACTCCTATGAAACTGAAGGGGACTTAGACGATTTATTCAATGTGGGTGACCAATACCTGCTCATGATTGCATTCCCTGGAGGATGGGCAGCAACGGACAGTTTCGAGCTTTGTATCAATATACCAACTCCGCCACCAAATGACTTATGTGAAAATGCTCAAGTCATAAGCCCAGGCGAACTAGATTGTCCTGACTTTGATACCCCAATCTGGGGGTATACGACGAATTCAAGTCAGGATGGTCTATTTTGGACGGACTTAGATCCACTCGTTGACTTGGATTGTGCTCTTGATACGTTGGAAGATGATGGTGTCTGGTACCAGTTTACAGCAATAGGTACAGATTTGGTGATTACGGACCAACTAGGAAATGATCCAACGATCGTACTCATGCAATGGGATCCCTGCGAAGCCGACACCGTATCCGTCGTTTTTTGTGAACAAACACCAATATCAGATGATTTCGGCGAGGTTGGTAATAATGCTGTAACGATAGGTCAGGACTACTTGATGTATGTTACATTCCAGGGTGGTGAGTCCAATACGGACACCTTTGAACTCTGCATCGACAATGAAGGAATGTGCAGTTCTCCTACTCCTCCTTCGTCCTATTGTCAAACGACACCTTTATGTGGGTTGGCTGCTCTAGACGCTTATTGCATGAATATGGAAGTAAACGGCGGTGATGAAAATTGGCCAGGTTGTAATGTATTTCTTCATGACCCGAACTGGTTCTCATTCGTAGCCGGCTCTGACAATTTGTCGATTCAAGTACAGATTTCGGACTGTTTAACGGGAGCTGGTGTTCAAATCGAGATGTATGAGATTGATTGCACGACGGACTTAGGACCAAACCAACCACCATGCCCAGCTTCAGATTTGGCCCCTCCTTTAGCGAACTGTATCTTTTCTGAGACTGCCCAACCACCCGGGAGTGCGCCAATATTTAACGTGGCTACTGAATTTGGTCATGTATATGGTATCGTATTCGACGGTTGGGGCGGTGATTTATGCACCATAGAAATCGATGTATTGGAAGGAGCAGATCCTCCGTCATTAGATGGTATTATGCTACCTGAACCTGAGTGGGACGACGACGCATTCCCTTTTGAAGGGGATACAATATGCGCAGGAGCGGAAGACGTGCGTTTTGCCGTGGATCAAACAACTGTTGTCGGTGCTTGTCGATTCGATTGGACATTGGACGGTGTGACGATTCCAGACGGCACGAATGATTTTGAAGAATTCATTGATTTTCCAGATCCGGGTCTTTATGAAGTTTGTTTCTTCGCTTCAAACTTTTGTGATTCTACGGAGCCCGTTTGCGTTGAGGTATTTGTGGCAGCCCTGGATCCAGTAGAAACGATTGACACAATTTGCGAGGGTGACGACTACGTATGGATGAATCCATTCGGTGGAATTTTCCCTTTTAATCCAGCTTTTGACAGCGAGGAAGGAGGCGATTACGTCTATACGTCATTTGCTCAAAACCTAGCCGGTTGTGAGGTGGATGCAACATTATATCTGCATGTTCTTGAAGAAAATGATGATAATCCAACCCCTATAGACACAGTAATCTGCGTGGATGATGTTCCGTTCGATCTCTTTGGCGTTACTATACCAGTAAATACGAGTACAGGCGAAATATTAGATTTTGAATTGGACGCCATGCTGGCTCATGATGGTCAATGTGATAGTTTTTTCATTGTTGATGTGTTTAGCCTGGATGCGACGATTCTGTACGAAGTTGTCCGACCTCCACTTGATCAACCTCATGTGAACTGCGTTGACAGTCTCATCACCGTTTGTCCGTTACAAGTTAATGGAAATCCATTTTTCACACCCGACCCTGCAATTTATCCAGACGTTGAAATTCATTATACGTGGTTGACCGTACCTTTTGGTGATACAGTCGGCACAGATGACATTTGCCTAACAGCCCATTTTAATGACTTCGACAATACAGGTGATAACGGCCAGACCTTCGAGGTGGTTGTAACAATGACTAAAGGTGGTCGTCCTGCAGGTGGTTGTACATTTGGACCATTCGAAGTTGAATTGGTACTACCCGATTTTATTCCTGACGTCGAAATCCTGGGTCCAGACACGGTTTGTATTGGACCTGAGTTTGACTATGAAATTCTTCCATTTATTACAGCAAATAGCGACGTCTGGCCAACGCCCATTGATTTTCAATGGGACTTATCCGGGTTCCCTGGAGCCATGCGCACTGAAATCGATGAGTTTAATCACACCTTCACTTTTTCACAAATCACAACTGGGTTTATGTGCGTTACTGCAATTCACCCTTGTTCGAATAGTCCTTTGCGTTGCAAAGAGGTGGTTGTGGTTCCTCCTCCGGTACCGGACCCTGGTTTGGATGCCGAAGAGTGCACAAATGACTACCAATTAAATGCGGGTAACCCATCCGGGACATGGTATACATCTTCCGGGCCACTGGGCGCCATAGATCCGGTATTCAGCGATGTGAATGACCCCAATGCAACGGTCACAATTTCGGATAAAGGCGAATACACATTTGGTTGGATTACAATGGCATATGGATGTGCTGACACTGGATATGTCAACATAGACTTCATTGAGCCCATGTCAATTGACGGGGACATTGATTACATGTGCGACAATGTCCACGAAAACTTCACTGCAGAATTTACGTTTATCGGGGGTGTCGCTCCTTACGTTGTTACATCCGGCAATGGGACGCTTAATGGCATGACATTTACCTCTGATCCTATACCAGCGGGCGACACAGTGCTCGTGCTGATTACAGATGACCAGGGCTGTACAGGCTCATTCCCGTTGACCTGGGAATGCCCATGCTTGACTGAAGGTGCCGTAATGAATACAAGCTTAATTGAAAGGTGCGGTGAAACATGTCTTCAGGTAAGTCCGTTCACGGCACCAATTCCAGATCCAAATGATATCGTGATTTACGTACTTCACACGAGTAGTACGGATATGTTGGGAACAGTCATTGAAGAAAACCTTACGGGCGAATTTTGCTTAACGGGTGCTAATAGTATACAATACGGTATTCAATATTATGTGTCCATCGTTGTAGGTAACGACGTTGGCGGTACAGTCGACTTGAGTCATCCATGTACGCAAATTGCACCTGGGCAACCGGTCATCTGGTATGAAATACCGGCTCCTGATGCAGGTTCTGATATGGCCACTTGCGCCTCGAGCATTGATTTATCAGTAAGCAATTCACAATTCCCGGGTGTATGGGAGATTATCAATACAGAAACAAATGTGACCTTTTCTGATCAATCATCCCCAACGAGTACATTAAATGCCCTGGGTTGCGGTATAGTTGAATTGCGATGGATTGAAACCAATGAAATATGCAGTGACACGACAGAAGTCAACATCGAATTTTATTGCAACCCTACAAATACACCTCCGATTCCAACCTGTAACATGGATCAGACAGAATTAACCTTTTCCTTTATGCTAAACGGTGTCGGTCCGTTTACGGAAACAAACGGACGCGGAACCATTACAGGTAATGATTTTGAGTTAGACGGTTTGATACCTCCGACCACAGTGGATACGCTGTACTTCGAAGATGGAAATGGATGCTCACTTGTTGTACCGCTTCCTGAGGCCGATTGCAATTGTCTTCCTATAATCGTAGGCGACACCATATGCGGTTTAGCAACAACAATCGTTTCGGATGGAACAGGAAATGGTGGAATGTGGCAAATCAGCCCAAATAATATGGGAACGGGCTCAGTTAGCATTGCGACTCCAAACAATAGAAGTACCGATATATCCGTATCAGAGTACGGAATCTATACATTCGGATGGACGGAAAATGGCAACCTTTGTGACGGCTATGCAGAAATCGATGTTTACTTTGTCAATAGTCCTGAAATCGATCTATCCTCGGTGGACACAGTTTGTAATGGCACGTACGACGGTTATGTGGTAACATTCGAAATTATAAATGGGCATCCGGGATCTTATGTCGTCTTCGATGAAAATGGCTTACCAGTCGGTCAGCTAGTGGGTAATCAATTCACAAGCAACGAAATTCCATCAACACAACCTGTACAATTTAATGTAACAGATGGTTTTGGGTGTGATACGTTCACCTTCGATTTTGTCAATGACTGCGGATGCTTCACATCCATAGGAAACCTTGATGATACACCGCTGAATTTATGCGTTGGTGATATGACGTCTGTCGCATATGACATCGGCAGTGAATCTGCGGATGATAATGATGTGCGCATTTATATATTATACACTGATCAAAATGATCCATTGAACTCAATTATAGCGGAAAACCCAAATGGCGTTTTCTCATTCATAGATCCTCCTATGGTGCGAGGCAACACCTATTACGTCAGCGCTGTGTTGGGCACAGAAAGTACCGTAACACCTGGATTGGTCAACTATAATGATCCTTGTTTAAGCATATCACCGCCAATGCCTGTTACCTGGTATGATGCCACGGTGCCAAGTATTACGTCAACTGAAGTAGAATTTACATGTTTGATAGTTCGCATGAATCTCAACGTGACGATTCCGGATGATATTAATGATTACAATATTGTTTGGTCAACAACGGATGGATCGATTGAACCTGGGGATGAAAATGTGCCAAATCCGCAAATTAACTCACCAGGGACTTACACAGTTACACTTACGCATGCAATTGCAGACTGCCCGTCGTCCACACAAATTCAAGTAGGTCAATCCGATGATGTTCCTGAGGTGAACATTCAGTTTCCAATGCTACTGACTTGCGAAAGGGATCAAGTATCGCTATCAGGTGTCGGGTCAGACACAGGTCCAACAATAAGTTATCAATGGACCGGGCCCGGCATTGTCGGGGTGGATACGACATTGGACATCATTGTCGATCAAGTAGGGCAGTATACGTTGACTTTGGTCGATCGGTCAAATGGCTGTACTGTATCTGAACCAATTACCGTCAATGAAGACGTTACCGATCCTGACGTTAGTGCAAACGTGGCCGAATTGTTAGATTGTAATACGACAGAAGTTACGCTTTCTGGGCAAGGTTCATCAACAGGACCACAGTTTGAATATAATTGGTCAGTAATTTCGGTAGAAGGTAATATTGTTGGAAGTAGTACCGATATAAACGCGGTGGCCAATGAGGCTGGAACGTATCAACTTGAAGTAAGAAATTCTGATAATGGATGTGTTTCGACTCGAACAGTGAATGTAGATGTCGACGACAGTGTTATACAAGATGCGATTATCGATGTAAAACAACCTGGTTGCGATGGACTTAATGATGGCTATATTTCTGTCATTGACGTTATTGGAGGCACCAGTCCCTTCATGTTTTCATTTGACGGGGGCGAAGAGTTTTCATCTTCTGATAGGATAGATGACTTGGGTGCAGGTACATATGAAGTTGTTATTACTGACGACAATGGATGTGAATACCGCGAAGCATTTACGCTCACAGCCCCGGTGGACTTTTTCGTGGACTTAGGCGAAACGATATTAGTGGATTTCGGAGATCCGGTTACCATATTGGCAGAAACCAATTTACCCGATTCATTGGTCCTCAGCGTGACGTGGTCACCTCTTTATGATTCGCTAAATCCGAGTTCGTATACACAGCAGTTTTATCCGGATTTAGGTCAGCAAAATGTAAATATCAGCATAGTGAATTTAAATGGTTGTGTGCAAGAAGATAACGTGCTTGTAGTAGCAAAATTTGCAGAACGGATCTATATTCCCACGGCAATGAATCCGACGAGTACAAATCCGCAAAATAGACGGATTTACATTTTTGCCAATCCGGAATCAGTAGCCGCAATTCACTATTTCGAAATTTATGATAGATGGGGCGAACGTGTCTTCCAGCGTGGAGCGATGGAACCCTCATTAACCATTGATCCGGACAATGCCTGGGATGGAACCTGGCAGAACGAACTAGCACATGCCGGAGTTTACGTTTATTATGCCGAAGTCGAGTTTATTACCGGCGTGAAAAAAATAATTAAAGGTGATTTTACGCTTATCCGATAACGATAAAAGGTAAAAGGGTTTGAAATAGAATGGGCGAAGCAATTTGTTTCGCTCATTTTTTATTATGCCTATAATCTGCTTTAAAAGATTCCTATGTTGGAATTCTCTTGTTTTTAGGAAGCCTCATCACATCAATATTACTTAGATGGAGTTAATAATTATTGCGTCTACAATTTAATTCAACCATACCAAGCCATTTCGGGAAGGAGTATGATTTTTTTACAACAGAAATGAATGAAATCTAAATATTGAGTGAGGAATTTGGTAAACATAAAAACATTCACGAAGGAATAATTAATAAAGTAGCGCAGTAACATGCATAGTTACCAGTGACTAATAATAACTACGACTTAGATCCTATAATTTCGGCTTTTACAAATCCATCAATACCATAATTATTCAGGGTCTTTTTTAATTGCATCGCTTGTTCCTCGGAAGTCAGTTTTCCAGCAAATACTTTATAAATAAAACTATTCCCTTTAGGCACGGTGACAATCTCAATTGTTTGCGTTGTATATTTTTGCGCCTTGGTCACAATTCGTTCGGCATTAGCATAACTCGAAAACACACCAAGCTGAACACAATATCGCGTCACTGATTCGGCAATTTTTTGAGGAAGGGTTTCTGCTGGTGCTTCAGAAGTAACTGATGGTTTGGTCATGTTTATCTCGGGAGCCGTGTTGACTACTTCATTGGCATCTGCGCTAACTGGTTGCGCTTGTTTATTTGTTGAAATAAGTTCGAGCAACCTACTCGGGCTCAACGACCCTTCGCTCCGATTTGTGATTTGATGCGATGCATCAAAGACTAAGAAAGTAGGCAAGGTGTGTACTTGAAAATACTCTTTCAATGCATAACCCTCAAATTCGTCAATGTCTAGCGGTACAAGAAGGAAAGTATTGCCCATGGCCGCGATGATGGTCTCGTCTTTGAATGTGGACTCTTCCATCCATTTGCAGGGCGAACACCAATCTGCCTTGAAGTAAAGTACATACTTCATCTGTTTTTGCTCGGCGGACTGTTTGGCTATCAAGTACGTCAATCCGGGCACATTTACTGGATTTTCGCCCACATAGGCGAGCACTAAAGTATTGATGCTCAGCAACATAAACAATGTGAGTATTAGATTCTTCATAATCTCAAATCTTAGTGAACAAATCCACTTAAATACTACTAATTCAAAATTCGTACCACGTAGGCGCTCATATTGCAATAAATGATTCATATTGATCATATATTAATTTATAGTATAGATGAATATCAGTATTTTATGTAGACGAAAAAAAAATCATGTTTTTTCCTACCTCGGCATGATCATCTCATGAATTGAGGAAATTTGAAATAGGACCAACTAGCACCCTCACCGAATCGCACTGCTAAAGGATGGACAACGAATTCGTCAAAAAAGGACTGCAAATCTCAATTAATTGTGGATCTCCTTACCGATCGAAGACAACATTTTTCTGCTTTTCATCTACCTTCCGATCAGTTGAATTACAGTAAAGAATTGTACCTTTCGCGCTTTCTATCAAGACAGAAAAATATGCAGAATTCAGCGATTATTTCAGGTATTGGCGGCTATGTCCCAGAGGATATTTTGTCCAATAAAGATTTGGAACAGATGGTTGATACCAATGATGAATGGATTCGTACGAGGACTGGAATCGAAGAGAGAAGAATACTAAAAGGCGAAGGCTTAGCTACGTCAGATATGGGTGTGAAAGCCGTTCAAGAGCTGTTGCAAAAAACAGGATTGAAGGCCGCTGAAATCGATATGCTTATTTGCGCAACTGTAACAGCTGATCGTGTCTTTCCCGATACGGCTAACACAATTGCTGATAAGGTTGGTGCCATAAATTCATTTGGCTACGACATCAATGCGGCTTGTTCCGGCTTCTTATATGCTTTGGTGACCGGCGCACAATTTATCAAAACCGGCATGTATAAGAATATCGTCATCGTTGGAGCTGATATGATGAGTTCGATCATAGATTATGAGGATCGCACAACCTGTATCATCTTTGGAGATGGCGCCGGAGCAGTGCTCCTACAACCTGGTGAGCCAGGTCTGGGATTCCAGGAAGCTGATCTCCATGCCGACGGAAGTGGTAGACACCACCTGCATATGGTTGCCGGAGGTTCTATGAAACCAGCTAGTGAGGAAACTGTGATGAATAAAGAGCATTTTGTTCGTCAAGAAGGTCGGGTGGTCTTTAAGTCGGCCGTCCGGGAAATGTCTTCTGCTGTTAGGCGTTTGATGGAAAAACAAGGCATTGGTATCGATAAGATTGATTGGTTGGTTCCTCACCAGGCAAACATGCGCATAATTCAGACTGTTGCATCGATGGCTAACATACCTATGGAAAAAATAATGATCAACATACAGCGCTACGGAAACACGACAGCTGCCACCTTACCTTTATGTTTATGGGAATATGAAAAGCAACTGAAGAAAGGAGATCGTATTGTTTTTACGGCTTTTGGTGGTGGATTCACCTGGGGTGCTTGTGATTTCATTTGGGCTTATTGAGTTCAGTGCAAATCCCCACTGTTATATCTGTATTTCCGTCCGCACGATAGACATTATGCACGTGCACATGGAGAAAACCAGGTATTGAACATCGGGTCGAAGCCCAACGATTAATACTATATTTGCGGCCGATTTAACTATAAATTTTTAAATTGCATAGACTTATATGGCCAATACTTCAGATATACGAAATGGACTTTGCATCGAATATAATAATGACATCTTCTCGATCGTCGAATTTCAGCACGTAAAGCCAGGAAAGGGGAATGCTTTTGTTCGAACGAAGCTAAAAAGTTTAACAACTGGCAAGGTTCTGGACAACACATTTCCGGCTGGACATAAAATTTCAACTGTCCGTATCGAGCGCCGAAAGTTTCAGTTTTTGTACAAAGATGACATGGGTTACCATTTTATGAATAACGAAACCTATGACCAAGTTTCCATTCAAGAAAAAATGATCGATCGTCCAGGATTACTGAAGGAGGGTTCAGAAGTCGAAATACTGATTCGTGCAGAAAATGATATGCCTCTCACACTTGAACTCCCACAACATGTCGTCTTGGAAATTACCTATACCGAGCCGGGTGTAAAGGGAGATACGGCTACTAACTCCATGAAACCTGCTACGTTGGAAACCGGAGCCGAGATCCGTGTTCCTTTATTCATCAATCAAGGTGAAAAAATTAAAATTGACACACGTTCGGGATCATATATCGAACGAGCGAAATAGGGTGAAGCTCAATTAAAATAATATTCAAAACCAGCCAGAAGCCATGGATTACAAAGACATTACAAATCTTATTAAATTAATTGGCAAATCGAATTTGTCCGAGTTCAAGTTAAAAGACGCCGATTTCGAAATCGTCATTAAAACGGACAAATATCAAAAGGGGAGCAAAGAAATAAGGCACATTACGAGCCCTGAATTTGTTTCACCAGCTACTCCCGTGTATCGCGCAGAGGCTGACGCTCCTGCACAAGAATCCAGTTCGCCAGTTGCCGAACAGCAGCCGGTTCCGTCTGGTGAAAGTAATACAGATTCCAATTTGTTAGAGGTGAAGTCACCAATCGTAGGCACTTTCTATCGTGCACCTTCACCAGGTAAGGACCCTTACGTCAAAGTGGGTGATGTTATCGAAGCTGGATCCGTCGTGTGCATTGTTGAAGCGATGAAGCTTTTTAATGAAATCGAATCTGAAATCAGCGGTAAAATTGTAAAAGTTGTTGTTGACGATGCCTCACCTGTAGAATACGACCAAGTATTGTTTTTGGTTGATCCCAATGCTTAATAAGTCCGTTCCTCACAGACGACAATATTGATTCAAGAAGAAGAAAATTATGTTTAATAAAATTCTTATTGCCAATAGAGGTGAAATTGCGCTACGCATTATCCGGACCTGCAAAGAAATGGGAATAGGCACGGTAGCGGTTTACAGTACAGCAGATCGAGAAAGCCTTCATGTTAGATTTGCAGATGAGGCCGTGTGTATAGGCCCTCCCAGTTCAACGGAATCATACTTGTCGATTCCAAAAATCATGGCCGCTGTTGAAATCACAAATGCAGATGCTGTCCACCCCGGCTACGGATTCCTTGCAGAAAATGCTGACTTTGCAGAAGTCTGTGCGGAATATGGTATTAAGTTTATTGGTCCCACACCTCATATGATTAGGCGCATGGGGGATAAAATTACGGCCAAGAAGACCATGGTCAAGGCGAACGTGCCAGTCATACCAGGATCAGAAGGGCTTATAACAAAAATCGAAGAAGGAAAGAAACGAGCGGCTAAAATTGGATATCCGATAATCATCAAAGCAACAGCGGGAGGAGGAGGAAAAGGAATGCGTGTAGTCTGGGAAGAAGATGAATTTGAAAATCAGTTTACTCTTGCACGTAATGAGGCCAAGGCATCTTTTGGTAATCCTGGGGTTTACATGGAAAAATTTATTGAAAACCCCCGTCACATTGAATTTCAGATCGTGGGTGACCAAGAGGGTCGCGTTGTTCATCTTTCTGAAAGAGATTGTTCAATTCAACGTCGTCATCAAAAATTGCTTGAGGAATGTCCATCCCCTTTTATGACCGAAGAGTTGCGTCAAAAGATGGGTGAAGCGGCTATCAAAGCAGGTGAATCTATTAAATATGAAGGTGTTGGTACGGTGGAATTTTTAGTCGACAAGCATCGGAATTTCTACTTCATGGAAATGAATACACGTATACAAGTTGAGCACCCGGTGACGGAAGAGGTCATTGATCATGACCTCATCAAAGAACAAATAAAAGTTGCGGCAGGAATTCCAATATCCGGTGTCAGCTACTACCCTCTTCTGCATGCCATTGAATGCCGGATCAATGCTGAAGACCCGTATAATGACTTTAGGCCTAATCCTGGTTTAATCACGTCGTTCCATTCCCCAAAAGGGCATGGTGTCCGCGTAGATACGCATGTCTACGCAGGATATACCGTATCACCATATTACGATAGCATGATCGCTAAACTAATCTGCAAGGCACAAACGCGAGAGGAATGTATTAAAAAAGTGCAACGATCACTGGACGAATTCGTTATAGAAGGAATAAAAACTACGGTTCCTTTTCACAAGAAGCTCATGAATGATGAACATTTCTTAACAGGAAATTTTGATACGGGCTTTTTGAATTCGTTTTCGATGGAGGACTAAACTATCCGTATGAAATCAATTGGCAAATTACTTTCCCTTGTCGTTAATTACAAGCGGTTGGTAGGGCTCAATATTATTTGCAATATTCTCACGGCAATCTTCACCATAATGACGGTGCCGGTTGTTATTCCAATTTTTAATTTGTTTTTTAATGACACGAGTGAATTGCCGCAAAAAGCACCTGTATTTTCGTTAGGTAATGCTGATGATTATCTACAATATCAACTATTGCAGTGGATTCAATCGGCAGCTGATAAAAATGACGCGTTAGTCAAAATTTGCGTACTGCTTATTACGTTATTTTTTGCAAAAAATCTATTTCAATACCTATCTCTGTTTTTTATAGCTCCGGTACGAAATGGAGTTATTCGTGATCTGCGTAAAAAATTATTTCACAAGATAAATTACTTGCCACTAAGTTTTTTTACGGAAGAACGCAAAGGTGATTTAATAGCACGGATGAGTGCCGATGTTCAGGAAGTCGAATGGTCCATTCTCAGCACAGTCGAAAAGCTCGTTCGGGACCCATTGATTGTCATAGGAATGATCGCATTTATGCTTATGGTTAGCGTCAAGTTGACCCTTTTTGTTTTAATTATGCTCCTTTTTACGGGTGTCATCATTGGTGGAATTGCCGCCCAGTTAAAAAAACAATCCATCGAGGTGCAGTCTTCCCTGGGTCGAATTCTCTCGTTTGTAGAGGAAGCACTTTCCGGAAGCAAAGTTATTAAAGCGTTCACAGCAGAACCCATGGTTGAAGAACGTTTTGGCAAAGAAAATGATACCTATAAAAATTTACTTACCCGTTTATTTTGGCGAAAAGATATTGCATCTCCTCTTTCAGAAGTACTCGGAATAGCAGCCGTTTGTGCCTTATTTATTTATGGGGCGCATTTAGTATTTAATGGAGAAATTGCATCGGAAGTATTCCTTGCCTATTTGATGGCATTTTTCTACATGATTGCACCGTCAAAAAATATTTCATCGGCCTACGCAAACGTTCAGAAAGGACTTGCTGCATACGAACGAATTAATCATATAATTGAATTTAAAAACCCACTCATTTTAAACGAGGGTGAAAAAATGTGTAAGCCATTAGAAAAAAGCTTACGAATTGAAAATGTTAGTTTTAGGTATGTTGAGCAAATGGGTGACGTTCTAAAAAACATTTCACTGGACATTCCATTTGGAAAAACAATTGCTTTAGTTGGATCATCAGGCTCTGGGAAATCAACCTTAGCAGATTTGCTACTGCGATTTTATGATCCATCCGAAGGAAGAATAGTATACGATGATACACCATTAACATCATTTTCGTTGAAATCTTTGAGATCACAATTTGGAGTAGTTACGCAAGAACCTTTTTTATTCAATGCTTCAATCACTGAAAATATTGCATTCGGAAGCGAGCAAGTCGATCAGGAAAAAATCCAAGCGGCGGCCAAATTAGCCTATGCTCATGAGTTTATATTGGAATTGGATGGGGGATATGGATACAATGTAGGAGATGCTGGTCAAAAATTGAGTGGTGGGCAGCGTCAACGCATTGCGATCGCCAGAGCAATTCTGAACGATCCATCCGTTTTAATACTCGATGAAGCTACTTCCGCATTGGATTCTGAATCAGAATTGGCAGTGCAAAAAGCGATGGTTGAAGTGCTTCGTAATCGCACTGCCATTGTAATAGCTCACCGGTTAGCCACAATTCAACATGCAGACCACATAGTCGTACTTCGTGATGGCGAAATAGTTGAACAAGGAAGTCACGCCGAATTACTGGATCAAGGAGGCGAATATTTAAAGTTTGTTGAACTGCAGCGCATGTAGCGCTATCCATTGATTATTGTCGGGTCAAATTCTTGGATTGACCGATGTATTTCGTGGATGAGCATATGAATTAGAAAGATTTCAAAACCGTAATTTTACCGCTTCGCAATGCTCGGAATCCGCGGATATATAATAATCGCCTTTTGTCTCATCGTTTGCACTGTCGTGTATGCCCAAAGTCCAAGCGCGGTCAATATTATCCCCAGCTCAGGAGACTCGATCTTCAGTCTGGTTGACAACTTGCCTGCGAATATTGATTTAGGACAACCGGGAGCTGATCGCGTGTGGGATTTCACGAGTTTGCAATCACCATTTGTACGAACGTTCGTGTATCAAAAAGGTATATCCGAAAATGAGTTAATGATCGAAAAAGCGGATGCAGCTTTTCATTACATTGAGAGGGATGGTAAGGTCTATTTATCCTCAATTCAAAATGCAGACCCTTTGCGAATAGGTAGTAAGTTAGAATTGCGTTGTGCACCTGTCTTGTTGGAATACAACAATCCACTTTTGTACAATGACGCATCTTCTGAATATTCAAGATTAATTGGCTATATACCATGGAAGGAAATACCGGCACAATTTTATGAAGACGAATACAATATTGACGATTCTGTTCGCATAGTATTGGAAATAAATCGCGATGATGCAGCGGATGCGTGGGGAACATTACTGATGCAGAATGAAATTTTCGACGTCATCAGGGTCCGGCGCATAGAAGAGCAGTTGCTTTCTGTATGGACAAGGAATGAACAAGGCCGTTGGGTAGATATTTCGGAAACACTTAAATCCAAATTAAAGGCGGTAGTTTGGAATAGCATTTCATATTCATACCTTTTTCTGGCCGATGGAATTTCAGGTCCAATCGCTGAGGTTTATTCTGATGAAAACGACAACGTAGAAAAAGTCATATTCAGTGCCGATCCAAAATATGCCAAAACAATTAGTTCTCGAAAACGCCTGCGTGGTGTCTACGTTTACCCCAATCCTTCTTTTGGAAACGTCAGATTTGAGTTTTTCAATTTGCCACTGGCGCGATATGAATTAAGTGTATTTAATCTCTTGGGTAAAAAACTATGGTCAACTTCAGAAGAATTAAAAGACAGTTCAGTAATTCTATCTGATTTATCATTCCTCAAACGAGGCACCTATTTTTATTCGCTTTCGGATGAAAAGGGTAAAAGAATTGTTACACGAAGACTCATGATACTTAAGGTGTAGCACAGACATTGACTTGATCTTGAGGTTAACATTGGCATCAACAATTTAACCTGCTACCAATGCATAAATAGCGAAAAAATGCGCCGCGCTTCCAGCTAATACAAATAAATGCCAAATCGGGTGATTGTAGGGTAAGGATTCCCAGCAATAAAATATAATGCCAATCAAATAAAACAGTCCACCTATGATTAGCAACCAAAGATGTGTTGGAGGCATCATCGACATTAAATCCGGAAACAGATACAGCGACAAACAACCCATTAAGACGTACAAAACCAAACTTAACGTCTCGGAAGAATTCATAAAAAAAATCTTGAATATTATTCCAAGTGCGACTAACGACCATAAAACTGCAAGAAATAAATAGCCCTCGGAATTATTGAAATAACGAATTATAATGGGCATGTGGCTGCCTGCAATCATAAAATAAATACTGATATGGTCGATTTGGTTCAACCGCTCTTTTAGGTTTCCTGGTCGAACAGCATGATACGCTGTGGAGCTAGCGTAAACAAAAATTGCACCACATACATAAACCAAGACTGCAAAAAAATCGGCTGCCGGGAGTTGGTATGCTGTACAACTAAGATAGATGCCCCCTACCAAAATCAAAATAAAACCAACCAAATGTGACAGCGTATTCCAAACTTCATCATGATAGTATCGAGGATGTCGTAATCTCATTTTAATGTAAACGATTGAAACGATAAATTTGTAAACCTGATTAACGCAAAAGTAAGTTTGATTCATATACCTTCTCCTACAGAATTCGTGAAATTTTCTAGATCGGATGGAAAAGATTTTACTTTCTTAATCAAACGCGATGACTTAATTCATCCCTTTATATCGGGAAACAAATGGCGAAAACTAAAAGGATATCTTGATCAGATTAAATCAATGCGCGATGATACCGTCTTGATTTCGTGTGGTGGACCATATTCAAATCATATACTGGCATGTGCATGGGCAGCAAAAATTAGCGGTATACGATCAATTGGCCTAATCCGAGGTACGTATCACAAAACAATCAACGAACTCTTGTACAAAGCAATGGATGCGGGCATGGAAGTTCGTTTTATATCAAATTTACATTACGATAAGCTTCAAGTCGATACGCATCGTGTATTGGAGAAATTAGACTTAAATGTAAGCTCATACTTCATTCCGATGGGTGGTAAAGGTCAGCTCGGTCAATTTGGATGTGCGGAAATAATGGCAGAACTGGAATCAGATAACATTAAGTTTACGAACATACATCTTGCTGCTGGAACAGGTACCACGGCTGCGGGCATACTTCGAGCAGCTGACCAACCTTTTAACATGCACGTATATCCCGCTATACATCGGCCTCAAGAAGTACAATATCTCCAGGACTTTCTGAGCCGAGTTAATCCTGCGATACAAGTTTTCATCCATACTCCACACAGATGTCGATTTGGCAAAGTAGATGAAAAATTAATTCAATTTGTGCGCCAGTTCAAGGATCAAACGGGCATCTTGCTCGATCCAAATTACAATGGTAAGATGGTCGAATCTGTTATTACTGAGGCTGATTCAAACACAACAGGCAATGGTCATTTACTTTATCATAGCGGAGGCGCATACGGTTGGTCAGGATATGACACCTCTCTTTCGATATGATCAAAAGATAAAACCGATTTCTAAATAAACAGGTAAAGGATAAAGTTATTTGACCTGATCAACCACTGCCTTGAAGGCATCAGGATGATTCATGGCTAAATCCGCAAGTACTTTGCGATTTAGGTCTATATTCTTATTCTTCAATCCATTCATAAGGCGAGAATAGGTAAGCCCTTCTTGGCGGGCAGCTGCATTTATACGAGTAATCCATAACCTTCGGAAAGCTCGTTTTTTATTTCGACGATCGCGATATGCATATGAATATGCCTTTTCTACGGCATTTTTAGCAACCGTGTAGACATTCGACCGAGCGCCGAAATAGCCTTTGGCTGCTTTTAGAATCTTTTTTCTTCTTCGTCTGGAAGCGACAGCGTTTACTGATCGAGGCATAACTGATTAGTTTTGATGCATAACAGGGGCCTTTTCAAGGCACTTAACCTGTGTCTGCGGTTAAAACAATGAATTTATTTACACAAAAGGCGTTTCATTTTTTTCTCATCGGCGGTACTGACGAGTGTTGATCCGCGCAAGACGAGCTTGGCGCGCTTTGATTTCTTACGCATCAAGTGAGAGGCGTTTGAATGAAATCGCTTTAGTTTACCAGAACCGGTAAGTTTGAAGCGCTTTTTCGCACCAGAATGTGTCTTCATCTTAGGCATAATCCTATAATTTACTTAAAACGTGGCCGCAAATGTACCACTTTTAGAGATTTTGACAACCCTTTGGTCAAACAATAATAAAATTCATTTCCGGGCCTTCAAACCTGGTCCAATTTTGATTGTAAGCCCTCATAGCTTAATTCCGGTAAGATATGAGGCCGGCCTGGCTTAGTAGTGGGCGAAAATAACATATCAATATCACACATTTAACTAATTCAAATGTATATATTATTAATTATCAATGTCTATTGATTTTAAAAATTGATGTGTGCCCAGAAACCAGGTTATTGAGGTGGATGCTTTGAACGATTTTCACTCTCGTGTCTTTAAAATCAGGTGCAATCCAATGCTGATTGTTTTTTCTGCGAGTATGTTATACTTCGGAATAAAAAATGACATGCCTTGTTTACCTTTTAACCATAACGTACACTTTATCAGTACTTAGCATAGGTAAGGAATTAAGTCGAAAGCGGATGAATAAAGATTCATCCGCTTTCTTTGTCTCACCTGACAACGTTTGTACTCCTGTATTTATCTTTGATACATGGAGTTACTTTTATTGGTCATTCTTGTTCTGGCACTCTCGGCATTTTTTTCTGGATCTGAAATCGCTTTCATCTCTGCAAGTAAAATCGAAGTTGAATTGAAGCGTAAGACGGGGGGACGTCGTGGAAAAATTCTTTCCAGTTTCTTCGATCGTCCTGATCATTTTATCGGAAGCATGCTGGTTGGAAACAACATCGCACTCGTAATTTATGCCATTCTTATGGATCGTATCCTGGATCCTTTTCTAGAGCCGACGTTTGCGGGACAGCAGGTTTTACTGATTCTCACAAAAACAATCATTACGACAATCATCGTGCTGATATTCGGAGAGTTTACTCCAAAAACGATTTTTGGAATCTTTTCTAACCGTTTACTTTTCTTTTTTGCATACCCGCTGCAACTTTTTCGCTTTTTACTGGGCCTACCGGCGAGTATAATGACGCATACATCAAACCTATTTTTGAAATATGTGCTGAATGTAAAGGATTCCGAAGAGCTTAAAGTATTTACGCGATTGGATCTAGAAGATTTTGTCGATGTTCGATCAAAAGGAGGGGATGATTCGATGGAGACTGATATGTTCAAGAATGCTCTTCATCTTCAATCCGTTAAAGTACGGGAATGCATGATTCCCCGAACTGAAATTGTGCACATTAATTTCGATGCATCCAATGAAGAGTTTATAGAGTTATTTAAAAAGACCAATTTATCCCGGATACTAGTCACCGAGGGTGAAGTGGATGATATAATTGGTTATGTGCACCATTTACAATTCTTGACCCCTCCGGGATCAATTAAAGATAGTTTGTACGAATTACCATTTGTTCCGGAGGCAATGAATGTGCAAGATTTATTAATTAGATTTATGCGTGGGGGTGTAAATATTGCCTGTGTTGTTGACGAATTTGGAGGAGTCTCAGGGATAATTACGCTAGAGGATATTTTGGAAGAAATATTTGGTGAAATAGAAGATGAGCATGATCAAGAAGGGTATGTAGATTTAAAATTGAATGAAAATGAATACCTGTTCAGTGGTCGTATTGAAATTGATTATATAAACGATAAATACGATGAAATTGATATTCCGGAAGGTGAATACACAACGCTATCCGGATATTTGGTTATGACGACAGAAACTATTCCGGAAGAAGGTGCCGAAATTGATTTGGGGGATTATCGTTTCGTAGTAGTTCAAGTGAGCGATAAAAAGATTGAAACTATTCGATTAATTCACTCTGGATTGGGTGAATAAAACCATCAACGGAATCATGGTTATTTCAATATAGCGTTAAAATCGGTTGTAGCCGAAGCCTTTTGGTTTACGACTCATGCATCTATCTAATATCATAAACGGAGGTGAATTCAGAGATATCGACTTTAGAAGTTTGCAACAAAATGTATACGCTGAAATTTGTAAAATAGGGAAACACTACGACGTTTTCACGAGTAATTATTCGGACGTAGAGATCTGTAAATTAGAAAGGTTCAATTTTTTGGAATTTTTTGTTTTATCGCACCAGACATTTGTTCAAACGTATATTCTTTGAATCGTTGATCTGATCGGAATTTTCTGCCGAATATTCGTTCCCCATTTAAGCGAGAATATCGAAACGCTTTTTCTGTATAAATCGTCCCTTCTTTGCTATTCCAGAATAGTTCATCCGTTCTTAAGGTATCGCCTTCAACATTGTAAAGCACGACACTATCACGTGCAACGACCAGATTTTTTGATGGAAAGCGGTTGGCTTTTTTAGCTGCGAGCCAGCTGTTTGGTATGCCAAAATCATCGTAAAATTCTACTGTGAGGCCTTTTGGAAATTGATCCTCAACATGACGATTTTGATCATATTTGCTTTCCATTATATCGGCCGAAATAAGCACTCGAATACGAGCAGAATCGCTGTACGAAAGTCTAATCTTATTATATCGATCGATATTGTCAACTTTTCGATCGATCGCTTCTATGTCTTTTATATCATTGACACATCCAATAAGACCTAAAGAAATAGCTGTTGTAATTATTAGAATAACAGATGAATGGAGGATATTTATTAATCGCGATTCCGTAACCTGGCCTTATTTTATTATACTAATGTCGCCTTTATATTCAAGTATCGCACCATCAACAAAGAGCACATGAATAACATATGCATAAACCCCTGGATTTAAGACCACTCCAGAAGACGTACCATCCCAGCCCATGGTGACTTCATTTGTTGGAATATTCGTTCGTTCAAATACTTTGGCGCCCCAACGATCAAATATTTGCATTCGCGCTATTTGCCGGCTAGCCTTGCCTGAAAATACAGTGAAAAAATCATTTATGCCATCATTATTCGGACTGAATGCATCGGGGATAAATATAGGCCTGAGTCCATCTGAGAAAACAATCTTTTCATCAACTGCTGTACAACCTGCACTGTCCGTCACCTCAATCTGATAGGTAGTCGTACCGGGAGGAAAGGTTCTAAACGCGGGAACGCGCATTCCATTTGCACTTGTATCGGTTGAGGTCCAAAAATAAAGGACTTCGGCTCCGGGGGGAGAAACGATAGCCTCAATTTCAGTTTCGCATCCCAAACCAATCGTGATATCCGGCCCTGCATCCACCTGTAATGGAGGAGGTTCATTAATAAAGGCGGATACAGAATCCAGGCAACCTTTTCTATCACGAATAAGAATCATCTGTTCACCCGCTGGAAGACCTACAAAAAGATCGTTAAACTGCCAGTTGATCCCATCGGTAGAGTATTCAAAAAAAGGATTTAACCCTTGCCCTGATACAGCAATACGTCCTGTTGGAACTCCTGCACAAATAAGGTCAACTGTGGAATCTACGGCGATATTAAAGCCCGTTAAATCAGCGCAGCAAGGCAAAACATCGAGCTCAAGAATTTCATTATAAATGCAACCTCTGTCTGTCGTCAAACTCAGTGTAATTGTTTTAAAGCCGATAGCGTCATAGCTCACTGTATGCGGACCCGGTCCGGTGGCAGCTAGTGGTGTAGCATTGGCACCAAATCGCCACTCTATGTTTTCAATGCTTCCCGTTGGAAAAGTGACTGATTCATTCAGTGTGAAGGTTTTATCGCATTCAATGGAATCTAAATCCTGACCGTCGATGATATTAATTCGCGCCGTCGGCCCAAGAAATGTGCCGGATCCTCCAAACTCCATTGTAAATCCTTGCCCGGATTGTGAAAAATTATTGATCATCAATACATAAGCACGACCAGCTACCATAGCAACCTCTTGAAGAAAGTTGTTATTAGATGGCTCAACACAGCCTGCTAACTCTATCACATCTGGGTCACCAATGCGTAAACCGGTTTCTCCGGTACAGCGAATCCAATTCCCTGGCGGTTGATTCACGTTTTCACCTGAGGCCATACATCGAATACTACGTCTGTTTTGACAGTCATCGAGGCCTCCTGGCAGCTCGAATAAGATAAAATCAATGTCATCCGCTGGATTATTAGGGGTCAATGTGAAGGTTAATGTCCCTGGTGCATCGCAGACCCATTTATACCATGATGAAGCCAACTCCGCATCAAGGCACAAACCGTCTAAAAGTATTTCGTTTGTTTCATTCCCTGTCCCGACTAAACGTTCAACATTAAATGAGGATTTATCACATAGTAAAACTGCATCAACACAATCAGACTCTGGCGGAGGGACAAGGCTGAATGAAGTAAGGCAAAGCTGAAATGTGCCTTGATCAGCCTCCCGGGCAGCCACGCGTATGTAATACCGCTGCCCAACTATGAGATCGGTTTGAACAAGCTCAATCGATTGTGCTCCTGCAGCATCTGAGGCACAATTCAGTTCCTGTAATGATCCACATACGCCTTCGTAAATAGCAAATTGTGGTAACGTGAGCGACCCCCCGGGCATAAAATTCGTATTCCCGCTAACCGTCACGGTTGTTGCCGTTCCAGCGGCTCGGAATGAAAACCAAACATCAGCGGTGGAAGCATTATCGGGCCAACACATAGGGTCTTCTACAGCGGAAGTGAATGTTGCGTTAAGGTTGTTATAAGCGCGGACATCAGAACAAAATCGACCCAATGTAGGCGTGAGCTCTATAGGAGTAAAGCAATCGTCATTTAATACTTGCCCCTCCAAACTGAGTGTGCACGAAATGAGAAGGAAAATAATTATTCTGGTCAATGTCAAAAGCCTGAATTTTTTTAGAAAGACGAAAATAAGGAATACATATGCTTTAGTAAACGCAGGCGACAATGAAGATGTTGGATCACCATGTCTCAACAGGATACAATTTTTTTATCCTATTAAGGAGTTTTAAAAAGCTGAATGCCAGATCGTTTGCGCACGATGAACAGAACAACTCGCCTGACGGCATGCCTTTATAACCATTTCTCATCCCAGACAAGTTCATTCTGATTCGCAGTCTAGAAATAGGCAATGCACATATCATCTATGAAAACTTTTTCAAAAAACTGTCTTGTCATGTGGATAATTTGCAAGTTCCAGACACTTACCTGTAAAACATTAATTCATTACTATGCTACAGATTAAAAAGATGGCGGCTCGCCATGTCTATTTGATTAGAGGAGCTAGTGTCGCGAACTCACCTTTTTTTGAAAGTGAGGACGATTGCAAGTTATTCCTTCAATATGTTGATCGATATCTGAGTTCATATATGACCGTCAATATGTTTCAGAACAATCATGACGGTTGGGCAATGATTGTGAGTACGAGGTCGAGTGATGAAATAAAAAAGGCATACAAGAATCGTCGGGAGCAATCTAAAAAATGTAAAAAGAAGAACAAGTACACCGAAGTGTGGCGCATGCTATCAGATCAGGTTCGTATTCTTTTAAGCACATATGTGAAAGCCACGAATCAAAAGACGGGGCGTAAGGGTGGAAAAGTGCGATGCAGCTACGAAAGATTTGTCTTCGTGAGCGCAGAAGAGGCTCAAGCAGTGCATTCACAAATGGAGCAGCAACGGCATGATCAGCGGCAACCTCGTAAACGATATCGGCCGGCTAAGAAGTTGCATAAAATTCGAAAGAAGTTGCTGAGGTCGAGCCCATATCTTAGTTGTGCGCCATTTGATGTCGAAGAAAAAATGGCTGAAATAGGTGTGCGCTGCCTAAACTTGACGGCTTTAGTCAATGACGTACTACGACATTTAGTCAAAGCCACTTTACTCCATCATTTTCCAACCTAAATTGAAGTCTTCTAGGGCAATTTTGCGTGTTTTCGTCAAAATTTTAACCATTCAAACAAAATTTCGTGCGTCAAAACAACTGTTTGACTCATTTTTTAAGTAAGCGACAATGCTTGCTCAGAAGCACTATTGTCATCTTTCGAGAAATAAATTGACCGACTCACGCTTCAGTTTAAGACCCAATTAATTCTATTTATACCGAATCTATCGGCCTTAGAAATTTAGTACGACTTTATACTACTTTTGCAAGCTCAACCATGATCAATATTGCAAATTTCCTGACCCTATTCAATTTGACGTGTGGCTGTTGTGCGGTCATTAGCCTGTTGGAGCGGGATTATTCCAATATGCTCTTGTTTTTTGGACTGGCGCTGCTCTTTGATTTATTGGACGGTTTGGCTGCTCGCCTCACCGGTGGTGGAACTAAATTAGGTGCCCAATTGGATTCACTTGCAGACATGGTGTCATTCGGCTTTTTTCCTGGTATGGTTTTATTTCAACTTATTATACATGTAAACCTCTTAACCCTTGATGAATCTGTGCCACCTATTATCGGCTTCTTGTTTACTATATGCGCAGCCCTGCGGTTGGCAAAATTTAATTCAGACGATCGCCAGTCCATCGACTTTATGGGTCTCAATACACCCGCTGCCACGATTGCAGTTGTGGGAGTTTTCCTTTTGACCGTTGATGGTTATTGTTCGGCATTCATTCCGAAGCCGAACCAACTCGTCATCGCAACAATAATACTTGTCTTATGCGCACTCATGCTTTCAGATCTGCCCATGATCAGTTTTAAGCCTGACCTAAAAAACAAGCGTCGCACCATCAAACAAGTCATCTTAATCATTGGAGGACTCATTATTCTTTATATTATGAAAACATGTGCGCTACCCTTCTTAATATTGTACTACATTTTGCTGGCTGTGTTGAGTCGGTTATTTAAATACTAATTATACAATGACATTCAAAGCAGAAATAGATATTATGCCATTAAAAGAGTTGCTTGATCCTCAAGGAAAGGCAGCTACACGGAACCTACGAGATGTTGAAATCGAGGGCGTAGAGCAAATTAGAATCGGTAAGCACGTACAAATGACAATGCAAGCCATGTCCAAGGATGATGCAAAAGAAAAAGTGGAAAAGGCGTGTCAAAAACTTCTTGCGAATCCCATCATGGAATCGTATACATATGTGATTGAAGAGATTTAATGGCTGGAAAACTAATTGTCATTCCAACACCGATTGGTAATCTCAACGACATGACCATTCGAAGTCTGGAGGCATTAAAATCAATTGATTTACTTCTATGCGAAGACAGTCGCGTGGCTGGTCGACTGCTCAAACATTTTGAAATTTCTGTTCCATTGAAACCCTACCATGCACACAACGAGCACAAAGTAACTCCTGTCGTCATACAAATTCTTAAGGAAGGTCATGTTCTAGGACTAGTTTCGGATGCGGGGCTACCGGCACTATCCGATCCAGGGCATCTATTAATTAGAGAAGCGGTTAAGTCCAACATATCGATTGAAGTTTTGCCCGGCGCAAATGCGGCATTGTTGGGCGCAATTGGCTCTGGTCTACCTTGTGACCGATTTCACTTTGAGGGTTTTTTACCTCATAAAAAGGGTCGTCAAACACGATGGAAATATTTAGCCGATTTGCCACACACATTCATTCTGTACGAATCTCCACATCGTATTAAAAAGTGCCTATCGGAATTAGTGTCGTATTGTGGGGGCGATAGACAGGTTGCCGTATGCCGAGAGTTGACAAAACTACATGAAGAATATATTAGGGGTAACGCTGCACACGTACTTAATGCATTAGAAAAAAGGGATTCCATCAAAGGAGAAATTGTCTTGGTAGTAGCTGGTCGAGAATAAAATAAAATGTTTTACGATAAGTTTTGAGCTTGAGACAATCACAGCGCATTACAATCCTAAATACCCATTACAACAAAGTAAGCAACCAACCCAATCAATACAATTACTCGAAAAATTTCAAACATGCGACTCCATGATTTATTCTCCAGCAAGGCACCAAAACTCACAATGGACATGACGACGAATACGCCCAACGTCAATTGTTGATGTATAGAAAAGTGGTTTAAAAAAAATAAAAATATTGACGTTATAATGAGTAAGATAAGGTATTGCATCAAAACATAGTAGTTCATTTTACTAGATACCTGAATTTTGTACTTACTAATATTTTGTTCTGTGATTGGTTTAGGTCTCCGATAACCCCCTAAATGCTCCGGTAACCAGCCGGGTTTATTAATTAGCATTTTTATTCGATCCAAAAACGACATAGGCTTTTTTAAGTCTGCCCATAAATCCACGTACCAATCGAAATTCGCCCAAAGCGGATTCCAACTAGCCAAAGGCTTTGTAACGCCGTAAACAACAGGTTCTATCTCGGGTTCGAAGGTTCCAAATAAGCGATCAAAAATGATAAATGTACCACCGTGATTCTTGTCAATGTATTGCGGATTACGACCGTGGTGTACGCGATGATGTGACGGTGTATTAAATATAAATTCAATAATAGGGTGTAATCTGTCAATTGTTTTTGTGTGTATCCAAAATTGATACAAAGTTTGAAATGCATTAATTGTTAAAAACGCAAATGGATTAAAACCAAGCCAGGCCAACGGTAAATAAAAAATCATAGAAACAAAGCTCTGCAACGCAGATTGGCGTAGTGCAACAGAAAAATTATATTCCTCACTCTGATGATGAACAATGTGTGTGCCCCAAAATAAACTTACTTCATGTGCATAGCGATGAAACCAATAATAGAAAAAATCAATACCTATAAATAATAAAACATACATCCAAATCGACTCTGGCCAATCCAATATGCGGTAATGATCGTAGAGATACCAATAGCCGACCATTAAAATCGTTTTAAAGAATACACCGGAAACTTGCTGTAAAATTCCGCAACTAATATTTGTTACAGCATCATCGAATTGATAAAGGTTCGATTTTTTGAGATATGAAATAACAACTTCAATTCCTATAAGGATGAAGAATATAGGAATAGACAGTACGATATAATCCATACCACAAAAGTAAATATTTTAGCTAGATATTATATTAAAGAATATTTTAATGTGACTGGAGATTATATTGAATCTTTTTGAAAAATTTTATTTCCTGACTGATGGCGATGTACGCAATATGTTTACATTTGTGATGCAATTAGGTCAACATAATTTGAAGTCAGTTGACCAGCATTTAAGAAACGCGTCAAACATTTATTTCTCATGGACAATCCTGCTCGGTATATGCTGACAGCAGCACTGCCTTATGCAAATGGGCATTTGCACGTAGGTCACCTGACGGGTGCCTATTTGCCCGCAGATATATTTGCGCGATATCTGCGCCTGCAAGGACATGATGTACTATTCGTCTGTGGGTCAGATGAACATGGAGCCGCAGTGACCATGCGCGCCCTTGCAGAGGGTAGCACGCCTCTAGAAATCGTCAATAAGTACGATTCCAGTTTCAAGAGTTCATTTAAAAAAGTCAATATATCGTTTGATATTTTTCATCGAACTTCTGCAGAGCTTCATCATGAGACGAGTCAGGAATTCTTCCGAAAGCTTAATTCAAATGGCGACTTTATTGAAATAGAATCCGAGCAGTATTTCGATGCTGAAGCCGGTCAGTTTTTAGCAGATCGATATATTGTGGGTACCTGTCCAAAATGTCAATATGAGAATGCCTACGGTGATCAATGTGAAAATTGCGGTAGTAGCTTAAGCCCGCGAGAATTAATTAATCCAACTTCAAAGCTGAGTGGAGCGAAGCCAGAACTGCGTATGACGCGACACTGGTACTTGCCGCTGGATAAGCATGAATCGTGGTTGAAGGATTTTATTAGTAATGGTAATTTGAATGGCCAACCACACCACGATGTTAAAAAGTGGAAAAATCATGTCATTGGACAGTGCAAATCTTGGTTAGAAAACGGTCTGGCTCCTCGTGCTATGACGCGTGATTTGGATTGGGGGGTTGACGTTCCTTCTGAAATAGCAGGTAGTGAAGGCAAAAAACTTTATGTATGGCTCGATGCGCCCATCGGATACATCTCTGCCTCCAAGCAGTGGGCAATGGACCAAGGAAACCCTGATGCATGGAAAAAGTATTGGCAAGACGACGAGAGTGCTCTGGTACATTTTATAGGTAAGGATAATATTGTGTTTCATTGTTTGATATTTCCGGCCATACTAAAAGCCCATGGCGGCTATAATCTTCCCGTGAATGTCCCCGCGAATCAATTCTTGAATCTCGAAGGTCAAAAAATATCAACGTCTCGCAATTGGGCCGTTTGGGTAAACGAATTTGTTGAGGAATTGCCTGAATACATAGATGTACTTCGTTACTACTTGATTAAAAATATGCCCGAACAAAGGGATAGTGAATTTACATGGAAAGGATTTCAGGAAGCAAATGATAACGAACTAGTCAACAATCTCGCAAATTTCATAAATCGAGTCGTCGTCCTAACCAATAAATATTTCGATGGAAAAGTACCGCAACCCGATCCGAATGAAGGTATAATCGGGTCGGATTATGCTGATGAATTTTCTTTTTTAGATGCGGAACTATTGCGCCTATACGATATGACTTATGCCGTGCATGAATCAATCATGAAATATGATTTTAGAGCTGCACTTCAGGGTGTAATGGAAATTTCATCCATGGGAAATCAGTTTCTACAAAACAATGCACCCTGGAAACTCATCAAATCGAATGAACAGGGAACGGCTAACGTGCTTAATCACGGATTGCAAATCATCTATGTATTGGGCCATCTCCTTTCGCCGTTTCTTCCTGAAAAAGCTCGAGAGTTATTGAGCAAAATTAATGTTTCCTTAGACGAAAGAAGTGACGCCATTCTAGATATGATGAATAAAATGGCCGAAGGTGAAGAATTGCTGAAGGCTAATCATAAAATCGAAGAAGCATTTCATTTATTCTCGCGGATACCTGATGACGTCATTCAACAACAAGTTGATAAATTACATAAACAAGGGTCATTGTCATCCGATAAGGAAGAGATAAACAACCTAAAATCAACCATTGACTTTGCAACTTTCCAGCAATTAGACTTGCGCACTGGTACAATTTTAGAGGCGGAAAAAATGAAAAAGGCTGATAAGTTATTAAAATTGACGGTTGATTTAGGATTTGAAAAACGGACAGTCGTATCCGGAATTGCATCGCATTATAAGCCCGAAGATGTGATCGGTCAACATATTACGCTGGTAGCCAATTTGGCTCCTCGAAAGCTTCGGGGCGTCGAATCTCAAGGCATGATTTTAATGACTGAAAATGAACAGGGAAAGCTTGTTTTTATTCGACCCGATCAAACCGTCAGCAATGGCAGTGAGGTGAGTTAGAATTTTCAACTACTTTTCAAAACTGACGCAAGAACAAGTCCTTTTACCATCAACCAATTTGAACCGATTGGTGTGAGATGATCATATTCAACGGCATCTAAGAGTATAGCAAAAATGTCATCCGGAACCTTATCAACCTCTTGTATATCGATGTCGTACGGGAAGTTTCCTTTATCACTTGCCTCCCAAATCCGATCTTCCAAGTCCAATAATTCGTCCACCGAAACGATGGATTTTGTGCGTCGCAAATTCCAAAGTATGGTAAGAATAAAAACAAGCTGATTCTGCTCTGCGTCCGTTAAGAAATTGTTTTCTTCATCCAAGACGTACTGTAAAATACCAAGCTGCTCCTGCTCAATTTCTTTCGTCAGTTTTCCGACCGGATAGCTTCCCTTTTCAATGTCATTTAATAGACTGTCAATCCTTCCATCATTGGTTGCCATTCACATCACTCTTAAGTTGTAAAGATAGTATACGGAGTTCAGGAAAAATTTCATTTTCACATTAGCGAAATAAATATATGACTAGTTTTAAACAAAATTGCATTCAGCAATTCAACACTTTTCAACGACAAGTAATGGGCCAATAGTAGTTCATATACATCATATACATATATAATTTTATCGTAATGTGAAGACTACTTATCGATGCCCAGTACATGTATGAATGATCAATCGTCAAAATCATTTAATATTAAAAAATCATATATATGTAAATTGTTTTATACGATGCGATTTGGCCCATCTATTAGGCAATTTATTCACGATCTTTCCACAACAAAATTCTAGTTTTCCACATTTTATTCACATAAGTGTTTTTCTTCATAACTTTGAAAATTCAGCCTGTAACGTACATTTGTTGGGCCTTTTACAAGGAGAGCAATGTTCGTCTTGCAAATGTAGATCCAAATTGTTAAATGTCAGAGCCTAACCAACCTGCAAAAGTCCTTAGCGGCAACAAAATCAAGCCGTTACGTCCAGATTCCGACTATTCAGCGCTCGGAACGGGCCGCGTTATGCCCCAGGCGGTGACATTGGAGGAGGCCGTTATAGGAGCTGTGATGATCGACCGCGATGCTATGTCCATAGTGATCGGAATTTTGCATCCTGACAGTTTTTACCTGCCAGCGCATAAGATCATTTTCGAAACCATGTATGAGCTTTTTGAGCGATCCATTCCAATCGATCTACTGACCGTTAAAGAAGCGCTGAAGAAAAGAGGCGAGCTCGAAAAAGTGGGCGGTGCTGCTTATCTCGCTGAAATGACCAATAAAGTTGGATCAGCTGCCAACTTGGAATATCACGCGCGTTTTATAGCCGAAAAATATATTCAACGCGAATTAATTCGCATCGGAACAAATACCGTGAAGGATGCCTTTGAGGATAGCAAGGATGTTTTTGACATGCTGGATGAAGCTGAGCGTAACCTTTTCGATATTACGCAACAAAATATGAATCGGGGTTTCGAATCCGTGCGATCCCTTTCGCTCAAAGCACGGATGCTCATTGAGGAGTTATCAAAAAAGGAAGATGGAATCACGGGGGTGCCGACGGGATATCACAAGTTGGACGGTATCACATCAGGGTGGCAAAAATCAGACCTGGTTATTGTGGCCGCCCGGCCATCGATGGGTAAGACTGCCTTAACCCTTTGCTTTGCTCGAAATGCAGCCGTCGAATTTAATATTCCAGTTGCAATATTTTCGCTGGAGATGTCAAGTGTGCAATTGACACAGCGATTGATTTCTATGGAAGCGCGAATCCCAGGTGATAAATTACGCAATGGTGTGATCGCTGATGATCAATGGAAAACATTACATGATGCCATCGATCGGATTGGCGAAGCACCCATCTTTATCGATGATACACCTGCGATCAACGTATTTGAATTGCGCGCAAAATGCCGACGATTAAAAATGCAACAGGACATCCAATTAATCGTCATTGATTACCTCCAGTTAATGAGTGGTGGGCCGGATAGTAAAAACAAAGGAAATCGTGAACAAGAAATTAGCGGTATCTCCAGAGCCCTCAAAGGTCTAGCAAAAGAATTGGATGTTCCGGTCATTGCGCTCTCCCAATTGAGTCGCGCCGTCGAAACAAGGGGTGGCAATAAACGGCCCATGCTGTCCGACCTTCGCGAATCCGGGGCTATTGAACAGGATGCGGATATCGTCACTTTCATCTATCGACCTGGATACTACCAATTGGATGAAGACGCAATGGGAGATGACAGCGTCGCAGAAATAATAATATCAAAGCACAGAAATGGTGCATTAGGAACCGTTGAATTGCATTGGGAGCCCAATTTTGCACTATTCGAAAATAAAGAAGACAATGACTTCCATAGTCAGCTGAAAGGTGACTACAACTTCACCGATGACTCTATTTTCATTACACGCGAGTCAAGGATGAATAATGAGGATGAGGAAATTCCTTTTTAGGAGCACTACCTGTGTAGTACATTCAATTTCCGAGATTTACTAATCTACTGCCTGACATACCCAGCGTTTAAAAAATTACATTTGTATCCTCAAGGGAAGAACCGCCCTTGATCTACATGTTTGATTTCAACATATTATTTAAATTTTTGCTTTCATGAAGAATTACAAATCAATCATTCCCTTAATAAATACTTTATTAATCTCTTCTTTTCTCGTCGCCCAAACATTTCCATCGAAAGATTGGCAGCAAGTCGATCACCCAACATTCGTTGGATGGAATGAGGCTGGCCTTATGGAGTTGCAGCAATATGTCATTGATAGTACAATGATTACTGGCATCATGATCATCCATGATGGCAAAGTGATTTTTAACTACGGCAACATAAAGGAGAACAGTTACATCGCATCTTGTCGAAAAAGTGTCCTGGCCATGCTTTACGGCAAATACGTTATGGATGGGACAATTGATCTTGACAAGACCATGGCAGACTTGCAACTTGTCAAACCCGAGCAATTATTAGATATAGAGTCAAATGCTACTATACGCGACATTATATCAAGTCGTTCTGGAATATTTCTTCCAGCTTCAAACAGGGGTGATTTTTTGCACTTAGCTCCCGAACGGGGAAGTGTTGCACCCGGTTCTTTTTGGTTGTATAGTAACTACGATTTTAATTTGGCAGGTCGCCTCTTTGAAATGGAAACAAAAAGAAATATTTACGATGAAATAACCGCACAATTTGCTATTCCGCTAGGTATGCAGGATTGGGACAGAAGCCTTCAAGAAAAATCTGGAGACTATACGGTCTCAGATAATTTAGCCTATCATATGTGGTTTTCTACAAGAGATATGGCACGACTTGGGCTCTTAATGCTAAATAAAGGTAAATGGAATAATGAACAGATTATAGACGAAGAATGGGTCGCTGAGATGACTACGCCCAAAACGAGTGCTGAGGAGGTGGATAAAATTGCTCCTTTCATGAAAAAACGAGGTGGACACTATGGCTATGGTTATATGTGGTGGCTCTGGGACAAAAAAGATAATCCAAATCTCAAAGGTGCCTATTCCGCTTTAGGTGCATGGGGACAAAACATCACCGTAATTCCCATGATGAATACCGTATTGGCTATAAAAACGAATGCGGATTATGGACGCCGAAAAGGAAATCACAATCCTATAATCGATCGTATCACAAAACTCTACAATCCTGAGTCTCCAGATGAATTGATAAAATTAGGATATCATCTTGAGGCGGGAAATATCGATGAATTTATAGACAATTTTACTTTTTTAAAATCAGCAGACAAAGATATTGATGTTGAAGGTCTCCTGAATAACATAGGATACGAACTTCTGCACAATAATGAATACGAAAAGGCCATTAAAATATTTCATTTAAATGTTAAAAGTCATCCTAATTCCTGGAATTTATACGACAGCTTGGGGGAAGGATATTTTTACAAAGGAGACTTTGCTCTGGCGCTGGCAAACTATAAAAAAGCCGTTGAATTAAATATAAATAATCAATTTGACAATAATGACCGCATAGCACAAATTATAAAACGTATAAAGTTGAAAATGAAAGGGTAAATAAACGTTAGGTGTAATGCCGATATCGAACCAAGTTGAATAAAAATTAGATTAGGTGAAAACCCGACTCATTTATTTACTACAAACCTCGATTGATACAGTTCATTGTTGATCTCGGCCACCAATACATAGGTTCCATTCTGCAAACTAGATACATCAATAAAGGCAAAATCGTTGGCTATCGACAACAGTTTCTGGCCGTATAGAGAATATACACTTAACTGTTGAATATTGAGTTTCTCAACATTTCCATTTAAAAGCAAATGATCATTTACCGGATTTGGCGTCACTGTTAATCCAAATTGTGAAAAATCGGCATGGTCAAATAATCCAGAATATTGGGCTTCTATATAATTGAAGCACTCCATCATTTCATCTGGATAGGACGCGAAGGCAACTGTATGCCCTACATTGGGAATTTCGTTTAAAAAGGCATTACCGCCATTCAACAAGATGTCCATGTGCAACGTTCTGGAAACATTGAGAAAATTTGCATTATCATTAAGTCCGATGCATATGCAAGCAGGAGCAAATTCGCCAACCGCATCATAATTTGGTTGCAAATGACTATTCGATCCGGCTGCAAATGGGATGAAGCCTCGAATAGCCGGAATAGGCCCGGCGTCCGTATCCATGGCCACAATCGTGGCGTGTCGTCCACCGTACGATAAACCGGTAAGATAAATCTTGTCAAGATCAATATTGTACAAGGAAGTTGTCGTGTCCAGCGAATACAGAAACAATTGTTTAACAAGTCCCTCTTGGTTATTAAAATGATGCGAGTTTTCGGGACATAATATTATGGCCCCAACCGTGGTTGACAAAAAGGTGAGTTGATCCCTAAATTGGGCGGCACTAGAATGTGGTCCACCTCTGAAACCAACAACGATTGGGTAAGCATGTGATTCGTCATAGTCATCGGGAACAAAATAATGCAAGTCGCGATTAAACTGATAGTCTGCCTGGGAAAATGTCACATTCATCGTGAAGCTACCTGTTTGTTGGGCAACAGCAAGTAGCACACAAAAGTCGATAAGAATCAGTGCGAGTAAATATTTTTTCATACTTCCTAAATATTAATGACGATGGTATCCATTCATGGAGAAACTATTTTCGTTGCACATTCTTTTCATAGAATGCAATCCAATCAGTGACGGAGATTTTAGTAGCCAGTTCACCGATAAGTTCATAAGGAATATCATCCATTTTTTTTAATCGGATACAACTTTTTCCCATGTCCAATTTTCGCTTCGCATGTTTGGGATATTCGCCGACAAACCAATCGAGTAGTTTTGGGACAGCGTAGACGCCCATGTGATAAACTGCCACAAAGTTCTTTTGTGAAGCTAGACTAATAAATGGTAATGGTGTGTTTGGTTGACAATGGTACCCATCTGGGTAGATCGATAAGGGCACCGTATAATGAATCATTCCCGAAAAACTTTCTTTAAATCCTTTTGGTAAATTTCTTTTTATCGTGGATCGGAGCTTGCGAATAACTGCAGCCCGTTCTTCCGGCAACTCTTCCAAATATTCTTTAATTGATGAAGCATTTGATTTCATTATACTTTTCCCTTTTGATTAAAAAACATCGTCATATTTACTATCGGCCCGTTTTTCAGGTTCTTTTAAGATTAACTGTTCCGGCGGCTCTTCAGTCAAATCTTCATAGTCGACATATTCTCCTTGCTGCTTTTGTTGTAATTCGGCTTGAATAGAATTGATTTTTCGACCTACAATTGCTTTAAAAAACAAGAAACCACTTACAAATGGGAAGCCCACGACAGTAAGGATCGCACCGAGCAATCCGACGATCCAATTATTCTTAAATACGGACCACAACATACCAAGGTAGCCCGTTATAACTCGATAATTGATAATCGCTGTGATGAGCAGTAAAACAGGCGCTACCATAGACAAAATAGAATAGATGCCTTTGACCATGTAGAAGAGCACAAAGAAAAATGCAATGAGCATAAGTAAACCAACGAGCCATTGGCCGGGGTTTTTCGCCAGGCTTCGCTGCATCCCTTTAAACAATATGTTTTTCATACAATTTTTTCAATTAAACCGTGTAAGTATTAATTTCTTTAGTCCTCAAATAGTTGCGATACATGTGCTCTCATTGACATTTTTTTCGACAGTTGTTCCGGCCGAGCCGACATACGTCTATCGGCTTACCATCATCTTCTGGATTTCTTCTGCCTTTGTGCGGTAACTTTCTTTTTCTCGATCAAACGCTCGGCCAAATCGGGTCTTCCCCAATTTGTCAATTTGTCCTTTATACGTCGTCGGTTTTCTCGCTTATGCCAGAAAAAGAAGAGATGTTGATTCTTCTTTTCTTTTTGCGTCTTCGCTGTATAAACCGGTTTTAATGTATACGGGTGAACGCCCGAGTAATAGATAATCGTGGCAACCGTCATAGGTGTAGGTGTAAATCCCTGAACCTGTTCTAATTTAAACCCCATCTCTTTGGTTTCAGCAGCCAAATTGGCCATATCTATTTCTTTGCAACCGGGATGACTACTAATAAAATAAGGGATTAACGGTTGATTCAATCCATTCTTCTTATTGATATCTTCATATTTTTTTTTGAAGCGATGAAAATGTTTGAAAGACGGTTTGCGCATTACTCGAAGTGTGTCATCAGACGTATGTTCTGGCGCTACTTTTAATCGTCCACTAATGTGTCGAGTTACGAGCTGCTCCATGTATCGATCGAGACTTTCATCGCCATTTTTATTATAGGAATCTGCCAATAAATCGTATCGAATTCCGCTACTAACAAAGGCCTTTTTGACTCGAGGATTTGCATCTACCTTTTTATATAAATCGGTCATCTGGTCATGATTGGTATCAAGATTACTACATATTACCGGATGGATACAGGAGGGACTTACACATCTATCGCAAATTGATTGAACCTTCCCTTTCATCTTATACATATTTCCTGATGGTCCTCCTAGATCACTTATGTACCCCTTGAAGTCCGGCATGTCGCAAACCTTTTCGACTTCATTCAGTATAGATTCTTCTGATCGACTCGCTATGAATTTTCCTTGGTGTGCCGAAATCGTGCAAAAACTACAACCGCCAAAACACCCGCGGTGCATGTTTATTGAAAATCGAATCATTTCGTAAGCAGGAATAGATCCACGTTTATGATACTTTGGATGTGGTAATCGTGTATATGGTAAATCAAACGATCGATCAATTTCGGATTCTGTCATGGGAGGGTAAGGGGGATTGATGACGAGCGTGTGATCCCCTACTCCCTGCGTGAGTCGATCAGCTTGTGTTTTATTTGATTCTTGCTCAATATGTTTGAAGTTGGCAGCAAATGCTATTTTATTTCTCAAACATCGTTCGTGCGAGGATAGAGCCAGGGTCTTCCATAACGTTGATTGCGGGACCTCTTCTTTTCTAGGATGCAAGTAGGCCGTTTGCGGAATATTTTTCATTTGGTCAAACGTCTGGCCATCCTTTAATCTTTTGACAATTTCGCGTAACGGTAACTCACCCATTCCATAAACTAAAAGATCAGCACCACTCATTGTTAACATATTTGGAAAAAGCCGGTCCTCCCAATAATCATAGTGCGTTACTCGTCGTAATGAGGCTTCTATACCCCCGATTAAAACAGGTATATGCGGGTAAATTGATTTTAATAGTTGGGTGTAGACTTTACACGCATAGTCTGGTCGGAAACCTGCATCACCACCAGGTGTATAGGCGTCAGTTGACCGTTTTCTTTTGTTAGCCGTGTAGTGATTGACCATTGAATCCATGCAACCAGAAGTCACGCCAAAAAATAACCGTGGCTCGCCAAGTTTTTTAAAATCCCGTAAGTCATCCTGCCAATTCGGTTGAGGTACAATCGCAACTCGTAGTCCTTCATCCTCGAGAATTCGGCCAATAACTGCAGAACCAAAGGCCGGGTGATCAACATAAGCGTCACCAGAGATGATAATGACGTCCAATTGATCCCAACCTCTATTTAAAACTTCCTTTCTGGTTATTGGCAACCACTGGCTTATGTCCAATTGTTGAGACATGTTCCAAAGGTAGTAGATTGATACTGGATTTAGATGCTAAAGGGTAAAGTCAGAAATAATCCACACTTACCTCAAAGATGCGTCAGACTTAAGCCAACGTTCCTATTCAGACCAACCAACCACAATAAAATAACGTCGCCCTGCTATGCATGTGCGCTATTAATGTATTTTTTGAAAGGAGTGGATCTTTTTATAGGGCTTGAAAACTCGCCTATTCATTGACAAATCATGCAAGAGATTCTTGTTCGGCAAGCTGTTTTTCATAAAGCGCTCGATAATGACCATTTTCAATTTGAAGAAGGTCCTCGGCTCTGCCTTGCTCGATTACTCGGCCTTGATCCATTACCAAAATTTTATCAGCGTGCTGTATTGTCGACAATCTGTGGGCGATGACAAATGACGATCGTTTTTGCGTAAGTTTTTCAATAGCTGACTGGATGACGGCTTCCGTCTCAGAATCAATCGATGAGGTCGCCTCGTCTAAAATCAAAATATCCGGATTAAAAACTAATGCTCTAACAAATGAAATGAGTTGGCGTTGTCCCATTGACAAATTATTTCCGCGCTCCATCAGCACATAATCATAACCTTCTGGTAAATCCATAAAAAATTTATGTGCTCCAATTAATTTTGAGGCTTTTACGACATCATCACGAGAAATATCAGGATGTTTTAAACTTATATTATCAATGAGTGGCCCTGTGAACAAAAAAACATCTTGAAGTACGATAGCGATTCGAGATCGTAAAGATGACAGCTCGTATTTTCTAATATCCACACCATCAATACATATTTGGCCTGCATCAATTTCGTAAAACCTATTTAATAAATTAATAATAGTTGTTTTTCCGGATCCTGTACTTCCAACAATCGCCATGGTCTCTCCTGCGGCCAGATGAAAAGTAACATCCTTCAATATTGGAAAACCTTCTTCATATGAAAAATTAACTTGTTTGAATTCGACAAGGCCATTTAATTTCTCAATACTTTTCGTACCATTATTTTTAATTACATCAAAATTGTCGATCACTTTAAATACACGCTCACCTGCCACCATCCCCATTTGGATCGTATTAAAACGGTCTGCAATCATCCGAATGGGCCTATAGAGCATACTTATATAGATCGGAAATACGACCAATACACCGGGTGTTATATTTGAATTCATTACACCACGTGCACCGTACCATACCATTAATCCAATCGATACAGCGGAAATCAATTCGACGAACGGGAAAAAAATGGCATAATAAAAAACAGTACGTAAGTTTGCTTGTGTATAATCTCGATTTATTTCTTTGAAACGCTTTATTTCCTGCTCTTCGGCATTAAATATTTGAACGACTTTCATACCGCTGATCCGTTCTTGAAGAAAAGCATTCATATCCGAAATTTTTGTTCGAACAATTTGAAATGCTTTCTTCACTTTTTCTTTAAAAACATAACTGCCCCATATCATAAATGGTAAAGCAATTAAACATACAAGCGTCAATTTCCAAGATGTATACAACATGATTGAAATCACGGCAAGCACCCCCAGTGAATCAGCTAGTATGGTTATAAGACCTTGTGAAAACACGCTATTAATCGTTTCTATATCACTTATTGTTCTTGTGGTTGCAAGTCCAATCGGCGTTTTATCAAAAAAAGCTGGTTTCAACCCTAGCAAGTGACGGAAGACGCGGACCCTTAAATCTTTGACCACCGACTGACCTAACAAGTTTGAGTTATAAATGAAAAAATATCGCATAGTGGCTTCAACCAACAATACGACAATCAACAGAATAGCCATAAACTGCAAACCTGCTAAATCACTTACGAGGATATAGTCGTCAACCATTCGATTTATGAGCATGGGTCGAATAATTGCGACTGGAGCCAAGGTGATCGCTAATAGAAACGTAACCAAAAAAAGTATTTTGTAAGGCAAAGCCAAGCGCACAATGCGCTTCAAAACAGCCCAATCCATATATCTCTGTTCACTCATAAGATTTCGCCTGTATCGGCGAAGCTATAATATCCTGTTTGCGTAACGATGAGGTGATCAATAAGTTTAATATCTACTAATCGTCCAGCCTCAAGCAATTTTTTCGTGATTTGACGATCAGCTTCACTCGGTTTTAAATTTCCTGAAGGGTGATTATGACATAGTATAATTCCCGTCGCTAGATTGTCGAGAGCACCTTTTAGTATAATCCTAATGTCAACGATTGTAGCTGATAAACCTCCTACGCTAAGTCGAGTTTTACTCACAACTTTACTTGCCTGATTGAGATATAAAACCCAACATTCTTCATGCGACTGCACCCCTAAATTACGCGAGACAAACTCGAATGCTTGTTTACTGCTGGTTATAACTGGTCTATCCAACCGATGCCCTTGACATGCTCTCCGACCCAGCTCGATTGCCGCAAGTATGGATATGGCCTTAGCTTCACCGACTCCTGTGAACTTAAGCAAGTCTTTCAATTCCTGATCAGCGAATTCTGATAAGATATTTCCTTTGGCTGCAAGCATTTCTCGTGCTAAGTCTACAGCGCTTTTGTTTCGATTACCGCTTCCAAGTATGATAGCAAGTAATTCGGTATCGGACAATGATGAAATTCCCTTTGTTCGAAGTTTCTCTCTGGGTTTGTCCTCATCTGACCAAGATCGAATACTTTTAGTATGTTTTTTTAGATTGCTCAACGGCAAAATTCAATTAGATTAAATCACAGATAGTGCATTTTCAATATCCTGAATTAAGTCTTCCTGATGTTCGATGCCGACGGATAAGCGAATCAAACCATCTTTCAAGCCCGCCTTTAATCTTTCCTCTCTTGGGATTGAGCCATGGGTCATGGAGCTTGGATGAGTCATTAATGATTCCACGCCTCCGAGAGATTCTGCCAAAGCAAAGATTTTTGTATGCTTCAATACCTCATGAACATCGTCCATGGAATCTGACGCAAGTTCGAACGATACAATTCCGCCAAACCTGTTCATTTGATTTTTTGCCAACTCATGTCCTGGGTGGTTTTGCAATCCGGGGTAGTAGACTCTTCCAATTTTTTCGTGCTGCAATAAAAATGCTGTCATTGCCTCAGCATTATCACACGCTCGTTCTACGCGCACATGCAACGTTTTTATTCCGCGTAGGATTAAAAAACAATCCATCGGACCAGGGACAGCACCGGAAGCATTTTGAATAAAACTTAATCGATCCAAGTCTTCTTGATGTTTACAAACTACACAACCGTGTATGACATCCGAATGTCCTCCCAAATACTTTGTTGCAGAATGCATGACAATATCTGCCCCAAGGTCCAGCGGTTGTTGTAAATAAGGAGTAGCAAATGTATTATCAACACAAACCTTAACACCTTTGCTATGTGCAATTTCACAAATTCGTTTTATATCCAAAATTTGCAATAGCGGATTGCTAGGAGATTCAATCCAAATTAATTTTGTCTTATCAGATATTGCTTCATGTAGTATTTCTGGATTCACGAGGTTTAAAAATTTGGACTCAATACCAAATCCAGCATATACCGCGCGAAGTTGTCTATAACTGCCGCCATAAAGATCATTGGATCCAATTATTTCATCACCAGATTTAAATAATTTGATTATTGCATCCATCGCTGCTAGCCCACTACCAAAACAGACAGCACCTAGGCCATTTTCAAGACTTGCTAAATTATTTTGTAGTACATCCCGTGTTAAATTATGGCCACGTGCATACTCAAATCCCTTATGGTCACCTGGGCCTGACTGTGCATAAGTAGATGTCTGGTAAATAGGTGTCATGACTGCACCAGTTAATTCGTCTGGATGAACTCCAGCATGTATAGTTTTAGTTTCAAATTTCATACTTTGAAAATTCTTAGTCGAATAACTATCCATATTAAGTCATACTTCAAATTTGAGATAATATGGAATATTAAATTTTCAGCCTTTAGTAATTAATTATTGTTTTCTAGCTCGTACTTTTTTCACTGCCTCGACGATATTATTTTTTGTCAAGCCATACTTTTCAAGCAATTCCGTTGGTTTTCCACTTTCACCAAATGAATCATTCACTGCCACCATTTCCATAGGAACAGGATTGGAAGTGATAAGGGCTTCTGCCACTGCAGAACCCAATCCTCCGAACTTGTTGTGCTCTTCTGCTGAGACGATGCAACCGGTTTTTTGAACAGATTGAATGATTGCGTCTGTATCCAACGGTTTAATAGTATGGATGTTCAATACATCGGACGAAATACCCATTTTTTCGAGTTCCTGCGCGGCTTCGATAGCGGTCCACACAAGGTGACCTGTTGCAACAATGGTTACGTCTATACCCGATGAAATGTGCCAGGCTTTTCCGATTTCAAATTTTTCTTCTACAGGTGAAAAAATCGGCCAGCTCGGTCGACCGAATCTAAGATAGACAGGGCCTTCTACGTTGGCAATTGCTTGTGTTGCCAATTTTGTCTGATTGTAGTCACATGGGTTGATCACTGTCATGCCGGGGAGCATACGCATAAGACCAATATCTTCTAGTATCTGATGCGTCGCACCGTCCTCGCCAAGCGTTAAGCCGGCATGACTTGCACATATTTTTACATTTTTGGATGAGTATGCGATTGACTGTCTTATTTGATCATAAACTCGCCCTGTAGAAAAGTTGGCGAAGGTTCCGGTATAAGGTATTTTACCCGTTGTGGCCAATCCAGCCGCGATGCCCATCATATTAGCCTCTGCGATCCCTACTTGAAAAAAGCGGTTTGGAAATTCATCTTTGAAGGCATTCATTTTCAAAGACCCCGTTAAATCAGCGCATAAGGCAACAACGTTATCATTGTCTTTTCCAACTTGCAATAAACCTGCCCCAAAACCATCTCGGGTCGCTTTCTTCTCTGTAAATGAATAATCGTGTATAGATTTCATAACTAGTAGTCTCCAAGGGTTTCAGTTAATTGATCAAGTGCTCGTTCGGCAAGTTCATCATTAGGCGCTTTTCCATGCCAAGCGTGCGTCCCTTCCATATAATCAACTCCTTTGCCCATTTCCGTTGTCATAAGAATGGCCAATGGTTTTCCTCGACCCATTCGCGTTTTTGCATGTTCAAGCTTATTGACAAGATCATTCATTTCGTTGCCATTCATCTTAAGTGTTTCCCAGCCAAAAGCAGAAAACTTTTCTTCAAGATCTCCTAGCGCCATAATCTCGTGATTTGGACCATCGATTTGCTGTCCGTTCCAATCGACAACTAAAATAAGATTGTCTAACATGTAGTGAGGAGCAAACATGAGCGCTTCCCATATTTGTCCTTCTTGTAGCTCACCATCACCAGTCAATACGTAAACAAGGTGGTCATCCCCATCTAATCGTTTGCTAAGTGCAGCCCCAATGGCAACTGAAACACCTTGACCAAGCGAACCACTCGCCACTCGCACACCTGGCAGGTGCTCATGTGTAGCAGGATGCCCTTGAAGTCGGGAATCTATTTTTCTGAAAGTTGCTAATTCCTGCACAGGGAAATATCCGGAGCGTGCAAGCGCCGAATACCATACGGGTGAGATATGCCCGTTGGATAGAAAGAACATATCTTCATCTGTGCCTTTCATATTGAATGACGTACTGTGTTTGAGTATACGGAAATAGAGTGCGGTAAAAAAATCAGCACAGCCTAAGGAGCCACCCGGATGGCCTGAAGCGACACCATGTACCATGCGAACTATATCTCGTCTGATTTGAGAAGCTATACGCTCGAGCTCCTCTGTGGAGGGATTTGATTGCATGCACAAAAATAAAAAAGGCAACCTAAGCACAGCTCAGATTACCTTCTTTTTTTTGTTGTTGAGCAACCTTAGTTTACAGCGTCAGATAAATTCTTGCCCGCTTTAAATTTGGCAACAGTTCTTGCTTTAATTTTGATTGCCTCGCCAGTCTGAGGATTACGTCCTGTTCTGGCAGCTCGCTTTGAAACAGAGAAAGTTCCAAATCCTGGCAAAGTAACTTTGTCACCTGTAGCCAAGATTCCCTGGATTGCGTCCAATGTTGCATCAAGAGCTCTACCAGCATCTGCTTTTGTCAATCCTGACTGACGTGAGATGCTTTCGATTAATTCGCCTTTGTTCATTTTGTTGTGTTTAAGATTAAATGAATTTACAGGGCAAAAATAGTCTCAACATCCCGAATTAGCAAGTATTTGAAGCGCTAAGTTGCCCAATTGGCAAGCCATATGGGATTTTTTGTTATATGTAACTGATCAAAGTCACTAAGGTTCAGCAAGATACAATGTGATTGTCTTATATTCGTTTTTCTATAAAAATGCCGTATTTCTATGCATAAATACTGGATAATGCTACTGTTAGCAGGGTTTTTCACCCTGTTATCCCCTTCTTGTACTAAGAAAATAGGGTGTCCTGTGAATGAGGATACCACGCCTAAGTTTGACGGATCTAAGGCTAAAAAAACTAAAACCAAGTCTGGCCTTGTTGGAAAATCAAAGAAATACAAGAAACGTCGAAATTAGAATTGGGCAAATGATTGTTTACCCATGATCCGTCTCTAATACATTGGCCTCCTTTCGCATTCTTATTTCTACCGATCTTCCGATATGTTGAAAACTCCAAATTAGGAGCAGCATGCAGATGCCGGGAAACACAAGTAACCACCAGGCTGAAGATTCTGTCCGAGCAGCATTGATCATTGTCCCCCAACTAACATGATCAACAGGTAACCCCAATCCTAGAAAAGATAGCGTTGCTTCGAGTAAAATGGCTCCTGCCATGCTAAATGAAAGTGTAACAAATAGTGGTCTTACTATGAATGGAAGAACGTGATGCCGCATGATGTACATATCGCTTCGGCCACTAAGGATTGCGGATTGTATGGCCGGATTCTCCCGAAGCCGAATGGTTTCGGCACGTGCGTGGCGTGTAATTGGTGCCCACAAAAGAAATGCTATTAACAATACAAGGGTGGTAACCGCTTGTCCTTCAACAATTTGCAATACAAATAAGACTATAAAAAGGGCAGGTAGTGCCTTAACTAAGTCGATTAGTCGCATTCCAACATCATCTAATCGCAACTGAATAGATTTTCCTTTACTGCGTATATATTTTAACTGATAAATTCCGGTCAGATACAGCATCAATAGAATGAACCCTATTAGGATAAAATTTCGTGGTGATATGTACATGCCCAAACAGAGATTACGTGTAAAAGCAAATAGAAAGAAAACCAAAATGCTAATAATCATAAATCCGATCAATTGATAAGAGGAAAAACCCAGCCGGTCATCTCCATAATAGCCCAGTATCATGCCGTAAAGCAAGCCCATTACAAGGGCAAGAAACGCTGCAAGTCCGCTAATGAGCAATGCTGTCCTGGATCCATGTATTATAGCGGCCAAGACATCTCTGCCCAATTCATCCGATCCAAGTAAGTGACGATATCCATATTCTTCACTTTTCTCACCGGGAGGTGCGTAAATAGATGATGCATCGATAGTAGATGGCGAAAATGGAATGAGCGTATATCGTCGAGTACATGTTTGTTCCGAACAATTGAACTCCCAGTTCGCAGAAGTAAATATGGGCCAGGAGGACTTTCCTTGATTCTCAATGTAAATTGGTCTTTCATTGGCTATCAATGAAGCGAAAATTGCAAAAAATGTAAATAGTAAGACTATAGCATAAGCTATTTTCAAACCTATCTGTTTTGATCGTCTAATATTTTTTACACCTGTAAACATCAAATATTCGAACGCAATTCCGGATTAAAATAATAATAAGCGGTATCAGTAAAAAGCTGGCCTAATACACTGAATAATATTCCAACTAAAAGCAACCCAGAAACAACACTCCAATCATAAGCATAAAGTGAATCCCAAAGAAGGCGGCCCATTCCCGGTATATTAAATATAAGTTCAATAACCACAGACCCGGAAATTAAATTCGGAATACTATTTCCTATAATCGTTAATATTGTGAAGAGTGAAAAGGGGCGATTGTATTTTAGCAGCACGACATCTTTTTCCAATCCACGACTGTGTGCTGCTAAAACAAATTTCTTTTGAGCAGTAGCCAACATGGCACGATACAATTGAATTGCTATTACAGCCACTTCGCTCAATATAATTGTTATAATTGGCAGTATAAGAAATCCAATATTGTCAAGACGTAAGAAAGTCGACAAAGAAGGAGTCTCCCCAGGTTGTATAACGGGAAGACCCGCAGACAGCGCCGAGGGGAAAACGCCTCCCGCATAAAGGATTAAAGTAGCCAACCAAAACAATGGAATAGCGTAAAATACGTATAATATCGATTGTGCAAGATTGGCTGACCATGAACCTATTCTTTTGAAAATATAATTACCAAGTAGAATACCAATACACACAAGAAATAGCAATGAAACCAAGCTAATAAACAGTGTAATACCCACGGCAGGCCATATTTTTTTGAAGACCGGTACGCCGTCTACATTCGACCTCAAATTTCCTGACATAAACATGGTGGAAATAAAACAATGGAATCGATTATTTATACCGTTCCAGCTTACAAGTGGAAGCGCCTCCAGAATGGATCGATTTGCAATTTGTGTTTGGATTGCACTATTAATTTCTCGTAATTCGTCATTTAGTTGGTTTTCGGGGGTTTTATTCAGTTCCCGAACAAAATTGCGCGCATCGTCATCGTTTATTGCTTGATGTAAGCGATAATTGTACCGATCAGATTGTTTAAGGCTTTTTTTTACCCTAAGAATTCTTTTTCCCAATGCCAATGTACTCTCCGAATTAAGCGTGATAGCGCTCAACGATCGTACGAAGTTATAATCCGACACTGGAAATTGCCTTCGTAATGACGGCCTCCAGCCTTTGTTATGAATTGAAAAATAAAAAACAGGAAGGTCAAAGCCATTTCGATGCATGATGTCCTGTTGCAAAACCACCTGTTCTTCTATCGACAAGACAAGCAACTCCTCTTCCGAAAAAATACGATCCGTTTGTCTTTGCAGTGAGCTTTCATTCAAAAGGAATAACAGCGTCAGCGCTCCAAGAATGATCGGAACTATCCATAACAATCTTCTACCGAAAAAAGCGATCACGATCAAATTTAAGCATAATAGAAAGTTTCATCCTAGCGGACGATGCCCAATGCTGAAAGCCTGATAATGCTACAATACTGTGCGTAACTATTTTTCTGGATAGGCCATATTTTCAAAATAGCCGGGTCGTCGAGCAGATTCATCTACATGCCACGATTTACTGACTAAGACACACTCAGTAGGCATAAGTAAAAATAATACAGGTACCTCTTCATGAATCAAGCTGTGAAACTCGTGATAGAGCTTTATCCTGGCTTCCGGATTCTCTTCATCGGCTAAGTCATCCAGCACTTTATCGATTTGATCACTCGCAATTCTCGATAAATTCCCACCACTAGATGAAATGCTTGTCGAATGCCAAGATGATTTCAAATTGGGTTCACCCAAGGCCTGAGACGCAGCCGTAGCCACCAAATTGAAATCTCCTTTTTGCATGTCTTGCCTGGTGTTGGAAAATTTCTGAGCTTTTATTTCTAAGTCAATTCCTGCTTTTTTAAAGTTATTTTGAAGTATTAGTGCAATTTGACGTCCAAGTCTGCTACCCGTAATTTTTATGTCCAGCTTGAGTTCTTCCAAATTACCTTCGCGTTCTCTAATAAGAATGCCATCATCATTGAACGAAGTCCAACCGGCCGTTTTGAGTAGTTCATTCGCTTGCTGGACGTCAAACGGATACGGCTTAATTTTATCATTGTACAACTTGCTCATAGGCAATATCGGAGCACTCAGCTCACGACCATACCCGCTCATAACGACTTCAATTAATTTTTGTTGGTCAACTAAAAAAGCCAGTGCTTTACGTGTTTGTGGATCCTTCAGTATTGACGACTCCGTATTTAAAATGATGTAAAAAAATCGAGGTATTACAGGAGTCAGGTATTGATAAAGCTCAGGTTGTGTCTCACGTAATACACTGAATTTTTCAGGTGTTACGCCTGCAATTATATCAATATTATTGTTAGCCATCGCGGTTATGGCCAATTGTTGATCAGGTATGATACGATAGCGTAATTCTTTTGGAATGGCCTTGAATAAATTATTTTCGGCATAGGCATCGCCCCACCAATTTTGTTTTCTTTTCAATTGGATTTCGTACCCTGTATTCCAATAATCCAATTCATAAGGTCCGCTCCCAATAATTGTAGTACGACTAAATCGTTCCGTTCGGAATAAATCGCTGAATTCGGTCAAACTTTTTTCATTTTCAGAAGAGATATTGTTAGCAATTAAATCGTTTAGCGGTATGTTGTTTAGCAGACCGACTGAGTCATAAATGTGTTGTGGTAGGATGTGAAAGTTAAGTGCTATCCTTTTGGCATTATACCTTGCTGTATCAACATAAAGAGACAAAAACTTGGAATCGTTTTCATCATGCTTTTCTCCTCTTACAAACGAAAATATTGTACGTTTTCGATCCGCTTTAACGTCTGGCGTGAGGATTACTTTCAGCGTGAATAGGACGTCAACATTTGAAACGGGCTTTCCATCTGACCACCTGGCGCTATCTTTAATTTTAATGTCCAGACGGTCTACTGGGCCAAATTCCTGCCGTTCGTCGCGCACTAGCGCTGGTATTCGTTCAATTAAAATCGGCTCGAAATTCAATGTAATTGGATCAAGTTCGGCTAAAGGTTGGAAGATTTGACCTTCTATCTGGCTCGCATAGGAGCCTGTTGAGAGAATGGGGTTCAACCTATCCGGCTCGCTTTCGAAACGTATGACTAGTTGATTTTGGTTGATTTGCCGCTCTGTTTGGCACGAAAGTGCACAAACGCTGACGCAAATTAACAGCGCGTAATAAATCGATTTCATGACTTTTGGTGCTTGTGATCCGAAATTATAAAAAAAAAGCCATCTTTTCCCGAGTATTCAGAAAAATATGTAGACATTCAACTGAACTGTTTAATTAAACAACCAAAAAAACGAATAATACGAACAGCGACGTAAATTACTATCTGAAATTAAGCTTAACATTTAATAATTATTTAATATTACAGGAGTGTCAAAAAAAATTGTCATAGCTGGAGGTACTGGCCTGATAGGATCGTCTTTGAAAAAAGTTCTAATGTCGAACGGTCACGAGGTTTTTATTCTAACCCGGAATCCATCCTATCACGACAAAAATGGGTATATTATTTGGAACCCGTACGACGCACAAAAAGGTGATATTGATTTGACAGGTATTGATGTTGTCATCAACCTAGCCGGTGCAAGTATCATTGCTAAAAAATGGACATCAACGTATCGAACCGAATTAATTCAGAGTCGTACGTTACCTAATGACTCATTAGCCCGTTCAATGAAAATGATGTCTCACCCTCCTGTCTATATTTCAGCGTCAGCTATAGGCATATATGGGCCAGATATAAAATCAAGTGTAAACGAATCTCGTGGTGAAAATTTTGTACAAACAATTTGTAAGGCATGGGAAGAAGCTGCCTCTAATGCCGCATTACAGGCAGGCAGGCATTGTCTTCTTCGAATCGGTATCGTGCTAGCCGACTCAGGAGGTGCATTCAAAAAAATTAATGATGGATTTAAATTTGGTTTGGGTGCCTATTTTGCACCGGGTGATCAAATTTATTCCTGGATTCATATCGATGACGTATGTAATTTGATCAACTTTATTATCGAGAATGACAATATTTCAGGAGTCATTGATGCCGTCGCGCCTCACCCAGTCACTGCTCGAAAATTAGCAAGAGTTATCGGAAAGGCGCGTTTCAATAATTTTTTATTATTCCCGTTACCGAAATTATTTGCAAAATTACTACTCGGAGATCGTCAACAATTGTTAACAGATAGCATTAAAGTACTTCCAGGCACAGCATTAGAAAATGGCTATACATTTACATACAACGAAATCGAATCTGCCGTTGAAAATTTACTTCGTTAGCCTGGAATTTACCGGATTCTTCAAATTGCTGCGCACTTTGCATTTAACGCCATGTCTGTCAGGCGAACCTGTTCTAGCATAAAGAAATGGGCAATAGATAAACGGAAAAGAGGTTACTTTTCAAATACCTCAACTATCGCTTCTCGTTTAACGAGATCCGTAAATTTTCCTTTGAACCTTGTCGCTTTTACAATATGGTTATCTATCCAATGATAGTGTCCGCCTCTGGGCTTATTCAACAGCAAGCCGTGATACTTAAATCCATGTTTATCCAACCATGCAAGTGTCACCTCACGATGCTCATCCGTTCTTGATGAAAAATAGGTAATGATGTGTCCTTCATCATACCATTTGTTGCAAATTTCCAATGCGTCAGGATAAGGCTTACAAGTGGCCATCCGTTCTGGTTCTTCATTTGGGATATCGTCACAAATGGTTCCATCTATGTCTATGAGATAGTTTTTTACATTTTCCGGCAAGGAGGGGCTCAGCATATTGCCATCCTCGTCAAATAACTCATGCAGTTTCATATCGGACATGTTCAGCTATTTTTAGTCAAAAAAGAAACGCAAAAGTAGGTAAAAACGTGCCACCCCATGCATGCCCAAGGAATTCCAGGGTTATACGAACTTAACTTGTAATACGGTCGCAGCCATAGCCGCCTTGACATACTCCTTCCAAACTGGTTATGACCATGACATTTAATTGACAGCGACCTCATCTCAAGTGCCGGAATCCTTTATTGCTTCTCTTTCTACTTGTAAGTAACTAGAATTTGCCCTTTTTCTACCGTCTCATGAGCTGCGACGCGAATTTCATCAATTGTACAGGCAATCGAAGCTTTTATCACATTTTCCATTTTCATCGCTTCTAAGATCACTATCGGCTGACCGGCTTCAACAGCCTCATCCGGTTGAACTAATATATCCAGCACTAAACCAGGCATCGGAGCAATACAATCAGCGGCTTCATTGCCGCTAATATCGTCCAGCCCCATCCGCTCCACCATCACATCAACAGCATCCTTAAAATCGATGTCGTAGACGACGTCGTCGATGGACAAAGATATTTTCTTTGATCGCGGACTATAGCGCAATACTTCGACTAAGATTGAGTCGCCATTATGAACGACATGATACTGCTTGTCACTCAATTTTTTAATGTCGATCTGTGATGCATGAGACACTTCCACCTCATGCCTTTTGTTAATGATGGCTTTTATTATTTGCTCCACGTTTTTTTAGCTGATTGAATAATGATTTGTAGCAATGCTACTTCACATATTGTGAAAATAAGATAAGAAAGGATGAAAGGTATAATGTAAAGTTTTCCTTCAACCTCACGTGTCTTTGTGTAAATAGCAACAAGCGCGATGCCCAGTCCTAGTTTAACAAGAACCGATAATAATGTAACATAGCTGAAATAGTATGGATTCTTGTGATTGATAAGCCTGTTTGACATCCACGTAATTAAGAAAGAGAGAATCAAAAACAGACTCGCCGCTTGACAACTAAAACTATCATGCATGCGTACTTCAGGCCAAATCATTTGGGCAACAAACATTAGTGCCACAAAAAGCAGCAAAGACATGACGTGCCAAAGAATAATCTTACCTAGACTCATTCTTAAGGGAATAATAGATGCGTAAAAAGTATCCTACTAGAAATAAAATCAGCAGGAACAATGTAGCATACGGTTTTGGCAAAGATAACCATGCGTCTAACTTCTTGCCCACCACAACTGCAATAACCAATATGGCAATCAATTCAAATGCCATACCCGAATAGTGCATGTATCCCTTCGACTTTGGTTTCGAAGTCATGACATCAAAATTACTCAGATGACCGGGTTATACCCAATGCAAAGGAAGATTTCTACTTGTCCGTCGATTGACTATCAGAATTTAGGACAGTATACGCGTCGGCTTTCATTTCCACAAACATTGTAAACCAAAGAGAACTCAAAGGAGCCCTTGGAATTACTAGCTGTCCGCAAGTCCGACACATTGATATCGTAACTAAAGCCGATACCATAATTACCATAATCAAAACGGGCCGAAAGAATCACAGCGTCTACACCAAATGAAGTACTTTCAGTCCCATCTGGGGGTGTAACCTGATTCAGTCCCCACTCGTAATTGTTAACCATACGCGCCCAAGCACCAATCTGGAAGGATTCAGAACTGTAACTACTACCATTCAAATAAAAGCGTGTTGATGTACCCGCATTCAATTGAAACGATGGCCCCTGGAAGAAAGTCACGAATCCAGGTAAGATTGAAATATTATTATTCAATCCAAGTTCACCTCCGCCGTGAATGGTGTATTTCGTGTACAGCTTTACATCGGCACTATTAAAAAAGGATTGTCTGGGTCGGTTGATATGAGAAGCTGCTCCTCCCACATAGAAATTTAAGTTGTCATCTAATCTAGAAAACCAAAGTAAACCGACACTCATGTCTGCATACAAAAACTGATCTTCATCGAGTGACTCCAGTGGAGGCAAAGTAGGATCCGGAGTACCATCACCTGCATGTTGTGTACCCCAAAGCAGTTTGGCAAAATTTATCGACCTCGATGATAATGCGGCATCGGCACCAACAACGAGATAATTCGATTGCGTGCGGTTACCTCCCATGTATTTACTGTAAGAACCCGATAGTCGTGCTTGATAAGTTGAGAAACGGCCAGATCCGGCTTGATCTCCCCATAGTGAAATACCAAGTCCAAAGTAGTCGTATTGTGCTGTCGGAATCTTGGTATCATACGATGCGCTATACGTCTGAAACTCATTCTTAATGACAGAAGCCCATTGATTTCGATAATTGGCCGTAAATCGTTGCGTACATTCCATAACTCCGGTCATCGCCGGATTCAGGTGTAATGGCGCTTGGTAAAATTGTGAAAAATGGATGTCCTGAGCAAATAGCCCGCCGCACGTGAGAAGAAATGTAAAAGCGATTAGGTAAAGATTCCGCATAATTTAATTTTTCTATTACTGCGTATAAAACGCTAAAATAACAACATTCCGATGCCAATCAACAAATAATTGTGTTAAAGCCTCGAAGATTAAGTAGTTCTATTCAATCCAACTGGCACCGAACCTATCAATAAGTATGTCATCATAATGATCGGCTTGGGCGAATAGACCTTCTAACATCTTCTTTCCTGTTTCCTCGTCCAAGTGCCGATCAAAAATCATCAATGACAAAAGAACAAAAGGACCTTTGACGCTGAATGTAAGATCACCCGTCATGAAATTCTCCTGCATCATATAGGTGTATATTTCATTAACGTTTTGATCAGGTAAACGGCACAGATAGGCATCTCCATCTATTAATCCTGCATCCTGATGATACGACAGACGTACCAATGCGCTGCCTCTCTGTATATTCCAATGATTTTTTCCTTCACGTGTCAGTCTCACGTCATAACCCAACTCTGTGATGATGTCTTCGACCATTTTGGTGACGCCAACTGCGGCATATTCAGGAACATCATTGGGAAAAAGGATTTCTGCCCCACAATGCTTGCAATACCGACGCTCTAGTTGATTGTCATACACGACATTGCGACAACTACGACAACGCGCCATGGTTACAGCACCTTCTGGCTTGGCCGCCTGCATGGCATGATGCACTTCAGCAATCGGAAGCGCAAACCCCATATTTTCTCCCTTTACGAGCACAAACGAATTCAGCCCGATAACGTGCCCATCTCGATCCACTAAAGGACCGCCGGAATTTCCCGGATTCAATGCGGCATCGTGCTGAATAAGTGTGATACCCCGCTCTTTTTGCTCTATACTGGAAATCACACCATGTGTTGTCGCCAATTTCAAACCATACGGGTGTCCTAATGCAAATATCGTCTCACCCTGCACAGCGGCATTTTCTGTGCGCAATACAATTTCAGGCATATTATGTACGTCTGGCGGTCGGACAAGAGCGATATCGGCCCTTTCATCTATAAATACCACCTGGGCTATTTGCTTTTCGAAGCTTTTACCCTTGATCACAACTTCTCGATTATCACGTATCACATGCTCATTTGTCACGATGACATCATATGATTTGACATAAAAACCGGTTCCGGTATTGTAGGGTGTTGCGATTTCCACCAGACATTTTTTTATCAGTTCTATTTGCGGTACTTTATCCATTATTATTTCCCTTCAACCTCCACAAATGAACTCGACAAAACCAACTTTAACAGTGAATGTCCGAAATGATAAACACTACTGAAATTAAGGATATCAATAGGTATATTGATATTATGATATTGATCCTCGTGCTCGTCTATGATCGTTTTACAACTGGCTAAAACCTTTTTTTTGTTGATTCCACCACTGCTATTTACTAAACCATGACCAGGAAATGTTTTGGCAAAAAATTGAAAATCTGAAACACGATAGTATAACGTCAGTATTGATTTCAATAATTGGTCAATAGAATAATTAAAAAATGAGTATCCAATTACAAATTCTATAGCAGCTTGAGCCGCATCGAATTGATTATTCTCAATGTACCAATCAATTTTATTCCATTCCGATCGAATAAAATTTTGCACTTGAAATAAGTCAACCGGAGAGTTAATGCCAAATGTATAAATTACCTCATACCACTCTTGCCTTAATTCATCTGCGCTGACGGAACTCAATTCGCGCAGTTTATGTCTCAAATTGGCAACCTTTACTTCCACTGGTTGTGTATTGTCTGCAAAATATTCCTTGTGCGATTGCTCAATTAATTCTGTAGCCTGACCATGTGGTGTAAGTATATAGTCCAGCTTATAAAACGTACCTAAAATAGCGCATATGAGCACTGTAGGATCCTTAACTTTTCTTAAATCTCCGGACTCAAGTCTGTTTTCCAAAAACCTTAAAGTTGAATAAAAATATGAAGACTTTACATCGATCAGGTTTTTATCCACAGGGCGTATATGACCTACATCTTTCGCTGTCAAATTTGGAAATTCCATTAGTATAAGGTCATCCATCTTATCAGCTTGTATTGCCAATTCTTTTAAACCAAAATACAATTTATAGGGATTAGCATCCTGCACAAAACTTTCAAATACGACGTGCAATTGCCCTTCGTTGTCAAGGGCATACCGGCAATAATTTAATTCATAATTTTTTTCCAACAATTTTCTAAGCAGACTTGTTGAAAAGGATTTACCCTGTACTAAAAGAGATCGCGCGATAATTCGATCATCCTTTATCAGCCCCGAAATTTGCCTTGACCCTTGAATTAAGCTAAAATTTACATGGCGTTTAATATCACTAAAAATGACATTGTCCCCCTCTGAATTCTTTAAATAATGTAGGAATGAGATTATCGCTTCTCTGTAGTTGCCTAGTTCAAAAGCCTGGTGTGCGTGATCAAAATGACGGTATTGGTCTGCCGCTTTATTGGCATCAGAAAACCTTCCAAGACTGGACACAAGCGGCTTACCTTCAGGAGCTGCGCGTTGAAAGAGGCGCGACAATAGATTCATTTGCACCACAAAGTAGGGAAGAACAGGGAATTCACATTGGCGCATACCTGTTTGGATAAGATCCGCTTCAATTTCAACGATAGGCCCAGCGTGCATCACTTAGACCTACCACATCTCATCGACTCATTATACTTACACGATCATATGTAGTGGGTAATTCCGTCAAGACTGTTTAAAGTCTTGTACCGGTTTCATACGCCGGCTTCAATGGAACTAAAACCTCCCAAATCGCAAACCAAACCCGCCTGTTAAGCCTGTAATGTCCAGGTTTCGAACCATATCCAATTCAATGTCAGTGGTATGTAGGTAATGAAGTCCGATCTCAGCTTGGAAAAAACTTGTCACATTAAATACCAAATTAAGGCCACCTTGAACCATAAATATTTCATCCCAGTCATCGACATGAATCAAGCGTCCTTGCTGGCCTCTGATATCTTCATCATATCCGACAGCTCCAGCTCCTAATACTATTGGAATGGACAAATGAACTTTTTTTAAGGGTTTAATTACAGGTGCCACATACAATCCACCATATCCGCCACCAATACCTAAATTACTATCCTCAAATAAAATATTCTCCTGTTCCGAATAAAAGAGCATTCCGGCAACTCCGATTTCCAGTGATCGATTCATAATATAGGCCGCCTTTCCTCCACCAAATGCTGCATTCTCACCTTCAATTTGTCCGTAACGAAAATCAAGGCCAAAAAATCCTCCGTTGTGATAATTGCCTGATTGAAAGGTCTCAATTGGCTCATTATCATAATTGGGTCCTATATCAATGTACTCTGTACTATCCTGCCCATGGAGGGAGCATCCCAAGGCGATCAATAAAAATGTAAAGAACTTTTTCATTTTAAACTTTTTATAAATTTAACAAGAATTTTTTCGTTTTTATCTAATAACGATATAGCCTTTTTTACCAACTATATTTAGCGGAATATGCGGTGCTCGACCATATAGGGCTTGAACTTCACGCAGTTCCTTTTTTTCATTTATCGTATGTACTTCCAGGTCTTCAACCGTTTTTGGCAGTCGTAACAAGCCCGCTTCCAGGCTCGCTTTAATTCGTAAACTAATATTGTTAACGTCTAAAACAATATCTGATGATGCCTGATCGATTGAAATATCGTTTAGATTTGGCGTCACACTTTGAACCTCCATGTCTGCTTGATAAAACTTCAAGTCCATCGAGGATCTCAATTCACGTAATTTCACTTTAGAATATCGGATCTCACCTGAGGCGTGACCAACGCTTCCGAAAATAATATCATCCTTACTAGATTGAATCCTTAATTCATCGACTGAATCGATTTCAATATCTGTTCCAACACAGCTTAGTGTGAGTCGATCGGCAGACGTGATGTCAACATCACCGTTGCGCACAGCCACTTCACCATTTTTTAAATTGTACGTTCGAAAAAGGCCAAAATTTATATTGATATCGGCATACTGCACATCTCCACTTATGCGTATATCACCATGTTCTACCATGCCTCTGAATTTGCCCAAACAATCTTCTAAAACGATGTCGCCGTATTTATTCTCTGATTTAATTTGGGCGCTTGCCGGAATAAATATTTCATAATGGACATCAACTGCCGACTTGTCAAATTCTACAGGATTTAGGTTTCGCCATAGGCGTCTCCAATATCCGTCAGATACTGGTTCAATCTCCGTGACAACTTTTAAAAACTCTTCAGCCGAATCAAAAGTAGGTTGAATCCGATCGAATAGCTCTTCGTCATCGCCCTTCACAACCACGGTTGCTTTAACCTCAACTTCATTTTTGTCCCAACCTGCGATCCGCACATCGCCGTATTTATTTTCAATGATCAATTGACCAGCATCCGTCATAGGAAAAGACCGTGTGACCACCTTTTCATGCGCATTTTGTGCATCTATGTGTGCGGTGCATAGCCAAATGGCTGCGCATATATTAAATAGATATGCTCTTTTCATCTTCACTCTTTTTAGGTTGATTAATTCTACGCAATACATTTTCCAATACCTGTAGGCGTTTGCGATAATTTTCAACAATGGCAGATAATACTTCAGCATTATCGATATTATTCATCAAGTCTTTTTCCAGTATTTTACTCTCTTCTTCTAATTCCTGAAAATAGTTCATAAACTCAATTCTGTCGTTTTCAGATAATGCCGAACTCAGTTTTATTTTCTCAATTTTATAATCGATCAATTGATTATAGTATGAATTGATATCGTGCAACTCATTTTGATTCGCGAGTATAGATTGCATACTGTTTGATTTTACATTTAGGTAGATAAATCCAAGGGCCAGGCTAAGGACTACAAATGATGCAGCGATATTTAAATATCTTCGTCGGATTTCGACGGTCCGATGCTTTTTACGTTGTGGTAAATTACTTTCGATCTGTGACCATATCCTTTGTCGATTAACAGGCTGGTCATCAAATTCATGTATATTATCTCGAATTATCTTTTCTAACTTTTCCATTCTTCCTTTTTAATTATATCCACAAGTTTTTTTTTGGCTCGATGAAATTGAGATTTCGACGTCGAAACTGATATCCCGGCAATTTGGCTTATTTCACTATGATCATACCCTTCGAGTAAATACAGACTTAATATTCGTCTGTAGCCGTCTGACAAAAGTTTTATTGCCTTCTTTATTTTAATAATATCAATCTCAACCGAAGCCTCAACATCAAAAGTGTTTTCATCAGTTATGTCGTCATTGGTGCATACAGGTAGTTTTTTTGCTTTCAAAAAATTGACCGATTGATTTATAACAATTCGTTTGAGCCAAGCACCGAATGTACTTTTATATTGAAAGGATTCCAATTTGGTAAAGGCCTTCACAAACGCGTCTTGTACAACATCTTCTGCATCGGCTGTATTTCCAACCATGCGATAGCTTGTCTGATACATGGCATCCACGTACAGATTATACAATTCAAATTGAGCAGTGCGCTTACCCAACTTGCAGGCCTCTATGAGGTCCCTATGTTGATATTCCAGTTTTGACTCCAATAAAATGGTTTTCCGGCCTTCGAAGGACGCTAATTCGCCACGGTTTCAACCTTTCAATCAAAGATAAAGACAGTGCAATCGATAGAGTGTTGCACGTCGTCAGAAATATGTTCAATTATCATCTGAACCTTGGTTCAACCCATTAAGACAATGCTTACCTTAGTACTATGTGGCAAATACAAGTTCCCATTGATCCTCCCGGGTTGTCCTTTACCTACAAGGATTCATTCTTATCCATTGGCTCGTGTTTTGCTGACCAAGTTGGACGGCATCTCAAGAATCGGTACTTCGATATCGATGTTAACCCCACAGGTGTTATGTACAATGCCCATTCGATTAAGCGTACTTTCGAATTGATCACTGGCCAAATTCCATGGGACAAAGCTGACGTATTTTTCAATGAGGGTTTATGGCGACATTATGATATCCACAGTCGGCTTTGTAATAAGGATAAAAATATATTTATTGAAAACACCTCTGCTGTTTTAAACAACTTACAAAGCCGTCTAAAAAACTGCCGGGCAGTTTTTTTAACACTTGGTACATCATTTGTTTGGCAATTAAGTAATAGTGCTATAGTTGCAAACTGTCATAAGATGCCTGCTCATTTATTTGAACGGCGCATGCTTTCAATTGATGAAAATAGAACTGCCCTTATTAACATTCGTAAGATCATTTCAGAAATAAATCCGTCTTGTCATATTATTTTAACCGTGAGTCCGATTCGCCATTTACGAGATGGAATTGTCCAAAATAATCGCTCCAAGGCAAGATTGATCGAGGCCGCACAGGATGTTGTAGATCAAAATGAAAATGTCAAGTACTTTCCATCATATGAAATATTATTGGATGAGTTAAGGAATTATAGGTTTTATTGTCAAGACATGGTACATCCCTCAGAGGCTGCAGTAACATATATTTTCAATCGTTTCTATGACCTTTACTTTACGGAAGTACCACAACGTCTCACACAATTAGTAGAAAAAATTAATCGAAATGTTGCGCATAAGGCTGTTGACTCAAAATCCTCTTCATTCGATGCTTTTCGAAAACGTACGCTACAATTGGTGGATCAAATAGAGACGGAATTTGAAATCGATTTATCTGCAGCAGTCAATAAGTTAACTTTTTAATAATGCAAGAAATGACAGATGTCCGAATTGAAAATGGCGCTATTAAAAATTATCCTGAGCATCTACTCTACCAAATAAAGTCATTTGAGCGGATTCCAATTGAATTGTTTGAATCGGCACGAGATGGAAGTATTCATATTGCTAACAGTATTGCTTTGGCCCTGCGATCAAAGCAGCAGCGAGGAAAAAATCTCGTAGTCGGGCTCGCTACCGGGTCCTCACCAATACGTGTCTATGCCGAGCTTATACGTATGCATAAAGAAGAAGGATTGAGTTTCAAAAACATGATAGCCTTCAATCTGGATGAATACTATCCCATCGCTCCTGAACATCCTGAGAGTTACCACAATTTCATGGCGGAATATTTATTTGACCATATTGATATTGACCCGAATAATATTCACATTCCTACTGGTACATTGCCGCTCGAAGAAATCGAGGAATATTGTAAAATGTATGAAAAACAAATAGAATTGGCCGGTGGGTTAGATATTCAATTACTCGGAATTGGACGCACAGGTCACATAGGTTTTAATGAACCGGGGAGTGAAGAAAGTTCGCAAACCAGACTGGTTCGATTGGATAATATAACACGCCGTGATGCACAAAAAGATTTCGATGGAATAGAGAGCGTGCCATACCGTGCCATAACGATGGGCGTAGGCACAATAATGAAAGCCCGTGAAATATATATTATGGCTTGGGGACAACACAAAGCCGATATCGTGCAACATGCAATAGAATTGAAACCAACGGCCGGCGTTCCGGCAACCTATTTGCAAAACCACGATCGCGTTACATTCTATTTAGATAAAGAAAGTGCCTCAAAACTCACCCGCGTTCAAACACCTTGGAAAACCGGTTCGTGCCGCTGGGACGACGAACTTACATGTAAAGCGGTCACCTGGTTGTCAAAAGAATGTGGCAAACCCATCTTAAAATTGACTGATGAAGATTATGCCGAATATGGGTTGAGTGAACTCATTTTAAATCGCAATAGTGCATATCAAATTAATATTGAAATATTCAATAGACTACAACATACGATTACGGGCTGGCCGGGTGGTAAACCCGATACTGATGACACATTTAGACCTGAGCGCTCGAAACCAAAAAAGAAACGTGTACTAATTTTTTCCCCTCACCCGGATGACGATGTTATATCTATGGGCGGTACGTTTATCAGACTAGTGGAGCAAGGACATGACGTGCATGTTGCATATCAAACATCGGGAAATATTGCTGTGCATGATCATGATGCGCAGCGCTATTTGGATTTTTTTGAGCAATATCTCAAATCAATGGATAGCCAAAATACATTTGAAGATGCATTAAAGGCTAAACAACTATTAGAGAGCAAAAGCAAGCATAAGAACTCAAAAGAAGTCCGAAAAATAAAAGGTTTAGTTAGGCGAGGAGAGGCAAGACTGGCAGCGCGGTTTTGTGGTCTGAAGGATAATCAAATCCATCACCTTGACATGCCCTTTTATGAAACAGGTAAAGTAAAAAAGAAATCATTATCAGATGCAGACATAGAAATTATTATGAACTTGCTCGAATCGTTTCAACCTCATCAGGTCTTTGCGGCGGGCGATTTGTCTGATCCACATGGAACACATCGCATTTGTCTTGATGCCGTTATTGAGGCTTTTCGACGACTCAAGCATAAATCCTGGGTAAACGATTGTTGGTTATGGCTATACCGGGGAGCATGGCATGAATTTGCCATTGACGAAATTGAAATGACCGTTCCGCTATCCCCTGCTGAATTGTTAAAAAAACGTAAGGCGATTTATGCACATCAATCTCAAAAAGATAAACCTCCTTTTCCAGGTGAGGATCATCGGGAATTTTGGCAACGATCAGAAGATCGAAATAAAGCCACGGCAACGATGTATCGAGATTTAGGATTTGCGGCGTATGAAGCCATGGAAGCATTCAGACGTTGGCATTTTTAAATACTTGTATCTTGCTCGCATGAATTTAGCCGGACTGGATTGGACAATAATTGTTGTTTTTTTTGTGCTTACACTTCTCATCGGGATTTGGGCATCTAAAAAAGCAGGTCAAAGCACCCAAGATTTCTTTTTATCCGGACGGAATATGCCGTGGTGGCTCATCGGTGTTTCGATGGTCGCTACGACATTTAGTGCGGATACACCCAATTTCGTTACACAGGTTGTACGTCAAAATGGTGTAGCCGGTAACTGGGAATGGTGGGCTTTTCTTTTGACCGGCATGGCAACCGTATTTGTGTATGCAAAACTCTGGCGACGGTCTGGCATAACCACTGATCTTGAATTTTATGAACTGCGTTATAGCGGACCGGAAGCGATCTTTCTTCGCGGATTTAGATCGATATATCTGGGCGTTTTTTTTAATATTATGATAATGGCTACCGTGCTTTTAGCTGGGACAAAAATTGCCGGGGTCATGTTAGGTATTTCACCATTTCAAACGGTATTGCTCGTATCGCTCATCACGGTTTTTTATTCGGCCTTGGGGGGACTTCGCGGTGTTATGGTGACGGATTTTTTTCAATTTGTGTTGAGCATGATCGGAATGGTTGCGGCTGCCGTTTATATCGTCAGCCTTCCAGAAGTTGGTGGCGTTAGTAATTTAATTTCGCATCCTAACGTTAGCGGAAAAATCGATTTATTCCCCGATTTTAACGATTTAAACGTCGCTATTCCTTTATTTTTTATTCCTATAGCCGTGCAATGGTGGTCTGTATGGTATCCGGGAGCTGAACCCGGAGGTGGCGGATATGTTGCCCAACGGATGTTATCCACGAAAAATGAAAAAGATGCGGTTAAGGCTACTTTCTTTTTTAATGCAGCTCATTATGCTCTGCGACCTTGGCCCTGGATATTGATTGCTCTAGCGTCACTAATTGTATTTCCAGATCTCGCAAGTATTAAATTAGAATTTCCGGCGCTGGCTGATGATATTTTAAAAGATGATGTGGCATTTTCAGCAATGCTCACCAGGTTGCCAACAGGATTACTGGGTTTAGTAATAGCCGCATTGATCGCCGCATTGATGTCAACAATCAGTACACATTTAAATTGGGGGGCATCCTATGTTGTCAATGACTTCTATGTTCGATTTTTCAACAGAAATGCGAGTCAAAAATTGCAAGTTTCTGTTGGTCGTATCACGACGGTCATATTGATGATTTTAGCAGCTATACTTGCTCTGGCTTTAACCGACGCCATGCAGGCATTTAAAATATTATTGCAAATCGGTGCGGGCACCGGATTATTATTTATTCTGCGTTGGTTTTGGTGGCGCATCAACGCCTATAGCGAAATTACAGCCATGGTCGTCTCATTTATCATAGCAATAATTATGGAAAATGATATTATGGATGACATATTACCTTGGCAAAAACTCCTCATTGGTGTAGTTTTGACCACCGTATCATGGATTGTTGCGACACTGATTACACGCCCCACGGACATGCAAGTTTTAAAGTCATTCTTTACGCTCATCAAACCGCATAGAGGTGGCTGGCAACCTGTCATTCGTGCTCTTAAAGCAGATGGGACCTCAATAACCAAAGAGGGTCGTTCGTTGAGTTCTGAAATATTAATGATGTTTTTGGGATGCTGTGCTATATATGCCGCCTTATTTGGCACAGGCTACTTAATCTATGGAAATGCGCCGTACGCCGCAATGTCTCTATTCGTATTTGTGGTATCATTACTCGGAATTACAAAACTGTGGAAATAGCGGCTTCATTAATGATTACAAAATAATTCCGCCATAAACGTGCAATGAAAAATCGAATCCTGTCCATCGATGTGTTACGCGGTATTACCATTTTTTTGATGATTGTGGTTAACACACCAGGATCGTGGAAATATGTGTGGTCACCCTTGAGGCATGCAGAATGGCACGGATGCACCTTGACTGACCTGGTCTTTCCAGGATTTTTATTTGTAGTAGGTTTATCTATGAGTGTTTCCTTCCGAAAATACGATGGTCGTGGAACGGGTCCGATTTTGTTAAAAATAATTAAAAGGACTTCAATTATTTTTATTCTGGGATTACTACTTAATTATTTTCCGTTCTTCCATAAAGAATTATCATCACTTCGAATTTTCGGAGTACTGCAACGGATTGCGCTTAGTTTTCTTCTTGCCTCTTTACTCTTAATACTATCAAAGCATTGGAAATTTATACTTATTTCTACGATAGGCTTGATGCTCTTGCATTGGTTCATTTTGTATCAATACGAGTCACCTGATCCCTATGCGCTTGCATCAAACATTGCAACTCAGATTGACCTGTTCATAGTTGGTGATGCGCATATGTATCATGGGTATGGGCAAGCATTTGACCCCGAAGGGCTATTGGGGACATTAACGGGTGCAGCGCAAATTTTACTGGGGTATTTAATCGGTTATCAGGTCACATCAAAAGAAGTTGACAACGACACCATAACCTTTTTAGTTGTTTTAGGTGCCGTGCTCATTGGATTGGGATTGCTGTGGAATAAAGTGCTCCCAATAAATAAACCACTTTGGACAGGTTCATATGTGATCTTCACTACTGGTATTCTCGCTTGTGTTTTTTATGCACTAGTTCGACTCATTGATTTAATGAAAAAAACGCGGTGGACATTACCATTTCGTGTTTTCGGATTGAATCCATTGATCAGCTACATTTTGTCCGGAGTACTCGTGCGATTGCTACTATTTGTTTTTCGCACCGAAGATCAGACCGGCTATGCATGGATCTATGAAAATGTCTTTCAGGTTACTTTTGGTGATTATGGCGGCAGTTTGGCCTTTGCCTTGTCGGCCACAGGTCTGATTTACCTTATAGCATATGTGATGTATAAAAAGGGAATTGTTGTTAAAATCTAGATATATCATATTCTACTACTTCACCAATTTAGCCCTCGGATGTTAACCACGCCGCAAAAAAAATGAAATCCTGAATGCAAATAAATATGGTTAACCCCCTTGTCCAAACATTTCTTTCAACACAAAGCGTTGCTCTTCTGACAGTAATTCAGCGTTGAAAATAGAAATACCATCCGCCCCATTTTCTAACGCCACTTGGATTGCCTTTCGTAATTCTGACACTTGCATCAAAGCTGGAATAAATAAGCCAGCGTGAATCGGAAAATCTACATCTGCAGCATTCTGCGCCGTAGCAAATCCAATCCAGTTGATCGATTCACGATAAAAATTATGATAAAGCATCGGGTATGCTGCATCCAAATTCCAATCGTTCCAGGCTTGTCCAACCATACGCCGAGCCATTTGGGGAAATGGAAATACGGCCGCCGTCACTTTTTTATTTTGCTCATGAGCTAACGCTACAATTTCATTGACTAAAGTCGTAATCGCATTTAGTCTAAATTGCTTCCATTCTGTGCTTAGTTCCGGATAGGGTTTATCAATTATGTCATAGCCAAATATTTCTTTGAATTGTTGCCGCGCGATAGGATGATAATCATAGTCATATTGTGGTAGATCGCGATCCTGAATAATATTGTACTTTGGTTGTAAGTCGGCTCCTAAAATAACGTCAACATAGCGTACATAATCGAGATGAACGGAGGCCAATCCATCTATTTCGCATAAAGCTTTTACATTGCTTTTGATGTATTCACGAGCCTCCGGATGAAAAGGGCTCAACCATTGGTAATAATCTACGTATGCCCGATATTCAAGTGAATTTTTTCCAGCCCTATTAACTGCATACCATTCCGGATGTTGCATAGCGATGGTATCATTCGGCCGATTCAATGTCCACATCCAGGCATGTACAGCGATATTGTATTTTTTTGCGATCTGCACCACGTTGACCAAATCTCTATGATCGGTGCGTACCAGGATTTCCGAAATACCCATAGATTCATAGGATGCGATTTTTCTTTCCCACTCCTCTTTATCGATTCTTGTTTCTTGATCTACCCAAGTAGATAAAATTGGTTTCAATGTATCCGATTGTGCATTGATTCCTACAACAATTAAAAGAAGGAGAAGTGACCCTAGTATTTTGAAATTAATCATTGTGTTTTGTTAGATACCCATTTTGATCGATGATTAACTTACCGTCTGATTTGGGCAAAATTAGAACTAATTCAAACCCTTTATGCGTCTTTATGAATTCACCCGGAAATAGTTGATTTTCACAACCCATAAAGTCAATTTTTTTCCGGTAACCTTCGGGTTTATTCCGTAACTCTTTTAATGGCTTTGATCGCATTTCCCTGAATGCTGCATATGCTATTTGTTCATCGCATAGGTCCACTTCTTTCGGATAGGTTTCATTTGTGTTTTCGTCCATAAAATAAACAAAACCCCACATTTCGGGCATGTGCATGTTTATCGAGCCTTGAGGTGTCCAAACCCAGTTATATTCTTTTTTTAACTGGCCTTGCTCATTTCGAATTCGTCGATATCGCCCATTTTCGAACACCTGATCCCAGTGCACACGCGAAAAATTCATACGCCACATGTCACCAGCCTTAACCGGATCATAAACTCTAGGCATAACTGAGGTAATGGGAATTTGAATTTCAACAGACCAGTATTGATCTATGTCCGACGGTTCGTTAATGGTACCTTTTGTATAAACGGCAGTATTCAAACCAGAAATCTCATATTCATCCAGCGCGTAGCCGTTTACCCGATAAGGACGATCGAGATACAAGTCCCATGTGGTATTTAATGCATTAATTTCTAGTTCGAAATAATTATATGTATCGCCATCTGGATCGATGAACACCTCAAAATCTTTATCATGAAAAATAATGCTGTCGTGCTTCGTAATATTAGCCGCTATGTGCGGTTCCTCTAACTTCGCAAATATGTACAAATTGGCATCATCCCATAACATTTTCACCTGTGTGTGTAAATGTGGTATTGCCCCATTTGCAATATCTATAAAATCATCTGTGTACTCGGCTGACAACCAGGCCGCGTCGTCAGCCTTTCCATCAAGCAAAATAGGTTCGGATGTGTACATAATAAAATACGACTTTGGCTCTATAATTTTATTAGACAAGTCTACGACCATTGGTCCTGTTGGTTGTGCATCGCAACTATGAAAGCTTATCGATAAAATAATGAGCTTAGCCAGGTGAAAAAAATGCACTGAACTATCTTTTAATAAATGATTCATTTGTCTATTTAATCAGAGATTTCGTAATTCGTACCAGCTCCACGACCATGCTTAACCAAGAGCTCTTTTCTTACAAGTCCAGCCATCAATCGCTTAACTGTCGATAAAGGTATATTGAGCTTTTTTGACACTTGCCCTGAGCTTGTTCCGGGGTGAGCCTGGATTATGCGCAATATATCGACTTCCCTCGGCGCCAAAATTGTACCATATCTCTTGGATTTCATTTTATCGGATAATTCGCCTTGAATCGTATCAAGACAATCTAAAAAGAAATTAACCCATTGGTCAATCGCTTCGTTTGGTCGATTGGATTGGCAATGGCGTAAAACTCGATAATAGTCAGTCTTTCTTTGCTCGATTTCATGCTCAAAACTGATATATTGAATCCACACATATCCAAATTTCAATAAGAGCAATGTTGTCAACAGCCGGCTCAAACGACCATTTCCATCTTGAAAAGGATGTATAGTTAGAAATTCATATATAAATACAGCGCACTTGATCAAAGGGTGTATTTCATCTTCGACATGAAACCAATCTACTAATTTTCGCATGGCCTCATCCGTTTCAAATCCGGGAGGAGTCGTTTTAAAAACAACCTCTTTCGTACCATCTGAATATGATATTTCCACAGTGTTACTGTGCTGTTTGAAATCGCCTTTATGCCAAAAGTCTTTGAGGCTATAAATAAGCAAAACTCTGTGTAAATGTTTAAATGCGTTGACGGATATGTCAATGCTCTCATGTGCATCACAAATAAGGTCTAGGGCCAGATAATACCCTCCTACTTCTTGCTCATCTCGTTCCTCAAGCTGTGCGTTGGCTAAATCAGCGATGAGCTGCTCGACATCATCATCAGGCATCTTCGACCCTTCGATTCGGGTGCTTGCGCCTACACTTTTTACTGTTGAAATATCTTTCAGTTGTTGGAGCTTATCTCCCTCAACTTTCTCAAGCGAAGACCAAGAGGCATCAAATCGATCAATTTTATTTAATCGTTTGACTAAAGCCCAATTAAGCTCCACATTAAACGTGTACAGGATAGTTCGCATCCAACAAATATATCATTTTGATTCAAATGATACGATTTTTGAGACGATTTGAGACGGTTTGAGACGATTTGAGACGGTTTGAGACGATAAAATCTAAAATCGCACATGACCGGGGAATCGAGGAAACGGTATAGCATCTCGAATATTACCCATGCCTGTAAGAAACTGAACAAGCCGTTCGAAGCCCAAGCCAAATCCGGCATGCGGGCATGAACCATACTTTCGTATATCCAAATACCAATCCAATTCATGCTCCGGAATATCCATCTCAGCCATGCGTTCTTTTAAAATCTCGAGCCGCTCTTCTCGTTGACTGCCACCTACTATTTCGCCGATTCCGGGAAATAAAATATCCATGGCCGCTACTGTTTTTCCATCATCATTGGATCGCATATAAAAGGCCTTAATATTTTTAGGGTAATCAAATAAAATCACGGGTTTCTTAAAGTGCTTTTCAACTAAGTACCGCTCATGTTCCGACTGTAAATCGGCACCCCATTCATCTATGACAAATTGGAATTTCTTTTTCTTATTTGGCTTACAATTTTTTAAAATATCAATGGCCTCTGTATATGTTAATCTTTGAAACTCATTTTGCACGCAAAACTTTAATTTGTCCATGAGCGACATTTCCGATCGCTCATGCTGAGGTTTTTGTTTTTCCTCTTGTATTAATCGATTTTCTAAAAACGACAATTCAGAGGGCGCATTATTTATCACAAATTCAATAACATACTTCAATAAGTCTTCAGCTAATTGCATATTATCACCGAGATCGGCAAACGCAATTTCCGGCTCTATCATCCAAAATTCAGCTAGATGCCTGGTTGTATTCGAATTTTCTGCTCGAAACGTAGGCCCAAACGTATAGACATTTCCAAGACTAAGCGCACCTAATTCAGCCTCCAATTGCCCCGACACGGTAAGATTCGTTTCATTGCCGAAAAAATCTTTCGAATAATCTACCTCACCGGAATCATCAAGAGGTGGATTTTTAGGATCCAATGCGGTCACCCGAAACATTTCTCCGGCTCCTTCCGCATCGCTCCCGGTAATGATTGGTGTATGCAAATAATAAAATCCGCGTTCGTGAAAGAACTTGTGAATTGCAAATGACGCCAAATGTCGAATTCGAAAAATTGCGCCAAATGTATTTGTGCGAAATCGCAGGTGTGCATTTTCCCGCAAAAACTCCAGGCTATGACGCTTCGGTTGAAGCGGGTACGCATCAGCTGGGCTGTTACCGTAAATTTTTAAATCGTCTACTTTAATTTCCACAACCTGTCCTCTTCCCTGCGATTCTACCAGTTGTCCTTTCACCCCAATGGCCGATCCCGGAGCAATGTTTTTGACAGTTTCTTCGTCGAATTGCCCCATTTCCAATACAGCCTGAATTGTCTCCTGACAGGAACCATCATTTATAGCAATGAATTGATTATTACGAAACGTGCGTACCCAGCCTTTGACCGTTACGTCTTCTCCCACTGGCTGTGTGACTAGTAGCGTCGAAATATACTGTCGTCCAAACATACCTTTGATTTTTAGAAGCGCAAAGATAGAAGAGATGGTGAAAAACAAGACATCCTTTTATTGGATGCGAACGAGTTCATTTTCAGCGATTCCCACTACGATATCATCCTTCTTTGGCTTAATGGAAATACTACCCGTAAATCGACCAAAAGCCGGAACGATAATAGACTGCATCCGAAAGAAAAATGCCGATAGATGTATGCGCTGACGGGCGCGTCCATGGAGCAGAACACCTGGATGTAAATGTCCGCAAATATTAATTTTACCGTCACGCAATTTTGCTGGAATATGCGTAAACAAAAATGGCCCTGCGTTCATCTCTTTTTGTACAATAAGATTGGATCGTCCGTAGTGCCAATCGGAAAGTACATCATGATTCCCCAGAATCAGATAAAATAGTCCCTTTCGGTAATTATTTGTGAAACTGGCCAGTCGCTCCCAAGCAGAATTATATTCAGCATGAAATAAATCTCCAAGAAACAACACGCGATTCGGATTAAATACCTTTATGAGGTTGGCAACTTTTTTGAGATCATCGATATCAATACGATTCGGAACGGCCATGCCTTGCTTTCGAAAATGGGCGCTTTTTCCTAAATGCACATCACTAATTATCAACCATCGCTTCCGCTTCCAATATAAAGCTCCACTAGCATGAAGTTTAAATCGTTCGCCATAACAGGCCAAGTTGTATATTATTTGCTCTGACATGATCGACAGCAAGAATAAGTTAATTTGGGTGATTGACAAAATAATGACTTTTGATCCTCTAGTTTGGGGTGAACGAAGTAATGAATGTGCATTGCAGATTACAATACAATAAAAGCTGCAGCCCATTGATCCGATTAATCTGGCATCATATCGAATGCTCTATTCAATCTATTAAGAATGCATTACCTTTCAGGCAAGGTCACAATTATTTAGTTCACATTACATGCGATTTTTATTACGTATCCTTTACTTAATTCTTTTATTGACCCTTCCATTTATTCTCTTTATTCGGCTATCCGTATTCGCCTACATCAATTACGAGATCGGAGGTTGGGTGGCTTTAGCAGTGGGCGGAGTTGCAACTACGCTATTGATGGCTGTATATTTTTCCGTCATGTATAGTAAAATCACAGGTAAAATCGGCACATGGATGGCTATGAAAAGACGTGCGTACGCAGCCGGATTTGTTGTTTTTGCATTTTCTGCCTATAGCTTGTTCTATATTTCTGGAAAAAATGTGAAACATACAGAAGTCCGAAGTGAGTTTCGCGAATTGCACCCTATTTTGCGTTTGGCAGTATCAACATTAATCATTGTCGACCGTAATCTTCTAATAACAGACGCAAACAGATATCCAGAAGATTACAAAAAAATGGGACTTAAGGCCAAACAACATTCATTGCATTATAAACAGTCAGATGGGTATGTCCATGCACTGGATATGCGCACTTTAGGACGCTCATCTTTTGTCAATACAGCAGTTGAATGGTACTTCCGGTTGATGGGGTTCAACACACTTCGCCATATCGGCACAGCCGATCATTTACATGTTTCGTTATACAGCAAAGACAGGCCTTATGCAAAATAGGAGTGCCCAATTTTGTTTTTATTTATTTTTATAAAATGTTTCTGAGAGCATTTCATATCGATTCACTTCCTGCTCAAATAATATTGAACCGGGTATGGTGCGATATTTTTTTATAAAAGTAAACCCCAATTTTTCCAATAGTCGATTGGGAGCTGGATTTAATGCGTAGGGCTCACCAATGAGTTTTTTCAACTTTAATTTTTCGAAAAACGTTTTAATTGATTCATCCAGTAGCGTAAGGCCATGACCGGATCGTCGGTGATTTGCATCCCAAATATGTGCATGAAAGAAAGCTTCGTCACCGAATTTCGTAGGATTTGTATTTGAGTGTCCGCAAGGAACGCCATCAATTTCCCAAATTAGACAATAGGCATTTCGTTCTTCTATTGGTAGCGACATTTGATTTGTGAGCATAGCTCGAAACTCACTGCGCGAAGGAATTTTTGATATATCTACCCCCATATCGTGTAAGTGTTGTCGATCAGAGAGCAGCCAGTAATCTGCTATTCGATTAATATCTTCAATATGTGCTTCTCGAACGTTTGGCATTGCATCGACTTATCATCAAAATTATCTGAAGAACAACAAAAAAGGAAAATATAAAGCCGGTTTACTCTTTATTCTTCCAACTCAAAGGTGTAAAAGCATTGTTCTACAATTTGATAACCCGTTGTAGGTTCAACATTCGTCAATAGAATATCCAATGTAATTTTATCTGACTTGTCTTTCTCCGAGCTATCAAATATAATTTCAATTTTTCCTCTTTCTCCAGGTTTCACAGGTAGACTGGTATGATCATATTCCGTGCATTCACAAACAGAAATAAACTCAATCTCAACATCTTGATCGCTAACATTTGTAAATTCGAATGTCGCCTCCCGTTTTTCACCCTTTTTGACCTTACCCAATTCGATGAGTTGCTTGTCAAACTTTAGTAGAGATTTGAGTTCTTGAGGCACCTCTTTATGCTCCTGACCATGAGCAGCATGTCCTAAAAAAAGAACAGCCATCAGCATAATAGTGTTGATTAAAAGTCGGTTCATCGTGATTTTTAGCTTAGGACGTAAAAGTACGGCGCAGGTTTGTTAATAATTGTTAACATTCATACATGTTTCGTTAAGGCCTTTATACATCATCGATCTTCTATCAAACTTTTCTTCTGAACGCGTGATTGGTTCCATAAATAGACACTCCCGACAATTCCTATACCCATAAGCAATACAGAGACGACTTCAGCCTGTGTGGCATTGATACCAAGAAAATCATGTTTGTCGTTTACCCGAATTTTTTCGATCCAAAAGCGTTCCAATCCATTGATAAAGCAATAGACAAAAAACAGTATCCCTGCAATTTTAATTCGTTTTCGCAATACCCAAAGCAGCGCAAACATTATTAATCCAAGCACGGTTTCATAAATGGGTGTCGGAAAAACGGCCTTTGCCAGCTTTTTGCAGTGTATGGGTCGACTGCCGTCAGCTGTTCGATAGCCATTGCAATCCGGGATTTCTATCAGGTGGTTTCCACTTTCCGGATTAATATACTTGACCACGGTATTAGGGTAATCATATGCCCAAGTCCAATCCGGCAGTAGCCACCATCCCGGTTTTGTCATTGAATTGACGATTCCCCAATCGCCATCACCTGAGAAATGACATCCCAGTCGGCCAACGGCATATCCCAGAATCAATGTTGGAGCTGCCGCATCCATGACGTGCAATGGCGGAAAATTAAATCGTCTTACATATAGCATAACAGCGATAAATGCCACAATTAATCCACCGTAAATAGCCAACCCTGTACCAGAAAATAATTCCTGAATAGGGTTTTCCATGAAGGCCTTCATGGATTGTTTATTTTCTAAAATAACAAATAATTTTGCACCAAGTATTCCAAAGAAAGCGGCCATCATGGTAATATCCGGTACTCGCTCGTGCGGTCGAATAATTTGGGTAATAGTTTTTGCATTTTTTTCGATGGACACCTTTCGATAGGCCATATAAACCAGGCAACCGAGGCCAAATAATATACCTAGCGGAAGTACACCTTTTGATGAAAAAATCAATACAAGTGGATCGGCTTTCATTTCATCAAAGTTTGCTACGATATAGGGTAACTTGAATGCAAGAACAAAAATCAATAGCGAGTTGCTAATTATTTCCCAATAGGTGACTTGCCTTTCTTTTACACGAACCGCCATTGCTTGTAATAAGCCTTCGGATTCTTTTCTTTTCAATTCTGATTGCAGCGTATAGGCACTGGCCAGGAATGCTGTCACAAGCAGTAGGCCAAACATTTTAATAATAGAAAATGCATTGTCCGCCGGAGTTCCGAACCAATCCGCCAATAGATATGATAAATCAGGATACATACTTTGCCAAAATTACATTGGATATTCTTATTGATTCACCAATCCTAAATAGGCATCAATTGAGGTGTGAAACGGGCTGCTCAATTAATCGTCCCATTGCTATGTCTTCTTTGTTAATCTTCGTTAGTCGAACGGAGTGAATTTCATTTTGAAGATCCAATTTTGTCGAGCAATTCACTTTGATATAATTGTCTGTAAACCCCTGGGCAAATTTTCCTCCATGACTCGTTTGAACATTTTGTTCGAATAATACAGGACGCGTCGATTTTATATGCTGATTATAGAAATAGTGTCTTTTTTTATCTGAAAGGTTGCGTAAAACGCGATTTCTTAATTTCCTTAATTCCATAGGAACAACTCCGTCCATTTTTTCAGCATGTGTATTGCTCCGTTCACTGTAAGTAAAGACATGAAAATAAGAAGCTTCAATATCATGTAAGAAAGCGCGCGTCTCATCAAAGTGCGTATTGGACTCGCCATGAAAACCTACGATTACATCTACGCCGATGCATGCATGCGGCATAAGTTTTTTGATAAGCTCAACGCGATCGTGATACAGCTCAACTGGATAACGCCGACGCATTCGTTTTAGCATTTCGTTGCTTCCCGATTGAAGAGGCATGTGAAAATGCGGCATAAACCTTTTAGATCCAGCAACAAATGAAATAATTTCATCTGTACATAAGTTTGGTTCTATGGACGAAATCCGAATACGGGGAATGTCAAGATTGTCCAACTCGCGCAGTAAATCGATGAATTTGAACTTACGATGACCTGACTCGGAATCAAGGCCAAAGTCTCCAATATTGACGCCGGTGAGCACAATTTCTTTTATTCCCATAGCTATCAGTTCCTGGGCTTGTATCAAAACATGCTCGATTGAAGCACTTCGGCTTTTTCCGCGTGCCTGAGGAATTGTGCAAAAGCTGCATTTATAATCACACCCATCCTGTACCTTCAGAAAAGCACGCGTGCGATCATTGGTCGAATACGAAGCAAAAAACTGTTCATGGTGCTTTATAGGACCTCGAATTATTTGATCGACCGGCATACCTAATTGCAAATTTTCAAGATGTTGCAATAGATTAAATTTTTCCGCCGCGCCCAGGACGAGATCGACCCCCTCCATGTTGCTGATTTCTGTCGGCTTCAGCTGTGCGTAGCAGCCCGTTACAATTACTTTGGCCGCAGGATTATTTCGCTTAAATCGACGGACGGCCTGCCTGCATTTTTTATCCGCAAATTCAGTTACCGAACAGGTATTGATAATGCATACGTCGGCCATGTCATGCATGGTTGACTGATGCCAGCCGGCTTCACGCAATTGACGTGACAAAGTTGAAGACTCTGCATAATTAAGTTTACAACCCAGTGTATGAATTGTAAATGATCCTGGTGTTGCCATCACGCAAAAGTATTGAAGATTTAACTATCGGAGCTCTTGTGCCGTCCGTTTGCATATAGCATACATTCATGCAGTTGGCTGGCCTAGCGGTGATTAAAGATGTTTAACCTGCGAATTTCTTTTGAATTTGTGTTCAATATAGAAATATGGGCGTTCCCGGATTGTGAAGTAACGAATACAATTTCTTTATCCGCGGGGGAGCTGGATGGCAACATAATATCGTTAACATCACGAATAACCACTTCATGTTGCCCCGTATTCAAATCGAGCATGCATAAATCCTGTCTAGACATTGTGTCTAAAACAAATAGCAAATTAATTTCATTTTTCATAGGAGACGGATCAACTTGATGACCACTCAAAAAAAGAATGCGTCTGCTTTCTGTTCTATTTAAGTCCATTGAATAAAGTGCATAATTCCCCTCCTTATTTGAATAATAGAATATTGACTTGCCATCAATGGACCATGTTGGTCGGAAATCATTGAATGTACTGTTTGTCAAATTTCTAATATTTCCACCGTATCGGTCCATAATATAAATATCATTTATATCATTTTTTTGGCACTCAAAAACTATAAATTCTCCATCTGGTGAGTATTCGCTAGCACCCTTTACTCCGTCGATTGACGCTATTTTATGTATGTACCCATCTGTCAATTCAATGGAATAAAATTCGGAGATGCCACCTCGTTCTGATTGAAATAAAATTGTCTTTCCATCAGGAGAATACGATGGGTTTGAATCATAATACTGATTTTGCGTCCACTGCTTTAGATTATTCCCATTACGGCTTACCGTAAAAATTTCGAAATCCCCGTCAGCATTCGAACAAAATACTATTCTACTGCCGTCGGGTGACCACCTTGGGTCATGGCAATCAACACCTTGTGCCATACAGGGTCCGAGAAAAAGATGGCCCAGAAGAACAACATGACAGAGAAATAGACGGCATATTTGTCGTATTGTCGGACAGTTTACGTGGTAGGAAAACTTCGAATATTGCATAATGCTGTGTAAGATGTTTAGCCCCAGTCGTGCATTGAAAGAATGTAGCACGACTTTATTTAAAGGAGGAAACAGGTACAGAATTATCTCAAGTAATTATCATCAAAAAATGATCTGTAGCTATCGATTCCTCCTGCTTTGATCATTTCTCTGTAATTATGCTGGGAGATGGCATAGACTTCAGCATCTGCTTCTTTCGGCAAAAAATCTTCCATCCGTTTATCCACTTCATTATAGTAGGCCATAGACTGGTCCTTATTATCGAATTTCCGAATTAATATAGCAGGTGTTTTATCATCACGATTTATGATAAAACTGCGAATACTATATTTTTCCAATTTATGGAACAAATTATTATAATTATTAACCGCGATTTTCGCCTCATCGATCTTTACCACATCCTCGTTGTACAAAACGACAACAACATAATGCAATTTATCCGGCTCGTATTTAAATGTGGAAACAATCAATTCAGCATTCCAGGATTTATCAAAGGCATCTTCATCTCCACCGAGGAATCGAATAATTTCTCTTGCTCTAATTTGTTCTGGCGTATTCGGATATTGGGCCACTACTGTGCGCAATGTCTCAATATACTGTTCTTTTCCTTGCAATTTACCAACCGCCATCGCCTGTAATAGGGCAAATTTCGAAATATACGGATGACCCGTACCAAATCGGGTCTTAGCTTCTTCAAACGCATCATATGCCCGCTTATAATCTTCATTTTCGAAGGCCGCAAAGGTGGCATCATAGAATGACTCGATAGAATTATTTGCACTCAAAAGTTCGTTCACATAGGATGGATCTGCTGCAATAAGCGCATATTTAGTTCCAGGAAACTTGTCTTGGAGGATTGATGCATAATGCTGCGCTTTAGTTAACTCACCCGCATCCTTAGCATTTAGGTAAAGAAAATAATACGCCTCCGGAACGCGTGCATCCGCTGGTTGAATGTCAACAAATCGAGCAAATGCCTCAGATGATAAGTCCAATCGTTCAATGTCATTGCGATACGCCATACCTAGATTGTACAATGCATTGCCCATTTTAACATGAG
>JANQSS010000049.1 GCA_028279185.1 Saprospiraceae bacterium | reverse complement strand
ACCAACCGTATCCGTGATGACGTAACCCATGTTGGCGGCTGAACCGCCGGTGACGACTACATCAATGGGGTCTCCTGCACCATCTCCGGCGCAAATGCTAATTTCTGTAAACGTTTTCTCATAGGAATAAGCGACTAGCCCAAAGGGATTAGAGCCGGTGATAAAACTTTTGACCAAAGTCGGTGTAGGACTGAGACTATAGTAACTTACCATATAGTTCATACCACTATGCGTGATAAATAGCTTGGAGTCTTCATTAGCAACGGCATAATTATGTGGAACAGAAAAAGGTGCGTCGACAGGTGCTCCTACCAAAGTATTTGTCTGAACATCAACTGTATACGTAGCATTCATTCCACCTTGAGAAATGTTGCCTACGTAAAGATGTTTGCCATCGGCAGACATTCCTAATCCATGTGCGTTTGGTATAGAAAGTGTTGTGACAAGACTAAGATCACTACGTTGTAGCACGGCTAACTCACTACTCCCTTGGCTGGCTACATAAAGCATGTCATTCTGGTCTGTCAAAGAGACATGTGGATCAGGGCCAACCTCAGCGCGACCTGTTTCTTGAAATGTAGCCGCATCATATTTGATTACGTAGTCGACTGTATCTCCACCTAACATAGTCACGAATGCTGCTGAGTTGTCTGGCATGACGATGACATCGTGCGGCTTATAATCGGCCATTAAATCTGCAGGGATATCAAAGGTTACAATATTCGTCATGTTGTTTGGATTGATGACGCTTATCGTTTTGTCGATTTCATTATTTACCCATAGTTGTTGCCCATCAGGGCTTAGCCACATGTGAAAGACACCGTCGCCGGCATCAACACTTCCGACAACGTCAAAATTTACACCATCGAAGGCAACCACCTTACCCTTGTAATCACCGACCAACACCGTATTGTTAAGTTGGTTATGAACGACGTACATGGGTTCACCGTTGTCGGGCATATCATATGAACCAATAACAAAATCATGATCGCTGTCAATAACGGTTATCGATTCGCTAACTCGGTTTGCGACTACGACTCGATTGTTTCGCTTGCCTAATGTCCCACTAATCTGACTTGCCTGAATTCCAGTTCTAATGATATCAATAGGGTTCGACAAGTCGAAGCATCCTGTGGCGTCATTGATATTTAAGCCTATTTCACCGCCTGCAAAATCATTTTCATAAGCGAGAAACCAAACTTGACAAACGCCTGTTCCAGCGCCTTCTAAATCAAAAACGGGGCCAGGAGGTGTGGCTAATATTACACCATTTGTATCTGTAATAAGCCAACCGTAATTGCTACCAGTCGTATCTGATACGGTTACAGTAACAGGGTCCGGAACACCATCACCTGCACAAATTGTTGTAATGTCTGTGGTTGAAATTATGCCTCCATCGGCATCACATTGGGCATGGAGTGTATCCTGCGGAAGAAACGCGAATAGAAGTCCCACCGCTAAGAGTAAAGGTCTTAACATTATTGTATTTTTTTAGAGTTTAAAATGATTTAGTCATACCTTCAACGAAGGCGGCTAAATATTTCCGGCCGAAAGGAATATTTTAATTATTATGATATGGCCAAAGGAATAGTTGCCCTGGTGATGAAAATAAATTACGGCAAGCCAGATTACTTCAAGCCACCTGGTTCGACTAGGTTCATGAGATTGTAAAATTAGGAGGGAAAATCATGATCTTTATGGCGGGTACCAACCTAAGGTTTATTTAGGATACATACTCAATGTAAGGTGTTAAGTGGCAAGGAAAAATTAACAATAATGCAGAAAGGGAGAATATTTAGGGTTACTTTTTACGTCAGGCAAAAAGGAGGAGTGGTTAAATAAAAATGGGCCAAGAATAGTTATCACTTTTAAAACAACTATTCTCGGCCCTTACTCACTTGAAAGAACGTATGATAATTCAGTGGGTGCTAGGTTCCGTATAATTTAATTTATTCGAATTTTTACTGTATTAATGCTTGTCGTGATGTAGACATGCCATTCTGTTCGATTGTTATGATTGCCATACCTTTCGATACATCTTGCACATCATATGTTTTCGTAAAGCTGCCGGAGAAATCATTTAATTTGTCCAATGCAACCACCTTTCCATTGACGTCGTAAATTGTCACTTCCACGGGTGCCGCATCAGCGATAAAAGAAACAGTCAACCGATCTTGCGCCGGAACCGGAAACATGTCAAATGATTCCAGTCTTAAATCACTCGATGTCAATTCGTATTCAACATCTTCGATAACCGGTACTTCGGGAGATTCTGGCGTCTCGGATAATAAATTGCAAACACCGCATTCGTCCCATACACCGATTTCTGCTTTTGTTGTCATTTTTTCACCTTGGCGTTCAAATTCTATTTCGACTGTAGTACCTGGTTTTTGTGATTTGATCATTTTGTCAAATGGACCACCAAAATTATATGCTTGGCCGTTTATTGTCTTCAATTTGTCATCAGCCTGTAGGCCAGATGCAGCCGCTCCAGAAGCTTCATAAATATGTGTCAGCGTAATGCCTTCATTCCATGAATTGTATCGGACTCCCAAACAAGGTTTTTCAAGATGTCGGCAGTATTCTTTTACGGCATTATCAGGATGTGCAATGTTCGGTTTTAATTGTAATTGAGCCGTATTTACTTCACCATTTCGCAAGTAGGTAACATTTAGCATGTCACCGATTTCTTTTGTCATGAGAATATCTGTCAATTGATAGTGGTCTGCGATAGCTTCATCGTCGAGATGGGTGATCACATCATCCGCTTGAAGTCCAGCTTCACCGGCAGCGGAATTGCCTACAACATGACCGATTCGAACGCCTTCATCATGCTGATGTAATTCAACGCCCATGCGCACTTTTGGCGTTGGTTTTTTAGCACATGATTTTCCCCTTAATCCTTTGATTGCCATTCTTCTGGGGTGATTGACATCTCGGAGAATAATAACTTCATGCTCTTCATTTAATTCTGCTAAGTCCGAATTAAAGTTTCGTTCGATCTCCTCCCGAACCATTTCATCACGTAGGACTTCATCGGCATCATCGCCCATCTTTTTAATGACAACTTTTGTCTCATTTCCATCTTCATCAACGATGGTTCGCTCGATGGTAATTTCTGTAATGCCATCTTGGTTGACGATTTCTTCCTCTACGACGACCTCATTTTGAGCGAAGAAGAACGTGTTAAAAATCAATCCTAGTAAAACGGATAAGTAAACGTGCTTTTGCATACGGCTATAGTTTTGTGGTTAACTAATCTTAATTTAAGTAGGGTTAAATTCCAGTGTTGCTCGTAGAATACGTGGAACCGCTCAAGTCAGAACCTGTGTATCGCTCGTAGATATCTTTGTACTTCTCATAAATATCTTGTGGCTGTTTTTTACCGTTAATTCGCAACTTGTTTTCCTTGAGCTTGAACGTGTAGTTACCACCTGCTGACATGAATCCGTCATTTTTTAACTCTTTTTCAATTCTATGTTGTAAAGAAATGCTATTGTCTCGTTGCGCAAGTTCGAGTAATCGATGTACGTGAACGTCTGAATTATCGTTTCGATCACGCCATTGTGGGTATACGCGCATGACATTTCCCTCATGACCACGTCTTTCTTTCGCACGATCTTTCCAATGCTTTTTCATCTCTTTTTGTCGTTCTTTCATCTCTTTCGCACGATCTTTCCATTCGAGCGCCCAGCGTTCAGCATTATGCTCGTATTCTTCCGCCAGACGTTGGGCATCCTCAGTCCAACGGGCTATATCGTCACGGAATATGATCACATCATCCCCATCATTGTACTTGCGAATTATGATGTTTCCATCTTCTTCTATAATTTCTGGAAAATGTGATTGATAATTTTCAAAATACTCTAGCATTTCGGGGTGGTTAGAGTTGAAATTCTCAAAGTATTTTTTTAAGTTTTCGGTATCGCCATTAAAATTGAAGTTGAAATTGTCGTTTTCCCCATTCCCATAGAACTCAAAAACGTCATCCCCATCTAGTTTTAGCATAAATCCATTCTCTAATTCTTTTACTTCAATGTCATCAAATAAGCCTTCCATGTTCTCGCCAAAGTCTTCGAAAAGTTCACCCATGTCTTCACCTAAATGTTCAAATAACTCTTCCATTTCTTCTCCTAACTCTTCAAATTCCATCTCGATTTCAATATCCTCATCGCCTCCTTTAAAGAAAAATGAGTTCGTATTGTTGCGTTGATTTGAATTATCCGCCAAATCATCGCGTAAGTCCGCTATAATTTCATCATACTCTTCGGTGTTTGATGGGTCCGCCAAAGCACCGTCAATTTTTAAATACTTGATTTCATCACCTTCAAACTCAGCTTCAACCTCGCGGCCATTTTCTTTTTTGGTTATTTTTTCGATGATTTTAGTTCTTGATTTTGGTACAGGAACCGTGTCGATTTGAGTCATTGAATGGTCGTATTCGACATGCGATACGAGGTGGGCTATTTTTTCAACCTCAACTTCCGTATTTCTATTGTTATTTCGATCCTGCTTAGAATAAAATGAAAGGAGTGCGAATGTTAACGGGAGTAAAAATAAAATTGAAAGTCTACCCAGGTTAAAGCGATTATTAGTTTCCATTTTCATTATGCGTTTAATACGATTTAATAAATGATTTTTTCGACCGAGTGCTGAAAGAACAAACCCTTCTTGTCTTCTTAGTATTTGTAATTCTTGAAGCTTGACCAATGATTTAGCATAATTGACTTCTTTGCCCATTACTTGCACAACCAAATCATCACAAGCTTCCTCGCGATATTTATTTAGTTGTCGACTAAGGATCCATATGGCTGGATTGAAATAGAGGACTGTCTCGAATATTTGCTGAAAAAAAACAGCGATGTGATCATAACGCTTTAAATGCGCGAGCTCATGAGCAAGTACTAATTCGACTTCTTCCATGCTTAATGAATTGATCACCGCCAATGGAAGAAGAATAAAAGGACGATAAAGACCCGTCAGTAATGGCGATAAGAATTTATTTGTTGATCGAATATCACACGATATGTTCAATTTGAATTTTGATTTAATTATGGTAACCAATTCAATTAATCTTTCATCTGTAATACGCCAACTGGATTTTCTTAAATTGTGAATGTAGCGAAAGCCTATAAGCATTTTTAACAGTAAAAATGTCATGCCGATCATCCAAATCATCGCTATTGACGGAGCATTAGCGGCGAGTACATTTTTCCATTCGTTGACAAATGATGTTTGAACAACTCCAAATGACTCCATTTCACCGGAGAACATTACTTCACCAAGTGTTGCTGATTCCGGACGTAAGTAATAAAACGTGAATGTTAAAATGGCCAAGATGAAAAGTGTAGCCTGGCCGACAAAGGCAATTCTATATTTTCGAGATGGACTGTCTTTGGCTCCAACGTGTTGCGCTATCAATATTACGGTCAACAATGCGATACCCATCCAAAGCGAATGCAAAACCGTCCATCCGGCTGCCGATAAAAATGACATTGAAAATATTTCGTTGATGTAATCCATTATTCTTCGTTTTCTAGTTTTTCGATCAGTGATTTTATTTCCTCGAGCTCGGCTTTAGTTGTGCTATGGTTACCCAAGGCTTGCAAGACCAACTTCTTGGCCGAACCTTGGAAGGCCGACTGCAAAAATTCACTTAGTAAAAAGGACTGTGTTTCACCTTGTTTAGTTGAAGCACTGTATATGTGTGTCCGCTTTGATGTATCGCGCGTGACGAGGCCTTTTTCCGCCATGATTTGCATGATTTTTAGCGTTGTGGTGTATCCTATTTCTCTTTTACCATTTAAGAACTCGTTGACTTCCCGTACAGAGGAAGGGCCCAAGTCCCATAGTACCTGGAGGACTTCGAGCTCAGATTCAGTTGGCTTGATTTTATCCATATTCATTCTATTGCAATTGATCTATTTTATATTTTTCTATCCACATTTTCCGGTCTTCATCTTCTACCAGTGAAACACCTGATTGACTTCCAAATAATTGTACGCCATATTTGTTGGCATGAATTCTATCCACTAGCATTTTCAAGGGTTGAATAGGTAATTCTCCATCCTGTACAGCCCGATAAACAATGGGTAAATATTTTTCCATCATACTGAGATTGCTATGTTGAATTACACTCCACATAACATGCTGAAATTTGCGACCCACCAGGGATTTTCCAATGTAACTGTTATGTTTCTTGAACAAGTCATTAATTAATTCTTGATTTAACTTGTCCAGTTCGGGTTGTTTGGTTCTAAATAATTCATCACTTTCTCTTCTGTATTTTTGGTCGCGTAAATCGATTTCGTTTATGAGTTCTACCAAATGAATGTCCAAACTGTTTTCTTGTGCATAAATTTTTGAATCAAATTTTGACTTGTTGTTCGTACTTGAAGAACACGTTAATTCTTTTTGGTGATATTCCGCCGGAAAAATGTCATCGAGTCTGGTCTTGTCCTTAAGTGAGACAATGTACTCACAACTTCCCTCAGCGGCCAACATTTTTTGAAAAGCCAATTCTAAAACCTCACGATTTTCCTCTAGATATATAAATGCAGTACAAATATTCCAATAGTCCGCCACGTTAAAACCACGCTCATCTGCGCTCACTGCTGATTTGGTTTCTCGAATTATCATCGAAGCAAAATCGAAGTCCTTATCAGAAACATCAGCTCGTTGTTCAGGGCTATAATTCATTACATAGTGCTCTAAGTCAAACTCGCTGCTGATCATCTCAGTGGTTTGTGCCTGGATAGGTTTACCGAGGGAGGTAATTAAACTCCAAATGATCAGAATGACTGCGATCAAATCAGTAAGACGAGATGTCGAAGTAAATTGTCGCTCAATGAGTTGCATCATAAGTACGATAAGATTCGTAGACAAATATATACGAAGACCTTCGTAATATCAAGTTGTTATGATTTATTTAACAGTTCATATACAGCCTTAGAATGCAATGGAGGAGAAGAAAGCACGCTGGTCGCAGCTACTGCTTCAATATCTTCCTTAAATACTGCAGGTTGTTTGCCGTTTCAACTATTTCAATGAAATAAAGACCTGCAGGCAAGATGGTCAAGTCAATTGTATAGGTGTCCGTAACGGTTACATTTTCATAAAGCGCTCCAGATGCATCAAGAATTTTCACTTCATAATTTCCTGCTATCAATTGTAGGGTTACGAAGTCTTGAACCAAATTCGGAAATAGCGTAATGCCCGATTGCTCTAGTATAATTTCGGCTGTGCTGGAACTTTGACCGTGTTCTGATGCTCCAATGTCGGGTGCAGCGCCAAGAACTTTAGGTGTGCCACGCGAATTTTTATGCAACCACACAAAGTCCCCTACGTTCCGTGTTATTGGGTCGGCTAAGGTGATTTGATTCAATGAGTCTGTGATATCGACTATATCCACAACTTGTGCTGTTCCATATGCAGGTCCTATGGCCAGTTGATCTGCCTGAACGTTCATCCAAAGGGGAAATTCGCTAAATTCTCCATAAAACATTCTGCTATCTTCTACTGTCAACGTTGTGCCGGATAAAGCATCACTTGCAGAAACAACCGTTAGAGGAGCACCAGTATCTTCTGTTGACCCCCCGGGAAGCATTGCATAATCTGATCCATAACTTTGAAATGGTGGATTGGCATCGTATAAATTGTCAAAGCCATTCCAATTGGTAAAATCGGGTTCGATGGGATTGGAGTAAGTTGAAATGGCGGTCGCCAAATTTACCGGACCAAGACCAACATTAATTATGTTTTCTGAAGGACTACCTGCCACATTTCCGAAGATATTCGAAATGTATCTATCGTATCCATCATCAAATCCTGTCCAATAAAGTACGAGGGTAGTGGTCGACCCGTAAATAACATTATTGACCCACTTATTTCGACCCTTATCATAACCATCTCCGCCAAAAAAGAAAGATCCAGAGCAAATGCCTTTATTATTTACAATCGTATTATTATAAAATCGATTATCTGACATGTCCAAAACTTGACCGGGTGTACCGCCGAGGTTGCAAGACATGCCGCCTACCGTTGAGTTCGCATTTTCATATCCGCCTTCGGCAATAATATTATGACGAACAATAGTCTCGCTGGCACCAAATTGCAAGGCATTTCCAGGGTTGCCTTGTAGATTGGCTGTATAGGCAGTTGCTTTCATTGTATTTTCCTCGATGAGATGACTGTGTTGAATAGTTGGATTTGCGCCGAGTCCATAAAACGACAAAGCGGTGTGTTGCGGATTAATTATTTCGTTATTTCGGATTATCATTTTACGCGTTGTGGCTTCCTGAAAATTCAAACTCACATGGCGACAAGTACCAACAAAATTATCTTCAACTATTAAATGATGCGCATTTTTAGCCACAGAAATAATATCTTCTGTATACTGCGTCGGGTTGTTTACATTTCTAATGTAACCCTCAATTATACAGTTTCGTAGAATGCAGTATTTTGTTTCATACTGCCCTTCCCACCAGTAATCTGAAAAGACGAACCCACGATTAGGTGCATAGGTGGGCCCATCGTGTTGCATAATAATATTTTCAATAACACACCCTTCTGATCCAGCTGCATTGCCGTATAAGTCACAAAGTCCCGTTGCAATTATTTGAATTAAACGTTCGTCCTCGTCACCTCCGGCACTGCGACCGGTCACTGTTATATAATTTCTACGTCCAAGCGCAATACTGCCTCGAGATTCATATGTGCCATCCCCGTAAAAACAAATTGGTAAAACAACTGGACCGTTACCAGCCGGCCGATAAACAATTCGATCATTATTCGAAGTGCCTGAATTAACCGGACGGATTTGGTCATTGTATGTACCCGCAAACAACTCCACGGTGTCACCAGCAGATAGACTACTATTCGCCATTGTAATTGTGGCCCAGGGACCGTTTAGTCCACCCTGGTAGGTTTTGTAGAGTCCGTTGTATGCATCGCTACCAGATGGATGCACGTAATATGTCTGGCAAAAAAGAGGAGTATAAAAAGAGGAAAATAATGAAATAGTAAATATGTAAAAAACCTGAAATGACTTACCTCTTATCAAAATCATGATTAGAATATTAAATAACTACTTGCGGCAAGACAATTTCCAATATAGCATAAATTGATAGAGAAAATGGCATTTTTATAGATTTAAGCCCTACTTCTCGATAAACATTAATTATAGCTCATTTGAGGTTAATGTTAACTAACTAGAAATAGGCAAGGGCAAGAACTGATTTTCAATTTCGCTTTAGCAAAATGAATATGACATCAAATTCAGGGAAAATATATTACTAGACTTGTATCGATTAAAGCGTACGATGGCATATAAAACTATCCAGAAGTTTCATTCAACGTCAAAGCGCAGAAAGCAGTCACGGTTAGGGTTATATCGAGTATTTCTAACGAACCACAGGCGGAAATTTCGCCAAAAGTAGCCGTTAATTAGCTCGTGACGATACACTGGATTAAAACTGTATATTTGGCTAACTTTACTAACACTTTTTAAAACACAATAGTATGATGAAGTACCTTATGATAGTGCTGTTCTTTTTCCTTATCTCTTTTTCAGTTTTTGGTCAAATAAAGAAAGGGAATACGGCGATTTCAGGAACAGCAACGTTGAATATTGAATTAGATGACAACACTGGAGTAAGCTTTTTCTTAAGTCCATCCTGGGGAAAATTTGTAACGGATAAGTTGTTGATCAATGCTAATCTTGGGCTTTCACTGTTTAATGATAATGTTCTTAACAACTGGTCCATTTCTTTAGGACCTAGTATGCGGTACTATTTTTCTGTTAATGAGAAAGTATCACCTTTTGCCATAACCGGTATCCAGTACAGTTATCAAGATTTTGAGAGCGGTTTTTTTGAAAGTAGTCATGGTTATATTGCTTTTGGAGGGGGTGGGCTTTCTTTTCATTTAAACGATCACATTACGCTAGATGGTAGGTTGGTATACTGGCGCTCCGACACAGGTCCTTTTGACCCGTCGAATTCTATTCGTTTCTTGTTCGGCTTCAGTATGTTTCTCGATAATAAGAGTGAATAGTATCGGATAGAATTTAGGTAAACTTACATCCAAGCCTTACGACTACTTTCTACCTTATAGAGCAAATAATTGGCTATTTCATGGGCATCCGATAATTGTATATATGGAATTGCAAGATCTCCGGCTGCGGTATGGAGTATGATGTTCGCCAAATCATGCCGCAACTGGTAAGGTGTTTGTGTTACTTTCAATCCTTGAAGTTTGTGGATGAATATACGATCGCGTCGCATGGTTAGAATACCGCGGCCGAGTTGGAGGTAAGACTTTCCTATGGTGATTTGCCATGAATTATAGTATCGTGCTAGGCACAAAGTTCCAATTAGAAGCCATAAAAAGGCCAATAAAAAGAATTGTCCGCTCTGTGTGAAATAAAATAATACGGCAAATACAAAGGCTGGAATTGTAACAAAATAAAGAAAGTATCGATACAATAATTTATGATGAACATGATAGTTTTTTACAGCTTCACCAGAAGCCTTACTAAATACCTTGTTTAAAAAACTATTTACATCCGCCAAAGGGGCTCCTGGAATACGAATGGATTTTTTTACAGATGTTTCACTACTTGAAGCTTGTTTAATACTTACATTGTACAATCCGAGTAAATGACGCAACGGTGAAATCGCCCACCTAAAGATTTGAATTTTCTTATAGGGAGCAAATTGTTCACGCCTGTTAATAAGGCCTTGATTGATTCGATACCCAGTTGGTGTTTTTCGCACACGCAAATTAAAATTAGTAAACAACGAAATTCCAATACTCACTAATGTGGAAATGATTACAACAAAAGGAATGATGAGTAAATATTCCCATTCGAATGTCATTTTTTTGCTGTTGTCGATGGCATATTCAATCCATCTATCAAAGCGATATTTCGAATCTATTTCACCCAGTTGAGTTGAAATACCAAAGAGCACACCGAGTATTATAAAAAAATTACGGACGTGATTAGCCGTAAGTCCCAGTTTAAGGATATCCGTTAAGTCTAATTTGAACACTAATTCTTCTTCTTCAGGTGTCACCGAATGGCCCGAAGTAGAAGTGGCCTGTTTTCGTTTAGTAGCGGCTCGATTGTGTTCGGAAATTTGCTCTTTAATCTTACTCGCTGTGGCATGATCGAGCGCAGGAATTTCGATCTCTTCTTTGGAAGATCCTGCTGTGTCAATTCGCACAGAATATAAGTTGAGCAGACGATGAATAAACTTCTGTTCAAGTCTGATACTTTGGATTCGTTCAAATGGAATGTTTTTAGTGACTTTCGTAAATAGACCACTTGATATTATCAGATTATTATTGCTAATATGGTAGAGAAAGTTGTAGTAGCGCAGCATGCCAAAGAAAAAGGAAATAAGCGCTAATCCAACACTGCCAATGATGAGTAGCCAGTTGTTTCCCTTTTTTTGGTTCATGAAAAAAATGAAAAGTAGTGGCCAGAACGACTTAATAATTCCACCAAAGCTTTTCCAAAATATGACTAATATGGAAATAAGGGGTTGATGCGCCGGGACGGACAGGTCGATACTATTCTTCCTGATCATGCGCAATTTTTTCCATTAAATTTTCCTTGAGTCGCTCTGCTACCTCGGGCAGCAAACCCGGGATGACAAGATCGCTTCCGGATCCACCGGCTGTGAAAATCATTAACCGAGAAATACCAAAGACATCTTCTAGTGGTGTTTTTTTGATTTCGACATGTTGGATGCGATTCTTGGGAATAAAGACATGTCTCTTCCACCAGATTCCTGATTTATACAATACGTCATGGCGCCGAATGGCATAGCCTTTTTTGCCATACCCATAGTATTTTACAAACATGCGAAACATGTATAATAAAAAAAGAACACCGATGAAAGAAAGCATACGGAATATGCCAGAAAGCTGGCCTGAAAATAATAAACCAAACAAAGCGGCAAGTGAAAAAAGGGCAAATCCCAGACTTGCAGAAACCATGGAATATGTTTTGTAGGAAGGCGCCAGTTTATTGTATTCGACCTCTATTGCATCGGGCAAATACGCTGGAACAAGCTCTTCATTTGTAAATTCCATCATTGCCAATTTAATTTTCCAAGGTTTTCGTTTCAATCTTCATCTCTTCTAGCTTTTTTTCAATCGTTTCTAACAAAGAAATTATGTCTTTCATTGTCTCCACTTCATCTCGAATGAGGAAAAGTCTGTTTCTGTTCTCCTTTATCCGCAATCCTATTTCTCCGCCATGCATGGCTACAAACTGCATAATCGAATGAAAGACCGGTGTCTCAAAATAGGAAGACTGCGCATCTTCCACAAAAAAGAGACGAAGCACGTCATTTTTATAAATCACACGACTAAAACCAAGTCTGCGGCAAGACCATCGTATTGCTAACGCCAAAAACAGACACGAGGTTTCTTCCGGTAAGGGGCCAAATCGGTCCAGAAGCATTTCCTTATAACGCTCAACATCTTCGGCCGTTTCCAATCGATCAATTTCAGTATAGATATTCAGACGTTCCTGGACATTTCGAATATAAGAACCCGGAATCATCATGACCAAGTCGGTGTCTACAATTACATCGCGTACATATTGTGTTTTGGTCGCAATCTCTTCTTCGAATAATTCTTTGAACTCGTTTTCTTTGAGTTCCGTAATGGCTTCATTTAAAATTTTCTGATAGGTTTCATATCCTATATCACTAATGAATCCGCTTTGCTCCGCACCAAGTAGATTTCCGGCACCCCGAATATCCATATCCTTCATGGCAATGTGAAAACCACTTCCGAGATCAGAAAACTCTTCTAGTGTCTGCAATCTTTTTCTGGCATCAGGTGTCAAGGCACCCAAGGGTGGCGCAAAAAGATAACAGTAGGCTTTCCTGTTTGACCGCCCTACACGACCCCGCAATTGATGAAGGTCACTCATGCCAAACTGATGGGCGTTATTAATAATTATTGTGTTTACATTAGGAATATCGAGTCCAGTCTCAATAATATTTGTGCTCAACAAGACATCAAAAGCGCCATCAATAAAATCCACCAGTGTACGTTCCAATTTGTCGGGGTCCATTTGTCCATGCGCCATTGCCATTGATACATCAGGACATATTTTTTTGAGCATGGCGCCGATGTCGATAAGAGACTTTACTCTATTGTGAACGAAAAAGACCTGACCACCTCGGTTGACTTCAAAATCGATGGCATCCCGAATTAATTCTTCATTGAAGATGCGAACTTCCGTATGTATCGGACGCCGATTAGGAGGTGCCGTTCGCAAGATTGACATGTCACGGGCGGCCATCAATGAGAATTGTAATGTACGAGGAATAGGTGTTGCCGTGAGTGTCAGGGTGTCGACGTTTACGGCTATTTTTCGTAATTTTTCTTTAGCCGCAACACCGAATTTTTGTTCTTCATCAATGACCAATAATCCGAGGTCGTTAAATTTTATTTTTTTGTTGAGTAGGCCATGTGTGCCAATGATGATATCTATTTCTCCTGAGGCGAGTTTTTTTATTACTGCGTTCTTTTCTTTCGTTGATCGAAATCGATTAAGATAGTCAACAGTAGTTCCAAATGGAGCGAGTCGATCGGAAAATGTTCTAAAATGTTGGAGTGCCAAAATGGTTGTAGGAACCAAAATAGCAACCTGTTTTCCGCCAAGAACAGCTTTAAATGCGGCACGCATGGCAATCTCTGTTTTGCCAAAACCAACATCCCCACAAATTAATCGGTCCATCGGATAAGGTTTTTTCATGTCGGCTTTAACATCCTGAGTGGCTTTTTGCTGGTCGGGTGTATCTTCATAGATAAATGATGCTTCCAGCTCGTTTTGTAAATATCCATCCGCCGGAAAAGCAAAACCCTGCGAAGCCTTTCGCTTAGCGTAGAGTTTTATTAACTCGCTGGCAATATCTTTGACTTTGCGCTTTGTTTTATTCTTGGTTTTTTCCCAAGTGTCGCTTCCAAGCTTACTCAGCCTGGGAGCACGACCTTCTTTACCTGAATATTTCGCAATTTTATGAAGTGAATTAATACTTACATATAGGACATCATTATTTTGGTAAATTAGACGCACGGATTCCTGGATGTGTCCCGATATATCAATTTTTTCTAGGCCCGAATACCGTCCAACTCCATGATCAATATGTGTTACAAAATCTCCAGGACGCAATTCACGGAGCATTCGCATGTTGAGTGAGTCAGTTTTCGAATAACCTCTATTTAGTCGATATCTATGAAATCGTTTTATGATTTGATGATCCGTATAACAAGCGACTTTTTGATCATCATCGATAAATCCTCTGGACAATGATTTATTAACGGCTATAAAATGTGCAGGCACTTCAAGATCTTCAAATATGGCGTAAAATCGCTGTATTTGTTTTGGGTTTTCAGCAAAAAGATATACGGTGTACCCATTATCTATTAATTCCTTTAAATCATCAATTAGTAAATTGAAATTTTTATTGAATTCGGGTTGCGGTTTCGATGAGCTTTGTATGTTTTTAGTCCAGCTGATCGATACGTGAGGGTCCTTCAAAAAAAGTAACGAAAACGATTCGATATCCGCTACGAATTCGCTAGACGATTGTATGGCATCCTTGTCTAGTATAGCTTTTACGGCGTCATTTTCTGGCTCAATAAGTTTCAATTCTTTACTTGCCGCTTGCATAGATTCAAATGCCTGGTTCCATCGGTCGAGTGTAAAGTTGAAATCTGAAAATACCAATAGTGCTTCTTTGGGTATAGATCGAAGTACATTGGATTTTTCCGACGTCATAAAATTTTTATTGACGTCGGGTACGATACCAAGCTGTTCAATATTTTTTAACGAGCGTTGATCTGTTGGGTGAAACAGCCTAATACTTTCCACTTCTTCGTCGAATAATTCGATGCGATATGGCCATTCACTTCCAAATGAGAATATATCAACAATACCACCTCGAATGGAAAACTGCCCCGGTTCGAATACAAAATCTGTACGATCAAAGCCATATTCCAAAAGGACATCAATGATTGTATCGATATCCACGATGTCACCTTTTTTCATTTGAATTCGGTGTTTGGCCAGCAAGGTGCTATCAACCGACTTTTCCATTAGACCCTCGGGATAACTAACTACAACATAGGGTTGTTTGAGAAGCGTAATTTGATTCAGAACCTCCGTTCTCGCTAACGCATTGGAGGATTGAAATCGAGTGTAGTTACCTGGGCGTTTGAATGAGTCAGGCAAAAAAAATACACGATCATGATCTGCAAGATTAACCAGGTCATTGTAAATGTATGCTGCAGATTCTTTATCTGGAGCGATGTAAAGGATGTGCCTGAGTCCTATTTGGGCTGCGGCGGTAAGATAGAATTGGGTCACTGAACCTTTGGTGTCGGGTAGGAGCATCCGTTTCGGATCGCCTTTCGCAGGAATTAGTTGCCGGGCAGTTTCCGATTCTGCATATTGCTGTATGAGACTTTGCAGATTTATACGGCTTACCTTTTTCTATCGCCTAATAGAGACGAATAATCGTAAGAGCTATGGGTAATTCGCTATGCTATAAGCGTTGGTGGGCGATGAGAGACTCGAACTCCCGGCCTCCTGGGTGTAAACCAGGCGCTCTGAACCAACTGAGCTAATCGCCCTCAACCGATCAAATTCCGCTTAAAAACGGGACGCAAATATACACCATATACTAAACTATGCAAGCCTGCCGACTGAACTGAAATATAAAGCCGATATGGAATTGGCTTACTTGCTTCAGCGAATGATCACTGTAGGAAGAGAGGATTTCGATCAATCGTGGACGAGAGTCGGGATGGAATCAACGCACTCTGTTTTTTAAGCTCTTCACAATGCGTAGGCTACCTTCTCCAATTGCACTGAGGATTCACCTTTGGTTTCAATATTTCATACGGAGGAGTAAATTCAGCTTTTCATACTATTTTCCTTTGCTCAAGATTAGCTGAATCTAAATTTCGTATAAAACTTTCCTGTTAAAGGATACCACAATCCGGTATTGGGAGTTTTTTGAAACCGGGGCGAATGTACTGGCACGATCTCTGCACGAGTGTAACCGAAGCATTTGTCATTTATAAACCGAAACAAGAATTATTTGAGTTGATCAAAAAAGTCATTATCTCGCTTTGCATATCATTTCTCTTCTTACTTGGAGCGGCTACGCTTTTTGTTTATCTCAACCAAGATGCCCTTGTACATGAAGTTAAATCCCGATTGAAAGAGGCTGGGGTTGTTGTCGACATGCGAAATATAAAAGTGGACCCGTATTCCGCCTTCCCTAACATCTCCGTGGGCATTGCGGACATTGAACTAGCTACGAAAAATCATCAGCCTATTCTGACGGCTCAAGAGGCTTTATGCTCTTTTACTTTCTGGAAGGCATTATCCGGAGAATTTGATGGAAATAACATTGTCATACGGCACGGGCGAATTAATTTTCAAAAAGATGAAAAAGGGAATTCGAATTTTCAATTCACTTCACAATCGGATAAACGATCGAGAAATGTTGAGTTGGATTTTGAGAACTTAACTCTTGAAGATGTTGATTTTATATTTCAGGATAGGAAAGAAAAACATTTTATCCATTTAATTAATATAGATGCCCAAATCGCCTTTAAGCTTCTGGCCGATGAATTTATTGCCGAAATGGATGTAACTGCAATTGGAAAGTCAATGTCGTTGAGCGGGCAAAATTACTTTTCTGAAATTCCAATTGATGGGCACTTGACTTCATCCGGTAAAAGTGATATGATCACCATTCGCGCGAGTAAATTTCAGCTTGCAGACACCTATTTTTCATTTGTCGGAAAGTTAGATAAACCGGATGCTTCATCATCGGAAATTAATTTAACATTTAATGAAATCATTGGCCGCATTGAGGCGTTGCCAACTCTCCTTCCATTCAATTGGTTAACAGCGCTGGAGACCTATAAAATATCAGGGAGTTATAGATTGCTAGGTGAAATAAAAGGCGGATTAGCCGATGGTAATATCCCACATATCCAATTAAAAGGAAAAGTACAAGATGTTGCCTTTTCGCATGATGCATTGATTTTTCCGATTAAGAATGTAACCTCCGACATACTGTTTAATTATGGGGCGAACGAAGCTGGACGGCTGATTTGCGAAAAGGCAAAAGGAGAATATCAAAATAAAGACATCGGATTAATGGTCGAGCTTAAAAATTTCGATGATATAAATTTTCGTTCGAGCCTAAAAGGCATTTTCAATCTTGCAGATATCAACCCCGAAATTATACCCGATATGATCGTTAAAACCCAGGGCTTGGTACAAATCGATAGCTTAGGACTTCGTTATCGAAATGGTCAATTGGATTATAAAGGAAAGCTGAGGCTTTTTGATGTCGGTGGTATGCTTACGGGACTTGGGTTCAATTTTGAAAAAGGCCTGCTAGAAGTCAATACACAATCGATAAAAATGTTTCCAAGTATAATACGTATGCTTGGCGAGGAGCATGATGTGGCCGGGTCATTCGATTTAATGAAAAAGGAATATGCATTAGATATAAAATCAGCAAAATTTCATCTTGATCATTTTATTACCGAAATCAGTCGGCAAGCGGCCCAGACCAAAACGGTTAACGATAAATTTACTGATGAATTTAATTTAGTAATCAAAACGAAGGTTGATCACGTCATCTATAATGCAATCAACTTACACAATGTTGATTCACGTATAAATTTGACTGGAAACAATCTCCTTTTAAATTCGAATTTTGATTATTGCAGCGGGTCTGTTTCGGGAAATATGAAACACGATTTTCGAGACGGTAACACTGATGTGGATGTTGAAACACATGGGACAGATATACGTCTGTTGTTTGAAGAGTGGGAGAACTTTGGCCAGTCTCAGATAGTTTCCTCACAAATAGTGGGACATGGAGATTTACAGTGTGCAATGACATTTCGATATATACCTGGCCGACCTTGGCAGCAAAAAAGCCTTGATTTAATAGGAGGAATTCGTATTCAAAAGGGAGAACTTCATAATGTTCCGCTCTTCCAGCAATTTGCCTCATATATCCATGTTGAAGATCTTGCACGAATTAAGTTTTCTTCACTTAACAATGTTTTTAAAGTTCAAAACGGTAGATTTTTCTTACCAGAAATGTTTATCCAAAGTAACGCAGCAAACTTGACTATAGCAGGTCATCAAACTCTCGATAATAATATCAACTATGCAATTCGCTTAAACGCAGGTCAGGTTTTAGCAAAAAAGATTAAGCGACATAACAGGGGACTGCACCTGACCAGGGCCCGACATTCAGGATTTTTTAACCTGTACTATGTACTCGACGGTCCTATTGATAATTTTTCATATCGTGCTAACAAACGACGAGCTAAAAATAAATTTCAACGGTCTTTATTTATTCGGGACGAAATTATACAGGGATTGTCAGAAAAATTCGATATTCAGAACCGATATCAAAGTCAAATATTGGATCAGGATATTCCTGAGCAATTAGAAGATGAGAAAATGTTGAAATACCTGGAGAAATTTTAGTAGGATAAAAGTAAAAATAGCACGCCGAAATAGTTCGGCGTGCTGATCAACAGTCCCTCTCACTGTAGGCCTCATACTTTTACGAGGCGTATTTCTAATTTTTGTTTGTATAGTTGGCTATTTCCGCCGCAACAGGTTAAGTCTTTAGCAGCCTACATATGTCTTAAATTCAATTGAAATAAATTCACCACGATCACGAATTATTATGTCCTCTTTAAACCTATCGGATATTTCATAAATATGGCCGTAATCATTGATTTTAAAAACCAACTCTTGTCCGTACAAGTGTTTTAGGTCACTGACGGTCAGCAGGGCCTTGACCAGGTGATAGGCATCCATGATTCGAATGTTTGGAATATCGAGCCGTATGGATTCCGACTGCCAATAGGCATTGTAATTCATTCGAATATTATCTTCAAAAGTGAATTTATATTTAACATGAAATCGTTCGTCCATTTCGCTACTTCGTGCAATCGTATCCGTCGTTAGCAATTTAAAATTGCCATGCGCATAACGTTCGAGAACGGTAGTTAAATAGGTTGTGTGGGGAATCACCTCGGGGATTGGTAATGTGGATGTAAATCCGTCAAAAACATACCCGTCAATTCCATTTACATCCACATGTACCCACTTCCCGGTGGCATACCCAATGTTGAAGGGCTCACCCTCCGGAGTGTCACCCAAGAGTGTTAAGGCCTCTCCATAATCTAAAACAGTAATAGTTTGTGCTTTGAATGAAGGTTCGAGCCGCAATTTCAATCCATTGATGGCGTGTACGATTAAAGTGGTACCTGTATGTCGTTCATATCCGAATGTGTTGTTATCGGTTAAAGTGTCACTAGGGTTGCCAAAAAGTGTGCTGACAAATAGTACGCAGATGATCAGTTGCCCAATAATACCTTTCATGATGTTTGTGTTTTTAGGTGAACAATTATGACTGCAAGGTAAATGGGTCAAATACCGATTGGTGTGGTAGATGAGGATGTGCTGTTGCCGAATGAGAATTCGTGGCTTTCGACTTCGTGGGCTGCTCACGAAGTCGAAAGCCACGGAGAGGGGGAAGGTTACATTCGGACGCCGACCACCGCATGTGGAACATCAGCGAGGTTCCAATTGATCACTAGTCCTTTCGCAAGTTTAAGGGCGACTTCCTTTCCATACAACAGCTCGCATAAATAGAGAGAAGCTTCGAATGATTTGGCACCACCGGCTGACGTGATAAATTTGTCGTCATGAACGAAAAGTACGTCGCTGACCACTTCTAATTGTGGAAACATTTTCTTGTAGGTTACGATATCCGATGGGAACGTGGTAGAAGCATGTCCATCTAACAATCCTGCCTTGGCCAGAACAAATGCCCCATCGCAATGGGAAGTTACGAACTGCGCTCGTTGGGCCGCCTTTCGAACAAAGGAGAGCATGGCCTCATCTTTCAAATCTACATCGAGATGCCCTTCTGCGCTTGGAACAACTAAAATATCAATAGGAGGTAAGCTGTCTTGCAGATAGCAATAATCAGGTACAATTCTTAAACCTTCAAATGTGATAATTGGATTACGCTGTTTTGCCACCGTAAAAACGCGCATAGGTCGAATGCCATCCCTAAAAACAGTGTGATGAAAAATGTCAAAAGGAGCTGTTAATTCGGTATTATATACGCCATCCATGATGAGAAATGCCACCTGATATGGGTTGTCACCTGCTGGTGGTCGAGTTACTTGATACGTTTCTTCTTTTGGTTTGGTGTTCGATGTTGATTGAGAATCTGGCGAGCATGCAAGAAGGAGGAGTATGCAAGTCAACGAAGAAAACGGAATCTTGAGAATCTTCATTTTGCAAAAATAGAAATATGCTATCTTTGGGCCGCTCTCAGAAATGAGGGTCTTCTAACTTAGGTTAGAAGGCTGCTCAACAAGCGCATGCATCCGACACGTTTTATTCCGCAAACGTGGTCGGTTGGCCGAGTGGTTAGGCAGGGCTCTGCAAAAGCTCGTACAGCGGTTCAAATCCGCTACCGACCTCTATAAAGATTTCGTGATCGGATGCATGTTTTTTACCTTACTAATCTCAGCTCGTTTATATTGATTACTGGTAGTGCTAAGCTGATTTTGGCGATAGCTGACTTTTTACCACGACGTAGCAAAATTCTTCTTACGTATAATTCGTCGTTTGCTTTTGATGGAATTACAATATCTTAATACGGTATTACTAAAACAACTACTTCATGAGGTTTTTATTAATTCTATTACCAGGTTTATTTATCTATGGTAGCTCCGGACAAACGTTGAATATTGATCAGTTTGCTTCAGGTTTTATTCAACCAGTAGATATTGCGCATGCGGGAGGTGACGAATTATATATTGTCGAACGAGCAGGACGAATTTTTGTGCTCGATGAAAGCGGTAATACATTGCCTGGTCATTTTTTAAATATTACGGATCGCGTGAATTCAAGTGCTTCCGAAAGAGGTCTTCTCGGCTTGGTATTTCATCCTCAATATCCAGATTCGTCATACATTTATTGCAATTATACAGGGCCTGGTGGTGCCACAAGAATTTCACGATTTACGGTTAATTCCAACACGTCAGCTGACTCCACTTCTGAGGTTATTCTATTATCATACGCACAGCCGTTTACAAATCACAATGGAGGAGATTTGGATTTTGATGATAATGGTTATCTCTTGATTGCCTCGGGAGATGGTGGTAGTGGCGGAGACCCAATGAATTTGGCACAGAACTTAAATTCACTTCTGGGTAAAATACTTCGCATAGACGTCGATAATGGAAATCCTTATTCCATCCCTAATACAAATCCTTTTGTCGGGCAGCCAAATGTCCGCGAGGAAATTTGGGCATATGGATTACGCAATCCCTGGCGAATTGATTTTGATCAAATAAATCAGGCATTGTATGTAGGTGATGTAGGACAAAACAATTGGGAAGAAATTGATGAAATTGACGTCGGATTGCCGGACCCAAATTTTGGATGGCGATGCTATGAAGGAAGCAACGATTTTAATTTGGACTCTTGCGAAGGAGTAATTACAATTGATCCGATACACGAGTATCCACATGTTGGCGGAGGCTGTTCGGGTTCTATTACTGGTGGCAAGCTATATCGCGGTTTTGATATGCCCGCTTTTTATGGAAAATATTTTTATGCTGACTATTGCGAGGGATTTATCGCCGCACTAGACCCACAAACATTACAAAACGATACATTGTTTGGGCCATCGTCATTGCGACTTACAACTTTTGGCGAAGACGCACAAGGGGGGTTATATGTTGGTGAGCGTAATTCTGGAATAATTTACAAACTGTCTTCTGAGCCCCAAGAGCATTTTATTTTTACAATAAATTTAAATGGGGCACAGTCAGGTACACCATCCGGAGCGATAGGATATGGAATAGCAACTTTAGACACAACAACGAATATCTTAACCGCATCGGGAAAATTTAGTGAACTGATAGGAAATGTTACAGTTGCTCATGTTCATCGTGCTCCGGCAGGCATGAATGGTGGTGTGGTATTTCCGTTAACCATTACGGATTATGGGACCGATTCAATAGGCTTCTTTGGATCTGGTTCGCTGACCGAAAACGAATTAAATGATTTATTGACTTTTGATGGCTTGTATGTAAATATTCACTCAAGTGCTCATCCAACAGGCGAAATCAGGGGTCAAATCGTTCGAACGGATTGCCCAGGTTTCTATTCCATTCAAGCACCGCTCATTCCTGAAGGTGTATACATCCTTAAGTCTGCAGCGATGTTGGGCGATATTACCAATGATCGTGATGCAATTGTTAAATACAATCAAGACGTAACGTTGGATCCTGGATTTAAGGTGGATTTAGGTGCCACTATGGAAATAATTTGGGAAATATGTGGGCCTTGAGATAATTTAATTTAGATATTATCTGTAAGATGCATTTTCCTGTTTAAACTAAAATGTTTCATAAATATTAGTACTGCATCGCGTATTTTCATATTATTAAATTCGGTCTAATTCTAAATCGAGATCGACTTCGATCGCTGTACATTAATTTAATAAAAGTACGTCCTTTTTGTCAAGAGGTGGTAAAAAAGCATAAAAGTGCCTTCCTTCAGTTTGAGATGGATTGAACTTCAAAACGACCGGTATACATGTATCCTGATATTTAATATAATAATTTTTCTTACGTTGGTTTTTCAGCGTTCCTCGCAAAAATGAAAGGTTGTCTTTTTTACCAAAAGCTATAGAATTAAATTGAACTTTTTTCAAACTTCCGCATATACGGGCTTCTGAATAATCAATAAGTGATGATTTATAAGGCCCTAATTTAACTAAATTTTTTTCGATGCCCAACTGCATGATTCGTTTACTGTTGTTCCTGATTTGTTGTCGAATGCCACTTGTCATTATCTTACCGGTGAAGTGGGCTTGCGCTTTACGATATTCATTTATATATTGGATGGATTGCAATTTATTAATATTTTTTACGTATTTCACAGTACATAATGAAAATAGTATTACCATGATCACAGTTTGAGTTCGTCTGGCGTATTTATCGATTGCCAGAAGACAAAAAACGATCGCGAATACACCCATGATTTCGTATCGAGCAGCGGTTGGTGTACAAAATGTGGGACTTTGGCATCGCGCTAATCCTGCCCCGACTCCGCTTAAAAAGACAGTGAGAATGCATAATAGTAAAACTACATTATCTGTGGATTTTCTTTTTTTTATTATCGCATAACCAGCCAATAAACCAAGAATAATGAATAAAAGGATGCACTGAAATTGACCTCGCTCATAAGCGTACTTTGCAAGGCTGCCGCAAAATGCAAATGGAAAAAGTAACGCTCGCCAACTGACTTCCATGGGATGATTTAGCCCACTTGTTGGTCCACTGACTGACAGGTACAAGCATACCATTGTCAATGCCATGAAAAAAAAGGCTGTTTTTTTTGATATTTTATTGAATACTACTAGATACGTCAGAAAGAGAAATATAAGTAAGAGTGCTATGGAGCCATTGCTGAACGAAAAGGCCAGTAGGGGAAAAGCCATTGCCAGAAGGAATATTTTGGCAATATTCTTTATACCGGGCAGCAAAATCAAAATTAAGAACAATAGTAAATAAGGGTATGGGTATGATGTGACAACGGAGCCCCAGTATATCATGGCTGCCGTCGGTGTGAAAAATAAAAGAGGTAAAGCGAAAGCAAACGTATTGTTTCGAAAATAATAAATGAAATAGAAAATGAATAATGTGTATATGATATTTGCCAATACTCGTATCCCTGAAAAACTAACATGTCCATATACGTGATATACGATGAATACATGAATACGGTGGATAATGTTTGGGTGGTTCTTTCGCCCAAAAAAATACTTCACTGCCGTTATATCGCCTTGGAGGTAGTCGTTAAATTGTTCGATTTCAATAACAACGTCGTCATTATTAGCAGGGTAGTCAACTTGGAAGTAAAGAGAGGTAGCTAAATATGTGAGCCCCAGGCCAAGTGTCCAAAGAAAAAGTAAGCGCTTGTTTGAGAAATGGGAGAGATTCATTTCATCGAATGAAAACCAATTTAGGCTCAAAATAATAAATAGCGATTACTTTTAATGTATACGACTATCCTATGACTACTGTAGTGCAACCTCTGCGACACTATGTCGGACTAGATCAATCGATAGCCTATGATTACTTTTGGCTAAAGCTCGAATTTAATACCTTGAGCTAAAGGAATCTCTTTACTATAGTTTATCGTATTTGTTTGGCGTCGCATGTAGGCTTTCCATGCATCTGAGCCAGACTCACGCCCACCTCCTGTCTCTTTTTCTCCACCAAATGCACCTCCAATCTCAGCACCACTTGTACCTATGTTGACGTTAGCGATTCCACAATCTGACCCCCAGGGTGATAAAAATTGCTCTGCTTCTCGTAAGTCTGAAGTCATTATAGCGGATGACAATCCCTGCGGTACATTGTTTTGCATATTAATGGCCTCGTCAATGTTGCTGTACTTCATGAGATACAAGATCGGTGCAAATGTTTCATGTTGAACAATCGACATGTCATTATTGACCTCGGCAATGGCCGGACGGACATAACATCCACTGGCATACTCATCACCTGATAAAACTCCACCTTCGACAAGTACGGTACCCCCTTCTTCATGAACTCTCTCCAACGCATGTAGATACATGTCCACCGCATCCTTATCAATGAGGGGGCCAACATGGTTGTTTTCATCAAGTGGATTGCCGATGCGAATCTGTCCATATGCGGAGGTGAGTTTTGCTTTGACTTCTTCGAATATGGAATCGTGAATGATTAGCCTCCGTGTTGATGTACAGCGTTGACCGCATGTACCGACGGCTCCGAATAATGCACCGGCCAGGACAACATCTAAATCTGCTGAAGGCGTCACTATGATGGCATTGTTTCCACCCAATTCAAGTAAGGATCGGCCGAGTCGCTGAGCAACAAGAGCTCCAACCTGTTTACCCATTCGTGTGCTGCCAGTGGCAGAAATTAATGGTATCCGCGTATCACTTGTCATATATTCTCCTATGGCTCGGTCACCGTTAATAATGCACGACAGCCCCTCTGGTAAATTGTTGGCACGAATAACTTCGTGAAATAAATTTTGGCACGCCACACCACACAATGGTGCTTTCTCACTCGGTTTCCAAACATTTACATCACCACAAACCAGAGCAATCATGGAGTTCCAGGACCATACGGCTACGGGAAAATTGAATGCAGAAATAATTCCAACAATTCCTAGTGGGTGCCATTGTTCATACATACGATGTCCGGGTCGCTCAGAATGCATCGTCAATCCGTATAGCTGTCTGGAAAGTCCAACAGCGAAATCACATATATCAATCATTTCCTGAACTTCTCCCCATCCTTCTTGCAAGCTCTTGCCCATTTCATAAGAAACCAATCGCCCAAGCGCGTCTTTATTTTCTCGTAAGGTATTGCCATATTGCCTGACAATTTCACCTCGTTGGGGTGCAGGAATAGTACGCCAGTGTTCAAAAGCTTTTTCCGCCTGGGAAACAACATCATCATACTGTTCCCGCGTGGTTACACTGACCGAACCGATCAACTTTCCGTCTACCGGTGAAAAGGAGTCGATCCACTGTTCGGAAGATTTGCTCTTTAGTCCGGTAGAGGTGCCAGGATTCTTTTGTTCAAGATTTAATTTACTTAGAAAGGAAAGATCCATGAAAAGGAGTTTTAATTTTGAGGGGCAAAAGTAGTCAATGGAAGGGAAAAGATTTTGACAGTCACCCTTCGGTTCAGAATATTTTTCCAAGCAAGTCGCAAATCAAGATCCCGAACCATCAGGTGGTTTACAAGGTCTCTGTTTGACGGTAGACGTGAAGAGGTAGGCGCATAACCTCCTTAATGCCTCCCAGCTCAAAAATCATTTTGTCCTTGCCATCTTCCGCCTTCGTTCGTTTTCTAAACAAAGAACCCGTGCGACTTTCCTGAGCATTTATAGCTCTAGTGTATGAACTTAATATCTTTCTCATGCCAAAACTTAAGTTTAATAGGCGAGAAGGTAGCTCAATGTCATTGTATGCAATATCTAAATGCTTGCATATCATTGCTTTTGTAGCAACCGACTCTATGGCATTCTTGGATAGCGACCTGCAGTCGACTCTTTTGTTTTCAGTAAAATGTGAAAGTGATTTGGCATTGGGCAATACGCGAGAATGTGACGTCTCATCTTCTGTATGAAATAGCCATAATTTGCTTCAGTAAGAAAGACTTTTTAACGATTATTACCTTGATTGAAAACGCAATAGAAGTTATTAGCTTCAAAGATCATTCTATATGCCTATTTATAGGTTTTAGAATTGGGTTATTACCTAACCTATAAGTGTTTCGAACTAGAAATCATCTACACAACCTATCTTAGATCCATCAATGCGCAATGTGAAACCATATCGGTTCTTTTTTCATTTCCTTTTTTATTTATTTGCTTTCTCTTTACCAATACTCGCCCAAGAGCTCGTTCCCAATGGTAACTTTGAAGACTTCCTTCATAAACCTTTCAAGTGGAATACATCTGGACAGGATTTTAATGGCATATTTTATCATTGGACATCGCCTACACAAGCCTCTCCAGATGCATACGGACGAGGAATAGATGTGCCTTCATTTTGGAAAAAACAGGGATTTGGTTTTATTACGCCGATACAAGGCAGTGGGTTTGCTGGTATAACACTTTTTGGTTGCAAAAATGGAAAACCTCATTGCCGGGAGTACCTGCAAGTGCAAATGACCGAGCCACTTGTTCCAGGTCAACAATATGAATTGAGTTTTTGGACGAGTCCACTTCCAAAAGGATTGAGAATAAATAATATAGGTGCGGCTTTTTCTTATGATTCAATTCAATCGCCTTTTGATCAAAAACTAGATTTAATACCTCAAATAAATATTAAAAAAATAGTAAACACGGCTCCGAATAAATGGGCCAAGGCAAAATTACTTTTTCAAGCCAAAGCAAGAGAGAAATATTTAATAATTGGGAACTTTTACAAGGATGAAGAGACACGTGTTAAGAAAGATCCTATCTATACAAAGTTAAAATACGCGTACTATTATTTTGACGATATTCAGTTGAAGAAAATCCCGCCAATAATTGAATATGTTGATACAACGAATGTGTTTTTGGAGCGTACGTATGAAATTAATGACCGTGTGATTCTTGAAAATGTGTATTTCGATTTTGATGAATCGACCCTTTTGTCAAAATCGTATTTGACATTAGCTCATTTACTTGAATTGTTACACGAACATCCAAACCTCATTATCGAACTTGTAGGTCATACGGATTCCGATGGGTCATCATTTTACAATCAAAGACTTTCAAAACGTCGTGCGCGCACCGTATATCGCTATCTATTGGATCAAGGAATTGAAACGAGCCGATTGTCGTACAAAGGGGAGGGGGAAAGTCAAGCGATTTCAAGCAATGAAACCGAGGAGGGGCGTGCCCTCAATAGGCGAGTTGAGTTCCGAATTGTCAACCAATAGGCGCAAAAAGCTGTACTTTCGCGATCCGAAATTCAAGCGATGAAAAACGTTTTAAAATTTGGTGGAAGTAGTGTAGCCGGACCTAGTCAAATTCGGTGTGTAGTCGATATTGTGAGAGGCTATGAACAACCATGTGCAGTCATTGTGTCGGCGCTTGGGGGCATTACAGACGGTCTCAAAAATATCGCACAAAAAGCATTGACTGGAGAACATGCGCCACTTGTAAATGAATTACGTGACCGACATCAACGTGTTATTAACGATTTACTGACTCCTGAGGCCAACCTCCGAGCTAGTGACTATTTAGAAGGGCGGATTGCAGAGGTGGATATCATATGTAGAGGTATCCATATGTTGCAAGAATTGTCAGACCGTTCATTGGCCCGTATGTTGAGTTTTGGTGAGTTGGTCTCGAGTTTTATTGTCACTGAAGCTATTAAGGAAGTGATTCCAACTTGCCAACGAATCGATGCACGGAAATTTATTTTGACAGATGATAAATTAATGAAGGCTACCGTAGATCGAGCCCAAACGACTCTTGAATTAAAAAGTATTTTTTCCAACATTAACTCCGTCGCTGTTATTCCAGGTTTTATTGGAGCTACAAAAAATAAGGTAACGTCTACCCTTGGTCGAGGAGGATCTGATTACACAGCCTCATTGATAGCAGCGGCTTTGGATGTACAAGAATTACATATTTACAGCGATGTGAGTGGTATGCTGTCGGCTAATCCTCGAGCGGTTATTCAGGCAAAAAATATTGATCACTTGTCATATAATGAGGCATTTGAATTGTCGCACTTCGGCGCTAAAGTTTTATATCCGCCGGCAATTCAACCGGCCTATGAAAAAAATATAGCACTTCTTTTAAAAAATACCTTTGATCCAACGCATCCGGGTACACGAATTGACATGTTTCCCAGTGAAAACCCTGAAATTGTTACGGGTATATCAAGTATTGATGACGTCGCCATGGTAAATCTTAGTGGCATTGGAATGATCGGGGTAACCGGATATTCGAGCCGTGTTTTTAATGCCCTGCATCAGCACGATATTAATGTCATTATGATTGCGCAATCATGTTCTGAACGTGGGATATGCATAGCTGTAGATAAGGGCGATGTGCACAATGCTGAACACGCTTTGCAGCTTGCATTTGAAGAGGAGATTGCTTTGAAGCGAATCGATCCAATTCAACTTGAAGAAAATCTGTCTATAGTTGCCCTTGTTGGTGATGGTATGAAATTTCGAAGTGGTGTCAGTGGACAAATTTTTTCTCAATTAGGCAATTACAATATTAATATTCGTGCCATTGCGCAGGGATCTTCTGAGAGCAATATCTCAATAATAATAGATTCAAAGGACGAAATGCGCGCAATAAAAAAATTACATGAAAAATTTATCGAAAAACGATTGGCGCAAATCAATCTTTTTGTCCTAGGTGCAGGAAATGTTGGGACAGCATTTTTAAATCTATTGGATAAATCAAAAGACGCTATTGCATCCAAATATGGTGTGGAGCTTACTATTTGTGGCCTTTCGAATAGCCGAAAAATGGTTCTGGATGGTACAGGGATAGAGCCAGAAAATGCACTTGAAAGATTAGGAAGGACCAAAACAAATTCGGATCTAAATAAATTTTTAGAATTTGCCGTTTCGATCCATAGTCCCAATAGAATACTAGTAGATAACACAGCGTCTGATGCTACAACTACCATATATAATGAAGCTTTAGCGAGAGGAATTCATGTCGTTACATGTAATAAACGAATGGCCAGCGGCCCATTTGAACATTATTCCGAATTACTACAGACAATGGCCGTAAATAAATCAAAATTTTATTTTGAAACCAATGTCGGAGCAGCCTTGCCGATGATCCAGGCGCTATCTAACCTGGTAGACACGGGTGATACCGTGCACAAATTTCAGGCAATATTATCTGGTAGTCTAAGCTATATTTTTGATCAATACGATGGTCTAACTCCATTTGTGGAAGTAGTGAAAGAGGCTGGAAAACTAGGGTATACGGAGCCCAATCCACAGGATGATTTAAGTGGGCTAGATGTAATGCGTAAGATGGTAATTTTAGGTCGGGCCATAGGCCTGGAAGTTGAATTGGAAGATGTGGTGAAATCAAATGATTTGCCGGAAGAATGTCAGCAGGCAGAAGGGAAAGAGTCTTTTCTTAGCACGTTGACTAATAATGAGTCGTATTTTAAAGCGAAATATGAAAATGCAAAAAAAGAAAATTGTAAATTAAAGTACATAGCTGAATACTCTAATGGAAAACTCCAGGTTGGCTTGCAGGCAGTCAATCAAACGCACGTTTTTTATACACTCGAAGGCACGGACAATATTTTGGCAATTTATTCGAATCGATATAAAAATCCTTTCATTATTCGAGGAGCCGGAGCTGGTCCGGAAAATACAGCATCAGGTGTGCTTACTGATATTTTACGCATCAATTCCTGGAAATAATGAAAATAACCGCACGAGCTCCAGCCACAGTCGCTAATGTAATAGTTGGATTTGATAGCTTAGCATTAGCCATAGAAGGGTTGTATGACGATGTAACACTTATTCCAAATGATTTGAATTCTTTTCGAATTATTTCGATTGAAAATGGAGGGCGCATTCCGAAAGATCCACTAAAAAATGTTTGTACTATCGCATTGGAAACGATGCGCGAAGCGGTTAATGGACCTGGCGGGTTTGACATAGCTATTAAAAAAGGCTATCAAGCAGGTAGTGGATTGGGGTCGAGTGCGGCCAGCGCAACTGCGGGTTTGTGGGCTTACAATGCGCAGCTTGGTTATCCTCTTTCAAAACAAGAGATAATTCCTTTTGCGATGAAAAGCGAAGAAGCTGTCAGCGGCAAGGAAATAGCTGACAATGTTGCGGCCTGTGCGCTCGGTGGACTTGTTTTGATTCGGTCGGCTGAGCAATATGACTTTATATCACTGCCCACTCCAAAATTATTTGTTGGCTGCGCTTTACCTAATGTCTCAATCTTGACAAAAGAGGCAAGAAGTATACTTCCGGAAAAAGTGAGCATGGAAACTGCCGTTAAACATGGGGCTAATTTTGCAGGATTTATTTCATCCTTATATACAAATGATTTTACTGCTATGAAACGAAGTATGCAAGATGTACTTGTCGAACGATATAGATCAAAATTTATTCCACATTTTAATAAAGCCAAAACAATTGCAATAGATGGAGGTGCTATTTGCTTTGGAATAGCCGGTAGCGGACCCGCTATGTTTTATTTTATAGAGAATGATGAAAAAGGCTTGAAAATTATAAATGAGTTGAAAGCGCTCTATAGTCGAGCTAATATGAAAATTATTAATTCGCTAGGTCCCATTAATGAAACGGGGGTTCACATTTTGCAATAAAAGTAGTATGCAGTTTTATAATTCACGGGATAAAAATCATGTTGTAAATTTTAAAGAGGCCTTAATGGAAGGTCTTGCTCCAGGAGGAGGTTTGTATTGTCCCGCCTACATACCCGAATGGACTGATTCCGAAATTGAAGATCTTTTAAATGAAGACCGCTGTACGTTAGCTACGGAAGTTTTGCATGCTTATACGAGCGAAAATTGGTCAAAGCAAACACTCAGCCAAATAGTAAAGGACGCCATTAATTTTAAGATTCCGTTAGAACAAATTTCCCCAACAGTTTCTATTCTGGAGTTATTTCACGGACCAACTGAGGCATTCAAAGATGTCGGAGCACGTTTTATGGCGAGAGCCATGAGCCATTTTATTGACGATAAAAAATTGACAATACTTGTTGCAACTTCTGGCGACACAGGCAGTGCTGTAGCACATGGATTTTGGAATGTTGAAGGAATCAATGTAATCGTTTTATTTCCTAAAAATGGGGTTAGTGCCTATCAAGAGTCGCAAATGACAACACTAGGTGGAAATATTCAAGCGGTAGAGGTTGAAGGTACTTTCGATGATTGCCAGGATATGGTAAAGCGAGCCTTTCAGGATAAATCAATTACATCCCATAAAAATTTAAGCAGCGCAAACTCAATCAACATAGGTAGGTTATTGCCCCAAACTTTGTATTATTATTTTTTAGCACAACAATTAATTTTACAAAGAAATGAAACGATTGTTTGTGTTCCAAGTGGAAATTTTGGAAATATTACATCGGGTCTCTATGCGCATCACAGCGGATTGAAATTCAAACGTTTTATTGCTGCCACCAATGTCAATAAAACATTTCCTGAATATTTAGCTACGGGACATTATAGACCCCGTAAATCCGTGCGAACACTTTCAAATGCTATGGATGTGGGTAAACCAAGCAACTTTGAACGTCTGCTTGAGTTGTACAACGATGACATTGATCAGATGAGGCATGCTATAAATAGTGTCAGTATTTCCGACGTGGAGACTACCCAAACGATTAAGGATACCCATGAGCGCTGGGGTTATTTGTTGGATCCACATGCTGCCGTTGGTATTAAGGCGGCGCAGCAACTCGCACCTAAAAACTCTTTTGTAGTGCTTGGAACGGCAAATGCACGGAAGTTTGAAAAAGCAGTACATCAGGCTCTCCCATCCTATAAGTTTGAATACCCAGAGAACGATCGTAAGGCACATAAAGAGACGATTTCAACTTATGATGAATTATTACAATTGATAATTTAAATTTGACAACGAAGTGATGGTTATAGATAACTTGGGAAAAATATTTGTATGAAAATAGCAGTAGTTGGCGCCACCGGAATGGTAGGAAATGTAATGCTTCAGGTATTAGCCGAACAAAAGCTTGAAATGTCGGAATTGATACTTGCAGCCTCACCGCGTAGCGTGGGAAAGACATTGGAATTTAATAATGAAAACATCACTGTTGTTTCGGTGGAAGATGCACTGTCAGCCAGTCCGGATATTGTTATATTTTCGGCAGGAGGCCGACTGTCTCGAGAGATGGCGCCACAATTTGCCGCCATGGGCTCAACAGTAATTGATAATTCATCCGCTTGGCGCATGGATGAAAAAGTACCCTTAATCGTTCCTGAAATTAATGCAGGCATTCTGACAGCTGAAGATAAAATAATTGCCAATCCCAATTGCTCTACGATCCAGATGGTCGTCGCATTAAATAAATTGCATGAAGCGTATAAAATTGATCGATTAGTCATCAGTACGTATCAATCGGTTACCGGAACCGGTGTGAAGGCAGTCGAACAACTAATGGCGGAACGTAAAAACGGTAGTGCCGAAAATGGCGTCTACCCACATCCCATCGATATGAATTGCTTGCCTCACGGAGGTGATTTTCTCGTGAATGGGTACACAACTGAAGAAATGAAGTTAGTCCACGAGACAAGAAAGATTTTTAATGACTACACACTTAGAATTTCATCAACTGTTGTCCGAGTCCCTGTTCTTGGCGGACACTCAGAAGCTGTAAATGTTAGTTTTCATCAACCATTTGATATGAAAGATGTCATGCAATTATTGGCAAATTCTCCGGGTGTTACGATACAAGACGACCCGCTGAACAATGCTTATCCTATGCCCTTGTTCGCGGAAGGAATGGATGATGTATTCGTTGGTCGAATTCGCAGAGATGAATCGCATGTTAATGCATTGAATATGTGGATTGTATCCGATAATCTACGAAAAGGGGCGGCAACAAATGCTGTTCAGATTGCCGAATATATTTCATCCAACAGTTTTATCTGAAGATCTCGCCCACCTTTTAATTTAGTCTGATACGCATGTTGCATGACAATAACGTAGGCGTTGCATCTACGTTGCAGTGCAACAAATGAGTCAATAATTGCGCCAACTACATCAAGGAATTGCCTGAAGAGAGTCCAATATTGTGTTATCATTTAATCTAAATTAAAACTCAAATGAAAAACACGATTACATTACTCGCATGCTTCTTGTCGCTGAATTTAATTTTTGGCCAGACGAAAGAAGATGAAAAAGCTATTTGTTGCATCGTAGATGATATGGCAAAGGCCTGGACAAATGCGAATGGTGCGGGATTTGCACAACATTTTACCGAAGAGCACGAATTTTTTGTATGGAATGGTCTGTATACTTCAGACTTAACCAAAGAGCGAAACGCACAAATGCATCAGCATCTTTTCAACACGTCGTATCGAGATACTAAGCACTATGCGGTTGTAGACAAAATCAGATTTGTAACAAATAATGTTGCTGTGGTTTTAGTCATGTCTGCAGTAGTTCCTAAATCGGATCCGATACCGGAGCACCCACAGGTTTTGTGGTCGGCCACCTTGGTTAAATCAGATGGCGCTTGGAAAATCGCTTCCTTTCATAATGCAGATATTGAAATACTGGATAATGCAGTTACTAGATCAAATTCACCTATACCCATTTCAGTAATGTACAAAAGTTGGTACGAAGCAGACCTAAATTAATTGAAACATTAATTATGAAAATGCAAGTGTGCCGTAGTTGATTGAATACGGCACGCTTTCTTTCATTATTGAATAAAAAATATTATTTTTTCGGAGTGAGATTTTTTGGTTGTATAGCGGTTCTATTCCTGTTGCCTTGTCTTGGACACCAACTGAACGGCCAGAATGTTCTTGAGTTGGATGGTCAATTTCCGGTTCATGAGCTCAATCAATATCTTCTCTTATGTGAAGACCCTGCCGCGGCATATACGGCGGATCGAATTCGCGCAGACTCAGGTATTTGTGCTCATCCCTATGAAGAATGGAAAAATATCTGTGATCGCTCGAGAATATATTGGGGGAAGCTACTGATGCACCCAACGGATACGATCGCTGATTGGTTTTTACAATTCGAAGACTATGATTTTAGCCGCTCGGGCTGGGGCCGTGGTCACGGTAAGATCGATGTATTCGTGTATCAGCATGATACCTTATTGTATCATAAAAAAACCGGTGCCGACTATGCGAAAAAACTCAAAGATGTAAAGCCTTGGTGGAATGTCAATCGTGTAAATTTACGTTTGAAGCCAAATGTGATTTCGGAAATTATTTTTCGAGTCGAACGAAAACAATTTGTTTCCCAGCCTCCACTTCATGTTCTATTGAGAAAACCTGGGTTTCAAAATTATTTTCCGCTTTTTAATCGAGTTACTTTTTTCAAGAAGTTTTTGTTGGGTGTAGTATTTATCATGTTCTTGTATCACTCGTTGCTTTTTATGTATTTAACACAGCGGGTGTATCTATGGTATTCGATTTGGTTGTTCTTCTCCATGATTAGCTTACTCATGGTAGTGGATGTCGGTCTATTAAGCGAAACTATTCTCGCAAATATTCCCGAAGCAAGGTTACCCTTTTGGTCTTTTTCTGCTAACTGTGTTTGGTTTACGTTTTGGTTTTTTGGTCGTTCCTTTGCCAACACTAAAGAAAAATATCCGATTCTTGACCGCCTCATTCTTAGTCTTATTTCTATCATTTTATTGGAGTTGGTCATTAGTTTATGTCATTTGCTATGGGCATCCAACGAAGCGGTTGCATTTAATTTAAGCTTACACTACTTCCTATTGAGCATTTTCACGTTAGTAGGTTTTTTTATTGCAGTAGCTTTGTCGCTTAAAAAAGACGAGTTGGCCAGATATTTTGGAGTTGGGGCCATGGTTGCAACCCTTGCTCCAATGATCGGTGGACTATGGACAAATGGAATCATCAGTTTGCCGTTTGACCCATTTGTCTGGGGAATATTTTTAGTCATCATTGCTTATTCATTTGGACTTGCATATCGTCAGCAGCTTAAGGCCGTTGCATATAGTAAAGCGCAAATCGATTTGCTCAATGCTGAAAAAGCCAAAATTGAATTGAAGCGAGTGAAAGACCTAGACGATATTAAGTCAAAATTCTTCGCCAATGTAAGTCATGAATTCCGCACCCCGCTCACATTAATTTCAGGCATATTGTCCCGCGCCAAGAGTAGCAAGGATCGCAACGAAGAACCAATAAAACTTTCCAATAAATCCATGATTACCCTAGACCGAAATGTTACACGATTGGAGTACTTGGTCGACCAACTCCTTGAATTGTCAAAATTGGAGTCGGGTCACGTAAATTTGAAATATGAGCAAGGAGGGTTCGTTGCCTTTGTACGGTCTTTGGTGGGTGGTTTCGAAAGTATGGCGATCAATTATAACATAGCCTATCAAACCAGTTTCTTACCGGAGATCGAAGACGCGTATTTTGATAAAGACAAATTGGAGAAAATATTAAGCAATTTACTATCCAATGCGTTTAAATACTCCAATAAGAATGGTAGCGTTTTCTTTTCAATGAGTAGGGATGGTGATTTTATCGAGTTTTTAATTCGAGATACTGGTGATGGAATGTTGCCCGAAGAGGTCAGCCGTATTTTTGAACGATTTTATCGGGTTGAAGGCACGGAAGCAGTGGGGTCGGGTATAGGTCTTGCCTTAACAAAAGAATTGGTCACAATATTAAATGGCGCGTTACATGTGGAAAGCCAACTTGGCGAAGGAACAACTTTTAAAGTGAAACTGCCGATCTCGAAAGAAAAATTACCAGAAATACTACTTGACAAAGCGGAATTGAAACCTAAGTTTACGGGATACCAAAACCTTCAGGCTTCACAGAATAGAAATTTAGTGTCTAAAGATGAGTCACCGGTCGTTTTGATAGTTGAAGACAATCAAGATCTACAACTGTTTATTAATGAGTCTCTGCAGGAACGCTACAGCGTATTAACCGCCGATGACGGAGAAAAAGGTCTTGAGTTAGCGCTGAGGCACATTCCAACCATAATTATAAGCGATGTTATGATGCCATTGATGAATGGATTTGAGCTTTGTCGAAAAATTAAAACAGATACGCGAACGAGCCACATACCCGTGATACTGCTCACTGCCAAGGTCGGACAGGAAAGCAAAATGGAAGGGCTGGGTGTCGGTGCAGATGCTTATTTGAGAAAACCTTTCAAAGAAGATGAGCTGCACCTAAGAGTAGAAAATTTCATAGTCGCTAACCAAAAAATATGGGAGCACTTCAAATCCGTTGATTCGTTAGACACAAGAAGTTCGGATTGGTCGGCGCTCGATGATGAGTTTTTTAAGCGAGTGATAGAAATAATAGATGAGAGTATGGTTGATGAATCGTTTTCTGTTGAAATATTAGCTAGGAAAACAGGTTTTAGTCGTTCTCAACTTCATAGAAAATTGAAAGCACTTACAAATAAGTCGGCCAACCAAATAATAAGAGAAAAACGATTGGCCGTGGCCAAGAAGCTTTTGGAAAACCGTCGTGGTAATGTATCTGAAATTGCCTATCAAGTGGGCTATAGTAATTTGTCTTATTTTTCGAGAAGTTTCAAGGAATTGTTTGGTGTGCTTCCAAGTGAAATTTGAATAGAATTTTAACTATTAGGAGGGTTTCTACGTCATAGGAGATTTTGACTTAATAACACGGTAGAAGTTGCATGCAGGACGAGTCATTTAGATCTACCTGAATAGCCATTCGGTTTCCATTAATGAAGAATAAGATGTGTTTGTTTGATAACGATACTTGCCGAATCACATAGGATGCTATCTTTATGCTTAATATTCGAGAAAAGTTTGCCCCTCCTCAAAAAATACAAGTATACTTTCGAAGCTGGCTGTGATGAAGCCGGCCGAGGTTGTCTAGCAGGCCCTGTTGTGGCCGCGGCAGTAATGTTGAATCTGAGGAAACGTATTCACCCGGATATAAAGGACTCTAAAAAATTACCACCAGAAAAGCGGGAAGAATTATTTTATTGGATAAAAAACAATGCACTGGCCTATGGAATAGGTGTTGTCGAGCCACACATCATCGATAAAATAAATATCCTGCAAGCTTCTTTTCGGGCCATGCATCTCGCCTTAAACAAATTATACGTCCGGCCTCGTCACATTCTCGTTGACGGTAACCGATTTTATCCATACACGGATATTGCACATACCTGTATCGTAAAAGGTGATGGAAAATATTATTCGATCGCTGCTGCTTCGATTTTAGCAAAGCACCATCGCGATATGTTGATGAAAGAATTGCATACACAGTTTCCCGAATATGGATGGGATACCAATAAAGGTTACCCCACGGTCCAGCATCGCGAGGCGATTATGCGCTTGGATGTTACGCCTTATCACCGTCGCAGTTTTAAGGTAAGAGATGTGCAAGGTAAATTATTTTAAATACCAGTTCTTGGCTAGTGTTTTCCGAGTTTAGTCGAGAATGGCTAGCGGCATTTTAACTACATGATTTCGAACAAAAATGTCTATTTTCAGAGTGAACTATTCTATTTTAATGTCAAGTGTTGCTCCCAAATTTGTCTGAAAACTTGGAAGTAAATTGACCTCCTGTCCTGCTCTAAAAATAACCTGTGCTGTGTTGGGTATAGTGGCGTCTGAATTTATTGTTTGCAGAGCAGTGAATATCCCACCGTTGGTTGGTACGTCGGATACATAAAGTATCAAAGGTCTGTTATCGACTACTTTAACATAAATGCCGTTGTCGGTATGGACCACTTGCCATCCCAAGGTGTCTAGGTCGGGTGCTATTACAGACTCGAATGAATCAACAATAGGAGCAATGCTGGAGATAATATGAAAGCTATCATTTTCTTCAGGATAAAATCCGTTTAAAAGACGTATTTCTAATGTGCCTCCAATTCCCCTGGGATGATTTGTTAATTTCAAAGAATCGTGTCCTTGTGCTTGTCCACCACCAGCTTGACCGGCAATTTCGAAAAGCAATTTATGACCAGGTCCTATGGTTGGTGGTATGGAAGAATATGATGATAATTCTAATATGCCAATAGAATCTGAATATCCGATTGAGACGATACCATTAAAATTAATATGATCAGCGCTAATTTCACCTATTCCGTTTATGCTTCCCAAAGGCATATTAAAAAGTTGATGCGTGGCGCATCCACCACACCCTGTAATTTGATTAAAAATTGAATTGTTAAAATTCAGTGTTCCGCTATTTTGCATGGTTGGAAAATCACTTCCATTATTTAGTAATTGCAACTTTCCCGCCGGTTCATTTATATTTATAACGCCAACAATATTATTGTTAAAATATGTCGCCCCTCTTATCGTCCACCCAGCGTTCGCATGAATTTGTCCATCGTTAACCATCGCGTCACAGTCTGATGACCAATTGGATTCAATGTCGACTTGACCGTGGTTTGTAAATTTTTTCATGTTAGCAAAACCTCCGATAATTTCAACTGTGCCATTTGTCGTATTAAGAAATGTATCCACGTTTACCAAATGTACGGATGTCATAGTGCCTTCATTGACCATGAGACCACCCTGTCCATGACTTCCGGTTAATTCAACATCAGTAATTGTTCCGGTTGGAAAATTGACAAATACTCCCTCTCCCGCGGTGTTTATTACTCCGTCTTGAACAAGGCCTTCATTTTCGAATCTTGCGTTATCATTGATAGCAATAAAGACATCTGTAAGTTCACCCGAACAATATAATAAACTGCTGGGGCCATCATCGACAGTTATAGAAATATTACTAAGAACACCTGAAAATATCTTTCCATGCACCGTCATGGTGCCTAGTATCGTTATACTTCCTGAATTATTCGTCAGACCTACGACGAAAACTCCGTTGACCAGGAGTGATTGTTGGTTTTCGATGTGGATGGCATCGGCATATGCCGTGTCTAACAGTCCAATTATAGGCCCTTCTACAGCGGCATTTGGTATCAATACAGATTGAGATTGGGTTGGAACACCAATTGGATTCCAATTATCTGGATTGTCCCATTGGCTTAATGGCCCCCCTTGCCAAACCTTGTCATAGGCCATGGAAGAAAAAGCCCACATCATCATTAACAGAAATGCAAGAAATCTCCTAGTTGAAAGTGACCGAAAAATTTTAAGTCTTGTTTGAAATATCATGTCAATTTTATTTATTTAATAATTATGGACAACCGCCATTATCCGTTTCCAATTCGGCGTTCATGCCAACTTCGAAAGGATGATGCATAATAATTTCGTCTTCAGCGGAGAGCGTTACAGAACCGGGTAGGACAAATCCAGTAGCAGTAATTTTATTTTCGGCGAAGTACAATCCAGGGGTGATGAAAAAATCAAGCAGTAAATGTCCATAGCAATCGGTAGTGGTTTGACCAATACTTGCCTCTTCAGGGCCGCCAATTGCGAAATTTTCATTTTTCACATAAACTTCCTGAATATTATCATTAAAGCTCAAAAAACTATCCACTTTTTGGAAGATACCACCTATATTCTTGTATAGGAATACGCCTTCGCCAATTGCACCGGGACAGCTTACCATTAAGTTGTTGTATGATAAAGAAACAGATGCACCACAAAAATCGAAACTGGCAGGACTTTCATTCGCCAATTTTTCGCTAAACGTCCAACCCGGAGTTTGTTGGAATATATACGTTGCCCCTTCTGAATTGAATCCACCGTCGTCGACTCCTGTTGCGCCTATTGCAGCGAAAGATTGTCCAATAGCCACAGATCGTCCAAACAGATCACTGTTCTGGCCGTCAGGGGCCACTATTTTTTCATCTAGGACCCAATTGTTGCCAATTAACTCATAGATGTACGCAGCACCTTGATTATTGTCAAAATCAGCGCCTACAATTATTTTATTATTGTTAATGTCGACACTTTGACCAAAAAAACCACCTGGAACATTGGGAAGAAGTAGTTGATCAAATGTGTAAGTGGAAGATGTACGTTTATACACGTAAACTACCCCGGATTGTGCCCCTGCCGTGTCAGCGTTAAATTCGCCAACGATGAGGTAATTGTTGTCCGCAGCCATGGCACTAGCGAAGCCCGTTCCACTACTTTCCGGAGGTGAAATGGATTGAATTATTTTCCATGTTTCACCCCGGCGTTCGGTAATTAATATTTCGTTGGAAAAGTATTTATAGAATATTCGATCATCTTGCATTGCCAATACTTGACCGTCACCGTGCAGTAGTGATTTTTCTATCCAACCTGTATCCACTTTTTCATACACCCACACGGCATTTTCGCTGCCAACAACAAAGGTTTCGTCAGATATAGCTACATCATCTCCATAGTTGCAATACACCAACGGATCACAGTAGTCGTCGTCATCGTCCGATACATTTGAAATCGAATAAGAGCTTGCTGTCCTTGTTAATACCTGTCCGCTAAATGCATTGGTCACGACACTTGTGCCTTTATAGGCTATCGAATTTCTAATTTCGGTCGTATTCCATTTTTCGATAAAAGTGTCGGCCTGCAAAACAAATAGAAATCCTCTGGTAGAGCCGGTAATCCATAATGAGTCGGCCTGCATGTCCATATCTTCGGCAAACGTACCGGCTATGCTGGGTATTAGTTCTTGAATTTGGGCCCACGTACCGCCAATATTTTTGTAATGAAATGCTTTGTTTGAACCATGAGCACCAGCGATAATTCGATCACCCTCGATTGTGACACTTCCACCGAAATTTGTAAATGGCATCGGGGAACTTGGAAAAATATATGTTGAAAAATTCCACGATCCATTGGTACGTTCATAAACAATGACTTTACCATTTGAAGAAGTAATCGAACTGTCGAATTCGTCACCTACGACGATGCGATCACCATCGAGATCTACAGGAGGATTGAGGCCATTAATATGGCCGCTAATGGTATCAACTAATTCAAATTCGACACCATTGAATTCAAATACATGCAACCCACCGGGTTTATTAAAGGACTCGCTTTTTCCATTGGTAATGGCTAGAATATTTCCCTGAATCTCCAATGTACTTCCAAAATACAGTGCGGAGTCAACCGAGGTAGGCAGCAGCTTTTGCAAAAAATACCACCCCCCATCAGGTTTTTTTTGATAAACATGCGCCGCCCCAGCACTTGTGTAAAGTTCATCGTCAAACCAATCACCAATAATTAAAAAATCCGCAGACATGGCTAACGACCAACCAAATAAACCAGAAAAAGAGTCCGGATAGAATGTATGACGTACCCGCCATGGAAAGGACAAGGAATCTTGCGTAAAAATGTGAACGCGATCTTCAAACGGTGCTGAAACTGCTGCGTGATGATTCTGGTAAATTGAAACAGCGCCTCCAAAAGACAAATTTCCTTCGTTTCTGTTCAAGATCTTAAGATCATCGAGATCGCCTGGGTCTGTTTGAGCTATTGCTTGAAAATCGACACCTAAAAACGATATACAGATTAGTAAAACTGTGATCTTTCGTATTTTTATTACGAGCATGATTGTTAATTTGGATTTCTAATAGGATTTATGTCAAGTTGAGGCATGACGTCACTCCAAACAACACATTTTTGTAGAATCAATTTAATGGTCATGGTAAAAAAGATTAATATGAGGCTTCATTTCTTAGTTCTTTTCAGCCTTGTCGGACTTTATTCAAATGCACAAAATGAGTCAGTCAATGAGCAGTTGCGGCATATTAGAGGGATGCCTCCGGAGCGAGTTAAAGTCGAAATAGATAAAGTGTTGAAAACTGATTCAGCTGTTTATCAGTACTTGATATCAGATGACTTGATTTTTGGTTTGGGTATGATTATTGTCTTGGCGAATGATGCCGAGCGAATAGATCAAGTATATGAATGGGTACTTGAGGATTTTAAAAATCAATCAATTCCCTATCGCCGTCAAGTGGAATTGACCTGTTTTCTTCAGCGATTTCGATGCAATCAGTCGTTGAATGAAGACTGCATTTATTGGTGTGAGCAGATGTTTAAACTAAATCCTACTTTTCGTGGTAGCGAGTATTTTCATGCAAGTTCAAGTTATGCGCATATCAACGCTCTTTTAGCATGTGGGCAATTGCATAAAATTGATACAACTATTCAAAGAATTCGTAATGTTTTTAGCAGATATGCTTCCATGAATCCAAAATCTGAAATTCACCTGAATTATGCCCTGGGGAAGGCATATGAAATTAAAGGTGATCTTTTGCTTGCGCTAGCTTGTTTGGAAAAGGCAGAAGAAGTTTTTGAAAAGGCAAAATTACCAAAAACCCAGGATTGGGCTAAATTGAATAATAATCAAGGCACGATTTACGAACTCATGGGAGCATATGCACTCGCCATCGCCCATTTTGAAGAAGCACTCCGAACCATAAGAAGAGGCCCATCTATAGCCAGACGTATTGAAAGTGGGTTATTGAATAATATTGGATTTATGAATGCTCGGTTGGGTAATTATCGATTGGCCATTGCCTATTACAAGGAAAGTTTGCACACCCTTAAAACTACTTCTTTGCGTCCTTTTGTTAAAGAATCCATGATCTACAGAAACCTGGCGGCGGCCTATAACCAGTTAGGCCATTTTGATCTGGCTCTTTCAACAATAGAAAAATGTAAGTCAAAAGTGATGACTGAAATTCCGCTTGACCACAGACATTTAGTCGGAATTAATATTATTAAGGCGCATTTTTTGAAGAATTCGGAAAATGTGATGGGCGCCTTGCGACAATTGGATAGTATTCAAATACTAATGGATTCGCATGATATGATCTCTAAAGATTGGATCGCCTTTTATCGGTTGAAAGGCGAATTATTAATGTTGCAAGGAAATTATGCCATGGCTGCGGTGTCGTTTGATAATTGTTTGGATTATATCCAAAAATCGGAAATGACGCTTAATCTTGCTCATATAGAAGGTCAATTCATGCTTGCTCATGCACAACAAAAAAATATAAAACGCGGTGAAGTCATTGAATTGTTTGCAAAGGCACATAAAGAATTGCTAGCTCATTTCAAACGCGAGTATGGTGGACTCAGTCCGCCAGAACAAAGAACAGCTTTGCAAGCTTATTCTGATTTATTGAGTGATTTTAATGATGCGGCATTTTCTTTAAACGATAAAGAACTATTGGAATCGGCTTTCAATCAGAATATTTTAATGAAAGGATTAGTGTTGAGTAATCAAAAAAAATTGAAGGCCGGTCGGAAAAATTCGGATTGGTTAAATTCAATAGGTAGGGAAGAACCGAAACTGGGTAGCGTATTGAATAAGTACGACGCATTTAATGCGTCTTTCAGAAATGATAGTGCATCCCAATATTTCACTCAAAGTCTTAAATTCGATAATTGGAAGGAGCTTCAACAGGTCATGACCGCACATCAACTAATTGTTGATTGGGTTGAAATACCTGTAGAAGATCACAGGGATTCGATTCGCCTTGCCGTTCATATTTTATCCAAAGACATGGAATATCCCAAATCAGTTCTGGTAAAATCTATGTCCAAGAAAATGATTCAGTCGGTGAACAAGGGACAAAATTTGACAACCGTGTTTGATTGGGGAAAGGATCTTTGGGGACGAATACGCCCCTATATTAAAAGGGGAGTAGACATTCACTTGTGTTATTCCGCGTCATTACAAAAACTACCCATGGCAAGTATGGCGGAAGAGGCCGGTATTTCAAACCTGATGTACTTCCATATGTCCTGGCAAGATTTTAACGCAGTAGAAAGAGAATTAAATCCATCGTCTCTGGAAAATGCCCTTTTACTAGGTGGGCTAAACTATTCTTCTAATTCGACAGATACAATTGATGAGGAAACTGATGGGACGGACTCTGAATTGAGAGGAGCGCTTAATGAATTAGGTGATGTGCAGTGGCCAGAATTGACCTATACGTTAAATGAAGTAAACAGTATTGAATCGATATTGACAGGTCAAGGTCTCAATGCAAAAATACTTTCAGGAATCAATGGAACAGAAGAGAATTTATTGAAGTCCATTTCTACTAAACCCATTGGGTTGCTTCATATAGCAACACATGGATTTTTATTGCCAAGCTATCAGGATACCTCTTCTGATTTCGATTTAAGCCCGCAGGATGTGCTCTGGACGTCAGTTGTCAACGATCCAATGAAAAGTTCAGGCGTACTACTTTCCGGAAGTCAGTCATATTGGAACTCAAGTCATACCTTATTTCCAGATAACGACAATCTGCTCACCGCGAGGGAAGTGCAAAAATTGAATTTGTCAGGCACCAATCTAGTTGTTCTATCCGCTTGCCAATCGGCCCGTGATATGAGTGGTTCGCAACATGTCACTATCGGCCCAGATGGAATTTATGGACTGGCATCTTCTTTGAAGATAGCCGGGGCCAAACGACTCCTATTGGCGCTGTGGGACGTCGATGATCGCGCTTCTATGGAATTTATGATATTATTCTATGAAGAACTTATGGAATACAAATCGCCCACGCAGGCTATGAAAAATACCCGTGCCTTGATGAGGCAAAAGTATTCGGATCCTAAAAATTGGGCGGGATGGGCACTGATTCATTAATGTCGGTCACTTTAGTTCAAGTAGTAGAGCTGTTGCTTGTCTCGAATAAATGTGCAGCCTGTCATTGGCAATTAAATTGACCTTTTGTTTGGCTGACGTTCCATCGCCTTGTGCTAATTTAACGAGTGCTCTGAACCATTGAGCATCTTCCTCTCGTTTACCAAATTTTTGATTAAGGCATAGTTCGGCAGAGGAGAAATTTCGATCCGAGAACAACTTCAGACATTTTTCCAGGGCTGATTCATGAATAGAAACTTGCTGGTCAGATTCCCCACGAGATATTGAGGTAAGGGGAAGTCGCTTTTCAAAATAATTTAACGCTATTGGAGCATAGGATGCGTTTTTGTTCGATTGATCATCCGAGCTAGGTTCCTGTCTTTCTTCTTTCTGTTTTTTGGAGTCTGTATGGGGTACGTGTTTTTTTTGCTCAGTCGATTGCACTGGTTGAGCCTCTTCTTGTTTACCAGGTGGTTCAATATTCATTTTTTCCTGAACTACTGGAGGCGTATTATTCTTGGAAGGCGCATCCGATCGAGTTATAAAATAACAAATCAAAAGAACCCCTACAAGACAGAGGGCGATTAACCAACCATATGATTTAACGCCTCGTTTATCCTTTTTCGCTGTTGAATCTTCTTTTAATTTATTTTTTATTCTAGAACTTAGTCCGCTTAATTGAAGGCCTTCAATAACATGCCGTATTTCTTCAACTTCTCGAGCAAATTTTTTGTCTGACTGAATGCGTTGTTCGATCGCCGCACGAATTTGAGCATCCATCTCTCGACCGAGTATGAAGTCTTCTATATGTTCTTCAAAATTTCTCATATAAAACTGGAAATATCTGCCGATGAATATTGATTTCGAAGGTCTTTTAAGCACTTATAGCGTTTGTTTTTTATCGCACCAATGCTTTTAAGACGAAGTAGTTTTCGTTCTAATATTTCTTTATCTGATAAATTGTCAAAGTAGCTCAATTGCAAAAGTTTTTTACAGTCAGTTTGCATGAGATGAAATAGTTTTCCTATAACTTCACGATATTCCAGTGATTTGGAAAAATTTGCTGTTGAATCTTCAAGTTGATTCATGCCATCATGGAGTTCAGAATAGTTCCATTTTCTTTTTCGTGATTCATTACGATACAGATTTAGGCCTATGGTAATAAGATACGTTGATAACTTATTCCCTCGAAGGGTATAATGACCATGTTGAATTTTATGAATAGCCAATATCGTGGTATCAGTGGCAATATCTTTTAGTCCGTCAGCGTCAGCTTGTGCGAATTTTTTTCTAAGAAAACGAAACACAAGTTCAATTCCATATTCTATTGCTTTTGTTTGCTCCATTCTGAGTGACTCCATGAATATTTGCTGATTCTCAAAGTCAGTTTTTAGCAAACCACGTTGATTTAAAGAGGCGCTATTCGATTTATGTGTACCAGACATAAAATGTCACTTATCTGAAATATCTTTTTACAACGATGTATTGTCCATTTAATATTGAAAGTCGTTGATATTAGACAGCATTCAATGATATGTTAACAACAACATCCCCCGGCAATTCCACTTCTGATCCATTCTCGACTTCTGACGACGTCTTGATCGTATCAGCCAACACTTCCGCTTTTATGTATTCACCGAACTGGTCGATGGCACTCCTGGTATGTTCATGTTCATCGATTGTAATAGCAATACGATCGGTCACTTCCATCCCCGCCTCCTTGCGCAAGTTTTGAATCCGATTCACTAGTTCCCGCGCCATCCCTTCAGCTAGCAAGTCCTCGGTGAGCTGCGTATCTAGTGCTACTGTCAGATTGCCATCGTTTGCAACCTCCCATCCAGGAATTTCATCTGTGCTTATGTCAAAATCTTCAAGAGATAATTCATACGTTCGATCATTAATGACCAAATTGTATGATCCGGTTGATTCTACTTGTCCTATAGTATCATTATCTAGATTGGAAATAATGGCTTGTCCAGCACGCATATCTTTTCCTAGTTTGCGTCCAAGGGTTTTGAAGTTCGGCTTTGCTTTTTTCTTGAACATACCAGCATCGGCGCTTAATATTTCTAATTCCTTTACGTTCACCTCCGATAAAATAAGTGATTCGACAGCCTTGACCTGCTGTTCAAATGTTGGATCAATAATCGGTAAAATTATTTTTTGCAAGGGCTGTCTCACCCTATGTTTATGCTTTTTACGCAGGGATAAGACAAGCGAAGATATTCGTTGTGCATATTGCATGCGCTGCTCAAGAGACGTGTCAATTATATCATCATTGGATTGAGGCAAGGAAGATAAATGGACCGATTCGTGTGACTCTTTTTTGGTTACTCCATTTAAGCTTTGGTAAAGCCAATCTGAGAAGAATGGAGAAATGGGTGAAATTAATTTAGACAACGTTTTCAGACATGTATATAAAGTCTGGTACGCCGCAATTTTATCTTGTGAATAATCACCTTTCCAAAAACGTCTTCGACAAAGCCGAACATACCAATTGCTTAAGTATGATTCTGTAAAATGTTGAATTTTTCGTCCCGCTGATGTTGGCTCATAATTTGATAAATCAGTGTCAACTTGCTTAATTAATGTATGCAATTGAGACAAAATCCATCGGTCAATTTCCTGTCTATCAGCCAAAGCAATCTCGTCTTCATTGGCGACAAAACCATCGATGTTCGCATACAGTGCAAAAAATGAATAGGTGTTATATAATGTGCCAAAAAACTTACGTTTAACTTCCTCAATCCCCGCTTCATCAAATTTTAAGTTGTCCCATGGGTTGGCATTGGTCATCATATACCAACGTGTCGCATCGCTACCATAGGTATCTAATATCTTGAATGGGTCGGCAGCGTTTCCCTTAGA
>JANQSS010000277.1 GCA_028279185.1 Saprospiraceae bacterium | reverse complement strand
GTTCCTCGTAAATCCAACTGCAAACTTTTAGTTGCCAACGACGACAACTACGCTCTAGCAGCTTAAGCTAGGCCCTTGTCTCCGTCTTGCCTGCGTGGTGGATGTACAAGGTCAAACAGCAGGACCGCGTTGTAACGTGTCTGTGATTGCAACGTTAAACTTAAGGCAGACTCGCTGCTCAAAGCGCTAGTCTAACAGCGCTGACACAGTTAAAAACTAAAGGCTTAGACTAAGCATGTAGTCGCCGATGAGCGTAGGGCTGACGGACGCGGGTTCGATCCCCGCCGCCTCCACCAACAATACCCTTTAATATCAATAACTTATAGGGTTTTTGTTTTCAAAAATTGGCTATATTTAGCCATCTTTTACTATGTTTCTGCCAGCATTTTTAAAGGTAATTATTAATGGTATAATTATCACCTCAATGGACTGAAATTTAACCAAGGAGATGATTATACTTGCTAGTGACCCGCCACGAAAACGAATCAATTATTTTAACCTTACCCACCGGTCAAGAAATTAAAGTTCTATTGACCAGCCTTACTGGTAACAAAAGCCAAATAGGAATTGAGGCACTTGATAATATCAATATAATAAGAGAAGAATTAATTGGAGTAGGTAATGAACAATAGACGTAAAATAATTAAAAGTATTGGATTTGGAACTGCTTGGTCAACTCCTGTAGTCCAAACAATAATCCTACCAGCACATGCTCAAACATCAGCGACAACACCGTCTTCATATGAATGTACACTTAATTCTTATACAGCGAATATTGAGCCTAATAATGGGACGTTTAGTACTGATCAAGAGTTTATTTTGACTTTAGATTATTCATTCTCGAATGTACCTGAAAACTTTGTGTTGACTGTCAATGCTGTGTCAATTACCACTGATGAACCCAATCCGAATTCAAACAACCCATCCATATTATTCACTGGTATTAATGAAAATGCCACTGCATCAGAATCTTTTAGTGTCAACGGTTTTTATGGTGTTGCTAACCCAAGTGTGCAACCTATAACCTTTACAAGTTTGGATGGTGAAATTAGACTTCCAGAGGTTAATTGCACTAATTTTTCGAGTGAATTTTTTAGTATTCCAATTGATATTACAATTGAATAAATAAAATCAAAACCCCTTATACCGCTTAATCTTTTTCTCACTAAAGTAGTTAGAATTATCACAATCATTAATATCAATATAGGGGACAGTGACAACTGAGAATTAATAACATTTGTACCCGACGCCTATCTTTCCCTCTTATTCTTATTTATTGAAGAAAAAGTCTCCGTACTTTTGAATTTCAGTATTAAATGAAAAACTTTGTAGAATCCAGTTGTCTGAATTTTTCAAGTAATAATTGAAA
>JANQSS010000014.1 GCA_028279185.1 Saprospiraceae bacterium | reverse complement strand
ATTAGTGACGAGCGACAAATTTCTATCGAATATAGAAAGACCATTTAATGTCCCGATAAATATTAACTTTGATCGATGTTGGACTATACTCGTGACTCGGCTGTCTTTTAAAAGCTGAGGTGATACCGATTTAAAGAAAGATTTGGGGTCGATTCGATGTAAGCCATCACTCCAACTACCCACCAGTAACAATCCCGATTTTTCGGTATATAAGGAAGTAATAGCTCCAATCAACTTATCTGAAACTTTCGATTGATGGCTCACTATTTGATTTAACTGATTGCTAGAGTGGTTATACAGGTAAAGTCCGCTCTCGGCACCAATCCATATCGAATTAGTGTCCGTTTCAGCAAATGCAAAAATTCTCTCACCATCTAGTAGTGTTCTGTTTTTTTGCTCAAGCGAGCTATTGCCGATTGCGTGAACGGAATGGTCTGTAGAATCCACAACAAACACCCCATTGCCAGCAGTCCCTACCCATATTTGATCATTTCCATCGGCATAAAGCGATCTTATATTGTAGGTTTTACTGTTACTAAAATACTTAGTTTTCTTGTTAGCCCCATCTAAGAGAATCAGACCGCTTGTTGTACCAACCCACAAATTATTAGACTTATCAAGCGCCAGAGATTTAATTCGAATGCCGCCCTCTTCGCTTTCTTGACCAAGCTTAATTTTAGTCGCCTCTAATGACCGTTTATTTACTTTGATTAATCCAATATCGGTACCGACCCAAACATCGTTATTATATTTAGAGTCAACAATTGCGTTTATTTTTGGCGAAGCGTTAGAGTTTAGGGGGATCGGGGTAAACTTATGGGTTAAAGTATCAAATACATATAAACCTTTCCTCGTCCCTACCCACAGCTTTTCATTTAAAACTTGCGCGATACAGGTAATATGACCTATTGTCCTCAGCTCTTCTTTTACTCCAACATTTCTAAAAGTCCGAACATTTAATCCATCATATTTTACGAGCCCATCTTGCGTCCCCAACCAGACAAATCCTTGCATATCCTGATGGATCGCAATTATCGAATTTTGAGGCAAGGTATCGTTCTTTGTCAGAGGTTTAATTTGATATTCGCTTGACGCGAAAACAAAGCCGGGGATGGTATATATGTATACATTAATTATTAGAATAAATACGACGAACTTCTCTTTTACAAATTGCATATTATTATTACGGCACCACTACATGCTTATTACTATAAATCAACTTCGCTGTTTATACTTTGTTCACTTCCTGAATATAAAAGCTATGCATAGTCATGTGTAATACTTAGGCAGCAGTTAATCATCGTTCTGAATTGAAAAACAATATAAAAAGTATGTAATCACTTTCAGAATTGAGCGAAACTGACAATCTGGAGCTGACCATCACCTAGACGAATGGCATAATTTGATAATAGCACTTAAAGATATTTTTCGCCTAAAATAATCATTCGTAAACCTGAATTGCGCAGCAAACTTTAAGGATACAAAGTTAACCACCTGTTTCGCGTGACTTTTTTCCGCCACGCGTCTCTAACCAGTATTGCTAATTATCACAACCTGCACATCTTCAACATTCGTTTTATAATTCTAATTAGAAATTAAGGCTCTATAGAATCAAAATGACTAAATGCACTTTGGGTGTAGACGATCTTGTTAGG
>JANQSS010000002.1 GCA_028279185.1 Saprospiraceae bacterium | reverse complement strand
GCATTATTTTTTATGCGTATTGTCTCTCCAAAGCCCCAAAATTTGTTATCGGCACGTGGCTTTGAGTTTACCTAGAGCTAGCAAAAAAATGAAAACTATATACTTGAGTGCTATTTCGCTAGTACTGATTACGGGTTAATGTTATTGGCGACTATTTTTACTTATTGGGGTTTCAAATGAAAGAAAGGCCTTGCTACTATTGCTCAATCGGAACTAATTTTGAATCGGAAAATTGCACCAATTGTGGTTTGAAACAACCAAAGTATTCAGTTAGACATCTTATCGAACTTGTACTATTTATATTAGTTTTCAGTTTATTGATGATTTATTTCTTTAGCGTAGTTATTCCAGTTTGAGCCCCAAAAGATTTTTATTTACTGCCACAACGGAAATTTTAATATTGTTCGACCAACTGTACTTAACGGTCACTTAGTGTCTACTAAGGATAGTCTATCATAGCGATAAACCGCCGAGCTTTAATAAGATGATTATCTTCGCTCATTTTGGTTTCTAATTTAGATTATAATCAGGCTTGTCACTAAATATTATCAAATAGCAGTATACATCTGATGAGCGTAAATTTTTTATTAGCCTTAACTTGTCTGAATATTGTTGTTACTTCGCTATTTGTTAAAAAACATTAGTACTTTTTTACGTTTCTTGATCGTCGAGACAAAAAGTAAAAACGAAATTGTTGTCAAAGACGATAAGTCAATTAATAAAATCAATGCTGATAGCTCTTTCAAAAAAGAGCGGTAATAATGAAACAAGTAAGACAATGAAAATACTTTCAGCAGTTTGAAATAATTCATTAAATAACACGCTAAAATAAGCTGTGATTCCTGACTAGCTAATTAATATCGACAAGGGGTATAATGGTCAACTAAATCTGTAGAAATTCTAAGCCACTTTTTCATGTTCTGATATTTTTGGTGTGGAGTCATATAATCAATAGTAGAATGAAGTCGTTTGTAATTATAAAATTGAATATAACTTTCGACCTGAGTAGCCGCTGCCAGGTGATTAATAAAAGTCAGGCTGTTCAACCTTTCAGGTTTTAGGCTTCTGAATAATCTTTCCATTACCGCATTCTCCCAGCAGTTGGCTCGTCGACTCATGCTTTGCTGAATACTAGAGGGTTGGCCGGGATTCTGGTAAAAAACAGCCACTTCTCACGTAACCTTTTGAAATATATTCAAATATTCATTTTGTAACTCAGAGGGAGTATTTTTCGACGAAGGTCAACTGTATAGTCACCGAAACAATTAATATGGTTGTTCCGGTATGGTGATAACCCAGCCAAAATCTCATCGGTTATCTCATAACCTTCTTTTTTAAATCATTAAGGATGCGTGTCATTGAGTCAACATTATGCAAAATTACCATGTTCGCAACGCGCTGGTTATATTTAATGACTTTGCGTTGCTCGTATCGTAAATTTTGCGCAAAGCGGGGATTTAGTCGCTTTTGATGGTGATCGAATTATTGAAGAGGCGAAGAAAGAAGCAGGGCTAAATGCTTAAGATTTTAATTAGGCCGAAAGCCCGCGAGGATCTCAAAAAAATTTGGCATTACACCTATCAAAACTGGGAGGAGAAACAAGCGAATAATTACACGCGGGGCTTGAGTGAAACAATAAACCGAATGATTGATAATCCCAGGATAGAGGCTTCAATCGATGATGTGAAAGAAGGCTATAGGCTGTACCATGCCAAACATCATTTAGTCATTTATCGCTTAACCCCGTAGGAGATCAATATTGTACGGGTACTGGGTACAAGTATGGATATAAGCCGGCATTTGTAGCGACCGATGGACCTAACACTAATTTAGGGTAAAGATATAAGCGGCGGTCTCGCTGATATCATCGCACCGCCCGGAAGTGACTATCTCGTCCCCGTTCCATTCGATGAAAAGGTAGCAGTAGCTTTTATCGCCAAAATCATCAACAAGCTTACGAAAGGCTAGCGCGTTGAGTCCGTGGGCTTCTAGGGGTTTTGCGACCATATCAGCATCAAGGGATACGCTGTAATTAACCGGCATTTTTTCTACTCCGTTAGATATTAAAAAAGGGCAAGCGGTGTTCTTCATGTGGGCCGATTGCCCCAGGAACAACCAGACTGAGTATGTTGAGGGTCGCAGTCTGGCTGGAGAGGTGACACAAGCAAACGACAATAGCTTAAAAATGCTTGCCTGTGTCTTGAGCTATATTTTAATTAGGCCAATAAGTACAAGTTAGCCTTTTATTTTTGAAGGTGCAGGCAATACTCCCCCCGCCTGAAGTGTCTTTGGTGCCTACATTGTAGCCACCAAGACTAACCCCTAGGGTTGTTAAAGCGCGCGCCCAAGTGGATGCGGTTACACCATCGACAGGAACGGTAGCACCTCGCAACTCTTCACGAGTTAACGGTATTATTTCTCCGTTCCTATCTTTAATCTTTTTTAATTTGAAACCTATTTCATAGCCGACCTTATCGCCTTGGGGATTTAGCAATATAGTGATGCTATCAAAGGCAAAGTGCGCTGTACTCAAATCATGAAAACGTATCACCACGACGCCTTGCTTCATCACCACTTCTTGCATTTTTAAGA
>JANQSS010000306.1 GCA_028279185.1 Saprospiraceae bacterium | reverse complement strand
TTGATTTTAGGCCCTCTTAAGCCCATAGTCGCCAGGCATCTATAGATGCCTGGCGACTACCTGATCCAAGTAACTGACAACCAGGTAATTAGGTCGTTTTTCATGCAGACCATTTTCGACTTTGATATCGAGCCACGATTTCAACGAATATCGTCCATTATTTCATCCCTTCTCAGCTTCTCAGACGATCCTTATATTCGCCCAACATGGATTCTACTCCGATTCTCAAAACTTCTTCGCTCCGCTTTGCCCACGAGGCATCGAAGACCTGGAATTTCGATGATGTCGAGTTGTTTGCCGGAAACCAATTACTTGTTTTGGGAAACTCAGGAAGTGGCAAAACGACTCTTTTACATTTATTATGTGGGCTGTTATCACCACTTGATGGCGCTGTCCAAATCGACGGAAATGATCTTACGACATTATCTCCCAAGTCAATTGATAAATTACGAGGTGATAAAATTGGTATGATTTTTCAGCAACCTCATTTTATCCAATCGTTAAACGTTCGCCAAAATATTGAATTGGCCGCAGATCTAGGAAACAGTAAATCGAATGCGGATATTGAGCAATTGATGACTCAGCTTAATATTAGTGATCTTGCAAAAAACAATATTAATACGCTTAGCGAAGGTGAAAAGCAAAGGGTGGGTATCGCTCGTGCTCTTGCGAACAAACCTTTACTTCTTTTGGCAGACGAACCAACTTCGGCACTTGATGACATGAATTGTGACGCTGTCATTAAGCTGTTACTTGAAAGCTCTAAATCAAATGATTGTGCGCTAGTTGTAGTGACGCACGACAGCCGTATACGCCCTTATTTTTCGAACCAATTAAATATTCAGGAAAGATGATAAAATTGGCTTGGAAAAATATCGTCTCTAACCCATTCGGTAGCATCTTGTCTATTACACTCGTTGCATTGAGCGTTGGCCTGGTCATATTTTTTTCCCACGTTAATAGGCAATTTCAGCGAACAATGGAAAGCAATACAGCTGGAGTACATCTCATTCTGGCAGCCAAAGGTAGCCCATTGCAAACTGTATTATGTAACCTCTACCATATAGATAATCCCACTGGTAACATTTCTATCGATGAAGTAAAGGCTTTTTTCAATCCTAAACACCCGTTAATTGACAAAGCCGTTCCATTGTCCATTGGTGATAGCTATCGCTCCCATCGCATAGTTGGGACGACAAAGGAATTTGCTGAATTGTATAACTTAAATCTACAGGAAGGAAATTGGTGGCTCCATAGTTTAGAGGTAGTTGCCGGTCATCGCGCGGCCAGAAATTTGAATTTAAAAATTGGAAGCACATTCAAATCAAGTCATGGTCTGATCGAAGACGGTATGGATCACACACATGACGATGACTTTCATGTTGTAGGTATACTCGATCGATCCGGCACCGTGGCTGATAATTTATTGTTGACATCATTTGAGACGGTTTGGCAAGTGCATGAAGGGCATAGTCACGCCCATGATGAAGAACATGATCACGGCGCTCATGACCATAGCGCTCACCATCATTATTCCAATGAACGAGAGCTTTTGTTGGCCAATCCAGAAAAAGACATCACGTCGGTGTTGATGACTTTTAAGAATCAAAATCACCAAACGCTGAACATGATGCGCTCCATCAATGAAAACTCTACCGTTCAGGCCGCCCACCCGGCCTGGGAATTGAATCGGCTCTACAGCATGGTGGGCACAGGAACTAAAATGCTCACGTACCTGGCGTGGCTCATTGGCATTGTCTCTATAATTAGCATATTTCTGTCTCTCCTGCAAAGTCTTCGATCGCGTAAGTATGAGTTGGCGCTGATCCGAGTTCTTGGAGCAAGTCCCGGAAACGTGTCCACTTTAATTGTGGTTGAAGGGCTCATTCAAGTCTTGATCGGGGTAATTATAGGTATCTTATTCGCCCATATCGGCTTGCTATTCGTAGACACCTTAATTCAGGATGCCTACAGGTACAACCTTACCGCATGGAAGTTTGGCAATATCGAAATGCTTGTGGCTGTCGTGGCTATTTTGCTGGGTATTGTCTCTGCCCTGTGGCCGGCCTGGTTGGCTTACCGAACAGATGTTAGCAAAACGTTACAAAGGCGTTAGTTGGTCAAAAAAAGAACTAAATTTACCTTCAAGTCGTTTCGTATTCAGGAAGAAAAACGATTTACAATCAACGTAGATTTCATGAAAATTTATTTGCTTACATTTTTCTTAATCTTGTCCAGTCTAGGGTTTTCGTACGCCCAAGATAAGCCCAACATGTGGAAGACGTTGGCAGATATAACTTATATCAAAAAGTACGATGATTTTTTGGGTTTTAAAGTTGATTTTCCTGTTTTTTCCGAAAAAGTAGAGGCACTGGATGGAAAAGAAATAGAAATTCGAGGCTATATTATTCCAATTGAAGGGTATAAAAGCCATAAGGAGTTTATTTTTTCAGCCTATCCATACAACATGTGTTTTTTTTGTGGTGGAGCGGGACCTGAGACTGTGATGGAAATACAAGCGAGCCAGCCGATAAAATATACGGCCGAACCGATTACAATTCGTGGGAAATTGAAGCTAAATGATGAAGATATTAATCAATTGATGTACGCCATGACGGATGTGAAAAAAGTAGAATGAGCAATCAAAAGTATTCCTTCAATCTTAAATTCGAGTTACTATTTTTTTTATTGGCCGCCGTGTTGGCGGCTATTCTTATTATGCCCATTATTCGTGCTGACATTGGCTTTCCATTTTTAATTAAAAATATTACCGTTATCGTTTTGGCCGTGTTATTGTTTAAACACGTCTTTTTTTTGAAATATACATGGCTTAATAACTTCCAGAAGATTAAAATCGCCTTAATCCCGTTAAGCATACCGTTAATTGTTTTTCTATTTCGTTTACTCAATGGGTTCACCACATATATCGACGAAATTCCGTTGGGTGATCTTATGCAAGACATTCCATTCGAGGAGCAAAGAACGTTATCAAATTACATTCGAATAGAATACGTAACGATGTCCGTTATGGCCATAATAGCAGCACTTATATTTCCATTTCGACTATTAGTCAATATTTGGCGTGAGGTCAACAGGCGATAGGTTGTATTGAATGAAACCGCGCATTTTTTAACCAATTCAGATTTACTCTGCCGCTCTTGGGTAAATCAATCAGTTGGTCTTCGGCTACGTGTAATACCAAATAAAGGTATAAATTCAATGGGGTGTTCAAATTGATCTTTCAACCGCCGTAGAGTTTCAAATCTTTTGTCTATTGTGAATTAAGCAAACGATGCGTTTTGCAGACAACAACCCATGTCGTTATATTCGAAAGAAAAAACGATGAATCAAGTAGACGAATTCAATGCATATCGTACTCGAATGAACGAACGTATTCTCGAAAGCGACAATAAAGTCATGAAACGCTTTTTTTCGCTGGACGGTCAAGCATATGCTGGGGGTCATTTGCCGGTACGCACAAAAGAGATGCTCGGGCTTGTAGCATCCATGGTACTACGCTGCGACGACTGCATCAAATATCACCTAGGCAAATGTCACGCCGAAGGAATAAGCACGGAAGAGGTGATGGAAGTACTGTCAATCGCAAATCTGGTTGGTGGCAGTATATGCATCCCGCATACAAGGCGTGCTGTTGAATATTGGGACGAACTGTTGACTTCTGCATGAATTTGACACTTCAATAATAGGGCACTTAGAACTATGAGCAAAAGTGCGTATTTTAGTTGGTGCTCAGCTACAAAATTTTCATCATCAAACCTGAAACCGTATATCTATGAAATGGCTAATTATTTTACTGTTGATATTGCTGGTATTTGTATTGTATTCGCGGTATACAAAACTTGAAAAGGTAATCCGACAGCTCTTAAACAAGCGGAAGTATAAATTACCAGATGAAATAATTATTGATACGGTAAAATTGAATGCAGCTCAACTTGGTGAAGTTGAACCATGGTTTATCTCGAACGGATATTCACTTGTTAGGCAATTTAAAATACCGAGTAAAACGCATTTGCATCTATATAGAAAAGGTGATTCACCTTTCAATGTAATTAATTTATTGACGAAAGGTGAGGAGGCAGCGGCAGCAATGACACAAGCTGAAATTGAGTTAGACGGTGTTAACTTTGAAGATATAGGAGATAGCTTTATCGTCTTATTTCCTGAACAAAGCATATTGTTGCGGACTGGAACGAATATTTTTCGCCCCTGTAAAAAATCTACTTCAAATCGACGTTCTGGAAAAAATATCGACCACAAATCAAATAAGTACAGATCATCAAGCAAAAATTCGTCAGATGAATCTAATATCCGACGTTCTCCGCTTCAATCATCTACCTCTCGAAATTGCTTGACGATTTCCTCAACAAAGTTTGATGACTATATTGGCCCTAATATAGAAATAACACAACCTGTGCTACCCGGCAACGTTCATGTAGCGGTTATTGATTCAAAAGCTTCTTTCGCTGCTATTTCAAACTTTGAATTGCCACTAGATCCTGCTAGCCCATATCAACAATACCTCAATAACAATGCATTTGATGGCACGCAATTGGATCAGGTGGACGAACATGGCACATTTATGGTGAGCTTAGTCGCCAAAGAATATAAAGGCAATAAATCATTGCAAATCTCAAACTATCCATTCCATGATGGTGATGCAGGGCATTTAATGGAACTCCTGGCGGCTATTTACGCCGCAGTGGAAGCCGGCGCGGAAATTATCAATTTAAGTCTTGGCTATTCTTCTGAATTGGCGCATCCGTTATTAAGGCGAGCATTAGTCTTCGCTCATACGCGTAATGTGCTAGTGATTTGCGCAGCGGGAAACATAAATTCTGACAATGACACTAGCCCGTATTGGCCGGCAAATTTTGGTATGCTGGAGAATGTAATCACTGTTGGTGCTGTTAATAGCGCTGGTACTCCTTGGAAGGACGATGAAAGCAATGGAACAAATTTCGGATCTCGAGTTAATCTCTCAACCGAAGGAGTTGAGTCAACAGGCTATACTGATGATGACACGCAAAAATTGTTAACTGGTACTTCCTGTTCCGCTGCTGTCTTGTCTGGTATTGCAGCCACGATCAAAAGTCAAAATCCAGGATTTTCTGCATTGGAACTAAAGACGAAGCTACACGACATGATTGGTGATGGATCCGGAGTTTTTGCCGCACCCTATCTAAACGCATAGAGGTGATAATTGATAGGTTTCAAATCCTCTGTTGCTAACAACTTGAAATAGATGTTCCGGCTACATCTCAAGGTAGTTAGCTTAAATTTGACACCGTGTTAATGATTAAAGTCGCCACTAGATCATGAAATATTCTCGACTTTCTTTCTTTTCGACGAACACCGTTATGCGAAATCATATTTCGATACCCTTATGACCATATCGTATATTAGACATCCTGTAATTATATTAGTGGATGATTCGGTTCTTCGTTTTTGTTTTTCTACTCTACTCAATTCAATTGTCGGGTCAATGTTCCTGGGGTTCTATAACTCAAGTTATTGATAGTGGACACCCCGTTTCCAAATCTTGCCTAGAACTACTCCTTCCAGATAATCATAAAAATTCTAATGCCACGGATAGTCTGTTAATTCTTCTCGGCCACTATAGTGAAAAAAGTAGATCAGAATCAACAAGAAATAATTTTCTCGACTTCGCTGAGCAATTCTTATCTGCCCATTCAAAGTCATCCAATAAATTCTCAAGGTTTTTATATGACTTAGGATTAAAAGTCCTTAGAAACGAGCCAAAAATTGCAAAACAACATTTTCTTCATGCGATAAAATTCTATCGGTACGCCGACATTCTGGATTCAGTGCAAATCGGAAAAGCACTTTTGAATATTGGTGTATGCGAACAAAAAATTGGTGAAATAGACTCGGCCGTGTATTACCTTCAAAAAGTCCAACACGATTCATGGCCCATTCCCGTTAAAAATGATGGATTTCGACTTCAGGCATTAGGAAGGGCATATGCCATAAAAGGCAACATGACGCTTTCAACAAAATACTTTAACTTATCTGCCACGCGATTATTGGAAAGCGGTAGCGATTCATCATACATAGCTAAAAAAATCCTCACTGATATTGCACTCTATTATTTTAACAACGAAATGTACCATGAGGCAAAACATTACCTCACATCAGCGTTAGACATTTTAAGTCAACACAACCAAACATATCAGGCAATAGACGAGAAAATAAACTACGCTAATACATTGCGACGCCTAAAAGAGTACGATGAATCAATTGAACTTTTGAATGATTTACTTTCAACTGTTGACTCATCGAAAAACCCTATTCTTTATTTTCGAATTCAACTGAATTTGACTTCATCGCATCTCGATAAGGCCGACTTGGCCAATGCGCATAAAATGTTGATCAAGCAAGATGAATTTCTTCCTCGAATTACTTCCAGTGAATTAATCAAACAACATTCCATCATAAATTGGGGGCAATATTATCGTCAAATTAACGCCTTCGAAAAAGCCATAGACCTACAAAAACAATATTTGCTTGATTGTTGCGATTTAACTATTGCTCACGCATTGAATACAGATTATCAAAGTTTTTCATTATCAAAATTAGATCAAATAATTACAGTCTTGAGGAGGTTAGCCGTTATACATAGAGATCGGTACGAAAAAAATAAAAATGAAGGTGATTTCACTAAAGCGTACAGGTATCACTCAAAAATTATCGACATTCTCGACTTTTATAAGCTCGAACAACTAGATCCAAAGTCTGCTATCGACTTAGGGGCCATTACGGCCGACCTTGTTGAAGAAGCGTTAACACTAGCGGCAGAAAATCTTGAGCAAGCAGCGCTATATTATCCGTTTTTAGAAAAAGCAAAATCTTCGGCTTTGCTTGCAGGAATAAAATCATCAAACATATTTCGATCTATCCAAGAAGCAAATCCTTACTTTAAAAAATTGGATTCTTTAAAAGAAACGATAATAAGACTTGAAAATAATTTAATGACTGAACAAATTGATTCGATCAAAACAGCCATCAATGAAGAAATTATTGAATTAAATCAAGAATTATATTCAACGCAACGACGAATCAATGACTTGGCTTTTCAAGATGAAAAGCTCGGGAATATCTACGACAATGTATCTTTGCCAGAATTGCAATCAGCCATTGACAACAATACAACCGTATTATCCTATTTTTTGGCGGATGAAACTACGGATGTCTACATTTTTAAGATCGACAAATCGTCAATTGAACTTCTGCATACCAAGCGGCCGGCAGCATTCTCCGCCGATATGGAGATACTTACTGACTTTAATTCAAGCTTTACCGAGGCCTCCGAATGGATCGCTGCGAATAAACGCGTCAGTGCAACATTACTACCAATTGAACTGGAAAAAATTGGAGCGAAAGTAATTATTATCCCCGATGGAGTTTTAAACACCTTGCCCTTTGATATACTAATAGCAGATACTACTTTCAGTCCAACTACATCTCTCCGTAGTCTCCCCTATTTGATTAAAGACAAAACCATAAGCTATAGCTTTTCCGCATCCTTGTTGTTAGAAATGCAGCAAAAGAATTCACAAGGAAAAGGTTTGCTGACGATGGCGCAAAGACATGATACGGGATTAAATCAATCTTCCTCCACTCCACTTGCTCACACGACAAAGGAAGTGGACGGGATCAAGAATACTTGGGGACATGTCCTCCACATTTCATCAAATAATAAAAAAGAATTTCTACAACAAGCTGAGGCGGCGCAATTGGTGCACTTTGCCGGGCATGCTTATGTCGATGATGAAGATTCGGAAAGTTCCTACTTAGCCTTTTCATCCGGAGATGATATCGATGATAAGTTGTTTTTACGTGAAGTGTATAATATGCGAACGACTGCAGATATGATTGTGCTAAGTGCATGCCAAACGGGTCGGGGAAAAATCAAACAGGGCGAAGGCGCGATGAGTTTGACGCGAGCATTTGCCTTTGCAGGAGCAAAAAGCCTTGTTTATTCCTTATGGGATGTCAACGATGCCTCAACACGAAAAATCATGGATCGATTTTATCAAGAATTGAAATCCGGAGCACAAAAAGACGTCGCGTTACGAACATCAAAATTGGCATATCTTGAAAGTGCCATCGGTAGAACACAACATCCAGCTTACTGGGCAGGATTTGTTGCCATGGGAGATATGTCTTCTATTCCTGGTAAATCCAAATTACCGTGGATCGTAATATTCCTCGGCATGGTAGCTCTGGCAATAGGATTAGTCGCCCGGAGAAAATATAAATTACGCACTTAATCAAAATATAGCTTAGGCAATTTTCGAGTAAATCGCTCTTATGAAAACTGAGCCTAGACTTGAGTCTGGTATTAAAACAAAAAAAGCCGGAAAATCTGACGACTTTCCGGCCCCAATTATTGATATAAGTCTTAATTATATCCCTAGTTTCGTTTTAATCAATCCGCTGACATCCTGACTCTCATCAGCGTACAACAAGCCACCGCCACTTTGATCAAAAATATATGTGTATCCGCCTTCCGTAGCAACATTTTTTATTGCTTCATTAATGGCATCTATTATCGGTTGATAGAGTTGCTCTCTTTTTTTGAGTAAGTCTTGCTGCAATTGCTGCTCTTCTTGTTGAAGTGCACCTTCTTGCTCTTGCAATTTTTTAACTTGCTCCTGTAGATCTTTTGGTGGAATTGTCCCTTCCTGATCTTTTTTGGATAGTTCAGCATATTTCGCTTTCAATCCTTCAACCTTTGTTTGGATTCGTGTGGCATATGTATTCTGAAGTGTTTCCAATTCAGAATCAGCTACTTTAATATCAGGATGCTCGCTGAGCAACAAAGCCGAATTTAAATAGCCAAATTTTTGAGCTGAGGCATACTGCGCTCCGATACAAAAAAATGCGAGCAGCAATATGTAAGTAAATTTTTTCATGTTCATCTTGAAATTTAATGGTTTGTAAAGTTATAAAGAAAGGACTTCATTAAAGTCCAAGTTTTTTCTTGATATCGTCGGTTTTATCGTATTTGTCATTTGCAAAAATGATTCCGCTTGAACTGCTTTTATCAAGTACAATATCGATGCCCCGTTCATCGGCGTAAGCCTGTATAGCTTGGTATACACGATCTTGAATGGGAGCAACCAACTGTTGGCGTTTATTGAACAACTGACCTTCTGGTCCGAATTTGTCCTTCTGGAGTTCACGTACTTGTTTCTCCTTATTCATAATCTCTTCTTCTCGCTGCTGTTTCATTTCATCGCTCAGCAATACACGTTCCGCCTGATATTTATTGTAAAGGCTTTTGATCTTGTCATACTCCTGTGCAATTTCTTGATTCCATGTAGCAGCAACCCGATCGAGTTCAGCCTGAGCAGCACTGTAATCGGTCATAGATTCTAAGACACCGGCGATGTCCACTATGGCCACTTGTTGGCCCATAGCACCAATTACCATCATCAATGAAAAGGCTGCGGAGAGGATAAAACGGGTCATCATATTATTTCTTTTTAGTCGTAAATGTTGATAAATGTAGAACACCACTTTGATGTCTGGATGCAAAACGAAAGCGGCCTTTAAAAAAATCCTGGCTTAACCTTTGTTTAACTTATTTTTAGCGTTTTTAACTCGGGCAAAGGTAAACTTTTAAACTGTTTGCTGGCCCATTCCATTCTTTTAGAAATTATATGAGCCGTCATTCTAATATGTCAACAAAATACAGTCTGTCTCTACTAGCTGAGCTTTTGGAGAGTCGGCAAATCTCATTGGAACAGCAGGAAATAGAGGCTATAAGAAAGTGTCGAAATTACCTCGAAGGTCAACTTCTGGATCATGGTAGAGCCTACTACGGAATTAATACCGGTTTTGGCGCGCTGTGCGATATTAGAATACCAGATCATGAAATCCAGGATTTACAACATAATTTGATCGTTTCTCATGCCTGCGGCTCGGGTGATATCGTGCATGAAGACATAGCTCGTATTACCTTATTGCTGAAGATAATCAGTTTGAGCGGAGGTTACTCCGGTGTTCGGGTCGAACTTATTCAATTCTTGATCGACCTGTACAACGCAGATGTACTGCCCGTCCTATATGAGCTAGGCAGCTTAGGTGCGAGTGGTGATTTAGCCCCCTTGGCGCATTTAGGTCTCGTAGTCATTGGTGAAGGTGAGGTGATTTTTCAGGGTGAACAGCGTTCAACAAAAGAAGTCTTTCATTCCTTAGGCCTCCGACCGATGCAACTGGCTGCAAAGGAAGGACTTGCCTTGCTGAATGGAACGCAATTCTCAACGGCTCTTGCCGTGCATGCGTGCTTGAAATTTGAGCGATTGTTGCATTTCAGCCATTCTGCGGCTACGCTTTCTATTGAGGCATTCAACTGTTCTCCGGCACCTTTTGATCCTTTAATTCATGAAATTCGAAATCAAAATGGTCAAATTCATAGCGCTAAGTTAATTCGCCAATATCTGCGCGGTAGTGATATTGGTTTGCGTAATCGTTATGCCGTACAAGATCCATATTCATTCCGGTGTATACCACAAGTGTATGGGGCGTCTATCGATGCATACACCTATGTTGGTCAGGTAGTGACCCGTGAAATAAATGGTGTAACAGACAATCCCAATATTTTTAGAAAGGAGGATAAAATACTATCAGGAGGAAACTTTCATGCACAACCTATTGCCTATGCAAGTGATTTTCTGGCCATAGCGGCGGCCGAAATCGGAAACATGTCCGAGCGCCGTACGTATAAACTAGTTAGTGGCCAGCGCGATTTGCCTCCGTTTTTGACCCGTCATGCCGGCACACATTCAGGCCTCATGATTCCTCAGTATACGGCAGCTTCCATTGTAAGTCAAAATAAGCAATTAAGTACACCTGCAAGTGTCGACTCGATAACATCTAGCATTGGACAAGAAGACCATGTTAGCATGGCGGCAAATGCGGGAACAAAACTCACGCGAATTATAGAAAACGTTACATCGGTATTATGCATCGAATGGATGACCGCAGCCCAAGCAATGGAATTCCGACACGCCTATCGAATTAACTCGCAACTGGAAAGATTGCTTGGTGAATATCGTCGGAATTATGTACCGGCGTTAGACGGTGATCGCATCTTACATACGGACATGGAAAACACAAAACGCTTTTTTGAAGACAATTTTTAATTTAATACGTCTGAATTTTATCCAGGAATGTAAACAACATATTTTTCAGCATACCATTCATCATTAAAATATTTGTTTAATTCATACAATTCCGCCACGTGCGCTACCCTGGCCTCATTCAGTTCACCCCTAAGGTCGCCACCTTTTAAAAGTAGATAACCGTTTGGTATTGTGTTTTTTTCATTGTCATCCAACAAATGACTGGACCATGAAATTAATTTTTCAGTACGTGCGACTGCACGGCTGATAATAAAATCAAATTTGCGATTTTTTACTTCTTCGACCCGTCCATGAGCAGTACTAATATTATCCAGACCAAGCTTATCGATAATATCGTTTACAACCTTTATTTTTTTTTGACGTGCATCTATGAGATGAAATTGGCAATTTGGAAATACGATTCCTAGAGGTAGCCCCGGCAATCCCCCTCCGGTCCCAAGATCCAAAAGATTAGACCCTTTCGAAAATGCTACGACTTTTCTAATAGCAAGCGCATGCAATAAGTGTCGATCATAGATATGGTCTATGTCTTTGCGTGAGATGAGATTCACTTTTTCATTCCATTCCAAATAGAGGCTCCCTAAAGCTTGCAGTTGCTCGACTTGCAAAGGAAGTAAATCAGGGAAATATCTTTCTATTACGCGAATATCCGACATATGTAAAATTTACAATTAATTCCAAGATCTATTGAAGTGCGATCCTACAAAAGCGTAGAACGAAACAAGCAAATTAAGAACTTCCAACAATGGTAATAAAAAATAATTAAAAGATATATTCAATCGCCTCCCATTTTTCCGATATGAAATAATTAAAATAATATATCGCCAAATATAGAGTAAACCAGCCCACATCCAATAAGAAGAGAAAAACAAGGGAATAATAGACAGATAAGCGACAAACAATAATGCTCTTTCCATCCCTAAAATAAACCGGTGGTGCCTTCGATAATGCGTAGCTGTTGACATATGTCGTCTCTTTTGACGCAAATATTCCAGCCAAGTCTTTTTGGGCCGGGAAATAACGTGTGCATTCGCATCAGATTCGACGGACATTTCAGCTAAAGGAGCAATATAGGAAATCAACAAGTCATCATCACCTGATAAAAGGCCGGGAATTGCGGATTGCTTGATATTTTCAAGAAGTACGGAAGTTTTAATGAGCATGTTTCGACCGACACCCATGTAGGCTAAATTATGTAAGGCGGCACCGATGTACAATTTTGCTGTATGAAATGTCTCATATTGCATAAGTTCGTTGACCAACGTAGCGTCCTTTTCATAAGGGCTAATGCCTAACACGACGTCCGATTGTGTAGCCCCGGCCCTACTAATCATGAGATGTGTCCAGTTGTTCGATCGAGGCATGCAGTCAGCATCGGTCAGGAGTACGAAGTCGCTTGAAATTTGCTGCAATCCTTCCCAGATAGCCGATCGTTTCCCAGGTAAGTTATCATACTCTTTGTCGCACTTGACGTACTTGATCCTATTGTCATTCTCCAGATACGATTGCACCAATAAATCCGTTTCGTCATTGGACTTGTGCGAAACGATGACGATATGAAGCTTTTCAAAGTCCTGCTTCATAATGCCAGGAATTACTTTGGACAAATTTTGACCTTCATTTCGAGCGCATATTAAAATACTTACCGATCGTATGTTTTCATCACTACCTGTTTGGGTGTTCAATTTGTTTTTTGGAATAAAAAATACAATTCCTACCAGGGCCGTGTGAAGGAGAAAAGAGAGTGTTGTGATAAGGAGAAGAAAAAATGCAATATCCATGACTGTCACTCAATACTAGGGTAAACACAGTAAGCACAACACGGTTTCAACAATTAAGATTATATCGACTGGTGAATTTTCTTTATTCTCACTCATCACCCAACATTTCCTCTCGCCATTTTTTGATCGTTTGGTCGTCAGCGATTGGACATATGACAAGTGCATCATTTTTTTCTAGGATCATATAATTTTGGAGACCTTTTACGATAACCTTTTTACCAGGAGCGAAAATCAGATTTTTTGTGCTGTCAACCATATGGGATTTTTCAGCCACAATAACATTATTTTCTTGGTCTTTATCCGATTCGTCGTAAAGTGATTTCCAGCTTCCGAGATCGGACCAATTCATCTTTGCCGGAGCAGGAATAGTAAATATATTTTGCGCTCGCTCCATAATTTCATAATCAATAGAACCGGATCGAACTGCCGAATAAATATTCGATAGTGATTTCGGTGTAATGCCATTATTGTCGATGAGCAAATTATCGTCAATTGCCTGTTTGATATCCGGTGAATGTTGTTCAAATGCATCTATCAATGCCGACGTACGCCACATAAATATTCCGGCATTCCACAAATGGTTTCCAGCTGCCAAAAAGCCTTTAGCGGTTTCTGTGTCAGGCTTTTCTGTAAAAGATCCAACTTTATAGGGTCGTCGTCCAAAATCTTGGTATTCGATATATCCGTAGCCTGTATGCGCAAAGTGGGGCTCTATGCCGATCGTAATAATTGCCGGCTCAGTGGACACAAGCGAGTATCCTTCTTTTATTATATCGCCGAAGGTGGTCACTTCTTCTATTAAATGATCCGAGGGCGCCATCACAACAACAGCATCGCCATGAAGATGCTGAATCAATCGATTACCCACATACGCAGCCGGAGCAGTATTCCGGCGTTCCGGCTCACCGATAATTTGATGAAGCCCTAAATCTGGCAAATGCTCCTGGACAAGTTTCACATAGTTCTGACTGGTGACGACGAAAATATCTTCCGGTGCAAGGCCTATGGTTATATATCTATCGTATGTCAATTGCAACAATGAGCGGCCAAGCCCCATAATGTCGAGGAATTGCTTTGGATGTTGTGCGGTACTGGCAGGCCAGAAACGGCTTCCTATACCTCCCGCCATGATGCATGCCACAATTTTACCCATGGATATTAGGCTGTTAAGAGGACAAACTTAGTGAATTGCGGGAAAGTAGTCTTTGCACAATAAATCATCTTTATTGCGTGCTTTATTGAATCTTTGCACTATTTTTGAATACAATAGTGTAAAGACTGTTTCGGTGGTTGTCGAATTACTGAGGTGCCCA
>JANQSS010000304.1 GCA_028279185.1 Saprospiraceae bacterium | reverse complement strand
TAGCACTTGAATATATGGCTAATTTTTTAGACAGTGACATTTCCTGGATGCAGCATGCCTTAAAACTAGCAAAACATGCGGCACGAATCGGTGAAGTTCCCATTGGCGCAGTATTAGTTAAAAATAATGAGATTTTGAGCGAAGCGTGGAATCAGCCGATCAATGACCATGACCCAACAGCACACGCCGAAATTTTAGCACTCAGGAAGGCTGCCCTTAGCGAGCAAAATTACCGCCTGCCGGATACAACTCTGTATGTAACTCTGGAGCCTTGTTTAATGTGCTATGGGGCATTAGTTAACGCCAGAGTAGGGCGGCTGGTTTTTGGTGCCTCAGATCGACGCTTTAGTGTTATAAATCGAGTCAATAATTTAGATTTTAATCACAACATCGAAATCTATACAGGCGTATTGGAGCAAGAATGTTCCGAGTTACTCTCCAGTTTTTTTGAGAATAAACGTAAACTTGGTAAAACCGCTGTTGCTGAATAACGTGATTTCTTATATTCTTAGCCACCCTTTCGGAGAGGTGCCAGAGTGGTTGAATGGGCTCGCCTGGAAAGCGTGTAAAGGTTAATAGCCTTTCGGGGGTTCGAATCCCCCTCTCTCCGCCACATTTCTTATTCGAATGTCCTCTTCGCCTCAATTATTTTTGTATCAAATGAAACAATATTGCTAACAAATTCCTTATACACTTCCTGATTTTTTCAAATGGAGAATATAAGATGTTATACGAGGCATTGTTAGTTCCATTTCTTGACCACTGTCGAGCGAAACAGTTATCAAACCATACGATTCGTGCATACCAAACAGATTTAACTAGTTATCATTTAAATTTGACTTAACACTATACAAAATCTTTAAAAGTTATACATCAAATTTTGTCAGATTATCTTTAAAGGTAGTCAATATTTGATTTTTCCAGATTGATTTCAATAAAATCTCAATTTAAATCGAGAACATTTGATATAAGCTGGTTTCGTAGGCAATAGATTTTGAATTAACTATAAACTTATAAAATCGCTTGACAGTCGTAATTCAGCCTTGAAACCGCAAAGGCAGCTGATTTGCGAAAAACCTATCTGATAGCTACACTTAAAAACTAAACACGAGTTAATCATCCACCATTGGAAGCGAATAAATGATGAAGGAGTATTTGTCGGATCACTATTATGTCAACGTTGGATCAAGTTGATCCTGTTCTGATTTATGCGGCTCGAGAGCGCTCGGGGGTTGGGTTTGATGAGCTTGAAAAGTTAATTGCTATCGATAAGTTTCCGGTCCCTGATGCATTTTTTGCTGATAAGGTTATTCCGATTTATGGGCTAACGAGAACTGAGCGAGAGCAGCCGGATTTAG
>JANQSS010000300.1 GCA_028279185.1 Saprospiraceae bacterium | reverse complement strand
GTTAGTTGGAATGTCGACACAGTGAAATAGGTAAGTTTTGTTCGTGTGTTTGCGACAAATGTGCAACGGCAAAATTTCAAGGTCATGTCGATTCGAATTTTCTTTCGTCAAATTTGGACTTATTTCACGAAGAAACCTGGATGTAACCTATTTATAATAGAAAGGTGACCTAATATTGTCCATTGGTTGTATAATTGTTTCTTTAGATTTACTTCTTTGCGTTAAAATTGAGAAAGAAAATGAAATGTGTTGGAACTGAAGCAAAAATAATTTTAATATTCATGATCTGACAAGTACGTAATGCAATTAATTTTAATAAGTAAATAAACAAAAATCCTTGTTGACGGTGCCTCAATATGTCGTTCCTTTTTTGGGTGCATTCGGAAATTATTTGTTATCGGTGAAGCAAAGTACACACGCATCAATGTTATTGGTTCGAAAATGAACAAAAATTGATTCAGGTCACACATATAATGTAATTTTATTTTGCACATCATCATGTAAAATGTTTGCTACAGTTCCACTCCACCATATACATTAGTGTTATCAAGGATCAATGAATGACAACATTACGGTATCCTGATGATTGACAACGGTTCCTTGCGTTCAAACGCTGGGTCTGTTCTTTGTGCGTGTCACGATGAAATTACACTGACATTTGCATCTTGTGCAGAAAAGTCATTATCTGGTGCTTTTCACGAAATTGTTAATCTATGTCTAAAATCCAGCATGTATGTCAATTTACATCACAGTTCCATCTGAGGCTTCAAATTAGAATTCTAGGATACTGTTCGTTGTCGTCATTCACACTTTTCTTCACCATTTCAAGCATGTTGTTGTTACGTATTCCTTAACTTTGACTCCTGCAGCTGCGTACAGTCTAGGAGGTGTAATTCTCCAACGTTTGACACTGGCTATCTGAAAAAATACGCATAACAACATTTTGAGTGGTTGATATTGAAAAATACTTTTTTGTTTTAGGTTGTAAGATGTCTTTAGTAAATTACAGCTTCTCTGAAGATGATGAACAACAGGTAATTGTGCTATGTTAAATTGTGTAGACATGTGCTTTACAGTGGGTCCCGCTTATATCGAACCCTCTTATATCGAAAACCCGCTTACATGGAATTCATTTCTGGGCACCATGCTCATAGACTCCAATGTTAAAAATATCTGATATATCGAACTCCCACTAATATCGAACAGATTTCTCCGTGTAAAAAACTTCGACCTAGTGTATTGTTGTTCAAACTG
>JANQSS010000299.1 GCA_028279185.1 Saprospiraceae bacterium | reverse complement strand
GAAGTGAATTTCATCGTTAAACTCAGCATCTTCAATTGTTCCGGAGCTGTATTCAAAATCCGCAGTGGTTCGATTGTTGAATCCGGCTAATACAGTAGCATAAGCTTTACCATTACCGAATGAAGTTGAAGCCAATAAGCTGACCGACCATATCAATCCGGATTAAAAGTAGGTCAATAGAAAACTAACGTAGAACCTCTATATTCAAGGTTAACGGGAGTCAAACTCCATTGCCTAAGCAGCAAAATTGGCACAATAGTACTCTTATATATGGTTATTAAATCTTATGCCAGTATGTCTTTAAAAAGGTATATAAGCCCCATTTTAAATATTTTGGTTGCGCTTATTTGCTTCAATCAATCATCGTTGTTTGCCCAATACGATAGTCTTAATTTTTGGCAGCTTGAAACGCAGGAAGAGTTTCCAGACTACAGGGCTGCTGTTCGATCCTTTGAAAAGTTTTGGGAAGGAAAGCCATACAAACACGGTGCAGGAATTACAACTTTTAATCGCTGGCGGAATTGGTATGAAACATATGCGGATAAAAATGGTATTACGTTGAGAGAACAGATTAAAGCCTTTAATCAATATAGGAATGCGCATTTGGACAAAAGAAAGAATTTCCAAGCAAGTTGGAAATCTCTTGGTCCAAATTTGACACCACGCAAGGCAGATGGAATTGGTCGTATTAATGTGATTGGATTTCCACCAAATACGACAGACCAAATATGGGTCGGGACTCCTTCCGGGGGTCTTTGGATGTCATCGGATAATGGCAAAACCTGGCTAACCACAACGGACACTATACCGTATTTAGGAGTTAGTGATATCGCATTCCATCCAACAAAGAATGGGACCGCTTATATTTCAACAGGAGATAGAGATGGGACCGGACCAATCGCTATAGGTGTTTGGAAAACGGTTGACAGTGGTATTTCATGGGAAAAAATTGGGTTAGAAAATGTATACCGAATACATCGATTACTTATATTTCCAGATCAACCGACACATCTTATTGCGGCAACAAATTCCGGTATTTATAAGTCAACCGATGGAGGAGGGCAATGGAATCGAATAGAACTTGGTAATTTTCATTTCATGGAATTCAAACCGGGAGATCCCTCGACAATCTATGCTACCACTTTTCGTGACTCCAAAATGTACAAGTCCTCTGATAGAGGTTCGACATTTGAAGAAATTCCTCTACCCAAGGTAGAAAAAACACCTCAACGTATAGCCATTGGAATTACTGCATCCAATCCTTCAGTTGTATATCTTTTGGCAGGATATACGAGTAATAATAATAATGATTTTTCGGCATTGTTTTTATCTCAAAATAGTGGAAACTCTTTTGAAGTTGTATCTGTCGAAGACGAACCGATTTTAGGGAGTCAGCTCAGTTATGATTGGGCATTTGTGATATCACCTGAGGCTGAAAACGTCATGTTTGCCGGCGGAGTAGGATTAGGAAAAACGATAGACCGGGGAAACAATTGGACAAGATCGAGGAATGGAATTCATGTTGATTTTCATCATTTAATTTTTCATCCGGTTAATAATAATTTATATGTTGCGAATGATGGGGGCATTTTTGCATCAAGCGATTTTGGAAATTCATGGACCGATTTAAGCGACGGTTTGGAGATAACGCAATATTATCGACTAGGTACATCCAATGTAAATCCTAACCTCATTTTTGCCGGTTGTCAGGATAATGGCAGCCATAGGCATGACGCTGAAAACTGGGAAAAAATTGGCGCCAGAGATGGGGCAGAGTCCGCGGCTGATTTCTGGAATGAAGATATTGCATACATTCAAAATAATATTGGTCAAATAAGGCGT
>JANQSS010000295.1 GCA_028279185.1 Saprospiraceae bacterium | reverse complement strand
ATGATTTTTGAGTTTGGGTGACCATTGCCAACTACAACCTTTGAACTACTGCTCCTTTAAAATTGAAGCCTCTACCCCGTGCAGACGCGGAGATATATGCAAAAAATAAGATCTATACCCGGATCGACCGTACTCAACTTCTGCTGAAAACGCGTTACGTTTATTGCACGCGGAAATCCGTACACGCGCCGGTTATCGATCAACGTTGACCACGCCCATAAGAAAGCCAAGGCCGTTGAAAGCTCGAACGAGAGCAGTGGCGAACGCTTCGGTCGAAAAGAAAATCAAGTCAAGTGTTTACAGAGATCGTCAGAACACTAAATTAAAGAATAAAGTAGCTGGCGATCTTTTTACGTGCAGCTGCCTCTGCAATCCGATAGCAACTGCTCCATGTAACCCCCCTGTTTAGCTACATCAGTGGCCGACTTATTCGAGCTATAACTCGGTAAGTATAGCATTCTAGAAACAGTAAGGCAGATTTTTTTTTTTTTTTATGCAGAGGAATGATTCCTCTATCGTTCCATATAAAAAAGTGAAAATCGCCCGTTATCGCCTTGGGCACTAAATTGGCCTGTATCTCAGTTTAATCTCTAGCGCATTATGCTTGGTTTTCTCGTGAAGGGTCATATATATTCCGGTCATTGTGGATGAGAAATGCTAAACATGAAACCTGGGCTCATTAAAATCATAACCACACCTCCAAGGAGACTACTGAATTAAGCTGCAATTCAACAACAAATGTATTTTAGTTTCCTTGTCTACCACATGAACGGAAGGAGAATGTCCCATGTTTTACCAGTGTGAGAACAATGTCTGATACTGAACGACATAAGCTTACAGTAGTAAAATTAATGAGATAATAGTGTACGTAGTACAATGTAAGATACATAGCTATAGCTAGTATTGTTTAGTCAGAATGATTCTTAATTATAACTGTACACCTTTTGTTGACTAAACATCATTACCGGTAGTGATGGTGTAACATTGTACTACCTATACAAACACAAGCACTTTTTCATTAACTGTAAACTAGTGTTGTTTTAGTATGGCTTCACAAATTAGTTTTAATTAAGGGCTTCATTTGCTGTTTCATAATTAATCACTTGGAAAACTCAGTTTAGTTTTAGTAATTAAAACTAAGCCAAAAATTGTACAAAATAGGTGTTTTAGTATTTATTTTATAGTTTGAAACAACATTTTTGCTTTAGTTTGGCTTTGGTTTTAATTAAGATTTTGTTGGCTATTTTAATTGGTTTACGTTTTCATAATTAATTACTTAGTTTTTAGTAATTAAAAACTAAGTCAAAGATTGGACAAAACAGAGGTGTTTTAGTATTAGTTTTGATTAACTACTATAAACGGTAATGTTATAAAACAACATTGTTCAATGAAGATAAAAGGAATCATGTAGCTGGCAGTTCATAAATAACTTCATCTCTGGTATTTCTCTGGTGTAATTGTGATCTAAATGTTGCTGTGTACCACAAGCTTAACGATGTCCGGTGTTGAGCTAGCTACCTGGCTATTAGATCTACATTACAAAATGCTGCGGAATCCGAGAAGTGCACTTTTTTCGACCCCTTTCCGCACCACTTGGAAGTCGCCTGCGGAGCCGTGCGGAGACGTGCGGAACGGTGCGGAGACGTGCGGAACG
>JANQSS010000264.1 GCA_028279185.1 Saprospiraceae bacterium | reverse complement strand
ACCGAGGTGGAGGATGTCCAGGCCCATAAAGAAATGTTCAAAATGAACTTTTATCATCATAGAGCAGGCAAGTCAGACGAGTGGAAAAAGAAAAACTTTTCAGAAGAGTGGTTTGAGGAATTTATGAAATCACGGCCTCGCCTGTGGCGCACCACCATGGACTTGAACTTCGACGGCCATAAGGAAGTGGTCTACAAGCTTTCCGGGATGGGCAGTGTTTGTAATGCGGATAGAAACCGGTATTTTATTTATGACGCCAGGAAACCGTACTCACAATTTTCTCTTAAATCCGGAACGAATGGTATTCATGGTGATTTATTTTACTACAAAGGCCGTCCTTATAATTCAAGCCATACCTTTGGCACCCATCCTCTAGATCGAAGTAAAGAAAATTATCGAGGATCTATTACAGAAACCTATGGAGGGGACAAGTACGTCAACGTAAGATCAATTTGTTATTTCAGGTTCAAACAAAACTAAAAGGAGACAGCGATGATTCAAGGTAGATTAAACACATTTAACCTGGAGACAGACTAGGAAAAGGTAATAAAACCCTGATGAAATTATAGGGGGCTTTCGAAACTATCGAATGCACACCCGAGCGGATGAATTGTTTGAATCTTTAGGTGGAACCCCATCAATAAGATGCACTGATATCGCTAAATTCAAGGATCGGGATCATTTTAAGAATAGGCAGTATTTGAAAGTTTTAGCCAATATCAATTCGAAAGGAGTGAGTCATGAGCACACAAATCAATAAATACTACGATTATTCCTTAACTATGCGGGCTTCTTATTTCCTTAAAAGAAGTTCTCTCTGGGAGAATTAAGAATATGTATGGACTATCAATATTATTCGTCATTTTCTTGTACGTCTGGTTGGCCAAATGGTTAACTCGCATGTTCATGCGCCTACCGGAAACAAAAAAGAATAAACGTATTGTGCAAGTCGTTTGTATTTTTATCGCTGTTCTGATCCCATTCTGGGATATTCCTCTGATTCATCTGCATTTCAACCATCTGTGCAAGACCGAATCCGGCATCCATGTTTATGAAGAGATGGTTTTGGGGCCTGAGTATTGGCTAAAAAGTGAGTTTATATTATATCCAAACGAATTTAAAGTTGTCTCGAAGAATGAATATCATATTTCATCAATTACTCAAACTAGCAGGTGGCGTAAAAAGATTGTTCGCTTGAAAGACAACAAAGTACTTGGTGAGTTGATTACGATTAATAAAGGAAGGGGATGGATTCGTCGTCTGTCAGGTATTTCATTTTTCCCTAAGGGGAAAACGCTTTGCTACGCACCAAACGGAGTTAGGGCTCCTACTATTAAAGACTTAACTAAAGCAATTTTTAAACAAAGTGGTACAGCAAGTGAATGAGACAACGGTAATGGATGGACCCACCTACTTACATAGTGAAGGAAATTTCATTATTTTGAATAAAGACAACAGTATTGACGATCAATACAACCGCTCGCAGTATGCCAAAAATATCGTTATTTATAAGAAGCACGTTTACTTAATTGGCGATGGAGGCGATCTGATCAATATTTATTCCAAATGGTGGAGACCAGATGGAGTTATTGGCAAAACTACAATTTGTGCAACTAAAAACAAACAAAATTAGGAGGCTATCATGTCCGCATTGACTCAGCAGGAATATGACCAATTAAAAATTGATTGGATCGAAAAGGCAGAGGGTGTCTCAAAGGCCGTTTATCTCGATTCAGTAGGCATTCCAACCGTCGGTATCGGGTGGAATTTGGCAATACCGAAAGCATAAAGGCAGGATTAAGGTCCATTAATTAG
>JANQSS010000252.1 GCA_028279185.1 Saprospiraceae bacterium | reverse complement strand
TCCAAGTAGGAAATGACACACAGTTCATTATTAAATTTTCAAATTATCTCGATATGGGTACCCTTAACTCCTTCCTCCTAGCATCATACCCAGGCTCCTCCTAGCTTTTCAATGTTGCACGAGAAAAAAAAAAACAAGGGAGCCTGGTGAAACTTATCACACGAATGATGTAGTGGATGGAACCGGACTTGACTTTTATTCCACTGGAATTATATAAGTCAGTTCCACCGGCTATGTCACTCTCGTGCAATGTTTAAAAAACTGGGAGGAGCCTGGGTACGAAGCTACCTTCTTCCAACCTTGTATTATCACGTCAACATTGTAGAGACATTAAGTGATGAAAGAGGAAGCTTCTCTTTGGTCTAACTTGAAGAAGGTAAAAACTTATCCTTGTTGACATTTCAACTAGACGCTCTAATCTTCCCCAGGGAGCGCTAAGCATGACTAGAGAGCATCTTGTCGGGATGCATGGAATTAAATTTTATTGATCTCAGCCCTCGGACTTCTGTGCAATAAATGCCATACATCCCTTGCACCCGTGACATACCTACCGTAGGTCGGGTTTTGATTGCAAGATTCTTTTGATTTCGAATTGTGAGCTTATCTAGTGTTTGCAATCAAAAGAATCGCAGGAAAAAAAATACACAGTCAATAGTATATAGTGCACGTGACCACACCCCCTAGATATAGATCAGATGTATTGCCGATCATTGATACAATGTAGCCTTGTCTCCAGGCTCCTCTTAGCTTTTCAATGTCACTCTCGTGCAATGTTCAAAAACTGGGAGGAGCCTGGGCACAAAGCTACCATCGTCCAACTAGCATTCGCAATCATTAGAATCGCAATGTTGATCGAAAAGCGGCGTTCGCAATCATTAAACTACGCAATCAAAACCCGACCTACGTTATAACAGGGGTTCCGTACAAAGTGGTAGAATGGTGCAGCACCGCTCCACTTTTGTCCAAAAGCCTTTGATGTGGTTAAAGGAATGTACAAAGAATGTAAAAGGCCTTTTGATCTTCCACTGCAATTGACCAAAACACCGCGCTACTCAGTAGTTCCGGAGAAGCCTATATATGTATCATAATACCATAAATCTGGAAATTTTCATGTAATTAAATTTTCGTAAGAAAAAATTTTCGTGTTAAAAAATTTTCATAGGGTGACTCGGAAAATATGCTACAACGAATTTTTTAAGCAGTACATGGATTTGTGAAGAAGGCCTCGGGACTCGTGAGTTCAATCGAGTAAGCAGTCGATCCAGGCCAGAATAAGTATCGCACTAAAGTAAGCAACCTGTATGGAGGAGCTACTTGAAAGATGCTGTCACGGTGTCCGAGGTTTGTACAAAACTGTATGGGAGGCAGGTGTACAGGAGGTGCTGATTTGCGAAAGAGAGCCAGAAAACGCTTTGGATATATATGCCAAATCACGGATAGATCGAGACATCGCTAGAACACCTAAAAAAGCATACAATGTCGGGTGCACCTGCTAGCTGGGCACGCGCTCTAATATTTCGCTATTTTTAATTTTCACTATTTAAAATATTTCGAGATATTTATTTTCATAGCCTTGATTGCCTATGAAAATATTTCAACAACGAAAATTTCCGAATTTACGGTATACTTGTTCAGTATATGTACCTTCAACGGGCATGACAACTGTGACCTCCTCCAGTTGCTCGACTTCAGTGGCCACACCCTCTATGTTGGAACTATACTGACTAGTGGTCTCACCACTCAGCTGACTCATCAACCTTTGAACCTGTGAGGTAGCAATTATTTTATCATTGTTAAACAACAGGTGC
>JANQSS010000250.1 GCA_028279185.1 Saprospiraceae bacterium | reverse complement strand
AGAGTTGTAATTGCTGCTCATGACGAATCCGTATGCGCCGGCCCCGCGCACCGCAAGCAGGTCGCCGGGCTGCACGCACAGTTCACGGTCCTTGCCAAGAAAATCGGCCGACTCGCAAACCGGTCCAACGACGTCGTAATTCGTCGTGTTCTCTTGCCGCCGGCTGACCGGGACGATCTCCTGCCAGGCGCCGTAGAGAGCGGGGCGCAGCAAATCGTTCATGGCGCCGTCGACGATGGCGAAATTGCGCGCCGAATTCGACTTCAGATATTCAATGCCGGTTACGAAGATTCCGGCGTTGGCGGCGATCGAACGGCCGGGTTCGATCACGAGTTCAAGCTCGCGGCCGCGGAAACGGTCCGCAACAGCCCGCATCAGTTCATCGGGTTGCGGCGGAGCCTCGTCGCCATAGCGAACACCGAGTCCCCCGCCCATGTCGAAATGCCGCAGCCGGATGCCTTCGCCCGCGAGTTCTTCGACGATCGGCGCCAGCCGGTCGATTGCGTCGAGAAAAGGCTCGACGCCGGTCAATTGCGAACCGATATGACAGTCGATCCCGACCGGGTCGATCGCCGGCAGTCGTTCGGCGCGCCGATAAAGCGTGAAGGCGCGTTCGGCGGGAATGCCGAACTTGCTTTCCTTCAGACCGGTGGCGATATAGGGATGCGTGCCGGCGTCGACGTCGGGATTGATGCGCAGCGAAACAGGGGCGACGCGACCGCTGAGACCCGCGATTTCGTTGATCCGTTCGAGTTCCGCTTCCGACTCGACATTGAAACAGCGTATGCCGGCTTCGAGCGCCTGCCCGATCTCCCGGGCGCTCTTGCCCGGACCGGAAAAAACCGTCTTGCCCGCATCGCCGCCCGCGGCGAGCACACGCTGAAGTTCGCCTCCCGAAACGATATCGAATCCGCTGCCCAGCCGGGCGAGCACATTCAATACCGCCAGGTTGGAATTGGCCTTTACGGCGAAACAGACGAGCCCGTCGAGTTCCCCGAGCGCTTCGCGGTAGACCCGGTAATGGCGCTCAAGCGTCGCCCGGGAATAGACGTAACAGGGCGTGCCGACGCTGTTCGCGATTTCGGCAACGGCTACGTCTTCGGCGAACAATTCCTCGCCGCGATACAGGAAATGATCCATCGTTTTCGGCTCCGAACGGGGTGCCTTACGTATCGTATCTCAGATTATTGCCGACAGACCTGCTTTTTATGCAATTTTCTGGAAAAACTACCTACATCAAAAAAACCTTTCCGCCAAACTTGACATTGATTCCAGAGAGAACAAATAACAAATTCAGCAGGAAGATTTAACAACTCAATCAGATTACCAATTCCAAGCACCAGAACCCAAATGAGACTTTGCTTGTGAGATACTGCTCTTGATGGTGTTTAGGTTTCCAACTGCCACGATACGTCGCCATTTATGCCAGTTCGTATCAGTTATCGTTTCGCTTGAGCTGCTACTACCAGTTGCGGCCATGTATCCGAGATTAAATGTGGTGCCGGTTCGGCGTGAAATTATCATCTCGACCGTATCGTTCGTATAAATGGCCATTCCCATTCCGACATCAGGGGTGGCAGTTGCATCCGGATGAGTATGGAGCATTATGGCTTTTGCCATTTTCGCTGGGTTGGGATCTGGATTTCCCCATGATTGAATGTTATTGGTTCCGTTATACAGCCAACGAGAGAAATTTACACCATCAGTACTATAGTAGGCGTACTTCAGGGAATAGTTGGATGGAAAGATTGCCGGAAACTCGGATTGAATGGGATGAATATTCTGTGCGCCAGATTCTCTCCTAAGCTCCATATCCAATACCATTACTTCCTCAGGTAAGGATATGGCATCGCCTAATGTAAACCCAAACTTGAAGTCTACAGGCGCAGTTGTGCCGGTCGCTGATGCTGTACAGGCATTAGGCGGCAATCCGTCTTCATCGTAAAGCAATGGATCCACACGAAGCTGAATTCCATTGCTCGATGAAATATCAATTCCGGCATCCCAGTTCTGAGTTACTCCCGTTAAAGTTGCCTTATTTTGCAAACAATCTCCTCCTTGAGTTGGATTCCAAGCATTTCCTGCTGTACTTCGCGCAGTCATCTGAAACTGAGCACCGATATTGTCCCAAGGAACAACAACGTTTCCAGTCACATCCAATCTGGTTATGACTGGCGCACTATATTGATTCATCCAGATGTCGTAGACACTATTACTCTTGAAGTAAGTTTGAGCCAAACTTATTGAAGGCAAAAACAGGATGAATGCTAGTAATGTTAAGAATTTGGATTTATTCATTACGAATCTCCTTATACAAAGTTATGCTGAAAGTCCCATAAATCAAAATTATTTAAATGGACTGAAATGTTCGTAAGCGTACACATTATTGAAAGCATCACATACACGAACGTTCGGGAATCTATCATGACAAACTGACGATTGCAAGAGTGATTCACAGCATATATGGACAAGGTTTGTACACCTTTGCCATTTAGCAAGTATCCGCCGCATACAAATGGCCGTGGCTCTTTCATTACTATCCTTGTATAAAGCCGCACGTTCTATATTGAAAAAACTAAGAGGTTCGCGAAAGTCGCGTCCTTGCATACCTTCCTGGATTCCACTGACGATCAGGGCCAAATCACTGTTGCAAGAAAATCCTCTGGTGAGGCTACAATTTATAAGCTAATTCAAGTAGTTTCAGTGGCCGATGCTTGCTCGTCAAGCGTACTTGGCAATTTTGGTTAGGATGTCGATAGAATTTCCGGTATACTCAATACAGAGTAATTTTCTTGGCGAAGAAGAGATGTCTAAAAATGAACGATTCCATATCTGCCTAATGTAATTATATATAAAGCAAAGTACTATTGTGTTTTTGATAGTGACAAGAGTTGAAAAAGACTACTACTATGTCCGCGAAATTTAGAAGTTTTACTTCGATAACAACTATCTTCATTCTAGCATTTGTTCTGCTTATTGCGTTTGGAGCTTGGAAAAGTAATTTTTCTAACCATTTAAATGAGTTAAGGCATCAAAATAGCGAATTGCTGGAATTACTGAGTTCAATAAATGATACCTTAGTCGATTTAGCTGATTTAATAGGCGAAATACAGAGTGAGGCATCTAATCCTGGAAATGGCGCAAGGCCAAACAATCAAGATGAAGATTCTACTAATGAGTTGTCAGATTTTGTAGAAAATCCAAACAACCTGCCTGATCTCATGAATTTTCCACTTGATATTCGGCTAAAGGAAGAATTCTCTTTGCTTATAGATGAATATTATGTGAGTTTCTTGAAAGATATTAATGTTGACCAAATCACAATAGACAACATTATCTTGGAACTTACTGAAGAATACAATCAATATCAAGATAACTATCTTGAACCGGACGACACTGAAGTAACATTTGAATTTCTTTCTGCACAGCCTGGAGAAGGTATTGCATATATTCCTAGTCGAATTATGAGCAGGTACTTGGAAGATGACGAGTTTCTTCAATTTTCATCGTATCAATATGGCCTTGCTAAGGGCCAACATGATGTTTTTGAATACTTCGAGTCTCAAATTAGGAAGATTGCCGCTGATCTGCAGTAAATGCATGCTTTACTAATAACTTGATTCTCAAGACCAAAACTTGCCTTTTTCTGACACTCTGTATTTCATGATCGAATATGGAAATAGGATACATCCCAACAAAAGAATCAGAGGAATCATGGCAAAAAGAACTTCTTTTAATGGGTGAATTCGATCTTGGCTATCTCCACCTAATAAAGAAGGAAGAATCTGCTTTATCTGCCTATCATCTAAAAGCGCAACCAACGCATTTGTATCCAAGTGCGAAACTTCGGATGAGCTTTTTCCTAGAAAAATATCCCTATTTCCAGTTTCTATATATTCCAAAATTAGACTTTGTGCAGTTAGGCCATCAGCTTTCCTATTTGGCAAACCATCAACAAATGACTGATATCCGATAGTTGATAATCCAATAGCAGCAATGAGCAGCCACAAGGTAGCGAATTGTCTGGCAAGTTTGTTCCTCTTTCCACGCGTCATATACCAAGCACACATCCCATTCACCCATATTCCAACTATCATTATTTCCCAGTACCGATTGGCAGGCGGCACCCCTTCACCGCCCCGGAAATAGGCCATGGCTATGATTTGGCAAGCAATGAACATGCCTAACGAAAGAATAAATGAAGAGCCATATGAATTTAGCATGCTCCTAATTAGATAAAATACCAAGGGAATATAGATTGCTAGCCCAATGCCAAAGCTAACCCTGAAAGGCCAACTTATAGCCGCCAGAAATGATATGAAAAAACCACGAATATGCTGTGCGTAATAGACTTGGGCTGCTGGTTCTTCGTAGAGCGTCAAGACAAATAGAGAGAACAACAGAATACTGATCGTACATTGTAGTATCTGATTCTTGGTTATTGCCCTAGATTGAATTGCGCGTACAAGTACCGCACCTACAAAAGCCGGAAATACGAAAGCGCCGGGAGTCATGGATAACATCGCGAATGCTGAGAAGATGTATCCTAAAACAAATCGAGAACTAGTTAGCGATTGAAGGGCGAGTACGGAAAAAAGAACCATGAAATAGAACTGAGTTTGAAATGCAACGGTGATTGAAATCCATGAAAAAGGGATAGCAAATAGTAAGACTGTTGATACAACAGGTAGCAAAAAGTTGTTGTCTTGACTATTTGCGAGAATGATTCTAACTAGAACAGTACAAAGTATTGCATGCAATAGTGCATTGACAATCATTTGAAGTTGTGGATCCCATCCTCCATTGACTATGTACAAAGCTATAGCGGTTAAACGAGTTAATGTCAGTCTATGACCATTGTGTGGTGCAAATATTTCACTAATTCCAAGAGTATTGTTCTCATAAAGTCTATACAACCAGTTGGCTTCCGCACCCCATTCATCATAGTACGGGATTGATAGGCCATAGTTGTTTACTGTCCATAACATGGAGCCAAACACAATCAAAAATGTTCCGAGCATTATCCATTTGGCATGTAATTCGAGTGATTGTTTCACATTATGACCTGCCGAAAATTTGTATAACTATCAATCCAAACCCACCTTTTCGATCTAAATTTCAACCCCTTACAAATAAAGAGGAAGCATGCAAAGATTGTTTTTCCAAGAATATCTCAGTAGTTTCCGGGCGCTCCAGACCACCTTTCTGTCCGCAAGCCCCTAACAGCAACATCAGCAGCAGCAGTATTATTGATTCGGTTGTTTTGTATGTGCAGCTCATCATGTATATAGAACGAAATATAGACATATGTGTTTCGCTTGCTTCCTCGTGGATTCAAAATTGGTAAATAGGAATTATACGCGAATTTCTCACCACGTATTGAATTTTTACAAATAATATTCTGCTAGCCTCTGGTAGCTTGAAAATTAATTTGGATTCACTAGACCCAGAAGGAGAAGTACAGGTAGACGGTGGCGACGAGGCCGAGGACGACCGCGGTGGCAATGACATCCTTTCTGTTCCAGCTCGCGCGCACTGCCTCGCGGTCCATGTGCGCCAGGGTCAGGCCGCGAAGCTGTGCCGGTTCCGGCGCAGCCTCCCCGCGGGAGAACACGATTATCACGCCGAGGCAAATCAGG
>JANQSS010000248.1 GCA_028279185.1 Saprospiraceae bacterium | reverse complement strand
GCAAGACCAATTCTGATGTCGATCATGGCAAGGTATATCTAAAAGATGGTGTTAAGATTTTCTATTTTGAATCTAAATTTTTAAGGCGAATTTATTTTTCCACTGCGCTTAAGCAAGCGCTTAATGAGCAAATCAACCAGTTTGACATTGTCCATTTGCATTCAATATTTTTGTATCCCACGAATATTGCTGCTCGAATTGCGGCAAAGAATAAGGTTCCTTACGTGGTTTCACCCAGGGGGATGCTGGAAAAGTCATTAATAAGAAATAAATCGAAATTTGTCAAAATGGCCTGGTTGAAAATGATCGAAAGAAAAACACTTGAACAAGCTGATTTGATTCACTTAACCTCTGCTCGCGAATTAAAAGAATTAGCTAAATTTAATTATGGATTCCCCAAAACAGTCTTGATTCCTAATGGCATTGATTCTGACCTGATTTGTGACAATACGGACAGCGTCCATTTTCCTATATTTCAGATATTGTTTATCGGCCGCATAAATTGGAAAAAACAAATTAACAAGCTGATCGAATCATTGTTGTATTTGGATTTTCCAGTCAGATTAATAATTGCCGGTAATGATGAGGAACAATACCAGGTATATCTTGAAGAGCAGATCGATAAACTGAAAATTAGAGAGTCTGATCATATTAAAATTGATTTCGTTGGAGCCAAACACGGCGATCAAAAAAGGGAGCTGTTTGAATGTTCTAATGTGATGGTATTACCGTCCTTATCGGAAAATTTTGGTAATACGGTCATTGAGTCGATGGCGGCCGGCTGCCCTGTTATAGTAACACCTGAAGTCGGTGCCAGTGAGGTCGTTGAACAGTCACAAGCAGGACTCATCACTAACGGAACCCCTCAAGATATTGCAGAAAAATTGTCGTACCTGAAGAAAAATCCCGAACAAGCTAATCAAATGGCCATTAATGGAATCGCTGAGGTTAAGCAAAATTATCTGTGGTCGAATATCGCAGATACAATGAACACGGCCTATAGAGGGTTGTTAGCCTAGATGATAAACATACTTGGAATTAACGCTTATCATGCTGATGCGTCGGCCTGCGTCATAAAAGATGGAAAGCTTATTTTCGCTGTAGAAGAAGAACGATTAAACCGGGTCAAACATTGGGCCGGGTTCCCTGTGGAGTCAATTAATGCCTGTCTGGATTCGGCCGGGT
>JANQSS010000244.1 GCA_028279185.1 Saprospiraceae bacterium | reverse complement strand
TAACGTGATACAAATTGCACATTAAAAACCATTGTTACCACGATTATCAAAATGGCGCTCACAAGCAGAATATAAATGCACGAGGCGGACTATTTTTGGTATTCTAATTTTAAGTCACGATTGGCACAAATGTTAAACTCCTGATACCATTCTTTTAATGAGGCTAGTAAAACTTCAAATAATAATGGCAAAAATTAACAAATTTAAGCAGTTAAAAGTTCACAATAACTTTAAACACAAAGAAAGGAAGATACTTAGTCACATTTGCTTTTAAAACCACGAATCGGAGAATGAGGACCTGCCATCTTTAAAAAGACCTTCATTTCACTGATATTTGCTGTTCTTATTTTAATTGTTTGCTAATTTTCTCAACAGCAGAACAAGAAATCGAATTCCAAAACTGCCCAGACTGCGACAGCGGATGCAGAAGCCAATTTGATGTCCGATTCGAGTGGCCACGAGCAGCAGTCCTTGAAGCAGTCCAGGCGGCGTATCACCAGCACCGGGGAGAAGGATACGCTGGCGCAACAGAACACGACTCCCAATTCAACAACGACTTCAAGGACTACACCAAATTGGCAGCAGTCTGTGTCACAGCCCTCCATAACTTTAACGAGTCATGGTCAGGAGGACATAATGACCGGGGCCAGCGAGAGAACTTTCGATATAAACATTGGAAGCAGGTCATACGCCGACGCCGCCAAGACGGGCAACAAGAAGACCAAGAAACACCACCATGGTATACACTCGAGGGACGTCGCTGGGCAATTGCAATTAACACCGACGTACCAGTTGGTACGCTCACCTTCACTGGAAGAACTTTATACCAACGGCAAATTACATTTATCTTCAAGCGCATACCAGGTTCCATTTTTTGGTGCTTGTGTTCCCAGTTTCCAAGTGGGCCGTGTTGGCTATCCACCGGTGATGAAGCAATTACGTACCACAACCCCTACACCAAAAAGCATCCCGAAGGGCGGTGGAAGGAATGGGAAATCCAAGGGAAGAGCCAAACCTGGGGCCAAATG
>JANQSS010000227.1 GCA_028279185.1 Saprospiraceae bacterium | reverse complement strand
CCTCTTTTCTTTGATGTGGCGCCGCGGTACATTGAGCTCTCCAGCTCAACGTAGGGTTGTAAATAGCACAGAGACTGAGGAATGCACTGTGCAAGTTCGGGATCGAGAGGTAGTATCGTTCGTCCAGTACCCGCGTCCGAAAATCGGTCCGGCCGATTTTTTGGTCGCTTACTCTAGATACGTTTTTTCGAGGGAACCACAAGCTAAGCAGAAACAAAAAACCCTGGCCCCACACACAATGCCCACCTTGCCATGCAATAGAAGTAGGGTAAAAAATGCAGTTCTACGCAAGATTCAAGCACGGGAACCTTAGGTAAAGTGTAGTACACGTATATGGCTTCTTTTGATGACACCACGAAATTGGCTATATATCTTTGCACAGAAACCATAAATCAACAATCCCATAGATAAAAACTCTAGTTTTTTTATTCTCTACATGCTGATGTAAAAATTATCCCTCAAAACCTTCCCAAATCCTCTGTGAATTTCATTATAATTTTTTTTTCTCTACATAGTGTGTAATTTTTTTCGACCATGCTTGTAATGTAAACTATAGGTTTCGGTAATGAGCGGACACATGGCAATGCTAAATCGAAGCAATAATCATCAGTGTAACATTGTATTGTATTTTCAACCTTGACGTGCCTGTAATAGAAACTGTTGCAGAAAGTAAAAGGAATGAGTACTTGAATCAACACGCATTCAAAAAGTTTTGGACTCTGAAGTTTGTGTTGTGTTGAGTACATACACTTAATTGTTCCATTAATTATCATTTTTTCTGTGACCGTGACATTAAGTACTGATGTTGTTACAGTATTATGTAAGTTTGTAATCTGGACATTGACATGTCTGTAACAGAAACTGTTACAGAGAGGAAAGGGAATGAATACTTGAGTATAATATATTTGCACTAAGTTTAACATGGAAATGGCTTAGGACTCTGAAGTTGGTGAGAAAATACTAGTATGACCTTCTGTTGTCACAGAAAGCAAACTATCAGGGTTTGTAGTTCCTAGATTACAGCAGGGTTTGGTTCGAGATATGGATAGTGTGAGTTCAAAAATAAAGCCTGAATTTATACCTATTGACAAGCACAATGGAAAAAAATATAAAGTTCAAAAAATTTGATGAAACCAGATGAAATTTATGTGCTTTGTTCAGATATTATCATGGTTCCTATACAGTATAATTAGCTAGCTAAGACAATATTATTATTCACCTATTAGGTGACATGTTTAGCTA
>JANQSS010000199.1 GCA_028279185.1 Saprospiraceae bacterium | reverse complement strand
TTCGATTTGTTCAGTTATCTTACTAACCAGATAATCTGTAATTGTACTGTCGCCTCTACCAGTACAGTCAATGTGAAGTTTCATGACGTGTCAGCCTATCTATACCAATACAATAATGCTTTAAAATCAATGTATTATGCATTTTTATAGACCCCGATTGCAACTACTATTTGTTCATTGATATGGTTTATCTGCTTTTAAAATTAAATTGACAGTTAAATTTTAAATACGATTTAAACCATATTCAAATTGTTATAAACAATTATGTAAGGTGACGATATGTTAAGTAAAAGCAAATTCTTATTGTGCAGCGTTTTGATTTCTTCACTTGCCTGGGGCAATTCTACACGTGTCTCAGACCCACAGTTAGCCGACCTATTTTCCGGTAAAGATATTTTTTTCGATATGAGAGAGAAACAACAAACTAAGGGTTGGGACTCTGCTCATTTCCGTTTCCTAGCGGACGGCAATATGATCGGCTATTTATTCAGCAGTGACTTTTTGTCAGCCAAAACACCTGACAACGATGTGGATAATGGCAGCTGGATAATTCGTGATAATGAACTATGTATTCACTGGAATCAATGGGATGGCAGTACTGAAAATTGTTATGCTATTTATCTTGACGGCAAGATCTATGTTGCAAAATCAGATTCGCAAGGATTGTTTAAGGGTGAATTTGACCCGCAGTATTAAAACGTATCGCCTTTGACACCGCCGACTGATTAACAGTCAGATTATGTGCCGCCCAAATAAAATAAACTCCTGTTACCTAAAATTCCTCTGTGAGCAGCATGGGCGGCACACATCAAATAATAAACTACAACTAATCCAGTTATTAACCAGGCTGTAAATCGAAATCGACTACTAACAACATGGCACACACTTAACTGATTATTTAGAATATGATTATTCAAATCATTGACGTAGCATGTCTTTAAATACCTGGTTACTTTTTCTTGTTGTCAGCATCGTACCGGTTGTTAGTCCGGGGCCGGCAATTTTTTTAACTATAAAAAATTCAATTACTCATGGCGCACGCCGAACTCTGTTTTCAGCAACTGGCAATGCCGTGGGCGTATCGGTTCTCGGCTATGCGGTATGCTTCGGTTTGGGTGCGCTAATGAATACATCTGCGCTACTGTTCACTACAATTAAATTAGTAGGCGCCGCCTATTTGATTTTTCTAGGCTATAAA
>JANQSS010000175.1 GCA_028279185.1 Saprospiraceae bacterium | reverse complement strand
TAACTAATCCATCTATCCGATTATTACCTTTGGAATCCGGAATCAATATTTCCTTGTCATTCAGGACTTTAACAAATCCTGCTGTACCCCCTTTGGGTGACACATCGACACCCCCGTTATTACCAAACGTTGAAATCACCACAAACGGGGAGTGATTGATAAAGTTTATTGAATGTTTTTCAAGCTGACTTAATTGCTTATCAACTGCCCGCCCCTTGGCAAAGCCGTAAAGCTCCCGTAGTTGTTCAACTGTTTCGATATTCATGATTTTACAATTCAAATTTGGAAAATAAGTATACCTACGGTGAATTGTAATTACAGTGTTTTTGCTGTTTACCTACCGAGTGCAATTATAAATTAAGCGATTACGACAGTTTAACTAACATGAATGGCTGCGCGGATTTTATGCCCGAATATGTACAATAATCCTGCGCCATATTAAACGGATTATTAATTATAAGACATGACCATCAAAAAATTATCTACAGTTCATACAATTATGAAGTGATTTCGTAATGAGATATAATTAAGTACTAGAAATAACACAAGGATGTGTCATGCCGATCATAAGCAGATTCTATGGAATTGTCATTGCAATGTATTATTACGATCATAGTCCTCCCCATATTCACGCCAAATACTCAGGTTATGAAGCCTTAATTAAACTAAATGGTGAAATTCTTCAAGGGGAATTGCCCACACGGGCAAATAAAATAGTACAAGAATGGATTAATGGTCATCAACACGAACTGCACGAAAACTGGCTTAGGGCTAAAGCAGGCGAACCATTAAACTACATTTCCCCGTTGGAGTGATAATAATGCTGCACGTAAAATCAGTTCGTCATATTGTTGATTTTAAACTTTGGGTCGAATTCGACGATGGTTCTTGTGGTGAAATAGATTTGTCTGAATCCTTAAACGGCCCTGTGTTTGAACCGCTGAAAAGCCTGGAAAACTTTTCAAAAGTATCAGTGGACCCAGAGTTGCAAACCGTCATTTGGCCAAATGGCGCGGATTTTGCTCCCGAATTTCTGAAAGAATTACTTGTTAGTAAAGCTATGTAGACATTATTTTTTTAGTTGTAAAAGTTGTGAAACAAAAACAGCTAGTAAGATAATAATTCCACCGGTAATCGTGTTTAACCCCGGTATCTCAGTAAATAATAACCAGGC
>JANQSS010000164.1 GCA_028279185.1 Saprospiraceae bacterium | reverse complement strand
TTTTGACTTTATTCTTGGACGTTCCCTCGTACCTTCGGGAAGTTTTCTTGTCTTTGAAGATGACCCTCTCACGTTTCCCTTCGACTGCTCTCTCGTTGTCGACATGTTTGGCTAGCTAGCTGGGCGATGAATTTCCCGCTACGAACAAATTTTGAAATTTGAAAGCGCGATGACGTAATTTATGGGTGGAGCTAGCTTGATTTCAATTTCCGATGGTGCTCGTAGGGCTATAATTGTTTAGCCAGCTTCGTTTTTCAGTCCCGCTTTTGTTTGCGGCTTTACCGGTAATGGTCGTCAATAGTACTGGATGGTTGCACTTTGTGGATGTTATGTTGTTCCACGTTACTTGAGATGTTTGTGTACAATGTCATGTACTATGCTCAAGCACTGTCAATAGGTGCTATCAAGAAAGTAGAAATAGTGAAGTTTTTAGACTTTTTTTTTTTTTTAATTTCCATCCTGTCATCATTTTGAAAAAACTGCCTGAGATATATTTTGTTTGGCCTTATGCTAACCACAAGTGAGACTTGTCATTATGTAGACTATTTATTTTGCACAAGCCCAAACTACTAACCTTGTACCCAGGCACCAGGATAGCTAGCTCTAATCATAACCCTACCTGCTACATTAGTCTTGTGAGCCATAATCCAGTGTTGTTTTTTAGTTAATCAAAACTAGTTTCGCCAATTTTTTTAATTACTAACTAAAGCGGCAAATGAAGCCCTTAATTAAAACCAAAAACTAATTAAAATTTGTGGAAGCCATACTAAAACAACACTACCATAATCCCCCTAGAGTCTAGCTCATTAACAAACACGTGTACATAGCAAAGATTCTGATTGGAATTCACCATCACTACCTATAGCATCACCCACTGTTACCCCGGCAAGCTCCTTGATTGCCAGTCATTTTTGGGTGTTGAGCCTACATATTATAGTACTGTGGGCTTTCCTGTTGAGCCTTAAGTGAAGCCTTATTTGGGTGGTTAATTAAGAAACCCATAAGCACTTCAAAGCTACCTTGTGCCTTAGGTCAACTGTTCGAGGGACCTAGTGTTGCACTGCACTGACAAAGCTCAATTAG
>JANQSS010000151.1 GCA_028279185.1 Saprospiraceae bacterium | reverse complement strand
ATCTGAGATTTGGACAAATGTGATCAAGGATTATGTTACATACATGGTGCTCCAGAAGCTTGCTAATAGTTGGGAGAATTGAAATGGGTCTATATCCAGTGACAGAGTTTTTCTGAGAGTCTGATTTAGAACAGGAACTACTCTAGCAACTTTCCACTCTGAAGGAAGTTTACCTTCAGCGAGAGAGTTATTAAATTAAAGCTAGGCGCAATGCTGTAGACTGTAGATTTTAGCATCCTAGATGATATAGAATCAGGGCCAGAGGACTTGGAAATATCGAGTGTAGCAAGCATGTTGGCAACAAAATCAGAAGAACATTTCAATTCCTCAGGATAATTCGACGGATCAAGATTAGCTTGTGAAGATGGCTTCACTGTTAGCTACCGGTATTATTCCGAGTAAAGCGAAGATTCTACTCATGCTTTATCGAGATTGTGTGGCTTCCCGTTTTACCGAAGACCTCGCTCTTGCATACACGAAAGCTACAGAGCCCTTCTCCTGCACTGTATACTTCGATTTCAAACGTGGATTTCCAGGCCATCAGCAAAGAACCAAACACTGCATGGCTACCAGCTTGCTGCACTCAGCTGGAAATCAATTTTGTGTCGACCTTAACATAGGAATAAAATTTGCTAATGGATAATAATCCTTGGACTTGTGTCTCTGTGGGGAAATTATACGCAGATCCAAAATCAGAATGTGCGAAACCTCGCTTTTCCTTGCGCGAAATTAATTTTAAACGCGGGAAATATAATTTCGCGCAAGGAAATTTAGACGCTATACATGGCTTCAGAGCATACTAATTATTGGTATCAATTATTCTCTAAAAGCAATGAAGACAGTTAGAACTAGACTAATAAATGGATTACACACACAAACCTCAATAATCTATGGTAATCACACGCATTCGAGTCCAATTTGGCGTATTAAGCAAAATTAAAATTGTACCAGGCGAAGCCGATCGAGTATGATTTTGATTATTGCGTGTACAATTTTTTCCCAAATTGGACGAGAATGCGTGTGATTGCCTATTAATCGTACAGTGCTTATAGTACAGTTGAAACCATGTTCTTTACTGCCACGCGATCGTCAACAGACAGGCGCGTACCAAGATTTAG
>JANQSS010000140.1 GCA_028279185.1 Saprospiraceae bacterium | reverse complement strand
ATTGAATCGCTGATTAAAATGGATAAAACCCTGGCGCATGAGGTGTGCCAGGCAGACGATGAAGTGGATGAACTGAACCGGGAAGCTTACCAGCAAGTGTATCAGTTGGTAAAGGAACAGCCGGATAACGTGGAAATCTTGATCAACTATATTTCCGTTTCCCGTCATCTGGAGCGGATTGCCGACTACGCCACCAACATTGCAGAAGACGTGATTTACCTGGTCGAAGGCAAAATCATCCGTCACCAGCCCGACGATTCCTGAGCTTCGAACCAATAAGCATATTTAACGCGGATTGCGGTTAAACGAATTTATTTTGGTGTTTGATGTAATAGTTCTCTAGAAATTTCCATACTTCTTCATCCCCACACAATTTATTCCCCCACATTTCAACACAATATTTTTCCTCATTCCAATGGACATCCATAAACTCATTTCTTTGATCACAATTCAGGTGCGGGTCCTCGAATGGAAATGTTTCAACAACTTTCTTTAATTCATACGCCTGTTCGACACAACCTATATTATAATATGCATTCACAAAGTCTGAGTACGGCGGATTTTCTGGCCAGTCCGCTTCAAAGAAATATTTATATCCTCCGTTGTCAATAACGCCCTGCGCATCATACACACGTAAAAATACCGCTACTTCTTCTGGTAGGTTCTCAAGTTTATTGTTTTGCGCATTTAACAATGCAGTGGCTTGCTCAAATGCTTGATTAACAAGATCAGACATGATTTCCTCTGAAATAGCCTTTTCTTCAGATTAATCGACATATGTTTAACCTGCAACGAAACTCTTTTCTTTCGATCTCATTTTGATCTATTATTAACAGTTATTTTATCTATCAGGTTTAATCGGAGGAACAGTCAAAAATGCCTGAATTTATAGATTCACCTGAAATTATTGAAGCGCCGGGAAACATACCGAAAGTGATCAAGGAGTTTATCGGTTGCGTGAATAGCGGTAATCAGCAAGTGAGCATCGCCAAGATGGAAAGTCCGGCCGGATGGAAAGAGCCCGGGCAAACGCCGGAGTTCGATGAATACACGATCGTGCTCAAGGGCACCCTCAGCGTGGAAACAAAGGAAAAAACGTTTGAGGTCAACGCGGGACAGGCCATCACAACGCGTAAAGGGGAATGGGTGCGCTACAGCA
>JANQSS010000026.1 GCA_028279185.1 Saprospiraceae bacterium | reverse complement strand
TTTTTTTTTTTTTTTTTTTTTACGCTCAAAGTCACACTAAACAAAGGGAGTATTTACAGGATCAAGTAATTTTGTTGAACTTTACTTAGGTAGAAATTAATTAGCATCCCACTCTGGGATGTATTAAAAGTATGATTCAATTGTCCAAAACCAGTGTACAGAGACTATAGCATAATGACTATATACCGGCTTATTTTATTAACTTAATAGGTGGTGCCTGGAGAACTTCTCCAATAGGTGCCCATCAAGTTTGGAGAAGATATCGATATCCTTGACCTTGCCAGGAAACTATGATCTACATTTTCACAACCTTTTTTTTTCTTTCTGTAGGGGAACTTCGAGGTTGTTTGACTACAGTTGAAAGCTTGACCATCTTAATTATTACCGATGAATGCCTTCTATTTCGTGATCTCTGCTATTCTCTGCTTGAATGCTCATTTTTGCCTACACAAAGCACACAGCAAATAATTGGGCAATTAGCACTCACACATGGCTCTTAATTACTTCCAGGCTCCTTCTAACTTCCTCAGGAGCAGTAGAGTCACTAATGTAAAAATACATAGCTTGCCTATATACCATTTCATTTTGGTAGCCACAAATGATGTACTTGTGACATTGTAGGAATGGTCTCTTACATTACAGTGGAACCTCTTATAACAGACTCTCTAAATAACGGGCACCTCCCTCTAACATACGGCTTTAATTTACACCAACTGATTTCACATAGAACTAGTGTAAATTTACGTCCTGAATATCGGACACCTCCTAACTCCAAACAGCGAAGCTTCTTACACCATTAGACCTATAGGCTACTACAATTTGACCTCATATAATGGACTAGGGGCACGGTTGGGTGTGGTCTTACTGAATTTGCTGATTTGGATAGCTATGGTGGTGATGGAGTTTGACTCAATATCCAAGGATATCATGCATTTATTGACATTTGGAAGTCAGTGGTTGGAAAAAGTTTACTTCTCGAATGAGAATTGGATAATTCATCTGTAGTTTACGGTGGCCGAGACGGGCCGCGCATTCCACTTTCCAACACTTCCAAAGACGACCATTTCCAATCATCGCTGTTTCCGATTACGTACATT
>JANQSS010000099.1 GCA_028279185.1 Saprospiraceae bacterium | reverse complement strand
CCTTAGATTTGGACATTTTCTGACCATATTTATCCAGAACAAGACCATTGGAAACAACATTCTTAAATGCTACGGAATCTTGCGTCAAGGTTGCAATCGCGTGTAGGGAATAAAACCACCCGCGTGTTTGATCGACACCCTCAGCGATAAAATCAGCAGGAAAATTTCGAGAAAAAATAGCTTGATTTTCAAATGGATAATGCCATTGCGCATAAGGCATGGATCCCGAATCAAACCACACGTCGATTAGGTCATTTTCGCGACGCATTTCTTCACCTTTTGGGGAGACAAGTATAACATTATCAATATAAGGTTTGTGTAAATCGTGAGGTGCATTTTGGCTCATACCAAGTACTTCATTGGCCTTTGCGATTTCAGCTCTTAGCTGCTCCATTGACCCAATGCACAATTCTTCTTCCTTATATTCTGTACGCCACACAGGCAGCGGAATTCCCCAAAAACGCGATCGCGATAAATTCCAGTCCTGTAAATTTTCCAACCAAATTTGAAAACGTTTTGTGCCTGTATGTGCGGGTTTCCAATTTATGGTTTTATTTAATTCAGCCATCCGATCCCGTGCCGATGCCGCTCGGACAAACCAACTATCCAGGGGATAATATAAAATGGGTTTATCTGTCCGCCAACAATGCGGATAATTGTGCTCGTACTTTTCAACTTTAAACGCTTTGTTTTCTTTTTTAAGTTTTACGGCAATTTTTACATCAGTGGATTCAAAGTCCGGTTGCGACCGCGTGTTTTTATCGTAAAATTCTTCACGAACATAACGACCGGCAAAGTCCGTAATTTCATCTACAAATCTACCTTGCTTATCAACCACGGGTATCCACTCCTTGCCTCGTTTGACTAATATTGAAGGCACATTGTTTTCTTTGCAAACCCGATAATCATCCGCTCCAAAAACTGACGCAGTATGCACCAACCCTGAACCATCTTCTGTAGAAACAAAGTCACCATGTATTACACGGAATGCATCGCCCTGTTCGGGTTGAACGTACGGCATTAATTGTTCATAGTGAATATCAAGTAAGTCGGAGCCTTTGAATTCTTTAATTATTTTATATGGAATTAATTTACCTGTAGGATCGAAATCTGAGAGATTTAATTCGGCAGCTTTTTCATCAAAATATTTATGGATCAAATCCTTTGCTAAAATGACGCCCACAGGGCTTTTTGTGTAGCGATTAAACGTTTCGACAAGAACGTAATCTATTTTTTTGCCAATCGCAATTGCGCAGTTTCCTGGCAAGGTCCACGGCGTTGTCGTCCAGGCTAACAAATAAATATCTGTTCTCGTACCTTCAAATAAAAAAGAAGAAATACCATCTTTTATAACCTTAAATTGGGCTGTGATAGACAGGTCTTTCACATCCTTATAGCACCCAGGCATATTCAACTCATGCGTACTCAATCCTGTTCCAGCGGCCGGAGAATAGGGTTGAATTGTATATCCTTTGTATAAATAATCAGTATCGTACAATTTTTTAAGAATGTGCCATACCGACTCTATATAGTCGTTGTCAAAGGTGACATACGGATTGTCCAGGTCAACCCAATAACCCATTTTACGGGTAATGTTATCCCACTGGTCTTTGAAGCGCATGACTGTTTCCCGGCATTTTTGATTGTACTCTTCGACCGTGATTTTAGTACCTATATCCTCTTTTGTAATACCGAGTTCTTTTTCGACATTTATTTCGATAGGTAGTCCATGAGTGTCCCAGCCTCCTTTTCGTTCGACGCGTTTTCCTTTCAATGTTTGAAAACGACAAAAGAGGTCCTTAACGGTTCGTGCCATGACATGATGAATGCCGGGCATGCCGTTAGCAGATGGAGGTCCTTCGTAGAACACAAATGTGTTATCTGCAGGTCGTTGTTCCACGCTTTTGTTGAATATATCATTCGCTTCCCAGTAGTCCAGCATGTGCTGATCTATTGATGGAAGATCAAGTTTGTCTAATGTCCTGTATTTCATGTCATCCCCGCGTTAAAAATTGAGCCCGCAAAGGTAAGAGTTATTAAGGGATATGGGCCCTGAGATCAATTTTGCTAATTTGCTAGTCACGTTGATTTTTGTGCCAAAAATTAACGATGTCGAACCAGAAAGCAAAACACCAAATATATTCATGGACCAAATCCCTCAATTCGTCGATACACGTGTTATATTCAAACTAAAATCGCAGATTCATCGTTAACTTGGTGCTATGTGGAAGGAATTCTCATCTCTGATGGTCACGCTTTGTCTGGCTGTTGCGGGGTTCGCTCAAGCCGATACTATAAAACTTAAGAATGCTGCATTCGAAGATTTTCCGCGTTATTCCGAAGGAATTAAAGGATGGATAGACTGCGGGTTTACGAATGAATCGCCTCCCGATGTTCAACCATTTATGTCCCTTAATGCGACCTGGGGCCAATTACAAGAAGCATATGAAGGCAAAACGTATTTGGGCATGGTTGTCCGGGATAATGACACCTACGAACGCGTATGCCAACGATTGCTTACCCCTATCGTCGGTGGACAATGTTACGCGTTTAGTATACATCTAAGTTCATCCGACCATTATATGAGCCCTTCGCATAAAACAGGAAGCATGGCCAACTACGTTAAACCAGCTGTGTTGCGCATTTGGGGCGGAAACGAATACTGTGATCGACGCGAACTACTTGGTGAATCACCGACCATTTCAAATAAGTACTGGAGGCGATATGAATTTGAATTTCACCCAACCGGGTCATACTCGTATATTATGCTCGAGGCATTTTATAAGACCCCTACACTTATGGTGTACAATGGCAATGTGCTCGTAGATGGGGCTTCGGACATTGTACCTATAGAATGTCCAGATAGTGAACCAATGGTCGCTGTGATTGATGTAACACTGAGCGATGATATTGCACTTGTGGATGTGCCACCAACAAAAAATGAAAAGGTAAGCGACGAAACGAAAAAGGAAGTTGTTAAGAAGACACAAGAAGAAAGACCTAAGGCAGAACCGCCAGTTGTGGCAGCAAATCCGATCATCAAACCTAAACCACCCAAAGAGCGAATACTAAAAAATCTCGACCGCAGTAAACTGGTAAGAGGGCAAGTAATACGAATCGAAAATTTGTATTTCGAAGCCGATACTGCAAGTATTGATACATCGTCCTATGATGTCCTTGAAGAAGTGGCCTATTTCTTATCCAAAAATAAGGATGTCATCGTTGAAATCGGCGGGCACACGAACGGTCGTCCACCTCACGAATACTGCGACAAACTATCAACGGAGCGCGCCATGTCTGTAGCAGACTACATTAAAAGTCGCGGTGTAACCAATAATCAGGTAAAGTATAAAGGATATGGCAAGCGAAAGCCGCTGGCCTCCAATAAAACCAAATGGGGGCGAGAACGCAATCAACGTGTAGAACTTAGAATCCTAAATTTTGATAGTTAAATAGCCGATAACCAACCGTCTAATAGCTAAATCCATATCTTTACATATGTGAAGAACATTCTATTTGACTTGGGCAACGTCATCATCGATCTTGATTTCGACAGAACGATAAGCGCTTTTCAAAAGCTAGGGGCCACTAACTTTTCTATTTCACTGGACCTTGAGAAAAAGGTACTACTCGACTATGAAACGGGTAAAATATCGACACAAACCTTTCTTAATCATTGGACCAACGAATTACCGAAGACAAGCGAATCAGAAATTATCGAGGCCTGGAATGCGCTTTTACTTGGCATTCAACCCGATACAATCACACTTCTTAAAGAACTGAGGAAGCAGTACAACTTAATCGCTTTTTCAAATACTAACGCGCTTCATATGACTTGGGTAACAGCTTATTTTAGAAAGAAATATTCCATTGATAATTGGCAGAAAACATTGTTTCACAATGTGTATTGTTCACATGAAATAAATACCAGAAAACCTGAATCTGAAGGCTTTGAGCTGATTCTAAGGCGCGAAGGAATTGACAAGGAAGATGTACTTTTTATTGATGATCATTTACCAAATGTACTAGCGGCATTGAAATTGGGAATTCCGACTATTCATAAAAATATAAATTTATCGTTGCGAAAATCTTTGGAAACCAATATAATGCACACACAAAATTAATCAAACATGAGATCACTTTTTATTTGTTGTATATTTTGCATGGTAGTTATTCCAACCTCCCACGCCCAAAAAATTAAATATGGAAATATCCCAAGCGACCAATTAAAAATGCAAGTCTGTCCATTTGATGATGAAGCCGGAGCTGTCGTACTCAGTGATGTCGGAGAAGCATGGATGCAGTTTGATGCCAGCGGGCGCCTCATGGTTATGGCTGATCGGCATGTGCGCGTCAAGATATTAAATAGTACGGGGTACGATTATGGTAATGTGCAAATTCCCTTCTATTCAGGGCTGAGTGGTGATGCCGATATATCTGGATTAAAGGCGCAAACTATTATTCCGTCAGGGAATAAGTATGAGACCGTCAAAGTCGAAAAGTCAGCGATTTTTGAAGAAAAAACGAATGACTATAACACAACAGTTAAATTTTCTTTTCCGAAAGTGGATGACGGTGTTATCGTCGAATATAAATATCGCATTGAATCACGTTATTTTCAACCGATACGAAATTGGTATTTCCAAAGACGAATTCCAGTCATGTTTACCAAATTTGAAGCCATCATTCCTGACTTTTTTGACTGCAGTGTTAATGTAGTTGGGCACCATAGTGATGCCGTATCCTATAATCGAACAACGCGCACCGATGACAACTGGCTTAATAATATTCATCAATTTGAAGGAAGTAATGTGCCAGCATTAAAAAAAGAAAAGTATGGTACCAATATTCGTAACTACACGACAAAATGTCGTATTGCAATTCGGAGCTATCAGTTTCCAGGTAGGTTTATTGAGAAAGTAGGGGGCAGCTATACCGAATTCAATAAAACGTTATTGGAAAGTGATCAATTTCGGCAAATTGATCAAAAGCTAAAATTCTTAGATGATGACTTAGCGCTCGTTCAACGATCTGACACTGAGTATGAAGACATCGGAAACATTGTCCAACATGTTCGGACTCAGGTGAACTTCAATTCCTATCACGACTTTTCCAGCCGTAATAGTGTGAAAGCAACCATGAATGGCGAAGCGTCCAACTCAGGTGCTGTTAATCTCTATTTAACCATGCTTCTGAGACATGCCGGTTACGAAGTAGAGCCGCTTATTTTGGGAACGCGCGGATATCGTCGCCCACACCCATTTGATCCAACTAATATGGACTTCAATCATCTCGTCGCATTGGTAACCGACCAAAAGGGTAAATCCTTTCTGGTAGATGCGACCAGCGACCTACCCAATGGACAACCAAAAATTAGTGTATTTAATGCGCAAGGTTGGGTCATATCATCGACGAAACCACGGAAAGTTGATTTGTCTCAAATAGGGGTAGCGAAAATCATGGTAAAATCAAATTTAGCATTGGAGCCAGAAGGAAGTAGTGCTCAGCACACAGAAATTCGTTCCAATTATCTTGGTTTGCATGCGCTATCTGATGGGATGGCCTATACAGCAGATAACTATGAAAAATATCTGAAGGATGACAAGGGCTTTGCGTTGAAGGAATTTTCTGAAACAAGTTCGGGTGCTAATACCACCATTGCATATAGTTGTCCCATAGAGGACCTGTCAGCTAAGAAATTTCTTTATGTAACACCTGCTTTTGAACACGTACTGGACTATGATATTTTTAAAAATGAAATAAGAAATACGCCATTGGATATTCCATATCGTATTAATTTGACGAATATTATTGATGTCCCGATTCCCGAAGGGTATGTTGTTGAGTCGATGCCAGAGTCAAGAAAATATACGTTGGGTGATGATGAAATGAAATTTTCTATTTTATTTAATCACTCGGAAGAAAAAATAATGATAAACATGCGCTTTAAGGTGAATAAGAATTTTTATTTACAGGATGCTTATCCAGATATTCGTGCTTTTGTAGGAGAGATCGAAAACACGCTAAATGAGAAGATTGTATTTAAACAAGCGAATTAATATGCGGATTACGTATTGTTTATTTGCCCTTCTTTGCATCTTTACCGGTTGCAATAGTTATGCATCCTCCCTGGATCAAAAGAAAAAATTGCACGTCCAGGTGCACAATTACGAGGAAGAAATCATCCTGCATGCCAATTCAACTGCAACATTGAAACGATTTGTTGATGCCACGATATACAATGATCAGAGGCATAATCATATCAATTACACGAGGTTCTTCTATGATGAAGACCGGAAGATTAATAATCTGTTTCTTGAAATTTCCGATGTAAATGGAAAGTCCATTCAAAAGATTAAGAAAAAGGACTTTATTGATCAAGCTGCGTATGATGGAATTTCTCTCTTTTCAGATAACAGGATTCTGTTTTATCGAATTAATAATATATCATCCCCCTACCGTCTTAAGGTAACACTGGAGATGGAGCTGAAGCAAATAATGAATGTGCCCGCTTTCTTTCCGATTAAAGATGCGTATACTGGATTGAGCAAGGCAAAATTTACAGTCATTTGTCCAGAAGGAAAGGATATTTTTTATCGTAATACGCAAATTGATGATCCGGAAATAAAAACGATTGATGATGGACGCGCTTTTATTTGGCGAGTTAATAAAATTGAACCAATACAGAAATTGTCAAATTATGACTGTCCTTTCATTGAAGTGGTGCCCTGGGTTGATTGGGTTCCTTCATCATTTGCATATGGTGGAGCCTCAGGAGGATATTCGACCTGGTCGGAGTTTGCGGGCTGGTTGGCCAAATTGAACAGTGACGTTGGTGACTTACCGCAAGATGCCATTGATGAAGTACGTCGCCTCGTAAATCCTAGTATGTCTATGGAAGAAAAGATTCGAATCATATATACATACCTTCAACAAAGGTCGCGATATGTTAGCGTTCAATTAGGTGTAGGTGGCTTTAAGCCCTTTGACGCTAAAACGGTGCATGCAACCCAATATGGCGACTGCAAGGCGTTATCAAATTACATGAAATCCCTCTTGGCCCAGGTGGGCGTGCCATCATTTTATACGGTCATTCGAGCCGGTAAGGATGAACAGGATGGGGTGCAGCCGGATTTTCCGTCCAACTCGTTTAATCACGCCGTCTTACTAGTGCCTGTAGAAAAAGATACCATTGTCTTGGAATGTACATCGCAAAATAGTCCGTGTGGCTATAGAAGTTCATTTACCGATCACAGATATGCGCTGGCTATCGGAGAAGATGGTGGGCAATTAATTAAAACACCAGGTTATGGTGCTGACGAGAATTGGGAGAAAGACTCTGTTCGGTTAGACTTGGCCGAAGATGGAAGCGCTTATTTAAAAAGTTATTCTGAATTTGGTGGATCACGAGCAGAATTATACGGTTTGATGGATTTATCAGAATCAGATCAGATCAATTATTTAATTGACTACGTGGATTTTGGGCAATTCGATATCGAACATGTTTCCATGGAATTGGTACATAAACCAAACTGGGATTATACTTATAAGTTGAATACGGAATTGCGGTCCAGTAATTTTGCATCGAGAAGTGGCAACCGAATATTTATTTCACCTACTGTTTTTCATGATTTTACACACGTGCCATCGGAAGACAGCGTACAATATGGTTTCCGGCTTACGACATCTGTCGACTATTTTGTTGACGTGTATATTAATATTCCTGTAGGCTGTGTATTGGAGTCAGCTTTGTTTGATGAGAAGATCGAATCGATTTTTGGGTCGTACACTATTAAATACGAATTACAGGAACAAGAGAATGTATTAAAAGTGAGCCGAAATTATTCTACACGAAAAGGAAGATTTGACAAAGCCGCTTTTCACGACTACAAAGCCTATAGAAAGAAAATAAAAAAACTCGAATCGGCGGATATCGTCTTTGTACAAAAATGATATGCAATGTCAAAAACAGATAGGCCAGTCAGCGACAAAAATTTGATTTCGTCAATTTAATTTCCGCCGAGGCCACTTCCGGTCTTGTCATCATTGTTACATGAGCTACCACAGTCGGGTAAGCCATCATCATATTCGACGACTTCCGTGTTGTGCTTAACATCTTGGATATTCAAATCGTAGAGCTCGTCAGAAGAACAGGCCACAACTACCAGCAGTGCCATGAAAAAGGTAAAAAGAGTAAGGAATTTTTTCATTTAGGTTTTTGATTGTTACAGAATGACCTACAATGGAGATTCCTTAAAGTTCGCTCAAAAAATTGATTTATACAAGAGAGTGAGCTGAATCGAGAGATTCTTATGATCTATAAACTCAGCCATGATGTCATTATACTTTGATGAAATGTCTACCTTGTTCATACATGAGTGTTGTCAGCACATCAAACGAACATTATTGGAATCGTGTCTTGAATGATGATATTCAAGCATTGGAGAAGTTGTACAAAGACTACTATCCCGGACTTTTTTCATATGCTAACAAAATCGTTAATGATAGAGCGGTGGCAGAAGATGCAGTACAAGACACCTTTCTTTACATTTGGCAACATAGAGCACGGATTGGAAAAATTGATTCGCTGAACTACTATTTTTTCAAGTCAGTTCGCAACGCCTGCCTATCGACCATAAAGAAAAAAAATAACTTCAAGACAATTGATGAGGCCATGTCCAATAACCAAATGTATATTCATCCGGATGAGTTAGTACTGAACGACACAAGTGATCAGGTAAAGCGCGAACTCAAGCACGCTTTGGATAGCCTGTCTGCAAGACAACGAGAAATTATTTTCCTAAAATTTTATAACAATCTTGATTATGATGAAATTTGTGCCCTGTTGAAGATAAACTACCAATCTGCTGTAAACCATGTATACAAGGCGATACAGAGACTAAGGAAGTTAGAAGCATTTCGCAATATGGAACAATGGAAAAAATAATAGTATAAAATAGAGTATGCTAAACCTTTAGCTCACTCTACATAAGGAGAGTCGGATAATAATGAACGAAAACACGAAAATAGAAGACCTCATACGGGATCAGTCATTCTTGAATTGGATGCAAGAGACAAATGAGGGTGATGTCAATCGATGGAATGATTGGTGTAAGGATCGACCCGATCGATATGAGTTGATGCTAGAAGCCAAGGCTGTAGTGCAGGGTTTGATTTTCACCGACATCGACCCAACACATGCTGATACTAATGCTAGTTGGTCCAGACTGAAGTCTAAAATTGATACCTCCTCGGAAAGGCCACAGGCTCGTGCCAAAAGAGGTCGTCGATGGTTCGTCCTTGTACTCTTGTTGTGCATGCTGAGCATCTTGACATATTTTAGTATTAAGCATGCGCAAAGAGACATTGATCCTGAACCAATATCGTACCATACAGGGCTTGAAGAATCGAAGACTTTTTTACTTCCTGATGGATCGTCAGCAACCTTAAATACTAATTCATCCATCAGTTTTCCGTCTAACTACCTGGAACAGCAAGAACGAGTTATTACACTAGCAGGTGAGGCGTATTTTAATATTAAGACCCAGCCACAGGGCGTGCATGTTGTAGTACAATCAGAAGATTATGACATCAAGGTCTTGGGAACGGAATTTAATATTAATGCTAAACGCACTATACCCATCATAAGTCTTATCGAAGGGTCTATACAGTTGTCTACTGAACAAGGTCAAGTCTATGATTTGCAGGAGGGACAGACCGCCACATATAATTTGTCAACAATGGATTTCGATATTAGTGATAATCAATCGGACTACTGGAAGTCCTGGACGAAGCGCATTTGGTCATTTGGTAATGGTACGCCTATGTCCGAAGTGCTCACGAGGATAGAAGAGACCTTTTCCGTTTCATGCGAGGTTAAGGATGCTCTAATATTAGAAAAATCAGCTTCTGGAGATGTGTCGGTTGAGTCAAAGGAAGTCTTGTTTGAAGCATTGGGTGAATTACTCGATGTCGAATTCTCGATTAATAAAGGTGAAGTCACGATATCTGCACTGGAGTAAACAGTTCAAGTACCCTTCTTGTTTACGGAGTCCAGTTTTAGTATTATATTCACTGTGGACCAAAGGACACATGTAGATTTAATTTAAAATCGTTTTAATTGAGCATTTTGAAGCCAGTCGCATGGATAATTTTTATCACTTTAATTGTTGGCATCTGGTGTCGACCCTATTCTTTTGGCCAGACACAAAATCCAATCTTTTCCTATACGAATACACCACTCTCCGATGTTCTGGTCGATATTAAAAATGAAAAGCAAATTGCTTTTTTGTATGAACCTGAAACCATTAAGTCTGTGTTCATATCAGATCAATTCGACCTTTCAACTGATACAAAAAAAATATTAAAAACGCTATTAAGTCCGATTGGACTAAAATTCAAAAAAATCGGAAAAAGTAATTATATAATAAAACAAACGAGACGCTTTACTAGGAACACGGAGGGGCTTACTTCTACATCAAATCAAAAATTTCCAGCGAGTCAGAAGATAGAAGGAACATGGAATGTAACGGGTGTCGTCAGGGATTTAGAGGATGATGAGGTGTTAATTGGTGCAACCGTTGGTATTAAAAATACGAACATTGGTACCGTCACTAACGAGCGAGGCGAATTTTCATTGGATATTCCACAGGGCGAACAGGAATTGGTTATATCATATATCGGTTTTGAGGAAAAATCCATTGTTATTAACAAGCCAAATGTGCATCAAATTCGCCTTTCATCTGCATTTACCGAGCTCGATGAAATTATCATTACAGCAGTTGGAATAGAGTCAAGAAAGCGAATTTTAGGTTATTCTGCCGACAACATCAAACATAACGTATTCAACGCTCCAGGTGAGACGAACTTTGTAAGTGCCTTGTCCGGTAAATCAGCTGGGGTCTGGATTAATACTGCGTCTGGCATGCCTGGCGCCTCGGCGAGCATTTTCATTAGAGGGCTGAGATCAATAAATGGTAGTAACAAACCTCTTTTTATTTTAGATGGTGTACCGATTGATAATTCGACGTTTGGCAACGGCACGGGGGGTGTCGACGTTTCAAACCGTATGGTTGACGTCAATCAGCACGATATTGATGAAATTACGATTTTAAAAGGACCATCTGCTGCTGCATTATATGGAATTCGAGCGGCCAACGGTGCTGTCATTATGACATCGAAGAAAGGAATAGTTGGTAAACCAAAAATTCAGTTCAGCTCATCGTTCGGTTGGAATAAATTCAACAAATTACCTGAACGTCAATTAACCTACGCACAGGGTCGGTATAAAAATGGAAAAGCGGTTTACCACGGCCCTGAATCTAACGTTAATTCAAGTTACGGCCCCGATATTCGAAGTTTAGAGTATGACGGAGATGAAAATTATCCATATGATAATAATGGCCGGCTTGTTTTGAAAGGTGAAGGAAACGGTGTTGAAGCAAATATCTATGATGCCTACGATGCCTTATTTATCAATGGTCTCACTTTTGACAATCATCTGTCCTTCTCCGGGGCCAAGGATTGGTTTAATTATTACCTCTCATTTGGACAGTTACGCGAGACAGGCATAATTCCAGGATCGAGTTTCAATCGATACACGCTCCGGGCAGCTTTTGAGGTGCTGCTGCATGAAAAATGGACATTCGGCATGTCTTCAAATCTCGTTAATTCGAGAGGTTTAAGAATGAAACGGGGCTCTTTGTTTTCTGGAGTGCCCCTGGGATTATTTCGCAATCCCATTTCATTTGATATTGGGAACGAGAAAAAAGGAAAAAATGCCGCGAATTCACCGGACGCCTATATTTTTGAAAATGGTGAACAACGGTCTTTTAGAGGAAACGGAAGTTATGACAATCCTTTTTGGTCCATAAATCGTAATCCATTTGAGGATAAAGTTAACCGACTTGTTCAAAATGTCTATTCAAACTACAAAATAAATTCGTGGCTTAATGTATCATATAAAATGGGCTTAGACGTGTATGCCGATAAACGAATAAGCGTATTTGATATTAATTCGGGCTCCCATCCAAATGGACAAATAGATTTATTTAATATTGATGCAAGCAATATTAATTCTGATCTACTACTCACAGCCGAGAAAAACCTGGGTGATGAATGGACCGTGCGATCAACATTAGGACATAATTATTTTTATTCTGAATTCTCACTTGAAGAAATAAAAGGTGAAGAATTTGAGCGACAGGGAGTATTCAATATAACCAATGCGTTGAATATTTCGTCTGACCAAAGTGTGTTACGCAAAAAAGTGGCCGGCTTGTTCGCTGATTTACATTTTCGGTATAAACGTATTTTGTATGTGAATCTGACAGGGCGAAATGATTGGTCATCAACATTGCCGAAGTCAAACAACTCATTCTTTTATCCAGGAGCACATGTTGGTTTGGAGTTTACAGAATTGCTTGGATGGACTGATGAGCCGCATTTGTCGTATGGAAAACTGCGGTTTTCAGTTAGTAAGGTTGGCAATGACGCACGATCATATTTGACCGATACCTATTTTCGACCGGCTATTGTTGATGGAGATGACCTACTGCCAGATGTTGAATTTCCTGCATTTGATATAAGCGCTTTTGAACGTTCAGGTGTTCTTGGAAATGCGCACCTTAATCCAGAGTCCACATTGGCTTATGAAATTGGAACCGATCTGCGATTTTTGAAAGGGCGAGTTCAAGTCGATGCAACCTGGTATAAAACGATTAGCAAAGATCAAATAGTCAATGCACAAGTGTCAGCTGCTTCCGGGTTTTTGCGAACACCTACAAATGCAGGAACCATAAAAAATAGAGGGGTTGAATTTGCATTACAAATCAGTCCGATAAAAAAGGCAAATCTTCGATGGGACCTAACTACGCATTTTTCGAAATTTAATTCAATCGTAACCGATCTGCCTCAGAATAATTCCGGAATTGTTCTGGCTTCATTTTCGTCTATCGCCTCAGTAATTTTGGAAGGGCAACCTTATGGCGTTTTTGTGGGTACATCCATTGAGCGAAATGTCCAGGGACAGAGGATCATCGGAGAAGATGGCTTTCCGAAAGTGAACAATGTTCAAACCGTAATCGGAGACCCGAATCCCGATTATTTGCTTGGGTTCAGTAATTCTATAAGGTGGAAAAACGTAACGTTTGATTTTAATGTTGATGTACGTAAAGGAGGTGATATATGGAATGGCACACGCGGAGTGATGAGCTACCTCGGAGTTTCCAAAATTAGTGGTGACCAACGTGAAACTCGAGGATACGTATTTCAAGGCGTTACACAGGATGGAGTTAGAAACACTAAAAAGGTAGACCTGGCTAATCCTGAAAACGGCATGGAAGGAATTTATTGGCGACGCTACGGCTTTTTAGGGCTTTCGGAAGATCATATTGAAGACGGTTCTTGGATTCGACTTAGGCAAGTTGGGCTCACATATCAATTTTCATCTAAATTATTGAAAGAATCAGATGCAACGTTTGCAATATCCTTACACGCAAACAATTTGGTTTTAATAACCGATTACACAGGTGTAGATCCTGAAACAAATCTGCGTGGTGACTCAAATATTGTCGGGTGGGATTATTTTACGTTACCGAGTACAAAAGGATATAGCTTAAGCCTAACAGCGATTTTTTAATGTTGAATGGATTGAAAATATGGAGTAATCATTGGGTTTTAAATGGTGTATTCCTGTTTACATTGGTTTTATTTTCATGCGAATTTCACGATACAAATATTGACCCGACGCGTCCGCTTGATGCTGAATTAAAAGAAATATTACCTGCTGCAATAACGCAGACAGCTCACAATTACCTGACCATTGGTGGCCGTGTTACAGGCACTATTGTACAACATTTTACCGGACTTGATGCGCAGCCGGCCAGCTATTCGCAATATGTTATAGATGAAAGAACATTGGATGTGTTTTGGCGTACCGGACTCTACGGTGGTGCCATGAAAGACTGTGATGTTATTATACAAAAAGCCAATGATGAGGAAAACTATCACTATCGAGGTATTGCCAAAATATTAATGGCTGTGAATGTTGGAATGGCAACCACATTTTGGGGAGATATTCCTTATCAGGAAGCGTTCAAAGGATCAAATCAATTACGCCCAGCTTACGACGAACAAGAACAAATATATGGTAGCATTCAACGGTTGCTGTCTGAAGCTATACGCGACTTACACCAACTGCCGACATCGAATGCTCCGGCGGACGATGATTTAATTTTCCACGGGGATGTAGACAAATGGATTATGACGGCACATGCCCTTCAGGCACGATATGCATTACATCTGACAAAAAGAAATGAAAATGCAGCAGAGAAAGCGCTTGACCATATCGCTTCAGGCGCCTTTACATCTGAATTGGATGAGCCTAACTTTCGATATGGGAGTCAAATTAATGAGGCGCATCCATTACCGAGTTATTCATTCGAACGTCCAGACCAATTGGCGTTAAGTAATTATTTATTCGATTTATTACGTGAAACCAATGACATTCGACTAGATCGGATGGCAATTATGAAGGATGGTATTCCCATTATATATTTTCCTGACAGTCTGCAAATTTATTGGGGACAATTTGACACTCCGCAGCCCTTAATTTCAATGACAGAATTAAAATTTATAGAGGCGGAAGCCCATTTAATTCTTGGTGCAGAATCCGAAGCAGAAAAACTGTTTTATGACGCCGTAGTGGCTCATATGAATCAATTGCATATTCCTCAAAAAGACTATTTACCATTTGTTACGGCCAACATACACTTCAATAATTGTTCGTCGATTCAGGAAAAATTGGTGTGGCTTTTGACACAAAAACATATCGCACTATACGGACAGGACCCCTTGCAAGCTTGGGTAGACTATAGGCGTACTGGCTTTCCGGACCTCCGTCCACCTAATGGTGTCAACACAAGCTTCAACCCCAGTAAGGTTATACCGAGACGATACTTGTATCCGATAAGTGAACGAAATACCAATTTTTCGAATTGGGAAAAATCAATTAAACGGCAAGGAGGTCACCTGATGGACGTGGATATGTGGGTATTTAAATAGAAATCACTTCCGTAAAAAATTTGCTGTCAAGAAGAGTATGGAACAGGCGGCATCCTCTCTTATAAGTATAATTAGTTTTATGAAAAATTATTTAGTACTACCGATCGTCATTGCCTCATTCCTGCTTAGTTGCTGTAATACATACAGAGCCAAAGAGCATGAGTTTCCGAAACCGGTTGACACAACGACCAAACCCATCCAATTACAAGAAAAGAAAGTTTATCGCACGGAACAAGGTGTTCATGCGGATAACATGTTTGATGGAGCGCGATTAAATGGCTTTATACATGTTAAACAGGACCTGTTTCAAGCCACAATATCTCCCGAAAATACCCCAATTAACAAAAGCCCCTACTATGCATTCAGACTTTGGGCAACGGAACCAACGCAAATAAAGCTCGAATTAAATTACACCGAGCACAGCCACCGGTACCCACCGAAAATGAGTACAGATGGAATAAATTGGGAGCAATTTGATAGCAAATTTGTTAAAAGAACTTCGGATAGCATTAACGTTATTATTGCCATTGACCTAACTACCGACACTATTTATATCGCTGGGCAGGAAGTGCAAAATTCGTCTCATGTCAAGGCATGGTGCAAAGATAAAGCAAGGCATGAAGACGTATATTTTTCAACCATTGGACATAGCAAACTTGGACGAAAATTATGGTTACTTGATATGTACTCTGGAGATAAGCAAAAAAAAGATATCATAATAATTATGTGTAGACAGCACCCACCAGAAGTTACTGGATATCTCGCGATGCAAGCATTTATTGATGAAGTTATTTCGAGTTCTCCGTTGGCCGAGGGATTTCGCGATAAATATCGAATTCTTGTATTTCCGCTTATGAATCCTGATGGTGTTGACTTAGGTCATTGGAGGCACAATGCTGGAGGCATCGATCCAAATCGTGATTGGGCATATTACCATCAACCAGAGAATAGACAGATCGCAGATTTTATTGTGCGTACCACAAAAAAAAATAAATCAAAGGTGATTTTTGGACTTGACTTTCATTCAACATATCATGATGTATACTATACAAATAACGAAACGCCAGCGCATATTCAGGGATTTAAGGAATATTGGTTGTCAGAAGTAGGGAGAATTTTGGGAGAAGAATCCAATGAGAAGCCATCAAACGTAGGTGCACCTGTATCGAAAGGATGGATTTACAGACAATTTGGCGCCTTGGGCATTACGTATGAAATTGGCGACAGCACACCTCGGGATTTTATCAAAGAAAAAGGCCAAGTATCAGCTATTGAAATGATGAAATTGCTCGTTTTACGCAAATAGACCTTGCTTAAAATAAACGATTTTAAGGCGTCATAACCGGTTTTCATCCCTGAAATTTCTTCGTTTAGTAATCTTCAGGCACTAGGCGATTCAATAATTTTTCATTTTTTTCTTCAAAACAGGGTATAGCATTTCAATTTTACTCTCTTCACTTATAATGGCAGCAATGTATCAGCGCATGACTGCATGACTTTATTATTTATTTAAAATGCCTATTAAGATGATTAGAAAATTACTTTTCCTTCTCTGTGTCCTTGGCACAGTGAATTTAGCAACGGCCCAACAACGCACAATTACCGGGGTTGTTAGCGACGAAAGTGATCCGCTTATTGGAGTATCCATTCTGATAAAAGGGACTAGTTCCGGAACGATTACGGACATTGATGGATCATATTCGTTGGATGTACCTGATGGAAACACCGTCTTGGTTTATAGCTATACCGGATATGAAACACAGGAAATTACCGTCGGGGCACAAGAAGTCATCGATGTCCTCATGAGTGCTGGCCTGGAATTGGAGGAAGTAGTCGTGACAGCCTTGGGGTTCAAAGTTCGCACTGATAAGACCGGAAGCGCTGTTTCCAGTGTAAAGGCGAAAGACATTGTCAATTCCGGAGAGGCCTCAGTTACAAATGCTATTCAGGGAAAGATGGCCGGCGTTAATATTACACGTAGTACAGGAGACCCCGGTTCAGGATCAAATATTAGAATTCGCGGGGCAAATACAATCTCCGGGAGTACTCAGCCACTCATAATTATTGACGGAATTCCGGTGAGCAACGGAAATTCTCAAGGAAGAGGAAGCAGTTCGACCGGCAATGGTGTATCGCAACAGTCGAGATTAAATGACATCAATCCAAATGATATTCAAACACTTCAAGTATTAAAAGGGGCATCAGCGGCCGCGTTGTGGGGTTCACGTGCTTCAAACGGTGTTATTGTGATTACCACTAAATCAGGTCAAAAAGGATTTAAGGTGAATCTACGTTCGTCTGTTGCTTTCGACGAAGTTACGCAGACTCAAAACCTTCAAGATAAATACGGTCAAGGCCGATTTGGAAACTATAGGGCGGGATCTGAAATTCGAAGCTGGGGTGATGAAATTGCAGCGCGCGCCGGTGGAGAAGATGATTTTGACATGTCTGGTGGTTATTTTATTGGTGACCAAACGGGCACGAGATATTATCCAGTTGCCAACGGTACAGATGATAATCCACACGGAGGTAAAAATTCAAAAGAAACGTTTATTGATGAAAATTTCGATCGTGTTTTCCGCACAGGTGTCATGCAGCAATATGGGCTTGACATAAGTGCAGGAGATGATAAAAATGCTATCTTCTTTAGCCTCGGAACCACAAATCACAAAGGCGTTATTCTAAATAACGATTACGATCGCTATACGGTCAACTTAACGGCCTCGCGAAAATTCAGCGATTTTGTAGAATTATCAATTAGAGGAAAATACGCACGCATTGATGCAAATCGAATTCAACAAAATTCCAATACGGCTGGATTGTTACTCGGCTTGTATCGGAATCCTGCTGACTTTAATATCGTCGATTATACTGGCACATATGTGAATGCTTCAGGCAGTGAAACCGGTGGGCGACACAGGTCGTATCGCAATGGTATCGGGTCAGGTACCAATCCTCGTTACAACAATCCACTGTGGACGACTCTAAAACAAGAAGCACCGAATGTTGTAAACAGATATATCTACTCCGCTGAACTCGATTTTTATCCTGTTTCCGGATTGAATATAAAATTTAGAGGCGGTATGGACGGTTTTGATGATCAGCGATCCTATTTATATCCAATTGGCTCAACGCCCACTTCCACTCCTCCTGTTTTTCGAGGTGCAGGTGGCTTGCTCATTGATGACTTGACACGCAACGAAATAAATTTTGATGCCATTGCAAAATACGATGTCGATTTAAATGAAAATATTACCTCGTCTTATATTCTGGGATGGAATATAAACGATCGCAAATTCACACGAAATTCTGTGTATGGAAATGAATTTATAGCTGATCAGAATATTTATAATTTGTCAAATTCAAAGGAAATTGGATCGGATAATTTTATTAGCCATAGTCGATCAAATCGAGGTTTTGCTACGCTTAATTTTGGGCTTTTTGATCAACTATATATTGATATTTCCGGTGCGCTGGAAGCGGCTTCGACCATCAATGATCCATTCTTTTATCCAGCCGCAAGCGCCGCCTGGCAATTTTCAGAATCTGGCTTTTTCCCTCAGGAGTCAGTCTTAAGTTTTGGAAAGGTGCGATTGAGCTGGGGTAAAGTGGGTATTCAACCCGCTATTTACAGGAGCTCCACGGCATATGAAAACTTCAGCTACAGCTCAGGAATTGCCGGTAGTTTAACCTCTGATGCCAATGGTGGAGGGTTTAGATTAAATGATGACTTAGGCAATTCGGATTTAAAACCCGAAATTAAAACCGAGCTTGAAGCTGGGCTAGAATTGCGCTGGTTCAAAAATGTGCTAAGCACGAGCTTTACATATTACACGAATGAAGTAGAAGATATTCTATTAACATTAAGCACGGCACCAAGTTCCGGATTTAGCAGTTTTTATGCCAATGGAGCGTCATTAGAAAACCGCGGATTTGAATTTGAATTTAATGCCAATTTACTTCGTAATAAAAGTACCGATTGGATTGTCATTCCTTACGGCAATTTTGCCACGAATAAAAATGAAGTTACTAGCTTGGCCAGTGCCGATATTCAACGCCTCACAGGTTTTGGAACGGGTGATGGTGTAGCTGCCGTCGGTCACCAAATGGGAGCCATTTACGGAGGAAAATTGCCGCGAAATGAAGATGGTACCATTACGCTTGATGAAAATGGATTTCCAGAAGGCACGCCGGAATATGACATTATTGGTGATCCAAATCCAGATTGGACGGCCGGTTTGGGATTGAATTTAGGATATAAAAATATAGCCTTGAATGTTCTTTTTGAGCACTCGCAAGGGGGCGATTTTTATGACATGACGCGACAAATTAATTCGCGATATGGAAAAACAGAAATTACGGCAAATAAAGTTGTGGTTCCTGCTGGTGGATTAAAAAATGTACGCGGTGATGAATTCACAGAAGGCGAAACCGTGCGAGGAAATATTCATGACTTTGGCGGAGGCCCCGTCCTGCTGGATGAACGTTGGTATGATGGAAAAGGCGCAAATAATCGAGGTTACAGCGAGCTGTGGTTACAAGATGCGACGTGGACAAGATTGCGCGAAGTGACACTCAGTTATTCACTTGGCCAAAATGTTATGGATGCTTTGCCCCTGTCAGGAGTTACGTTTAGCATTACCGGAAGAAATTTGTTTCTCATATCAGATGTGGATGGAAATGACCCGGACAAAAACTTTGCAGGTGTCGGAAATTCCAGAGGGTTGGATTATTATACAAATCCTGCCACACGATCATTCCTGTTTAATTTAAATCTAACATTCTAAACATAGTAGCTATGCAATATTTTAAATCAATAATATTATTCGGTCTTCTTATCTTAGCAACTTCATGTCAGGACTTGGTAGATGATATTAATGTGGATCCAAATCGCGTTACCGCGGTTAATGGAGAAGCGCTATTTACGGGCGTACAACTTGCTGATGTCGCCGGTCAGTCCGGTTTTTTAAATTGGGCTGGCGGAGTGGCATCAGGTCAAATGGTAGGAAACGGCCGACTGAGTTTTATCCAGAATTATGAATTTCCAGATACCGATGCAAATACCCCATGGAATAATTTGTATTTGGGAGTGGTACAACAGGCGCGGTTAATTCGGAGCGGAATTAATGTGACAAATCAGGACTTCTTTTATGGCGCATCAATGGTGCTCGAAGCGCATGCCATTGGATCAGCTGCAAATATTTTTGGCGACGTACCATTTTCGGAAGCGGGAAATTCAGAATTCACAACCCCTCGATATGACGATCAGGTTAGCGTGTATACCGGACTTCAATCGCTATTGGATCAAGCAATAACTTTTCTCAATACTGCATCATCGACTGGCGGTATAAGCGAAGACTTGTTTTTTGATGGCGATGCAGCAGCTTGGATTCAAGCGGCATATACCCTTAAGGCAAGATTGTATTTAGATGTTCGTGATTATAGCAATGCATTAGCGGCGGCGCAAAACGGTATTTCATCGGCAAGTGGAACCATGGCATACAATCCACCCAATGAGGCTGGTGGAGGTGACATTAATTTATTAAACTCCGTTTTATCCAGCTCAACTTTCGGAGGTGATGTCAGCGTTGATGGCTCTTTTTTAATCGAATTAATCGGGACGGGAATAGCAAGTAGAAATAACTCAAAAACGGATGAGGTCGATCGCGCTGCATACTATTATGACGGTACGGATATAAATACAGATGGTATCGCAGCTCCTGACGCTCCGATGGTCCAAATTTCCTATGAGGAAAATCTACTTATAATGGCCGAGGCGGCGCTACGGTCAAGTACCAGCAATTTTGATTTGGCATTAATGACATTAAATGAGCACCGGGCAAACCTTGCCAATGGTGTTTACTTTGACGTTTCAACTGGTATATATGACGCTTATACGGAAGCAGACTTTCAATCGGGCGGAATAGAAAATGCTGATGGTGCCCTATCAAAAGAGGATGCATTACTTCGTGAAATTATCGAAGAGCGGTACGTTTCGTTTTTTGCACAAAATATCGTTTTCAATGATTTACGTCGCATGAAAAAAGACCCGGTCGCGATTCAGGTACCAGTTCCATTTAATGTGGGTTCGGTACATCCGGAGCGATTTTTATATCCTTTTACGGAGCGCAATACAAATCCAAATGTTCCGGCTGTAGACGATTTATTTGCGAAGACGGCAATTAATCAATAAGCGATTAAATAGGTAAATAAATGAATAATTGGCGCCGGCTGTCTGTAGTTGTTTTTGGTGTTGTATGTCTACTGAATGAGGCTTTCACTCAAAGTGATGGATTGAATTTAATTTCAGCAGCAACACCTGAAGCAACTAAGGCCGGCGCCATTATTTTCGAAAAAGGAGGAAATGCGGCCGATGCAGCAGTGGCTATTGCATTTGCACTAGGTGTTACAGAGCCGGCCATGTCGGGTATTGGTGGCCGCACTATGCTTATCGTGTCCATCCCTGATACTCCCCCGGTCGCTCTTGGTGGAATATCACTGACACCGGCTGCTGTTGATACAACTATTACGAGAGAAATGCTGACATACTATAAGCAGGTCGCAATTCCATCACAAGTAAAAATATTAGACTACCTCTATTCTAATTACGGAAGCGGCAATCTCAGTTGGGCAGAATTAGTACAACCCGCCATTACTTTTGCTGAAGAAGGATTTGTTCTTGGTGTTCATCGCCATCAAGTGATGAAAAGATGTGAGGATAAACTAAAACAAAGTCCACACCACAATCAACAATTATTAATTGACAGAGAAATTCCATTTGCTGGAGACACAATAAAGCAACCAGCGCTTGCACGAACACTTCAGGTTTTAGCAACCGAAGGGGCGCAATCATTTTACAAGGGCACGATTGCGAAAGAAATAGCTCTAGATTTTGAGGAAAATGAGGGTTGGATAGGCCTAGAAGATTTACAACAATTTCCAGAACCAATTCCAATGTCGCCACTACACACAACTTACCGCGGCTACGATATTTATTCGTTTAATGCGCCTGGAGGCGGTTGGCAAATTCTTCAAATGTTAAACATGCTAGAGCTGATAGACCAATCTCAAATAAATAAAGATGATCAATCTCGAAATGCTTTTTTAATGGACATAATTAATAAAAGCCATAATGATCGACTTGATCATCCAATTGAAAATTATGAAGAATCCAAGGAACAATTAGCATTGAAAATATCTAAATCTTATGCAAGACTATTATTAGGAGCGGCATCGAACAATCAAGACGCACGAATCGAAGAAAAAGGGCAAAGTGGCAAAGGCGAAACGACGCACTTTTCGGTAGTTGACAAAACTGGAATGGCAATCAGTGCGACGTCGAGCATAGGTGCTTACTACGGGTCTTATGCGTCGACCAATACCCTCGGGTTTTTTTATAACAGCTATGTTAAGTCGCTTATGGGGTTTGGACTAGGGAAAAATCTCGAACCGAGAACACGTATTCCTTCATCGATGAGTCCTTCGGTTGTGCGGAAAGATGGAAAAAATGTTTTAGTTATTGGAACTCCTGGAAGTAAGCGTATAGTCTCCACCATTGCACAACTTATACAGCTATGGATAGACGGTGATGTGACGCTAGAAGAATTGATTCAAAAACCGCGCATACATGCAATACGACATGATGTGTATCTGGAAAAGTCTTTCTTGTCAGCGGAGGAATTAATCGAAATAAGAAAAAAAGGATATGCGATTAAAAGCCCATCCTATTCTTTAACTAAAGAAGGGTTGAATGCATATTTTGGGGGTGTGCACGCTATAGCGTTTAAGAATGGTAGCTGGACGGCCGTGGCGGATCCACGGCGAGATGGACAAACCTATCGGCCATGACACGCAAGCATTTTGCATCATATAATTTTTGGGCAACTCATATTATCGCATTTTGCCTTATTTCTGGCATGCTACTACTTACGAATAGCTGTCGCTCTCCTGATGCCAATTCAAGGTCTTTAGATAATGTGGTATTCGATGCATCGTTTCCAGGAGCGCGATTGTCAAAATTGGAAAAAATAGATAAAGACCATTTTAAGGCAATAATTTTGCCTGAATTTGAACCAGTTAATAAAAGTCCATGGTTTGCTTTTTCGATAGTATCTGAAAAACAAAAAGAAATACATGTTACACTTAGTTACGGGAAATATCAACACAGATACATTCCAAAATTAAGTCATGATAGAAAAATATGGAAGAGGATCAATGATTCTAAAATTCAAGTGGATACAATAACAGGGGAAGCAACATTAACATTACCAGTTTCAAAGAAGAAATTATTTGTAGCTGCTCAAGAAATAACTTCGTCAGCTGATACCTATCGATGGGTTGACTCTATTCTCATTCTGCATCCATCCGTGCAGCGCTCGGTGGCCGGGAAGACAGTTAATGGAAAGGACAATTACGTTCTTGCACTCGAGAGCGAAGATGTTCATAGGTCTATTGTATTAGTTGCTCGACAACACCCTCCCGAAATCCCGGGTGGAACAATCGCTTTTAAGTATTTCTATGAAACGCTGTTGGAGGATAATAAGGTGGCGGATAGGTTTCGAAAGGCGTATAACATTTATACGTTTCCGCTACTAAATCCGGATGGAACAGACATGGGGACCTGGAGGCACAATGCCAATGGTAAAGATCTGAACCGAGATTGGGTCGATTTTTCTCAACCAGAAACACAAATGGTCAAAACTTATCTGGATGCAATTGCAGAAAAAGGAGTTGAAATTAATTTTGGTGTAGACTTTCATACGTCGTACAGCGGACCGTATCTTTTAATCTTGGATTCACTAAATGCGCAACAATCCAAAGGATATATTGACAAATGGATTAAAAATATTGAGTCAAACTCTGAATTTACGGTCGAGGCGAGAAGACGAAGCCAAGATTTGCCGTATTGCTATAATTGGTTTTTCAATCATTTCAAAGCCGAGGCAGTAACGTACGAAGATGGCGACGAGGTTGATAGGAATGTTGTAGCTGAACGTGCCCGACAATACGCTCAATCATTAATGGAAATATTATTAAATGATCCTCAATGAGTAGAAGTTTTAATTCCGGGATATATCATCGTTACGCGGTATTGCAGCTATTTCTTCTAAGTCTGATTTTTGGAACGCAGACCTTCGGTCAAACTTACATACCTGGCGATACATACTTCGGGGACGAAAACTACATTGAGTATAAGGCAGGAAACTTACCGATAATTATTTCAGCAGCACATGGAGGTGGATTGGAACCTTCAACTATTCCGGACAGAAATTGCACGGGATGTGTATACGTGAAAGATGCATTTACCGAAGAACTGATTCGCAATATGTATGACGCCATAGTAGATGTATTTGACTGTTATCCACATGTTATAATAAATCGATTGCATCGAAAAAAATTGGATGCGAATAGGGATATTGATGAAGCTGCCGATGGCAACCCGATAGCCGAAAATGCATGGGAAGAATTTCAGAACTTTATTGAATTGGCAAAAGATTCTGTTGAAGCATCATACGGCAAAGGACTCTACATTGACTTGCACGGCCATGGGCATGATATTCAGCGATTGGAACTTGGCTATCGCATAACCAAGTCTGCTTTACAGGAGGATGATGAAATGATCAATATGCCAGCGAATGTAAATCTGGCAAGTATAAAAAACCTTGTTGTCGATAATTTAATGGGTTTGAATCTGGCAGATCTTTTACGAGGCCAATACAGTTTTGGCCAGATGTACGAGCAAAAAAACTATCCGGCTGTACCTAGTTTTAATGATCCGTATCCAGAAAATCCAGACCCTTATTTCAGAGGCGGGTACAATACGGAACGGCATGGCTCTCGAAATGATGGAGCAATCGACGCAATACAGATTGAGTGTAATCGTGAAGGTGTTCGAAATACAAATGCCGAGCGCCAGGCATTTGCAGAAGCAACTGCAATGGTGCTGAAGGACTACTTGGAGACACATTATTTTTCGATTAGTTCACCTGCAACCATTTGTGACTTAATTTCAAGCACCAATAATGAAAGCCGGTCCACCAATAACTTCGTTAATGTTTTTCCAAACCCAACAAGTGGAAATATGAGCTTTCTATATACAGCTGATCATTTTAATCCTTTTCAAGTTGTTATATATAATGAATTGGGCATCGAGATTCGGAATTTTTGGTTTGATAGCGAAGACGTAAATACGTTCAATATTGAAAGTTTGCCTGCAGGAGTTTACCATCTTTTGGTTAGGTCATCTCATTTTGTCAATGTTCAAAGAATAATCAAATATTAATGAGGGCTTATGGATTCTATATAGTCATCATGCTGCACGCTTTGCTATCATGTGGAAAAAATGAAATTGAAGTTGACCTTGCAATCCATAACGGTATCGTATATGATGGTCGCCAAGCGTATGGGTTGCCATGGTCAATTGGTCTAAAGGGTGATCGAATTGTCTACGCTGGTAATGAAAAAGATGTAAAATTGATTGGGAAGCGGACGATTGATGCAACAGGGCTAATAGTTTGTCCAGGGTTTATAGACCCACACACACATGCAGACAGAGAGCTCAGACAAGCGGATAAATCGCATAACCTTCCTTTTTTAATGCAAGGTGTTACAACGGTTGTTGCTGGTAACGATGGAGACAGCTTTTTCCCGTTGAGCAAATTCAAAAAATTGTATACAGAACATGGCATAGGTACCAATGCCGTTCTATTGACCGGCCATAGCACACTTCGAAAACTGGCAGTCGGGCGAAGTGACAAAAAAGCATCACGTGAAGAAATAAAGAATATGAAGTCAGCCCTGGAACGTGAAATGAAGGACGGATCATTTGGATTGTCTACTGGGCTATTTTATGCTCCTGGGAGTTATGCCGATACAGAAGAAATCATTGAATTGGCTAAAGTTGCAGCTCAATATGGTGGCATTTATGACACGCACTTACGCGATGAAAGTGCCTACACGATTGGTTTAAAGGCCGCGGTTGAAGAGGCCATAGAAATAGGACGAAAGGCCCGTCTTCCAGTGCATATTTCTCATATTAAATGCCTGGGCGTTGATGTTTGGAACCAAAGTGATGAAATTATCAGATTAATTGAGGAGAATAGAAATACTGGATTAGAGGTGACGGCCAATCAGTATCCTTATCAAGCTTCTGCAACGGGATTGCAATCTGCAGTTGTTCCGCGATGGGCAGAAAGCGGAGGCAAGGATTCACTATTTATTCGATACGAACATTCAAGTTTGAGACAAAAAATCCTCATCGAGACTAAGAAAAATATCACCCGACGTGGCGGTCCAGAGAAGCTATTGATGGTTATGGTAGAGGATACCGCATTTCTTGGAAAAAATCTATTGGAAATAGCAGATAACCTAGGCTTGTCTCCAGAAGAAGCCGTATTCCCAATTTTACAGTCTGGGTCGGTACGAGTGGCCTCGTTCAACATGACAAAAAACGATATCGAAAATTATATGCGGCAACCGTGGGTAGTCACCGGATCAGATGGCAATACAGGGCACCCAAGAAAATATGGCACGTTTCCTCGAAAATATTATAAGTATGTATGTCAGGACAGCGTAATCGACCTTGGGCAGTTTATTCGTAATAGCAGTGCCAGAACAGCAGAAATATTTGGAATTCCTGATCGCGGACAATTGGCGGAAGGCTATTTTGCGGATATTATCGTTTTTGACCCGAAAACATTCAGGGATGTAGCCGATTATTCCGACGCGTTTCAATTGGCTACAGGATTAAAATACAGTATTATTAATGGACAATTTTCCGTAGATAATGGCCTTTACACCAAAGCTTTAAATGGAGTTGTCATTACAAAATAATTAATTATGCGCCTATCATTATATACACTTTTAATCATTTTATTAACGGCCTGTCAACATCGAACCGACACCACAAGGCCTATAGAAGAAGCCAAAGCGGATATTATTGACAATATTGTACATAACAAAGACAGCTACTATCATATTGATTTTGATAAGTATCCAAAAGATATCAATACTTTGCCGATCGGTGTGTTTGACTCTGGAACAGGTGGTTTGACCGTCCTTAAGGCAATCGTTAACTACGATGAAAACCAAAATAAAACAAAGGTGGGTGGAAAAGATGGTATTATTGATTTCAAAAATGAATCGTTTATCTATTTGGGAGATCAAGCCAACATGCCTTATGGAAATTATTCAAAGGAAAATAAAGTCGATTTATTGAAAGAACACATCATAAAAGATGCCCAATTTTTAATGAGCAATAAATATTATTCAGATGCCCTGGATCGAATAGCGAATACAGATAAAGAACCGGTAAAGGCAATTGTAATAGCATGTAATACGGCAACCGCCTATGGCAAGGACTATATCGAAGAATTTATTCGAAAGACCGATACGGAAATCAAAGTGATTGGCGTGATCGATGCTGGGGTTCGCGCTGCCCTCAGCACAATTGAGAAAGACGAAAGCGCCATTATTGGCGTGCTTGCAACAGTGGGCACAGTTGCCTCAAAAGGTTACCGCAATACAATTATGAAGCTCGCCAAAGAACTTGGCTTTACTGGACAAATTGATGTGTTTTCTCAAGGGGGTCTTGGAATGGCTGAGGCCGTTGACGAAGATCCTGATTATTATAATAAAAACTTAAAACATCCGCGTCAGGCGTATAAGGGTCCTGCATTAAGCAGTGATACGAAAATTGACAAAACATTGCTGGATGTATATAATTTCAATTTTAATAATGGCAAGATGTTGTGTGATAGAGATGATCCGATTGATTGTTCGATAATGCAAATCAACGATGCGGAAAATTACGTCCGATTTCATTTAGTATCCATGATGGAAAATATCCGAAATGGAAATAGTAACAACAAACTAAAGTCCATAATACTAGGATGTACGCACTACCCTTATTTGATAGATGAAATACAAAATGTATTGCGGGAATTATATGAATATAAACAAGCGAATGGAAAATATAGATATCGAGAAAATATGGTAGAACAAATTCAGCTTGTCGATCCCTCAGTCAATACAGCTAAAGAACTTTACTCACATTTACGCGAAAAAGAACTCTTTAACCCAAACGGAGACATCGGAAATAGCGAGTTCTACATAAGTGTGGCAAATCAACACAATAAAAATAACAAGATCGATGAAGCCGGTCGATTTCCCTATGAATATAAATATGGGCGAAACTCCGGAGACATTCAGGAATATGTCAAAGTTGTGCCTTTCAGCAGGCGCAACATATCAGATGATATATTGGCTCGATTCAGAGATCAAATTCCATATGTTTATGAGCTGATTGAGTCATTTCACAAGAAAAATGAAAAAGCACGTGTCATAGAGGATGAAGATAAAATCTAGCGATGTATAGTTTGCTTTCCGATTTTTGTTGTTCCTTCATAGTCTGATGAAATTCCAAACTAGTATTGACGAAGTCATATTCGTGTCTGAAATATTGCCCGAACGCAGCTATATGTTTGACAATGACTTAAAAACTCATCTGAGTATCGTTTGGAATACGGGCAATGAAGCACAATTTGTTATTGATGATGAAACCCTTTTCATCAAGAAAAATTGTATAATCTTCCTTACTGAATTTTATAAGATTGATAGTATATCATTTGATAGGTTAAATGTCATTCAGTTCAACCGACAGTTTTACTGCGTAGAACGCGACGATGAGTTGGGTTGTCGCGGAATGTTATTTTTTGGTGGATCCGACGTACCAAAAATTGAAATACCGAATAGAGTGATGAAACAATTTGAGGCGATTTGGAGTGTGCTCACGATGGAAATTGAGGAAGAAGATGTGTTTAAACTCGAAATGTTAAAAGGACTGTTACAGCGATTTTTAATTTTATGCGTTCGGACATACAGAAGACAGCATAAGTTGCTCCCAACAGATAATAAAAGTGTCGGCTTGATTCGAGAATGTAATTACCTCGTTGAGAAATACTATAAGCGATACACTAAAGTGTCTGATTATGCCAAGTTGCTCTATAAATCGCCAAAAACATTGTCAAATATTTTTAAAAAGTTCGTGGATAAAACTCCGTTACAAATAATCAACGAGCGCCGCATGTTAGAGGCAAAGCGTCTGCTGAAACATTCGGATATTACAATCAACGAAATAGCCACGGAACTAAATTTCAACGATATTCAATCCTTTAGCCATTTTTTTAGTTCAAAAATCGGCATGTCACCCTCCACCTTTAGAAATAACTTACATTCAAGTTAAGGAAGTATTTACAAGCCATTATATGGTTGGATTGATATTGTTTTATGTTTCTATTTTTAGAACTCTTGTTGTGTGTTTTATTGGAATACAGAGCTGGTTGCCCAAATGAATCGGGAACTATTTGCAAATTAAAGGGAAGCATGGATAAGTAAATGTCTTGCCGGGTGAACTAGTTTTGTCACATCAAAAAAAGGAGTTCAACATGTTGAAATGGATTGATATCATCAAGTTTGCGAATGATGGCAACCCAAATCCGAGCCGGCGACTTGAATTGACCGATGATCAATGGAGAAATCGCCTGTCGGGCGAGCAATATCGCGTTATGCGTAAAAAAGGAACGGAAGCTCGATTTTCTGGAGAACACTGTTCGCGATACGAGCCCGGCCTATATGCTTGCGTGGGGTGCGATACAATTTTGTTTGATTCAACCACAAAATTCGATTCTGGAACCGGTTGGCCGAGCTTTTCACAACCTTATACAGAAAACGCCATTAAATATGAGAAGGATATGTCATTCGGTATGCGCCGCATCGAAACGTTATGCAATACATGTGACGCACATTTGGGACATGTTTTTCTAGATGGACCGGATGCCGGTGGATTGCGATATTGCATTAATTCAGTCACATTAAATAAAAAGGAAGAAGTTTATGAAAAATAATCAAGTCGCAACATTTGGGGGAGGATGCTTTTGGTGCATAGAGGCTATTGTACAGCGATTGAAAGGTGTGTCCTCTGTTGCTTCCGGTTATGCAGGTGGAAACACTGCCGATCCGTCATATCGTGAAGTATGCAGCGGGTCGACCGGACATGCTGAAGTTGTTCAGGTTGTATTTGATAGTGATATTCTGGCGTATGAGGATTTAATTACAATATTCATGACAAGTCATGATCCGACAACATTAAATCGACAAGGAGCTGATAGAGGTACGCAGTATAGATCCGTCATTTATTATCATGACGATGAACAAAAAACAGTGGCCGAAAACGTTTTGTCAATGCTAAAGGACAAGTTTTCGTCGCCCATTGTCACAGAACTTTCAAAACTGGATAAATTTTATCCGGCTGAAGATTATCATCAAAATTATTACAATGATAACGGTCAAGCAGGATATTGCAGGGTCGTTATTAATCCGAAATTGCAAAAGTTAAAACAACAGTACGCGGATAGGTTGAAGGCTGAATGAATTTTGACAAAAGTATAAATGATGAATAAAGCAGTAAATAGATATGGTATTGAGGGAATGTATGCGCCAGAGTTGAATGTGCCGTCATGGATAAATGGATTGGGTGAACACATAGATGCCGTCCGACTAGTTGATTATACAGGAAAATTCAAAGTTATCTACTGTTTTCAAGCCTGGTGTCCGGGTTGTCACAGTCGTGGGTTACCTGCTCTTAAGAAGATGGTAAATGCCTTAAAGAAGAATGACAAGGTTTCATTCCTGGCCATTCAAACGGTTTTTGAAGGTGCTGAAGCTAATACACTGGATCGAGTAAAAGAAATTCAAAAAGAATATAAATTGGAGATTCCATTTGGTCATGACACCGGTGATGCTTCGACGAATAACATTTCATCAACTATGTTGGCCTATCGCACGGGTGGCACACCCTGGTTTATCTTTATTGATCAAGATAATCGCGTAATATTCAATGATTACCATTTGAATGTTGATAAAGCTATAGAATTTTTAAACAACATCAGTTAATTCAATTTATGAAATTGAAACTTGCAGATACATTTAATGTTGAATTACCAGCGGACAGTATTCGGTTGAATGTTCCGAGACAAGTTCATGAGGCTTGTTTTTCTTTCGTAAACCCTGTTATTCCGTCTAACCCAAAACTTATTCACACATCTGACAATATGCTGAAAAGTATTGGGTTGGAAAATTACGATAAATCGACATCGACTTTTTTAGAGATATTTTCAGGATCCAGGCACATAGCGAATTCAGCGCCATACGCCATGTGTTATGGAGGGCATCAATTTGGTCATTGGGCGGGTCAATTAGGTGATGGTCGCGCTATTAATTTAGGCGAAGTCATTCATGATAACAAAAGATGGGCGTTACAATTAAAGGGGGCTGGAAAAACACCTTATTCCCGATCGGCCGATGGGTTGGCCGTACTCCGTTCTTCTATTCGCGAGCATTTGTGCAGTGAAGCAATGCATCACCTAAGCGTACCTACTACGCGATCCTTGTCGTTGATTTTGTCAGGTGATATGGTTTTAAGGGATATTATGTATGATGGAAATGCTGACTATGAAAAAGGCGCCATCGTTTGCCGCGTCTCACCTACGTTTATTCGTTTTGGAAACTTTCAAATTTTTGCAGCAAGGAAAGATGTAAAAAATCTGAAAGCGCTTACGGATTATACCATAAAATATTTTTTTCCATCTATCGAAAAAAGTGCAAACGATAAATATGTACAGTTTTTTAAAATAGTTGTTGAGCGAACGATGGAAATGGTCGTGCATTGGCAACGGGTAGGATTCGTTCACGGTGTGATGAATACGGATAATATGTCCATTCTGGGTTTAACCATCGACTATGGACCATACGGTTGGTTGGAAGGGTATGATGAAAATTGGACACCGAATACAACGGATAAAGATCATCGTCGCTATCGATTTGGAAACCAGCCCGGCATTGCTGTTTGGAATCTGGCGCAACTAGGAAGCGCACTCGTTTTACTCACGAATCAACCGGAGCCATTTCAACAAATTTTGGATGAATACGGTCAATCGTATGGAGTTCAATATTTGAATATGATGCGTAGTAAATTAGGATTGCAATTAAAAGAAGAGAACGATGCAAACTTAATTTCTGAATTAACTACTTTGATGCAAAAAGTCGAAACGGATATGACAATATTTTTCCGAAATATATCCGAATTTAAGGCGATTGAATTGGCAACAAATGAACACGACATCCAGCTAATAGAAGACGCTTTTTATAATCTCGAAAACATACCGGCTTCTGTGCACGAATCATGGACGATATGGTTGACAAAATACCGATATCGATTGAAATTGGAATCAATAGCTGATGAAGAGCGCAAGCGAATTATGAATTTGGTAAATCCCAAGTATGTACTTCGAAATTATATGGCACAACTGGCAATAGACAAGGCTGACGAAGGAGACTTCGATTTAATAAGTGAATTGCATAATTTGTTGCTAAAACCGTATGACGAGCAACCACAGTACGAAAAATGGTTCGCGAAGAGACCAGAGTGGGCACGCCACAAAGTCGGATGCTCAATGCTTTCTTGTAGTTCGTAATATTTTAATAGCCAATGATGTTACAGGAAAATAATCGACTTAATTTGAATCGAGTAGAATTGGGACAGCTACTGCCACCCTGGTCGATTGAACCAATTTTTGATTCAGATCTTCCAACTGTGGAACACTATCACGGCAAACCATTGTTAATACTCATTTTTAGCCTGGGTTGCCCTGGATGTCTTGGAAGAGCCATTCCATATGCGAATCGAGTTATATATGAAAATGGAGATAAAATCAATGTAGTCGGGATACATACAAATTTTGAAGGGGTAGATTTTAGTGAAGATCATTTCGCAAAAGCAAAAATGGATTTACATATTCGATTTCTGATGTTTAGGGATAAAAACTTTGATACAACATTTTTGCACTATGGAGCGGGTGGAACACCTCATTGGATTTTAGTAGATAAAAATGGTATTGTCGACTACTCAATATTTGGTTCTGATCCGAATAATGCATTGCTACGACTCGATTTAAAAATTGGCGAACTGCTATTGCCTTAGCATAATATCGCTGGTGCGCCATACACGTTTACAATGAAAACTATCTATGTCTTTAGTTAATAGTAATGATCAAACGCTCATAGGATTGGGCACGGCCGCTATAGGAAGACCTTTGTACATAAACATACGATATAAATCAAATGAGTTATTCGACCTAAACCAATTTAAGAAACGTGGAATAAAAATACTTGACCGAGCATTTGATATGGGCGTTCGCTATTTTGATACAGCACCGGGATATGGCATGGCTGAAGATTTGTTGGAAAAATGGATAAAAAGTAAATCGAATGCTCAATTGGAGGTTGCGACGAAATGGGGATATATTTACACTGCGAATTTTGACTCGAAGGCAAGGCAGCACGAAATCAAAGATCATTCGCTTAATAATTTAGATACACAGTGGACGACGTCTAAAAAACTTCTACCTCATCTTTCTACATATCAAATTCATTCAGCAACCCTGGACACGGGCGTCATGTCCGATGATCGGGTATTGGAATATATGTTTGAGTTAAAGAAATCACATGGATTATTATTGGGTATTACAACTACCGGCGCCAACCAGATTGATGTGTTGGAAAAAGCGGCTGAAATACAAAATGACAGTATTCCACTATTTGATGTATTTCAGGTAACTTTTAATGTATTAGAAAGAAGTTTACTCAATTCCCTTATTACTCTTGTTGATCAAGGCCGTAGAGTTGTAGTCAAGGAAGCGCTGGCGAATGGACGAATATTGCCGAATGAAAATTTTCAGCATTATCAAGACCTCTATAATTTGTTGAGCGTTGTTGCGACTAAATATGATGTAGGTGTAGATGCTGTTGCCATACGATATTGTATGGATCGCATTTCGCCTTTTGTCGTCTTAAGTGGCGCTTCCACCATTGAACAGCTGGAATCGAATTTGCAGGCGCGCACATTTAAGTTGTCCGACGAGGAATTAAGTCTATTGGATGAGCACGGTGTTTCGCCACATCACTATTGGGAGGAGCGAAAGAAATTGCCTTGGAATTGATCGGATAATATTATACTTGACAATTAAATGTGTAAAAAAATAGGATTTGGAGGCGGTTGTCATTGGTGTACGGAGGCTGTATTCCAATCGCTAAAAGATGTCGTTCATGTTGAGCAGGGGTGGGTAAGTTCCAAAGGCAAAAATAGTACTTACGCTGAGGCCGTCATTGTGCATTACGATGTATGCAAGATTTCTTTGGATGTGCTTATTGCAGTGCATTTATATACACATAGTTGTACGTCCGACCATCGATTCCGAAATAAGTACCGATCGGCTATATATTATTTTACCTCTGAGGAAGAGTCACAGGTTTTGCAAATATTATCCGATCTACAAAAAGAATTTCAAGATAAGATCATTACACAGGTTTTGCCCTTTGCATCATTCCGATTAAATGATGTTAAATATCAGAATTACTATAAGAAAAACAAAGAGGGGCAGTTTTGTCAAACGTACATCAATCCAAAACTAAATATACTCATGCAGCGGTTTTCGAAGCATTTTGATGAATCAATCGGAGATGTAAATCAGGATTTGGTTACCTGATTACCTTCCACTTATTATACGTATCATATCGTTTGTCGGTCGATGAAATGCCGATAATCAAGCCACCGATTGCTTCGCCTGCTCCTATACGCAGTAAAGTTGTTCGGCTGTCGTCTTCTACAAAAAAGGCGGTGGCGACTGTGGCTAATCCAGCCCCTAAAAGGAGACCTCCAATAACACTTCGAGTCCTTCTAAAATTTTCTTTTTTATCGCTGCCGTACTTTGTGATAAGATAAATGTCACCTTTGTGAATGGATGCGCGATCAGTTACACCTGGGGCACCAGGTAAGTAATATTCATTGACCAATTCGAGTCCTTTTTCGCGAGTAACGTGAGAATAAGAGAATACTTCCAGCTGAACGCTATCCTTCGTAATGTCAATTATTTTTCCTTCGTAGGAATGGGTCTCGCAATCTGAGCACTCCCCATCATGTCCTTGTTCGGTTGAAAAAACAAGGTGTTCGCCAATCCCAAACGACTTGGTCTTACCGTTGTAGGTCAGTTGTAGGTTTTGACCAATGACGAAATTTCCAAGAATAAGAAAGATTAATATTGTAAGTGACTGTCTCATATTTGTTGTTTTGTGGGTTATTTAATTTTAATAATTCGGCTTTGTGACCAGTCGTTATTGGATTTTATGCTCAGTATGTACGTGCCATTTGGCAATGAAGACAGATCGTAGGATGACTTAAAAATATTATGGTTATCGGCGTACACTACTTCTCCAGATAAATTATGAATTTTTAATTGTTCAACAGGTGCTCCGGTCTCTATGTACAGAAAGTCAACAAACGGGTTTGGATATGCCAATATACTGCGTCTTGTTATTTGATGGACGCTGTTTGACGAGCATTCCAGATTGTCTATTTCGATTAAAGTAGAAATCACACAAGAAGATAATAAGTTTATAACTTCCACTGCGTAAATACCCAATGTGTCAACACGTACGCATAACGTATCTGAAATCCCATCAATTCCTGGCCCAAACCAGTTGATTTCCATTTGATCTATCGTGTCTTCTAAAATCAAACACAACGTTGCAGTGGAATCGCAATTCAAAATATGATATAAGCCTGAATTAATAAATTCAAAATTGGCTTCAACGGTAACGGAGTCCATGACGTTGGAACCAGATGTCGTATTCGTTACAGAATAAATATATGTTCCACCTTGAGTAACTGTAGGGTTTTGAGCATTGCTGGAAAATCCATTCGGGCCTGTCCAGGCAAAATCGTATGATCCAGGCGGATTGACCTGAATGATTATTTGGTCTTCGTGGTTGGCACAATTGAGTGTAGGTATGTTTAGCACAGTTACTTGTGGTGCTGAAGTATTGAGTTTTAATTTGTCATACGTACTTATCATGTCATGAGAAGAAAATACAGTCAACAAAGTAAGCAGTACATGATGATAAAACGTATGCATTATTAATAGATTCATCCCGCATTATTTTTCTCTAGTTATAAAATGGGTGTTAGTTCGTAATTTTCAGGTGTTAATTTCGGAAAGTCAAAACGAATCGAATATATTTAATAATTATTGAATCCTGGAGTTTTGAAGTCAACTCGAAAATTGAAAGATAATATAAGTTGAATTGAAAGTCCAAGGCGTGTAAAAAAGTAAGAAGCGATGTTTGCATGCGGATTGTCGCAGCGGTGACATCTACATCTTGACTTTAGGAGTTTCACTAGGCGATGGCAGTATTGAGTTGACGGATGGAATCTGTAACATGTTTTTTGTTGAGCCACCATCTTTGTGATTCTACCTATATTTGCGGCCGACATGCACCCAAACACACACCCGCGAGGGTGATTAGCTCAGTTGGTTTAGAGCGCTGCCTTGACAGGGCAGAGGTCACTGGTTCGAATCCAGTATCACCCACACCACTACCATATCCCGACAAGTCTTAATCCGTTTTACATAAGTGTAACTTTACGGCCACCCAAAAGGATCGGTGTAGCCCATCCAGCCCACGCACATCGTATTTCATTCATAACAGCCGACATTTAGTCGCCCGGGTACTCATTCACTAGTTCGAATCCAGCCTGCCAGCCGGCATGCAGGTATCACCGGCAACTCATTCTAACTGTCAATCAATTCAAAGACAAGAAAGTATGCTTTCCTATTGGATTTGGCAGCACTAAGTCTGCTCTTCAAGTGATTGCTCCTGTTATTAATGAATTATCGGGCCAAAAAACATTAACGCAGCTGATAAATGAAGAATGTTGTCTCAGGATGCAAATCATCCCTCCCGATCTAGCGGAAAAAAATTGGATTGCTCCTCTTCAAAGTTTTGCTGAATAAATTGCTGCGGATTGAAGCCTGAAAAATGTTTGAACTCTTTGATAAAATGAGATTGATCGGCATAATTACATTGGTAAGCGATCTGCGACCATTCTATCTTTTTTGACTTATGTATTTCTTGCATGACTTCATTAAAGCGCAATATGCGTTGATAGTATTTTGGAGTGAGGCCGATATACTTTTTAAATTGAGCGATGAGGTGTTTTTGAGTTTTGGGGTAGCGTTCGATGATTTGTCGGTATTGGCTCGCGGGTTGCTTTTGCAGGTGTTCCAATATGTGTAGAATATCTGCAGGTACGTCATACGATGTTCTTAGTCTTGACAACAGCCAAGCGTCTACAGCGGCAAACTTTTGCTCTGGTGTGTCACACATAAGGATGTCTTCGCGTAAATGTAAAATGCTTTCGCCAAAAAGCACTTCCGCTGATACAATTTGATCGTTAAATTCCTCAATCGGGATGTAAAAGAAGGGGTATGCACCATATGCCCTAAATTGAATAATGAGCATTTCCGATTTTTGGTGTGCCGAAATCGAAATGTAATTTCTATGCATGCCGGATACCCAGACTTTTTTAAACGTCTGAAGGGGTTGTAAGGTCTCATTGTCGAAGGTGTTTCGTGGATATCCATCTAGCTCAAAGACAATATATACATGACCGGTGGGGACTAACCGCTCGATGGAGTGATCAGGCATAAAATCCTTGTAATACATCACAGCATCTATGTATTTACTTAAGTCACTACCGATCGCATGATTGTAAAACTCCATTGTATTAAGTTCGAATCCAAATATTATAAAATACTGTCATATCAACAAATCAACACACCATCCCTATTTCAAGATGGATTTACAAACCCTGCGGGTTACGCTTAAGCATAAAACATAGTAAAAAGGCAAAATAAAAGTGTAGACCAAAGGAAGGGTTATTTATGAAACTCCCAGGGTTGAGTTATATTTTACAATTGAATAAGGATAGAGAACCTCTTTATAAGGCATCGAGTGTAAATTACATAGCTCACACGTATCACCACATCACCACATTTTCATATTCCCAATTCGAACTGCATTTAATATTGCCAGCAATGCTACCCCAACATCAGCAAATACGGCTTGCCACATTGTTGCCATACCAAATGCGCCGCCAACGAGAACCAGAATCTTTACACCAAATGCCAAATAAATATTTTGCCAAATAATGCGTTGTGCGGCTTTTCCAATTTTAATGCCCGCAATAATTTTTGAAGGCTGGTCGGTTTGGATAATGACGTCGGCTGTTTCTATGGCAACATCGCTGCCGAGGCCTCCCATAGCGATACCTACATCACTGGCTGCGAGAATCGGGGCGTCATTGATGCCGTCACCGACAAATGCAATAATTTTATTTTTATCTTTTTTTAATGTTTCGACTTCGTGTAATTTATCCTCCGGTAGTAGTCCTCCTTTTGCTGATTTTATACCTAATTCTTTTGCTACTTTTTTGGTAATGGAATTTTGATCACCGGACAACATAATGATTTCCCGTATGCCCATTTTTTTTAATGTCTCAATGCTGGCTTTGGCATCCTCTTTTAATTCATCCGCGATGACAAGACAGCCGGCATATTTGTTTTCTATTGCGACTAGTACGAGACTTTCGACTATTTTATCGACGAAGCCGGGTGTTTCAATATTGAATTGTTGTAGTAGACTTTTATTTCCCGCAAGTATTAATTCGCCTTCTACTATTCCTTGTAACCCTTTGCCTGCTATTTCAGTTATTTCGGTTGCCTTGGGTATTTCACCTTCCAATTTGCAGGCCATGATAGCGCGAGCTACGGGATGGTTCGATTTTGATTCCAGTGCCATTAGGGTGCGCATCAAGGTATTTTTATCGATATCTTCGGCCGGATATATTTTTTTAACTTTAAAAATACCTTTCGTCACTGTACCCGTTTTATCGAGTATGAGGGTATTGACTTTTGTCAATTGATCGAGAAACGTGGCACCCTTGAATAAAATACCATTTTTAGACGCTGCACCTAACCCACCAAAATAACCCAATGGAATGGAAATAACAAGAGCACAAGGACAGGAAATAACTAAAAAAATTAATGCACGATACAGCCAGTCAGAAAAAACATAGTCATCGACAAAAAAGATTGGCAGAAAACAAATAGCCATTGCCAAGTACGTCACGATGGGTGTATATATTTTTGCCAGACGTCGAATTAATAATTCGGTTTTTGATTTACGCGTAGTTGCATGTTCGACCAGTTCTAAAATTCGAGCGATCGAACTATCTTCGAACAATTTATTTACACGGACATTGATGACATTTTTTAAATTGATCGACCCGGCCATTACGTGATTACCTTGGCTTATGTATTCCGGTTTGCTTTCTCCGGTCAACGCAGCATTGTTTAAGCTCGCATAGGACGAAATTAGGGTACCGTCCAATGGGATTTTTTCTCCGACCTTTATTTGAATAATTTCACCAATAGCTACTTCTTCCGGCTTTGTAGTCACGTAATGATTCCCTCGTAATACGTGCGCTACATTCGGACGCAAATCAAGCAGTGCTCGTATATTTCCTTTTGCGCGTCGCACGGCAGCAGTCTGAAATAATTCACCTACTGCATAGAATAGCATGACGGCAACACCTTCCGGATATTCACCAATAATGAAAGCACCTATCGTGGCAATACTCATTAAAAAGAACTCGGTGAAAACTTGGCCATTTTTTATGGAAGTCCAACCTGCTCGTAATACAGGAAAACCAACCGGAATATAGGCCGCTATATACCAGGCCAATTTTATATAGTCCGTAAAAAATGAAAGTTGCCAAACATGCTCCAACACCAGACCTGTAATCAATAAGACGAAACTGACTAACGCAGGTAAATATGACCTCCAACCATCATGAGCGTGCGCATGATCATGGTCGTGGCTTTGGTCATCACGTACCACATTACTTTTGAATGCAGTAGGTTCGTGCATATTTATTTTTTCCCCCAGCGAGCAGCACGTAACATTTCCGTCCTCGTCATAGGAATGGATATGTTTTTCCGACGACGTCAAAGTCCAAAACTATTAATTTTAATTAGTCAATAATACGAAGGCCAACGGCCAATCCCCTAATCACAAGGTCCTATATCAACCTGCAAAATGGCGGCAGAATCAACCTGAAAATCATTTTGTAATTCCACAAAATTGCCAGCCTTTAGTCGGACGCTATCTGGCATTGCTATTGTAGCATCCGACGTAATTGAATTGGATGCCTGATGATATCCCGTACTCAAAGTTGGTAAGTTTAAATCTGTCACACAAGGATTGCTATTGGAAACACATATTTCCAATGACCAGGATTGCAATTCACCTCCATCTAAGTTAGCGTCATCAATAATTCGCAATCGCCAAATACCCGCTGCATCTTCTCCGTCAAATGCCGAAAGCGGTTGAAGGGTTTGGTACAACTGGCCGTCCGTATAGGGGCATGGTAAAGGTAATGGCAAGCCCTCATCATCAAATCCAACATTAAAATCTTCATCCGTTCCGCACACATCATCATTTAATTGTACGATTATGCTGCTGTCCTCATTCAGGAGATAAAAAATCAGGTCTCCCAAAAAGGTATGCTCACCCGTAATATTGGTAACATTGACATCTGTGATCGTTCCGCCTCCCGCAATCGTTATGGTAGATTCATAAACATTGCCGGCGCCACTTGATGAAATGGGAATGACGGTATTGTTACTTCCCGTCAAACAGCTTGGACAATTCGTTCCTTGAAGCGTCGTAATGTAATCGGTGAAGGTAACCGTATCTGACCCGTTGATATTTGTAACAATTAACGTGACGTCAAATGTACCCTCAGTCGTGTAGGTGACGACAGGGTCGGTGGCCGATGATGTTGCCGGTGTTCCGCCTTCGAATGTCCAAGCCCATGCTGTGGCGGCTGGAGATGAAATACTCTGATCGAAAAATGAGATGGAATCTATATCATCTAAACAAATCGTCGTGAAATCTGCGCTGAAGTCTGCGGTTGGTCGACCGGCGAGGGGTGGCAAAGTATAGCCTGTAGACGTGAACCCTGCGTGAATAGCGCTAATTTCAGCTGAAGTATAGGACAGATTCAATGCAGCTTGATAAACCGCGTTGGCCGCATCATCTTGACTTGATGATCCGTTTGTCATACCCAGTCCTTCATAAAATATTTTATCCATGCGTTGCTGCCCTATAGCATCCCAAAGACCCATACAGCAAGTTGACCATATTTGTCCATCCGTATGAATCTGACCGACGAGGCCACCCGGATAGGTGGCTGTGTAATTGGTTATTCGGCCATTCCAAAATGGATTATGACCATCCCAATTGAATACCCAATGATATGCCGGATCGGAAGGATCCCAAGAACCGACGGCACGATTGTACGACTGAGCGATATAATCACCACATCCTTCACTCAGGCCATTCACTTGTGAAAGACCACCACTGGTAACCCAATCGTGCAAACCATGTCCAAGCTCATGATGAACAACATCGGAGTCCTCTGCATCATCTACACCACCTTCTCCGAATGCCACTTGTCCGGTACTTGTGATATAGTGTGAGTTATCGGCTCCGCCAAGTCCGTGTGGATCGAATCGCACACCTCCCGAATACTGGTAAGGGCTAATTGAGCAACCCAATGTATCGTTGATATAGCGCATGAGGTAATCGATATGATAGTAGCAATTGACCGCTTCAAAACCATCTTGCATCCGATTGAAGTTGAATGTCGACGTGGCTTGACCGTACAGCCCATTGTTAGGTGACTCACTGTCCACGATTTCAGCCCAGGGACCAATAAGGGTATATGTACCAGCCGTCAAATCAATGTCACGCAATGTCACGTTGAACCTTGAATTGTCCAAATCGGTATTCGTGTTGTCGCCATTGTCGACATAATTACCTCCATAAGCAACCATGTTGGATGACAACGGGTCTGGATCGAATACCATTCCCGAACCATCAACCGGTACGCTAGCAGATTGTTTGTCATGGTTACAGCACGCATGCTTGTCTTTCGGATCAGAGTGGTTGTGACCGCAATTGTAAGCCATGTCTTCAACCTTAAATATCTCACCAGACAAGGCATCAACATATACATGCCAATCACCTACAGGTGAGTCGCTGACAAGTACGACATCATAGGCCAGACGCGTCATGGAACGGCTCGTATAGATCATTAAGTTATTTTTTGCTGGTGCAATGAGACGTTCGGGATTGATATGGCTCATCGCGGAGGCCAAAGCGATATCGCTCGCAATCCGAGGACTTGTATCTTCCCATTTGACGTCAGTTTCGTACGAATTCATGACCATTTGTACCATGTTATTTGGATCCATACTAACTGTCAATTCGCCTTTATTTACGGGTACGTCATTTATATGTTGACGAAACCGTACAACCGTACCCGCATTAGTTGATCGAGTTGCATGGTGCTTTAAGTCACGCAAATCCGCGTGTTGTAAACCAAGACGCTTATAATTTGCACGTAGATATGACTTTGCCTTTTCGATATAGTCGTCCCCGGCCGTAGGAAAATTCACCTGATATAAAGCGATTGGATGCCCAGTACGCTCGTTGATGCGCATGTTGTCTTTAAAAAAGTGTACATCAACCGCCTCCTCTGGCAGTATTTCCAGGTTTGAAACTTCAGGAGCTTTTTGCGCGATGACATTCGATAAAATTAGGAATGTCAAATATATTATCAAGGCTAAAGACCGAAATGCGTACATCATATCTATTTTAATTTACGTGTAAATATAAGCGGTAGAAGAATGGAAATACGATGCAAATCAACATATCATACGAACTGTGGGCCATCCACTTGTAATCACATAAGCCAAAGGGCAATTTCATACGTATGCTTTCGTCAAGCTATGGACTACGTAGAATTTCGGATGTGTTGAAAAGAAAAAAATGCCGATTTTTTTTCTTTGTTCTAAACAATAGCTATCTTAGTGGCGTTTACAAAGCGAATTAAGAAATCTAGATCCCTGGATCTACAAAAATTTAGGGTGTTCTCATAGTGTGTTCGGCCTCGCTGGCTCTTGTCAGCGGGGTTTTTTTATTCCGCGTAATGTAGGGTAGCACTATATTGCAACCTCTTCTATAGCTTGTAACAGGATATCACAGCTCTCGGATATTTCGGCTTCTGATATGGTCAAAGGAGGTGCGATGCGAATAGCGTGCGCATTGTGTAAAAATCCATCCGTTATAAGGCCTTTGTCCAGGCAGTCCTCCAAAATCGGACGCACCCATTCCTCGTTTTTTAGGTGTACAGCTAGCATAAGTCCGACTCCCGTTATTTTTTCTATAGCTCCATGCCCTAATAAATCTATGAACTGTTTTCCTTTTGCTTGTGCATGTTTCCACAACTTTTGGGTAGTTAATATGTCGAAAGCCGCTTTACCGGCAGCACAACTTACAGGGTGACCGCCGAAAGTCGTTATGTGGCCCAGGACAGGGTCATGAGTCAGTAATGTCATGTGATCGCGGGATGCGATGAAGGCACCAAGCGGCATGCCTCCACCCAGTGCTTTAGCAAGACAAAGGATGTCCGGTGTGATGCCTATATGTTCGAAGCCCCACAGTTTACCACTTCGTCCAAGCCCGGCCTGAATTTCATCCAGAACTAATAGAGCGCCTACTTCATTACAGCGAATACGCAATGCTTTCATAAAAGCAGCTTCAGGTGTTCGATAGCCAACCGCGCCTTGAATTGTTTCCATTATCACGCACGAGATATCTTCTCCAACATTTTGTAACCCACTGATATCATCGACATCGATAAATCCGATGCCCGGCATCAAAGGCCGGAAGGCTTCATTATAATAGACATTGTCCATTAGGCCCATGGCGGCCTGGGTGTTGCCATGATAGCCACCGCGTACCGCAACAACTTTATGCCGGCCTGTTACCCGTTTTGCCAGTTTAATCGCTCCCTCTACAGCTTCGGAACCACTATTCACAAAATAGACCTGTTGTAAGTTTTCTGGCAAATTGTCGACCAATGCCTGAGCGAATGAAATTTGTGGGGACTGGGCATGTTCACCATAGACCATGCTATGCAAATAGGCTTGAGCTTGCTTTTCGATGGCGGAAATGACCATGGGATGCCCATGACCTACATTACTTACGCTAATGCCGGCAATCAAGTCGATATATCGTTTTCCGTGAACATCTATTATGTAAATACCTTCTGCTTTCACGGGTTCTATACACAACGGGTTAGGACTTGTCTGTCCAACAAAATGAATAAATTTTTCTCTATCGTTCATAAATTGTATGCTAGAAAATGTATATGTGTATAGTATTGATTTTAAAAATTTTATGCAAAATAGATCTTATTTGCCATTTTTGCATTACGCTTACACGAGCGAGCTATACGGTCACGTACACTTGCATCGTTAAATGACTAACTTATGAAACAACGATTACTCTTACTATTGACTTTTGCTGTTTCTGCATGTGCACTGCTTGGACAAGGTATTGAATTTGAAAAAGGTAGCTGGGACGATGTTTTGGAAAAAGCAAAAGCTTCGGATCGCATGATATTTGTTGACGGCTATGCCGAATGGTGCGGCCCTTGTAAACGGTTGGCGCGCGACGTATTTCCAAAAAAAGATGTCGGCGATTTTTTCAATGCCAATTTTGTCAATGTTAAAATGGACATGGAGAAAGGAGATGGGTTGAAATTTAGAAAAAAGTATCCCGTGTCGGCATTTCCGACTTTATACTTCATTGCACCAGATGGAAAATTGGTCCAATCGACAAAAGGAGCTCCTCGAACTACTGCTGCTCTAATCGACCTCGGAAATAAAGCAATCGGGAAATTCGACCGATCCGAGAACTATAGGATTAAATACGATGCAGGAGATCGGAGTTATGAAACGATGTACAATCTTGTCAAAACATTGAATAAGTCAGGCAAGCCCAGTTTAAAATACGCCAATGAATATTTGCGTGGGCAGGATGATATGGAAACCGAAGAGAATTTAAAATTTTTATTTGAAGCAATGACACAGGTTGATTCGCGTCTTTTTGACCTGTTTGTGCGCAAAAAGGAGTCCCTTAAGGCTTATTTTTCTGAAGAAGAGATTAAAAATAAAATTACACAAGCAGCAGATAAAACTGTGGCCAACGCCATCGAATTTTCGTATCCCGAGTTATTGACTGAAGCGCAAGATAAGTTTGCATCCGTCTACCCGAAACATGCTAAAGCGTATAAATCATCATCGGAACTCGATTATGCTATCGGTGTCAAGGATGGAGAGCTATTTTTGGCCAATACCAAGAACGTGACAAACGTTGAGGAGCAAAGAGGATATATACATGTAATTTTGAACAATTTCCATGAAAATGAAAAGGCGATAAAGCTGGCTGAAAAATGGGCAAAGGCTCATGTAAAGCGAGATAAGAACGCCGCCTCGAATTATGTTTTAGCCATGATTTATGTAAAGCAAGAGAATATACCTCAGGCTATTAAATCATTAGAAGCTTGTCTGGCATTGACCTCTCCTGACACGAGAGAATATAAAATTTACAACGATCATTTGAAAAAACTGAAGTCAACAACTCAATGAGAAATTATTTTGCAGTCGTTTTCTTATTAATTCCGGCAATACTATTTTGCCAAAATAATGGCATTCATTTTCAAGCTAATACCTGGGATGAAGCCGTCGCATTGGCCAGAGCAGAAAACAAGTTGATCTTCGTCGATGGATACACAACATGGTGCGCACCATGCAAAGTCATGGATGAATATGTGTTTACACATGAGATGACAGGTGATTTGCACAATTCTAAATTCATTAATTTGAAAGTGGATATGGAAAAAGGCATGGGCCCTTTACTTGCATCAAGATATGGGGTTACGTCTTATCCCGCTTACCTATATCTGGCTTGGGATGGTACTCTTGTGCATAAAACACAGGGATATCAGAATATAGAAAAACTCATTGATCAGGGAAATATTGCATTACAACCATATAGACTTGAGCGAGCACTTAATGATCGGTTTAAGGGCGGAGATCGAATTCCCGACTTTCTTTATAATTTAATTTCGTTTCGAAAACAAAAAGAAGATCCATCATATAAGGATATTATACCATTATATCTGGACTCAGAAAAGGATTGGATGAAAAGTCAAACGATGCAATTAGTCTTCGATCATGTTTCTACTTTTGATTCCAAAATGTTCCTGCACATGGCCGAAAATAAATATGAGTATAGCGACGTCGTTGGAGCAGAAGCATTTAACAAAAAATTCAATCATTTCATTAAAGAGGCATTGGATAACGGTGGAGAACCAATATCACTCGAGCGAAGGTCGGAGATATATGAAGTTGCTTATCCCCGGATCGCTGATCGCATGATGACCGAATATAAAATGGGGTTGTTCCTGGATATGGGAGAGGAAGAAAAGTATGCCGAAGTCGCATATTATTACTATACAGAATATGATCCGGAAGATATGGAGGGTATCGACCGAGACATACCCTTATTTGAAAAATATTTGAAATCGGATGAGGCGAAAGCGTATATCCGAAATTATCACGAGGAGAGAGCAAGGGCTAATCGCACACCGGCCTCTCTATTGACATTGGCACGCTATAGTCTGGCTGACTTCGATTTTGACGAAGCCAGGTTGCTGACAAAAGAAGCAAAAAAAATGGCCAAAAAGGCCGGTGAAGATCAAGGACCATATAAAGATTTTCTGAAAGAAATAAAGCGTGTTAAGAAACAAAACGCCTAATTGCGAGTGACACCACTGTATCGAAAACTTGGACTGGAAGACGGGCAGGACGTCTACGTTGTAAATTATAATGATGATTATCTAGCGCTTTTTGGTGATATCCCTTTTCCCGTGCGCGTACGGCAAAGAAAACCCCGGTTTCAAGTTCCCTTTGTTCACCTTTTCGTTCGAAATGTAGCCGAACTTGAGCGGTATTACGCGAAGTCTAAAAGTGCTTTGGCATACGATGGTAAGTTATGGATCAGTTGGCCAAAAGGACAAAAGTCAAGCGACATTAATCGCGATGTTATCCGAGAATATGGCCTTTTACACGGCTTGGTTGATGTGAAAGTAGCTTCGATAGACTATTATTGGAGTGGATTGAAATTTGTCTATCGCGTGGCAGATAGGCCCGTCTGAACCCAAGTGTGTTCAGCGCTTAGGGTTAATGAATTGACCTGTGCTTTTGTGAAATAAGTCGGTTCGTTTTAGTTATTTTTTCACATTTTTTATGGTCAGTTTTAAGGTTCAAAAATTCAATAATTCGGGTTATTTTTTGTATCTTCAAACACAGGTAATAGAGGTGAGATTAATCAGAGTTCGCATATCAATTTATTCCATCTATGCGTACTGATGAGAGCTAACAATGTGCGAATAATATTAGTCTGAAACGGATAGGGCGAAACTAAATTCTTCCATATATGACTCGTACGATTTCTTTTCGGAAGCGCATTGCAATTTTTGGAATACCATTGGTTGTTTTAATTTTTTTGGTGACGCTGGTGCAGTCTTCCTTCTTTCGACCGGACTCTCAAATTTTATCTTTCTGCATCACTATAGATTTACTGTTGACTATTCCTTTCTTATACTATATGCAAATTCGGAATACAACTATTCCAATTACGTCAATCGTTCCGATACTATTGATTTGTTTTGCTGTAGGGTCGTTTGTGTTGCCACCGCAAAGCCAACATTATATTACGTTGTTTAAGATTTTTATATTACCCATAATCGAGATAGGTCTGGCTTTTTACGTTGTCCGTCGAATTTTTAAACTACGTAAACAAATATTGACCAGGAAAAATGACTCGCTCGATTTATACACAGCTATTAAGAACGTATGCCGTGATATACTGCCGCCACGTCTTTCAATCCTGGTTGCCTCAGAATTAATTATGGTTTACTACGTCGTATTTGCGTGGGGAAAACATCCAATTAATGAAGGTGAATATACCTACCATAAGCGAAATGCGTCACAAGCTCTTTTTGCATTGCTTATTCTCATTATAATGGTTGAAACAGTTGCGTTGCATATTTTTATAGCGAATTATTTTTCAACCCTGGCGTGGATTGTTACTGGATTGAGTGTGTATACGGGATTTCAGTTTTATGGTTTTGCCAAGTCAATTGCGCGTAGGCCCATTCAACTTACACGGACGTCATTAAAATTGCGATACGGTATTTTGGCTGAAGTAGATATTCCATTACAGGTTGTGCGCGAGGTCGCTCTTACAAGAAAGGACATTTCAAGCATGCCCAACATTAAAAAACTATCACCATTAGGTGATCTAGAAAGCCACAATGTGATTATTTACTTGAATGAAGAAATTAAAATAACAGGCCCATATGGGATGAAACGAAAAGCTGATGCAATCGCTTTGCATATGGACGATGCGAAGGCTTTTCGTGAGCGACTTATTTCTTTGCAATAATCAAACTACTCGTATTGGTCGAACCTTTTCGATATTCAACTGATCGAAGGGAACAGTACATTTGATATGCAAGAGTCCTGGTGATTTACCAGGTGATATGCTTCCCAAATCATCATCCATTTGTAATGCACGCGCGCCATTGATTGTCGCCCATTTCAATAGAGTCTCATTTGGAATGTAAGAATTGTATTTTTTAATCGTACACATTTCATCCCAAATTGAAAGCTGCCAATTTGAAGCTAGACTGTCTGTGCCTATCGTCATTTGAGCATGCATGTTCAAAAACATATCATATGCTGGAAGTCGATTTTCAATAAATAAGTTAGCGTTGGCGCAGGTGGCCCAATACAACTTGTTTATTTTTTCATAGGCTGCTCTGAAATCACTTTGAGTTGACATGGTATTGTGAACAAAAAGCGTGGGCTGATTGATGTCTATGTGCTCGAGTAAATAATGGATACTCGGTTTCCCATTATGATGAAATTGATCCAACGACAACCCGAATCCTTCGTAGAATTCAATAAGTTGACCTGTTTTTGATATGAAAAAATCATTTTCGTAAACGGTTTCTTGATTGTGAATACTGATGGTGGAGTTGGTTTTCGAATTGGCAGCATTAATTTTTTGAATCAAAGCCGGTGTACACGAATAGGGTGCGTGCGGAACGAGTGACTTTTTGCCAGGGGCTAATTCAAATACTTGCAGTGCATCATTAAAAGCGCGCTCGGTATCATTCGATTGCATTAAATCAAAGGCTTCTACGAACGTATAATACTGGATTTTGCTAAGCGCTTTTGTTTGGAAAGAATCAACGGTATTGGAGATATCGCCTACTGCCATTATACCGTTTTGCCACATGGCAGCATCGGCAGCTTGAATTGCCTCTTGTATAACTTCGGTTTGAGCTCCTCGTTTTGTGACTACTTCGCTAATAAATGGGATAAGCCCTGTTCCCGTGTTAATCATTGCCTTCATATGAGACAGTTCCAAATGACAATGGGTATTCACAAACCCAGGAATCAAACATCCTTTGAAATACTCAACATCAGAAGCATCAACTGATTCTGATGCAACGATGGCCTCTATTTTACCATTTTCATCTAGCACTAAAACCTTGTCACGAAGTACTTCTCCAGTTACGGGTATTATATAATCTGCGCTTATTTTTCGTTCCATGATAATGATCAATTAAAAAATGAATTAAGTATTCTATTCCTGGACGATTTTATAAACATCTTCCAGTTCGCGCCCCAGCCCGTTGTAATCCAGGCCATAACCGAGAATAAAGTGATTTGGAATTGAAAAACCGACGAAGTCGGGCGGATTATTTTTTTCGTCAGCCTCGGGCTTATAAAAAAGCGAGGCAATGCGTATTGATTTAGGGTTTTTTAATTCGATGGTCTTCTTTATAACATCAATTGTTCTGCCTGTATCCACGATATCTTCCACAATTAATACGTGGCTATGTTCTATTTTTTCTTTAATAGCGGTTACCGAAACCTGACCAGTGGATTGAGTGCCTTTATATGATGTGGCTTGAATGAAATCCAACCGATAAGGTATTTCCAGTTTCCGTATAAGGTCAATTGTAAAAAACACGGCACCATTTAATACACCTATAATCAGCAAATCCAAGCTCTGATACTTTGGTCGAATCTCCTTCGCAAGGCGGTTAACGGCAGTATCAATTTGATCCTTGGTGATCCATTCTTCAAATTGTAAATCGTGTATTTTGATTTTTTTTAATTCCATCTAAGGGATTATAGTGAATTGGTAATCTGGCAAATTATGGTTTTCTAATTGTGAAAAACCTTAAAGCCCATATTTATCGATCAGGTAAATGAGTGAAGCAATCGCTGCGGCACCTAAATTTAGCTCACGAGGGTTCACATTGGATAAATTGTCATTTGTGCTATGATGAAAGTCAAAATATCGTTGTGGGTCGGGTCGAAATCCTATTAGTAAACCACCTTGACTTTTAAGTGGTGAAATATCGGCGCCGGAACCGGTAAATTGAATATCCAAACTGTATGCCTCTAACAATGGCCAAATACGGTTGATGGCCTTCATGTAATTTACCAGCGAGTCTTGGGCTACAAATGAAAATGCCTTAGGCGTAAATCCGCCTGCATCGGACTCAATGGCAGCGAGGTGGAATTCTTTTCTTTCGTTCGAAAGACGGGCATATTCTAATCCCCCGGCCAAACCATTTTCTTCATTAGCAAATAAGACGCAACGCCACGTTCGTTTTGGCTTGTAACCCGTATCGAGAAGTAGTCTGAATGCTTCCATAACGTGCGCACAACCTGAACCATCGTCATGCGCACCATCACCAATATCCCAACTGTCGAGATGTCCTCCTGCGAGAATAATTTCATCTGGATAATCCGATCCGGAGAGTTCGCCAATGACATTGTCATCAGATGTAATACCTATTTCTCCGGAGGACGATTTTACGCTTACTCTTAACAGACCTTCTGTAATCATATGTTCGAGTCTTTCTGCTGCTAATGTGCTGATGGCCATGGCGGGGATGGGATCCACCCCATCTTCAAAAATCGTGACTCCGGTATGCGGGTGATCGTCCAGGTTGCTAGCCATTGACCGCACAATTGTTGCAATAGCTCCTCTTTTTGCAGCCTTATTTGGCCCAAAAACCCGCTGTGCAACTGCGCCGCTATACGCGCGAAATGTATTGATCAGCTTTTGATCGAATGGCCGTGCAAAGAAGGCTATTTTGCCAGTCAAGTCGCCCTTGTACGTGTCGACACTATCGATATGGTAAAAAATGACAACTTCTCCTTCGACGGCCTTATCGTCGGAGTGCCCGCTATTTCCCAAAGCTACAGCCGGTATGGATTCGTGCGCTCCGTTGGCATGAATGATATGAACAGCATCATCTTCTCCACGTGCCCATCTGACAACATCACATGGTTGCGTGCTGATGTGTTCAAAGCCAATTTTTGATAATGCCTCTTCGACGAAGGCTGCTCCGCGATCATAATTTGAGGTCCCTGATAGCCTGTGACCGCCACTGGCCTTAATGAGGTTTGTAAGAAGATCATATGCTCCATTGGAAGCTAAGGCTTCTTCATGAATTCTTTTAATGAAAAAGGCATCTTTTTCTTGCTCGACTTCCAAGCTTGAATGTACGGATTGGCATCGTGCAAATGGGCTAGAATAAAGGGCCGCGATGCAAAAGAGGAAGTATAATGATGATTTAATCATGAGCACCTTCTTAGAAGTAATTCTATATATCAAAATTGAGGGTGTGAAGATAGGATTTGAAGATCGCATTTAATCGGTATCGGATAATCTCGATTTTAATCAATCATTGTGGCCCTGGTCATCTGGAATAGTGCGTTGCCTTTGTGAACGATAACATGCGAAGATTGACGAATGTGCATACGTTCAGAGTTCAATGCACTTCTTTCCTTCGTAACAAATCCTCAGATTTAACATATCTTAGAGGTAACTTATTGGAAAATTTACGTCTCTAATTAACAGCCTCAAAGTAAAGTAAGAAAGTCAATTGAAAAGCCAACACGTCATAATGACGGATGAAGAACTTATTGAGTGCTATAAGGATTCTCAACGAGGGCATTACTTTGATTCGCTCTATGACCGATATGCTAGTAAAGTGTTCGCTAAGTGCATTAGCTTATTGAAGGAAAGGGCTTTGGCGGAGGACGCAACGCAGGAGATATTTATGAAGATTCTTCTGAATATTTCCAAATTTAAAGGGACGGCAAAATTCTCCACATGGCTGTATTCCATTACCTATAACTATTGCATTGATTATATCCGAAAGCAAAAAAAGCGACGGGTAGTTAGCGATGAAACCAGCGTGGCCGACGAAATGATCGAAGAAGTTTCAGACAAGGAACTCCTTGAGATTAAGATCGAACGCCTGGAAATCATTATGGAAAGGGCCGAGGCAAAAGATCGTGCCATTTTGATGATGAAGTATATGGACAACATGTCTATCAAAGAAATGGCAGAGACATTAAACCGATCCGAAAGTGCGATAAAGATGAGTATTCTACGAGCTAAACACCGACTTAAAAAGATACATAAAGAATTATACAATGAATAATTTTCAACAGTTAGAAGAGAAGAAGATGAACGAGTATCCAAACTCGACGAAGGATGTAAAAAAACGAGTTGACAAGACGATGGATATCTATCGATTTGTTGGAAATATATTTGATCTCTATTTTCCAAAAATCGTTGGATATGTTACGACGATGCTTGGCGGTGATTCGAAAACCGCTAAATCATCCAGATATCCCAATCGCCCTTAAATGACAGGTCAAAATGACCACCCTAAATTGAAAACAACAAGCAATATAACCTCAACCAACAATTATGAACGATTTTAATTTTTTCGAAGTACTCCGCACAATGTTCAACTCGATCATCGATATTTTCCCTAATTTACTCGGTGCCATAGTTGTTGTTATTATAGGGTGGATACTTGCCAAATTTGTGGCCAAAATATTAAAGCGTATTCTTAATAAACTAGGTGTAGATCGACTGAGCAACTACATTAATGACATGGAGTTGTTTGGTGAAGGGGGTGTAAAAATTTCGCTGACATCCATTCTCTCGAAGTTCGTTTACTATTTTCTATTATTATTTACATGGGTTGCAGCGGCCGATGTCTTAGGGGTTGATGCTATTACCGAATTGTTGAACAACATAATAGAGTATGTTCCCAATCTTCTTGTGGCTTTTGTCTACATGATTCTTGGCATATTTCTTGCTGACCTTGCTCGAAAATTTGTACTCACAACACTTCAATCTCTCGGTATTCCATCAGCTGGACTCATAGCTGGCTTCATATTTTATTTTTTAATAATAAATATATTACTCGGGGCACTGACACAAGCCAAAATTAATACAGAGTTTATCGCATCAAATATTAGCATCATTCTCGGCGGTGTCGTGCTTGCATTTGCAATAGGTTATGGTCTGGCTTCGAAGGATATAGCCGGAAATATCATTAATGCATTTTATTGGAAAGACAAATTCAATGTCGGCGATGAAATAGAAGTGGATGGTGTAATTGGACGCGTTGTTGAAATTGAACGCTCAAACCTCATTCTGGACACACCGAATGGAACAGCTGTTGTTCCTATGAATAAAATATCAAAAAACACCGTCCTGATCAAACGATCTGATTCTCAAGTGGAAGAATAATACACAGAAGTTTTGGTTATCCCTAATCTACTATCTGGTGTTGATTAATCGGTTGTTTGCGCTTTCTTCGACATATTTTGTCAGTCTATCGATATCGTTTTGAAGGCTAAATACAGCGTCGTATCTTTCCTTTCTAAAATCTATTCATGGCAGAGAAGAAGCTTTTTTTACTAGATGGGCATGCACTCATCTTTCGCGCCCATTACGCTTTCATCAAACGACCCCTTATTAATTCTAAAGGCATGAACACGTCGGCTGTGACGGGCTTTGTGCGATCTCTTTGGGATATTCTTCAAAATGAAAAACCAAGTCATATTGCTGTTTCATTTGACGTAGGAAAGAAAACTTTCCGAAATGATATGTATCCGGCATATAAAGCTAATCGGGATGAAACACCTGAAGATATTCGAATCGCATTTCCCTATGTGAAAAAGATCGTTGAAGGTTTCAATATACCTATAGTGACACTCGAAAACTATGAAGCTGATGATGTTATTGGGACGCTTGCCAAGCAAGCCGAAAAAGAAGGATTTACTGTATATATGGTAACCCCCGATAAGGATTATGCACAATTGGTTTCTAAACACATTAAAATGTGGAAACCCTCTCGACAAGGCAATGGTGTTGAGATTTTAGGAGAAAAGGAAATTTTGGAAAAATGGGATATTGCACGTATCGATCAAGTCATCGACGTACTTGGACTACAAGGAGATAGCGTTGATAATATTCCTGGTATTCCTGGAGTCGGACCAAAGACGGCAGTAAAATTATTGAAGGAATATGATAATGTAGACGGAATTCTTGCGCATGCAGAAGAACTAAAAGGTAAATTAAAAGAACGTGTCTTAGAATTTGGTGAACAAGCCATTCTATCTAAAAAGCTGGCAACTATAAATATTGACTCACCTGTAACATTCGATGAAAAATCATTTCGACTTGAAGCTTTTAATAAACCAGCATTGAGCGAGGTGTTTAAAGAGCTTGAGTTCAGATCGTTGTCGACTCAAATATTGGGCGGATCAGAAGGAGCAGAAGGAACCCAGGCGGCATTGTTCGGCGAACCCGTTCTCGCCACACCAATAGGTGATCGATTGCAGGCGCACGATATCGCCGAAAATACTATCGAGACGGTTAAACATGATTACCAAATTGCCGATACAAGTGCCAAAAGAAAGAAACTAATTGAAACCTTAAAAAAACAAGAAGCAATTTGTTTTGACACGGAGACGACAGGGCTCGATGTGTTAGATGCCGAACTCGTTGGTATGTCGTTTGCTGTTAAAGCGCATCATGCCTGGTACGTTCCCGTGCCAAAAGATCAGAATGAAGCCTTGGAAATTGTACAAGAATTTGCGGTCGTTTTTCACGATGAATCAAAAATGTTTATTGCCCAGAATATTAAATATGATTATAACATTTTAAGACGATATGGTATTCACATAAAGGGCCAATTAGAGGACACCATGATCCTGCATTATTTAATCGAGCCCGAATTACGGCATAATATGGATTATTTGAGTGAGACTTATCTGAAATATAAGCCGGTTTCGATCACAGAGCTTATAGGCAAAAAAGGTAAGCAACAATTAAGTATGCGCGAAGTGGACATTTCAAAGGTCGCAGAGTATGCAGCAGAGGATGCTGATATCACGCTTCAGCTCCACACTATTATAGCACCCGAAGTTACCGATGAGCATGTGCGAGAAGTTTACGATAATATTGATGGGCCGCTTATACGTGTGCTGGCCGATATGGAGAATAATGGAATTAATTTGGATGAAAACTATTTAATGGAATATTCAAAGGAACTTCAACAACAGATAACAAGCCAGGAAAAGAATATTTATAAGAAGGCTGGAGATCCGTTTAATATTTCTTCCCCAAAACAGGTAGGAGAAGTGTTGTTTGAAAAGCTAAAGATTCCATACAGGTGGCGTAAAACGAGCTCAGGGCAATATTCAACAAGTGAAGAGAAATTAACCGAACTGAGTAAGCATCATGACATCATCGCGGATATTTTAAACTATCGAGTACTCACTAAATTGAAGTCTACATATGTTGACGCGCTTCCGAAGATGGTCCACCCGTCAACCGGCCGCATTCACAGTTCCTTTAACCAGGCCCTTGCCGCCACAGGTCGATTAAGTTCAAATAATCCGAATTTGCAGAATATTCCCATTAGAAGACCAGAGGGACGTCGTATTCGCGAAGCTTTCATTCCGGCCGACGAAAATCATATTTTACTAGCGGCGGATTATTCGCAAATAGAACTTCGACTTATTGCCGAAATAAGTGGTGATAAGGCCATGCAAGAGGCTTTTGTCCAAAATCAGGATATACATAGAGCAACCGCAGCACGCGTGTATGCAGTGCCATATGATGAAGTAACAGACGACCAAAGACGCGCGGCAAAAACTGTTAACTTTAGTATTATCTATGGAGCCGGAGCACAAAACCTTTCCAGGCAATTAAATATTAAACGAGACGAAGCTCGTCGCCTAATAGACCAATACTTTAAGGAATATTTGGGGTTGAAAAAGTACATGGAGGAGACAGTGAATTTTGCACGTACGAATGGATACGTGCGCACAATGAAGGGGCGCAAGCGAAAACTACGTGACATTAATAGTAAAAACAATTTAGCCCGATCCGGAGCCGAGCGCATTGCAATCAATACACCAATACAGGGTACGGCAGCTGATCTGATTAAACTAGCTATGATCGATATCCATAAGTACATGCGCGACAACAAGGTTAAATCCAGGCTTGTCTTACAAGTACACGATGAGCTGGTATTCGACATGCATAAAGACGAACTGGAAAGCTTAAGTCCGGTTATTGAGGAAAAAATGGCGAACGCAATACCTGGTCTAACCGTCCCAATAAAGGTATCTATGGGCCGCGGACAGAATTGGTTAGAGGCTCATTAAACATAGTGAAGCGTAGCATGTGGAAAAATATTCAATACTTACAATGGAAAAACCTTTGGCGCAGCCAACGACTGGGGACAGGTATAGCGGCTCGAATCTTTATGGGCTTTTTCATTCTCTATTTTGGTGCAATATTTTTAGTACTTGGGTTGTTCTTTACCGAAGCAATTGATGAGTCGGACCTTGCCGACAGACCATTGTTTGCCCTCCATAAATTTGTATTTTATTACTTGCTACTGGATATTGTATTACGTGTTATTTTTCAGGAAGTGTCTGAGGTCAAATTTCGTCAACTTGCACTACTTCCAATTCGCAAAAGAAAAATCGTACAATACATTTTAGGCGGCTCAGTGTTTAGTTTATTTAATATACTTCCATTGGTTTTTTTACTACCGGTAGCGCTTAGTACGATGAAACCCGAATACGGATTGCTGCCGAGTATAATATGGCTGGTCGGGATGTTTGCTGTACTGTTGTTCAATAATTTTTTAGCGTTACAGATCAAACACTTTATTTCCGGAAACCCTTTGTTCTATGTAGTTTCCGCTGGATTAGCAGGGCTGATCTATTTCCTTGACAGTCTTGGAATTATTCCCTTTTCTACCTGGTTCTTCAATGCATTCATAGTATTAACAACCTACCTATGGCCGTTAATAATTGTACTAGCATTGACTATTGGAATTTATTATTTGGTCGAAAAACGTATGCTGAATCAGGCCTATGTATCAGGAAGCTTAAAGTCTTCAGCCTCATTGTTTGAAAAATTGAATTTCAGTGGATTAAGCACATATGGTTTTTTTGGGACTGTTGCACAATTGAATATGCAACTCATGTTTCGAAATAAGCGCATTCGAACACAGGTAATATTTGGGTTATTGTTTTTACTCTATGGTCTCTTTTTATATTCAGGCGACCGATATGGGCCTACTTTTTTACTGTTCTGGGGATTGTACATGACAGGAATTATTGTTTTGTCTTTTGCTCAATACATATGGAGTTACCAAGGGTCATATTTTGAATTGCTGAATACGTTGCCAATGTCAACGAAGCAATACCTAAATGCACAGTATACATTTCTAATTGTTGCTTGTCTTGTTACTACAATTCCATCTATGCTGTATTATTTTATGAACCCTGATATTCCAAAAATCAATACAGCTGCTTTTTTCTTTAATGTAGGTGTGAATATTCCTTTTTTACTGATGGCTGCCACCTACAATAAGCGCAAACTTGAAACGAACACGGCAGGTACTTTCAATATGCAAGGTGTCAATGGGGCGCAGTTTATGTTTATTTTTATTGTGTTGCTTGCACCAGTATTCATTTATTTACCGTTTTCCGTGCTTGGATATAAAGACTTGGGTCTTTTAATTGTAGGCGGAATCGGACTACTTGGGTTGCTATTCAAGCCACTTACAATACGGGGGATTACGGCTTTATTTAATGAAAAGAAATATGCGCTTACCGAGGGGTATAGATCGAATTAATTAAAATTATGATAGAAATTAAAAATTTAGTCAAGCGATACGGAAGAACTGTGGCGACCGAGATTGAATCACTCGTCATTCATCCCGGTGAACGAATAGGGTTGGTAGGTAACAACGGAGCCGGTAAAACCACCCTTATTTCCTTGATGCTCGATTTGATTAAAGCTGATGCAGGAGAAGTCATAATGCTTGGCGATAATGTTACCGTTTCGGAAAATTGGAAAAGCCAAATAAGCGCTTTTTTAGATGAGACTTTTGTCATTGATTATCTCACTCCCGATGAATACTTTAAGTTCATCGCAAAAGTTCGGAATATCGAAGAGAGCCTGGTTGAGGAACGGCTCTCATCTCTGACACAATTTTTTAACGGGCAGATTAGAGATCAAAAAAAGTATATCCGTGATCTGTCAAAAGGGAACAAGAAGAAAGTCGGAATAGCGGGAGCCTTGTTGGCGAATCCTAAAATTTTATTTCTAGATGAGCCGTTTGCAAATTTAGACCCCAGTTCACAAATTTTACTGCAAAGAATAATAGCGGGACAGCCCGAAGACATGACTATCTTTGTTTCGAGTCATGATTTGACGCACATCGGGGAGGTTTGCAAACGTGTTATTATATTGGAAAATGGTAAAATTGTTAAAGATTTAGAGTCCAATGCGAACACGACCGTCGAATTAAAATCATATTTTGCGGCTAAATCCGATCTAAATGAAGTTTGAAGTACCGATTCCAGTGACCACAATTGCCGAATGGACGAACTGCGAAATCCGCGGTGATCAAAGTATTATGGCCCTGGGAATCAACGAAATACACAAAGTCGAGCCAGGTGACATTACTTTTGTCGATTTAGACAAATACTATGATCGGTCCATTAATTCGAATGCCAGCATTATCATTATAGATAAGTTGATTGACCCTCCCGCCGGTAAGGCTTTACTACTGAGCAGTCATCCTTTTCAAGCTTATAATAGTATTGTAAACCGATTTAGACCTTTTTCTCCTATATCGGCAGACATCGATGATACGGCCGAGATTCACCCCACGGCCATATTAGAACCCAATGTAGTAGTTGGAAAACATGTAAAAATTGGAGCGAATTCGCACATACAGGCCAATACCTATATTGGAAGCTACACGGAGATTGGTGAACGTGTGAGCATTCAACCAAACTCGATCATAGGCTCAGACGCCTTTTATTTTAAGCGATATCCGACGCATTTTGAACAATGGACATCATGTGGACGTGTAGTCATTCACGATGACGTTGTCATTGGAGCCGGATGCACCGTGGATAAAGGTGTTTCCGGTGATACGGTAGTAGGAGAAGGCACTAAACTCGATTGTCAAATTCATATAGGTCATGGTGCAGTAATTGGAAAACACTGCCTATTTGCAGCACAAGTTGGCATTGGAGGCAAGACGATAATAGGTGATCATGTCATTCTGTATGGTCAAGTGGGTGTTGCACAGAATCTTGTGCTCGAAAACAACATTATTGTTCTCGCCAAGTCAGGTGTTTCAAAAAACCTTGAATCCGGAAAAACCTATTTTGGATATCCCGCCGAAGAAGTAAAGGATAAATTCAAACAGCTGGCTGCGCTGCGCCGTCTGAGCAAAGAGCCGTAACGTATAATTTGTTGCGTTAACACGTTTTTTTCCAACAGGAAAACCTAATAAGTCTTCTTACTTTTGCCGCCGTGGTAAGACGTTTCATCGGTAAGGTAATCATCCTCTTAGTGAGCTGTATCGTTCTCTTAACTATCGGCTGCGAAAAGAAAAAGGTCGTTCCTAAAAAAGTTGCCATTCCGTATCAATACGCGCCGCTTACCGACACCACAATTCAAAAAATGATAGCCTGGGAGCAGGTAGGCGACATTGATAAAACAGATCAATATCTTTTTCATAATAATCCAGCTTTTAGATATCAAGCTGTTCATCCTTATACGACTCCACGATATCAGGAAAGAGTAGCCAATCTGTTTCCTTTACTTCAAGATACAATTCCTGAAGTACGGAGACAGGCTATTTATGCAGTCGGGCAGAGTGCAGATAAAAATGCCATTGAACACCTACAACTGGCTTACCACGCATGGGATTCATTCAAAGTGAATGTTCGCGCTAATTCGCTGATTCTTGAGGCCATTGGGAAATGCGGAGCCCGACCGCAATTGGACCAACTGGCTTCGATTAAAACCTTCGATATTGCTGATTCGACACTAATTTTAGGTCAGGTCAGGGGCATGTTTCAATTGTTGCTTAAAGGTATACATAGCGAAGATGCAGTCGAAAAAATTAGTACCTACTTCTTCAGTCCGCAATATCCACTGTCAATCCGGCAACTTGCAGGTTATTATCTATTACGCGGAAAGTCATTGAATCTGGATAAATACGAATTCGCTTTGGGAAAAATATTACGATCAGATGAGCATTATACGTTGCGCACTTACGCGGCGGGTGTAATGGCAAATTCGGGAAGTAATAAATACGTAAACGCTTTAAAGGAACAACTCGGGAGAGAGCAAAACGATCAAGTCAAGTTAAATATTCTCCGGGCAATGTATAAGATGCCCTACAGTCGTGTAAAAAATGATGTGTACAAAGAAATTAGAAATCCAAATGTGCAAATAAGCAGGATGGCAGCGAGGTTTTTTCTGCTAAATGGGCAGCAAGAAGATGCAGCGGAATTTTGGGATAAGGTCAAAAATCAAAATCTGGATAATATTACTACGGCTAACTTTGCGGCGGCAACAGCGAAAAATTTGCCATTTTACTACGCTCTTACACGTAACGCGGCAATCAATAAAATACTAAGTAAGTTACGCACCAGTGCGGATCCTTATGAAAAAGCACAACTCTTGCAGGTGCTTGCAGAATTGCCGGAGTATTCAAAAAATATAGTCGAACATTATAAGTCAGATGCTCATCCGGTCATTAAATCACAAACTGTTTTTTCGATTCAAAAAGCTGTTCAGGTAGCAAATAAAGACAGAAAGTACGTAAATACAGCAAACACAAATGCGTTGCGCCTATTTGATAAAATAATTCAAGATAAGGATATTGGTGCGCTGGCGGCCATGGCATATGTTCTAAGGGACACAGCCGCAACCAATTTGCACCAACAATTTAGACGAGCTCACCGCTTAAAGCCAATACTTGACAGTTTATCGCTTCCGGCTGAACTGGAAACCTACAATGAGATTGCCATGCTCTTGAATAGTTATGGAGATAAAACAGTTTCGGTAGTAAAGGCCTCGACGTTTAAGTCTTTTGATCAATCTCTATTCCAAAAATTGTCATCCACCACGTCGGCTATAGTCGAGACTACAGCGGGGACTTTTGAAATCAAATTTTATATCGACGAAAGTCCGATCAGTGTGTCAAATTTTATTTCTCTAGCCGAAGCTGGTTATTATAATGATAAAATATTTCATCGTGTAGTGCCAAATTTCGTAATTCAAACAGGATGCCATAGAGGCGATGGTTATGGAAGTCAGGAATATGTTATTCGATCAGAATTAGGGCCACTACATTATGAAAAAGCAGGCCAGGTCGGGATGGCGTCCGCCGGAATCGATACCGAGAGTAGTCAATGGTTTGTCACACATATTCCGGTTTTTCACTTAGATGGTCGCTACACCATATTTGCACACATAGTAAATGGGATGGATGTAGTGAATAAAATAAACGTAGGTGATAAAATAATATCGATTAAAATAAACTACTGATAAATAATAAAAACTATCGTAGCATAAAGCTAAAAAATGTAGTGATTATAGTATTAAAACAGCAGATTTAATATGGAAGAAAGAAATGTGATATTACATGATGTTCACGAAGAGTTAAGGGCAAAAATGGTGCCGTTCGCAGGATATATTATGCCAGTGAGTTACACAGGAATTTCCGCTGAGCATACGGCTGTTCGAGAAAAAGCAGGATTATTTGATGTGTCTCACATGGGTGAATTTATTGTTAGGGGGAAGCAAGCTCTTGAACTTGTGCAACACATTAGTTCAAACAACGCCGCAAAACTCGAGATAGGTGATGTTCAGTATTCCTGCATTCCAAATTTACAAGGGGGTATCGTCGATGATATGCTTGTCTATCGCCTGGATGAAGATCAATGTGCGGAAGGGGAGCGTGCTTACATGTTGGTTGTAAATGCATCCAATGCGGAAAAAGACCTTGCCTGGATTAATAAGCACAACTCCTTCGATACGCGTGTTATAGATATTTCAGATGACTGCGGACTGTTAGCCTTACAAGGCCCAGAAGCAGTAAATATTTTGAGCAAACTCACCGACGTTGCGGTTGGTGAAATTGACTATTATCATTTTACGAAGGGTAGGGTGGCAGACTTGGAAAATGTGCTTATATCAGCTACCGGATATACGGGAGCGGGTGGATTTGAGCTATATGTGAGAAATGACCAACTCGAGCCACTGTGGAAAGCCTTAATGGTGGCCGGTGCCGATAACGGCTTACTACCTGCAGGCTTAGGGGCGCGTGACACACTTCGATTAGAAATGGGATATTGCCTATATGGTAACGATATCGACGATACGACAAATCCTTATGAAGCAGGACTGGGCTGGATCACTAAAGTGAAGAAAGGAGATTTTCTAGCGCGTGACATATTGACGGATATTCGAAGCCAACCGCGAAACCGCCAACTTGTAGGCATGTTGGTTGAAGGTCGGCGTGTTCCGCGACATGGCTATCGAATACTCGATGATCAACAGAAACCAATTGGTCATGTGACAAGCGGTACATCATCACCATCGCTTGGAAGAGCCATCGGAATGGGCTATGTGGCCTCATCACATAAAGAATCAGGAACGAAAGTCTTTATTGAAATTGGAAAAAAAGTCGTTGAGGCAGAAGTCGTTAAATTCCCTTTTTACAAAAAGGATTGAACCCTGTTGCCCATTATTCACTTATAAGGATGTAGTCTTTTTATTAGTAGGCAAATTCAATGAAGTACACAGAAGGTAGGATGAAGTTTATTCAATCTTGGGGCCAATTGGCTTCTGAGTGGGGAGTAAGCCGCACTATGGGTCAAATACATGGCCTTCTACTCGTTAGCTCTCGTCCACTATGCGGTGATCAAGTTATGGAAGTGCTAAATATTAGTCGCGGAAATGCGAACCAAAATATTAGGGCGCTTGTCGATTGGGGGTTGGCACATAAATTGGAAAAAGAAGGCCAACGGAAAGATTATTTTGTCGCCGAAAAGGATATGTGGACAATTTTGCGATCTATCATAGCCAAGCGAAAAAACAAAGAATTGTTACCCCTGATCCGGGTTCTTGAAGATGTTGGAGATGTAAAAGCACAATGCCCGGAATCGGATGCCTTTTGTAATCTAATTCAACAACTTCATCGCTTCAGCACCAAAGCGAATCAAACACTCGATGCTGTCATCAGTTTAGAGTCGGACGAAATTGTAAAGCGCATGTTTACAACAACGGGATTGGAATAAGCTGTAATTAAATGATGATATCAGCGTATATTGTCGAAAAAAGCAGATGAAAATTCATCCATTTCACGCCCTACTTCCAGATAAATCAATTATTGCATCTCCATCTTCGTTCGCTACAGATGTAAAAATGCACTTTCGCAATTATATCGATACAGGATATATCAATACATACAAACGAGAAACGTATTTTGCTTATCAAATTAAATCAAAGGACAAAACCTTCAGAGGAGTCTTAGCGACTCTGGATATCGATGATATTATTAAAGGTAAGGTGCTTCCTCACGAAAACACGCTGCACCACAAGGAGCAAACAAGCATGCAACTCATATTAGATAGAGGCGCGATTATTAAACCCTTGTTTTTAACGCATAAACCCGTGAAACAAATTCATAAATTAATTAATGAAATTGCGGACAATGCTCGACCTCTCCAATCTTTTTTTTACTCAACTATAAAAGAACGACATAGTATTTGGCCAATTAAAGACAAAGAGGTCGAAAAGCAAATTCGTTCTGCATTTAAAAGTGAAATTAAAAAAGTATATATCGCTGACGGCCATCATCGCGTTGCGGTTTTACAACGACTATATGGAAATAAAAAGCATAAAAAATCGATGAAATATGGTACGGTGATTTCTGCATTCTTCGACTTTGATAATCTTGAAATTTTGGATTATAATCGGTTGGTTGATTACGCAGATAACATGTCGGCTCTCGAACTCATGGCCTTACTGAGTCAATCAGCGACAATTACTCCATTGACGGATGCACAAAAACCTGGCAAGAAGTTCGAGATTACGCTTTACATGGATAATACATGGTTTAAGCTGGAGTGGAAGAAGAAAATTATTGCAAGCTATAAGTCTAAAGTCGTACTTGATGCTACTATTCTAAATGATATATTATTAAAGAAAACACTGGGTATTAAAAATGTAGAATCTGATCAGCATATTAAATACCTTCCGGGTAATTTATCATTTCATGAAATTGAAACTAAAGTTGATCGACAAGTTGGGAGTGTTGCCTTTTGCCTTTACCCGGTTAGAATAACGGAATTACAAAAACAAGCTGATTTAGGGAAAACGCTTCCTCCTAAAAGTACTTTTTTTAAACCGAGGCTTCCTAACGGTTTTGTTTCGCAATATCTGGGAAAACAGAAATAATTAAATTAGTAATTGACGAATACCTTTGGACTACCCTCCCTATGGACACCCATCGAGTAACGCATCCAATATTCCCCCTAGCTCCACTTCGAACTCCGGATTCAAGTCGATTCCACCAGCTGCATTATAAATTACCATAGCAGTCGATAGCAGCAATTGATCACTTTCTATGGCCCCATCGGTTGCATACTGAATCATTCCAGCTTCCGTACCAGTCAGTGCATTTCCATTGGCTGAAGTGTATTCTGGAGGACAGTCTGATACGTTGTTTGTAGTGCCCAAGGTGGGAATATCCTCCGTCCAATCATCGAGATTGGTTTGAATGCCGGAGACGGCCTCCATGTCGTTATTTTGTATTGAGTTTGTATCGACTACAGGGAATGGAATAAACTGTGTCGTGGAATCCCAGACACCGGCGTTTACCGCAGTACCAATTCGACTAGAGCCGGGCAAGCCGCCATAAACGGTGTAATCTCTGATATTCCCTGTCGAACCAAAAGGCCCGGAAATATACAGGGCCAATTCACCGACTGCATCGCTGATAGGACCCCACATCACGACAAGAAAACTGTCAGCGGGAATCGTCGTCGATCCGGACAACACCGTTAAATTGCCAATTTCGGCATACGAAGGCCGATCGCAAAGTTCCCATGTGCTTACATCAATTGGCGCATTACCGGTATTTTTCAATTCAACCCACTGGCCATCCAGATTGATTTCATTAATGATGACATTATCGTGATTACTGGCTCCAATAGTCCGAAATCCGGCTGCCCAATCATCCAGGTCCGTATCTGTGCCGTCTTCTGCTACAAAGTTGATGCATTCCAGGACGTGTCTGTCCAACGGAGGCAAAGGGACAAAATCAGTGGTAGAGGACCATACTCCTGCTGTCACGGCCACTGAAGCTCTGCTTGAACCAGGTACACCGCCGTACATAACATAGTCACGAATATTAGCGGGGTCACCAAATCCCGATTGCGCATATAGACCCAACTCATTTGTACCACTGGTAATCTGGGCCCATTCCAAAACCAGGTAACTCTTTCCAGGCATATTTGTATTACCCGAAATGATCGTGAGCCCACTTATCGTTGCATAGGCTGGGCGATTGCATAGTTCCCAAGAGGCAACATCTACAGCAGTGTCTGCGGCATTATAGAGTTCGACCCAGTTATTGTCCAAACGGAGCTCATTTATAATGACCTGGCCTTCCATGGCCGCACAAAGCCAGAGAAAAAGAGGGCTTAGTACTACGAATCGCTTTATCATATCAGCAGTTTTTGTGTGACAATTAATATACGTGTTTGAAAGTAGAACTGGATTATCAAACCCGACGAACGGGAAATAAAAATCGCTGATAATGCTTCATCAAGACTAAATCTTGCCGTACCTTTGGGCCAGACCTATGGTGTAATGGTAACACAGCTGGTTTTGGTCCAGTCGTTCTAGGTTCGAGTCCTAGTAGGTCTACTACTTGTTGCAGGTGAGAGTCTGTACTTTCTAGTATTAGAATATTAACACAAATGAACACTACGAGATTCTTCCATTCCCTTTGCTTGTTTTTAATTGTACAAACTGTTGCACAAGCTTCGGACTCAACAGCCGTGAAAGAAGCATATGAACAGGCCCTGTTCGCCCAACTGTACCAACAGTTTACAGATAGCGTTGAGGGGACCTTTGCTTATCAATATGACGCAGTCGAAATTGGAGATGGTATTGCATCCATCAATGTTCCAAAAGGGTATAAATATCTTAACGGAGAAACAAGCGACATGATCATAGTCGACATATGGGGCAATCCACCCCGTGATGAAAAAGATCGATCGCTTGGCATGTTGCTTCCATTGGAAAGTTCACCGTTTAACGATTCATCTTTTGCCATAAATATAACATACACGGAAGACGGCTATGTAGATGATGAAGATGCGAAAGACATCGACTACGATGATTTACTGAAAAGCATGCAGGAAGATGCAGTTGCGGCAAATGAATTCAGAGTTGAGCAGGGGTATGAGCCTATCCAATTAGTTGGTTGGGCGTCTCCACCGTTTTATGACGCGGAAAACAAAAAATTACACTGGGCCAAAGAGCTAAAGTTTGGCGAAGCACCTATGAACACGTTGAATTATAATATTCGCATTCTGGGCCGTAAAGGTTACTTGGAGCTTAATGCTATTGGCGAGATGTTTGTACTCAATGACGTAAAACGAAATCTCAACGACATACTCTCAAATGTTAATTTTACTGATGGCAATACATATGGGGATTTCGATCCTAATCTTGACAAGGTAGCAGCCTACGGTATTGGAGGGTTGATAGCCGGAAAAGTCTTGGCGAAGGCAGGAATTCTTGCCAAAATCGGAATTATACTGGCAAAATTTTGGAAATTAATTGCTATCGGTGTGATTGCTTTTTTTGCTGGATTTAAGCGTTTCTTTAAAAGATCATCAGACCAGGAGACGACCAATCATCCACCGAACTAAGACCTCCATTGATTAATTCTTTTACGAGAGTTTTTTGTAACGAGCGAAAGGCAGCATTCAGGCAGTGCAACCGCCACTTAATAGCAAGGAGTGGTGGACAGTATGCATGAATACAAGTAGGAAAATTTACCTAAAAAGTGATGGCCACTTCCCGTTTTCCTCCATGTGATATTGATTTTATAGATTTGATCCTCATCAAGTTGTTTCAACCTTGAACAAATCAAATGAATTCATTGAGGCCATCGTGCACAATGACCGACAGAAGATTCAGGAAATCTATGCCAGATTTTTTCCGATGATTCAGGGTCATGTGCTGGATAACTCAGGAAGCAAGGAAGATGCATTTGATGTATTCCAGGATGCCTTAATCATCATTTTTGAAAAAGCGAGATCAAATCAATTCACACTGACTTCTTCTTTTCAAACCTTTCTTTTCTCTGTTGCCCGTTTTGTTTGGCTCAATAAACTAAAAAAGAATCGTCGCGAAGTGATCACTTCTGACTTTGACGAGTCATTAATCGATAACAAGGCTGAATGGGCCGACATGCTGATCGAAGAAAGAAAGCAACGATTGTTCTGGTCCAAACTGAACGTACTATCGGAAGAGTGCCAGCGTTTGCTACAGCTTTCCTGGAAAGGAAAGAGCGGCAAAGAAATCGCTCAAGCCATGAACTATTCAGTCGAATTCGTAAAACGTAAAAGACATCGATGCAAAACTGCATTAATTAATAAAATCCAAAACGACACTGCTTTTCATATTGTTTATGAGGCAATAAATAAATAAATGGCCCTATCAGAAGAAATATTACAGCAAATTGAGCGCTACAGGTTGGGTGACATGAGCGAATCCGAAATATCCGAATTCGAAGCGGCAGCAAGCACGAATGAAGAAATTCGCCAGCAACTCCAATTACACGATGACTTGGATAAACTTCTTGCGGACAAGGACAAGCTTGAATTTTTGGAGACACTTGACTCCTTGCGCGATATGCCTGTTACTGAATCCAGAAAGAATAATTCATTAATCTATATTCTCCTGGCCATTTTGCTTTTGGCATTAATTGGTGTCGCGAATTTCTTCCTCTCCTCCGAGAAGCCCGATAAGGAAGAAGAAATTTTGGTGAATGAACCTTCTCGTGAAAATTCGGATCAATCTGAAGTTCAATTCGATTCGTCGTCAAGGCAAAAGATTATTCCTCAGGTGCCGGCGACTCAAGTGGAAAGCTTGCCAGATGTCGATGAAGATACGCCAGTTGCGGAAGACCCCGACCCAATAGCACTGGTGGACTATTCAATCAATCCACAACTTGAACAGATGATCGGCTCGCAATTAAGGTCAAGCGACTTCGAGGTAGTCGTGACTTCCAAACAGCCAGATAGTCAGATTGCCAACAGTTCAGATCTAATCAACTTCAATTTAGCCGGCGACGTACATTCTTCCGATCAAGATCATCCCGATTTGAACTTATACATATTTTCAAACAACCTGACGGCATACGATAATTTTGAATATTTGATAAAAAAAGCAATTGACGTTGACCTTAACAATGAGAAAGCGACGTTTATCCTTTCATTTCAGGCGGCGCTTGAGCCAGGTCTATATTATTATGTAATAGAAGATGCCTATTCCGAACGTCCCTACTACGTTGATAAGTTTGCTATTAAATTAAACTAGTGCAATGGGAATAGGTTGGCAGGGTATTAAACTTGTCTTTTTTCGCCTGCTCTGCGTTGAAGAACCCCTTCTATAGCTAAGGCTATGAAAGCGAAACTTCGCCTTGATCAGACAAAAAAATCCTGCGTTTTATATCTCCTTTTAACCCCTGCCCCTTGCACTAGGCGTTATCTACCAATCAATAAAAAGGCAGACCAATATTGCGGTGAGGTAGTAGACGACTTTTTTATCATGTCAAGCTTTGTTGATTGTAATGCTGCGGAATACGTCTTGCCATTCAGAAAGTGTTTATAAAATTCACGCATAAATTCACTTGTAAATTTGTCATATACTTTCCATTGAGAAAAAATGACATTGTTAGCACCAGAAAATATAAGACCTCGGTTTAAACCAATAAGGCCTTCTCCCAAAACCATTTTTCCAATTCCACTCTCGCAGCTACTCAAGGTGACCAAATCGGCATTTACGCGTAAATTTTGTAATTCACTTAATTGTAAATCATTGAATTTTGACGTTGTATCTGCTTGAAAACAAGCAATACCTGATGCTCCTGAATACAATTCATTGACGAAACTATGCGAGGCGATATGGATCACATCGTAGTCGCTTTGTAATGCATGTATCAATCTGCGTTTATCGGCTTGCTCGTATAATGCCACATCACTTGTCCTTTCTGCAGAATTAAATAGTTGAGCGATGGATTGTACTTCCTGCCTTGAAAATTTCAATGGAAAGTATTCGCCAGACGCGTCCGTAGCACGCAATGCGGCAACCTCATTCACAGTATGATCTATTATTTCTTTTTCATTTTGCACATTGTCGAAAACCGGAGCAAACGCAAAAACATGCTGAATATCTACCTCATTTTTCACAGATTGATAATACATCGTGGCAGAATAGTGATAACTTATTTCATATTGACGCAACAGGTATTCGAGGTCTTGAAATCCTACCTTGCTATTTTCTTTTAGCAAAACCTCAAAAGGAATAAAATGAGTTAGCTGATCTCCCAGAACAATTATTTTTTGTTTGTTTTGAAGATGAGCCTCAAAAGGAGCGATTAAGATTGTATAAAGTTCATTTGACAAATCGATAAATCGATCTCTTTTTGCCTTTCTATTTAGTGACAGCGAACCGAGCAAGGTATGTAATTCTTCTACCTGCGTATTAAACGAAGTAGGAATTGGATAAACATACGCTTCTACATCCTGCTTGTCGACTACAAGCGTATAATAGCTTTCGGTAAATTCATCAAATATGTATTGAAAGATCACTTCCTCTTCATTTAAGGTATGCTGAATGGTTTCCAAACCTACTAAATTGGAGTCGCTGATTGCCACTTTGTATTCCGGATATTCTTGTGCCATTTGATCGTTGAACGCGGCGCGTTCATTTCTTTTCGTTGACAGGCGTTCTATCAAATCTGACGTTCGTTCATAGGTTAGGTTTTGCTCTATCGAATCGATAGTTGCTGCATATTGATCATCCACATTTATCAAACTATCTGGTAGTCCCATATTTGACCAGACCTCTTGTGTGAGCCTCGATTGCAACAGTTTTGTACCTTTATAGAGTTCAAATGCATGGAACACTTGGGATTCCAATTTGTCCGGCGGTAAATCTTGGAGAAACCTCAGATATAATTCAATTTTGGTTAGTTCGATGTCCATGGAGTGCTCCCCTTCCTCTCGAATATTATTATTAAAATAATGGGTCATTTCGCGTTTCATTTGAACGGCTTGATCGAGGTAAGCTTGCGCCTGATTCCACCGATCAATATTAAATCCGTTTTTTTTCATGCGACTTTTTTCCAATTCTGCGCATCGCAACAATGTTTTTACAGCCATCGCTTGATCAATATACTCATCAGTTTCTGACAAATTCAGGCTTCCGAGGGTGTCATAGACTGAAGTATTGTTATAAAAAGATTGCTTTAAGTAATGTTCTGCGGCGGCATATTTGCCAGAAGTAATTAAAAATACTATCAACGCATCGTATGTATCACTATAGCGATGATTGCGTTCACCAAAAATTAATTTTTCAAATTCTAGCGATAAATCAGCATATTTTTTAATGCTATCCACTGCTGTGCCTTGCGATCCATAGACATCCATTAATTTCTGATACGACTCAATTAAAAATCGCGTATTTGCCGCCTGATCGAGCCGAAAAATTCGAACAGCTTCTGTTAAATGCTGTATGGCTGGCGAATGATTATTCTCGTTGTTGTGGTAGCCCCCTATCCGTAGATGTTGAATGGCAACTCTCGTATGTGATGACCCATAGAGACGCAGACTTAGATCCAATGCCTTTTGCATATACACGGCGGCACGATCATCTTGCAGCTGCTCGTAAAATTGTGAAATTAAATTATACGACACAACCAAGAACCCATGTTCTTCTCCCAGTACATATTTAAATACATTTTCTGCCAACAATGCGCTCGTAATCCCTACGAAATAATCGCCCTTATAATAGTAGGCATATGCCAAATTATAATGAATCTTACCTACGACGATACTACTATCTCCCTGTTGATTAATTTTAAGTGCATTTAAATAGTAGTCTACGGCTTCGTCATACTTTCCGAGTTCTTTAAATATAATGCCTAGATTAATATAGTTATTGACACTAGCCTCTATGGAGGCAGCTGTCTTCGGTAATGACATATTAAATGACAACGCATTTTCTAGAAAATTAGCTGATTCTTCATAGTTGCCGATATACATGTAAAAACTGCCAATATTATTGTACAACTTGGCCAGTGAAGCCGTGTCATGTGACAAATGTTCGTTCGCAAATTTCAGGGCGCGATCATAAATATGGGTAGCCGCAGTAAAACTTCGATCTTCGGCATAGTAATTTCCCATGTCCATGTACAAATTGTTTACAATTCGTGGTTGATCGTATGCCAGCGAATCATACATGCGCAGCATCTTGGTTGCTTCCGTTATACAACTTGAATCCTGGATTTGCATCTGCAGGGTCACCAATTGCATACCTGACTTAAAATAGCAGTCCCACTGTTTTGCGTTTTTAAAATAATTTATGTGTTTTTTGATCGCTTTTTCTGCATGTTCAAAATCTCGCAATTCAATCAGACTGTCAATCGATGTAGCCGAGATAGATGCGTTTGACTCGTGCGCACACATTTCAAAGGAAATTTCTAAGACTTGAGCTGATAGGCTAAATGAAATGCATCCGTTCGTACAAAATAACCACATAACGAAAAACACAATTCTGTTAAACGATTTAAATTTTAATTGATTCATCGGATTGGCAATTGGCAAAGAAATGGTGTGAAACATTTTCACACACGCAAAAGTAGTTAGTTCTCCAGCTTATTTCCAAATTTTATTACCGACGTCATTTTCCACAGAAAATCGATCAATAAATAATTAAGGCAAAAGTGATCACTTTTTTTAGTCAGCAGAAATTAATACGTGTACCTGCATTTATAAACGCCATGCATTCGATGAATTTTAGAGCTGAATTAATACCAAGCAAGTTGAATCAAGATCAGTCTGCGGTGGAAGTAGATTGGATTGACAGACTTAATACAGTCGTGAAGAAACACATTTCCGATTCGCGCCTGACGGTTTCATTCCTGAGTAAAGAACTCTATCTCAGCCGAAGACAATTGCAACGGAGGGTATACAGGATTTACGGTCTTACACCCTCGATGTTTATCAGAGAACAAAAGTTTAGTCTGGCGCAAAAGCTGCTGGTAACACACCAAGTCAAGTCGGTTAAGTCAGCTGCACATGCTGTTGGTTATAAGGATGTTGCACATTTTTCAGAGCAGTTTAAAATTCGATTTGGCCGGCTTCCCTCAAGTTTTATTGAAAAAAATAAAAAATGTTGACCTGAACTGATCACCGAGACGGAATTCAAGAAATAAAATGCTGTAAAAAGAGTGAAACAGCAATTAACAAAAAAGCGGCTGAATATAATTATGTCCCAAATGACCTATAACTCCAGTTGTAAATTCGCCGAATCTGACTATCACGTTGCCATTTCCTCAAGCCAAGTGAAGCCATATTCAAGTCAATTAAATAACAATACGATCAATTTAATCAACAGAAAGTTCTTCTCATGAAAACGAAACTGATAACTCAAATCGCCTTTCAATTACTTTTACTGATGCTTTTCGCGAGCGGACCCATTGATAGCCAAGCGCAATCTACGACTGGGCGAGAATTGGTACGACAGCGGTACGAAGTAAAAACGATAGGTAGCTACACCAATGCCGACTTTGATAAAATTCCCTGGCTGGTTCTTTTCAACGATGCTTTGTTGAGCTATCAGTCAGTCGAAACCCTATTTATCGAAAAACTCGGCAACCGTGACTTAGGTGATTATGGCAAACTCTACAAACGTTGGCAACGATACAAAGAATTGAAATCGTACCATGGAAATGGGGAACGCCCGTTTCAGTTTTATGACGATGATGTAAAAAGTGTAAGCACTCACAAATCAATATCGCGTGCGCCTGGAGCAGCCAACTTTCAATATATCGGACAAACAAATTCAGTATTTAGCTCAAACAATGGAAGAATTGAACGAATAAATTTTCACCCCACAGACTCAAATATTGTGTGGGCTAGTGCGCCTGAAGGAGGCCTTTGGCGATCCAATGATGGCGGTGATACCTGGACGGTCATTGACGATTTTTGGGAACACCAAAGTGTTGGTGATTTAATCTACGACTTGAACAACCACAACATTATTTACGTGGCAACCGATGATCATGATTCCTGGTTTAATCCTAATCGAGGCGTACTCAAATCAGTCGATGGAGGTATTACATGGAATATCGTTGGTCTACTCTTTATGGATGCACAAAATGTGCATAAACTCATGTTGCATCCTGATGGTAGCACACTGTTGGCATGTACCAATCAAGGGTTGTTTAGCTCGTCAGATGGTGGAGTTACCTGGATTAAAAACAATGCATTGCCAACCGATGTCAATGACGTGGAATTTCATCCTACAAACAGCAACATAATGTACGCTTCTGTGCGTGGCAATGGTTCGCCTAATTTTGGATATTTCTATGTTTCAACTAATGGCGGAACCACATTTACCCAAAAGACACTCTCGATTGACAGCGAAGGCCGTACGACTCAGGTTGCCGTATCTCCCGCTAACCCTGATATCGCGATGATTGGAGTCTATCCGCATGGAAGTTATCTAAATACTGGTGGCATTATCATAAAATACACGCAAAGCACAGACGCATTAACTACAGTACTTGACCCATCTGTGAATATGGGAGCCGCAGTCGGCGGGGCATGGGATTTTCGTATTGAATTAGATCCAACTAATGCGAATCGTATCTTCTATGGATGTGTATTCAATTTCCAATCATTCGATGGCGGCACCACTTTCAATCGAATCCCGTCATTACACGCCGATGTACACGATTTTAAGATTCAAACTACGGCAAACAACAAATTTTGGATCGCCGATGACGGTGGTCTTGGATTTAGTAGAGACGATGGGGCCACCTGGACAACTATCGAAAATCTGCCCGTCACCCAATTAAATCATCTTTCATCTAATAAAACAGGTACGCGTAAAACGTTCGGCCTACAAGATGCTGGAATTCATACGGATATGAATGGTACATGGACAAGACCAATAGGAGGAGATGGTGAATTTACCCAAATGGATCCAACGAATGAAGAGTTGTATTATACGACGATCCAACAAGGAATCAGTATCAATAAAATTATTCACAACGATGAAAATCAAAGCGACGTATCCATTCAAATTATGAATCAAAGCGTAGGTGGTGGCGTGGCTACATTTCATCATAAAATGGTATTGCATCCAACTGACAAGAACACCATTTATACCTTATACTTTGATATTTTTAAGTCCACCGACCAAGGACAATCCTGGACCAATCTTACAAACGGAAATATTGGAAACGGCAGCACAGCTCTTCGATTTTTTTATATAGCGCCGTCTGACCCAAATACCATTATTACCGCCTACGGTGCAGATTTATTAAAGAGTACGGATGAAGGGCAGACCTGGACGACCTTGACTTACCCTGGAATTTATCTAACGACCCGGCAGTGTCTGGTATTCGATCCTAATGACGCCGACCGATTTTGGGTCTGCCGTAGCAATGTAGTCATGCAAACGACTGACGGCGGTATGACATGGACCAATATATCGGGTACAATACCAGTCGGTATCAATGAGTCAAGTATCGCTTACCAGGAAGGGGCCAATGACGCTCTTTATGTGGCGGGTGAACGCGGTTTGATTTATTACAAAGACAACACATTACCTGACTGGGTACTGCACAATCAAGGATTGCCTCATGTTCGCATTCGCGCTATCGAAGTCTTGCCCCACATAAATAAATTGCGAATTTCAACATGGGGTAGAGGGCCATGGGAGGGTGATACGTACGCCAATTCGGTAATGCCTTGTGATCCTCCTCAAGCACCAACAATTTCAAGTCAGGTATGTGAAACGACGGCTACATTGACCATTTCATCGAGCACACCCACTGGATATTCGATCAAGTGGTTTAAGGATGGCAGCGAACTAGCCGGTGAGACGGGCACTGCGCTGAATGCTACAATGTCCGGGGAATATCGAGCGCAGTATGCGGATGGTGCGAACGTATGTGATGGCTATTTAAGCCAAATCTTTCATGTAAATTTATACACAGATCCCACTATCAACACGGGCCAAGGAATACATTTCGATGGATCAGATGATCGAATTGTTATTAGCAATGGGTCAATTGATTTGCGCGCAACCTCGTTCACAACTGAATTTTGGGTCAAGCGCGATGCGATCGGGTCGGCGGATTACATAATAGGTCAAGGGTGGGCAAGTACAAATATGGGGCTGACCATAGGCTTTCGATCCGACAATACATTCACTTTTGCATTTTATGGAAATGACTTAAGCACCACGGCTACATATACCGATACAGATTGGCATCATTGGGCCTGTGTTTATGATCACAGCATCGTAGCTCCGGCGCATAATCGCTTTATTTATCGGGATGGGGTCTTGGTTGCCAGCGATCGCGCCACTGGCAATTACAATGGAGTGGGTAGTTTGCGCATTGGAGAATCACTCAGCCAGTATTTCGGCGGTACGCTTGATGAAATAAAAATTTGGAATACAGCCAGGTCGGTCACCCAGGTAGACACGGATATGCGATGTGTAAATTCCTGCCGCGATGAAAATCTCGTGAGTTACATACCGATCGATCAAGGTACTTCAAACGGCGACAACACAGCGCTCACGAGTTTCAATGATCATAGTACCTTTAATCATGCACATAGCCTGGAAGGCTTTACGCTCAATGGATCGGCTTCTAATATTACTTCCGGTTTGAATATTACAGTCTATGCGGATACTGATATGGACAATTTCGGTGACCCGGCCACTCCGATAACTAACCTGTGCGCAACGAGTAATTTTGCTCATAACAATCTCGATTGCGACGATACAAACAGTGCCATCAACCCGTTGGCCTCAGAAGTATGCGGTAATTCCGAAGACGACGATTGTGATGGCAATACCGATATAGAAATCAACAAAGCACTGGATTTTGATGGCACTGATGACAGAGTGACAGTTGAGCCCTTTTGGCCACATCAAACGACGTTTACATTAGAAGCTTGGATTAAAACCTCTACCGCAGGTACACAAATCATGAACTGGCAAGGGCCACATACCGGACAAATGTATATATCAGGTGCCGGACTTCTAGCGTATGGCGAAAGTGATGGTGTTTGGAGTGGATGGCACGGTGGCCCTTCTATCGTGGACGATCAATGGCATCATGTGGCAATCGTTCGCACACCGACCTCTATGCAATCATACGTAGATGGGATCAGACGCTTAAATGTTTCTATTTCGAAAACATTGACAACTGATAGATTGACTATAGGTGGATTTAGCAGCGGGTTTCAATCTTTCAATGGCGTCGTCGATGAAGTACGTATATGGGAAATAGCACTCACAGAAGAGCAAATTCGCAGTCGCATGAACGTTCGACTCGATGGAAACGAAGCAAACTTAGTGCGCTATTTTCCGCTTGATCAAGGAATCGTCAGTGGCAACAATGAACTGATAAATACGGCGATTGATAAAACATCTTCAGGCGCTCAAGGAAATTTAGTCGGATTCACATTAAATGGTGCAAACTCCAACTGGGTTGCAAGTCGAGCATACCCAACTCTTTACCACGACGTTGATTCTGACGGATATGGAAATTCAACAGTTTGGACATGCGGATCGATGTCAAACTTTGTTGATAATAACGTCGATTGCAATGACATGGATGCCAACGTAAATCCAGGCGTCTTTGAAATTTGCGGAAATTCTATAGATGATGATTGCGATGGAAACATGGATCTGGAGGTAAATCGTGCGCTCGATATGACGGGCGCAAGTGACTACGTGTCTATACCTGCAGTAGCGCACACCTCAGCCTTTACGTTTGAAGCCTGGATAAAAGTAGCTTCAGGAAGTCCTGATTTCCAAATTATCAATGAATGGAATGGCACTAATCGGGCAGACTTGCGACTTATCACTGGTGGTGTCTTGACCTATCGCGAAAACGGAGGAGGTTTTAACCATGGTGGCCAGGATCTTCGAGATGATCAATGGCATCATATCGCCGTAACACATAATGGCTATAGCGGGAATAATGTGGTGCTCTATATCGATGGAGTCGTTCATAGAACATTTCCTTTCTCCACTGTGGTAACCGCTACAGCTTGCGCTTTCGGCGCTGACGTGAATGGCAACAACCCATTCCATGGAGCTTTTGATGACGTCCGGTATTGGGACTCGGCCCTCACACAAGCACAAATCATCCAGCGAATGGACGCTCGTCTGGATGGTGATGAAACCAACTTGGTTCGATATTATAGATTCGATCAAGGCAAACCGGCTATGACTAATGGACAACTGCCTCTACTTGACGCACATGCTGGAGCAAATCATGGGACGCTTAACAATTTTGCAAATTCAGGATCAGCATCCAATTGGATCTTAGGCAGAAGCATTGAAACACGATATATCGATCAGGACATGGACGGATATGCTGGTGCTACCATCTGGACCTGCGGAAGTACTGATGCCACGTCATCACTAAATCTGGACTGCCAGGACAACAGTAATGCAGTGCATCCGGCAGCTATTGACATTTGTGGTAACGGAGTAGATGAAAATTGCGATGGCACTGCTGATGAAAATGCGATGGCTCTTAATTTTGATGGTTCTGATGATCAATTAAATTTCACCACGTCGCTGGGAAACTTTGGCACAGCTGACTTTTCTATTGATATGCGATTCAAAACGACTGCGTCTAACATATTCCTACTTTCAAAAAGACCGACCTGTGGATGCGATAACTTGTGGAATATTCAAATCATTTCAGACGGTAAAATTCGTTGGGAAGCCTACGAGGATGGCTCTTGCGGAAATGGATCAGTGATTAACGGTAATGCGGTCGTGAATGATAACGCTTGGCACCATTTGGCAATCACCCGATCAAATGGGAGCTTGTCTATTTATATCGACGGGCAACTTGATGGTACAGGAACAATGAACACAGATATTAATAATGGTGCCGCGATTGGCATTGGAAACAATCCTTGTAATGCGCACTTCAATGGTGATATCGATAACCTTCGCATTTGGGATGTGGCATTGGACCCTGCTGAAATTGATGAAATTCATGATGTAAACTTGCCGGGATCAGTTCCAGGTTTAGTGGCAAATTATAATTTCAATAGCATGAATGCAACTCCGGATATGGACAATACTGGAGTAATTGCTGTAGCCGATCAAACATCGAATAACCATGATGGGACGCTATCTAATTTTGCGTTAAATGGTACGTCATCAAATTGGGTTTCTAACCCCGGTACAACCACTACCTGGTATGCCGATACGGATAACGACGGCTATGGCGATCCAAATAATACCACAGAATCTTGCTCTCAACCGGCCAACTACGTAGCAGACAGTACCGATTGTGACGACACAATGAATTCGGTTAATCCCGGCGCTATTGAAGTGCTCGGAAATTCTATTGACGACGATTGCGACAATGCTATTGACGAAGAATCAACCATGCGTTGGGTATTGCAATCAGCTTCCTCGACGAACGGTTCATGTACGAGTACGACTGATTGTTGCACTAACACGTTGTGTTTCGGACTCGAATTCACTCCTGCCACTACAGGAACATTGGCTGCATACACAACCGGGTTTTTGTCAGACTGTGTTTTGGACGCCTCACCCGTAGTTTCTAACTCATCTTGTGTTATGACAGATAATAGTTCTGACATAGATGGATGTGCCTCTGTTTCTCAGACATTAATCAATAGTTCTGGTAATGGTGGATCACTTTCGGTAGTCGCTGGCGTACCCGTTATAATTCATCAACTTTGTCTGACAATACCGGCAGGCCAGACTGTAACATTAGTCGAAGATGCGGTTACGGATCTATCAGCTAGTATAGATCTTCCGGCGGGCGGGTCAACAACAGAATTTCCAACCTACTCGACTACCAACCTTGAAGGAAACAAGGCCCCAGTTATCTTGGGAAGCCTTTCAGCATTGAATACAGAAGGATGCACAGCAGCTGATGCACCGGCAGCACATACGTCTGTCGCACAACTCGAAGCAGCTGGCTTGTCGATATCAGATGCTTGTACGTCTAATGAAAATTTAATTGTGACAAGTAGTGACAATTCCACAGGTACTTGCCCTGTAATCATAACACGGACGTATACCATTGCAGATGAATGCGGCTTGCAGAGTACAACTACACAGACGATCAATGTAGACGATAATACAGCACCGGCCATTACCGGAAGTCTTTCGACATTGAATGAAGAAGGATGCGTTGCAGGTGATGTGTCCGCAGCACACACCACCGTTGCTCAGCTTGAAGCAGCCGGCTTGTCGATATCAGATGCCTGCACGGCAGATGGAAGTTTGATAGTGTCGAGTGGCGACAATGTCACCGGTACATGTCCGGTAGTGATAATCCGGACATATACGATTACGGACGCTTGTGGTAATGCGAGTACGGCGACACAAACGATCAATGTTGATGACAATACAGCACCAGCCATCACAGGATCGCTTTCCACGTTGAATGAAGAGGGCTGTGTGGCAGGAGATGCAACAGCAGCACATACAACCATTGCACAATTGGAAGCAGCCGGGTTGTCAATATCAGATGCCTGTACGGCAGATGGAAGTTTAGGCGTTTCGAGTAGTGACAATGCCACGGGTACATGCCCAATCGTCATCACGCGGATCTATACCATTACAGATGCTTGCGGCAATGTTAGTACAGCAACACAGACGATCAATGTTGATGACAATACAGCACCAGCCATCACAGGATCGCTTTCGACGTTGAATGAAGAGGGCTGTGTGGCAGGAGATGCATCAGCACCACATACGACGGTGGCACAATTGGAGTCGGCCGGCTTGTCAATATCGGATGCCTGTACGGCAGATGGAAGTTTAGGCGTTTCGAGTAGTGACAATGCCACGGGTACGTGCCCAATTGTCATCACGCGGACCTACACCATTACAGATGCTTGCGGCAATATTAGTACAGCAACACAGACGATCAATGTTGATGACAATACAGCACCAACCATCACTGGATCACTTTCTACATTGAATGAAGAGGGCTGTGTGGCAGGAGATGCATCAGCAGCACATACAACCGTTGCACAAATGGAAGCAGCAGGCTTGTCAATATCAGATGCCTGTACGGCAGATGGAAGTTTAGGCGTTTCGAGTAGTGACAATGCCACGGGTACGTGCCCAATCGTCATCACGCGGACCTACACCATTACGGATGCTTGCGGCAATGTTAGTACAGCAACACAGACGATCAATGTTGATGACAATACATCACCAGCCATCACAGGATCGCTTTCGACGTTGAATGAAGAAGGCTGTGTGGCAGGAGATGCATCAACAGCACATACAACTGTTGCACAATTGGAAGCAGCTGGCTTATCAATTTTTGATGCTTGCACGGTGGATGGAAGTTTAAGCGTATCGAGCAGCGATAATGCCACGGGTACATGCCCGATAGTCATAACGCGGACATATACAATCACAGATGCATGCGGAAATGCAAGTACGGCTACACAGACGATCAATGTTGATGATAATACGGCACCGGTCATCACAGGTTCTCTTTCCACGTTGAATGAAGAGGGTTGCGTTGCAGGAGATGCATCTGCAGCCCATACAACAGTTGCACAGCTTGAAGCAGCCGGCTTGTTGATATCAGATGCCTGCACGGCAGATGAAAGTTTGACGGTATCGAGTAGCGACAATGCCACAGGTACATGCCCTGTAGTCATTACGCGCACGTACACGATCACAGACGCATGCAGCAATGCCAGCACAGCTACGCAGACGATAAATGTTGATGATAGTACGGCACCAACCATCACAGGTTCTCTTGCTACATTGAATGAAGAGGGCTGTGTAGCAGGAGATGCATCAGCACCACATACGACGGTGACGCAATTGGAAGTAGCTGGGTTATCAATAGCTGATGCCTGCTCAGCAGATGGAAGTTTGACGGTATCGAGTAGCGACAATGTCACAGGTACATGCCCTATCCTAATTACGCGCACATATACGATTACCGATGAATGTGGTAATTCGAATACTGCTACGCAAACGATTAATGTGGATGATAACACGGCACCGGCTATCTCAGGATCTCTTTCGACATTGAATGAAGAAGGATGCGCAACAGGTGATGCGTCAGCAGCGCACACAACTGTTGCTCAGCTAGAAGCAGCTGGATTGTCAATATCAGATGCCTGTACGGCGGATGGAAGTTTGACCGTGTCTAGCTCTGACAATGCTACTGGAACATGCCCCATTGTCATTACACGTACTTATACAGTTACGGATGACTGCGGCAATGCCAGCACGGCAAATCAGACGATCAATGTTGATGACATGACCAATCCAACACTAACCGCAGGAGCGATTGATCCTTGTTACGCCACCATGGCGCAAGCTGAAGCCGCGGCAATAGTGGCAACGACGTCTGCTGACAATTGCTCCAGCGTCTCTCTTTCCGCAAGTAATGCAAATAATTGTCCAACAACCATCACTGTGACAGGTACAGATGCTTGCGGTAATGTTTCCGCAGTGACTTACACAACGGTGGTTACCAACAATGTTCCTCCGGCCGAAGTTGGTGGGCCGGTATCTACATCGGTTACGATTCAGTCGCTTTTGGATACGATGCCTCCTGAAGTACTGCCAGTCATCCAGGATGCATGTGGCAATACGCTTACGCCCACTGGACTGGTCATCGGTGGGACACATGTAACTGGAAATTGCGATGGGACGATTACGTATACCTATACATACACCGATTGTGCGGGGTCATCGATCGATTGGACGTACACGTACAATTTGGATTGTGCACTCATGCAGCTTCGAATCTTCTTAGAAGGGCCGTACTCCACAGCAACTGATAATATGGCAACGACATTAAATGATGATCATCTTCTGCCAGGGATGAATAAAGATTCATCCAATAATTTATCCGTAAGGTTGTCAGCAAGCCATACGCCATTTGGTCAACCTTATCAGGGTGCACCATGGAATTTTACGGGTAATTTAGGTGATCAATTTGGAGATGCCACTTCACCATCTGCACCCGGTGTTGTGATTGAATATCCGAACACAGTCGTGGACTGGGTTCTGGTGAGTATTCGTGAAAATGGTATTACACCTGCCGATGAAATATATGAATGTGCAGGATGGATTCGAAGTGATGGACAGGTGTCATTCCCAGAAGTTTGCACGCCAACACCGACATTCAGTGCGTCGAATGACTACTACATCGTGGTTCAACATCGAAATCATCTACCTGTGCTTGATACAGCGGCGGTATCCAATGATGGGACGCACCTCGTTATGGATTTCACATTGCAGAATTCCTATGCTCCTGTTTTCAGATCCGGGCAAAAAGAAGTGGAGCCCGGTGTATGGGCCATGTTCAGCGCAAATGCCGAGCAATCAAATTCAGCCAACGTAGTGAATTCGGTCGACCGAACTATTTGGAAACAATTGCAAAATCAATTGGGCTATTTGCCTGGAGATTTAAACTTGAACGTTTCGACGAATTCGCAGGATGAAACTATCTGGAAAACAAATCAAAATACAACAACTGGTGTACTGCTCGATTAATTTCAGATTAGACAATTAATTTTAAAAAGAGATAATTATGAAATATCTAATAATAATTTTATCCATTCTACCGCTGATAACATTTTCTCAAGGATTGACTTGGGTTCCTTACGATGACGTAAATAATCCTACTTGTGCTAATTTGTCTTCTTGTGAAGAAAATATTGTCTGCTTTAATTTATTATATACGCCGGAAAAAACTGGAATAATTACAAGCTATACAACGGGATACTTTGCGGACTGCCTAGATGGAGTCAGCAGGGTTGTCTACAATCAATCTTGCCTTCTTCCGGACAATAGTGAATCAAGAGTTTATTGTGAAAGCGAAAACAAGGTGTTGATTAATTGCTCCGGTCATTCGGGCTCCTCTCAACTAAGTGCTGTAGAAGCTGGTGTGCCGACTATTTTACACCAAGTATGTTTTCAAGTTCCTCCTCATGCTCCAATAAAGATGTCACTTGATGAAACGACAGGAGCGACTATCAGCATAAGTGGGTCCGGGAATCGATCTACTACGGATTTTCCAAAATGTGAAGAATATATTGTTAAATGGATAAAAGATTGCCTGGACGAACAAATTGATGAGGTAATTGACCTTGATGTTGCAAAATACGATGAATACTTAACGCGAATATATTGGGATGGTGTAGGGGAATTTGCAGAAGGCGTATATAAAATTTACCGTTCTACGAATAGTATTGATTTTGAGGAAATAGGGGCGTTCGAAAATGAGGGACAGGTTGAATTAATGTACTTTGATAAACAAGTTGAACAAGGAATATACTTCTATAAAGTAGAATATGTCGATCAAAAAAGTCGGCGCATTAAATCAAATATGGTACGCGTAGCCTTGGGCAATGAATTGGATGACATACGACTATATCCCAATCCAACTTCTGATTTTTTATATGTCAATTCAATTACTCCACTGCAAGTAATTTCAATTTTAGATATGAAAGGAAATGTAGTGACGCGACAGTCTTTGCCTGCCATGTCAAGTGAAATTCAAATTGACGTTAGAACATATCAGACAGGATTATACACAATACGATTAAATTGTACGGATGGAATTCGCGCGTTAAAATTTGTTGTTTTAAAATCTGATGCAAGATGATCCGATACCTAACTTTTATTGCATTGTTATTTTCGTCATTGGCGTTGTATGCTCAGCAAATGGAATGGACTTTCATGCATCCTGATTCTTCCTATGAAAACTGCGATAATAATACCGATGCGGAGGCCAATATGTTATGTTATGCGTTACGATATACAGCCGCAGAGTCAGGGCAGCTTGCAAATTATACGACTGGTTTTTTTATCAATTGTATTGATGGGGAGAATCCGATTCTGTCCAATTCGTCGTGCCTGATCTCTGATAATAGTACAGAAATAAATGGTTGTGATGAGGCTTCCAAAATACTGATGAACTGCTCTGGAAATTCTGGCGCCGTAGAAATTATCCAAAATATACCAGTGCTACTCCATATGGTCTGCTTTGAGTTAACTCCTGGTAACCAGCTTGAAATATCCACAGACGAAATTACCGGGTTAACCGTGAGTTTGATTTCAAGGAACGATGGCAATTACATATTTGAGAGGCCGTCTTTTAGCAATCAGAATATTGCACCGCAAATCACCTCAGTGGGTTCAAAAATTAAATAGTAGAAAATAGTCAATAACTAATTACATATATCCATTATGCACAGCTTATTGAATAATAAATTGATAATACAATATGCGAAGGAGAGTATTTTCATTATTTTTCTCATCTTATTTTTAGTGATTCAAAAAGGTGAATCAAATGCCCAAACAATGGAATGGGTTTTCATTCCAACGGATTCTACATCTGTTATTGGATGTACAGTGGATACGGATTGCGATGCCAATACGTATTGCTTTGGATTGCGCTACACACCGACTGTCTCTGGAGTCGCAACTAGTTATACTACCGGCTTCTTCGCTACTTGTAATTCCAATGGAAATCCAATTATTTCCAATACTACATGTGTCATGACAGACAATAGTAATCTGGTCGACGACTGTAGCGGCTCCTCAATGGTGTTATTTAATAGCTCTGGAAATTCTGGTAGCGCGCCTGCTAACGACGTTGTAGTCGGCGTTCCCGTTTTCTTACATCAAATCTGCCTTGAAATTCCTGTAAATGAAACAATTGATATTAGCGAAGATCATTTTACAGATTTATCCGTTTCGGTTAGTTTGGATGGGGGTGGTTTTATTACAGAATTTCCCTCGTTCATTGCATTTTCTGCTGATCCTACTCAGTTATGTACGGATTGCCCAAATCCTAATCAAAAAGTAATATATGTTGACGCAGGTGCCACGGGTTCTGGCACGGGCTTATCATGGGCTGATGCCTTTCTTTCAGTGACTGATGCATTAAACAGTACTTGCTTTCTAAAATTTGATACAATATTAATTGCAGAAGGTAAGTATATTACCGCAGCCGCTACTCGTGAGGAGTCATTTGTTTTTCCTGATAGCGTGGTCGTAATTGGTGGATATAGTATCGGAGGTGCTTCACGAAATCCAGCTATTTTTCAGACAATTTTGAGTGGAGACAGAGGAAACCCAAATTCAAATTCGGATAATATTTATCACGTTGTTTACGTACCGCCAACAAGCAGCGGAGTGCAATTGCACGGGTTGTCTATTAAAGATGGTTTTGCAGATGGCGCACTTGTTCACAATCAAGGAGGAGGAGTACTTAGTGAAGGTAAAATTGTACTTGATGACGTATTTATTGAAGATAATAATAGTTTAGGCTTCGGATCCGCAATGTCGATTATTGGAATTTCCGCGGATGTTGAGTTGCGAAATTCAACAATTGGAAATGCGAATATTTCCGCAGCAGGCTTGGTGTTGAACACAGAGATTGGGGCGAGGCTATTAATGACCAACACACTTATTGAAATGAATTGATTGAATCCTTTGGATAAATATCAAAGGAGTTTTTGTACAAATTAGGTTTTTTAGGTTTATAAAGGGGATGCGAGTGGCCTGTAAAGGCCATTCGTTTTTTTCAATGTTTTGTCATCAATAGGTGAAATTCATCTCGTCCGCGGGTTAATCGTTCGGTCCTTAACTCTCCAGCGTTGCGATACGCTTTGCCCATTTTCCATATTCTTTTCATCTTTATGGTAAATGCAGGTGCACAAAGTTATTCGAATTGTAGCCTTTACACTTTTAGCGATACTGATTGTGGCTATACTAGTTTATACTCTTGGTAACTTTGCAGTTGAGCGATATCTCAATACTGAACATCGAAAAGATATCACGAAATATCTACCCATAAATGGATTGGTTTCCTACGACAGAGCAACCGTTCGACTATTCAACACCTTTCCTAATTTATCCATAAAATTAGAAGGCCTGACCATTCGAGATTCGATGGCAGACCTGCATAAATACCCACCCCTTAAAATTGATGAATTAGATGTTCGAGCTCGAGTGCTCGACTTAGGTGAAAAAGCGTTTGAAATTAGAAAAGTATCAATGAATGGATTAACGATGCATATATTCGACGATACCAATGGATACTCAAATATTACCTCTCTGATTAAAAAGGAAATTGAAAAGAACGCATCAAATAAAAATGGACCAAAAGTAGTATACGCCACATCGACCATTGATATTTCGAATTTAATCCTTAAAAAAATTGATGAAAAATCTAATCAAAGGGCGCTGGTGCAGGTCGGCAATGGTCAGATTAATAATCAGGCAAATACGGGAGATAATGATATTTCGATTTCGTTAAGAGATGTGTCGTTGGCTGAGCTTTCGAATCGCGATCCGAAGCATGCACCCATGCATTTCCAAAATGTGGCTACATCATTGTCCGCAAATCAAACGTTTACTCGTTTTTCATTGAAGGACTTATTGTTAAAAAATGGACACATTAAATTACGTACGGATTCTTTGGGGTTATCAAATATTAGCGCATTAACCGGGGATGGAACACAAGTCTCAAACACACCTGCCAACGAAAAAAATACAATGCAATTCGATCTACATAATGCCCATGTACAATTGAATAATATTGAAGCCGGAATAATTGATCATATTAAAAATAAAAACCTTCAAGTCACAATTAAAAATGCCGAAACAACCGTTCAAATGGATACTGATACCATGGCCGTCATTGATGTAGCGCTTGCCGTAGACCAATTGGCATTTAATACGAAGAAAGGCGCCTATTTAAAAAATAGTGAAGTTAATGGCCGCGTTGACATCCATGTATCAGAAAAAGAAATTCTAATGAACTCTCCGGAGCTTTTGATCAACGGAGATCAGTTTGACGTACGCGCAGCATTGTTCTTTGACGGAACTACACAATCAACCTTATCTATTACAAAACCGGACGCTGTAGCAAAGAATATCCGGCCCATCTTAACGGCAGGAATTCGTCAAAGCATTCGGTCGTATGATGTGTCTGGTCCATTTTATGCGAATGCGAATGTGGTATTCACCCCTGGAAAAAAAGATCCTAGAGTTGAAGTCGGTTTACGAATCGATGACAAAACTATCGATGTAAGAGGGCAGGTCATTAAAAATGCAGACGTTTCGGCCACATTTGTAAACAGATTGTTTGATGATGCGCGGCAGTTTAATGAAGACAAACGACATGTTCGTTTTAAAGTACATCGTGTTCGAGGATATTATAATGATCTTTTAATCGAGTCAGAAGATGCATTAATTACTTCGACACCAAGTTCAGGTGATCGGCTGATTGCCAAAGCGAGGATTACAGGTGATGCTTCAGCAGCTAGTCAATATTTAAAGCATGATAATTTTTACTTCCAAGATGGAAAGTTTTTGCTGAACACAGATATCAATGGATCACTGAATAGCTTGGACGATTTAATTGCAGGCACAAATTTAAACCTCTCAATGGATGACCTGGAAGTACACCACCCCGAAGGAAATTCAGTTTTTCCGTTTAAAATACTCGAGCTCAACAAGCAAGGAGAAAAAACGCATTTCCATATAGAGGGCTATACAGAAAATTATAAACGCCCATTTCATATCCGTGGTGAAGTGGACCGCGTAGAGTCAATTCTATTTCCGGGTAAAGCCGGTAATTTACGAACGGAAGCTACAATTCGCGCAAGTTCAGTCAGTTGGGAAGGGATCGTAACGCTATTTGGAAAAGAGGGATTGTTGTCAAGTGTTAAACAAGCGAATCCCAATAAGCCCAAACAATCGATGAAGCAAACACTGTCGGGTATTCAAAGAAGTTTTCAACCTGTTGTGACTATTATGATCGATACTGTTTTGTACGGAAAAGATATTCAATTGTACCAGTTTAATACCGGTTTAAAATTTAATGATGAAAAGACCTTAGTACTGGATGAAACAAGCTTCAAAATTGACAAATCAAATGTCACACTTAATGGGGAGGTAATAATTAATGAGTTGGATTTTACACGCTTTGATTTTGATATTGAGCTTAATAATTTAGATTTTGATGCGTTGATGCCAAAATTTGATTATTTCGGGATCCATCTTATTAAAAATATTCACGATCAACCGGATAACCTCTCAATGCAAATCGAATTGACGGGTGAATTGGATGATGAGAGTGGGTTGAAGCCGGAGTCAATTGATGCATATATAACGTACGAGAGTTTTGCAGAAGATAAGTTTTCTGGGCGAATAAGTTTAAGCGCAAACCCTGGTACAAAGAAGGTTGATGTTATATTTGGACATTCTGGTCATCCAAGAAGTTTCAATCATTTAATCGAGTCCGACGCGTATCGATTTGATAAAGGGTGGTACACCGTGTCCTTTCAGTTTGATGACAACTATGAGTCCATCGCGCAAATGGTTGAGAACTCAAAATTTAATTTGACAATTGACGATGCTGAAGTCTTTATTTCAGAGTTGGGCGTAACAGTGCCCTTAACTCGAATTGAATTAGCATCAATATATAACAAAGCCTACTATCATATATTACTACGCAGTGATACGCTTGATCAGGAAATTACCTTTAATGGTGTCGTCGACAATATAAGACACTTTGCTTTTAAGGATACGGATACGCCGTATGAAGTGGAATTGGAAATTTCATCGCCACGAATTGTTTGGAAAGAGGTATTAGGTGTGGTTGCTTTTAAAAATCAGTCCTCAGATACTGATGGTAAAACATTGAAAGAAAGTCTTGTGCAGGTATTGGACGATTTCAACCCAAATATCACATTGAATGTTAATGAGCTTGAGTATTCTGATCAAGTTTCTTTTGAAAACATTTTTGCCCATGCTTATTTCGAAGAGAATAAATTAAAGATCGATAGTGCAAATGTTGGGTATGGTGATAGTCAGATCAAAGCAAGTATTGTTGCTGATATGGGGCACGCTGACAAACTTCCCTTTGATTTACAATTACTACTAACAAATATTGATATCGGCCAAACACTAGCGCACTTTGATTATTTCAATGTCGACGAATTGCGTGAGGCAAAACAACTGGAGGGGAATGTTTGGCTTGATGTTGACCTCAGTGGAGAAATGAATTTGGTAAAAAACGGATTTAATACGGACCAAACCGAAGCGGTTATTTTGGCTGACCTTGAACATGTAGTCATTGAAGACTTACATACAATTGACACTATTACCGAAGGGATTAATATGGAGAAACGATTTGAGGTCTTGCGATTTGCTCCAATAAATTCAAAAATCAAAATTAAAGGTAATCGCGTAGAAATTTATCAAACAGAAATTCAGTCAAACGCAATTCATGCTTTTGTTGAGGGTGCACTGGACAAAAATTCCATCGAGAACCTATGGATTTCTGTACCCATCAGTAATCTCAAACGCCCCAACCTCGATAAAGTGCCTGATAAAACGGGTTATGAGGCCGCAGGTAAAAAAGTCTACCTGGAATGGATAACAAGTCAGGATGAAGATGATGGTAAAATGAAATTGCGACTGCGCAAAAAGAAATTTTATCAAGAACGATTTAAAGCAAAACAATTCCGCGCATACAAACGTATCAATCGCAGAGAGCGTAAGCGACTGCGGCAGCTGAGACGAAAACAAGTTACCAGTAACGAATAAAACATACCTTGTTCCGGACATGTAGCCTGCAAGAAATTGAGAGTCAGGCCAGATGCACCTTGAAGGAAGAATTGGGTTTGCCAATAACGCAACAATAGGACGCCTCAACATAATATTTGGCCTGATACGCGTTTTTTTGACAATTTATCCAAGAAGTTTTGTGGCTAAATTTATTATCTTAGTCAATCTGCCTAAACGTTCAGAATAAATAATTTCGCTTATATTTAATTGGTCACATATAGGTAGTAATGTTATGCTAAAGTAAGTATCAGAGCGTCATGTCAAAAATAAATTTATCACGGCTAATCTTTGTCAATATGGGTATTCTGGGTATACTTTCTTTTTTTGGTTGCGATTTTCAGCGATCGAAAAAAACCGCACCATTTGTTTATGAAAAGTTTACAATTAAAAAGAAGCTAACGAAGTCGAGTTGGTACGATGTAAATACAGCTTCAAGAAGAAAATCGGCACGAACAAAGTACAACATATACTACAACGATGAGGAAGTTATATTGCCTTCCAACCTGGAAAAAAGCACTGGAGTTAGTGGTATCTGGAAAGTATATATGGTAACAGATGCACCACAGCCTACCTTATTGGTTGGAAGTCAAAGCGTTTATTTACTAACGGAAGAAAATGATAAGATGAAAATAATTCCTGTGCACGAACAAACGTCGGACTTTGCCAGTCTGCAATGGTTAGATGTAGAAGATGGACAACCGGGTGAAAAATGGAAATTATATGCCTCGGATGACACGGAGTCCGATCATGTATTGGAAGGGGGAGATTACATTTTTGTCAATGAACGTGTCGTTTTACGCATTTCTGATTTATCCTTGTTCCCTTTTCCGAGAATAGAAAAGGAGAATAACGGTTTTCATTCAAAACATGTAATTGGTTTTTCACCAGATAAAAGTAAGATTGTTTTTATGGCAAGAAAATATGATGGTCAAACCTATCAATACGCTCATATTGTACACGATTATCGCACGCACGATATATACAATGTGCATTTTGATCGGAATGAAACACGTTTACATGAGCCATTTAATATGCCGCGAAGTTGGTTTATGGAATTTTTTGAGTGGATCAAATCGGAGGATGGCAGTCATCGTTTGCAATGTAAAACATTTGATACCCTACCGTTATGGGAGGGAATGATGACAAGCAGCACAGGATACTCAATTAGCCCAGTGAAACCCGAAATGGTAGCCGTATTTGCTGATTTCTTAAATAAGCATTTGGACTTTGGTACGGACGACAGCCTCACAAAGGACAGTCATGGTCAATATGAGTATAGTTTGAACTATAAAGGGTATCGGCTTGAGGTCAGCTACTTCGATGAAGATGGGACAGTTTATTTTTCAGACCATTTTACAGAAAAGGTGAGTGAAGAATTAAATGCTCTAATAAAATCTATAGGTGATGCCTTCAATGCAGAATTGCGAAATGGGATGTATCAGGAATATTTTACAGCCTATAAAAAGTAGATTATCGGTTATTAGGAGATGTAACGTAATTAATATACATTTGTAATCCGACCCTGATAGTTAATTGAAAACATCTTTGACGATCGGTGTTTCATTAAGCTTATATACTTATACCCTAAATAGAAAATTATGAGAATATTACAGCTAATTTCCTTCTTGCTTTGTGTCCATATTGTACTAGCGCAAGACTTTGCAGGATTGGCATCGATTGAGCTTTATGAAAAGGAGAGTGCAAGCGAATTGGTTAAAGATCTTCCTGATGGCTTATATGAATCTTTTGATGCCTTCAAGAATAAACGCCCCTCTAGTGATACAGAATTAACAAAAAAAGTATCCGACGGTGGAGCTAAGTTTAACTTTTATCATGGAAAGAAGAACAAAAAAATTAAAAGGGCTTTCTGCGTTGTTATGGACGGCAAGGTATTTTTTCAAACAAAGATGATGTTACGAAATACGACTCACGATAGTTATGGGCAATCTTGGGACGGAGGCCCGTACTTTATAAAGGCAAAAGTTGTCGGGCAATATTTATTCATGGAAGATAATATTACACCAGCCAATGCCGCGTTTATGGGAGGGTTGATTGCGGTTGCAGCAACGCGCCAGGTCAAACCAATTATATTTGTTGAGCATCTAAAGAAATTTAGGGTAGTAAAGAGTTTTAAGCATTTTAAGGATTTTATTTTAAATAAATATCCAGACTATGTGCACTTAGTAGGCTCAAAACAGGAAATGCGTGCCGCAACAGGACTTCATACATTGGCTGATGTTGTAGAAGAAATATTGAGTCAGATTCATTAAATAAATCAATGGAATAATAAACAACTACGTTAGCACAAAGTCCAGTACATCTCCCATTTTCTGTACATAAATAAAATCCATGTCCTTTATATAATCCGGATTTATTTCTGCGACATGTTTTCGGTTTTCTTCGCAAAGAATAACCTCTTTTATGCCAGCACGTCTGGCGGCTAATACTTTCTCCTTAATTCCACCAACCGGTAGAACTTTTCCACGAAGTGTAATTTCACCTGTAAGGGCAGTAAAAGGCTTAACTTTTTTACCTGTGTAAACAGATGCAAGTGTCGAAAGCATTGTGATCCCTGCAGACGGGCCATCTTTTGGAATGGCGCCCTCTGGTACGTGTATATGAACATCGTACTCTTCGAACATTGTGTGATTTATACCCAACTCCTCGCTGTGCGCCTTGACGAAGCTCATGGCTGTTGTTGCCGACTCTTTCATGACATCCCCTAAATTTCCGGTTAAGGTAATTTTCCCTTTTCCCTTACTCAACGATGATTCGATAAACAAGATATCTCCGCCGGTACTGGTCCAAGCGAGCCCAATGGCCACTCCGGGTACGCTGGATTCGTCGTAGAGATCAGGTGTATGGATAGATGGTCCCATAAATTCCTTAATATCGTCGATGACCAACGTCTTTTTGTAGTCAATACCGAGTGCTACATTTTTTGCGACCTTTCGCATCACTTTCGCTAGTGCGCGATCGAGATTTCGAACACCACTTTCTCGTGTATAATTTTCAATTAAATGTGCAATTGCAGGTTTTGTAATGCGAATATTTTTACCCTTTAGGCCATGTGCTTCACGCTGCTTTTTGATTAAATGTCGCTTGGCTATTTCAATTTTTTCCTCTGTACTGTACCCACTGATTTGAATTATTTCCATACGATCCAATAATGGTTTTTGAATCGTTTGCAACGAATTGGAAGTTGCGATAAATAGAATATTTGATAGATCATATTCCATTTCCAGGTAGTTATCATAAAAAGTTGTATTCTGTTCGGGGTCCAGGACTTCGAGCAAAGCGGATGCAGGGTCTCCACGAAAATCGCGTCCCATTTTATCAATTTCGTCAAGCATGAAAACCGGGTTGGACTTTCCGACTTTCTTAATGGACTGAACAATACGGCCCGGCATTGCACCTATATATGTCTTGCGATGTCCTCTAATTTCTGATTCATCGTGCATGCCACCCAGAGACATACGGACATATTCTCTGTTCAAGGCACGAGCAATGGATTTCCCAAGACTGGTTTTACCGACTCCTGGAGGTCCAACAAGACAAAGAATCGGGGACTTCATATCGCCTTTCAGCTTGAGGACGGCCAGGTGTTCCATGATTCGCTCTTTTACTTTTTCCAGGCCAAAGTGATCTTCGTCCAATACCTTTTGAACATATTTTAGATCAATGGCATCATCGCTTTTTTCATTCCATGGCAAATCCAATAAAACCTCCAAATAATTCATTGTAATGGAATATTCGGCAATTTGTGGATTGATGCGCTTTAATTTTTCAATATTTTGGTCAAAGGCTTTTGCCGCATATTCCGGCCAATCCTTATCCTTAGAACGCTCGATTAATTTTTTAATATCCTCTTCATTCGGATTCTGGCCAAGCTCTTGTTGGATTGTTTTGAGTTGCTGATTGAGAAAATAGTCTCGCTGTTGTTTTTCAATATCGGATCGTACTTTATTTTCGATCTGATTTTTCAATTCTAACAATTGCAATTCCTTATCGATATACTGCAATACATTCGAGGCTTTCGCGACAGGATTGTTTTCTTTTAATATTTCTTGTTTGACCGGAACTCCGGCACTTAAATTTGAAGCGATAAAATTAATTAGATATGCTTCTTTCTTAATGTTCTTCAGCATCATCACGGCCTCATTGGGAATATTAGGAGAAAGTTCGATGATGCGGGTGGCTTTGTCCCGTATAGTGGATATCAGGGCCTTTTGTTCCATGTCTTCGGGAGCGGCGGCCATCGACTGATAGGTTATACGACCTTCTAGATAAGGCTCCTCTTGTGTCAGTTGCTCAAGCCGAAATCGATTGCGCCCTTGGATGATAGCAGTAGAACTACCATCCGGCATTTTAAGCAGTTTAAGTATTCGCGCAACAGTGCCAATTTCGAATATATCTCCTGGTCCCGGATACTCTGTTTCAATTTCACGTTGGGCAAGTACACCTATCATCTTGTTTCCTTCATAAGCCCTTTGAATGGCTTTGAGTGATCGATCACGACCAACTGTAATAGGAATCACAATTCCGGGGAACAAGACCGTGTTTTTCAATGCCAGTATTGGCACAACTTGAGGACCATCGCTCACTTGAGACTCATCAAAGTCCTCCTCATTTATAGAAAAGATTGGCCCCATATCCACTTCTTCCTCTGAAGCCAACTGAAAATGCAAATCGTCAAACATAGTTTATCTCATTTTGTCACCATACAGATTGTACGGTGCATTGTCCTACTTTGCCAATTTATGTGCCATTACAAAGACTGGGGCTTTTATAGACGAATTGGCACGAAATCGCGTGATTCATGCCATTACGGCAGTAGAAATTGTCTCTTTCGGATGATTTGAACGATTGGAGTAGTTATAGAGTGGCATTCACTTCTACTCCGGGTGTTACCTCATCTAACTCTACTTTCAGGTTTTCGATAATAAATTCCTGGCGTTGCATGGTGTTCTTACCCATAAAGTAGGAGAGCGTTTGATCGATGGTCATCCCTTCAGGTGCATAGACTTGGTCAAGGTGCATTCGACTCCCGATGAAATCTTCAAATTCGTCGGGTGAAATTTCTCCCAAGCCTTTAAACCTTGTAATTTCTGCCTTTCCGCGAAGTTTTTCGATGGCGGCTTGCTTTTCCTTCTGCGTATAACAATAGTATGTTTCTTTTTTATCCCTTACACGAAATAATGGTGTTTCTAATATGTAGAGATGCCCTTCATGAACTAAGTCGGGAAAAAATTGAAGAAAAAACGTCAATAGCAATAATCGGATATGCATGCCGTCAACATCAGCATCTGTGGCGATAATGACTTTATTATATCGCAAATATTCTATGCCGTCTTCAATGTTCAAGGCATGTTGCAATAAATTAAGCTCCTCATTTTGATAGACGACTTTGCGCGTCATGCCAAAACAATTTAGTGGCTTGCCACGTAAGCTAAAAACCGCCTGTGTTTGCACGTCTCGTGCCTTTGTCAATGAACCACTTGCCGAATCACCCTCTGTAATAAATATGGAAGTTGCTTCCTTTGTTTCGACATTTCCGCGTTTGTCATCATAGTGAATTCGACAATCGCGCAATTTTTTATTATGAATTTTGGCTTTTTTAGCGCGTTGATTGGCTATTTTTTTTATGCCAGCAATTTCTTTTCGTTCTCTTTCTGACTGTTGTATTCGTTTAAGTAAAGCATCGGCTACATCAGAATTTTTATGCAAATAATTATCCAGTTCTCGCGTCATAAATTCCATGACAAAAGACTTAATCGCCGGGGACTTCGGACCCATTTTAAGCGAACCTAACTTGGTCTTTGTTTGAGATTCGAATACAGGTTCCTCAACACGAAGGCTTACTGCTGCAACGATGGCTGATCGAATATCTTTGACATCAAAATTTTTATTATAAAAGTCGCGAACTGTCTTGACGACGGCTTCCCGAAATGCGTTTTGATGTGTACCACCCTGTGTTGTATGTTGTCCATTGACGAATGAATAATACAATTCACCATATTGTTGGCCATGCGTCATGGCTATTTCGATATCCTCTCCTTTTAAATGAATAACCGGATATCGAATTTCGTCAGCATTGGTATTTTTATTAAGTAAATCGAGAAGACCATTTTTACTGACAATTGTCTTGCCGTTAAATCGTAGTTTTAATCCGGCATTTAAATAGGCATAATTCCATAGAAGCCTTTCAATATATTCGGATTGATACCTATAATTATTAAAAATAGTTTCGTCAGCTGTAAATTCGACATAGGTTCCATTCGGTTCATCCGTTTTAGATATACGTTCTTCTTTAAGCAATTCACCCCTGGAAAACGAAGCCTCTTTCATTTTTTTATCGCGACAAGAAACGACGACAAAATGATCGGAAAGTGCGTTTACCGCTTTGGTTCCCACACCATTTAATCCAACGGATTTCTTAAAAGCTTTTGAGTCGTATTTGCCACCGGTGTTAATTTTGGATACACATTCCACCACTTTTCCAAGCGGAATTCCTCTACCAAAATCACGAACACTGATAAGCCCATTGTCTTCGAATATTTCGATCTCTTTTCCAAAGCCCATTGTATACTCGTCGATGGCATTGTCTAGAACTTCCTTTAATAAAATATAAATACCATCATCCGCTGCCGACCCATCTCCAAGTTTACCAATATACATGCCCGGTCGCATGCGAATGTGCTCCTTCCAGTCAAGGGATATTATGTTGTCTTCTGTGTAAGTTGCTGTTGACATATGCTTATTGTCTGTCCAAAAGTATTTGTGTACATGCGAAGATAGAAATACACATCAAATTATTGATTGAAGTGTAAGTAGTTGATTGTAAGGTATTCAAAGTGCAAATGTCTTCTTGCCGAGCAGGGCTGGTCACCTCCTCGGAGAATTGAATTCGTAATACAGTGGAAAGGCAACACTGCCGTAATGGTTGAAGCCTCTTGTCGCCTCAATATCTATGTTGTGATTTTTAATGAACGAACGCAAAAACGCCTGTATCATATCGTCCTTGACAAATCGGGATTGTGGCTGAAGGTGGTAGGCCACATGTTGAACCTTGCCGTTCGGGTTCCAAAAGAAGTGTATCCACATGACGATACCTTCAAGGTCAAAGTCTATTTCTTTGCTATAGGCCTCCATCTCTTTTATGTAGACGTTCCATCGCTGATGAGCCGTATCGATGTTATTGTCACATACTGTAATTAATATATCGGGATATATGGTAAAACAATCTTCGTATGCTTCCTGGTAGTCGCCAATTACAAACACCTTCGATAGCTTTTCATCGATTCCGTTGGCTTGAGATTGGGCATAGTTCGAATGCGAGCACATTACATGCAGAGCCATAAAAACTGCTATTGTAACTATTTTATATCTATTGAGTTGGTCGATGAAAGTGTTTTTTATAATGAATGGCCGACGGCCTTAAAGTTTTTTTCTCAATTTATTTCTAAGTTGAGGGCGGCCCATAAATTATCTTTTAACGCTCTGATTCCTTCACCCGTTATCGCAGAAAAATACAGATGATCAAAATCGTCAGGTAGTTCAGAAGAAATTAATTTTTTCAATTCCTCGTCAACTAAATCTGCTTTACTAAATCCAATTATTCGCGGTTTATCCAACATGGCTTTATCGTAGGCCTCTAGCTCAGCTAGTAAAATACGATATGTAGCCAAATGATCGTCACTATCCGCAGGAATTACAAATAGTAATACGCTATTTCGCTCAATGTGACGTAAAAACTGATGTCCAAGCCCCTTTCCTTTGTGAGCACCTTCGATAATTCCAGGTATGTCAGCCATTACAAAACTCTTGTGATCACGGTATCCGACAATTCCCAAATTTGGTGTCAATGTGGTGAAGGCATAATTGGCAATTTTGGGTTTAGCTGCGGACACGGCGGCCAATAAGGTGGATTTACCAGCATTAGGAAAACCGACAAGACCTACATCAGCCAAAATTTTTAGTTCGAGAATCTTCCACTCTTCCCGTCCTTCCTCCCCGGGCTGCGCATAACGTGGTGTCTGATTGGTTGCCGACTTGAAGTGAAAATTTCCTTGACCACCTCGGCCACCGGCTGTAATTATCAATTCTTGCCCATCTTCGGTTATTTCGCCTTGTATGCTCTGTGTTGCGACATCCCGTATGACGGTTCCCAATGGTACATCCAGAACGACGTCTTCTCCACTAGCACCTGAGCTTCTGCTTCCGGATCCATGCTCTCCATGGCCTGCAATTACATGTTTTTTATACTTGAGATGAAGAAGCGTCCAATATTGGGCATTTCCCCTGACGATGACGTGTCCACCTCTTCCACCATCTCCTCCATCAGGTCCGCCTTTTGGGGTCAGTCGGTCTCTTCGCAGATGTGTAGATCCACCGCCACCTCTGCCGGACCTACTGCAAATTTTTACATAATCTATGAAATTAGATGAGCTCATAGACGATGGCAGCTATCCTTTTTCTATTGTCTCCCTTTGAATAGCATAAAGGTGATCTATAACAGCGTGTAACCTATTCGCTATTTCCTCGATCGTACCGAGGCCATTGACACCATAACTCTTGTCAAGGTTTTGGTAGTAGTCGAACACTGGCGAAGTCTCATCTAGATAGACATCTATACGTTTGCTTATCGTGGTTTCGTTTTGATCATCGGATCGACCGCTTGTTTTACCTCGTTCGAGCAGACGTTCCACGATGGCTTCACGACTGACCTCCAATTTGATCAACGCGTTTATCTGAGTATTTTCCACTTCCATCAATTTCATGAGCGCTTCGGCTTGGGCTATAGTACGCGGAAATCCATCGAATATGAATCCCTCAGCCTCAGGAGATTCTTCAACCCGCTGCTTGAGCATGTTAATCGTGACGTTATCAGGGACAAGTTCACCTTTGTCAATATACGTGCGCGCTTCTTTGCCCAAGTCCGTGTTGTGCTTCAGATTGTAGCGAAAGAGATCGCCTGTGCTTATATGTTCGAGCCCATACTTGTCAACAAGTATCTGAGCTTGCGTTCCTTTACCAGACCCCGGAGGGCCGAATAGAATGATGTTTATCATGATTGAAAAATTATGCGATAATGCGCAAAAAGCCTGTAAAGATAAGGAATTGGGTCTTGAAAAAGTTCCGAAGGTCTTGAAAGGCTTATGGCCCGGGCAGGAAACACGTTGTTTCACTTAGGTTCTGGCATCTGAATAGATGCCCGGAGCCTAAGGTGCACAGTCATCTGAGCGTTATGCGAACCAATTTTTGAAAAGTACAAGCACTAGAATCTGTATACCTACTTAAATTTTGGAATGTTGACATACAAGTCGAGTTTTGATGGGGTGATGAAATCTGATGCTCCATCAATTTAGATTTAACATAGTTCCTTCAATGTTTGGCATTACAAGGTTAGGCAGGAGGACCGATTTGTACAGACTGACGAGACGAATTTTTAAGTGCGTTAGAAGTAGAGCTGGCAAACTGAAATCAATGAGACCTTGACAAGAAAGATGGGCACGCCATTACAACCCGGCTCTGGCAGAAATCTCAAGCATTCTATCGATGCTGGCAACACCTTTTTTTATTACCCAGTCCGGCAACGTAATTTCCGGTAATTCGTATTGCATACATACAAATAATTTTTCCATTGTATTACGCTTCATGTGTGGGCATTCATTGCAGGCACAAGTGTTATTTGGTGGAGCTGGGATGAAGGTCTTTTGAGGAGAGGCCAATTCCATTTGATGTATAATTCCGGATTCTGTTGCTACGATAAACTCGGTCGCAGGATTCTCTTGCGTGTATTTCAATAATCCGCTGGTCGAACCGATATAGTCCGCTTTTTCAAGAAGGTGTGCTTCACATTCGGGGTGAGCTATAAATTTTGCGTCTGGATGACGCATTTGCAGCTTTGTGATTTTTTCATGTGAAAATATTTCATGTACCATGCACGTACCATTCCATATAATTAAATCACGGCCTGTCTTTTTTTCTAAATAGGCGCCTAAATTACGATCGGGAGCAAATATTATCTGTTTTTCTTTTGGGATACTTTCAATTACCTGAACTGCATTTGACGATGTGCAACAGATGTCTGTTAGGGTTTTTAATTCAGCTGTACAATTGATATAAGAAACAACAACGGCGTTGGGGTATTTATCCTTAAATTTCGAAAATATATGGGGCGGACATGAGTCGGCTAAGCTACACCCTGCTTTTAAATCCGGTAAAAGAACTTTTTTGTGGGGGCTCAACATCTTTGCCGTCTCTGCCATGAAATGTACGCCAGCAAAAACTATAATATCTGCGTCAGTCGAAGCTGCCTTTTGAGATAGACCTAGACTATCACCAATATAATCAGCAATATCCTGAATTTCCGATTCTTGATAATAATGGGCCAAAATAATGGCGTTCTTTTCCTTCTTTAATCTACTGATTTCTTCTACAAGATCGAGTGTCGGGTCCACTTCGATATTTAGAAATCCGAATGTGTCGAGTGTTTGCTGAGCTGAAGATGTTGTTGCCATAATTCGTCTATTTTTTTTAGTATTGTCATCGACCCAAAATAAAAACCGCTGGTTTTTTTTCGTTAAATTTAAAAGTTACTTTTTTCCAGTCCTGAACAGTCCTTGTTTGAATGAATTCATTCGGTCCACTAATATCGATCGAAACATTTAGTTTTGTGTCCTTTGAAACATAACGCATGATGGCGTCGAACAGTTTTTGGTTACGATAAGGAGTTTCCATAAACAATTGACTGCCTCCGTTCTTTACAACGGATTGTGTCAATTGGCGTAGCGATCTTTCCAGTTCATTTTTATCTCTTGGTAAGTAGCCATGAAAACAGAAAGACTGGCCGGAAAGACCGGATGCCATCAGTGCTAGAAAAAACGACGATGGTCCGACATGGGGAATAACCTGAACATTCAGACGATGTGCGGCATCAACTAATTGATAACCGGGGTCGGCAATACATGGCATTCCCGCTTCGGACAAAACACCGACATTCAGACCGTCCTGAAGGTATTTCGAGGCCTGGCGAATGTAATCCGCTCCTGCATGTTTATCCATTTCAAGAAATAGGAGACGGTCAAACTGCTCTTCAGTAAAAAACTTTCTGATTTGTCTGCGTACGGTTCGAATTCGCTCGCACACAAGAACATGGCACGTCATTAGTGCTGAGAAAATGGTATCGGAAAACTGCCATTTCTCGGATGCCGCAATGGGCATGGGTATTAAATGAATGACGCCATTACTATTTCCAACATTCTTCTTCATTCAATTGATAAATATAACGTAAGTAGTGAAATAGGCAGGTGAACATGGCAAACCTCAGTCCATTACCTTCGGACCAGGCTAAATCTACTTGTTGAAATATTCGATTATCGATATTATATTTAATCCTTTATTTTACATTCAGAAACACGAACTATGTCACTTTCGTTTTATCCAGCGAGCCCAAAGTCGGTTGATCCAGGACTGACTAAACTACCAACTTCTTACCAGTGGAAAGCTATATTCGCTATTTTGGCGATCATTGTTTTTTTTGTTCTTTATTTAGCGCTTGTTGTAGGATTAGCATTTTTAACATATTATGCAATTGTGTATCCAATTGAAAATGTGAATAAACTAACGATCCTTGGAAAAATCGGTGCTATAGCGGGGTCGGCTATGCTTTTTGTTTTCACGTTAAAGTTTATTTTAAAATTAAAAAATCACAAACCCGAGAACCGTATTAAACTGGTTAAAGGAGATCACGAAAATTTATTCGCATTCGTGGATAGGATTTGTGCTGAGACAGGAGCACCAAGACCAAAAGCTATTTACGTCGACCCGGACGTTAACGCATATGTCGCTTATAGTAATTCCTGGCTTAGTTTGTTTTTGCCTGTTCGAAAGGAATTAACAATAGGATTAGGACTCGTCAGTTGTTTAAATTTATCTGAATTTAAAGCAGTAATCGCGCATGAATTTGGTCACTTTGCTCAACGAAGCATGAAGATCGGTAGTTACATTATGTCGGCAAATACTATAATTCATGATATGATATTTCAGCGGGACAAATGGGATGAAATGCTGGCACAGTGGCGAGGATCAGATATTCGGATATCTTTTGCGGCATGGCTCATTACTCCTGTAGTCTGGGTGATTCGGCAGCTGCTGAATTTGTTTTATCAATTTTTAAATATTATGTATGCCTCTTTGTCGAGAGAAATGGAATTTAATGCCGATAAGGTGGCTGTTAGTATTACAGGAAGCGAAGGTATTATTTCTGCCCTTTGGAAATTAGACAATGGATTTACACATTGGAATAATACAATAAACCATGCTTACGTCGCCGGCCAAAAATCAGTGTACACAAAGAATATTTACAAGGCATATGATCATGCCCTATATCGTAATTCGGCAGAGCAACGCGAATTAAAGAATAGACTGCCTGAAGATATACGAGGAGGAAGACGGTATTTTTCAACAAATGCTCAGGCTAAGGTCGGAATGTACGCTAGCCATCCACCCAACAATTTGAGAGAAGAAAACGCAAAAATTCCATTTATTCATTGTGTCGAGGATGAACGATCTCCTTGGATATTATTCAACGCGGATGAAATATTACAGCAACGCATGTCCGCGTTGATTTATAAAACGTATTTGAATAAAAATCCGGATGACTATGTATCCAGTTCGACATTTGAGGAGTTTGTCAGGGCAGAAACAGAAGGTGCAGAGATATTAGAAGAATATGAAAACACGTTTCACGACCGCTTTTTGTCCATTCCACCAAAAGATGACTTGCAGCGGGCCGTTTCACATGGACTTGAACCCACTAATGGAGATTTAGCAAAATTGAAATCGGACTTGAAGATACTCATGAAACCTATTAATGACCTGAACGAAAAGGCCAATATCGTTTCGCAAATAGCTCAAGGGACATCGAAGCTAAAGTCTATCGAATTGGATGGCCAGGAGTATAGGCCTAAGCAGATGCAACAAGCATATATGGCCATCATGCAAAAACGGGAAAAGTTATTTCAGGAGTCATTTGAAGGGTGGGATGCAGATTTTTGTTTTTATCAATTAAAGTTAGCAAAGAAAAATGGTAGAAGCGAAGAACTCCTCAAGCGATTAGAGCAACATCGAGAAATTACTGATTTTTTTAAGACTATCATGTCGACCAAAAATTTTATATACGGAAAGCTCGAAGAATTGCAAAATCGAAGTGATGTAACGGAAGCGCACGTATCGTTCTTCGCTGACGATGTAAATAAGAGCATTGATGAACTAAATGCCAAAATTGACAAATTGACTCTTCAAAGCTTCATTCCACTTCCTAATATTGCGTCACGTGATGAATTGTTAGCAGCTATAGTTAAAGAAGGAACATTCCAAAAAGGGACGCGGCGTATGTTTGAGAATGGTCAGTTTGACAAAATATTATTTGCGATAGATGCTGCTGCCAATCATTGCCAGCGACTGGATCAAAAAAGTATTAGTGCAATTTTACTTTCTCAAAAGGAGGGTAGTTAATTGGCTTGACGTTCTTTTTGAACTTCATTGACATGCACAATAGGCATATTCAATTCGTTTTGATTTTGTAAAATTAAAATCATACCTGGGATGAAACGACTGATTATTCTGATGGGACTTCTTTTTTGCTTTCAGCTAATCCGGGCGCAGGGTATACAGTATTTAAATGAGCCATCGGAAAAGAATCCTTTTGGTCAACCTCACCCCAATGCACCGGAACAGATTAAAGACTTCAGTGAGTTGATTGGCACTTGCACTTGTAAATCTATAACTCGATTGGATAAAGACACTTGGGCGGACAGTGTTGATATGACATGGACTTTCAAATACATAATGGATGGAATGGCTGTGCAGGATGAGACACTTAAATCCGATGGAAAGCACTCAGGTAGTATTCGACAATTCATAGCTGATAGCTCAAAGTGGTATGTTCATTATTATTCCTCTGCCACTCCAACTACGACGTTATCGACCTGGGAAGGAAATAAAAATGAAGACGGAAATATCGTCCTATATCGGGATCAAAAGGCACCAAATGGTATGGAAGGGTGGTATAGGCTTACCTTTTCTGATATGTCGGACAAAGGTTTTCACTGGGTCGGCGAGTGGACGACTAAGGATGAAACCTTTGCGTATCCCACATGGCGTATTTTCTGTAAGCGAAAAAGCGGAAATTGAATGCAGTAATGAGCACGGAATAAGGAACAGAAGGGCAGAAATCCAAAGTATTGTTCTGGGAAAAGATAGCTTAAACGTGTTTGATTCAATTAATAACCGTGACTGCCATACTGATGCTCCCTCGTTTTTCTCGTTCCCAGTTTCCTTGACTCGCTTTTCGATAGAATAACGGAGGACCTAATGGTCGATATGAAAAGCGGATTTCTCCGGCTCCAAAATCTTCTATCCATTCCAATGCAACAATTGTATGACGACCTAGCACAATATTATATTTTTGAACATCGATTGTCATCCACCCATCCTTCGGATCCACCACTGAAAAAATTATATTATTATTTAATAGGTTTCTTCCCGGACGGTCATTATCGTATTCGTATAAATTTATTCTAAATCGAATTGTATCATGAGTGACTGAAGCAATATGAATGTGTATTTTTTTTAAAATATTGTTTTCGTTCTTAATTTTTATTAACTGACCAACTTCATTACCCAAATTGTCGGAAGCGAATCCACAAGTGAAAATTTTTGAATTAGATGTACTACCTATTAATTGTTCGCGGAGTCTTTTACCACTAATAACAATTGAAGGTAGCTGTTCGGTCATTGGAAGTAAGGCAATACGTGATTCCGCCCCATGTTGGGCCATATACGATTTTATGTCTAGCGTATACTCCGTGTAACCTATCATCGAAAATCGGATGCTGTCTTGCAAATCCGAACTGGTTGCAATGAAGGTAAACCTGCCTGCTATATCAGATACAGTGCCTGTGTTTTTGTTGATTATACCAATGTTCACGAAAGCCAACGGTTTGTCGGATTTGGCATCGACTACGTAGCCGCTAATTTCGAACTGTCCCCGCATGGGCATGGCAAGACTAAACAATGCCAGAATAATTAAAAACCTCATTTTAAATATTTGTGTGTAAATCAGGAGCTGTACTTGTCATCCGATGCGACCACGGCTTCGTTGATACGCCTCCAATAAAGCCGATGACGCAAATGTTTCATGAAGCCGTCATGCCTGACGGCCACAAAAGGTTCCAAATTTATATGCTAGCGTATCACGATCTCTTCCCTACGTGCATCTGCGATAATAAAATAGCCAATTGCTCCTCCAGATATATTGGTTCGAACGTTAGCAGGTGGAGGGTCAAAAGGACCTCCTCTGTAAACTTCAAGCTCTATGTCCACCAAAAACTTTTGCGTCTGATTACCGATAGAGTATATTTCGACTACAGCGGTGTCTCCGATTTGATAAAGGCGGTCGTCTTCAGTGAGCTCAACGTCTTCGATATATTGTCCATCTATAAATTCGTCGTTGGTGAATCCTCCGTTCAATAATGAATCTCCGGCAATATGTCCTTTCTTATAATCGATGCCATAATAGGCGTCACCTTCTCCTGGAATTTCTTGAAAATCAAACAAGGTTTGATAGATGAATGTGCTATCTTCTTCATCAACGTCGTCGTCGATTTGCTGGCGGAGATTTTCTATCTCAGGGCAGGGTCGTAGCTTGTGCACACTGGTAAATGATTCTCCTTCGGCTTCAACGCGTAGGGTGTAGTCAGCGCCTAGCACTGGGTCCCAGGAAGTTGGTAGTTCATATGTTCCGGGCTCTGTTTCGGCCAAAGTGTAAGTGTTCATATTTGTGTTTAGTGTGACGTTTGCCCCGGTCACCGGGTCGATACCTAAACTACCCAGATAATTAACGGTTTTACTGACTTTTATAAATTGGGTTTCATCAAGAGTTGAAATGAAGCCTGTTACAACAAATTTTTTGTTTTCTTCATTCAAGTCAATATCAATTCGCTCCCGAAAACAGCTTGAAAGTATTAATATACTAAATGTGGCAAGAATTAAATATTTCATATTGATTTAAAATTTGGCATTGAAGGTAAATGATGGAACGAATGAAAAAACGGATGTTTTTTCCGCGAATGTTTTATAGGGAGCCTCTTTTTCCTGTTTGAAATCGATGCTAAACGCATTTTTGCGATTATACACATTATAGAAACTAAATACCCATTCGGTTTGTAGGCGGCGTGACTCGTTTTTTCTAGAACGCAATGTAGCAGATAAATCCAGTCGATGATAATCCGGTAGGCGAGCACCATTTCGTTCAGAATAAACAGGTACTGCTACACCTAAAAATTCATATCGTCCTGTGGGAAATGTTACAGCACTTCCGGTTGAATAAACAAAATTACTGCCTAAAGAAAAACGTTTCGAGATATCATACGACGCGACGATTGATAAATCATGTGGTTTATCATATTTTGCATTATACCAATGACCATTATTTATTTCGTCTATTTTTTTCTCCGCTTTCGAATACGTGTATCCAAACCAACCACTAAATCGCCCTTTTTCTTTTTTGACAAGTAATTCAATGCCGTATGCACGCGCTTCCCCAATTCTGAGGTCACCTTCAAGATTTTTATTGAGCAGCAATTGAGCGTGGTCCTTAAAGTCGATCGCATCCTCAAATTTTTTATAGTACAATTCAACCGATAGCTCAAACATATTATCTCGTAAATTCTTGAAAATACCTATCGCGAATTGATCAGCTTTTTGAGGTTTTATTTGCTCTGAACTCGTAAACCATATATCAAAAGGCGTAGCCGAATTACCATTGGAGGCTAACTGAATATACTGCGCCGTGCGGTTGTAGCTTGCCTTAAGCGACAAAGACTCATTCACCTTATATCGGGCTCCAAAACGAGGTTCAAAGTTTTGATGAGTATTAAATACACCGGAACCATGATGAATTGTATCAACGACATTGTACGTCTCGTTCAATTTAAATACTTCTTGCGGACCTATATTATGTAGTAAAGAATAACGTAGTCCATAATCGATTTTTAATTTATCCGATACGGTCCACTCATGGCCTGCATATATTGCACTCTCGTAGGAGCGAGATTTTTGTATTTTAAATTCTTCCAGCAGTTCATTGTTTTCCAATGACAGGACAGTTCCTGGTAGTATTTCATGTTGAATAACATGTAATCCAAACCGCACAGTGTTTTTTGGGTTGAGAAATGCACCAAAATCTGATTTCAAACTATGCTCTTTTAATCGTGCGTCCCATTTAAATCTAGAGATCTCCTCTTTAAAATCTAGAAAGTAATCGTAGTTGCTGTAATAATATGTAAGGTTAGAAAATAACTTTGGTGAAAAAATATGGTTCCATCTTGCCGTGGCGGTTGTGTTTCCCCATTCAACTCGAATGCCCTCATTTTTTGAGTCCAGGACGTCTCGCCCAAAATAGCCTGAAAGAAAGAGTCGATTGTTTTCATTAAGTCTATAATTGGTTTTGGCATTCAAATCGTAAAAATAAAAGGCGTTCCCGTCTAAGTCATCTCCTTTCGTTGCGGAGAGGTATGCTTTAGCAAGTAAATCTAAATAGGAGCGTCGACCTGCGACCATGAATGAACCGCGGTCGCCTATTGGTGCTTCAACTGCTAGTCGGCTCATAATAGTGCCAATGCCTCCGGAAGCACCAAATCGTTTTGCGTTTCCTTCTTTCATTCGAATGTCAAGAACAGAAGAAAGTCGACCGCCGTAATGGCTCGGAATAGCTCCCTTGTATAATTTCATGTCCTTAATCGCGTCAGGGTTAAATGAGGAGAAAAACCCGAGCATGTGTGAAGCATTGTAAATGGGTGCCTCATCTAATAGAACCAAATTTTGATCAGCATTGCCACCCCGTACATAAAATCCGGAACTTCCTTCTCCAACCGTCTTGACGCCGGGAAGTAATTGAATTGCTTTAATTATATCAATCTCACCAAATAATGCTGGAATTTTTTTGACTGTTTCAATGTTTACATCAATCACACTCATTTCTGTCGACTCTACATTTTGACTTTCTTCCTCGGCCGCCGCGGTGATGACAACCTCTCCTGCTATTTCATAATCTGAACGCAATGAAATGTTTAGGTTGATATTTTTATCAAATTTTATTTCTTGACTAGTGGATGTATAACCTAAATAGGAAAACACTACCTGGTATGTTCCGGAGGGAGCTGTAAGGGAATAAAACCCATAGGTATTGCTCACGGCTCCGATTTCCAATTCAGGAATGTAGACCGTGGCGCCAATTAAATCTTCTCCGGTACTTTCATCAGAAATTTGTCCACTCAACGTAATGTTTTGAGCTGTACAAACCATCGGAAGAATGGCGAGGAGTAACACATAATAAAAGATTTGTCTCATGGCCGTTATTTTTAATAGTTAATTTAGCGTTCGACACAGTTTAATGTAACATTGAGTGAGTCCGCTTGTCTTTGCATGCGAATGCGCATCTGATTTTTTTCATCTTCGTTGAAAAATGGATCGCATAGCTCTTCTGATATTTCTCTTCCGCTTACACGATAGGAGCATTTGAGACAATCAGGGTCCGTATTAATATTAAAAACGCAACTCGAACAGAATAAAATAACTGTCAAGATGAATGTGAAAAGTAGATTTTTCATAAAGTTTAATTTTGTAATAAGACAATAGTTTCTATTGGCATGTTGCATGCTATTCGTATACGTATTGCTATTTTTTTAAAGTATGCCCTAAAAAGAGTAATACACGCCAAAATCGTATCTGGAAAAAACAAGCGCTGCCAAGTCAAGTCGAACTGCCGCGCCTAAATTAATGTGACGACCTATATGATATTTGAGCCCCCCTCCTAAGTATAATGTAAATTCTGACTCCCTAACACTTAATGTATTAAAATTCACTTCTTCAGAAATTAGTTCTTGCTTGCGGAAAACGTCTATAGCTACTTCATCTATAGCGATGTTGAACATGTCTATAGAAAACCCAGCGGTGGTAACCCATTCAAATTTTCCTCGGGATAAGTGATAGTTAAATAGAAAAGGTATTTGAATGCCATCTATTTTAATAGGTACCATACCGGCGTAGGCCAATGTGTCACCTGCTTGTAATATTACACCGGGTTTAAATGTAATATTTACATCAGATTTTTTATCGTTGATAAATAACGATCCGGCATGAATGGAATTGCTGATCCGTGCGGCTAAATCGTCGGTGGAAGATGATGACTCATACAACTCGGCATCAGTAAAATCCAATTGAATTTTAAGCTTGGAATACATTAATCCACTTGTCAGACTCATTTTTCGATTGAGCCCATGGTTGATATAAATGTTTACATTATCGTAAATGGAGTTTAAATAATAGCTTTCATTTTCATTTAATTCTTCATCCGAATTGGCGAGGTTGAATGGATTACTTACAAAAGGTGCATGACTAAGCCCTATTTCCCATCGCGGCATCGCTTTGTAAGGCGCTTTTTGGCTATACTTCGGAATAGTTGGCGGCTTTTGTCCGGAAAGTCTGAAACTTGGACTCTCTTGCTCAAAATTCTGAATGGAAGCTGAGTTCAACAATGGCATGGGTAAGACGTAATTTGTTTTTTCATTCAATTTGTGCCCATCATCCTCACGTTTGTCCTGGGTTTCTGGTTCGGACCTCGTCTGTTTTATGTAATTGTGATCATCGCTCACATTATTTTCTGTGCTACTTTCTGACTTACCTTCAGTTTGAGGTGCTGGTATTGGAGTGTTTACCAGTTTTAGAGAACCCGGGCCCGATTGGCCGCTTATATTCTTTTCTGTTTTGATGGCTTGTTCTTTGTTATCATTGGCCATCGTTTCTGTAGCTTCGCTAATATCCAATTTGACTTCCGTTTTGGCATTGGTATTTGGCGTCGCTGATACGTCGTGTTTTCCTTTATTACCTGCTTCTTTGTCAAGTGAGGCGGAAGCCGGCATATGTTCTGAATTGTTTTTTTCTACATCGCTGGTATTATTTTCTTTTGATTTATTAGAAGCGGACTGTTCTTTTGATGATATTGAAACAGACTTTGCGGTAGTTCGATTATTGTTAGAAGCAATCATAAATCCAATTGCACCACCAACTATTAAAGTGAAAAATATTAAGAGGAAAAAAGGTGTACGTCGTTTTTTCTTTTTTGGAAAATGCGGTTTGGCGGAATCCCATAATGCTTCATCTGGGATATTCCATTCTTCTTCTGGCGGCTTCGCTTCAATAAGCCGTTTTTTGAAGAATTGACCTATGTCTTTTTGTTTTTTCATTTTTTAATACTTTCCATCAAGCGGTGCTCGAGTTTTCGTTTAAGCATTCGTTTTGCTTTAGACAGCTGGGATCTCGATGTTCCAACCGAAATATTTAATTTTTTTGCGATCTCTTCATGTTTGAATCCTTCGAGTGCGTGCATGTTGAATACTAGTCGGTAACCTAATGGTAATTTTTGGACAAGTACTGTAAGCTCCTTTGCTGAAATGGCATCTAACGCTTCTTCATCATTCGTAGCTATTGTATCATTTACATCATCCAGGTTAGCAAAGGCCTCATGCCATCGATTCTTCTTCAAATAGCGCAACGCAGCATTTGTCAATACACGAGTTGACCATGTAATAAATGTGCCTTTTGCCGGATCAAATTGGTGCATGCCCTGATAGATTTGAATTAATCCATTTTGAAAAATATCATCGGCCTCGTACTTGCTTTTTCCATACCTCATACTTGTCATATACCATTGTGCTCGGTACTGAACGTACAGTTTACGTTGAGCAACTTCATCACCACGGACACACTTTTTTATTATTTCGGTCTGATTATCCAATCGAAGCATTCAAGTTGTATAGGTATATGGTCTCTTCAGGGTCAAAACGTTGCCTGAGCGTCAAAATTTTTTAAAGATAGGTGACAAATCAAACCGATTAGGGTCGCCAGACCATCTGAAGCTTTATATGTGATCGACATGAATTAAAAGGTCACATGATGCATGCGCAGCTTGGTTAATAAATTAGTTAAGACATACCTTGAATATCGTTATCGAAAGATTACGGACTTTTTAAATGACACTATTCGAACTCAGCAGGATTTGCTTATGGATATGCTATTTAGGGCTCAGGACACGATTTTGGGAAGGCGATATGGATTTGACGATATACCGGACTATCGAACTTTTGCGGATCAATTACCCCTTCAAGAATACAAAGATGTACGCAACGATATTCAGCGCAGGATTATGGGTGAAGAAGATGTATTGTGGCAGGGAAAAGTTTCATGAATCAATACCAGGATGAGCTTTTAAACAGTCCAGACGGCTCTCCGACTTCTATCGTCTGCTCGTGGAGGTCAAGTTGGCAGAGGCTTTTTTGGTAATGGTTTCGCTCTTTGCGGAAATGTAAAGCGAATCTTGAGATTCGCTTTACCGCTTCACCCAAGATCGCTGGACGGCCCCTTGCGCTGTCCGTAATTCCAAGGTGTACCAACCTGCCGCCAAGTCTTCTGTACGCATCCGTAAACGGTGTTCCCCGGCCTGAAAACTTGATTCATCTTGCAAGCGAACCTTCCCATTAACGTCTGCCAATTGCCAGTGCAGCTGGGCCGTTTTTTTCAAGAAAAATTCGCAGGTCAATACTTTGCCGCCAGGATTTGGAAAAACTTTCACCCTTTTGAAATCAAGATTTTGCGAAAGCAAATCCTCCACAGCACTGACCAGGCAATCCCCCTCCTCCACTACCATCAGTTGGTTCGGGGAAATACCCGTGCAGACATCCACTGCACCTGATAGCCAGCGTACCTCCATTTCCAGTACCTCCGCCGCGTCGCCAAGGCCGAAGTGCAGCAATGTACTCTCCTGAAAAGCATGGCCCGTTGGGCCGCCCGAGAGCAAGCGCATCTGCCGCACTGTATCGCCGGCGATGACCGCCGTGACGTACACTTTCGAGCCGTAGCCATTGCGATTGGATTCGACACCTATTAGTTTGATTTTCAGCCATTTACCTTCACTTTCGATTTCGTTTTCGAACAAAAAATTCGGTGCCCCGATGGAGGCGTTTACGGTGTTCGTGATGAACAAATCCATGTCACCGTCCAGGTCGTGGTCCGCAGCTCCGCCAGCTTGGGCTTGGGCGATGGTGACGATAGCCAAATCACCCACCTCGGCATTGGTCAACTGGGTGAACGTACCGCCGTCGTTTCGGTACACCCGGCCTTTCGATGAATTTTCCTGATGGGCCAGGGCAAGGTCTTGGTCACCGTCGTTGTCGAAGTCGGCCCATGCGTTGAAGTTGGTGTAGTCCACCACATCGAGCATGGGCTGGTCGGTGATTTCTGTGAAATTGAGGTCACCATCGTTCCGAAACATCTTGTCTTTGGCGTTGAAATGATTGAGGTACAGATCGAGGTCACTGTCATTATCGTAGTCCACCCACACGAAGCCGATGTTGGCACCGGCTTGGTCTGTCAGCCCAGGGATGGAAGTCTGGACAAAATAATTCGGGTCGCCCGTTTCCATGAGCATGGATTTGTGAAAAGTGTTGGAATTGGGAGCGGTGTAATTCGCCACGTATAGGTCCAGGTCGCCGTCCTCGTCAAGGTCCACCCAGCTGACGGCCGTGATGAACCCAGAGCGAAATTTCAGGAACGAAAGTGTGTCAAGCTGGTTGAACGTACCCTCGTCATTTCGATAAAATCGGTCGAAGGAGCTATTGGCTGCCCCCGCATGGAAGTCAAGGTCCCCGTCGAGGTCGTAGTCCACCCAGCTCCCGGTGTCATAGCTACCGTTCGGCGTGGAGAAGGCTGTGTCCGCCACAAGCTCAAAATCTGGCGCACCTTGGTTGACGAGCAGGTAAAGGGGCAGCTTCTGGCCCGTGTTGTTTCGGTAGCTGCACAGCATTACGTCCTCGTCACCATCATTGTCGTAGTCGCCGAGCAGACCGACCACGCTGCCCCAGGTACCGGGAGTCTGTGTGAACGGTGTTTCCGCTAACACCGAGTAGGTGCCATCCTGGTTGCTGAGGTAAATCCGATTGTTCTGTGCCACATCGAATCCCGTTACGAGTAGGTCGGGGTAGCCGTCAGCATTCAGGTCATTCCAACTGGCACCTGGGCAGGGCAGGTTGTCAGTCACGGGGTCGCCAGCAGCGGCTTCCGAAAACCATTGAGCAGTGAGCAAGAGCGGAAAGAAAAAAGCAGGGAAAAATGCTTGCAAGGTGAGTAAGCGAGTTTTTTTCATAAACTTTTTTAAGGCAAACCTCGCAGCCTAATGTATCACTGTCGTCCTGCTCCATTGAGGCTTACCCCAAGGATATATTTTCGCCTTTGGCAAATTCAGATGGAGTCATCCCCGTCATTTTTTTGAAGGTGCGGTTGAAGGTTGTCTTGTTCGCGAAGCCACACTCTAACCCAATGGCGAGGATGCTGTAGTGCTGGAAGTTTTCGTCCCGAAGCCGCCGCTTGGCGGTCTCCACCCGGAAGCTGTTCACGAAGTCGTAGTAGCTGGTACCCATGCCATCGTTGAGCACTTGAGAGAGGTGATGGGAGGGAATGTCTAGCTGAGCAGCAAGGTCGGAAATCTTGAGGCTGGCGTCGAGAAAGGGCATTTCATTTTTCATTTTTTCCAACAGCATATCCCGATACTTCTCCATCTGCTCAGGCGTGAGCGGTGAGGTACGATACTTGCCGTTGCCCTTTTCTTTTGGGGCGAAGAGTTTCACCATTGGAAAATCCCACAACTTACCAATCACCTGATAACCAGCTAGTTGGATAGTGAAGGCCACCACTGAGGCAATCGCCATTTCGAGCACTGGAGCAGGCCAGCGCATAGCGAAAAAAAAGAAACGGATAGCCAAATCTACCGTAAGCAGCATCAGGAAGCCAAGGCAAAATTGACGGTACCAGTGGACATTCCGGCGGTTTTCAGGGGCAGCCTGATGGGCCTCCGTTTTTTTGACTAACCACCAGGCTGCGGCCACGTACACCACCCACTGGATGAGGTAGCCACTGCCGAGGAGCACATCCAGCCAGGTGAAACTCCAATCACCAACAAGGAAGTTTTCAATGATTTTGAGCTTGCTCCGCGCTGGCATGGTATACAGTTTCAACGTATTGAAAAATGCAAGGATTGGTAGCAGCATGTGCCAGAGATGTGAAAGCCTGAAACGGAAACTTGGCTCTACCGCATTTTTCACAAAAAAATAAAAACAGGGCCCCAACAGGAACAACAGTGGGAAAATCACCCCCATCGAGTGCGGCACGGAACGAATAACTCCGGAGAGGAACAGCAGGTAGTTCACTAGGTGCAGTGAAACGATGACGAAGGCCAAGCCGAGCAGTCGCGCACCCAGCTGTTTCCATTTTTTTGAAAAAAGCAAAATGGACAGCCAGAAGCCATGCAGCGTAGCTGCTGTCAGCAGCACGGTGAGCCATTGTAAGTCGGACGGTCGTATGTTATCCATAGTAATTTATTTTCCCAAACAGGTGGGCCAGCTAAATTTAGGGAATGCAGTTTATAGCATTTCGCCAAGGGTAGCAATTTATTGATTAACGCTGGGAACGGACACAGGTAGGAGTGACAATTAATTAATTAGTACATCTGGTTGGCTTGGCTCATAGAATTTTACCGAAAGAAATTACCTGACACAATTTTTCAAATGAAAAATGTCCACCTTCTCGCTGTCCTTGCATCGCTCGCGCTTCTTCATTTTTTCGCAGAAAAAATCAACGCCCATGAGGTCACAGTCTACGGTGAGTAACCACAAGCTGATGACGATGATTCCGTCCTATGGTCCGCTATCGGACCTGTCCACACGTTGAGATGTAGAAATTGTTTTATGCGCGTGATATAAGACCTTTGGAATTGATTGAGAATGATCATCTTATTCAATGTCTCGCCTTTTTAGATCGAAACCAGCTCCGCGGTGTGATTAAGAATTGGCGGTATTCTTTTGTGCAATTTTTGTAGTTAAAATACGAGGTTAATTTGCTTTATCTTCTTTATCTTCTTTTTCTTTTTTATGTTGTTCTCTATTAGTTGAAATTAAAGTCAGAATATTTTTTAAATTGATTTTTTATATCAACGATAGAATTACCTTCTTTTGATTTATCGTTGCTGGTCTCATCTGAAAATTAAAGTGATTTGATTTCAGCCATTGCCTTATTGTTTTGAGTAGCAAGCATAAATCAGATAGCGTAACGCGTCATTTGTCAATACTCGGATAGATTTGGTGATGAAAGTTCCTTTTGCGGATCAAATTGGTGTATGCCCTGATGGATTTGAATTAATCCATTTTGAAAAATATTATCGGCCTTGTACTTACTTTTTCCATACCTCATACTTGTCATATACCATTGTGCGCGATACTGAACGTACAGTTCACGTTGAGCAACTTCATCACTACGGACACACTTTTTTAATATTTCGGTCTGATTATCCAATCGAAGCATTCAAGTTGTATAGGCATATGGTCTCTTCAGGGTCAAAACGTTACCTAAGCGTCAAAATTTTTTAAAGATAGGTGACAAATCAAACCGATTAGGGTCGCCAGACCATCTGAAGCTTTATATTTGATCGACATGAATCAAAATGTCACATGATGCATGCGCAGCTTGGTTAATAAATTAGTTAAGACATACCTCGAATATCGTTATCGAAAGATTACGGACTTTTTAAATGACCCTATTCGAACTCAGCAGGATTTGCTTATGGATATGCTATTTAGGGCTCAAGACACGATTTGGGGAAGGCGGTATGGATTTGACGATATACCGGACTATCGAACTTTTGCGGATCAATTACCCCTTCAAGAATACGAAGATGTACGCAACGATATTCAGCGCATGATCATGGGTGAAGAAGATGTCTTGTGGCCCGGAAAGGTATCATGGTTTTCAAAGTCTTCAGGTACGACCAGCGACAAAAGTAAATTTATACCTGTGTCCGATGAAAATTTAAAAAATTGCCATATCAAAGGGAGCTGGGACTCCGTAGCGATTTTATATCAAAAGGTACCTGATGCCCGCATATTTGCCGATAAAAGCTTGCTTATGGGAGGTAGTTTGTCTTCCTTTCCGCAAAACCCCAATGCGACTTTTGGTGATGTTTCGGCTATTATGTTGCACAACATGCCCGCGATCGGCAGACCTTTTTATGCACCGGATATGGAAACCGCGCTGATGGATGATTGGGAATTAAAAATAGAACGAATGGCACATCTGGTCAAGGACGAGAATATAACCATGTTTGGAGGTGTGCCTACCTGGACGATGGTACTTTTGGACAAAATCCTTGATATTACAGGTGAGCGGGATATGTCCCGTGTGTGGCCAATGGCAAAAATATATATGCACGGTGGAGTAAATTTTAAACCCTACCGCGATCAATTTTCCAACTATTTTTCTGCAGATGATTTTCTTTTTCAAGAAATTTACAATGCATCTGAAGGGTTTTTTGCTGTGCAATTAAGAGATGACGACGACGATATGATCTTACTATTGGAGAATGGTGTTTTTTATGAATTTATTCCATTCGAAAATAATATAAAGGCGGATTACGCCATCCCATTACAGGGTGTGGAAGTGGGAAAAACATATGCGATCGTTATCACCACTAACGCTGGATTGTGGCGATACCAACCGGGCGATGTTGTTCGGTTTACTTCAACCCACCCATATAAAATAAAAATTGACGGGCGCACCAGGCAGTTTATCAATGCATTTGGCGAAGAAGTTATGGTGGCTAACACGGATGAAGCACTTGCAAAAACATGTAGATCCCTTGATGTGACTGTTGCGGATTACAGTGTGGCACCAAAGTATATTAAACGCAATGAGCAAGGTAGTCACGAATGGTTGATCGAATTTGATCGGATGCCAGCTGACGTTGGGGAATTTGAACGCCTTCTAGACCATAATTTACAACAATTGAACAGCGACTACGAAGCCAAGCGAACGAGTGATTTGGCCTTGACCTGCCTTCAAGTTAAGGCTTTGAAAGAAGGGACATTTCATGCCTGGTTAAAATCGAAAAATAGACTTGGAGGACAACATAAAGTACCGCGACTTTCTAATGATCGAAAGTATGTTGAGGATATTTTGAACTTTATGCGTTCTAATTGAATTGATGCCCAACATGAATTACACCATAATTAACAATTTTCAGCTTGAGTCACCGGATGCGGAACTAGACGAATCTACATTGCATGAGGCATTATCAATACGCATTGCAGATATGCTGGAATATGAAATAGACCTGTTATTTAGCACACTATATAGACTGGATGTGCTAGAATATAAAATAAAACATGTGCTTGCCGGGACATCAGGGGAAGATATTGCCTCAGGGTTGGCTCGCCTTGTTATCGAAAGACAGAAAGAAAAAAATGCGACTAAAAAGAACGATGGCAGTCCCCCGGTATTCGTTGATTTCTAAGTTGTAATCGTGAAAAGATTAATTAGAGCTGTAGGAAGTAAATAGGCATGCTAGTCAATACGGAAGCTATTGTTATAAAATGTGTTAAATTTCGAGAGACGAGTATCATTGCCCATGTCTTAACACCCGAAAATGGAACTGTACCATTAATTGTATCGGGCGTTCGTTCAAAAAAAAATAAAGGAAAGGCTGCACAGTTTCAAATAGGACAACTACTAAATATAGTCTTTTATGACAAACAAAAAGAGGGTGTGATGCGACTGAAAGAATCTTCTGTTAGCACCCCATTTGTTTCGATTCCCTTTAAAATTACAAAAATTGCCTTAGCACAATATTTTGTTGAGGTGACTAGAAATTGTATTTATCAATCTGCCATTGTATCGGATGATGTTTATTATTTATTAAAAAATGGACTTTTATTTTTAGATAAAAATGACAATACAAATGTCAATCTGGCGACGTATTTTCTTTGGCAGCTCATAGACTGTCTTGGACTTGCACCGCATTTAGAATTGGAAACAGATGCTTTTTTTGATCTGGAGGTAGGAAGTTTTTCACCGACCATGCCAAGGCATAAGGCTGCTTTGACTTTGCCCGTTGTTCGCAAACTTCGGTTGTTGATGTCTACGCCCTTCAATGATTTAGATGCAATTGGTTTAATGCCTGCGGAACGCAAACAACTTCTCGAAGCAGGGCACATTTATTTGAAACTTCATTTAAGCTATTTCAAACTTCCCAAGAGCGCCGATATCTTCCGAGATATCTTAAAGGTATGATTTATTTGTAGCTGGCCTTCCCGGCGAATAGTTACACGCTTATTTAACCTTGTAAACGTTGTAAACCATATGACTATTCAGCTATCTTTGCGTCTAGTCAAATAATCTTATGGACTCACAGCTTACCTTGCCTATAACGTTTGACCGTGGGGCATTGACAAATGATGAATTAGAGAACATATACCGCAAATTGGTATATCCCCGTCTTGTCGAAGAAAAAATGTTGAGCCTGTTACGGCAAGGAAAGATCAGTAAATGGTTCTCTGGAATTGGCCAAGAGGCAATCTCTGTTGGCGCAACCTTGGCCATGCAAGAGGATGAATTGATGTTTCCTATGCATAGAAATCTGGGTGTTTTTACAACACGCGGTATACCGCTTTCCAGGCTCTTTGCGCAGTGGCAGGGTAAGGCCAACGGATTCACAAAAGGCCGTGATCGTTCATTTCACTTTGGCTCACTTGATTATCATATAGTCGGTATGATTAGTCACCTGGGACCTCAGTTGTCACTTGCAGATGGCGCCGCGTTGGCGTATAAATTAAAACAAAATCAAAAAGCCGCTCTGGCATTTACCGGAGAAGGTGGGACAAGTGAAGGTGAGTTTCATGAGGCACTCAACGTAGCTGCTGTTTGGGATTTACCTGTTTTATTTATCATTGAAAATAATGGCTATGGGTTGAGCACTCCGTCAATAGAGCAGTATAGATGTGAACAATTGGCCGATCGGGCGAAAGGTTATGGTATGGAAGGCTATACTATTGATGGAAACAATATTCTTGAAGTTTACCATACGCTACGTCATCTGGCAAATCGCGCTAGAAAAGAATCGCGACCATTTCTTATCGAGTGCATGACATTCAGAATGCGAGGACATGAAGAAGCCTCAGGAACAAAGTATGTGCCCAAGGAGCTTATAGAACGCTGGGCTGAAAAGGATCCCGTGCTCAATTTTGAGCAGTTCCTTATTGCCGAAGGTGTGATGAGTTCCGAAGGGGTACAGACAGTTCGAGATGTAGTTAAGGCCAGTATACAATCTGAACTACTGGATTCGGATATGATCGACTTGCAGCCTGATTCAAAAGGGGAGATAGAGGATGTCTTTCATGCTGGTACTTTCGTAGAAGTTGCTCCAACAAGTGGTGACAAAAAGGAAATGCGATTTGTAGATGCGGTTTCGGATGGGTTGCGTCTATCTATGGAAAAACATGAAAACCTCATACTTATGGGGCAAGATATCGCCGATTATGGCGGTGTCTTTAAGGTGACGGAAGGATTTGCACAGGCATTTGGCAAAAATCGCGTTCGAAATACGCCGTTATGTGAAAGCGCTATTTTAGGAGCAGCTGTAGGCCTTAGCTTGGAGGGATTTAAGTCGATGGTCGAAATGCAATTTGCGGATTTCGTGAGTTGTGGTTTTAATCAAATTGCAAACAATTTTGCGAAATTACATTATCGATGGGGAGGAAATGTTGATGTAGTTGTACGCATGCCTACGGGAGGTGGTATGGGAGCTGGCCCATTTCATTCGCAAAGCAATGAAGCGTGGTTTACACATATCCCGGGTCTAAAGGTAGTCTACCCGTCCAATCCTTTTGACGCAAAAGGACTCCTTGCGGCGGCAATTAATGATAAGAATCCGGTTTTATTTTTCGAACACAAAGGGTTGTATCGCAGTATTCGTAGTGAAGTGCCAACTGAATATTATACGATTCCCATTGGTAAAGCCGATGTCGTTCGGGCTGGTGATCAAGTGAGTATTATAACATATGGTATGGGCGTGCAATGGGCTGAACAGACAGTTGATGAAATGGATATTGACGCCTATATTTTGGATTTAAGGACATTATCGCCATTGGATTACGACGCCATTGCCGAGGCGGTCAAACAAACACACCGAGTTATTTTCCTTCATGAGGACACATTATTTGGTGGTCTGGGCGGAGAATTATCTGCTTTTGTTTCTGAGCATCTTTTTGAATACCTGGATGCGCCGCTAATGCGTTGTGCAAGTCTTGACACGCCAGTGCCATTTGCTCCGGAACTGGAACAACAATTTTTAGCAAATTTCCGATTAAAAGAAACCATTGAAAAAATACTAAAATATTAATCTATTTATGATTGACGAGTTAATTGCAGTAAGTGGATTGCCTGGCCTTTATAAGATGGTGGCGAATAGAAATAATGGTCTTATAGTCGAGGATATCGAAACCGGCAAGCGACGTTTTTGCAGCATTCGCAAACATCAATTTACGCCGCTCGGTTCCATCTCTATATATACGATGACCGATACGATTTCCTTGCAGAATGTATTGCGCAAAATCGATTCGCAAGAAAATGAATATCCTGTCCCGGATACTAAGGCAGATAAATCAATTCTCGTTGCATACTTCGCGAATATTGTCCCAGACTTCGATCGGGACAAGGTATATCCCAGCGATATTAAAAAATTAATAAAGTGGTATCAATTTTTGCAGGAACACAATTTGCTCGCAGACATCCTGGTTGATAAAAAGTCGGACGAAGAAGAATAATACTACCCATTACTACATGGCTTTCGTTCAATGGAGGATAGAAATTTCATTTTATGAATACCCTATTCTATTCAATGTAATTTCCGTCCGATTATCAATACTCTGAACTAATAGCAAGCTACCCCAAAGACAAACTGGTCGTTGTCTGAATTTAATCAGGCTCAAATCCAATGATCAATCCAAACTTTGCATACTCGGAAGCGCGCGCATTATTTTGGGTTAAGAAAGGTTTGTCAAATCCCCACCCATAGTCAAATCCAATAAGTCCAAAAACAGGTAAGAATACACGCAGTCCAACCCCCGCAGACCGTCGTAAATCGAACGGCTGATAGTCACTGAATCGTGTCCAGGAATTTCCACCCTCTAAAAAGGTTAACGCATAAATCGTGGAATTTGGATTCGTAGATATTGGATAGCGAAGTTCAAATTCATATTTGTTAAAAATAACGGCATTTTCTGTATTATCAGGACGGCCATCATTGTTGCGATCTTCTACCTGCTCGATTTCATATCCGCGTAATCGTATTTGATCAATACCCTGAATTCCGGCATTTTGGTTGCTGAGTCCATCGCCTCCTAGCTGAAAACGTTCGAATGGGGATACGCCAATATTTTTATTGTAATAACCGATGTAACCTAATTTTACCGCTGAGCGCAATACAAGTTTTCCAGCTAATTGATTATACCATTCAGCATCTACCCGCCATTTGTGATATTCGAGAAAATTAAATCGATTAGCGGTCTCGGCATTAAATAATACAGCAGGAACCTGTGCTTCGGTCAGAGGAGGAAGTCCAAAGTCACCTCGTCTCAAATTTTCTCGGATGATGACGTCGCCTTTTTCTTCTTCGGATAAACTATAAAAGTTATCATCTTTAAATATCGAATAGGGCGGTGTCAATTGAGCCGCTACCGAAAACTTAGCGCCCCGAGTCGGGAATAAAGGCTCGTTGATTGATGAACGACCTATTGTTAATCCCAAATAAAAATTGTTGAAACTACCGCTAAATATGGGTTGGCCTTGGAACGAAAATGTTGGCCGTGTAATTTGTGGATCAATCACATTTTGACTTAGCCGATAGTTTTGGAAGTATAAGTTGGCATTTAGGAAGAAATAGTCATCTGGCCATTGAAGCCGCTTTCCTAACCCCACATATCCGGCCAGCGCACGCAACTCACCGTAGCTGGCAGAATTTTTATTTATAGTGCCACCGATAGCTTGTTGTGTCCAAAATCCACCTAGTGAAAGGGCGTTTGGTTTTTTGCCACCAAACCACGGTTCCGTAAACGAGAAATTTACAGACTGAAAGAAGCTACCATTGCTCTGCCCTCGAAGTGATAATTTTTGCCCATCGCCCATAGGTACAGGACGCCAGGCACCTTTTTCGAGCATGCGCCTCGAAGAAAAATTATTAAATGTGACACCAATTGTACCCAATAATCCTGCAGAACCATTATAACCAGCAGATAATTCGAGTTGATCGGAAGGCCGCTCCGCCAATACGTATTCGATATCCACCGTACCCTGTGCCTGGTTCACTGGAGTATTCATCTGTAGTTGTTCCGGATCAAAATAGCCCAGATTTAATATCTCACGCTGTGAACGAAGAATATTTGTACGTGAAAATTTTTCTCCTGGATTTGTCCGCAAAACCCGACGAATGACGTGTTCGTGAGTGCGATCATTTCCCACAATTTCAACTTTATCGATAGTTGCTTGAGGACCTTCATAAATGCGCATCTCAAGATCAATGGAGTCATTTTCAATACTTGTCTCAATAGGTTCTATTTGAAAAAACAAATAACCTTCATCCATATACAGTGCACTTACATCGCGGCTATCCTGACTGAAGCGTAATTGCTTATCGAGTAATTCAGGATTATAAACATCACCTTTTTCTATACCTAGTACTGTCGCTAGTGTCACATCTGGGTATATCGTATTTCCTTCCCAGGTTATATTTCTAAAATAATATTGACTGCCCTCGTTAATATCTAGTGAAATGACAAGATCTCCTTTTTCATTTCGATAAACCGTATCATGCGTAATTTCCGCATCTCGTAAACCGAGTGTATTGTAATAATTAATTAGCGCTTTTTTATCGTCTTGATAATCGGACTTGACATATTTTGATTTACTGAAAATTCGTCCTTTGCGCTTTGTGTTCTTCAGTTTACGACGAAGCTTTGCATCTGTCAATTTTCGGTTTAAATATTTTTTATCTGTCTGCGCATTGCCGTTGATTTCGACTTTCGCAATTTTTACGCGTCTATTGCGATTTATGTCGAAAATAAGCCTTACGGCATTGACCCGTTTTGGAAAGGGCTCTTCAATTACATTTACTTCTGTATCCAGGTAACCTTTCTCCTCAAAATAGGCTTGCATCCCACGAATTATATTACGCTTGTTGTTTTCCGTGAGAATGGAACTTCTTCGCAAATGACGTTCGACTACAGCAGTCAAATCTTTGTGATCACTTTCTTTGACTCCTCTAAATGTATGCGTCAGATATCTTGGGCGTTCCTTCACCCGAATTTCAAGAAACATCACTTCACCAATGGTCTGAGTTGCAACGATGTCCACTTCTGTAAAGAGACTCAGGTTGTATATTGACTTGATTGCATCAGGAATTGCGCGACCAGGTATCTTGATTACGTTCCCGACCTTCAGCCCTGAAACACCTATTAATGCGTTTTCATCGCTATATTCAGCGCCCACAACTTCAAGTTTTCCGATTTCAAAGGATTGTTCCTTACTGTAATCGATCAATGGAAGACTATCGACCTGCCCTAAAACAGTGGTGCCGATGAGGCATGTAAAGGCAAAAAATAATATTGATTTGAAGAGTGCTTTTACCACGTTGTCAGTTTGAAAATGTTCAACTTGTAAACGAACGCGCAAATATAGGTGTTGATTGCCGAAGATGTTAATGTTTGTGCGCGGTTTAGCGGACAACCTGGCATTGTTATGACCTCAATCGCTTCAGCCCGTATACGCCCATGAGCACAAGGGCTACAAAGAGAATAATGATATAGTAAAACGGAAAATGAGTGAAGGCTACAATCCGCGTTTTATCGAGTATCCAAAAGATAGCCATAAACGCAAATATGATAAGCATAAGGCCAGATAGCTTGTCAAAACCAGGGATCTGATCCAGGTCGACATTTTTTTTGATGATGTATAAGGTTAAAAGCATGGAAAGTATAGGAAGAATCTGCGTAAATATGTTGATACGCATGATGCTTCGACCTTCGAATACGATTAAATAAATATTCAATACCACTGCAAAAAGGCCCGGAATTGATACGAGATAGACAAGTGTGGCATAGAGATACTTCCATGGTGATATATGGCTATCTCCTCTGTCGAGTTCACAGGCCAGCACTGCCGTCAAGGGTACAGCACAGAAAAAGAAAATTATGATTGTCGGGTTTGCCGATAGGAGATCAAAGCAATCTTGTAATGTCATTCAATTTTATATTTCCAACAGCATGTTGATCGGATTCTCAAGTAGATTTTTCACTTTCACCAGAAAAGTGACGGATGAGCTGCCATCGATGACTCGATGATCATACGACATAGCTAGATACATCATTGGCCGGAGTTCTATTTGTCCATTGACGTTGACTGGTCTATCAAGGATGGCATGCATACCCAATATCGCGGATTGAGGCTCGTTGAGTATGGGTGTGCTCATCATAGACCCGAAAATACCCCCATTTGTTATTGTGAATGTTCCACCTTGCATTTCCTCCAAGGTTAACTTTCCATTTCGCGCCTTGATCGCTAGATCTTTGATTTTTAATTCAATTTCAGCAAGACTCAAGGATTCGACATTGTGAACTGGTGGTACAACAAGACCATCTGGTGTCGAGATCGCAATTGAAATATCGGCGTAGTCGTGGTGCACTAAGTAGTCCCCATCAAGACGAGCATTGACATCAGGCATCTCCATTAGGGCGATTGCACAGGCCTTTGAGAAAAATGACATGTAACCGAGTTTGATGCCGTGTTTGTCAATGAATTTTTCTTGATGCTGCTTTCTGATTTTCTTGATTTCAGTAAGATCAACCTCATTGAAGGTTGTCAGCATAGCAGTCGAATTCTTTGCAGAAACAAGCCGCTTGGCAATTGTGCGCCGCATGCGGCTCATTTTTTTTCGTGTCGTATCTCTGCTGAATGAAGTTGGTTGAACAATTCCGTCCCCAACCTCTGAAGATTCATGAGTCGATTTTGTTTCAGTTTCAATAGCTTTTTGGACTTGTAAGGCGTCCGCTTTGGTGATACGTCCATCTTTCCCACTACCCGATAAGGTGGCCGGATCTACATTTTTTTCACGTAAAATCTTAGCCGCCGCTGGAGATGCATGTTCGACTTTCTTTGCCGGTTCAGCACTGGCTTTGGGTTGTTCAACGGCGTTATCCGCTGTAGTCGATGTTTCATCATTGCTCGAAGCTGCAGCCGTTGTGTCAATACGTGCGACCAAAGCACCGATCTCTAAGTCGTCGTCTTCGCTTGCAACCCATTCCAGTTTTCCGGCAGCCTCGGCAGGAAATTCTAGTGTTGCTTTGTCCGACTCGAATTCGCAGATTGGTTCGTCTAGTTTGACTATGCTGCCATTCGGTTTAAGCCAGGAAGACAAGGTAACTTCAGTAATGGATTCTCCGATTGTTGGAACCCGCATTTCAACTACAGACATATGCGCAATTGTTTTTAAAAAATAGTCGTCAAAAATAGCCAATTTGCTCTAAGTGCCTTGTTACTTTTATCAAAACAATTAGCGATGATAGTATATAATGTGACACTGCGCGTAGATGAGGAAGTGCATGATGACTGGACCAAGTGGATGAGGGCGATTCATATACCCGATGTCATGAAGACAGGTCTCTTTGAATCTTATCGCATGAGTCGTCTGCTGACTGCGGAAGAGGGTGATGCACCCACGTATTCAATTCAATATACATTGTTAGACATGAATCGTCTTACTACCTATCAAAATCAATTTGCGACCAACCTGCAGCGGGATCATTTAGAACGATATGGTGACCGGGTTCTGGCCTTTAGAACATTGATGCAAGTTGTGGATGAAGGCTGATGAAGAGGTGATTGTATTAGTAGATCTTCGACTAATAACCGTCAATCCGCTATTTACATCTGCTGATATGGGAATTTGACAAGTAATTACGTTGTTTTGTTAAAGTCATGAAAGAAGAAAAAGGTGGCACAGAAAACCAAATGAAAAATGCTTTTGAAACCATAAACGAAACAGAAGCTACTTTTTATTTCAATGAATGGATTGGTGCCATTTTTTATTATTTATTAAACCTGACAAGAAAACTCTTCGCTCAATTGATAAAATTGAAACATAGAACCAGGAATGTGCTAACAGACTATGTCATCAGTTTGCTTGTAGAGGTTATTTTTATGTATGTAGTTTTTAGATTCTATTAAATAAATATTGTGACAGGCGACAAAAAGAATGCAGATATTAATATCGATCATTTGGAATCTTCGCGGAAGGTCCTTTCTGATAAAAGCAAGAAAATTACCCCTTGGTTAATTCTAATACCTGTTATTGTCGGACTAAGTGCACTGGCCTTGGTGAAGTCGCCAATTGGCCTCTTTGTGTTTGGTGGCTTGGCCGCCGTAATCTGTGGTCTCATATATTATGAAAAGATACATTCGCCTTTTAATGAGCTGAAGTATCAACTGAAAAGTGAAATTATTGGTTCGTTTATGGATGAATTTCATCCAAGTGTCGAGTATAAATACCGCCCAAAAGGTCATCTTGGAAAAAACATCATTAAGGCTTCCAAGCTTATTTCTGCAGATCACTATAAAGAAGAAGACGTAATATCTGGTGTAATTTCAGGGACGAAATACTACATTTCTGAGATGCACTTAACGAATCAAAATGATAAAAGCACGACTACTGTTTTTAAGGGTCTACTATTCCGATTGAAAATCCCGGACAAAAGTTTTCCTACAGCAAAAATTCAAAGTCGATTGGGAATTTTAAAACAGTTGTTTGGGTCGTTCAAGCAGAATAAAGAATTTGGATTTTATTTTACGACAAACAATGAGAGGAAATTCGAACACGAAATGGAATCGTTTTTTCCATTTATAAGTCATTTAATGAAACATCAAGGAGATGTTCGGGTGGATATTCAAGGTGACGAATTGGTCTTAATGTTGAGTTCTGAAATGAAATTTTTGGATGATCCTAAATTAGATGTAGGTACTAGCTTCGATCGGGAAGAGTATTTTGATAATGTTGGCCGGCAATTAAATACGTTGCTGTTTATCGCAGAATCATTTATCCAAAATTTGGAAAAGCAAGAAGTTCAGGAAAGGCTTGAGTTGCGGACCGAAAAATTTGTACTTGAAAATCGTTCTTTAAGACTTGATCTGGAGGATGATGATAAAATTAAAGATGCGTGAATCAGGTGGCTGTCGATTTAGTGAGCAGCCCACTCAATCGACAGCCACTATGCCCGCGTGAAATACATCATTTTTAGGTATCCGCATGGTTATTTTTGGTTGTACGGTTTGTTCATTGTTGGATCAATTGTTAAAAGCTCTTCGCAGACCGAAACGGTGATGTCCGCCCTTGCAAAATGGCTGAGTCAAATCACGCTTTCAACTTCCTGATGCGTATCTTTGTGCACTCTTTCAAGAAGATTAAAACGAATAGTATATGAACTTTCAACTCACCGAAGAGCAGTTGGCAGTGCAGGCCGCAGCACGCGATTTCACGCAATTGGAGCTCAAACCCGGCGTCATCGATAGAGATCGCGAAATGCGCTATCCAAAGGAAGAAGTCAGAAAAATGGGAGAACTTGGGTTCATGGGCATGATGGTAGACCCTAAGTACAATGGAGGTGGCATGGACTCGATGTCTTATGTCCTGGCCATCGAAGAAATATCGAAAATTGACGCCTCTTGTTCAGTTGCCATGTCGGTGAATAATTCACTGGTTTGTTGGGGACTGGAGGAGTATGGAACTGAAGAGCAAAAACAGAAATATTTAACCAAATTAGCCACCGGGGAATATATTGGGGCATTCTGTCTTTCCGAACCAGAGGCGGGCAGCGATGCTACAAGTCAACGCACAAAAGCGATTGACATGGGTGATCATTATTTGTTGAATGGAACCAAAAACTGGATTACGAATGGAGGCACATCACGCATACATCTCGTAATCGCACAGACACATGAAGAAAAAGGTCATCGAGGTATAAATGCATTCATCGTTGACACCGAGTGGGAAGGTGTGAACATAGGAGCCAAGGAAGATAAACTCGGAATACGAGCGTCTGATACACATACGATTATGTATACCGATGTAAAAGTACCAAAGGAGAATCGCATCGGAGAAGATGGTTTCGGATTTAAGTTTGCAATGAAGGTTCTGTCCGGTGGGCGAATTGGAATTGGTGCCCAGGCTCTTGGTATCGCCGCAGGAGCATACGAACTCAGTGTTGCCTATGCAAAAGAACGCGAGGCCTTTGGCAAACCGATCGCGAAACATCAGGCCATAGCATTTAAGTTAGCGGATATGGCTACTGACATCGAAGCGGCTCGATTGCTCGTATATCGTGCTGCACAATTTAAGGATGCGGGAAAAGACTATCTCACGGCCGCTAGTATGGCTAAGCTCGCGGCTTCGGAAGCGGCCATGAAGCATACGGTCGAAGCGGTTCAGATTCATGGTGGATATGGATATGTGAAAGAATACCATGTTGAACGCCTCATGCGTGACGCAAAAATCACGCAGATATACGAGGGTACCTCGGAAATCCAACGTATAGTAATTTCAAGGCAGATTGTTAAGACTAGACTTTACGTCTAGTCAAAGATTAACTATAATTTCTGTTTGCCATCGCAAATCCTGGAATTTTGATTTAGAAGACCATTGTTCTTCTAAATGAACTCATGTTTCATATTGTTTTGCTTCACTAGTTTGCCAACCACTTTTCACCGGCGAGTTTGGATAAGTAAGTTTGTTATTCAGCTAAAGAAGTTAATTCCATGCTCAAAGCATACAACATTACTTATGTAGCTTCTTCAACGCTCAATATTCGCAGCTGGCCGCCAGGGTTTCAGTAGGATTAAAACGATAAACGGAATGGGCATAAAGAAATAGGATATGTCAATATGATGCATGAAAATTGCATCATTCCAACCCTCAGTGATTATGTAAAGTAAAGCGTAACAAAAGACGACAAAAAATAAAAATAAGGCCGATGCGCCAACTATGTCCTCCCATTTTTTGATTGAAAGAGAAATAAATATGGAAACGACTAAGTATATTCCATAGAAGTAGGTTGGTACAAAATGTGTTGTCATGAAGCTCACAGGATTGTATTCCAGGAGTGACGTAGGGTATAAATAATATAAATGTAAAAAAGGAACTATAAATCCAATGATTGAGCCTACAGTCGCGGTAATTGCGTACCGCCACTGAAAATGATAGCGCATCGCATAGACTCCAAGCATTAGGAAAACAAGTCCGTATATGGGACGTGAACATACCAGTAGGCCAACTAAAAATGATGACAATATAATTTTCCAAAAATTCTCACTCCGCCATGCTCGGATGAACAGTAACACACCAATGAGTACCGCTACTGAATTTGCAAATAGCGTGCTGCGTGTGACAATTTCGTAAGGGAGGCATAGGCAGGCCATACTCAAAATAAATGCATATAGAACTTTGTCGAAGCTTCTTGTGAAATACCACACGATTAGTTGAAACAAAATGAGAGATGCAAGCGGTGCAAACCCGATTTCACCAATTAAATAAAAAGGAAGAGATAGTATAAAATAAAAAGGATATGAACCATAGTAATTCCCCATATGAGAAGTGGATGAATACGGGTTATTACCTGCGAAGTAAGTGTCCCAATAATGGGTGATCACGCTCCACCGATCTACTTGTAAATTGTTAACGTCGATGTATTGAAAAGCGATCATAGACGAGGCAATACAAAGTATGTTCGTTGCGATAATGAAGATTTTCGTGACCCGTGCATTGGTAATTCCGTTGGGGAGTTTAAAAATGAGATAATACAAAATTCCCAAATAGGGAACCCCCAAGAAAGGAACATATGCGGATACCCGGCTGCCATATTTGTAAATAAACAGAAACCCAACTAAGGATAGAAATAAAAAATGTATACATCGATTATTCAGCCATGATTGTTGCATGGATCAATATGTCTTTTTTATTTTAGAATCATCGATCCACTTCCCCCATTTTTTACTGTACGTATGAATCGTATCCGCTTTTTTCCCGGAGCTATCAACAATGGAATATCCGGAGTTAACCCATTCAAAAATACTGCCGTATAAATTATAGACGTTTGTAAATCCGGCTGCCTTCATTTTCTCCGCGATTTTTTCACTGCGATATCCAACCGAACAGTATAAGACGATCTTATTTTGCTTGGGAAGGCCACCAAAGTTGTTGATGTCAAAATTTTTGTAGCCGCCATGTTGTGCCCCTGGAATGTGACTTACTTCGTATTCGCCTTCTTCACGTGTGTCGATAATTATAACATCCTCTATTTGGTCGTTTAGTTCGTGAACGGATATAAGGGGAATTGAGAAGCGCAATAGGCTTTCTAATTTTTTATTAAAATTTGGATTACTTAATTCAATTTTGCGATGTTGGCTCTTGCCTTTTTTGCAGCATGAAAGGGACAACATACAGATGATAAAAAGGACGTATTTAAAAACTTTATGTTGCATGACGCTATACCAATTGCTGCGGACCATTTCCTAATTCATCAAATAAAACGTTCTTAATGTCACTGGTCAATTCATGTTCTATGAATTCTTGGATTGCCGACGCATGCTCTTTCGGATATAGTAAATGCACATTTGGGCCTGCGTCCAAAGTGAAGTAACAGGGGATGCTCGAGTTTTTACGAAAGAATCTAATTTTCTCGATGACGTTCATTGTTTTTCCTGTTACCAAAAAGTATCCAGGTGAAGATGATAACATGAGCGCGTGCAGCGAGAGAGCTTCATTTTCAACGATTGTTCCAAATTTTTCTAAGTCACCGGTTTGAAGCGCAGATTTTATTTCTCCTAAATGCCGATGTACTTGAGTAAGTCGTCCCTCACGATATGGATGATACGCCATGAGCTGATGTCCCGCGGTACTTGATACGGATTTTGCGTCCGCAGAAACGATCAATATGCTGTCTTGAAAATTTTCAAAAACGGGATGCAGTAATCCGCTTCCATCGACTGCAAATTCGTCCGATGATCCTTCCAGATATGGACTTTGTCCCCACCAGCCTGCTTTTGCAAAAATAGAACGACTTGCCGAGCCAGATCCAAGTCTCGCGAGAAAAGACGCTTTCTTTCTAAATTCTTCGTCTGCCGATAAATTTTGAAAAACTATGTCTTCTAACGAGGTGATACACAATGCCAACGCACTGAAAGCCGATGCAGAAGAGGCAATTCCAGCCGAATGGGGAAATGAATTGCCGGACTCTATTCGTATGTCATACTTTACAAGGTACGGACATATGTCTAAAATAGATGATAAGTAATTCTTGATTCGAGTTGCGAATGCAACATTCTCCTCGCCGTTAAAATAAAATTGTAAATCAATTCGACTAGAGGGTCCCTGTTTTTTGGAAAAGTCAATTGAGGTATCGGTTGCACATTCTGAAAGCGTAAAACTGATGGAAGGATTTATTGGAAGCTGATTTCCATGCTTACCCCAATATTTTACCAGGGCGATATTAGATGGACTTCGCCATCGAATTGTAACAGACGTTTGTTGTTGCTCTGATAGTGAGCGCAAGGATTGGACATACTTATCGCGTAAGGACATAGAGGGGCGAAGATAGGAAAGTGCATAATGTCGTAGCTCGCAAAGTCGGGTATTTTATTCTGCTATGAGGCCTAAAAACCAATCCACCATTTCCTTTTCATCAACAATACTCCAACTGTGCGGATGTCGACTACCATCCGGACGACGGCCCTTATCCGCTGTTATAATGAGTTCTGCTTCAGTGTGATCATGAATATGTAGGTCATTTATAAAGGCTGCCAGATCGACGGCATTCATCCCATAGTAATCCTTTCTTCGCGTTTCCATCCACCATTTTATGTCAGGTTCGGTATAGCAACGCACAGCAATACCATGATAAGCAGCTGCGTGTTGGCCCGCATCATGATGATAGGAATAAGGAGAATATTCAAGGTAAGCTTCAAATCGCGCTGTAGGTGCACCTCGCAAATTTCGTTCTAAATATTCCGAAACCCATTTTCCTTCATTCGCTGCTAATGGATTAAAATTCAATTCTTTTGCTTTAATGGCTTCTTTGTGGAATCGTACCATGTCCAGTGGTGCGTCACAAATGGCTAATGCTCTTGGCTTGATTTTGTATTTCGAATGGTCTGCAAATAATGTAACTTTCAGTGCACGCGTTCCAGCTAAAGACATGCCGCAGTATAGTAAGTTGTGTTTTGGTATATTATATGTGGAAATTATATTATAAATATAATTTTCCAATGCCTGAGTTTTTGAGCTGTCGAAGAGAAATTCAACTCGGTTATCTGTTGTAATAAAAGCAACGGCTAACCCACGTTCCATTGCATATTCGACTATGAAATCAGCTTCTATTGTATCACGACGTGCGTGAAAGAAAGTTATTAATCCATTTGCCTTTTTATCTTCAGGGACCCACAATGTATAGCCTGCATTTATTTTTGGAATGGAAACCTCTTCCGATAATTCGATTAACCCTTTTGATTCAATTTCATAATTGATAACATGTTGACAGGCTGCGTTTTTGGCCACAACTAAAAAAGAAGCAGTGAATAAAAAGGCGTAGAAATTCATTTGCAATAGGAGATAAATAAACGAATTTCTCAAAGTTAGATATTAAAAACCAGATGTTAGCCAAATTTAGTTTTCGTCACTCAAAGGAATTTCATAGGACACATCTAGGTCTTCTAAAATCATATCTAAAATATGATCTTCACCATATTCATATTTATCTTTTAGATCATAGTCGAAGAACTTACCCATAGTTTGCCAATATCGCGCGGAAAATCCGTTGCGAAGACTTTTTATCAAGTCGTACATGGATTCATCTCGTTCATTTTCAATCATTTCGACAAGAATGTACCCCTGTGTTTTAGTCAGTTTTTTAAGTGGTTCCTCGAACTCTTCCTTAAGTTGTTTTTGAAGGCGCTTGATGTGTTTTCGTTTTTGCCGATTTTTCATGTTTCGGGTCACGTATTCCGTTTCGGCGAATATTTTAATGGCCTTGACCGCGTATGGATAAACAATGGCTGCATACCGCTTATACTTATTGTATTTTGCCTCCTCTTCCTTATCTTTGAACTGTCTTGGTGCAGAAAAGGTCACTTCATCAAGTTCGAGCAAGATCAGCGTATCCCCATCCGCAATGATCGCAGGAGCCCATTCGCCGTTAATGCGAACGTATTCCGTATTAGGTGCTTCCTGTCCATAAACCACAGTAGACAAGATTGAAAGTAATATGATGTATTTAATTGACCGCATCACTCTTTATATAGAACATCTATAAGACGCAAAGTTGCACACTTTAACCGTTAGAATTATGTTAATTGGACGAAAATTGTCCTTTCGATTGATTTTAAGTTTCTGTCTCGCACTCGTGTTGATCGAGCTGTCGGCACAGGACGTCTTTGTTCTGCCGGAGCCTATAAATACAATGGCATATGACGAAATCGCTTTCATATCCGATACCGCAGGCACACAGTTTTACTTTACTCGAACCGGTAGCCCTGACATCAATCGACGTTTGTATCAAAATGGGGTGGATATTGGAACGACAGCAGATGATCAGACCTTTGAATCAACTTTACAGAATATTTATACCCAAATAGCCGGTCGCGTTGTTCAGAAGCCTATTGCCTCGTCTATCAATCAAGATATATATATTGCGGAAATCATGGAGGAAGGTGCCTGGCATGTGATTCACCCGGATTATCCGATCAATAGCGCCTTGCCCAATAGCGCTGTGGGTGTAATGGAGGATCCTAAGGGGCTTTTCGTTCTCAACCATTTCTATGAGTCTGGAAATATGTATGAGGGTATTTCAAAGATGTATCTCGGAGGTGATGGCGGAGCTACCTTTCCAAAGCCCATTTTTGTTAATGATCTGGAAAATCGGAAATCGGAAATCAACGTTCATGTCACATCTGATGGTGAAGTCGCTGTAATGGCTTTGCATCGAACCGGAGGGCCCGCGGATTCAGATCTATACATTTCATTTTACACAGGAGCAGAAGATCATTGGACGAGACCACGGAACCTCGGTGCTGATATCAATACGCATTATCGAGAATCGACTCCGCATTTGACCAGGGATAAGCGACATCTATATTTTGCATCGAACAGACCAGGCGGTCAGGGCGGATCTGATTTATATATGTGTAAGCGTCTGAACTATTCCTACAACAAATGGTCACCACCAATACCTTTGAGTAACGCGATTAATTCCGGTTTTGACGAAAGCCATCCGCATCTCGTTACGGCAAACAATGATTTTTATTTTTCGTCCAACCGATTGGGCTCATTCGATATTTTTAAGTACGAACCGAAAAAAGAAATTGAAGGTCGGACAGTTACCATAGTGGGACATATCATTGATAAATATACGGGTATTCCTGTTGGCGCTGATTTATATTATGGACCAGAAAGTATGACGGATTATTTAGATTATTATTCGACGTTCAATGGAAAATTTAAAATTACAATCAATACATCAGAGGAGATAAAAATGTATCCTAAAAAGGCGGGCTATGAAACACGTGTCTATCGGTATGACTTCGATGAATTAATTCCTGAAGGCGTCGATATATATGAGGTCAACTTATATTTATATACGGAGACGGATGATATTGCCGACGATAATAAAATATTTAATATGTCCATAGACGAGATTAAGCGACGCAAAACGTTATCTCTTCATACGATACAATTTGTTCGATCAAAAGCCATAGTGCTTCAAAATTCACGGCCGACATTGGACGAGTTATTTCGATTACTGGATGAAAACCCTGAAATAAAAATTCGAATATCGGGGCATACGGATAATCAAGGTGCTCGTGATCTATTAATGAAGTTATCGTCTGAACGTTCCTTGGCCATAAAAGCTTACTTAGTGCATAGGGGGATTGTTGCGAATCGTATAGAAACAGTAGGACGCGGACCCGATGAACCATTAAATGCCAATGAAAATGAGCGTGAACGCAGTTTAAATAGGCGGGTAGAAATTACGATATTGGATTAGGCGATTTCAATGCCAATGGCAATAGCCAGATTAAATCTACATTCGACATGAATCTTGTATATTCGGATGTTCTTGCTCTATCAAACAGAAAACAACTTGGAATCATGGCGACGCATATCGTGACTATTTCGGCATCAAATGAGAGACCCAAACCACTTACTATAGTTGATGACGAAGGCCATGAGGCGCATACGAAAGAAGAGGACGAGCGGCTTACGACTGTCGTGAGCCCGGGCGATACGGTAAAATTTCAAATAAAAAAGGGTTGTGGTATTCAAAGCATAGATGCAATCAAGCGCATAAAAGCAAATGGTCCCTGGAGTAAAGTGGTTGATTTTATGTGGGTATTCAAAAAAGCTCCGCATAAAAATCCGGATGGCTCCTGGCAAGTTCCAATCCTTTCCATGGGACCGCTCGATGGGCATACGGTGTCGTATACCATTGCCTATACCGTAAATGGGGAGAAATTTATCGAAGATCCTAAGATTGCCATACATGGTAGAAAAGCCACATAGATTATTTTCACGGGTCCTAGAGAAAATTAAATATGAACTTATTGAAGAGAAACAATTTTCTTCTGCTTTGGAGTTTTGTTTTTCTATTTAAATGGGCTTTCACGCAGAACTCGACTTATCTTGATAGTTTAGAAATGGTCTATGAGCATGCGCAGATTTCTTCGGAAGAGGAACTTGTCTTGCTTTCGGAATTGGCAATAAATCACCACTCCGATGCTGTCAAAAAGCTTTCCTTTAGTCAAGCCTACATTAAAGCAGCTGAAAAGCAAGAGGCTTTCGATTTGCTTATAAACGCTTACATAGAACAAGGGAACGCCTTCGCTCTTAAAAGCAATATGGATGCGTCGCTCAAAAGTTATATTTCGGCAGCAGAATATGCGGTTAAGTATAACGAACCTCATTTGTTAGGAGATATTTACATTACCATCGCAGATGTGCTCTCCGTCATCAATAATCATTTAGAGTCGGTTAAGTATTATCAAGATGGAATTGCCGTATTAAAAGAAGAAAAAGATTCAATAAATCTGGCATCGGCTTATTTAAATCTGGGAGATGAATATTTTCTTCGCGAAAAACTGGACTCTGCTTTAGAGTATACACAACGTGCAGAAGGACTTTTTTCAAAATTAAATCATCCGATTGGCCTGGCTTATAGTCTTGGTAATAAAGGGATGATTTTGGCCAAAACAAATAAAGATCGGGCCGCAGAAAATGAAATGAACAAGGCCATGGCCATCCTGGAACATCAAGGTGTTTACCATCCGATTGCTACCTATCTTATCAGCTTATCCGATATATTTTTAAAGAATGACGACATGGATCGTGCCCTGCGATATGCGCAAAAAAGCCTCGACATTTCAAAAGAGCGTGGATTTAAGGAGCAATTGAGCGACGCAGCACATCAGATGCATGACGTATATGAAGCACTGGGTAATCCCGCATTGGCATTGACACATTTTAAAGAATATATCCAATATAGAGATAGCGTCATGAACATGGACAATGTCCAGGAGATGGCTGACATGCGATCAGATTTTGAAATTGCGCAAAAACAAACGGAATTAGATTTAGCCATTCAGGAGAGAAAAAATAAGGAATTAGTCAACCGCACAATGAAAATTATCCTTGGCCTGATTTCCATTTTATTACTTGCCTTGATCTGGTTCTATAGATCGATCTCAAGAGAAAAGAAACGAGGGGATCATCTCTTATTAAATATATTGCCTGACGAAACGGCATCGGAATTAAAGAAAACAGGCAAAGTGGAAGCCAAGCACTTCGATTCAGTAAGTGTACTCTTTGCAGACTTCAAAGGTTTTACAAGTTATTCATCCACGCTATCTCCTGAAGACTTAGTCAAAAGTCTCGACGTGTATTTTTCCAAATTTGATGAATTGGTGGAAAAATATGGATTGGAAAAAATAAAAACGATCGGTGATGCCTATATGTGTGCAGGAGGTTTGCCTTTCGTCACAAAGGATCACGCAATTAAAATCGTACAATTAGCGCTAGACATGATTGCCTTTACAAAATCGGAAATGGAGTCGGCGCACATTCAAAAACCCTTCGACATTCGTATCGGAATCAATACGGGACCTGTCGTCGCCGGTGTAGTGGGATTTAAAAAGTTTGCATACGACATCTGGGGTGACACGGTCAATATTGCCTCGCGCATGGAGTCAAATTCATCTCCCGGCCGCGTGAATATTTCGCAAGCCACCTACGACTTAGTTAAGCATCACTTTGATTGTGAGCCCAGGGGAGAAATCGACGTAAAAAACAAAGGCCCCATGCAGATGTATTATGTGAAGGGATAGAAAAGGAGACTGCAGGTTTATCTCCGTCGCAAGGAATTGATAGATGAAGTTTGGATATACCGGCTGAATTACCACACAGCCGAAATCACCTGACCCGCCACACCCAGTAACCAACCCGCGAAGATTTCATCCAGTTGATGTGCCTTTAAGATTAATCTCCCTGAACTAACCAGGCCAGTTATTATCAGTAAAATAATAGGGATTAATACGAAATTAACATCCCAAGTATGCGTGCCTGTAACAAGTGTAATCGAATCAGAAGATCCTGAGAAATAGAAGATGAAGAGTCCCATGACCAGGCCGGACATTCCAACAGCATGTAAGCTTATTTTGTAAAATGAATTAATGAATAAACACATAAATAAACTGATCAGCGCGCCAAATAAGAAATTGATAAATGCCGGAGGCAATGTATTCGAACGCGTTACATTGAAGTAGAATGCGGCATATAATACACATGTTGCGAAAAGCGGACCAACGCGTTCTTTACGGGTTTTTAGTTCAAATGAATTGACCATATTTAATGCCTTCATCATAGCGACGGCAAGAGCTGGAATAAAGAAAGTGGAAAAAAACACAATGGCCATATAGGGAAGCTGGCCACTCAAATCAGCTGACCCGAAAATAAAGGGATTTGACACAAGCATGCAAATCATCGCGTATGTTACGATAAGTAGTGGATGACTAATGACTGAAAGTATGCGCCAAAAAGCTGTCATATATTTTATTGTGAAAACGTAAGACGAATACAATTTAATGTAAATACGCTATTTAATGCGCACAATGAAAATACTATTTGGCATTATCCAGTCAGTAATTGTTTTACCAGACCCGCGACTAATTTATTATCAGCACGCCCTGCAATTTCTTTTCCAGCCATGCCCATTACACGCCCCATATCTTTCATCGTCTGGGCACCTGTATCTGCAATTATTTTTTCTATAATGGATTTAAGTTCAGATTCGTCTAATTGCGCAGGCAAGTATTTCGAAATGACGTCTATTTCTTCTTTTTCTGTTTTTGCTAAATCCGCTCGTCCTTGCTCCGTGTAAATTGCCAAAGAATCCTGTCGTTGCTTAATGAGTTTTTGCAATAATTTTATTTCTTTTTCTTCGGTAATTTCCTCCCCACTGCCGTCTGTCTCCAGTAGGAGTAAAGCCGCTTTGATGGCGCGAATGCCGCGCAAACTCGCCTGATCTTTCGACTTCATGGCCGTTTTAAGATCAGGCATTAATCTCTCTTTTAATGACATGTACTTTCTATTTAGCGAGTTCTTCTCTGATTTTATTCAATGCGGACCCGGCTCGGACCCATTCGATCTGTGCAGCATTATAGGTGTGATTTACATCAAAACTATCCTGTGTTCCGTCGCTGTGTCGAAGCACAACTTGTAGTGGTTTTCCCCTTTCCATGCTGTCTAATCCCAAAATATCGATTTCATCATCCTGACGAACTAAATCGTAATCTGAAGGATTTGCGAAAGTCAACGCAAGCATTCCTTGTTTCTTAAGGTTCGTTTCATGAATACGGGCAAAAGACTTGACAATGACTGCATTGACACCTAAAAATCGCGGTTCCATGGCCGCATGCTCTCGAGAAGAGCCTTCCCCTAAATTCTCTTCACCAAAGACAACCGTGCCTATTCCCGCTTGCTGGTACGTTCGAGCCGAGTCGGGCACAGCCATGTATTCATTGGTAACAAAATTGAGCACTTTATTCGCTTCGTCATTGTAGGCGTTAATAGCACCGATATAACAGTTATTTGAAATATTTTCCAGGTGGCCACGGTATTTCAACCATGGGCCGGCCATTGAAATATGATCGGTAGTGCATTTTCCTTTTGCCTTGATGAGGGTGCGCATACCCTTTAGTTGGTCAGACGTTATAGGTTTAAATGGCGTCAATAATTGTAACCGATCAGACGTGGGCGACACCACTACCTCAATTCCGCTGCCATCACTCGCAGGCGGAATAAATCCAGCATCTTCAACGTCAAAGCCTTTAGGTGGTAGTTCGACGCCAACTGGTGGATCTAATTTAACTTCCGCTCCATTTTCATTTGTCAACGTATCTGTAAGCGGATTAAACTTCATACTGCCTGAAATAGCCATTGCCGTCACTATCTCGGGGGATGCGACAAAAGCATGTGTGGCTCTATTACCATCATTTCGCTTAGCAAAATTTCTATTAAATGATGTGATGATAGAGTTTTTTCGAGTTGGATCTTCCATATGTCTGGCCCACTGGCCAATGCACGGTCCGCAGGCATTTGCAAGCACGACACCCCCAATGGCTTCAAATGTATCAAGTAGGCCGTCTCGTTCCACTGTGTAGCGAATCATTTCCGATCCTGGCGTGACGGTGAATTCGGACTTGACTTTCAGTCCTTTCTCTTTGGCCTGCTTGGCAAGCGAAGCAGAACGCATAATGTCTTCGTACGAGGAGTTTGTGCATGATCCTATGAGCCCAACTTCTAGTACAGGGGGGTAGTCATTTTCATCAACGGCATCTGCGAATTTGGAGATAGGCCAAGCCAAATCGGGAGTGTAAGGTCCGTTTATATGTGGCTCTAATGTCGAAAGATCAATTTCGATCACGCGATCAAAGTATTTTTCCGGGTTGGCATAGCATTCTTCATCTCCTGTAAGATATTCACGTACCCCATTTGCCAATTCAGCGATTTCTGATCGTTCAGTTGCGCGTAAATACCGTGCCATGGCCTCGTCGTACCCGAAAATTGACGTAGTAGCACCAATTTCCGCACCCATATTGCAAATTGTTCCTTTTCCGGTACAAGACAACGATGTTGCGCCTGGACCAAAGTATTCGACGATTGCACCGGTACCACCTTTAACGGTTAAGATGCCAGCTACTTTGAGTATGACATCTTTCGAAGATGTCCAACCACTTAACTCGCCTGTGAGTTTTACGCCAATAAGTTTAGGGAATTTCAACTCCCATGGCATCCCGGCCATAACATCCACAGCATCCGCCCCACCAACACCGATGGCGACCATTCCCAGTCCTCCACCGTTTGGTGTGTGCGAATCGGTTCCTATCATCATTCCGCCGGGGAAGGCATAGTTCTCCAATACGATCTGATGAATAATACCAGCGCCTGGTTTCCAAAACCCGGCTCCGTACTTATTGCAGACCGACGCGAGGAAGTCGTATACTTCCGAATTTATGTCCAGCGCAGCTTTCAAGTCAGTATCTGCACCGGTTTTTGCTTGTATCAAGTGATCACAATGCACAGTAGAAGGAACAGCGACCTTGTCTCGACCTGCCATCATGAATTGTAATAGCGCCATTTGGGCAGTAGCATCCTGCATCGCAACGCGATCGGGAGCAAACATTACGTAGTCCTTCCCCCTGCCATATTCCTGTAATGGGGATTCGGCATGTAAATGCGTATACAAGATCTTCTCTGACAGGGTCAACGGCCTGCGTACAGTCGATTTGACCTGGTCAACACGTGCACGTAATGTTTCGTAATGTCTTCTGATTAAATCAATGTCAAATGGCATAAATCAAAGCTTTTAAGTTGCAGAATAGGGTCGACAAAGATAGAAAAAGCGGCAGACAGAAAAGTTCATCAAATAGAGGGTCAAAATGCACAAGAATACAGGGGTTTGAAGATTATAGATTGATTGTTTTTAATTCATCTGGGACGATGCGTTTTTTATAACCTACCTCTTTTTATTTATGCTACAATTTCTCATTCTTTTGGCAACATGAGGAATAATCATGAAAGGCAAAAATTGAGTTTGATTGGAGAACAAGGAACATCGATTGGCGATTTTAGAATCGTAAAGAGAAGCAATGTTTTCAAGTTGCATGTAAAAACCCTGCGTTACGCTTATGAATCCAGGAGAGTGAAACGACACAATGAGCGTTCAGTTGCATGAAGAATTAATTCATGAAACCCCCAGGGTTGAGGATTTTATATTTCTAATGTTCCAATTACCACATTACCACATGTTACGTCCAATGAAATTCTATGACTTCCTTCACGTCTGGATGCAAACTATTCGCTACGGGGCAGTGATGAGCTGCGCGTTCTAGTGTTTTTCGCTCTCGTTCGGAGTAGTCGCTATTTGGCATAAAAATACGAATATGCACTTCTGCTATACGTCTGGGGTTAGAAGCCATTAGTTTTTTTATATCAAATGTAGTTCCGTCAATATTGATTTTTTCGGCCTTTGCCTTTATGCCCATGATAGTTACTATGCAGGTTCCCAAGGCATTGGCTAATAAATCTGTAGGGGAAAAATGTTGCCCCTCACCTTGGTTATCTACCGGCGCGTCCGTACGTAATGTATCACCGCTGCGCTTATGCAATGTATAGGTGCGTAAGCCCCCCAAGTATTTTCCAAGAAATTGGTAGTCGGCATCTTCTTTCATACATGTAAATATACATTATCGAGATGTTACGATTAATTATGTTGGTCGAGTGATTTTATGTATGATAAGGTGGGGTCCTTTACTTTGAAATTTGACTGCTATTGAACAATGAAGGTGTCCAAAAGGATTGAAGATCCATCGGACAGAAATCGAATTTGTAGCAGAACATCATTTTTGTTCACTTCTACCTCTACGAAATTATCACCATTATTTTCGCCCATACCACTAGCAATTAAATGAACGTTCCCAACTTTGTCATACATAAAATCACTCGACCAACTTGCGGCTCCAATATCACCACTAAATATAAAAACAGGTATTTTCAAGTTATCCAATAAAGGATGTATTTGGTCCCAATAATTTGGAAATGCTTTGAAGCCATCTTCTGAATTAAATTTTAGAACACTATACTTGTTGTCCCACCGCCACCAAATGACTTGATGAACGAAAATAAATATATTATCAATGTCTTCGAGATTTTCAAGTGCTTCTTTTAGCATGGTCAATTGACTCCCGCTTATATTCCAGTGATCTAAGTTTCCATCAAAGAACAAAAATAGATTGTTGTTAAACTTATGATAGAAATAGGACTGGCCATACCTGGACTCATATAGTTCGCGATTTACTACATCATGATTACCGACTGCAAAATAAACCGGTTTTTTAAATAGTTCTTTTATCTGCAAATCTATTTCGTCCCAATCATCAGAAGTTGCATCTTTCACGATGTCTCCTGTGAAGACACCGAAAGAAAACTGACTATCATTTCCCATTTTGTTCAAATACTCCGCAAAAGGGGGGTGTACTCCATCATTATCCACACCCGGAGTTCCATATACATGCCCTGCAACAAAAAAGGAAAAATCTTGATCCTTTGACGGCTGGCAACCAAATAAATGTATTATTAAACCAATATGGAATAGTACTTTAAACAATCCAAGGGGATTTACTCTTCTCATTAATTTTGAAGCTTTATCATCTTATTTTGACGGAGGTTTGTTGTTGAACCAACTTACATTTTAATAAACTTCATATCTTTTTCTACAATACCATTATCGAATTCAATGTGTAGTAGATATAAGCCACGTGTTAACTCCTGAATATCAATTCTATCTTCAATAAAATTATGCACCCTCTGTTCCAATACGAGCTGTCCAACACTATTATGAATGCTAATAGTCGCAGCGCCAGTAAGATTCTGTCCTTTTATAACTAATTCATCAACCACTGGGTTTGGGTATAACTTAACCGTAGGGTGGGTGTTTGGTTTTGTTTTACGTTCAAATGGAGCCTGAAGTGAACAGTTATCATAAGATGAACATGGCTTCCACAGCATGTTTTTCAAATTGCCAGTTGAAATATCCCTATATAGTATCATATTGTTTACTCCAAATATCGTGTTTGATCCTGCAGAATATACACCAGTTGCTTTGAGATCCCATGTGCCTGAAATCTGGTCCTCAAGTACGATTTCAATTTCATTTGTCAGACTATTATGAAATACAATAGCGTTGTCTTCGTCTCTAGCCACAGTAATTCTTGTAGGAGATGAACCAAAGTTATTAGTTAACACCGGATATTGTTCATATCCACTTCCAGGTACAAAAACAACGTATGAAATATTTCCATCTAGTTCTACAAAGTAGATCCTATTGGTTTTTCGATCTAACTCTAAGGATCCAGCATCTTCTCGAATTCTAATTTTCTCTCCAAATTGGTTTATTATATTTTGATGTTTCCAAGTATTTGTACTGAAATCAAAATACACAGCTTGTAAGAAATTGTCTTGTCCTTTATAGTACAATGTACGATGCCCTGAACTTAAATCGTTTTTGGCCTTATAATTAAAAGGCAGGTGGTTGGTTAAATTAGTTTCAGTATAACCTCCGAATTGGTCTGCCTCCAATAATATAATATCGTGAGTCGAATTTTTAAAATAAATGTTGTCACATTTTTCCATAGAAATACTACCCATTTCAAAAGACACCGTATTAGTGGAAATAATATCATGTTGCCAACCCGAGTTTTGATAATAATATCTATGTAACTGATTTCCGTATCCACGATACACGACTTCGCCAGTCTCGGTTCTAGATGTGATGTCACCGGTAACTCTTTCAGATATATCAAAATTATTAGTTAAGTGAACAAATTGATAAGTATAGTTTTGGTTTGATTTGTAATACATACCAACAAAATCCCCATGACGAAAGAAAACTTGATTCGTACGAGTTGCCACCATGGAAAAACCTCTTTCATGACAGTGCTTATTCCCCCCGATTATCGGTTCTTCAAGTTTAAGCAAGTTGTCATCTTCAACCTCATAGATTCGCACATACTCAATTACAAACTCATTGCTTTCAAGATCAAATGGCACATGAGCATCAAATTGATTCGTCAAGTTTATCCCCATGCCAGAGTTAATGGGAATTTGGTGAACAGTTTGAGTCCAAAGTTCTCTTCCATCCAGAAAGAAGGTGACATCCGTAACCTGAGAATTTGATGTTCTCGGCTTCCAGGCAACCCCGAAACGATGAAATTCATCGGAAAGATTATGGCAGAATAATTCACCTGCAGCGTCTCTCCATATTCTTCCACAAACCTCGCTTTCAGGTGTACCAGGGTCTTTTATAACATTTTGGCCAAACAATTCAACACCATTATCATTATATTCGAAAACATCGATCTCAAATCCAACAGTACTTGCCCAAAATGCGGGTACTATTCCTTGTCCTTGTGGCATTTTAACTTTCGCCTCAACGTAAATCATATTATCAGAGTCTTCGAAATTTCCATCAGGGTAATAGTCTATTGTCCGAACCGAGCCTGTTCTATACAGCGGCCAAGTGGTACTTCCAGTTGGTTCTCCTCTTAAAATTAATTTTCCATCCTCAACTGATATCATATCTGGGTCGTGTTCGAAGATTACCGGTCTGCCATTATTAGGTCTGTGAGCCCAGCGTTCAAATAACTCTTCCGCAGAATTAAACTCATCGTTATGGATTAATGTCAATGCATCATAGTTTAATTTACATTGCGAGAAAATCGTCATGTGTACGGATATGGACAGAGCCAAAATGAGTGTGTTCTTCATCTTACTAAGTTTAGAGTGTTTTAAGGTAGTTCTATCAGCGCTAAGATAATGAATTTTTGGGATGTTACCGAATGAAAATATCTAACTGAAGAATGCCTCGAAGAGACTAGTGTTCGAGCATGCAGTGCTCCTGTAAAACACATATAATTTCATCGAGTATTTGGTATGTATTTTGTAATTCCCGGCATTTATTTAAGAGTAATATTGTACAATGTAGTATAAAACGAAAGGAAGTTTTGTTTGCTAAAAGAATCAGGGTCAAGCAGCTGGACGTTTTTTCGAATTTCTTCATAGTTTTCAATTAGGCTGGTAATTTCCTGAACCAATACCTCGGTAGAAAAGTCATTTAATACGACGCCATAGTTATTTTTTGTAATGTACGTACTCATGGGTACTGCAGAAGTTGTGATGACAGGTTTTCCTGCCAATAGCCCTTCCATTAGAGAATGCGGATAAGATTTTACAAGGGAAGCATATTTGGCAAGAAGAATGACGGCATTGCATCGATGCAAATAGTCGACGATGTTGACGTTTTCATTTATAAATTCTATTCGATCACTGAATTTAGATTCAAAAATAATTTCTTGCATTTTATCGGCTAATATATTTCGCCAAATAAAAATTATTTTGAGAGAAGGTATTTGCTCCAAAGCCTCCAATAGTAAATAAATGCCTTTCGATTCAAATTGTGGTAATTCCCAGGGCGCGGAAGCCATTAACAGTACGAAGGGTTTTTTTGGGGAATCGCTTAAGGTCTTTTCAAAGTCAACATATGGCGGAGATGTATGGACATTTTTAACGCCTTTTTTTTCAAACAAACGCTTCGACTTTTCGTCATATACAATGAAGGAATCAATCGATGGATAAGGTGTGGGATTATACACAGGAGTCAACGTCGAATATATGAGTCGATTATGCCTAAAATGTTTAAGATAGCGATAGGGATAGTAAACAGGTGAGAACACATGTATTAAATCAGCTGACTTAGCCTGCCGCTTCAATTCTCGCGCATTATTCATGCCGTACAATGATCTTGGAATTAGGCTGTTGGGCTTGGAAAACGGAAAAGCCGAGATGATATCTCCACCAAACGTATCCTTCAATAGTTGTAGTTCTTGAAAATGCGCATCCGTGGTCGATTTTTCAGGGACAGGAACATTCGTTATGTAGGCAATTTTCAATTCTATGGTTATTTGTAATAAATAGATCTACCAAAACTACCGGCGCGGCCATCACGAAGCGCCCGTTTTATTGTTTTATATCGGCCGAAGTCCATAGTAAATACGGTGCCAATTAATTGACGGCGCAACTTCTTAGTCCATTTTTTTATCAAACTGATCGATTCATCATCTCCAAACTTTTTAATAAATAAGAAGCGGTTTCGCAAGGTATAATATACATAGTTTTCTTGACGATAAGATGAATTCAAGTCTTGTTGATGTTCGACAATTACATCCGGGTGAATTTGATATTTCAAGTCTAGTGAATGTAATCGAAGAAACCAGTCTGCGACTTCTCCGCTAAAAAAATATTCCTCATCGAACGGTCCATTTGCTTCCCATGCAGCTTTCGCAATGAGCAAAACGGTGCCAGGTAGATAGTCAGGTTGAATCGAGGAGCCATTCGGTTGGTGGCTAATTATTCTGGTTTGATCGTATTTAAGCGGATGCCTTCCTCCATAATGAAAATAGACGTTGCCTTGCTTTTTTTCTTTTAAGACCGGAGCCGTAACCGCCAAATGTTCACGTTGTAAATATTGCCGTAGTTCAATAATATTTTCAGCACTGATAATAATATCAGCATTCAAGAGCATAAAAGACGTACATCCGTCTTCAAGGGCCTTTGTAATGCCCAAATTACAACCGCCGGCAAATCCTAAGTTTTCATCTGGCGTCAACCAATTGAAAAAGCCGCTGTCATTCGTCCAAGTGAAGTCCCGACTATTGTCAACTAGATACAATTCAGCATCGGACAATTCCCAGTTGCGGATAGTTGAAAGTAAACGTTCAACATCGTGTCGGTTGTTCCAGTGAAGGACAATGATTCCTAACGAAGACATTCGGTAAATGTAAGACTCCAATGGCATTCAAGGAGGATGAAATGAGATCAACGTATAAATTGATGTAATAAGGCTATTGAAAAAATCACATAGGATAAAAGGTCAAAGTTGTAACCGCTAGTATTTACTAAAGTGGGCTTGTTTGGCAATAATCACCAATCAAATTATTTACTCATTTAAATCTAAACGAAAACCATAAACCGCTAAATCTTCCTGCATAAAATCGAGGTCTGTCGATCGACGGAAGCCAAGCCGCCAATACATTTTCCAAGCGACACGCATGGCTTGTGTTGAATGAATAATGACTTGATTGACATGTCCGAGTCTAGCCTTTTCTATACAAGCTTCTGACAGGGCTTTTCCAATTCCAAGCCCGCGATTTTCTGGCCTTACACCTAGCAATCGAAATCCCGCCGCATTTCGTTCTTTTGTCGCTGCACCACCTGAACCATAGTACTGCATGTCTCCGAAGTAAACTACAGCTCCCGCTATGTGATGTGACTCTGTAACGGCAACGAGAATTTCAACACCTGGAAATCGGGTGATGTCACCGATGTTGGCCAACATTGAATAATACTTTGGTTGCTCATTGATAGTAGGAAATCCGTCAAGTCGAGTATAAACAGATACGAGTAGCTTGCCAATAGAGGCGAACTCGTCCTCATGTGCATTTCGTATAGTAAAGGAATCTGTCTTCGTCATCTTAAATGATCTTGATTATGTAGATTTATCACGATTTGGTAACTGAGGTGATAAAATGAACTATGTTTAGCATACAGGAAGTAAGCGAATTCATAAAGCTTAATTACAATCTTACTGGGGAATTGTTGAAGTTGCCTGGCGAATCTGATGATAATTATTTATTTAAACCACAAGATGACAAAGGTCTTTGTGTATGTAAATTAAGTTCGCCAGTGAAACCAGAAATTATTGCTGCGCAACTTGCTTGTGTTGAGTATTTGGTAGAAAACAAATTCCCATACACGCTTCCAGAATCGATCACCTCATTAAATGGGCAGGGTTTTATCCTTTTACGTGAAGGTTGGACACTGCGTCTTCAAAAATATGTGCCTGGCCGATTAATGAAAAGTGCCAATCCACGATCTTCGCGCTTGTTGAAAGAATGGGGACGCTTATGTGGTAATCTATCAAAATATCTTCAAAATTTTGAGCGTGCATCACTACATTTTAAGTATAAGTGGAATCCTAGTAATACACTCGATTCTCGCGCTTTTCTTTCTTATTTATCGAAGGAGGAACAAGTCTTGGCGAATGAGATCTGGGAAGATTTCGAAAAAAACACCCTACCAGTATTATCCCAGTTGCGCAAGAGCATCAATTACAATGACGCCCATGAACAAAATATTATCATTTCAACTGATTCCATTGATCCTGGCATTACAGGATTGATTGATTTTGGTGATATCTTATATTGTGAGACGATCAACGAATTGGCTATTGCCTGTGCTTATGCCGGGATGGGTTGCCATGATCCACTATCGGCAATACGTGATGTAGTTCGTGGTTTTCATGAAGTATTTCCAATTGAAGAAAATGAAATTGATGTTCTGCCTTCACTTATTACTGCTCGCTTGTTAATTACGGTGACATCAGCCGCATATAATAAAAGACATTTTCCGGAAAACAAATATTTAACAATTAGTGAAACGGACGCATGGAATGTATTAAATAAATTGATAGAAATTCCATCAAATTTTATCCGATATGTATTTCGTACTGATTGTGGATTCAAAATATTGCCAAAGATTCGCTTTGAGGATTGGATTGCAAGTGGGCCGAATTTACATGCAATAATGTCGTTGGATCGCTCCAGAACGCTTTCGTTGGACTTGAGTGTTGGAAGTACACAACTCGGTAATTCTATTAATTATTTAGATGTTAATTTGTTCGAGAGGCGAATAAATAGATTATTAGAGGACAATAAGTGTGATGTGGCAATAGGTGGTTACGGAGAAGTTAGACCGATTTATACGACTGAAGAATATGCACTTGAAGGAAACAACGGCCAGGAATGGAGGACGGTCCACCTTGGTATGGATGTGTGGAATCAATCGGGTACGGCTGTATATGCACCATTAAAAGGGGTGGTGTGCTCAGTAGCAAATAATAGGGGGTATAAAAATTATGGCCCCACGTTAATACTTGAGCACAAAGTAACACCTGAATTGACTTTTTATACATTATATGGTCACTTGCGATGGACATCGATTCAACATTGGTGTACCGGTGATGAAGTAGGGGGAGGAGATAAGATTGGCGAAATAGGAGACACAAAAGAAAATGGCGCATGGCCGCCACATGTGCATATCCAGATAATACTCGATATGCTTGGAAATAGAGAGGATTTTCCCGGTGTGTCATTCCCGCGAAATGCAGAAGCATATCAGGCCATTTGCCCCGATCCTACATGTTTTTTCGACTTTGATATTAAATCAAATAATCAGATTGACCAAAGCAACTTATTAAAATTACGTAAGAAATTATTAGGTCAAAATTTAAGTGTTTCATATGAAGATCCATTGCAAATCGTTAGAGGGTATAAACAGTATTTGTTTGATCTTGACGGACGAAGATACCTCGATACGGTTAACAATGTTGCACATGTGGGTCATGAACATCCGGATATTGTAGCATGCTTACAGGAACAGGCGGCAGTCCTAAATACAAATACACGATATATACATAATAATATTACTTATTATGCTGATAAATTATTAAGAAAATTTCCTCCCGAACTTTGCGTCGTATATTTTACGAATTCTGGAAGCGAGGCGAATGAATTGGCATTGCGGATGGTAGAAGCAGCCACGAATTCAAAAAATATGATAGTGCTCGAGTCTGGCTATCACGGTAATACCACAGGGGCAATTGATATCAGTAGCTATAAATTTGATGGCGTCGGTGGTTTCGGTGCTCCTGAAAATTGTCAAGTTCTTCCATGTCCTGATATTTACGCGGGGCTTCATGCTAGTGAAGAAAATGCCGGTGAAAAGTATGCGCATTACGTACATAAGGCATTAAATTATTTTGCGAACAAGGGTCATGCAGTTGGTGGATTCATTGGCGAGTCGATACTGAGTTGCGCGGGTCAAATAGTGCTTCCTGATAATTATTTAAATACCATATATAAAGCTGTTCGAGCCGCGGGTGGATTATGTATTGCGGATGAAGTACAAGTTGGATTTGGTCGTGTCGGACAATGTTTTTGGGGATTTGAATTACAACATGTTGTCCCCGATATAGTTACCCTTGGAAAGCCCATTGGGAATGGACATCCGGTAGGTGCAGTTGTCACAACACGCGCTGTAGCTGATGCCTTTGCGAATGGTATGGAATATTTTAATACATTCAGTGGAAACCCAGTCTCTTGTGCAGTTGGAAGTAACGTCTTAGACGTAATCGAAAAAGAAGAATTACAAAATAATGCTTTGGAAATTGGAGCATTATTGTATTCGAAGCTAAAGAAGCTAAAAGATGAATTTCAAATTGTTGGTGATATTCGAGGACATGGACTATTTTTAGGAATAGAGCTTGTTAAAAATAGAAACACAAAAACATCGGCAGCGCGGGAGGCAAGGTATTTGGTGAATCGAATGCGATCTAGAGGTATATTAATGAGTGTAGATGGCCCAAGGAATAATGTCATCAAAATTAAACCGCCGCTATGTATTCAAGAAGAAGATATTGATTATTTGATTAAAAACCTGAAACAAGTTTTAGGTGAGGATGCGATGAGTGTGTAAGCCATGATGGACTTTTTTGACCCAAAAGATCAAAAAAACCCTTTGAGAAAGCGATATGGCTTTTGTCGCCAATGCAAGAAATCCATAATGGCGACTGATTTTTATATTTCATAATTAAGTGTAAATGTTGAATAATACGAATGCTCAACCTTAGGGGTTTCAAGGGAGTTTTGAAACAGGTATTTTGGGTGGTATATGTAGGCCGAAATAATATTTTCCGGATAGGCAAACCCATAGGGCTTGAGAGAAAATTCAACGGCAAACCTTACGGGATGTGTTTGATATCAAATGCTAACCGTAAAGCTACGGTACGAACTATGTGGTTCTAGTTCAAAATTTAATAAAATCCCTAAGATTGACAAAAGACCTATCTCAACAATGGCGGCTTCCACAATGTGTTTGAAATAAAACTGAAGCTTAAATTTCGAGCTAATTATTTTTATTAATAGATACTGCCCAACAGACATGGTTTAACGAATAACTTAGACTACGTAAGTTTACACGTAATTACAGCAATGTCATCTTTGTACGCAATATCACCCCTGAAATTATCGAGACGGGAGAGTAACATTTGATTAAATTTTTCCGCTGTCAAATCATGATAGGTAAAACCAAAGGCCCAGAGGTGATCTTCGTCAAAAAATTCACCATCGGAATTTTCTAGTTCTGTTAGACCATCTGTATACGCCATGATAATAGCACCTGGTGAATAATTGAAATTTCCACATTCGATACCATTTAAATTATTCACCGCCCCTAGTACCGTGCACCCCGAATACCAAAATTCCTGCCCATCAGCATGTGTATAAAGTACCGGACAGTGCCCCGCATTTACATACGACACGGACCTTGAGTCGGTGTTCACTTTGGCAATAAAAAATGTAATAAACTTATCACTCTTGGTAAGTGTGTACACAGCATGATTGAGCTCGCCAACAAGTTCATCAAGGGATTCATATTTATTTACCATATTATGCAGCAAGGCCTGAAAATTTGCCATAAGCATCGCCGCACCCACACCTTTTCCAGATACATCAGCGATGCAGAAAATGAATTCGTGATGATTTAATTGAAAATAATCAAAATAATCACCACCTATATTAAAGTGGGGTTTGTAGATGCTATCCAGCTGATAATTTATTTCTTTCGGCAGTTTATCGGGAATAAACATTTGTTGCACTTCTGTGGCGAGTTGCATGGTACGATTAACACGTTCCTGCTTGAGCTGTTCCTTGAACAATCGTTTATTTTCGATTGCTACGGTGATCACGTTGGTGATCGTTTGAATAAATTGGACTTTGTTGAAAATATCCGCTTCTTCTTGAAATCCACCTATAAGTGTATATGACAGTGGAGTTTCTTTATGCATAACCGGAATGACGATATCAAAATCACTTAGAATAGGATCTTGATCTTCCTGTTTTATCGTCTGCAGTCGCGTGTATTTTGACAGTCGCTCTATAAGCCCATATCCTGTCATGTCGTAATCTACATTTATGCTTGCTGGACAGATCCAATGTTCTCCTTCCCGAACAAAGAAGACCATGCGATCAACGCGCATATCCCAATTGATAAACGTCTTATACATGTTGAAGAGTCCGTCAGCCGAGACGTTGTCATTGATTGCTTGCGTGATAGCCAACAAGCTTTTCAACTGTAATTGCTTGAGATTCAGCTCATTTTCGAGCTCCTCATACGTTTGCTGGGGCGATATGTCTATTTCTTCCTCTTCAGACATCTGTTTAGCTAATTTACCGCCTGATCGCCGAAGTACATCTTTTCAATTGTTATTTTTTATAAAGAGTATGTTGGGGTTTTCATGATTCGCCGAAAATACCCGAGTTTTGAGCTGATCGAGGCAAATTTTACAGTCCAGTGTGGGCAATTCGATAAAAAATTTAACGATGAACGGCTTAAAATTTTGCCGTTTGCAGGCAACTGATAGAAATTTCATTATACTCTAAATGTCGATTTGATCTTACGACTATCTTTATGCTGTTATGGACAAAACAGCAATTTTTGCAGCCGGACTACTACCGGCCATAGTAATTGGCGTACTCGGCTATCGAACATTGTATAAAAAAACACGCCTTCTATCGAGTAAGGCCATTCTTGCCGTAATGCTTGGTGTAATAGCCGCCCTGCCTGCGTTCTACATCCAGCAAAGCGCCTCCTATAACTTGGACTTGCGCATGGATGTCTGGTATCATGCTGTAATTGTAGCTTTTCTAGTGGTTTCCCTGGTAGAAGAACTATTTAAGGGACTTATGCTTTGGTTGTCCAATTATATAGTGCCAATTGATGAACCCATGGACTTATTGGCCATTTCTTTATTGATTGCAATGGGATTTGCTGGGGTTGAAAATGTGTTATACAGTTATTCCAAAGGCTGGGAGGTGGCTTTATTTCGATCCGTTACAGCTGTGCCGGCTCATGCATGTTTTGCTTTAATTCTGGCATATTTTGTTACAATGGAATTTCCATCAAGGAAAAAAATAATTCCTTATATCCAGGGGCTGCTGCTGGCTTTTTTGTTGCACGGACTATACGACTTTTTTGTCATACAAGAGATTTCCGAACCGCTAATGCTGGGAGCAATTTTTATACTGTTAATCAATATTTTTTTGGGGTACAACGTGTATAAACGCGTACGGGATCACACTTGAATTTTTAGTAAGCATCATTGGCCCATTGTTCCTCATCCTGCTGCGGTGTTCAAAACAGCACATGTTGTAATATTTTAGTGTGTTTTGACTCCCAACTATTTCCTAATTTCACTCGTCAATAGAAAAGACGCGAATGCCATTATTATCAATTATAATTCCAGTTTATAACGAGGAGCGCACAATTACCACCCTTCTAGATCGCGTGATTGAGGCTCCTGTGCAAGAGACCATCACTAAGGAATTGGTGCTGGTAAATGACTGTTCTTCTGATAATTCTGTCGTTGTTATAGAAAAATACATGGCTGAACACCCGGACGTACAGATGAGCTTTTATAGCCATCAGGTGAATAAGGGCAAGGGCGCTGCCCTTCATACAGGAATTGCTCAGGCGAAGGGAGATTACATTATTATTCAGGATGCAGACCTTGAATATGATCCGCGTGAGCACGCAAAATTATTGAAACCCATCCTTGAAGGTAAAGCTGATGTGGTCTATGGCTCTCGTTTTATGGGAGGTGAGCCGCATCGTGTCCTGTATTACTGGCATTCGGTAGGCAATAAATTTCTGACATGGATGTCAAACATGTTTTCTAATATCAATCTGACCGATATGGAAACATGTTATAAATTGTTCAGGGCCGACATTATAAAAGGACTTGCGTTGAAGGAAAAACGCTTTGGTTTCGAACCGGAAGTCACCGCAAAAATTTCAAAGATTCCGGAAATACGAATTTATGAAGTTGGTATTTCATACTCAGGAAGGACGTATGCCGAAGGAAAAAAAATTAATTGGAAAGATGGATTTCGAGCGCTCTTCTGCATATTGAGGTATAATTTATTTAAGTGATGGTCAGAGCCGATGAAAAATAACCTTTCACTTTTCGCTGCTCTACTTGTTTTCATATTTATATTTATTGCCACGTTTATTTATTATCCAAAATATGGGGAAGGAAATGAACAAGTGATAACCTGGGATGTGGCTGGGTATTATCAGTACTTACCGGCGCATTTCATCTATAGCGACTTAAAGAAGGTAGGTTACCTTGAATCGTTGAATGAAAAATATCGATTTACTCCGGGAAGCGAATTGGTCCTGAATTTGCCAAATGGAAATCGCGCAATGAAATACACTATTGGCCAAGCTGTCATGTACTCACCCTTTTTCTTAATCGCACACCAATATGCAAAACAGTCTAGTTATCCCGCAGACGGATTTTCGCTTCCATATCAATTTGCAATTGAAATTGAGATATTGTTTTTTGCATTGATTGGGTTGTTGTTTTTTAGATCGATTCTGCTAAACTTCTTCACGGATAAAATAAGCGCCTTGACAATTGTTAGCGTTTGTTTAGCTACGAATTATTTTGAATACGCTTCCATTACTGGAGCAATGACGCACAATAATTTATTTGCGCTTTATGCGGTCTTGATTTTTTGCACAATACGATTTAATAATCGACCAAGATTTCATTGGGCTTTTGCCATAGGTGCACTGGTTGGATTGGCGACGCTTACTAGACCTACCGAAATTATTAGCGTGCTTATTCCACTGCTTTGGGGCCTGAGCTTACCTATGAAAGCTGGCACTCGAAACCGCCTCGCGTTTATTAGGAAACATATTAAGTACTTTGCTGTAATAGGAGTGGTAGCCGCAATGGTTTCGAGCCTACAGATGATATATTGGAAACATATTAGTGGAGAATGGCTCATTTATAGTTATGGAGAAGAAGGTTTTAATTGGCTAAGTCCGCACGTTGAAGATTGTCTGATAAGTGTTCGGGCTGGGTGGTTGGTTTATTCACCCATTATGATCTTATCGCTGGTTGGATTTTATCAACTTTATAAATACCACAAAAAGTTATTTCCTGTGATAGTCATTTTCTCTGTTTTGGCATCCTATATTGTTTTTTCCTGGCAAACCTGGTGGTATGGAGGTAGTTTGGGTCAGCGTGCACTTATTCAATATTATCCACTTTTCGCGTTTCCTTTCGCAGCGTTAATAACCACTATAATAAACACGCGGCAAGTAAAATATATATTTTATTTCTTGTTAACAATATGCGTTTATTATTCCATGTGGTTAACCCATCAAGTACATCGCGGTGGGCTTGTATACGTTGGGCAAATGACGCGTCCATATTTTTGGAAAGTACTAGGGCGATATGAAAAAAACCCTGATGATTTGAAATTACTTGACACAGATGAATATCACCGCAGTGACCGCGAAGATGTCCAAGTTATTTATGAAAATGACTTTGAATCGGTCGATGTTCCACGCTGTCATATTCCTGCTATACAAGGGAGTAATAGTCCTTGTCTTTCCAGTCTTGACCCTCAGAGTCCGGAATATGGTGCGCAATTGGAAACTGGACAGGCGAAATGGGTCAGAGGTATGGTTCATTTTAAAACAGAATATCCCGTGTATGGGAAATGGAATATGGGGACGATGGCAATCGCATTCTATAATGGCATACATGAGGTCAAGAAACGCCAAATTCGATATCACCGATTGCTAGCTGGTGGCGAAACGAAGCAAATTTTCCTCGACGTAAAATGTCCTTCGACTTTGTTCGATAAAGTTACCTTTCAAATTCATAACGGCGCCGTTGAAAATTTGGTTGTCTACGATTTAGTCAAGATAGAAGTGTTTAATTAAATTTATAGGTACGGAGTGAGATCGCCGTTTATTCGTACAAGGATGAGGGTTTTGTCTATTGGATGAAGCCAAAAATATTACGTGTGTTAGTCGATGTACAAAATGGCCTTTTTCTGTACAGCCCAATCATTCTGATTAGTTTTTATGGACTACTCCGAAATTTTTCGGTAAGAATCAATAACTGTCGTTTAATCCTTCTTGTTTTTTTCATCATTACCTGGATCTTTGGTAGCTGGTGGGCGTGGTGGTTTGGTGGCGCCTATGGACACCGCTGTTATGTTGAATTCTATACAATTCTTATCCTTCCGCTTGTTTGGGTTGTAGGAAATGTGAATAAGAGTGACTGGGTTACACGTTTCATTTTTTACTTACTCCTAACCCTGATGGCCTACTATAGTCTTGGGCTTACGCATGCCTATCGGTCTCCCTGGGACGGCGTCAATTGGAATTGGGCACGCTTTAGTGAAATCGTACGTGGTTTATTCCCGCCCTTTGATTGAAGGTTTTAGGCTTGACAAGGCACATAGTTACATTGTTGGTTATTGATTACGTCAACTCAATACAAATGCTGAACTTGTGCCGCTAATGGCGTCCACGATGAAATATTACGACTGGCTTATTTTTTTTGGACTTCTGGGCTTGATAGTGTTCTCCTTTGATTTTGATGAAATCTATTCGAAGCGCCCGCAAGGTCCGCATAACTGGCGACAGACAGATTGTGCCTCTTTGGCGTTGAACTACTATCAAGATGAAGATGCCTCGTTGATTACACCCAGAACACATCACCTGATGGGTAAAAATCACGATGGGAAAGCAATGGGTGAAATTCCAGTCATTTATTATTGTGTTTCTAGGCTATATGCACTTTTCGGCGTCCAGGAAGGACTTTTTAGAGTATTTAATTTTATGATCTATGCCATAGGACTTTTTTATCTATTTAGATTGTCTTTAGCATATGTGGAGGACAGATTTTATGCATCCATTGTTTTGTTAACCGCTTGCTCGTCTGTTATCGTAATTTTCTATGCCTATAGTTTTTTACCAAATGCCCCCGCTTTGGGACTTGCTTTTATATCCTGGTATCATATGTATCGCTATTTTATTCATGGAAAAAAGCGCTCTCTCACATATTTTATAATTTTTGCGTCGCTTGCTTCCTTGTTGAAAATAACGGCATTGTTATCGACGGGGATAATCATTTCGCTTTTTATTTTGGAGCGATTTTTTAAAGTGAAATATCGTGACAAACCTCTGTTTTCTATTTCGCGTGTTGAAGGTTTGTATTTGCTAATTCCTTTTGTTCTGGCCGTAGGTTGGATATTTTTGGCTCAAGCATATCAAGATGCTCATGGAAACTACTATTTTAGTTTGGATTGGGATCCAATTTGGTTGTTGAGTGATGATTTGAAACAATATACCTGGCGTAGGCTTACTTCGGATTGGGGGTGGAAGCGTGATATAATATATCCAGGTATATTTTTTATGGGATTTCTTTCACTTTGTATTTCGTGGCTTGAAAAAAATAGATTTTGGTCTCATGTACTCACGCTTTATCTACTAGCGTCAATCGTCTACATTATAGCTTTCTTTCTGGCATTAAAGGATCACGACTATTATTTGATACATTTGATTGGCTTTTTCCCGCTGTCATTCATTTATTTGACTAAATGGTTAAATGATAAATATAAGAAGTCAGTTGCTGCGTACATTTTTTTAGCAATTATTATTATTCTGTCTTTAGGTAGTGTCGATCGACGACATAAGGACCGATATGAAAATTTTCCGTATGATGACATGTACAATACTTTCGAAGATATTACACCCTTTATTCGAGATCTGGGAATAAAAGCTTCTGATAAAGTGATAGTCGAAGGAGATCCATCGCACTGCATTTCACTTTATTTAATGAATAACAAGGGGTGGACCGGAAAGCTATCAAAGCCTGATCGTGTCGATAAAAAATTCGAAATCTGGCGAGATGCAGGCGTGAAATATTTGTTCGTCATTGGCGAAGATCGCACGCGTTACACTTCAGTGGCAGCCTTGCCAAAGAAGTTGCTAGCACAACGCGATAATGTGTTTATTTATGAATTACTACCTTCTTCGGAATAAGCGTCATGTAAGTTCACATATTTTTTGTATATATAAATCACGCAATTTCGGGTTGATACCACTAACAATGCCGTGCGACGGGAAATTCTTCAAATCTTTCGAAATTAATTTATTGTTCGAACATTGAACACCTATTACCGACATAAAATGTGAAGTGGTGTTTTGATGAGTAAATAGCTTAATTTACTATATGAACAGGCACATTATTCTGCAGCAAAATACTGTCATCGACCACTTGATAGGTTTCAACGCCGGACTCATAAATTAGCAAATGGTCAACTTCAATGTCCATATTATCTGAATAAAATAGGCACTTTCGAATTTCTTCATCATGCGGAATATCAATATCCAGCATGAGCCAATCATTGAAAATATATGGGTCTTCTTGATAATTAAGTTGAGCCATAGAAATGAGTGAATTATCTTCTCGTACCCATTTGACAATGATGTTCGGCATGCCCATCACTTCATGATCGACATGAAGCCACAATCTGATTTTCACATTTTTTCGACCTGAGCCGATATAAAAAGGGATGTGTTCTCCTTTTAGAAAGCGCATACCCCCATTTCCGAATAATGGTGGACCGATGGATTCTTCGTCATACGTTTCATGCGAAATGATGGCTACTGAGTCTATGGGCAAAATATGCAATCCTCGATGTTGGATTAAGCTGTCTGTTATTTGATGATAATGTGCCAATATGGCTTGATTTGCCTCGTCTAATTTTTTAACCGGCAATGCGTAAAAATCAAAAATGCCAAATGATGATAAATGGGCGGACGAGTGTAATAAGAAGCCCTCCCCATGATTAATATTACTTTTGTCCACCATGAGTAAAATATCCTTTTCATTAAGATCTGGGACGACTTGCTTTAAGATTATGGAATCCTTAAACAATTGGAATTGAGTCATGGATTGTTTAACCGAGGTTCGAGATCCAAGATGATTGATCAGGGGAATGCCTGTTAAATACGAAACGCCCATGGCGTCCCACATACCATTTATCTGACGCTGCATCGCAAACTTTTCATTTCCAACAAAGTAATAAGGAAGTAATAAAATGCTTTGATATTTAGTAGTGTCAATGCCGATGGAATTCAAATGTTCGACAATTTGGTTTTTGTCCTTGTCTAGTCGATGATTATTCGGATGCAGTCGAGAGGCGGATGTTGCATTGTAGCTAAAAACCTCAATCAACCAAATACCAATCGCGAAAATTATCAGTATTAATTGAACCCTTTTCTTGGGCGCCCATACGCGTGAAATGAAGATGGCGATGAGTATTGTAGTAGCATAATAAAATACCCAAGAAAGTCTTCCTAATCCTCTGAATTGTCGGAACTTTGGAAATATGTCGTAAAGCGCATAATTTGTAATTTCATTGAGCCAATTTGTGCCGAAAATCCACACGCCAACGGAAGCAATAAAGAACGTAAGTAAACTTTTCTGAACGTTCCACCTGCGTCTGAAGTAATAGATGATAGAGCAGGCCAGAAGTAGACTTGCGATAACACCGATGTGTCCCTGTGATTCGAATTGAACATTGTAGTCACCGTAAATTGATCGGAATAGATCAGCAAAAAATCCGTGGTTGGGTAAGAACGTTCCCTGCCATTTTACGACGTAATGTGATATACCCCAAGGCGATGCGGGCCTGTCTGGCACAGTATCATATGTCATATTGTACACAAGAAACAGCATGGTTGTTGCGACTAACGGCCAGCAAATGGATAACCATCTTTTCCATTTGTTAGGAAAGTTGGAAAAAAACAAGACAAATAAAACAGCGCCACCAAAACAAATATGAATGAATAAATAGTAGGTATGCACAAAGGATTGAAAAAGTAATGATGCAAATAAGGCAATAGCCCAGGCAGAGATGTTGCGCCTAGTATCCAGAATTTTAATCATGAGAAACATGACCCATGGGATAAATGCAGCATAGGACAGACTATAGTGCCCTTCAAATCGAAGTATTTGTGGTGATAAAAAGGCAATGAGAATGCTAAAGACCATAGCAAATATGTCTTCGCTATTTAAATGTTTGAGAATTTTAAAAACAAATAGAGATGTTAGCAAAATGGACAAAAGCATCAGATAATTCAATATTCCAACAATATGATCTGATATATCAATAAAATACGCGTTGACCAAATACAGAATATGCGAGATAATAGGTTGGTTATCGGTATAAATATTTAATTCACCATATGGATAATGTGTACCGGTAACTTGAAAGTCGCCATCGTACATTGCATAATAACCGACTGTATAATAATTTTTTAACCCATCGCCGTGCGAATAAAATAGAAAATCATTCGGACTCAATAAAATTTTTCCATAAAAGGCTACCAATAGCATAATTGATACGAATGCAGTCAGCCCCATGTAAAGTCTAGTCCTCTTCACCTTCTAAAAATCAAAAAAAGTAAGTTCTTAAATTCCGTAAAAACGATCCTAAGCGACATGGGTTCCAGTATAACACCAGGTCTCAACTCGAGTTTTACCGTATCAATGTGAAGGCGTCGGCGGGCGACGAGTTTTACCAATTCCATATCAAACAAGTATCGGTCAATCTTGCAATCCAGCACTACTTTCGTAGCGTTTTGATTGAATACTTTTAGACCACTTTGCGTATCCGTAACTGGGATTTGCAAAAAGAACTTCATGATGGATCGCAAGCCAATAGACAAAAGTTTACGGGATGTGGAGATCTTCTTATAGTAAGAATTGGTGCGGTAACCAATAGCTAGATCGGCGCCCTGCTCAATACGGACAATCATTTCCTTAAAACATGAGATTTTGTATGGAAAATCTATGTCCGTGAAAGCCACAATTTGACTGCTGGCTTCCTTTATGCCCGCGCGGATGGCATATCCTTTTCCCCTGTTTTTGTCATAGGAAATATACTTAAAGAATTCAATCGACTCTTTTAAAACCGCTATGTGTACGGCGTCGACACCTTTTGTTGACCCATCATTGACAAGGATGCATCTTAATTTAGTTGAAGGTAAAGCTTGTTGTAATGACAAAAATTGTTCAACTAGAATCTTGTCCCAGCCAGACTGTGGATTAAAACAAGGAACGACTATGTCCAGATATTCGCTTGATGTTATGGTCAACTCTTCTTCAATTAGCCTGCAAGTATAAGGATAACCGACAATGTACAACACGTATTTTATGCAACGAAGATAGTCTTGCGCAACTGGTGAATGCCAGGCTTAGGAATGAGGACCTGGACAGATGGATACGTAGAGTGCAACCATCCCATCACCACGAAGTCGGTTAATCCGTTGAAAGATGCCTAACCGGGAGAGAGTTCAATGAAACTGATTTGATTTTCGGTTTCCATAGCTTGGGTCGGAGGGGTCGGATCGATTAAACGTATGACCACGTGTTCAAAACAGCTGAGACGTACTTTGAATGCTTGGTTTGCCTAAAGGGCAGGTATCGCGTAATTTCTTTGTGATCGGCTAAGTTTTCCTTATCAAATTTAAGCTCGACGATTACCTTGTCACTGTGCAGGCTATATCCCAATAGAGGGCGTTGACGATCTATTATCCGTGCATAAGACATATCTCGATCCACCGTGATTCGAAACATTCTATCGGCAGATAAAAAGTACGAGCGCAAATAACGATTGCGTATTACCGGTTGTGCATAATATGGAAGTTGAGATTCTTCGACTAGATATTTTTGTATCGTCGCAAATGTCGCGTCTGGTACAGGTACAGTTCTTTTTCGACCTAAGGCGTTATCCTTTATTTTTATTTCAAACTTTGGATTGGTAATTGGTTGTTCATCGCCATACCATCTGAGTCTGTATTTTTGGCGATTCGAAATGCCGTCAAGATTGTGCTGACATGTATCGAAACTAATCGTGTCAAAATAAATATTGTTTACCCAACGATCTGGAAAAGGTTGAGAAAATTGAGCTGGATGGTTTAGAATAATTGATCGGACAGCATATGAAATATCCATTTCAATTTCATACTTCATTTCATATCGAAAATCACTGAGCATGGCTGTCGTTTTGCAAAATCGATCCATTTTCGATCATAAATAGTTTTTTAACGTTAGTTTCACTGTAGCTTTTCAAAATTATTGTCGCGGGTCCAAATTCAGGCTTTTTCTGATAAGCTGCAAAACCCGTATTACAGTCACTCAGTTGAACATCGCGTAATGTCAATTTAGATTTATCTTTAGATGCAAAGGCGGTAATTGCTGTTTCAACATTAATTTCATTTGCTTCAATGGTTGCCTGTTCACCAGCACTGACGGCCTTGTCTCCAATGTTTCGCATCGTACAATTGTTTAGTGTGACGATACTGGTCGAAAAGTCAACTGCATCATTACCCGTATTAATAAAAGTCGAATTACTTACTATACCTTGGCAGAAATCGGCATCAAATGCATCGCTAAATGTATTTGCAAACTCCGAGCTGGAAACATCGAAAGTCGATCGAATTATATTTAATGCGTCTTCACAGGTATTGTTAATAAATTTGCAGTGGCTGATTTGTCCATCGCTTTCATAAAGCGTGACAGCTCCTGTCAACTTCCATCCGGATTCATACATAGTATTTAAGTTGTCAAATATCACATGACGAAATACGGTTGTCTCCCCTGCTTGTAATATGGCAATGCTCCCATTGCTTCCGTCCCCTTTAAAATAAATAGGTAGAGATGCGCTTCCCTTTGCCTGTATGGAAGAGTGTGAAATTATTTTTCCACCTCCGACGAAAGTTATATTTGTACCAGGATTAATAAAAATGGTGTATCCTGATGGAATGACTATTGTCGAATTTATTTGGAGATTTCCACTTCGCATGGTTGCTTCATTTCCGTTTACCGAGAACAATGAAGTATCTTGTAGTGAATTACGTGTCAATATTTCTCCTCGTGGTGTTTTGTTTTGAGGTGATTGCCAAGGCCAAATATCGATTTCATGAAACTCTGTGCTGCCAGGCAAATGATAACTTAGCTTCTTAATAAATTTAGGAATATGGATAATGGTATTGTTTGGAACTTGACCTACGCGTTGAGGAGCAACCAATTTTCGAAATGTCGCACCGCGTGAATCATACGTAACAACCACAGGTAGCGAATGAGTGTTTTGAAGCTCGACGGATTGACTGTCTATACCTAGAGGAGAAGCATACGCAATAATGGCGTCATCAAATGGCTCCAGCGTTATGCGTATTTTTTTTGCACGCTCGCGTATCTCTTCGACATTATAATTATAGGTTGGTTCGTCTAATTTAATAAAGTCGTTTCTTTTATTAATTGAGTTAGATCGAAGAGCAATGTACGACTCAATAAAATCCTCATTTGCATAGGTCTTAAGATAATTAAAAAACAATCCTAAAAAAGATTCGTCGTAAAATATACGATTTATGGGTTCAGTGGAAATTGATTCATCAAAGTAGACTTTTTCAAGGTAGAGGTTTTTTTCAAACGGATTTACTTGATCTCCAACAACCGAACAATCAAACCCAATAGGCTCGAGTAAACTGATTACAGGATTATAATAGAAACGTTGATTGTGCCAGGTTAGTGAATGGTGAGCCATGCATATTTCGGAAATGGCCATGAAACGGGCCAACTTGTCTATGTCAAAAATTTTATCGGTTGATGTGAGTCCATACTTATATTGATATAAGAGTGACTGCGCGATTTCAAATTGTTTATTTAAAACGGAATCCTTCGAGGTGCGACCTAATTTGAAGGGCTCGATACGGCTGTTCCAATAGGCGCGTTCTTTATTGTTTGGTGGAGCTAGGGTTCCTCCTTCTCCCCAGTGACGAGAAACACCAGCCCAAAAATAATCTTCGGCCAATTTGATGATTGGGCCTTCACGTCTTTTCTGACTTTCTACCAAAAACTTCGTAAAGTGCTCTTCTATTGCATATACTTTTTTATCTCCATTGTTGATTTGTACCTGTATAAAATCGTATCGTGGACTTAATACATCGACATATTGCAACAAATCATGATAAACCCACTCGCGCATGTAACCGCGTGTCTTCGGGTGTTGGATAGAAAATGTCTGCAATCCCTGCCATAGTTTATCAGATTTACAGTCTATACGATAAGAGGGTTGAGGTCCTAAAATGTGGTCAAGCCAATCACCTTTATATCGCAGCTTGATTTTTTCGATTTGGCCATCAAGAGCCATCCCTGCTTCCACTTGACTATCATCTCGTCGGATAAATACAGCTTCCTTTTGTGCACGAATTCTTATTTTATCTAATTGACTTTGGGCCTCTGGTTCAATTAATAACCGCAGTTGCTTATTGAATAGACTTTTTGGCTTTGTCGAATCTGATTTTTTCGTGCTAATTTTTTCTATTTTAAAGTCGTCGAACAATATTTCTTCTTGCCCTTCATTTATCGCAGAAATGGTAATTGATTCGATCACTTTATCATCTGGAATGGCAAATATTACTTCAATCAAAAACCACCAATTTTTATCGTATTCATTGTATTGATTTTCTTTAATATTTATAGAAACAGTATCGTCGCTTTGAATGGTTAAGTATCCAGGATCTCCATTTTGTGCATATCGCCACACGGAAGCTTTGTATACGTCACCTGGATTACCTTCAGCGATGGTATAAGCGATTCCTTTCGGCGAACTTCCATCTGTCCGAATTGAAAAAGTTCCGCTTTTTGAACGTTGGTCAAATTGGTTTTCACCACCTTCGAATTTCAAATTCCCATTTACAAAATATCCATTTTCCACGTTTTCGGCATCACAATAAATATGGGTTGCTATATCGTCTTTTGTCGAACCATTAAGATGTATTGCTTCGGAGGCCACAAGCGCTACAACCAAAGCCAAAAGTATAAAGATCGGAATGGCATACAAGCGAAAGGAGGATTCGGACTTTTTCCCTTTGATAATCATAAAATTAAATCCGGTTGGTCGACAATTGAGATAGACGAAGTTCCATCATTTGACTTGATTGTACTCCGAATTGTATCAAGTGTGTCGACTTTCTTTACTTTAATTAAGTAGGAAAAAAAGTTTCCATCAGACCGTGAATCAAATCGTTTTAGCTCCACATGATCGGCGTGTTGGGATAAAATGGCATTGACTGTAGTGAGTTCAAGGTCTTTGGACTCTATGGTCAAAAACATTTTTCCGTGACTCTGACCTCCCTTCTGTTTAAATATCCGATTGAAATATAATAATGGAAATATAAATACCATCGAAATCACAGCCAGTAGTGGTTTATTGGCACCTGTAACCAATCCTATTCCGATCGCCATAAATAAGTAAGTCAATTCCTCTGGCTCTTTTATTGCTGCACGAAACCGGACAATTGATAAGGCACCAACAAGTCCTAGGGACAATGCTATAGATGCCTTGACAACGGTAATGACGAGAAGGGTTGTTAGAATAAGCGGAACGAATACTGAGGCAAATTTTTGCCGATTCGATATCGATGTCCCAAACCTTATATAATATGCCTTTAAAGCTAGTCCCAGTAAGGATGCCACAATTAAATTGACAATAAAATCAGTTAGATTAATTGTATTTGTGAAATCCGCTAAATATTCTTCAAATTTTAACATTGTTCTTCACATTTAGGCCTGCTACAATACTTCATTATAATTCTTCTACGCGAATAAATTTTGGGCGTAATGATTGATCGATCAAATTGTGTTCAAATATGAGTATCGAATCAGGGTTAGTATTAAATTTCTTAACGAGATTCTCGTTTGACATATCAAAGCTATTGTTGATTCCGCTGATAAAAAACTCGATACCGGAGGGAGCAACGTAATGATACTTTTTTCCGTACTGACCACCATCACCTGATATTACTTTTACCTGTACACCTCGCTCCTGAATTTCGACCAATCGAGGGTATACCGACTTACTGAATTGAAATCCTGGTTCGCATCGAAGCGAAATCCAATTTCCATTTGAATTGGCCGCACGCTCAGCATTCATATCAGATTCGCAATCTCCCCAAATCATGTGATGCATTAAGAGTACAAGATGATTCGAATGTTGAATCGTATCAAGCGTTTGTTGTATGAGTTGGTATTGTGATTCGGTCTCTTGACAGGTACCACCATAGTCAGCGGTATATATGGTTGTATTTATGACGAGATATGTTACACCGTCAGTACTTTTTGTATAGTACAAAGGACGTTTTGTAAAATCAGATATCCAATTTAGATTTCCTTGTTTAACGTCGTGATTTCCTACTGCCCAGTGCGTATTGTTCGACGACAAGTCGAATAATCCATCGAGATATGTCAACGTGGCATGAAAACGTGTAGTTGAACCACACAAGTCACCCCCTAACCAAATACCATCGTATGCAAGTCTGTCAATAGCTTCTATTCTGGGGTCGACACGATTCCCGTTGGCGTTTTTCCAGTCGTATGTATGGCCCAAAAAAATATACCGCGCGGATTTTTGTTCGGTGATATCCGCTTCTTCAACCATTTCGATTGTATGCGTACAACCGGCAATCCACAAGGATAGACCAATTAGAAAAAGAACCAATTTATATGGGCGAATGGCTGGCATTTCGGCTCCAAATATATGCTTCTTACAACGGATGAGATTATGCTTTTCTTGATGAGAAACAAAGTATCAAAGCAGAACATTTATGCGCTTATCTGTAAATTAAATACATTTACTGACATGAAAATCTTTACCCGTACGGCAGCTATACATGCGTACTTATCGAGTGAGAAAAATGCAGGTAAAACAGTGGGTTTTGTTCCCACAATGGGAGCGCTTCATCAAGGCCATATATCCCTGATCAGAGCGTCAAGGAAAGAAAACGATATTACCGTATGCTCACTTTTTGTTAACCCTTCCCAATTCAACGATGCTGAAGATCTGCAGAAATATCCACGAAATCACGACGTGGATTTAGCGATGCTTACAGAGGAAAATTGTGAAGTTGCTTTCCTGCCCACGGTTTTGGAGGTTTATCCTCCTGGACTCGAAACGGCAGTTAATGTTGATTTAGAAGGATTGGATCGACGTCTTGAAGGTAAATTTCGACCCGGACATTTTGATGGTATGATGGAAGTAGTCCATCGTTTGTTACAAATTACAATCCCGGACAAGCTGTATATGGGGCAAAAGGACTTTCAACAACAATTGATTGTTGATAAGATGATCGAAAAGCTTGGACTTTCTGTAAGCTTAGAGGTCTGTCCAATAATTAGAGAGGCAGACGGTTTGGCCATGAGTAGCCGAAATACACGCTTGACACAAGAATTTCGATCTAGAGCCGCCGTGATTAATCAAGCACTGACAGCTATTGCCGAAAATTTTGATAAAATGGATTTGTCTGCCTGCAGGCAAGAGGCATTGACAACCATTCGGCATGCCGGTTTACGACCAGAATACCTTGAAATATGCGAGACAGAATCTTTAGAAGCTTTGGAAACGTGGAAGTCAAAAGGGCAACATGTCGCACTGACAGCTGCTTGGGCAGGTGATATTAGACTGATTGATAACGTGGTATTTTAAGTTTCTTATGTGTTAGAAAAAGACGCCTTCATAAACATCGAAACGGATGAGTCGCCTGGCATATATGGATACCAGACAACTTATCTACTTAATGCATTGATAATCATCAGAATATACTATTTTTTGAACCGTAGTTATAATGCAACTTTTTCATTATCCTAGAATTGAGAAATTACCTGCATGCCAAATGACCTCGTCACTACATTTTAGTTGCAACCTTATCAGGTCAATTTCGACATTAGTTAACACGTATAAACCTATATTTGCCGCCCTATCAAAAGCAAGAATCATTAGAAAAGCCATCAAAAAGTTAGTGAGCACGTGAAAATTAGTGCAAAGAAGATCATACAGGCCTTTCTATTCTTATGCGTTGGCTTTGTCCTGCTGTACATTGTTTATCGTGTAAATGACAAAAATTATCAAGCGCAATGTGCCCTGGAGGGCATCCCTCCAGCCGATTGCGATTTGATACAAAAAGTACTAGCAGACTTTCAAAGTGTGGACTGGTGGTGGATGGTCCCAATCTTTGCGTGTTTTATGCTGAGCAATGTGAGCCGTGCCATTCGATGGCGAATGTTAATCGAGCCTCTCGGTAAAAAACCATCGCTCATTAACATGTTTTTATCCGTTATGCTCTCCTATTTCGCGAATATGGGTTTTCCGAGAATAGGTGAATTTGTACGGGCTGGTGTAATCGCAAAATACGATGACTTGCCTGTGGAAAAGGTCATGGGAACGGTTATTCTTGATCGACTTGCAGACCTCATTATTTTTATTATCCTATGTGGTGTAGTTGCCTTTTTTCAATGGGACAATTTAATGTCAGCTTTGGAAAGTCAAGGCGTTTCAAGTGGGGGATGGCCATTTAAACTTTTCATATTAACAGTGCTGGGCGTATTAGGGGTGTTAACATTACGGTATATTATTAAATCGAAATCTAAAAACAAGCTAATCGTAAAAGTACGGTCTATTGTGCTGGGCTTTTGGGATGGGATTAAAACTATTGCTAAAATTAAGAAAGTCGGATGGTTTGTTTTTCATTCGTTGATGATATGGGTCATGTTTTTTCTGATGACATATTTTGGATTTAGCGCCTTTGAACAAACAAAACACCTCGGAATGGAAGCTGGGTTGACCGTCTTTGTTTTTGGAGCTCTGGGCTTTGTCATACCTTCTCCAGGCGGAATGGGCACCTATCATTTCTTCCTTGGAGAAGCCCTTAAATTATATGGGATATCAGATGCAGATGGATTTTCATTTGCCAATATTTTATTCTTCGCCGTGCAAATCGGATGTAACGCGACCTTTGGCATTTTAGCTCTAATTTTATTGCCAATTATTAATAAAAAGAAAGACCAAATTGGTGATTGAAAAAATCCAGAAATTGCGTGATGAAAATAAAACCATTGTACTTACAAATGGTTGTTTTGATATTTTACATCCCGGCCACATACAGTATTTATCGGAAGCAAAGGCATTAGGAAATGTATTGGTAGTGGGATTGAATGATGATGATTCTGTATTTCGATTAAAAGGTCATGGGCGACCAATTAATTCACTGGATTTTCGAATGAAAATGCTGGCTGCATTACGAGTAGTAGATATTGTTATTCCATTTTCAGAAGACACGCCGATTGATTTAATAAATCGGATTAAGCCGGATTTTTTAGTAAAAGGAGGAGACTATGCAGTGCATGAAGTCGTCGGGGCAAAAGAAGTACTTCAAAATGGTGGAGAAGTTCGTATTTTGTCTTTTGCATCCGGATACTCTTCAACGGCACTTATTGAAAAAATAAAAAATCTTCGCGATGACGACTATTCGTGACGTTATTAAACATTTGGAGACAATAGCGCCTCCGTCATTGCAAGAGTCCTATGATAACGCACGTCTTCTTTGTGGAGATGTCGAAGCGCCGGTAAGTGGAGTAGTGGTGAGTTTGGATGCAATTGAATCTGTGGTCGACGAGGCTATTGCAACAAAGGCTAACCTTATCGTTAGTCATCATCCCATAATATTTTCCGGACTCAAAGCTTTGACTGGAACAAATTACATTGAGCGCACAATTATCAGGGCGATAAAGCATGATATTGCGATTTATGCGATTCACACCAATCTGGACAATGTCGTTCCAAACGGTGTAAATGAAATACTAGCGTCAAAATTAGGCCTTCACAATTGCATTCCTCTGAAACCTGACAACCGACAGGTTAAGTTTGAAATTGAAATCTCTGATCTGCTCAAACCGGATTTAATGCGGGAAGTAAAGACATCATTATCTTATGAGACGACAAACTTCAATACGATTCTCGATGACACCAAAGGATTGATCATTAGTGGACCTCCGCACATTTCATCAACTATTTCCAACATATGTGAGACATTCAACTGCTCATATAGAAAAATGAAGGTAACTGACGGCCAAAACCCTAATATCGGCGCAGGGCTGATCGGGAAACTTGCTTTACCTATGACTGAAGTGGACTTTTTAGCGCATGTAAAAGAGACCTTAAACCTTCAGGTCATACGTCACACTCGGCTGCTCAACAAATCGATAGAGAGAGTGGCCCTTTGTGGCGGAGCTGGTAGTTTTCTGTTACCACAAGCGTTACGTAGTAGAGCCGATGTTTTTGTTACGGCTGATTATAAGTATCATCAATTTTTCGATGCGGACAACGAAATCATTATAGCAGATGTCGGCCACTACGAGTCAGAACAGTATACGATAGACTTATTGGTTGAGTTGATAAACGGGAAATTTAGTACCTTTGCCGCCCGTTCAGTGAGCGGTAGTACGAATCCTGTCTATTACTATATCTAAAATAAGAATTCGAAATATATGGCAACCAAATCAGAATTAACAGTCGAAGATCGTCTCAAAGCGCTATATGAATTGCAACTTATCGATTCAGAAAAGGATGAAATTCAGGTTTTAAAGGGAGAGTTACCAGTTGAAGTAAGCGATCTGGAAGATGAGATCGCAGGCTTGGACAAGCGACTGGAAAAATTGAATGCTCAGCTTAAAGATGTTCAGGATGGAATTTCGAGCTATAAGGGTAAGATTAAGGACTCAGAGGCCCTCATTGAGCGCTATACCAAGCAATTGGATGAGGTAAAGAATAATCGGGAATATGAAGCACTAACGAAAGAAGTGGAGCTCCAAAAACTCGAAATCGAATTGAGTCAAAAACGTATTGCCGAAGCTCAATTGAAAATTGATGCAAAGAAAGAAACAATGGCTGCTGCTGAAGAAAAAATTGAGGCACGCAAAAAGGATCTTGATATAAAACGAGATGAACTCAAAGACATCATTGCCAACACGGAAAAACAAGAGAAGAAACTTGAAAAAGAGTTAAAGGCTGCACGCAAGAAAATTGATGAGCGACTATTGATTGTATATGACAAGGTCAAAGGGGCATACCGAAACGGGATAGCTGTGGCAACCGTTGAAAGGGATGCTTGTGGTGGTTGTTTCAACCGAATTCCATCACAAAAGCAAATCGAAATAGCCATGCGAAAGAAAATCATCGCCTGTGAACACTGCGGCCGAGTTCTGGTAGATGAAGGAATTTTAACTGAAGAAGCAGTTTCTTAAAAATATTAACAAACAGACGTCGCTCCTCATGAGCGGCATAATGAACTGTGGCTAACCTGGAGAATAAACGACGTTTAATGCCGGTTAGCCACTTTTTTTTGGTTCCCATATTTATTATTTTTTCTTGCTTGGAAGCCCGCACGCTCCATGCCCGCATTGATGCGGAGGAAAAGTTATTCTTCTCCTTAACACCTTTGCTGCAGGATCAGTATCGAGCTATTTTGACAATGGACTGGGATAGTGTCTCGGTACTTTCACAGGATTCGCGGTTGACGGATAAAAACAATGTTCTAGTTTATTTATTCGATAACTATGCGCTCATTACAAAATTATTAATCGAAGATCGGGAGACAAGCTTTTACGAGGTAAAAAGAAAAAAACAAGAGTTTTTAAAAATAATTAGAAAAGCAGATAAAAACTCACCTTACTTTAAATATGTCCGCGCGGAAATTCTTTTACAATGGGCTTTACTAAATTATAAATATGGCCATCGACTCGAAGCATTTACTGATGTCTGGACGGCGTACGATTTGCTCGAAGACAATATTCGGAAATTCCCAAATTTCATATTGAACTACCGCAGCTTTGGGTTGTTGCGAGCCTTTTTAGGCACGCTTCCAATTTCGGATAGTATGAAATGGCTTCTTAAGCGTACAAGTGGTATGTCTGGGTCCATCGATGAAGGATTAGCCGCAATTCAAAAAGTATTGATTTATTCGGAAAACAATCCAGGATTCATCTTCGAAGATGAGTGCCGGTCATTGATGGCTTATTTAACGTTACATCTAAAAAATCAACCTGAAAAAGGATGGGACATAATACAAGATGTAAAAACTACACATAAATCCAGCCCAATGGTAGCATTTGCCAAAGCGAATCTTGCCTTGAAAACGGGTCGCCTCATAACGTGTATAGACATTGTTGATGGGATCAGACCGGATAAAGTTTCAATTCTTCCATTTAATTTGTTTTTAAAAGCGCGCGCAGAAATGTATTTACAGCTGAGCGAGTGTCGTTCAACTTTCTCTGCATTTCTCAAAGCGCATGAAGGCGAAACCTACCGATACGCGACTTACCAAAAAATAGCTTGGTCATATTTAATAGAGGGGGATAAACGCAGTTATGAATGGTGGATAAGTCAGTGTAGACCTAACATCGAATTACGCATTGGCGAGGACAAAGATGCACATGAGGAAGCTAAAAAATCAGCGTTGCCAAATAGCTTTCTTTTGAAAGCTCGACTCTACTTTGATAGCCAACAGTTTGTCAAAGGACTTGCGTTATTAAAGTATCATCCTGAATTAGCAGATAATAGTGAAACGAGTCTTGAATATTATTATCGATCAGGTCGAATATTTCAAGGGCTGCAACAGTATAATGAAGCGGAGGTAGAATTGAAGCGAGCATACGAACTTGGTGTCGCAAAACATGATCTCTATGCTTGCAACGCTGCCTTGCAGCTTGGGCTCATTTTTGAAAATACAAATGAAAAAGCGTCAGCTCGATATTGGTTTAACCGTTGCTTGGAAGTAAATCCTTCTGCCTATCGCAAAAGCCTCCATCATAAAGCAAAGGCAGGGTTGAAAAGGTTGTAAATGAAGGGCTAAATAACAGTTCTAGTTATACGGTCTGCAAATAAGTTTAACTTGTCAAATTGACCTTTCAATATTACCTGACTATCAACCTTTAGCCAATCATTTAAAATTCCAGCATATACTTGTCTAAAGTCAATCTCAAACGGAAGGTCTCCCTTGACAAGGTGATTCAATGCATCATAGTCATTATAGAAACCAGGTTTTTTCAGATGTGGAGATATAATGAACATGCTATTGCCGGCACCATGATCTGTGCCCTTTCCACCATTCTCCTTAACCCGGCGGCCAAATTCGGAAAATATTAGAATACAAACATTTTCGAATGTACTCGTTTTTTTGAGCGAGTTGACCAACGCTTCTAACCCTTCTGACAACGTTTTTAACAATCGCGTATGCTTGGATGATTGTCCAACGTGTGTATCAAAGGTGCCAAGAGAAGCATAAAATATTTGTGTTTCTAAACCGCAACTTATCATTTCGGCTATTAGTTTTAGCTGACGAGCAAAATCGGTGTCTGGAAAATTATCTAAGTTGGGTCGTTGATTATATTTTTCATAAGCAGAACCGATGAGCGCCTTACTGCTCACTAAGATGTTATAGATGTATTCTAGATTTGCATTATTCTCTATTCCGGTGGTTTGACTTAAATGTATCGCCTCGTTGACGAGGGGATTTGCGAGATCGTAATACAATTCCTCCAAATCATCAAACGCTACCCCCTTAGCACGTTCGCCGCGCAAGACGCGCGTAAGTACATCACTGATTTCGACAGCAGCCAGACGGTCGTCCGCAGCTCCAATGTAATCCAGATACCTTCCAAGCCATCCTGTTTCAAAATTTCCACCCTGTTGCCAGAAGTCCATTGATTTAAAATGTGATCTTGTCGCGTTTGGGTATCCAACACGGTTGATCACCGACAAATAGCCTTGTTTATATAAATCCGAAAAACCCGACAAGGAACGGTGAAACCCATGGTCACCGTCGATGTCGATCACGTTGTTTTTCTTTATTCCAAGTGTCGGCCTGCTGTTATAATATATGTCATTTCGATAAGGAACGATCGTGTTTAAGCCATCATTTCCTCCGTTTAATTGAATGACGATTAATTTTTTAGCGTTATAATTTGTAACACTTTCATTTTGCAGAAATAGGGGGCTTGATCCAGTTGTCGAAAAAATAGATGGTTCGGCCATAGTTCAGTGTATTTGGTATTCAGGTAAAGAAAGAAGACTTACAACTAATTCAGAAAAAGAGAGATTGCCTGATTCAAACTGTGACGCTAGTCTATCATAGAGGGGGCGCAGATGGTCGGTGTCAGACATGAACAGAACATTTCCAAGATAATGTACTTGCTTTTTGGCTGATCTGGCATTTGTTATTTTTTTTAGTGGATTAATACGGGTTTTAATTTTTACATTTTTTTCGCTTTCTTGAAGCACGTCTTCATCTCCCTCATCAGACAGCGGATTTTGACGATCTTTGACTTGCAAATTTGTCGATAGGATCTGCTGAGCCAATTTGAGACGATCGGGTATGGTGCTCAGATCGACCCACGCCTTACCAGATCGCCAACCTGAGACATTCGGCGGGCGCAATAGAGTTTGCTTTAGCTTATTTTGAACACCCAAAGTAAAACTTCCTTTGGACGGACGAGCTTCAGTGATACGCATCATACTCGCCAGCAATTCTACAGGCGATTTAATCTTTGTGCCAATATTTTGATCTGCATAAAATACTTCAGAAGTCAAAATATACTTGACTAATTTTCCAATATGATAACCGGAGTGATAAAAATAATTGGACAATTCCTCTAATTGCCCCATCCCTATTTCTTGTCCTGTAAAATAATGGTACAATTTACCCGCAACATATTTACCTGTTTCGGGATTTCGCAAGAGTATATCGATAATATCGTCACCTTTGAAATGACCTGTTTGTCCCATGAATTGCTTGCTTCCGTTATCATGTTTTGATTCGTCTATGTAAAAATTTCCTTCAGTGTCAAATCGATATCCTGTAAATGCACGGGATGCTTCTTTAATGTCCTTTTCGGAATACTTCCCAATACCAATCGTAAAGAGCTCAAGTAATTCTCGGCCGAAATTTTCATTAGGACGGTCTTTGACATTTTGTTTACTATTAAGGTATAATATCATCGCTGGATCCTTAGATAGCTCCACGACAAGATCTCCAAAATATCCAAGCGCATGTTTTCGCAAAGTATTTATTTGACGTTGTACAAGCAAAGGGTGTTTTTCATTGCACGCAAAATGGTCATGCCAAAAAAATGCCAATCGTTCGCGTAATTGTTCTTGACCATGCGCCATTTTCATAAGCCAATAAAAATTAAATCGTTTCTTGGCGCCGACCATTTTACGTTTTAATTTTCTTTTGGCTTTAAAATCATCTTTAGATTTCTTTGGGTTCGACAATTTAAATCGGTCCGTAGGGATAGGTAGTAAAGGTTCATAGTGTTCTGATTCCATCAAAAGTCTGTCGACAGCTTCAGGAATGCTAAGGGCCTGGTACACACGGATGGACTTTGGAGAAGGGCCAAAAGTTGCCCGATTAACCAAATGATTTATATGCCTATTATGTACATTCATCAATCGTTATTAAGAAGGTAAGATAAAATAGAAATATCATGTTTGAATTAAATTTGTCTAAGCATTTAGGACAACCGGTTTGAAAGTCAAGAAGTGAAAGTTCGATTACACTATAAAGGAGGTATCTTTAATTATTACTTATGAAACAGGAACGTGCCATATCATACGCAATGAGCCTCTTAATTGTTGCATTGACTTTTGTCCAATGCTCCATCCAAAACAGCACTCAACCTAATTTTGACAATGATATTTATAGAGGGGCTGATCGCGGACAGAAGGATCGACCCATTGGTCGACCTGGGGCTTGCTATGCAAAATGCCTCATGCCTGACCTATATGACAGGCATGAAACAGATTACTTTGTCTACACAGGTGTGGACCCGAGCAGTAAGACTTTTGTGTCAACCGAAGTAGTGGAGGTTTCCCCTCCAAGTACAAAGTGGGTTAAAAAGCGGGCGGATCGAAATTGCCTGTCAGATAACCCGGATGATTGCATGGTTTGGTGTTTGGTCAATGATCCCGGAGAACATGTTACCCTACACTTGGTCACGGATACAACGTTGACTAAAGATTTCAATATTGAAACGATTACACGTTTTGAGTTAAGTGAAAAACGCGGATATACGGAATGGCAGGAAGTCCTATGCAACAACCGTGTATCCCAAGGCTTTATTCTGGAACTGCAAGCGGCTTTGGCTGAGAGAGGGTATGACCCCGGGCCGTCTTCAAAAACAGTTGACTCGAAAATGAAAGCGGCATTAAGCCAATATCAACGGGAGAACCAACTTCCAATTGGCCAACTCGATTTTCAGACACTGCATGCTTTAGAAATCGAATACTGAAGGCCATGTCCAAAGGAATTCTGCGGTTTGCCAAATACAATCTTTAGCAGTGTTTATGGGCATCAATCACAAAGCGGGTGGCTTCATAAAGTCGGGCGTCATTTTAGGATGAGAAGCGCACTAAACCTGGTGGCCTTAGTGACGACTGTGGACTTCTATTTCAGTATGACTCCTAAATTGCAACAACAATCAAAATGGTAATCTTGGGCGCAGGACGTAATAGGCATAAAGGTCTTTGCAACAGATTGAGAATGAATCATTAAATTTAGAGATAGTCATCGGTTGGAAGATACAACCCCCTATAATTAAGACAACCGGTCTTCCCTCTAAAGACCGGCCATCTAATAAAATGGATAAAACCACCTTTACTACTGCTAAAACCTTGCCAAAATTTGGTGCAGGCAAGTAATTTTTTCAGATTCCTCGGTCAATTTGTCATATAGCCCGCTTCGGCACTGGATTTGACTATTTCATCAGCAAACTAAATAACATGAAAACAGGAAATATATCTGTACAAAGCGAGAACATCTTTCCGATCATCAAAAAGTTTCTTTATTCCGATCAAGAGATTTTCTTGCGAGAGCTTGTGTCCAATGCTGTGGACGCCACAAGCAAGCTAAAAACACTTGCTTCCAAGGGTGAATTCAAAGGAGATCTTGGCGATACTACTATTCAAATCGCTATTGACAAAGACGCAAAGACATTGACCATCTCCGATCGGGGTATTGGGATGACAGAAGAAGAAGTCATCAAATACCTCAACCAAATGGCATTTTCTAGCGCAACCGAATTTGTGGAAAAATATAAAGACGCTGAAGCCATTATCGGCCACTTTGGCCTTGGCTTTTATTCGGCTTTCATGGTGTCAGACCAGGTCGATGTCGTATCAAAATCCTATAGAGTGGAGGATGATTCTGCCGTTAAGTGGTCTTGCGACGGTGAACCAAATTATACTTTGGAAGATACAAGTCGAGCGCATCGAGGGACTGACATTATACTTCACATTTCAGACGATGCCAGTGAATATCTTGAGGAAAATCGAATTGAAGAGTTACTAAAGAAATATTGCCGTTTTCTGCCTGTTTCCATTCAATTTGGTACGAAGGAAAACATTGAATATGAAGGTGAAGGAGAAGATAGAAAGGAAATTAAGACAGAAGTTGCTAATGTTATAAACGATACAGATCCCATATGGAAGAAGAAGCCAAGTGATTTATCGGATGATGATTATCGGGAATTTTATCAAAAATTATATCCATTTTCTCAGCCTCCACTATTTTGGATTCACATGAATATCGATTTCCCGTTTAATTTGACAGGTATTCTCTATTTCCCCAAGTTGACGAATCAGCTTGAGCTACAGAAAAATAAGATACAGCTATACAGCAATCAAGTGTATGTTACGGATGATGTAAGTGCCATTGTTCCTGAGTTTTTGACCTTGCTGCACGGTGTTATTGATAGCCCCGATATTCCATTAAATGTTTCGCGGAGTTATTTACAAAGTGACAACAACGTCAAGAAAATTACAAGCCACATTACGAAGAAGGTAGCAGACAAGTTAAAATCGATTAATAAAAAAGACCGAAAGGAATTTGAGGATAAATGGGATGAAATAGCTGTATTCGTAAAATACGGTATGTTGTCGGATGAAAAATTTGATGAAAAACTGCGACCGATTACATTGTTGAAGAATGTAAAGGACGAATATTATACCATAACAGAATATCGGGATAAAATCAAGGCCTTGCAAACGGATAAGCATGATCGCACAATATTTATCTATGCCCAGGACAAAGAAACTCAAAGTACATACGTAGCAGCTGCAGAAGATATGGGATATGATGTCCTATTGACGGATATGGTTATTGATAATCACTTTATGCAACACCTTGAGACCAAAGAAGATAAAGTGACCTTCGTGCGTGTGGATTCGGATACGACCGACAATTTGGTGCAAAAAGATGAGGACAAAGAGTCGGTCCTTACTGAAAAAGAACAAGAAAAAATTAAAGGATTATTTGAAAACAAATTGGAAAGTGTAAAAGATAAACTTCAATTTAAAGCACTGAGCCCTGATGCCCTTCCCGTTCAAATAACAAAACCAGAGTTTATGCGCCGGTTTAGCGAAATGCAGCGCATGCAAGGCATGGGAGAGATGGGTGGCATGGACATGGAAATGTATAACGTAGTTATCAATACGAACCATCCGCTTATTGCAGACAAATTAATAAAAATGAGGAGCGATGACAAAAAATCTGAATTTATTCAATATCTCTTTGACATTGCTCGGCTGAACCAAGGCATGTTAAAGGGTGGGGACATGAACGCTTTTGTGAAGCGAAGTCTCACGTTTGTTTCATAGCTATTGACTAAACCGAGGTTACATTGATTTGAGAATCCAAACCGTAGGTAAGCTGGCATATACTGATAGAAGATAAATTAGGTTGTCCTGCTTCGCTTTACGTCAGGCATAAAAAGAAAAAACCTCCAAGACTACTCCCCTTGGAGGTTTTTCAATTTTCTTCAGAAATCACATTCGGAGGTAGTGATTTCCAACATGTTTGTATCCGTCTCAACTAATCTATGTTGTATTTAAATCCATGGTTTTCATTGTTATCAATAAAATAGTGCACAAAATGTATAACATGCAATGCGAATGGTAAAATGTTTGACACCGGCATCTTTCGTCAACCTAAATCACTACTTTTAGCCCAATGAATTTGGAGCAAGCGAAAGAGGCGTTTATTGATCACTGGGGAGCTATGGCTTCTGTCTGGGGTGTCAATCGATCCATGGCTCAGATTTATGCCTTGCTGCTCATTCAACCACAACCAATAAATACGGATGACATCATAGAACAATTGCAATTTAGCCGAGGTAACGTAAGTATGAGCATGAAGGATTTGATGGAATGGGGGCTTGTCTATAAGGTCTTCAAAAGCGGTGACCGTAAGGATTATTTCGAGGCCGAGAAAGACATGTACGTAGCTTTGTCGCGAATTGTCGCCGAACGAAAAAGGAAGGAACTGGACCCAGTCATGCGACAAATTGATAGACTTAGAAAAATCAACGATCACGATGCCGATCCAGAGGACTTACTAGCTTTCAATTCAGCATTAAAATCTGTCTACGAAATGGGGCGGACGACAGACAATTTCCTTTCAATCGTGAGTGATACAAAAAAGACGAAATTGATGAAATGGATCAACAAAATAAAGCGGTAACATTCTCATAAAAAGCCATACTTTTACCGCGCAATTCATCAACAACTAATCAACAGCAAACGGTGGAAGTAAAATTATTCTCGGGTAGACAGTCAGTTTACCTGGCAGAGCGCATTGCAGACTACTATGGGTACAATTTAGGCATTTCGAAATTACACGTATTTAGCGACGGTGAAATGCAGCCCGAAATTCATGAATCCGTTCGAGGAGCATGGGTGTTTTTTATTCAATCAACCTTCTCACCTGCTTCAAATTTGCTCGAACTTCTTCTGCTAATCGATACAGCCAAGCGTGCGTCTGCTGGGTACATCACAGCTGTAATGCCCTATTTCGGATATGCAAGGCAAGATCGTAAAGACAAACCACGTGTTCCAATTTCGGCCAAATTAATTGCCAATTTACTTTCTGCAGCAGGCGCTGATCGTATTATGACAATGGATTTTCATGCGGATCAAATTCAAGGTTTTTTTGATATACCTGTGGATCATCTAAAAAGCGATGCCATATTTATGCCGTATCTCGAGCAACTCGATTTGTCTCGGGCTAAATTTGCAAGCCCGGATGTTGGTGGTGTTAAGCGCGCCAGAAAATATGCGAAGTATTTCAAAAAAGATTTAGTCATATGCGACAAGCATCGGGAGCGTGCCAATGAAGTTGCTACTATGACAGTTATTGGAGATGTCAAAGATTCAGATGTAATTTTAGTAGACGATCTTGCCGACACAGCTGGTACATTAAGTCGGGCAGCTGAGGAATTAATTAAACAAGGGGCCAAGTCTGTTCGCGCCATTTGTACACATCCAGTTCTTTCAGGTAAGGCCTATGAAAATATCGAAAAATCAAAACTTACCGAGGTTATTGTGACTGATACCATACCGTTGCGCCAGGAAAGTGAAAAAATTCGCGTATTATCTTCAGCAAAGTTGTTTGCACGGGCAATTCGGAATACACATGAGCATCGTTCGTTGTCAGCGCTGTTTATGGAGTAAAAGTTAAGTTTTTTTATTTTTTTTTTGCCGAATTAATTTTTTTGTATAAGTTTGTTCCGAACCGTAAGAGAAGTTTTGCTTTAGAACTAGCATTTACTACAGACTTCGACCTATGAAAACACACAACACCTACCGACCTTTCGGCACCTTATTGCGAATAAGCGTGTTTCTTATTTCTTCTCCACAAAATAAATTTATTATGAGGTATGTCGCCACATTCTGCATGCTTTGGGCGTGCTGTTCAATACTCTTTTCGCAAATAACATTAGATCATAATTATAATGTTGGAATAGGGAATGAAAACCCTGCCGAAAAGTTGCATGTCCAAGGGCACATCACGTTGTCAAGCCCTGAATCGGGCGATGAAGATTTTCAAAATCGATTTCACACAATCTATGGTCAAAGTGGAAAGAAGGGAGTTTTTTTAGGCTCCGATAAAAACTCCAGCGACAGTTGGGCATACATATCACTGCGTGGAGATGGGTCTTGTTTGTCGTGCCAATCTGAGAAAAAAGGAGATGTGGTAATAGCTGGAAGGACCTTGCAATTTAGATCAGGAAAAACGAATAGTTCTTATGGAGACCTGGCGGTCCGAATCCATTCAAATATGGATTTGACTTCTTATGGCAACTTATATTGTGAAAAGAATTTGGGTGTAAAGACTTCCTCTCCCTTAGCTGATATTCATATCAAAGATTTCGGAAATCCTTCCAGTATTATTTTGGAACGCACAGATCACGGAAATTATGTGAATCTCATAAGTGGATCAACTGGCAACAGTTTTCTATTTGCCAGGGAAAAAAGATTTGCAATTGGTTCAACTTCCAACGTAACTAGTACCTCGACGACTGCCGCACATTCAATATATTTCTATGGCTCCCAGTGGTCAGTGACAACTCAACGATCAAAACTCGGGGTGGCAACATTGTCACCGAATGAGCGCTTGCATGTCAACGGAAACGTGAAGGCGGCATCTTTTATCGTAAGCTCTGACAGAAGATTAAAGTCAAATGTTCGCGATTTCAACCATGGACTGGATGCAGTACTTTCCCTTCAACCTATTCGTTTTTCTTACAATGGCCGCGCATCAACGATTGAAGGTGATGAACATATCGGCCTTGTTGCCCAGGAACTTCAACGCATAGCCCCCGAATTGGTAGAGGAGTTTACACACGTTAATTATGAAATAAATGAGGATGGCGAACAAATAAAAACAGGAGAAGAGACTTATCTACAAATACGAGATTCCGAAGTCAAATATCTACTGTTCAATGCCATCAAAGAGCAGCAAAGCATCATCGATGATAAATCCAAACAGATTGTTCAGCTGGAAGAAAAGCTGAACGAGTTAGCCTCCAAAGTTGAACAATTATATGGTGCCAATGATAAACAGGGTCAAACTGAACTTGAGCAAAACATTAATGAATTGGATATTGAATTGATGGGAGAAGTTGGAATTTTCTTAGGGCAAAACGCACCAAATCCATTTAAAGAGTCCACTGTGATTGAATATGCAATTTCAATCCCATTTTCAAAGGCTGAGTTAAGATTTAATGACATGAATGGAAAAGTGATTCATGTAGAACGCATCGTAAAAACGGGAGAAGGACGAGTCAATCTAAAAACCACTAATTTGTTGGCGGGACAATATTCGTATTGTCTTATTGTCGACGAAAATCTAAGTGATTGTAAAACTATGATGTTGTCGAAATAATAAATGAAAATATTCAATTACACATATAAATACGTCTTGTTTTTACTCATTTGGACGACAGGATTCGGACACATAATAGCTCAAGATACCCAGCACTACACTGTATCGTTTGAATTTGATCAGGATAACTTTCCAAAGACAGAGCTAGACACAACATCTAGGTTAAATATTGGCAAAGTCACGCATGATTCCATCATTATTCATTGTGATACGAGTTATTTAAATCGTACACTTGAATTTGATGTCGCGCATGACGTTTGCAATGATTTATCGGTTTACCTAAGGGACAAAGAAACACTAGCTGAATTTGGAATACGAATATTAACTGATGAACTATTTATTGTCGCCGATGAAATAGTAGTTTCGCCACCGTTTTCAGGTGAAAACAGTCAGATGCAAGTAGTTACATTTTCCGGTTTAAAGAACGAAATTAGCAATTACAAAATCGAATATGTCGAACCTGAAATGCACTTTTATTTGAATGATGTTTTGATTTATAAAACATGTCAAGATATACCAGGTAAAAATTTTGAACATATATTAATTCCGAGAGACTCAACTAGTATCGAGACCACCGTCAAATTTGTTCAATGGTAGATTAAAACATTCTCAATGAACACAGAGAAGAACACAGGAAACACCAATAGACGCTCAACTCGAACAGTAGTTAGGGCGAAATACAGAAGCATTAAACTTATTCTAGGAGTGATACTTTTGTTATCAGCTCAAACAGGAAAGGCCTCCGTACATGAGTTAGACACTGCCTTTATAGAAAATAGTTCAAGTCTAACTCCTAGTGGTCCGCAGGTTGGTGATACCATATTTTACGGTTCTTGGTTTATTGTCGTAACAGAGCTCATGGAGCCCGGAGTCAGAGGGACAATGTCAACACCTTTTGGTACTGTTGGTACTGGTGGTACGGGCGGTACTGGTGGTATGGGACTGTGGATACAAAGCGGAATTGAGTGGAATGGAGCACAGTGGGTGCTTACCAGTGGAAGCGGCCCGTTGGTCACCTTGAGGTCGATACCGGACTATATCAGTAGCTTAAACTTAAATTTAGATACGCTGGTAATTGGACAAGAGATATGTCGCGAAAAAGATGATAGTGAAATTGTTGATTCGACAGGCATCTCTGTTGGAAATGGTTTGGACGCATGGGGATTTGATAGTACGGGCGTGCATCATATTACTGGGGATACGATTGACCTAAACGGATTCAACAAAGATGGGATTCACCATGCGACAGGAACAGCTTACAATGAATGCGGCTGCAGTCGCGAAGAGCTTACGGAAGATGGTCAAGAATGTGATCCGACTGATTGCGCCAGACAAAATAAAAGCCAGGCCCTTGCCGATTCGCTGCGCACGTCTATCGTGGATAGTTTGATACTTGTGATCAATGATGCTTTATCCGACATTACGGACTCGCTTCAAAGTGTAGACTGTCAGACCATAAGAGATGAACTTGAAAATCTTGTGGATAACTCGGGCCTCATACGATGTGGGTTCATTGGTCATGAAGACATCCTATTTGAACCGGGATTTTCCAAGCACTTTGAATCTGAACCAAAAAAATTGATTGCGACCGGGGTGCGCGATGCGGACAGGAAAGAACTTGAAGAGAAGCACATTAGTTTGTACAGATGTGACAAAAAAGAAGTTGTATACAATCAATTGGACACGCTTCTAAATCAACTTTTAAGTGACTCAACAGCCATGCAATCTTTGGCAAATGAATTAATTAATGCCATCGCCCAATGGAGTGAATACGAATACACAAAATACACAACAAATAATGAGGATTTTAGAAATTGGATTTTGGCATTCATCGGTGGATATTCGGATGTTGAAATTCCTGACATAGCTGCCATAGAAAACGTACAAAATGATATTAGTTCGGAAGATTACGGAATAAAAAAACCTCAAGGGTTGATTGATGACAAAGTGTTTAACCGTTCCGTTTTAGGTTATTCCATGCAATCTATGCCTCTGGTCTCGGCCTGGTATGCTAATATGTTGGACTCCATTGTACGTATTCAAGCGGCCGGTAATAATTCTGCTAAGGTGAAAAAGAAATCGGCGGTGTACAGAAAGAATATGAGTGTCAACCCAATAATAAGTGCTGACTACATGCCGGTAGTTATTGAAAAGACAATTGGCAACAGCATTTATAAAATTATTGTAGATAATATCGACATTTATGCAGATTCATTTCGTTTTTCTGCGTATTGCATTATTCATGATTCTAAATCGAATCGGGATTTGTTGTTTTCTGGTCACAACATTACAGTGCTACCTACCGGTCAATTAATCAATGCACGATTAACACTGGGCGGTACTGTTCAAATAAATTTATTCAATTCGGTGCGACTTACATTGAACGGTGGTTCGGATACTTACGTGGACTGGGATGTTGACGGTTTTCAAAGCATGGGCATTGATGCAAATGTTGAAGTATGCCGAAATTTATTAATACCACTAGATTCTACGCTAAAACCTAAGCCAGAGCCAGAGCTTATGGCCTTTGATCTGTCTGTTCAGAACATTACAGAGTGGCTGGAATTTACCGTAACGATATCAGGACTTTCTCCATTTGCAATTGCAGGACTTGAAAATGATGTGGCTTTCGAGTTGACCAATTTGATGCTGGATTTTAGCTCAGATGCAACACCAAATTTCACTCCGGTTGAAGGTTATACATCGCCACATTTTTATTCTGGGTCCGATAGTTTAAGCAATGCATGGAAAGGAATATATATAGAATCCATTTCTGCCACTATTTTAAGGGATATGACCACTACAGAAAATGAGGTTGTATTAAGCGCTAACCAGGTTTTGATAGATGGTGATGGATTTTCAGGGCAATTTATAGCAAGTAATGTACTGCATATTGACGAAGGCTCTGCCGCCGGATGGCCATTTTCAATTGATGACTTCCAGCTTACTTTTATTAGGAATAAATTACATGCTGGTGGACTAGGCGGTGAAATAGAACTTCCTGTTGCCGATGATCAATTTCCTTATGCCGCAACAATAAATCAAAATTTTGACGTAACATTTACGATAAGTCCACCTGATTCTTTACACTTCAACGTCTGGATTGCTGATGTGCATCTGCACAAAAATTCATCGATTACAGCAAAATATATTAGCAATGAATTAACGCTGGAGGCAAATCTGCATGGGGAACTCGACATTGTAGATGGAACCAAAATTGGCTCGCTGGAACTGACCTTCCCCGACTTGGAATTCAAAAATCTCTTCCTATCCACGGCAGATCCACATATGAAAGTCGGTAGTTGGGGAATGAAAGATAGCACCGCATTCGAAGCTAAGATTGGTGGTTTTTCTTTGAAAATAGAAAATGTAAAAGGGATTGAAGTGGATTCTTCAGATCTTAAGGGAATCTCATTTGATATTACACTTCAACTTGCTGGTGAGAAAATAAATATCGGTGCCAAAGGTGGTTTCGACCTTCTCGGTAAAATGCATTTTGAGCAAAATACAGGGAATCATAAGTGGAAATATGAAAGCCTGTTTTTAAATAAACTGGGAATAAAAGGAAGTTTTCAAGGAGTAGCCAGTATTGAAGGAGAGCTCGAGTGGTTTGGTCACCATACCCCGGATTCGGTTTATGGAAAGGGAGTCAGAGGATATGTTCAAGCGGAATTCGAAGGACTTGGGGTTGGTGTTACCGCCGTGGCGCAATTCGGAAAAGTGGATGATTACAAATATTTTTATGTAGATGCCTTTGCCAACCTGAGTAATTTGAATATATCGGTAGGTGTCTTAAAATTAACGGGTTTTGGTGGTGGCGTGTCATTTCGCATGACTATGGATCAAGATGCCATGTTAACGTTGGGTGCAGTCAGCTCTTTTGATGGCTTAGCCCATGCAGGAGCAACAATTTCCGGAGCTACATTAATACCCGACAATGGTACGGGACTCGGGCTAAATGCTAATATCGGCTTCGCTGTTGTGAATGAAGAGATTTTTAATGGAATGGGCGGATTTAGGATTGAATTTGATACAGGTAGGTTCTCCGTTCAGTTGATTGCGATCACCGGAGTTGGCCAATTTTTGCAAAGTGTTTCCTTCGATATGGAGGGTGAATATGCGGAAGGGGCGCAGGCACCCCCGCCTAACAGTGCTCCGTTGGCAGCCTACGCAAAAATCATTTTTGATTTTGAAGCCAAAAGCCTTCACGGCGATATCCAGGTGTTTGCCAATACGCCATTCGTCTATGGAGCTGGCACAGGGGGTAAGTTGGTTGACGCTGAGTTTCATATCGGAAGGGGTGATTGGTATATATACATCGGACGCCCGGAAGAAGGGCAGCGATGCGGACTTGTAGTTGATCTAGGTGTATTGGAAGTTCGTGCAGAAGCCTATTTTGATGTGGGCACCAATGTGCCGTCTATGCCACCTTTGCCCGCAACAGTTCGTGAACTCGCTTACAAGGTAAATACCAATGAAACACTCAGACAAAGTGGGCAAGGAATGGTCTTTGGTGCATCGCTCACCATTCGAATTGCTATATCCGCAGGAAAAATAGTTGAGGCCGAAGTCGAGGCTGGAGCTGGATTCGACGTCATGCTCAAAAAATATGAAGACTTGATGTGCCAGGGATCGAATGAACCAGTGGGTATTGATGGATGGTATTCGGCCGGACAATTTTGGGCATACCTAAGAGGTAGTCTGAAGCTTTTTGGTGTACCGATTTTTGAGGCTGGATTAGCGGCCGTGCTTCAGGCTCGTATGCCGAACCCATTTTGGGCACAGGCAACAGTTGGAATCAAGGTTCGCATTCTTGGATTTGAAAAACGCAAGTCATTGAAACTCGAGTTAGGGGATGATTGCCTGCTCGTCGGTCAAGGTGGTGGTACTGATCCCGACATTGGACTCGATATTATTTCATTTATCTCGCCAATGGATGGCATGACAGACGTCAATTTGTTCTTTCAACCAGAGGTGCAGTTTGCCATTCCGCTTGGAGCTACAGTACCTATCAGCGATTTAAATGATCCCGAGATTGTCTATGAATTCAAGACAGTGCTAAAAGAAATTTCTTTTGTCGACTCGGATAGTTTTGAAGTTGCATTGGATTACGATTTTACATCTGACACAAGTCATGTTACTTTGCTTCCATACGATTTATTAAACACACAAGACACGTTTACAATCCGTGTTACGGTAGAAGTCTACAAAGATGGAGACTTGGTTGGAACACAAACGAAAATGGCCACTTTTACTACGCCGGAAGAGGAATTAAATGTTATCCCGGTTAATAATGTGAAGTTTTCCTATCCTGCCCATACGATGACTAATTTCTATAAGGCAAATGATCCGACTCAACATGGATATGTTCAATTAAAACGTGGTCAAGCGAGACTATTTGCGGATCGACCGGAATACAGTCAACAATATGTAAAGTTGACCAGGAAATCAGATGGCGCATTCAAAAAAGTGGACTTCGAATATATTCCAGCCGAATATTTGCTCAAATTCCCAATGGATACGTCATTTTTAATTAATCAGGAGGAATTTAGACTTGAAATTATTGAAACAGAAAAGGCGCCAATAATTGTTGAAGAAGCTGGTGAGGAATTGTCAATATTAGAGGGAATAGCCGCTAATCCAAATATATATCCTCCCTCAAATGAAGATGTAAACGCCTACAGAAATGCAGAATTTGTTGAACGCATTATGTACGAAGTCGATTTTAGGGTCAGTGGTTATAATACGTTTACCGAAAAAATGAATGACATAAAATCCATTCAACTGCAAGATGCATTTGGTAATCCAAGTTCATCGACAAGAGATGTAGCTGCGGTGGAAGGAAAGTTATTGGAGTTAGTTGGAGAATTGACATTTGATAAAATGGAAACGCAAGGTAGTCCTACTCATCCACCACTATTAAAATTAAACGCCGTTGCTGGAACTGCTTTGAAGGCAGAACTAATCGGCCATAATGGTGGCCCTGGAATTGATGATAAAATTGAAGAGGCGAATTCTTTGACAGATGATGAGTGCAAGGACAAAATAGATATAATAGATGTTTACACGCTTGTAGCTCATGCCCCATTTTCATTCATAAATTCTTATGAAATTCCCGAAAGTCAGGGTAATACGTCTTCTTCAAGTGGCTTACTTGACCCGGTTGGATTATTTGATCCACTTGACAACGACTTCGATTTTACAGAGAACCACATTGAAAATCAGGTAGTAACCAGTGTTTATGACATAGATCGATTCGATTTAACGATTTTGAATCCAGCATTTAGAGAATTTCGTGGATGCCTGCTGGATATTTGTGTTGACGGTCCTTTTCAGGCAGATTGTCTCTCTTCTGTACAAGCCCTGCAGGTTTTTGATAAAATTGGTATAAGCAATAGAGACACAATCCTAACAATTAAGAACGAATTGAAAAATGGCACCAGAACAATTTTTTCCTACAGTGCAAGTATAGAGTTGTATGATTAACACTATGAAATATCTTCAATATTATTATTACGGATTAATAGGTTTTATTATCCTTATTGCAAACGGCATTGGAAATGCGCAGAACTTTAGCGATTTTGACATGGCTGTTCGAACATATACGGACGGAAATTCTATTTTGATTCGATGGATGCCAGAAACCTATGAGACATGGAGTGCGGGCAACGAGTTTGGATATAAATTGGAACGCATAACGACGCATGTTAACGACACAGCATTATCCGCGACACAAATTGCCGATTCACGTACTATCCTTATGCAAAATTTAAAACCCTATCGGGAGTCACTCTTTGATCGGTTATTTGAAGAAGACAGCACGTATGCACATGTAGCAAAAATGTGCTTATATCAGGAAGATCCTCCACCTGCTAATTCATCGAACTTATCTTTAGCAGACGCTGTAGACAAACAAGATAATAATGAAATAAGACACCTTGTTGGCATGTTTGCCGCAGATCAAAATTTTAATATTGCGCGCTATATGGCATTAGGGTATGAAGACCCCTGTGTAGACGGTGATGCCTATACATACCAGTATTTTATTCGCATCCTAGATCCACAAGAACCAGATTCGATCTATACAGCTTATTCGCCCAATATTGGATTACGTGACACTACTTCATTCCCATCGCCGGAGATTTATGCAAAACCTGGCGTTCAAAAGGGAGAAATTATTTGGGAGCCAGAAAACTATGCAGGCATTTACAATTCGTATGACATCGAAAAATCCTTTGACGGCGTCAATTTTGAGCAGTTAAATCCACATCCATTTGTTCAACTTGTGGAGGAAGATAGGCCAACGCGTTTTGCCACGTATGAAGATTCGTTGGCAGTTGGAGAACAGGCCTATTATCGCATCACCGGTAGAACTTCATTTGGTATGCCGGGGCCATATTCAAATATTGATACGCTTGTGGGGCTGCACCCCAGAATTTCATTATTTCTTTCTATCGATACAGCCATTTTTACTACATCCGACACGCATGCCACATTGGATTGGAGTAGTTTGGGTTCGGAGTGGACCGATACCATAGCGGGGTTCAGATTGTATATTTCGGATCAATCAAATCAAAATTATAAGTTACTGGACGAAAACTATATCCACCCTTCATTGCGTTCATTTGATCTTCCACCAACCAGCCTGCGGCAATACGTAAAACTGGAAGCACGAGACGTACATGGATACGATTATTATTCGACGGCTTTTTTGGTCCAACCTAAAGATATTACTCCACCACATAAACCAACAGGCCTTAGCGGAAAATATATCACAGAATCACAAATCGAACTTAAATGGGATGAAAACACTGATCGCGATATCCAGGGGTACCGTGTATTTGTGTCCAACGGTCGGAATAAGACCTTTGTTGAATTAACCGAAAAAGTGATTAATCAGCCCATATATTATTATGAGGTCGGTTTGGAAATGGAGATTGATAGCGTCTACTTTGAAGTATTAGCCGCCGATTTTCGAGAAAATTATTCAGAAAGAAGCGATGTGCTATGTCTGCCGCGCCCAGATCATATTGCACCTGATCCGGCCAATTTGTATCGGGTAGAATCCGGATTTGATGGTATCCAACTTGCCTGGAACTTCAGTGAGGCACGAGATCGGGTGAATCATATTCTTCAGCGGCGGATGAAAGGCACGGCCAAGTGGGTGACGGTATTAGATATTGAGAAGGGTGATGAACATTTGTATGAAATCAATCTCACACCCGGTGAGTTGTCCGCTACTCATTTTATCGATTCTACTGAATTAAATATTCGAGAATATGAATATCGCATGCTCTGTTATGATGATAGTGACAATTTTTCTGTGTCACCGCGCATTGTTGTTACACCTTACGATGATGGACTGCGCGGAGAAGTTCAAAATCTTAATGTCCGATATCAATTTTATAGAGGTGAGCTCACCGACTCCGTGCGATTTGATGCAGGGGCTTCTATCATCGATTCTTTTTTGATCAATGATACGATTATGAGATCTAATATTGAGTTTTTAGTAAGCAACAATGTTATTACCCAATCGGAATATGACAGTTTGAGCCAATTACAAAGCACTAGTCAGGATTACTTTGATTTTTTAGTTATGCGAATGGTAGAGCTATTCAGCGATGTTATGAACGTACGTGTCATTTGCTCGTGGGATTACAGCCATATGCATGCGCTTCGCGAATTTGAGATATATCGATCGGTAAATGGATCAACATTGCGCACATATTTTACAACTGACGCTCAGCCTGTCACGCAGCACGCTTTTTTTGATGACGATGTGCGCAAGGGGTGGACATGCTCCTATAGCCTGATTGCTTACCACGGAGATGGTGGTTTTAGCAATATGAGTACCGAACTGAGTATTGATATTCCGGATTATTAATGAGTCCGGAGAAACAAAATAATTAATTACGCTATGATGAATTGGATACAACTGAAGGCACGATCACGCACTTGTTTGTTGTGGTTGGTTTTTATTTTTTTATTTGGTCATCAGACTCAAGGTCAGCAGAACTGCTATGACATCCATGAGTCATATTCGGGTATTTTGTCGTTATACGATGACCCAGAATTAGGAGTTTCGGCATGTGCCCTACAAGATACGATCGGGTCTTCAGATTTTAAAGTATTGGGATTGGATTTATATCCTGTGTTAGCTACTGTAAATCCTATAGAAGGATATGAACATGCTATTCAAGAAGAATATGCTTTTGCAGATTCACTGTATGATGGGTTTATTCTCATTATCAAAAAGTTTAATGTGGATCATCAATTGTATTATGATGTTAGGATTAAGTGGGGAATATTTACCGTATTTGATTCATTGGACGTATCAGAACGAACTATCATTGAGAAAGAACTCCCAAGAATAGGTAATACAAAATATTCTGATCTAAATGCTATTCTTGATTTAAATGAGAAAGTCGAAGCAGAGATTCTTAACCGATTTATGGACTTCGTTATCAACCCATTCGCCCATGATTTGTTTGAAGTGCTTGAATTTGATGAGGTTGACTTTTGGACTAGCACTATTGATGTCACGGCTTCTTGTCTTCCAAGCATATTGAACAACGTCTTTGATTTTGCCGGTTTGAATGACAATGTTCAAGGAGGACTAATTGCAGATCAAGCTCGTTCTTCATTGTCTGCCTCGGGAATTAACATGAAGATGATTTATACATCGCATTCCTGTTCTACTATTGACTTGGCTATTTCAGAATTTGAGAATGAAGACGTCGATTTCACATTTTGGTTGCACTTCAAAAGCAATTCTACCGCAGTTTACAAAGTAAAGGCAAATATATCGGAAACTGCTGCAAAAGATGTCATTGATGCCTTGTATGCTCAGGTATTGAATAATCTTGAAGTGAATGCAAATGATCCACCAGCGATCAATGGAGATTCAAGGAGTGGGCGTGAGCCTGATTGCGCAGAAAAAGATTGCAGCCCGGGGCTTTGTATTCACCAGCTTAAGAAATGGTCAGCCTATTGTTGTTTAATTGATGATATAGGACCCAATAATTCCGAGGCCTACGCACTGGGAATAGGAGCAGGACTCTTAGACGGCTTAGCCCAAACGCTAATTTTTCTTTTTCAAGCAGGAGCAGGATTGAAAGAAGCCATTAAACACACGGCTTTTTCTCCATTGTGGTTTGTTGACCTGATACAAAGAAGTTATGAGCAGGGTAGCTTTGAAAAAGCGTTTAAACAGAAAATGATTGCTGATTTGCAATTCTGGGGTAAAATTCGAAATACTGTAAACTTGTTTATGTCCGGTATTTTAAGTAACATTTGGAATATTGTAAGGGCAGTGTATCGAGGATTTGTTGATTTTTTAGGAGATTTGAACCCGTTTCACTCCAACTTAAAACTTGCAGGTTATTCTGCTGGTATATTGGTTTTTGAAGCAGTTCTAACTTATATTACAGGAGGATATTCATTTGTTAAAAAAATTACGAAAATAACCGACAAAGGTATGAAGGTACTTCATTCGTTAAAATCTATACCTGATGTCAAAGCACAAGTAAAGATTGCTTTAGAAAATACAGGCTGTCGCAGTTGCGTCACTGTGGCTAGAATAGTAGGTGCCGGTTGTTTTGCGGAAAATACTTCGGTGTTAGTCGCCAATAAAAAATACTCGAACCCATTCCAAACCACCTTCGGAAATTCCGCAAAGGCCATGGCGGTGGCGGCAAGTATTCCTATCGTAGCCGTGCCAATCCAGGATGTGCAGTTATTCGAATATGCGCTTGTTCATAAATCTGTTAATCAGCCAGATATTTTATTGGTATCAAATAATGATGATATTTATTTGGGATTAATTGATGAATCAAACTCACATCTACACGCAAACACCCACTCTTCAGATCCTTACACATCCGAGCAACAAAAACAGCGAGATAAATATGAACTGAATGAGACCGATTGGTATGCGGTAAGCTTTGAACAAGTATTTGGTGGATCAAAATGCCAACTCGCCCTTCACCAAGACTGGATCAATAAAAATGATTATTCCGTTGATGCAGAGGTACAAATGAATCTTCCGGAGCAGGGTATTAACGGCCCATTCCGCATTACTTCCATTAAACATATTCTGCCTCAAAAAATTCCGGATGATTCTGACCCCACAGATGAATATATCTGGAAACCTGTCACCGGATTATTTACCCATGTGAGCGATCAGGTGTGGGAGCTGGAGTTCGACAATGAACAAGAGCTTGGCGTGACGCATAACCATCCAATTTATTCGGTGACGCGAAGCGATTGGGTATTTGCGGGCTTGTTGGATGTTGGAGAGGAGGTGTTGACTTATGAGGGTACGGCAGTTGCAACAGACAAGTCTAAGAAGCAAGGATCGGAGGCGGTTTATAACCTAGAGGTCAAGGATCATCATAACTTTTTGGTGACGGAGAGTGGGGTTGTGGTGCATAATAATTACGGGATAGGTCAAGCGATAGTTAATTCAATAATAGCAGCAATACCTGCAGCCTTTAAGAAGTATGGAAAATGTGATGAATTTGGTATAGCTCTAAGAAATTTATTAAAGACTAATGGGGTAGAGAAGCCTAAGGCTTTTGTCGCTCGTCTTTATAAGAAAAACAATCCATCTCAAAGAGCGAATTATGATTTATGGCATAATGATCAGAAAATAGCTGACAATGGTCGTCATGTATTTACAATTGTAAACGATAAAGTTTTTGATAATATGAATCCGAATGGAATGCCTACTGCCGAGTTTATGGATAAATTTATTGATAGAATAGATGCCACTCTGGATATAAAGGAAATACCCTTTGGTAAAGCAATTGATAGTCCTGAGTTTTTCTAAAATGATTTATATGAAGATAAAAACATCTAATTTATTAGAATATTTAAATTGGCATAAGTCATATATCAAATTGGGAATTGATATTAAAAATGTAAGAGAAATGAAGCTTTTTCTATTTGGTTATGAAAAAGGAATGCATGAATTAAACAATGGTAAAGATTCGGTTGAATGGATATCTCATTTTAATGACTATACCGAAAAGAAATTGAAAAATTTGAAAGATTCATCTCAAGATTGGGCAAGTTATATAGAACAGACTCAAACCTCAGAGGAAGATGGATTAAAGAAATTTTATGAATTGTTTGATGAGTATATTGAAAGCTTATCCAAGCCAATTATTTCCTAAACCCTTGCTTTAAATAAAAGCATCAAGAAAGTCAATGACGGATTGTTTAAGATCGTCGTCGAGGTTATAAGTTCAGGTAAAGTAAGCGTTTGAAAATAAATGAAAGCATTGAAAATGAGCCATTCCACAAAAGCATGATCTATGAAAAATATAGCCTTACTCTCTTTTTTACTGTTCAATTTTCTTTCTATACATGGGCAGGAACTGCTACTGGATATTGTTCCGGGACCGGATCGATCGCTTGCCTCACCTGTCGATTATGCTGTATTGGATGATGAAGTCTTCTTCGAATGCTTTCTCTCGAGTACGAACGTGGCCTTATGGAAGACCGACGGAACGAGCGAAGGAACCATCCAAATAAGATCATTTGGATTTTCAAATTTATCCTTTTTCACACCACTACAGAATGGTGTTTTGTTTGTTGAAGATGGCGATTTGAAACGAAGCAATGGGCAGCCTGGTCATAGTACATTAGTTTATAATGCAGATTATGACCTCAGCTCAATTCATACCTACAATGAAGGCCAGGCATTTTTTATGATACAAGATACGCGGACTAGATTGTTTAGAACGAATGGTAGTAATGCGGGAACAACAGAATTGGGTTCATTTTTATTTGATGTTTTCGGCGAAGCCTACTCCAATTATAAAAATGGTGTAGTTGTCTCAGAAAATAGTACGGAATCAGACAAATTTCCTCCCATTATATCTGACGGCACAGCTAATGGTACCAAAACAGTTTCGTCTTATCTTCATGATTTAGGAATAAATCATCACGTGGAAACTGCCGTCGGTGCGGATAATGTACTCTTATTTGAAGGAGATGACGGAGAATATGCTTTAGTTGAAGATAGTTTGTATGAAGTGACAATTCACGGAAGTTGTTTGCAATCGCTAGTTATGGATAGTGTTGTTGTCATTAGAGGGTCAGCCGGTATTACTGCATTTAATTGGGTCACAAAGGAGCATTACGATTTGGGGGTTGGAAGTGCTTTTTCTTCACCTTTTGTTGCAAATGGTGAAAAATTCTATTTTTTCGGAGGCGATGATAGGCTGTATGAATACGATATCAAAAAATTTGAATATAAACGTATTTCTAACCAAACCACAGGTAGTTTTAATTTAAATCCGTTTATAGTCCATTTCGAAGATGATATTTTTTATTGGCAAAAAGCAAATCCAGTGAGCAGGTTACGGCGAATTAATCTTGAAGAAATGACAGATACTGTTTTCGATACTTTACCAAGTGATATTAACTATCATGCTACGGCTGTTGTCGTTGGAAATAAGCTGCTGTATTCAAAACAGACTGATAACCTTGGCTTAGAGTGGTGGGTGTACAACGGTGAAAATTCATCGTTGATATATCGCGAAAGACCAGAGGAAATTAGAGTTTTCCCAAACCCTGTTTCAGAGCGATTATATCTGGCACATTTACCAAATACTACAAATGGAGAATATGCAATATTCGATTTATCCGGAAAGAGATACACCCATAAAAGAAGTAATACACTAATTAACTCAGGAATAGATGTATCAAGTCTAAAAGATGGGAATTATACGTTACAATTCAGGAATCAACAAGGTGAATTAAGGACTGCCAGGTTTGTGAAGATTACCGGTGATTAAATTATAACCACCCTCGTTTTGCGAATGACTTCCTAATAAAATATGGTAAAAATAATATTAGTACGAGAGATGATATTCGATTAGTAAAAGTGATCTAAGAGGAGGACGAGGAGTTCGGCATGTCTAAAAGAAATCTATACTAATGGAAAGGAGCGAGATAAATTAATCCGGCAAGAATTGGGTCAAATTATCAGGCCCTTAAAGAATTTATAGCGCATAAATCTATTCTTCGGGACTGTCAATATTAAGTCTGCAGAAATCGACTATTTATACCAATTTAAGTGTATAATGACGTAAAAGATTATCTAAAGGTTTGACCAAAGTCAAGGCACAAAACGTAGACGTAACCGGGGCTACAGCGAGGCTTTGGTCAAATCTCTCTTAATATATGCGTCGATTATGCCTTAAATTGGTATTATTAGTTCGTCATCGGCCAAAGCCTCATGCACCGGACGAATCCTAGACCACCATGTTATGACAAAAGGGTTTGTTGTAAAGTTCTTTACTGATCTGGACGCCCAGGGGTAGTATGTATAGTCCTGGTATGAAAGAGGACATTACTTTAGCAGACTTTCTTTTTATTGAAAATACGCTTGGCCTCCCAGTAATTTCCCCAAAGAATCGTACATTTGCAGTCCTTTTTGAAAATCAAGTTATTCGATCATGAATGTTATAGCTCTTTCAGGTACAGCACGTACAGCTGACGATAGTCCATCGGCAAGCGCATTGCGTAGGGAAAACAAAGTGCCTGGCGTATTGTATGGCGGCGCGAAGAATGTTCACTTCTCTGTTGATTCGCTCGATTTGCGTTCACTCATATACACACCAAGCTTCAACCTTGTTGACCTCGAAGTCGATGGTCAGACGTACCGATGCATCCTCAAAGATTATCAGATGCATCCGGTAACGGACAATGTTGAGCACATCGATATGTTGGCCTTGCAAGATGGAAGACCGCTCAAAGTTGATATTCCTGTTCGCTTTTCAGGTGCTGCACCCGGGCTGAAGGCCGGAGGAACACTTGTTCAAAAGTTACGCAAAGTACAGGTTAAAACAACTCCTGATAAGCTCGTCAATGTCTTCGACGTAGATATATCTGATTTAGAATTGGGGCAATCCGTACGCGTGCGCGACATGAAAGTAGCAGAAGGTGTGCAGATCATGAATCCCGAGGCCATACCATTAGCTTCTATCGAAATACCAAGAGCACTCAAAGCTGCTGAGGCAGCTGCTGAAGCAGAAGCTGCGGACGGAGTTGAGGGCGAAGGAGTCACGGAGGGCGAAGAGGCGTCAGCAGCAGAATAAGGTAGAATTATAATTTTAACTAATATAAAAAAGCGACTCTGGCAATCAGAGTCGCTTTTTTTAGTTCTTCGCTATTCGTTAACTGGGAATTCGCATTCTGCACTCAGCAAAGATTCATGATACATTATGTGTAAGCTGAAACCCGAAACAAGGACCACTCAGCGTAGCACGGCGCAGCAAGAATTGATGAATGTGTTATGTTAAGCTATAGATTAGGATTTCATTTGAAGGATAAACATTCGTCTTCCGACAGCAATAGTGGCAGCCAAGCCGGAATTGCGTTTTCGCCTAGAATGATAGATTACTGCGCCAAACTTTCTCAACGGTAGTTAAAAAATTATGGTCAACTTGCGAAAAAAAGCATGTTACTCAACGTAGTGAAGGAACCTGAACGGGTGGGTTGGCGGCTGACCGCGGTTGAAGCGAAGAGTATCGGAGCTTCAAATTGCCTTAGGAAGACTAGACTTTCCTGCCTGTTCGGCAGACAGGTTTGTTACTCCTGCCGGCCGGACAGGCGGGTTTTGTGGCAATGACAAAAAGTAAGTCCAAGGCCTACATCCCATTCATGACTCGCAATAAGGACGATTCCTACTCAAACAAAAGACCGTATAACTTGAATTAAGAACGAAATGTCAACAACGATCCGAATCCGTAATTTTACACATTCAATCGTAGACCTGTATAATTCATTCATATGACTTCCATTAACCGCATTCAGGCCATTATATATACGGCCTTTTGCTGCCTGCTCGTGATAGCGTGCCAAAATGACAAGCCGGCTTCCAAAGCGAGCAAGTCCGAAAAAACGACATTGACTCATTCCGATCCATCCATAAATAGCAGTGGATTACTCACCTTGATGAATTCGGGTAAGACGGGTATCGATTTTAATAATCGGATAACCGAGTCAAATGAGCGCAACTACATAATGGATGAGTACATGTACAATGGAGCTGGCGTGGCTACGACCGATATTAATAATGATGGTCTTGCTGATATCTTTTTTACAGGCAATCAAGTAGGAAATGGGCTGTATCTCAACAAGGGAAACTTTAAGTTTGAAGACATTACAAAATCGGCAGGCGTTGCTGGTTCAGGTTGGCACAATGGCGTAGCGGCAGCCGATGTAAATGGGGACGGCTATGTCGACATCTATGTGTGCCGTGCAAATACGCAAGAAAAAAATGCTGACAAACGAAAGAACTTACTTTTTATCAATAATAGAAACAACACATTTACAGAGTCAGCCGAGAAATACGGGGTGGCCGACGCAGGTTATTCCTTAAATGCGGCATTCTTGGATTACGACTTAGATGGTGACCTTGACTTATTCGTCACCAATTATCCGCCAAAATTTGATTTGACCCTTAAAGATGTCATAGATGGCAAGAACGAGCGTAATCAACATGCGTTGGATCATCTGTACCGAAATGATGGTGGCCGATTTACTGACGTTTCCAGAGCGATGGGCATAAATAACTTTGGTCACGGGCTTGGTCTGTCGGTCAGCGATATGAATGATGATGGCTACCCGGATATTTTCATCGCTAATGATTACGTGACAGAGGATTTCTTATACATCAATCAAAAAGGAAAGCGATTTAAGCAACAAGTAAAAGACAAAATGAAGCATGCCTCTCTCTTTTCAATGGGGTGTGATGTTGCAGATATCAACAATGATGGATTACCTGACATTGCCGTAGCTGACATGATGCCGGAGGACAACTTCCGTTCTAAGGCTGCCATGCCAAGCATGGATCCTGATAATTTTTACAATAGCCTGGCACAAGGCATCCACGCACAATACATGCGCAATGCACTTCACCTCAATAGTGATGTTGGCATATTTGCGGAGATCGGACAAATGGCTGGTGTCGAAAAGACGGATTGGAGTTGGTCCATGCTCTTTGGAGATCTAGATAACGATGGATTGCAAGATTTGGTCGTGACAAATGGTTTGCGTCGTGATGTAGATGAAAAAGATGTCAACAAAAAAATCAGAAAAAAGCAAAAAGAAGCAGGAGGTGCATTACCATGGAATGAAATTGATGCGTTAATGTCGGCGACTAAACTGCAGAATTACATTTATTCAAATAAAAATGGATTTCAATTTGAAGACGTTTCGAGCAATTGGGGATTTGTAGACAAAGCATTTTCCAATGGTGCCGCACTTGCCGATTTTGATAATGATGGTGATCTTGATATTGTTTTAAACAATGTCGATGACAAGGCATTTTTATATAAGAACAATGCAGTTGAAAAACTTGAAAATAATTTTATAAAAATAAATTGTGTTGGGCCGAAAAATAATATATCGGGTTACGGGACCAAAATAATTGCTTATGTCGGTGAGCATACATATTATCGAGAAGTGCAACCCGAACGCGGATATCTGTCATCTTCCTCACCCAACGTGCATATAGGAATTGGTCGAAGCAATACCATCGACAAGCTGGAGATAATTTGGAACGACGGGAATATGGAAACTATAATGAACGTTGCTGCCAATAAAATAATCACAGCAAAACACAAAAATGCAAATGCCAAACGACTAAGAGAAGCGAAAAAAAATCCGAAGATTCGCAGTGTAGACCAATACACAAACCTTGATTTTTTGCATAAAGAAAATGTGTACGATGATTTTCAAAATCAAGTTCTCTTGCCGCATCGTATGTCGCAATTTGGTCCGGCATTAGCGATAGGAGATGTCAATGGTGATGGAAGGGATGATGTTTATCTTGGAGGAGCCAATGGGCAGGCATCAGTGCTTTATGTGCAGGGTGATCGTGCCGCATTTCGACCCAACGCTTCACAGCCCTGGCAAAAAGAAAAGAATCAAGAAGATGTGGCAGCCGCCTTTTTAGACATAGATAGAGATGGTGATCTTGACTTATATGTCGGATCCGGTGGATTTGAAAAACCCGAAAATGATTCCTATTATCGGGATCGATTTTATATCAACGATGGAAAAGGAAAATTTTCAAAATCTAATGGTGTAATTCCAGATATTCGAAGCAGTGCATCTTGTGTTAAAGTATTTGACTTTGATGCGGATGGTGATCAAGATGTATTTGTTGGGTCGCGGGTGATTCCGGATAAATACCCATACGCACCCCGAAATTATTTACTAAAAAATGAAAATGGAAAATTAATTGATGCAACGAAAGCCCTAGCACCAGAATTAGAGCGCATTGGCATGGTATCTTCAGCCCTTTGGACCGATATGAATGGTGACCGAAAACCAGAATTAATTGTCGTAGGGGAGTGGTCCCCAATACATGTTTTTTCATGGACCGGGATCGGTTTTGAAAATATCACCGCTCGACTGGGTCTTGATCGGTGGAAAGGATGGTGGAATTGCGTCACCCACGCTGATTTGGATAGCGATGGAGATCCGGACTACATTGTTGGAAATCTTGGATTAAATTATAAGTATAAAGCGAGCCCTGAGGAACCATTTGATATTTACTGCGATGACTTTGATAAAAACGGTACGTATGATATCGTGCTCGGTTATTATCAAAATGGAGAGCAGTTTCCGGTTCGAGGATTACAATGCTCGTCCGAACAAATGCCATTCGTCAAGCAGAAATTTCCGTCATACAATGCCTTTGGAAACGCAACGCTCGACGACATTTATGGGGAAATGCTGGATAATGCCCTCCATCTTGATGTCAACACATTTGCGTCAGTCGTGCTATGGAACGACGGAGGAAATTTCGAGGTAAAACCACTACCGTTAGAAGCGCAAATATCTCCGGTAAACGGTGTTATTGCAGGTGATTTCACGCGAGATGGTCAAAGTGATTTATTACTTGCGGGCAATCTGATGGTCTCGGAGGTTGAAACAGGTGCGGCAGATGCAGGCATTGGAGTTTTATTGAAGGGGGTTGGAAACCGAAAGTTTGAATTTGTTTCTCCCGGAGAGAGCGGATTCATCGCACCGAATGATGTAAAGAAAATGGAAATGATCAATGCGCGTACGAAGTTGCCAATTATCCTGGTGGCGAACAACAATGAGAAGGTGCAGACTTATGGGTTCTAAGAAATAAGAATGGAGTGCAGTACCAATTAAGTCCGTGGCTGTCGTTTTAGTGAGCACTCCACTAAAACGACAGCCACATCCAACAGCTTAGCCTCCTGTCCACAATAATTCTGAAAACATAATGCGCATCAAAAAGTTATATATTAACTTTGTCTTTAATATGTTTAATACGCCATTGAGATTTTTACTTTTTTTACTACTCAGTTCTACGATCACATCATGTGGTACACAGAAAAAGTATACGTCGGGCACAAAACAACATAAGAGTACATCGCTTAGAACATCAGCGATAGTAAAAGATGCACGTAGTCTTATCAAGAAGCCTTATCGCTATGGAGGTGAAGGCCCTCGAAATTTTGATTGTTCCGGTTTAGTGGCGTATGTCTATTTAAAAAACGGTGTGCAACTTCCAAGAAGATCTGCAGATCAAGCCAGATTTGGCCGTCAAGTATCGTTATCTCAAGTTCGACCAGGAGATCTCATTTTTTTTAAGAGTGGTGGACGAATTAATCATGTTGGAATAGTTACAGATACACGTGGAAAATATCCGAGCATGGTGCATTCAAGTAGCTCGCGAGGTGTCATAGAAGAAGATCTGGACGCTGCCGAGTACTGGCGCAAGCGTTATGCAACCATTCGACGGCTTTAAACCTTTCGCACAGGAGAACCATAAAATAACATAAAATTTTTTTAATGTGTAATTCATTGATAAAGAATGAATTGGTTTAGTTAATTCGTTCATACAGTAAGCCGTACTGCTCAGTACGATAAATTTAATATTTGATTGATTTGATGTCTACAGCATTTTTGAGTCGTATAATCTCAATTTTCCAGGCTAGAAGTCGAGTGATATTACTCATTTTTCAAACTCGGATACAAAACAACGCTTTTCTTAAAAACGGTTACTACTTTTGCGGCGCCGTATGACAATAAATACCCCACCTCATAGTTATACTGCCACATCCTAGAATAATATATGGATAAAGACTGCAAGAATAATTTATGGATCGTTAAATGCCTCATTATCGGCATGCTGATAGGCTGTTCAGCTCTACCAATACATGCGCAAAAGGGTGCAGAAGTTGGCGTGAATTTGGGCGCAGCGTATTACTTCGGTGATCTGAATCCTCAGTTTGATCTTTCTAAGCCCGGACCTGCAGCAAACATTTATGGGCGGTACAATTTTGACGAACGTATATCCGTGAAACTGGGATTGTACTACGGTCGAATTAAAGGCGACGACAGTTCTTCTCCAAATGCCTTTAGACGTGCTCGCAACTTGGATTTCTTTTCGAACGTTTGGGATGCGACCTGCCAGCTCGAATTCAATTTCTTTCCTTATATCCATGGATCACGTGATCGATTTTTTACACCGTATATTTTCGCGGGTTTCAGCGCATACAAATACAATCCATTGACGGAATTGAATGGTACGACATATAGTTTACAACAATTTGGAACAGAAGGACAAAGTATTGGTGACGAATACAGCCTGTTCAACCTTGGATTGGCCTATGGAGGTGGATTGAAATGGGATCTTAATTATTATTGGAGTATGAATCTTGAATTGAGCGGCCGATTTTTGTTCACGGATTACCTGGATGATGTCAGTGAAGTATATCCTGACGCCGCAACTCTGGCCATAGAGCGAGGCCCAATTGCCGTTGCTTTGTCGGATCGATCCGATCCCGATGCACCCATTGGACAGGCCGGGTTGCAACGCGGAAATAGTAAAAACAACGACTCCTACAATTTTGCTATGATCGGAATTGCGTACTATTTTGGCCGGGTCAAATGTCCTCCGATTTCGAGGCCAACTGTGAAGAAAAAACCAAAACGCCGCAGCTATTAAAACAAAAAGACTCGATTTGATTAAACCGAGTCTTTTCTTCTTTAACTTAACGCCTATCTATCTGTGACACTATTCTTGTCCGACTGCTGTCGTTCCAAACAGCGCGTCAGCAGAGCGAATAATATTCAAAGCTTCAGTTCGATATCCCCATTTGTCCTCACCTTTTCCTTTAAGAGCCAGCGTTTCGGCCATCGAATAAGACCCATTAGCCAAGTGATCAGAATTACGTAAAGCCATTCCGAAACAAGCCATCGCAGCTGACCAATAATAATTATTCGATAAATTCTTTGTGAATTGGCTGGATTCAATAATCCAAACTTGTCGTTCACTTATATTTCCTTCAGGTGATTTATGGCGCATTTTCAAGGTCGCCATCTCGCCATTTTTACTTCCTTTAATTATAGTATTGTTTTTTTGATACTTAAGGGGGTCAACATTGTTAATGTTAGATGTGGTTCCCACAGGAACAATTTCATACAGTGCGGTAACTGAATGACCAGCACCTATTTCGCCCGCATCTTTTGTATCATCATTAAAATCCCGATCACGAAGAAGTCGATTCTCATATCCGATCAATCGATAATGCGAAACATAAGTCGGATTAAATTCGATTTGAATTTTAATATCCTTAGCGATTGTGAATAGCGTTCCTTGCAATTCATCTACAAAAACTTTTCGTGCCTCGTGGATATTATCTATGTAGCTATGACTACCATTTCCACTATTTGCGAGTTTTTGCATTTTACTTTCTTTGTAATTTCCCATGCCGAAGCCAAGAACATTTAAAAATATATTGTCCTTTCTTTTTTCTTCTATCAAGTTGACAAGATCTTTATCGCTACTAATACCAACATTAAAGTCACCGTCAGTGGCCAATATGACACGATTATTTCCGTTTTTTATAAAATGTTGTTTAGCCAGATCGTATGCTGTCTTTATGCCTTGCGCACCTGCAGTGCTACCGCCTGCACGCAGGCGGTCTAGAGCGTCATGAATAGCAACTTTATTTGCTCCTGAGGTGGGTTCCAAAACAACTCCGGCTCGGCCGGCATACGTCACCAGTGCAATTTTATCTTGTTCGCGCATTTGATTAACAAGCATTTTAAAAGATTGGATTAATAGAGGAAGTTTATTTGATTGATTCATACTCCCAGAAACGTCGATTAAAAATACGAGATTTGATGCCGGAATATTTTCGGTATCCACTTCGCGACCTTTTATTCCTATGTGAAGTAATTGATGTTTTTCATTCCAGGGACATGAACCAAGTTCACTTACTACGCCAAATGGTTTTCCCTTGGAGCGAACGTTGTAATCATAATTAAAATAATTAATAAATTCTTCGATTCGTACGGCATCCACCGGAGGCTTTTGACCTTGGTTAATAAATCTTCGAACGTTGGAATACGAGGCCCCGTCAACATCTATGGAAAAGGTAGAAAGAGGCTTATCTGCGGCAGACAAAAATTCATTTTCATTAATACTTTCATATGACTCTGAACTTAGTGAATGACGTCGAGGTTCATAATAGTGTGTATTTAGATATGCGGTGGCAGGTCTCGGGGGGCTTGACGTCATTCGTTCTTGTCCTAATTGTTCGGCCTCATTTTTGAATTTTATCTCTATGGACTCATCCAAATTAGTATGTGATTTCAATCGAATTACACATGAAAGTTGATTCGTAACGGTTAATTGTGCTTTTTCATATCCGACATATGTGACTACAATTTGGTCGCCTATTTCGGGTAAGAATGGAAATGTAAAATTTCCATCGAAATCCGATTGCGTTTTAGTATTAGTCGGAATATGTACAATGTTGGCCATAATAATAGCCTCTCCGGTTTGATCGTCAATAACTTTACCCTTAAATTCGGCGTTGTCTTTGAATGAAAAACTCAGTGCGCAAAGTGATAAAATGAAAAGCATGCAGTGTTGTTTCATAACATTTTTTCTTACTAGATGTCAGCGAAAGGCGGATTGCACATGAGAAACTGTTAAAATTTTACCTTGCATTAGATTGGCATTTAATATTCTACATAGTATGGGACTGGGAGATCGATCAGACGAGGACTTGCTCGATCGCTATAAACGGACCAAAAACCAGAAATATATTGCTCAACTATTTGGACGATATGTCCAGTTGATATATGGTGTATGTCTCCGCTATACTCCCGATGTACGTGAAGCGGAGGACTACACTATGGATATCTATCAAAAGGTAGTTGACAAGGCTCTGACCCATCAAATAAAGCGATTCAAGCCTTGGCTCTACGTCTTATCAAAAAATCACTGTTTAGGAGAGATCAGGAAACTAACAGGCAAACGAACAGTATCATTTGATCAGGCATTTGTGCAAAATAGAGATCAAATGCATCTTATTGATGATGACAATGATAAAGTGCAAGAACGAGAACGTCGCCACACTATGATGGATGATTGCATGGAAGAGTTGGATGACTTGCAACGCAAAAGCGTCGAATTATTCTATTATCAGAATAAAACCTACGTGGAAATAGCTTCGTTAATAGAGGGAGAAGTAAGTCAAGTACGCTCCTATCTGCAAAATGGCAGACGAAACTTGAAAAAATGTGTTGAACGAAAGCAGAAAAATGGCTGATCAATCAAATCATAGTAGACAATGGTCGCAGGATGATATTCAGCGATATCTGGCTGGTGATATGAAGGCATCCATAGCGCGACAGTTTGAGGATGATTTAAGACGTGATCCTTTCCTACGTGATGCAGTAGACGGTTATGCAGGTCACGCAAAAATTTATGTGGATCATCATTTGCAACGTTTGGAAAAAGAATTTAAGACGGAGCAATCAAGTCCTAGAATTCCAGTTTTCATGCTGTCCACAGCAGCAATCTTTTTGCTCGCTGCGGCCGGTTATTTCTTACTTCAACCGAAGGCAGGAGAAAAAGATATACTGGCTCGGGTCGACCAAAGTGGGGAGCAAGTGCAATCGCATGGGCAAGAATTAGTACCAAAGATTGAAAACGATATACAAAGTGAGCAAGGTGAGAATGACGAAGTTTCTGAAGAAAAGGCACCACTTAAAACACCCGATAACATCGAGTCGCAAGTACTGGGCAAAAACAAGAAGGACATACCATCAAGACGCACTAAGATTCCAATAACGAATCCATCCACAAAACGTCGTATGGTCAGCCCAGGGATCGTCTCTGGCAAGGTTACCGATGAATCGGGAGAACCGCTTATCGGCGCGAATGTCTATTTCCCGAATAATGAAGCAGCTATCACGACTGATTTCGATGGAAAATTTGCAGTAGAATTGCGGTCGACAGACTCAATAGCAATTGTGAACTATACCGGTTTTGAATCTTCAACCTTTTCGATAGGATTGGGAAAGGACCTCCAATTTCAATTGAGTCCGGGAGTTGAGTTAAATGAAGTGGCCATCTCGGATTATAGTCTGGAGTCCATAGATGATAGCAACGCGGACATGTTATCACAAAATGAGGATGCACGTAAAAAGAAAGAGCGTGACGCAACGGCTTCTAAGGCTGAAGCCACTGTTCAGACTTCTATTGCAGAACCGGATAAGGGATTTAAAAAATATGCTAAGTACATAAAGCGCAATTTGAAATATCCTGTAAGCGCCAGGTCGAACAATATTGAAGGTGAAGTCGTCGTAAAATTTAAGGTGCTTCCCAACGGCGAATTATTTGATTTTAGAATTTTACAAAGTTTAGGCTATGGTTGCGATGAAGAAGCGATCCGATTAATTAAAGATGGTCCCACTTGGAACGTAATCGATGCCAATACGATCGGAGAAGTTATTTATACAATAGAATTTGAAAATTAATCCATTGTTTTAAACCAATAGGCCAGAATGGAGGTCGCACGAATGAAATATTATTTTGTATTATTCTCCATTTCTTGCCATGCTAGCATTCCACCCTCTAAATTTAATACAGTTGAAAATCCTGCGGCTTTGAACAGGTGTTGCCCCATCATAGACCTATTTCCTGATCTACAATAAACAACAATTGTCTCATCTTTTTCCAATTCCAAATTAGGGATAGCTGCAGTCAATGAGCCAATCGGAATTAATTGACCACCAATGTTATATTCATCATGTTCATATTGTTCGCGAACATCAATGAGTGAAATTTGCTCGTCAGTAGCCAATTTTGCTTTTAGTTCTGTTACCGAAATATTCATAAATACTTTTTTGTCCAACGGGCGAGAGGACTAAGTCCACCACCCGAAAACCTTTTATAATTAATTCAATTGTCACACTCCGCCGGCATGTCCTGGGTCAGAAATAAAATAAATTCGGTGCCCATTGGGACTCGTTCACCCTCATTAAAGGCAGGCAATTGCTTATAAACATAGGCCTCGTCAAAATCCTCAACAGTGGCATCCGCATTAGCCTCTCCTGCACGCAACTTGTATCCTGAAAGTAAAAATTTAGCAGCTTGATAAGATTGACAAACCAAATCGGGTATTTCAACACGTCCACCAGACTGCTTAGATAAAATAAATTTTAACGTTCCTCCGCGTGGAATTTCGAGATTTCGAACGCGTTTTTTTCTGGTAATTATCGTGTCGTTCTCAAATATAACCTGCATAATATGTCCTTCAGGCCCAATATCATACACAGAGCCGACAACGACCGATTTTATTTCATGTCCAATGGCCAGTTCGCGTTTTTTGCGTTCATAGTTTTTCCCATAGAGAACCGGAAGTGATTTTATATCAACCATCTCAGCTGCGTGTTTTGTCACGGTTACATACACCTTCCGCCCTTCTTTTACTTCAAACGCTGCCTCAGGATTCTGATTCAATATTATCGACCCATGCTTGCCCACGATATGAACTGAATCGGTAACGATTAATTGAAAATTATTTTCTTGCGCAACGCGCCTTGCATCAGTTAGTTGTAAGTCGACAAAATTTGGTAATTGTACTTTCTGGCCATGACGTGTGTATTGCTTTAACCATATATTGATAAGAAAAATCAATATCAATGACAACACGGCCATGAATGCAACATGTTTCCAAAACGTCTTACTAATTAAAAATTGAAATAAATTTTTCATTTGTTTCACTGCACCAGTTCGATGTGCCGTCGTCAGTCCGATGATTACTATCAGTTTACAAAGTGAGAGGAACCGACAAAAATCATTCTGGGAGACTGCTTCCCATCTTCATATCATGTTTCAGGCAATTCATTGCTCAATTCGCCGAAAATTCGCGCTAATTTAGGCTTTTGTATGATGTGCCGCAAACAACATTCAAGACGATTTCTATGATAGCTATGACAATGAAGTCAAAGGTCGCCAAAATTAACCGCGAAATTCGAGCATTGGCCGTGCCGAATGTTATCAGTAACGTTTCAGTCCCACTGATTAGTTCGGTGGATACCTATTTAATGGGACAATTGTCGCCAATGGCCGTCGCAGCGGTGGGGGTGGGGAGCATGGTATTCAACTTCTTGTATTGGAATATGGGATTTTTGAGAATGGGAACAACTGGTCTTACGGCACAAGCCTTCGGACGTAAAGATCAAACTGAATTTACGACTGTGCTGATTAAAGCAGGGTTTCTAGGTATTGTCATAAGTATACTTTTCGTCTTATTGCAAGTACCCTTGTTTAAGTTGACTACAGTTATCATGGGATCTGAGTCCGCAGCTCTAGATCAAATATGGCTCTATTTTTCAATCCGGATATGGGCCGCACCGGCATCCTTACTATTAATGGTTTTGATGGGCTGGTTATTTGGGATGCAAAATGCTCGATTTCCGCTATATGTAACCATATTTATTAATATCATAAACATTGTCGTTAGCTTTTACTTTGTTCGGCAACTGGGTATGGGTATAGCCGGCGTGGCATGGGGAACAGTACTTGCCCAATACCTGGGGCTGTTTTTTTGCTTTGTAATTCTCACCGGTCGCTATGGGCATTTTTTTAAAAAGATGACGTTGCAGGCAAAGTCTATGCTTTCGGGCATGAATAGATTGTTGCATGTCAATAAAGATATTTTTATTCGAACCTTATTTCTTTCTACGGCATTTTTATTGATTTTTCGTTTTTCGGAAGAGGCAGGACCTCAAATGTTAGCCGTTAATGTTGTTTTTCTGCAATTTTTAAATTGGATGTCGTATGCTATCGATGGATTTGCCTATGCGGCAGAAAGCCTCGTTGGAAAATACAAAGGAGCACGTGATGGTGATCAATTGAGATTGGCAATCAATTGGAATATGATTTGGGGATTGATTTTTGCCATTTTATTTTCCCTAAGCTATGGTTTATTCGCTGATGAAATATTTGCGCTATTCATGGAAAGCGATGACGGACAAATAAAGGTCTTGGCAGAGCAGTTCTTTTTTTGGATGATCATCATGCCAATTGTCGGCTTTGGATGTTACATATGGGACGGAATATTTGTTGGACTAACAGCATCTATTGCTATGCGTAACTGTATGATATTGGCATTTGTTATTTACATCGCGACATATTATTTAATGCCATCTTTCCTGGGTAATCACCGAGTTTGGGCTGCATTTTTTCTGTTCCTGATATCACGCGGACTATTGCAGTTTTTATGGTATCGACATCGTGGATGGGAAGAAATCCGGTAGAGTAATGAAAAAGCGTTATGCCCGGACTAACACGAGCATAACGCTTTTTAAAAAACTTCTTTTGGCCAAGAAGTGGACTATATCATTTCTACTATTGCTTCAGCAATTTAATTGTCGTTGAATATATTCCTGATTGAACATTGACTAAGTACATTCCTGGGGCCAAATCGGAGGCTTCAAGGAATTGTTGTGAACTATTAATTTCAGATATAAAACGTACTTGTTTGCCCTGAATGGTGTAGACTGAAATATTGTCAATTAACAAATTGTCTCCGGAAAGTTTGAGAACAAAATTATCTCGAACCGGATTTGGATACAAAGTAATTTCAGATCCTGCCGGGAAGGGGTTCTCTGTAGACGAAATACCAACAAAAAATCGAATTTCCGGTGTACCTAAAAAACCACCTCCTGGATCCGTGGCGATGAATGAAAAGTCATCTATGGCTGCAAAATTTTGTTGGTGTTGATAGGTTAATTTATTATCGCTAACATCCTGCATGGTCATTTGTGCTCCGGCAGCAATAGGCACACCATCGAGTAAGAGTTGTCCAAAATTTGGATACTCGACAATAGTAATCGTAATCTCATTGGCAGCATATTGACTATGTGTCACTTCTAATTTTGACATAGATACTGTTCGGCTAGTGAGTATTGGCATGTGAATCGAATCTGCATTAACCAGCAGAGGTTTCTCAGGGCTGGCATCTGCACATATCTCGAATTTCCAAGAGTCTATACGACCACCAAAACCTGCATTTTTATCCTCAACAACAAGTGTAAATTCGGATCCCGTACGACCGCTGAAATCGGATAAGCTACCCGCAGGATCAAACAATGTACCCTCGTTGAACGTGTTGAAATTGAAGCAGTCGGGAAGTACGCCCTCCGCATCATCATCAAAGCCAAAGTCAAGGTCATTATTAAATTCACAAGATCCAGCAGCCAGACAGAGTACGGTTACATCATCGGGTCCCACTAAGCTAAATTCTAATTGATTTGAGGCTTGATGAAAACCGGCGATTTGCGTAATGTTTATGTCATCTACAGTTTGCGCACTACCAATATTAATGGGCATCTCGCCTAAAAAGGCGGAAGATCCAGGAATGACCAATGCTGACCCGCTATATTCAAATTCATTGCAGTCGACTGTTTTCACCTGGAAGGAAGACACGCGGTTAATGTCGATCTCTCCACACCCGTTTCGCGGTATTACTCGCCAAAAATAGACTCCGCCTGCCTCAAGCATAATGCCCGGCGCAACAGATCCAGTAGTGAGTCCAGAGGTGGAAAATAGAATGTTAGAAAAGTCCGCGACATCGGAAAGCTCTACGCTATATGAAAGAGCATCAGCCACTGTATTCCATTCTAAGATTGGGAGGGCGCTGACTCCTGACATTCCGTTCATAGGGCTTATGTGAGTCAATTGACTGAAGTTTGCCGTATTGACTACCATGTCTAATGTTCGACTTTGAGTTGCAACATTTTGACCAGAAGCCTCAAATTCGATGTCGAAAATTCCACCTTGTGTTACGCCTGCTAAATCGACAGTAAGTCTGCTGGTTTCACCTGCACTGACTGACGCTGGAGTAAATATCGCCGAGGCGCCGTCTGGCAATGTTCCCGTATAAGTCAAATCGATCATTCCATCGTAACCGCCAAGACCCATCGTGGTAACATCAAGTTCTACTACATCCGGGGCGCAGACCTGGTACTTGGTATCAATATAGGACAGCCCAATGCGTTCGTTTAAGCTGTCTGGCATAAGCAGGCCACTTCTATTCGAAACATCGAAATATATGTTGTCAGCGGCAGCAACCATAAATCTAAATCGCCTGGCCGACGTATCTGGAATGTTAACGTATGTTGAACCATCATTGGCAGTACGTGACTTCACCAATATTGGAAATGATGTACCGCCATCGACCGATAGGTATATGTCAACGCATTCCGTGTTGATAGGAGGCATGTCGGTATCTGCAACTTCCCATGTCACTTCCACATAGTCACCATTAAGAATGGTGTCTCTTACGTTGAAGTTTGTTATTTCGAATTTGCCGGCGTCACTGTTGTCAATAACTTCGACATCCATTACGGCCCAATCAACACCACCATTTTCAGGTGCATTGTCACGGACAGTCATTCTAAATTTCATTGAACGAGCATAATCTGGTAGCTGTTCGAACAAATAATTACTTTGATTAACAGTCACTGGTAGAGCAGGGAAGTAGCGATATGGTTCTGGAACCGGCGGACGAGATCTGAAAAGTGCTTCATTGCCCTGCGGGCTGTCGATATCCCATGGATTGTCGTCCCAGCCAGATCGAGTTCCGCGATCGATTTGCTCCCAGCAATATGTTATGGCGTCTGGAGTCTCAAGGTCTGTTGCATTTCCTTCCAGCTTAAAAGGTGTACTTACTGGAATATATACGGGGTTCGGGTAGTCTAATATTGCATCAGGGTGTGTATTTCCAAAATCAACGCTTTGCCCACATGGAATTTGATTCGAATAATTTCGAATTTGCTGAACTGAAATTGAGTGAAAATAATCATCCGTTACATTTTGGACATTTGCCGGGTTTGGGCAGATTCCAGCATAAGACATGATTGTTGTACCACTGCCGGGTTCATATGCAGTATTTAAATTCACATTTTGACAGTGATACATTGTATGATTTGCATTGAATTGATGGCCCATTTCATGACAAACGATAGATATTGTAAAGGCATCGCCCTGAGGTGATGGTCGTGCACTGGAACCACGAGCTTTACTATTTGCCTGACAAGCACAGGGACGCTGTGCTATACCCTGACCAGAGTTTGAATTTGCTTTCACATTGAAAACATGGCCAACATCGTAATTAGTAACACCAATTGTAGATGTCATTAGGGTCTGATTTATTCCCAGAAAAGAGGCTTGGTCCCCAGTCGCAATCGCATCGAAAGGATCATCTGCAGTTGTGGTAAAAATTACCTCATCGTTATTTGCTATTAAAACAAATCGAATCGCATTGTCCCTTTCAAATACAGAATTGATACGATTGACTATAGTCGTAATACCATCCAATGCCCCTTGAACGGTACCCCCATAAAAATCTGTAAATCCAAAAGTGGCCGCGACCGCCAGCCTGTATTCCTTTAGCACAAATGCTTCACCTCTTTTGTTATCGAGTCCTTTTTGACCTGTAAGGTCATTTATCTCAAGATCGACTAATTCCTGATTATCGTATTCATCTAGTCCACAGTAAAACTGTTCATCCTGTGGTTGATCAAATTTAATATCATACGAAACGTAATATTGTCCATTATTGCGGAAATATGGATCGATATAATAAGTTTTTGAACCTTCTCGAATGACTCCAAATACCTGGTCTTTAGTCAGGTTTAAGTGTATGACAGAATGACTTTTATCATCAAAACCTGTATATGCTTTTATGTGCGGAAATTTTCTTGCAAGTCCAGCTTCCACGATATCGTATTCAACCATTTTGAACGCACGGAACGATCCATCAGGAAGCGGAAAATCGAAAGTTGCATAACTATTTCGAGCTGATAATTGACGTTCATGTGGGACTCCGGCTAATTCGGCACGCAAGTCTTGTACATTGGTTTTAAACATGCCAAATTCGCTGGGATTTGTATACCGTTCGCCATTGGTGCGTGTCAAGACTTCTGTTTCCGTTGCTAAATCCCAAATATTAATTTGAGCATAGGATTGTAAGAAGCCGAATTGGATGATAATGAAGTAGAGAATAAACTTTTTCATGGACATTGTATAAAGTGATTGTAAGTCTAGCGTCAATCTAGGTTTCGCGTTTCGTAAAGGTTATAAAAATAAGGCAATCATCAAGCATTATTGACAGGATCTTAGCATTACATATTTTTTACATATATAAATGAAGTAATTTCAATTGGCATTGGCCAATAATTGTATCGTTTCGAATTCTATTAGCTAAAGCCGTAAATACAGAATTTTGATTTGAATCCGCTAAATGTAGATCCGGACAGAACAATTTTGATCGAACTTCAGAAAAACGATAATTACCGTTTAACAAATCGCTTCGTAATCATGTAGTCAGCTGCATGGATTTGAGCAAAATATATTCCCGTACTTAAGTTGCTGGTTTCAATCTTGATCTCCTGGGTATTGATATTTTGTTCTGACAGAATCATTTGTCCCATTGCGTTGAATATCGCTACCCCTTCAATCGCTAATTCATCACTAACCAAGGACATGGTCAAGATGTCGGTGGTAGGGTTTGGAAACAGCATTAAGTCGCTTCCTTGGGGTAGTTCATTTCGCGTGTTAGAGAGGCCGATAATAAAGTCAATTGTGGGAGTTCCAAGAAAACCCATGCCGGGGTCCGTTACGACAAAAGAGAACAAGTCATTCTCGTAAAGCGGACTCTGATTTAAGTAATCCAAATTTCCTTCTATGACATCCTGCATCGTGAGATTATCGCCCAAGGACAATACGCTTCCATTCAGCCGCAAAACACCATGCTGTGGAATTTCGACAATTGTTAAGTTTAATTCTCCGGGCCCAAATTGGCTGTGAACGACCTCCAATTTACTTTGATCAATTGTTCGTGTTTCAAATTGATTCATATGAATAGAGTCAGCCAGGATAAGCTGGGGTTTTTCCGGACTTATGTCACCGCAAACTTCAAAGCACCAACCATTTAAAACACCACCCGCTCCGTTGCGTACATCCTGCATAATCAATGTAAACTCAGATCCGGTTGTATTATTCAATGCAGCCAACGGGCTCTTAGGAACAAAACGCAAGCCTTCGTGAAAATTCAAACAGTCAAGAGTTCCGGGTGCCGCGTCATCGTCAAATCCCATGTTGATACTTGCAGATATGTATGAGCACACATTTGGACCGAACATGTCGACTTCCGTCCCATCAGGACCCTGGACCTTAAAAACGACATGTCCCATGTCGTTATGATTACCCGTAATTTCTGTGACATTAAAGTCGTTTACAGTGATCGACGCACCCGTATTTATCAACATCTGAACTTCGTTCATGCCTGTTGAGGATAACACTTTGGGATCCTCGTCACTACAATATTCTTCACATGACAACGTCTGCACCTGAAAAGCAGAAACTTTATTGATGTCCAGCTCACCACAAGCGTTTATAGGTTTGATCCGCCAGAAGTACACCCCTCCCGCAACCAGTTGAACCGGAAGATCCAAGGTCGTTTCGTCGATGTTTTCTTGACGATGAAGTACAGTGTTGAACGAAGCATCTTCCGCCAACTCAAAAGTGTAAGACTCAGCATCAATAGCAGGACTCCATGAAAAGGAAGGAACAAACGCCTGCCCAACGCTCCCATCAACTGGGGCGTCCAACGTTAATGATTCAAAATCGTTCGATACGACGTCAATTTCTATAGTCCGATATAGCGTATCAACACCAATTCCGGTTACCATGAAAGTCAATTCATGGGTTCCACTAACCATAGTTTCGCGAACGTCCAACTTCATGGAAGTCGTTTCTCCCATGTTTATTTCAGATTTGGTAAATGATATGCGCCCGGCGTCGGGTAAATCTCCCACAAAAGTGAATGTTGCGGTTGAATCGTAACCAGCGAGACCATAAGCATCGATATCAAAAAAGACAACATCTGGTGCGCAAATTTGGTAGTGTTGATCATCATAGTTAACACCGATCGAGGCTTCCGCCGGTGTTTCAATGCTTGAGCTACGTCTGGTTACATTCAGATAGATGCTATTAGATGCCACCATCATAAATCGCATACTCGATGTAGGGATATTTGGCACATTGACGAATGTCGAGCCATCATTTTTGGCATGTTCTTTCACAAGGTGTGGAAAAGTCAATCCGCCATCGGTAGACATAAAAATATCAACAAAATGCGTATTAAATGGCGCGGTATCTGTAGCTGCCACATTCCACCGCAATTCGGTGTAGCCCCCAGCTTCTATTGTTTGCGGATTTATGAAATTTGTAAATTGAAATCGGCCGGAGGCGCTGTTATCGATTACACGAACGGTCAAGTCCGCCCAGGATGTACCTCCGTTCTGAGGTGCATTATCCCGAACATTAAACCTAAATTTTAACTCGCGCTCATAATCTGGTAATTGTTCCCACAGATAAGACGTTCCATTGACAATTCGCGGTAATGCCGGAAAATATCTGGTAGGATCAGATGTTGGTGGTACGGACCGAAATAATGGTTCATTTAATTCAGGCTGATCCAGATCCCAAGGATCGTTCTGAAAGTTTCTGTGACCAGACTGGTATTGCTCCCAGTTGTATGTGAGAAGCGACTCATCTTCCGCATCTGATGCACTTCCAGTTAAACGAAACGGAGTGTTTACGGGTATTTTTGGTTTGCCTACATAATTTAGAACAGGATCTGGAGAAGTATTTCCAAAATCGGTCTCTGTTCCGCATGTTGACCCTTGCCCGGTTCTAGTATAGCGGATTATACTTTCGAGCGAATTGGCATGATAATAATCATCCGCTTCACCAACAATATTTGTCCCGCCACCGCAAATTCCTGCGTAGGACATAATTGTAGATCCACTTCCTGGTTCATAAGATGTTGATGTATTTACGTTATGACAATGATACATAGTGTGTGATGCATCAAATTGATGACCCATCTCATGACAAACTATGCTTACAACAAAAGGGTCTCCGACTGGCGGATTAAATACGCTTCCTCCACGGGCTTTACCTCCACCACAGACGGATCCAAGTTGTGCTAAACCTTGTAAAAAAGCACGACCAAAAACATGGCCAATATCATAATTTGCTGAACCAATTACACTATTAACAGTGGTTTGATTTTGGTCAATCATTTGTCCAAGATTACCATCTTCAAAAGGGTCATCATCCGCAGTTGTAAATATTAATAAATCATTATTCGAAACCAGATTTAATCTTACGGCAACTTCTCGTTCTAAAATGGAATTTATCCGATTGACAATTGTTACAATACCGTCCATTGCACCTTCAACTGTACCTCCATAGTAGTCCGTAAATTCAAATGTACCTGAAACAGCCAGCCTATATTCGCGTAATTTTAATGGAGCTCCTCTTTTTCCGCGAATCATTTGTGCATTATGTTCCTCTTGATTAATTTCTGTGTTTTCTATTTTACCTTCTATTATTTCATGAACACCACACGAAAATTCAGCATGCTCAGAATTATCATTTTTTGCATCATAAACTGCATAATATGTTCCGCTATTTTTATAATACGGATCTAAATAAATCGATTTTCCATTTTCATGGATTATTGCAAATATTTTATCCGACGTTTTATTTATATAAATTTTACTATTTGCTAATTTATCCAAGCCAATATACGTCCGAATGTGTGGAAATTTTCGGGCTAATCCAGTCTCCATCATACTGTACTCCACAATATGATACGAACGTAAATTGTTACCATCAATAGGAAATGCTAATTCTATATAACTATCTTCAACTGCAATTTCTGATTCGTGCGGAGCCAATAACAAAGCTTCATGTAAGGCATCAATATCCACTTGATATAAATCAAATATATCTGGATTCGACCAACGCTCCCCTGCAGAACGCATTTGGACCATGTCTTCCGTCAATGGTGTCCAAAGATTGCTTTGGGCATAGCTTTGCATTGCAGCCGTCAAAAAGATAAATAGTAGCAATGCCGTATAAAAGTATTTCATTGATAAATTTTTATATATGCATAAAACTTTGGATATAATAGCGTGTTCTCCATATTTTGCCTAAAGATCGGTAAAATGGACCAAACCGGTAAGCGTACCAAGATGGTGGTTTCACCTGAGTTCTATCTTGATTACAACAAAACCGGAGTCACCACTCAATGACTTTTTAATTCTGGATTATGTTTCCATCTGTTGTGCGACCATAGCCAGCTTCGGGGTATCGTTTTAATTGTAGATTCGACTTCCGTAGCCAGAGCTTGTGTATAGGCTTGATTCTTGACGATTAAACGCCTGGCCTTTAAATTATACTGACCCATTTTTGGGTTTTTTACGTCAAGAAAATAGACCGGTAAATTGTGTTTCGTAGCTAGTCGCTCGGTTCCCCTTAAAAAGGCAGTTTTTTTATTGAAAAAATTTACCCAAATTGCCCTCTTCGTATTAGAAGGTGATTGATCCCCGGCTAATAAAAAAACCGAAGGAGAATCTCCGTTGATTACGCTCTCCATAACACCCATACTGTCACGAGTCGAGACTAATTTCAAACCGTATTGACTACGCGCCTTAAGAAAATGCTGTTCAAAAAATGGATTACTTAATTTCTTATAAATACCATAAACATCATTCTGAATCGGGATGGTCAGCGTAATCCCGGACCATTCCCAATTAAAGAAATGGCCACCGGTAATTATGACACTTTTGCCATTATTTAAATCGTTTTGAATTTGCTCAAAGCCATCAAATGTAATATGGTTAATTATGTTTTGCGGGTAACTGTATGTGTACATTACCTCACAAATTGTAACAGCAAATTGCTTATAAAAAGCGCGGCGCAATTTTGTTACTTGTGATTGGTCGTAATGTGGAAATGCAATTTTTATGTTTTTCTCAATGACCTTCTTTCTGTATTTAATTACATCTCGAAGTATGAAGGATAAAAAATTTCGAAGCCCATAAGGAGGTTGATTCGCTCGCACTACGAGAAGACTAAAAAAACGAAATAGTAAATATGAGAATCTATTCACTCGAGTATTTATTGAAAATGATTTATAAGCGATTCAGGTGGCGAATATAAGTCGACTTGGGCATGGACTTATATGAACTGTTTAACATTTGATTCAATTTTTTTATCATTCTTAAATAGAATATTTTACTTTTGGCGAATCAACGATTAACTCATGGCTCGTATCAAGGCACTCATTGCCGACGAACATATACTATTTATAGAAGGTTTGAAATGCCTTATTCAAAGGCATTTTGAAAATATAGAGGTAGCTGATGTTTCCTTATCCGGCCCTGAGCTTAAAGATCATGTTCGCGCTTACCAACCGGATATTATTTTTCTCAATGTAAGACTCCCTATAGTGGACGGGTTAAGCCTTATACCGGATTTGTGTGCATTATGCCCCAAGGCAAAGATGATCGTGATTAGCGAGTATGATCATCCAAAATTTATTAAAACGGCATTTCAAGGTGGTGTTGATGGGTATATGTTGAAGTCCAATGATCTCAAGGACTTTACAAAGTGTGTTGAAGATGTTTTAAACGGATCAACTTTCATGGGCAATGGAGTGTCTATTGGTCCTCTGCATAGAAAGCAGAACGCTGACTACGAAACGGACTGGGACATGGAGGATGCATTCATGATTAAAAGTAACCTAACCAAAAGAGAGCTCGAAATTCTTGCTCGAATTGCGAATGCCAAAAACAATAAGGAAATAGCCAAAGAGCTCTACATAAGTGATCAAACTGTTGGCGTGCATCGAAAAAATATTATGAAGAAGATGAATGTCACATCGACAGCAAGTTTGATTAAAATGGCACATGATTTCGGAATAATAACCACATAATCAGCAATATATAAAATTAAATTTTTTATATATAAAAATTACCTATTTATTAGGCCAGTCTCCGAAGTGCTTTCTATAATTTTACTGATTGAATATCAACGCTGCACTTTGATTCAATGATGAATTCTCGTGCTTGCAACACCATTTAATCTGTACCATGAAGCATTTATACCTCTTGACCCTCAGTTTCCTTCTTTTGTTTGGCTTTTCTGCGCAAGCGGAAGATCCATGCCATGTGGCATGTAAACAAAATATGCCGATAACGCTCGGTTATAACTGTCAGTATACCATACAACCAGACGATATACTCCATTATCCACCTCCATATTGTAATTACATCATCAATGTTTATGATGCTAATAATCAACCAATCGGACCCACGGTAAATAGCTCGCACGTTGGTCAGACTTTGAATGTTAAGGTGTCATATGGTAGTTGGTATTGTTGGGCTTCAATTGTCGTCTCCGGTGGATCTGGTGGAGGTGGACCCGTTGCAATTTGCGATGTAAATACACAAGTGTCATTGAGCTCAAATGGAACTGCACGTGTGTATTGGCAAACTTTTGACGATGGCAGCTATGTCAATTGCGGTGATGTTGCCCAAATAAAAATTCGACGTGATGTTCCGGGGTGGTGCCCTCCGGGAGTTGTGGACGACACGCAATTTAGAGACTACGTTGAGTTCTGTTGCGAAGATGTTGGCAACAGCCCAGTAAAAGTCATTCTACGTGTGTATGACTACTATGGGAACTACAACGATTGCTGGGTCAATGTCTATGTTGAAGACCATTTGACGCCGCACATCTATTGTCCTCCCAATATCACGGTCAGCTGTGATTATCCTATTGATTACAATAATTTATCACATTTCGGGACTGTACACATGAACCACAGTCAGGTTCAACCCATTCACATCAATGATCCATATTACTATCCCAATGGTCATGCCGGATATGATGGCTATGTTGGAGGCGGAGCTTGTGGTGGAAATTATTGGGTAGTCGAATCACACTACAGCGATTTTGACTGTGGCCAGGGAATTATCTATAGAACGTTTACCATAGAAAATACGCCGTACTCATGCGTACAAAAGATATATGTCAGAGATCCCTACCCATTTAACGGGTCGAGCATTTACTGGCCACATGATGTCGAATTACCTAACTGTGGACCAAATAACTTGGATCCATCTGTTACAGGCCGACCTACATGGCATGATGATGACTGTTCTATCATAGCAACATCTTACCGAGATGAGGTCTTTACGATAGTGCCTGATGCCTGTTTCAAAGTATTACGACATTGGTCTGTTTTGGACTGGTGCACCTATAAACCAAATGATCCATACGGTAGAGGACGTTGGAATTATACACAAATAATAAAATTAAAAAATTCTGATGCACCCTATTTTGATGCATGTGAAGATGTGACGTTTTGCACAACGGATGTTTACGAGTGCAATGGAAAAGCTCCGCTATATGGACAAGCCTCGGACGATTGTACAGCGGATTCACTTTTAAATTGGCACTGGTGTATTGATTTATACAATGATGGGTACGGTCCATATCAAGGGATTTATGACGTGCAAGGACATACACGAAATGCGTCAGGATATTATCCATTCGGAACACATAAAATACTTTGGCGCGTAGAAGACTTATGCGGCAATTATAATACGTGTACAATGCTATTTACCGTTGAAGACTGTAAAAAACCAAGTCCTGTATGTCTAGGCGCAATATCCACGGTTGTAATGCCTTCGAGCGGAATGATTTCATTAAATGCCAGACATTTTGACGCCTCAAGTTTTGACAATTGTACGGCCGCAGAAGATTTGATTTTTTCTTATTCTGAAGATATTTATGAAACAGAAAGAGTATTTACTTGCAATAATATTGGTACAAATGAATTAGAAATTTGGGTTACGGATGAAGCCGGAAATCAACAATATTGTACAGCATTTTTAGTACTAGATGACAATGATGACGTCTGTCCGGATACACCAATGGCATTGGTGCAAGGAACAATAACAACAATTAATGGTGAGTCCATTTTAGGAACTGAAGTGAAAATTGAAACAGGGAATATTAATATTCGAAACTTTGTAGAAATCGAAGAAGATGGTCAGTTCGAATTCGGAAGTTTTGCGGAAATTCCACTGACTAATTTCCCAATGTCCATTTCAAAATCGGATGATCCATTAAACGGCGTTAGTGTTCTCGATTTATTATTGATGCAAAAACATATCCTATCGCTGAAAAATATTGTTGATCCATACATTCTTGTTGCAGCTGATGTGAATAATGATCAAGTGGTTGACGTACGTGATCTGCTTGAAACCAAATTGGTCATGTTGAATCGCAAATCAATTTTTAGTCAAAACAGTTCATGGCTCTATATGAAGAATGAGGCCAACATGGATCCACAACTCGCAGACCGGAACCAGTTCGATATTTATGCGTCCACAGATGCTCCAATTCAAATCGATTTTATAGGTGTGAAAATTGCGGACTTAAATGGAAGTGCAGAAATTGGATTTTCAGGCGGAGGCACACGGTCGATTAGGACTATTAATATTCGTGATGAATTTGTTCACCAGGGAGCTGAAATATCAATTCCGATTTCATTTAATGGAATTGATAATTTGGCTGGCGCAGAACTTAAGTTAAATATTGCTGATGAGTTTTTGACCGTTGAAGATGTTGTGGATCAAAATATGGAATCCGTAAACTTTGAATTGAAGGATGGAATTTTGCATATACTTAAGGTTGATGTCTTGAATTCAATGCCTTTAAATAGTGCCTTTGTAATTAAGGCCACCGTTTCAAAAGCCGGCTGGGTCAGCGAGGCGGTAACAATGGCTAGTGGTAAAAACATGGCTGTGGATTTAAATGAAGAAGAATTTGATATTCAGCTATTGTTTGAATCAAAAGCGGAAAATCAGGTTGTATTAGATGTTCAGCTACTTCCGAATCCGTTTAAATCTTCAACAAACATTGTAGTCAAAAACGACAACCAGGAAGCAGGCAGTATTTCAATTTTAGATCAAACAGGTCGAGTATTGATGCAAAATGCAATTCGGCACGATGAAGGCATCGTACGCATGAATATCAAAAACAGCGATTTGCCAGCAGCAGGATTGTACTGGGTAAAAACACAACTGGGATCAGAAGTTTCAATGGACAAGTTATTATTGATTCAATAGAAACATAATAAAACTGAGAATTCACGGGGCTTCCAGAAATGGAAGCCCTCTTTTTTTGGTATGATAATTGTCCACTTAGATATGTTAAAAGAATCTAATAAGTCAAATGTCTGCGTATCTTTGCGCCCATAATTTCAAAATCTCGATGATGGTAAGACCATATCAAATTTTTTTGGTTTTTGGCTTGTTTTTCAGCGCTTTATCAATAGGCCTGGCACAAGCAGTAGATGTAAAATATAGTGATGACGCTGGAAATTTTAATCAAGTAGTTTCAATTGACGTAACTATTGATGGATTTACCAATGTGCGGAGCTTCAACTTTCTGACAAAATGGGACCCTGCATTGTTGGAGTTTGAATCGATTTCCAATAAGACAACCGTTCTTCCTAATGGAGAATTTGTTATTGCAGGTCCAGATGTGACAGGAACCCCTGGTAAATTGACTGCACTCCTTAGCCAACAGGGAACAACGAACTACAACTTGGGCCCCGATGACATCCTATTTACGATTAATCTTACTGTTGTTTCCGCGCTTTGCACATCAACTCAAGTTGATACGCTCTACGACTTTCCTAGAAATGGATTTTTTATATTTAGTGGTGATTCTATAACGAGCGTCAGGCCAGGTAGCATCCCAGGGGAAGTCGATTTGAACCCCGGATGTGGGGCTTCAAATGTACTCGAGATTGGAAATGCTGCTGGACTTCCAGGTACCGAAGTATGCATCCCTATCTTCGCCAAGAACATGACGGATCTGGGTGGATTCAACGGGCTAACGTTTAATTGGGACCCTACAATTCTAGAGTATAACAGAACTGAAAATAAAATTTCTCCCGAGGGCGAGCCCTTAACTAATCCAGCTAATGCCGCGACAGGTAGTGTTGAAATGATCTACAGCTATACTGACTTTGGTGGTGGAGGTGGACTAACAACCGACTCAATCGCGCTCTTTTGTTTGTGTTTTGATGTAATTGGTGATTGTGATGAGTCAACCAATATGACGCTTGATGAAACTTCCACTTTTTTAATAGTGGATAGTGATGGTAATCCTATTTCCCACGATCTCGAAGACGGAACTTTCGAAGTCAATTGTTGCGATGCTACGCCTAATGTGGTCGACGTGAGTTGCTTTGGAGGAGATGATGGTTCAATAACTCTTACGCCTGCAGGTTGCCAAAATATTACAAACATTGCCTGGAGCAACACAAATCAAACGGGAACTCAAATTACAGACTTGGAAGCGGGCGCATATGATGCTACTATAACATATGATGGTGGAACAAGCATGCGCGTAATACCTGGTATCATGGTTAATCAACCTACACAAATTGATGTGACCAACGTAGTTTTTACCAAGGACGTTGATGGAGACGATGGTGGCGTTGACATTACGGTTGAGGGAGGTGTGATGCCATACTCCTATCTTTGGTCAAATGGGGCTGTTACGCAAGACATCTCCAATGTTCCAGCAAATAGCTACTCCGTGACCATTACTGATGACAACCTCTGCCAAGTCAATTTTGGCCCATATGTGGTTGCGACAGCACCTAATATCTCAGGTACTATCACCAACGTTCAATGTTTTGGAACCGCTACAGGAGCCGTTGATATAGAGGTTAGCGGCGGAGCTTCACCATATACGTATGATTGGTCTTGTGCCGGTGCGGTAGATGCCAACGGAAATATTTCAGGATTGACTGGTGGAAGCTGCACGGTTACCGTTACCGATGATAATGATTGCGCTTCGACCATGACGTTCAATATAGGAGCACCTTCAAGTGCCTTGACTGGTTCTATTGGTCAAGTTATCGATGATGTTTCTAATGATGGAAACGGATCTATCTCACTCAATGTCAACGGGGGTTGGGGAAATTACAGTTATGAATGGAGTGATGGCACAAGCACAACGTATCCTAATTCGAATCCTTTGACAAATTTATTTGGAGGTAACTATAGTGTAACAATTTCGGATGATGAAGGGTGTGAAATAGTCTTGAATGATATTGTTGTTGAAGGACTAAGAGTATTTGCTATGTCCATAGATCCGGTGGTTTGCTTTGGAGACAATAATGGAGCCATAAATATTGATGTTCTTGGTGGATCTGGAACATTTACTTACGATTGGTCATGTACAAACGGAACTGTTGATCAAAATGGGAACATTTCTGGTCTGACATCCGGACCTTGCACCGTTACGGTTACAGACATGGTAGAAAATAACTCCACCACGGCTACATTTACAGTTCCAGGCCCTACAGAGGCGCTAGACGTTTTTGTCGACGTCACATGTGCCAACAATGGCAACGACGGTGCTCTTTCGGCGTCCGTATCAGGTGGTGTGCCACCATACAGTTACAGTTGGAACACTAACCCTGTCCAAACTACAGAGGCAATTAACAATCTTTCAACAGGTGATTATACGGTGCTCGTAACGGATTCTGTTGGATGCGTAGTAATGGGATTTGGAAATGTGAACAATTGTGCAGAAGCTGATTGCTACAGGGGTATGGATGTCATCACGCCCAATGAAGACGGAAAGAACGACTTCTTTGTTATTGACTGCGCTGATATGTCCCAAAACAAACTTCGCATTTTCACAAGATGGGGCCAGGAAGTTATAACATTTGATGATTATCGAGGTGAATGGAATGGTCTAGATGAAGGTGGAAACTTAGTTGATGAAGATACGTACATGTGGGTTCTGGAGGTTTATCCTTCAAATGGAAACACAGCGTTATACAAGGGAGCTGTCTCCGTTATATATAATTTACGATAAGCAAATTCAATCACTGAAAAATTACCGAAATGAGGTATTTACTATACACGTGTATTTTCCTATTTTCTTCCGTTACCTTATTTGCTCAGGAAGAAGCTGTTTACACGCAGTACAACATCAATCCTGCTTGGGTTAACCCAGCTTATTCAGGTTTCAATGAAGATCACAATATTTTCTTGAATTATAGAAACAACTGGGCGGATTTTGAAGGGTCGCCTAGGAACTTTTCCGCCAACTATAATGGTGCTGTAACGGATCGAATAGGATTAGGTGTAATTGTAGGTAATGAGTCTATTGGGGAATTAAAAGACTTCCGAGCTGGTCTTGCTTACTCATATAGGTTCGGCGATAAAAGCTGGAAGATGTCACTGGGATTGAATACGGAGTATGAAAGTTATTCACTAAGTGGCTCCGTTTTAAGCAACCCTAATGTAGATCCAACGGATCCCATACTAACTGAAGCATTGGATGGAATTCAATTCTTCAATGTTGGTGCCGGTTTTTATGGCGAGTATGATGAGAAATTTTTTGTTGGTCTTTCATTACCAAAAATGATTAACGCCCGAATTGATGAAATAGACTTCGTTGAAAGTGATAATGAATTCTTTCGCTACTTCACCTTCATGGCGGGCTATAGACTGCCAGTGGCGGATTACGACATGAAGCTCGAACCTTCTATTTTTATGAAACGACTACGCAATGTTGATTTCCAAATTGATGTCAACCTCAAAGCGTTGTTTTTACAAGAGCAATTAGTCGGAGGAATTACATATAGCAATGGAACTGGTGATCGATTGGGCTTTCTGATTGGCACTCAATTGAAAGCGTTTAGGCTATATTATGGTTATGATGTCTCTTTCCAAGAATTTCAGGATTATGCCAACGGCTCTCATGAAATCACAGTTGGATTTAATTGGGCTTCATTATCAAAAAAGACTTCGACAAAAGAATCAATGAGTAACTAACAATGGCAGCATTAAATATAATTAAATATTTTAATATAAAAATTACCGCTGACGAGGTACAAGGCCATTGTACAGTAAGTGTATCTTTGTAGTTGACATCAGAGCCACTGGGCTTTGTATGTCACTATTGAAATATATAGGACGAAACCAATAGACGAATTGTAATCTCAGTACTTAAAATTGCTGTAAGCTCCCTCTGCTTACCGATTTCCTGCAGATTGTAATTTTCTTTTTTTGCAAAACTGTTTGCTGTAAAACGTTATGGCAAGGTTTTTGCGATGTATGTTATTTGGATTAAAAAATTAAAAATTGATAACCAAAACCAGATCTCATGAAACAGACGAATTTGTTTAACTGTCGTCTTAGTGTGGGCAGGCCCAGGTTCGCTAAGCCACTCGGATTTTCAGTGGTTTGCCTGGCGTTAATGTTCATTCTGGGTACGCAAACGTCTACTGCACAAACAATGACGGACCTCGGAGAAGTAAAATCTGAGCATGTTGTTAATCTCATTAAAGGTGAGATGCAGTTCCTCGAACAGGAGCAGAAAAACCCTGTTGGAGCCGTGAAAACGGAAAAAAACCATCTGATCATCAACTATTATGATGATGTATTGGATGCGTTTGGAACTGGGGGTGATATTAAAGAAGCTTTGATGTACGTTGAGAGCACTTATGGTGCTACTAACGACAGAACAGCTACTTTTTCAAATTATCCTCAAAACTCTGTTATGGATCCTAGCAGTCTGGATGCTAAAAATCTAGCCGTGTTAGTGAACCAGCTTAACCTGTCGGATAGTGATGACAGCGATTTAGTGGCTATTTTCAATTATTGGAGAACTCTTAAAAATCAATAATGATGAGAAGAATTACAATTAATTTATTAACTCTGGCGATTTGCTTTCTGACAGCCTCTCAGGTTTTCAGTCAGGCAATGATTTCAGAAGGTTCAGGTACGACAACTACGGTGAATGTTGTGGCCGGAGATATGTTCTTCGACCCCAATGATGGTACGAATGGAGGGCCTGGTGGTGATTGCACAGTTACCTCTTCAGGTGATCTCGGCGACTATCCGAATTGCAATTGCATTACAACTACTACACTTTGTTCTGCGCCAGGGACGACATTTACATTGACGTTTAGCGAGTTCCGAGTATTTGGAAACTTTGACTGGATGGCAATTTTTGATGGTTCGGCGATGCCAACTGCAGTAAACGGAAGTGGAGATGCATCAAATCCTACTTCTACAGATCCTGTCCTTTGGAACAGTTCTGTTGATGGAGACGAACTTGTTGACATGGGAGCAGCTGCATTCACATCTACTGGTAATTGTTTAACAATCCAAAGTAGATTTAGTGGTGTAGTTAATACATGCGGATGGGCTGCTGCCGTTTCCGGTGGCGGTACACCTCCACCTAGTGGTTGTTCATTAACATGTCCTCCAGATTTAACACTAACAGTTGATCCTGATTTGTGTGTAGGTCTTGTGAACCTAACCGCTCCAGTACCTTCTGGTGACTGTGTAGGTGCTGCTGCACTTCTATCTCCGGATGCTGAGGATTATACGCAATGGACACCAACAACAACGGGTACTGCATCAACTACTCCAGGTGGTTGTGGTGCTTTAAGTGGTGCATTATTTTCAATCATGTGTACAGATGGATATCCGCAGAACCCACCTGTAGCGCAGCCCGCATTTGACGATACGCAACTCGTAATCGATACAGATGAAGCTGGTTCTGCGGCTGCGGCGCGAGGATTACATTGTTGGGAGTCTCCAGTTGTGGACTTGTCTGCAGGTGGTATTAGTTTTTCATTTGATTGGCAGTACCGTGATCTTGGAGCTTCATTCCCACAAGCTGACGTCTATGACGGAAGTTCTTGGGTAAATGTTTGGACAGGCGCCAGTACAAGTGGTGCTGGATCTGAAAACGTTAGCCTTGCAGCTTACAACAACAGCGATTTCCAGGTTCGAGTATGTCATGATGATAATGGTTCATGGTCATGGGGTGCTGCTTATGACAACATTGAAGTTCTTGGAATTACGTTGCCAGCTGTTGCAACAAACGACTTCGATGGTGGTACTGATTTGATCAATGCACAATTTCCATTAGGAACTACAACCGTTACTTGGACTACGTTCGATGCTAGCGGTAATCCTGTTTCTTGCTCAACAGATGTAACTGTTGTGGATCCAGGCCCATTCTTGGATTGTCCTGATGACTTTACCATCACATTGGATCCAGGTGCATGTGAATACTATTACAACTATGTTGTTGATGTTAAAAGTTGTGCTGGATTGGTAGCTGATACCGTTTGTGCATCTGCATATCAATGGGATAACTTAGATATTGACCCAGCCTTATCACTAGCATGTGGTGCTGCTGGTCCAAATAACTTCTACTACAGAGTCTATGATGTGGCTTCACTTGCAGTGAACAATGCAGTTACTGGATTCGAATCTGTTACTGTATGGTATCGTAACTCAGGTACACAGACAACAGAAGTAAAAGTTTATGATTACACAGGTGGTCCTGTAGGTGACAACCTCGACATGTCGCAAGCAACTGAAATTGCGAGTGGATCGATGATGGTATCTGGTATTATTACTGATAGTGTCAATATTCCTGTCAGCGATTACGATGCTTCTTTGTATCAAACACTTATTGTTGAAGTTAAAGTAGGAGCATTTACAATTGCTCAGACAATGTCAACTACAAATGAGCCAAACTGGTTAGCAGCTAATGCTTGTGGTATTCCAACAACAATGCCTCAATTAGTTGGAACAGGTGCTGTGGCTGGATTCCCAGATAACTTTGCATTCTTTGCACCAGTATTCTGTGATCTTGACTTCGGTGATGCACTTGTACAGGGTGTTCCATCAGGAGATCCTATTCCAATTGGAACAACAACATTCGAGTACATGTTTGAAGATGTCAATGGTTTGACAAACTCTTGTACATGGACTGCTACTGTTGTTGAATTCCCGGATCCAATCACAGATGCAGCTTGTAATGATGAAATTAACGTATCACCTGACGAAGATTGTGAAGTGTTAATCACTGCAGACATGCTTCTTGAAGGTGGACCTTATGGTTGTTATGACAACTGTGTCGTAGAACTATATACGGACCAAACATTGACTACACCAGTACCAAATCCTGTAACGGGAGACTATGCTGGCCAGACAATAGTCGGTGTTGTAAGTTGTGGTGGAGCTCCATGTTGGGGTTACATCAATATAGAAGACAAGTTGATTCCAGATCTAGAGTGTGCTACTTACGAAGTGGATTGTGACGATGATATCAGTCCAGGAATTACACCTGCAGGTTCTGTATCAGGTGGAGGAAACTTGACACCTGGAACATTTGTTACAGCTGGTGCTCCAGCTGACATTGAGATTCCTGTATCGTTACAAGGAACATTCTCGTCAGTAACAGATGTAAATATTGACTTTGACATTTCACATACATGGATCGGCGACTTGCGTGTTGAGGTTACTTCACCAAGTGGAACGACAGTACGTGTAATAAATAACATTGGCGGACCT
>JANQSS010000243.1 GCA_028279185.1 Saprospiraceae bacterium | reverse complement strand
AGCAAAATCGATTTAGTTTTGGTAATTAAAACTAAGTCAAAAATTGGACAAAATAGGGGCATTTTAGTATTAGTTTTGATTAACTAAAACAACACTGCTTAAAATCATTGAACGTTTAGCTAATTCAAGGCCAAGTATCACTCTTTTGTAATTTGCTGACATGCACTGGAGATTCAGATTATTGCTACTATTGCTGGTGGATAAGTACACTCAAGTGAGGCAGCTACTGTAACTGCCACCCAAAGAGAGTGACTAGGCTAGCTACAATTTCACCGTAAAATACTTGTGATTTATGATTTTATAACTTAACAAAAACATTCTAATTATTGTGCTTGTTAATTATCATGAATGAAACACTGCATATCTTTTAAGTTAGTATTTGCATAGAGCTTTCAGATAGGTCTGGAGCTTGAAAGGTCAATCACCTGAAGAAGAAACATAGAAATTTCCCACTGTAGAACATCTTGTACTATGGATCTCTCTTATGTAGAGTGGGTGGAGCTTTAAAGATAAAATATGTTCTGTCATTTAACATAAGAATGTTCCGTCATTTAACATAAGAATGTTCCATTAATAAAGTATGATATTATAATGAGTCCTTCTTATGTGGAGTGGGGTGGAGTAAGGCTCCTATCATTAAACCATGGCACATAAGATTGCTTATATGTCAATTAAGTTTGTAATTTATTATGGGTCACTCTTATGTGAAATGGGTGGAGCATGGGGAGATTTCTGTAATTTACTTTAGTAATAATTTCACATAAGATAATCCCATATTAAAAGGGTCACTCTACATAAGAAAGACCCATAATATTATGGGTCTCAGATACATATGAAAGACCAATATAAGATAGCACATAAAAAAGACCCATAAAGTTAGGGGTCATATTGTAGCTATAAAATGTAACCTTATACCAAGCCAAAAAATCTAGCTTGATCATTTTAAATTTATAGCCCCCTATCTGCCCACTCCAAATTATCGCTTCCAATCATTAACACAACAAAGACCAAAAAGTAGAACAACAACGTGACGCTTCGTTCGAGTTCTAGATCTATAAATCGTGCATTTTCTACTGATAGTCTTTCTTCTTTTTACTCTGTACAGGGCTGAGGTATGGGCAAAATGCGACAAAAATTACAGCAACGAGTGTACGTTTTGAAAATCGATTTTCGATTTTTGAAAACCGATATTAAATTTGATTGATTTTGAAATCGATTCCAAATTTTTGAAATGGATTCGAGAAATTGATTTGAGTTTCAGATGAAAATCCATTATTCTTCGTCGACATTGGTTCATGATCCATCGCTGGAGGCGGAGTCAAGCTGGCCACACCCTCTGATAGGGCTTATCTTGCACGTACGTTAGGGGACTTGGTTTTGGTAATCGCATACCAGGTAGAAAATTCCACGATATGCAACTGGTCACTGTCAACTATCCACATAGAATGTACAGGAGGACCTGTAACAAAGA
>JANQSS010000039.1 GCA_028279185.1 Saprospiraceae bacterium | reverse complement strand
AAGCATTGCCATACTGTTAACATACCGCACCATAGTATCTGAGAAAATACCATAAGGCGTTCTACAAAAAGTAATTAACGGTTTTTTCTTTAAAATTGCTTCAAAGCCTATAGTACCAAAAACTACAAAAGCCAATGCACTATTATTAACTAACCAATCTGTATTAGCCTTCGGACCTGCCAGTATTACATTTGGAATTTCTAATAATTTTCGATAAAATGAACGGCTTCGATAGCCAATAGCATTTGGATGCTCCTTGACAACCAGTTTCCAGTTGACTGGCAAACATGCAGCAATGTTTCTTACAGTTTCAATTTGGTTACGGTAATATCGCCCATAAATCAACAACGCTACTTCCGGCTCAGTATTAAGCGGGAACAAAGCATACTGAACACCGCTTAATTTCTCCTGGAGAAACGTTTGTGAATCATTAAGGTAAGTACGAGTGCTAAAACGCCGCAGTCGTTTAGATACCTGATTATAATAATGTGACATTAGTGGCACTGGGTAGTGGCTGTCACCATATTGAGTCCTGAATATATTTTTAAGCTTACTTAGCTTTGCTTTCAACCCCAGTGTTATTAAGTTAGCTTTGTGTCGGCCAAGGGCACCATCCGATGTTTTTATCGCGCCTTCGTATGTTAAGGTTCCCTTCTCTGATTTATTTAGAAACTCTTCAACTTCACGATTTAAATCCGGATGTTGAGTAAGTAGCTGTGGTTGACTAATAAACCCATCAAATACCTCTTGAATATGCGGGGAAATATCCAGAGGCTCAGTATAAAGCGAAACATAGTTTTTAATCCGGGTCAGCTTAAGCTGAAAATAAGGGATATTACGCGACTTCGCAATTAAATAGTAAAGATAATCATAAAGCGTAACTGCATTTAAACCAACCACTGTGGATGGATTAACCTGTTCGTACTGAGTTAGAATTTTTGATAAGCTAATTTGCAAAACCTTAAGCAATTGCTCATGTGTATATCTATTCTTATAATTTTGGAGGAACTGGGATTTTAGGAAATAATTCATCCGTCTATCAGCTATCAATGCATCCCAAAAGCTACCATCGGCAAATTTATTTTCGTATTCTTCAATTAACTTGTAATCGACCTCGACAAGCTGGCTAGCCATATCAAGAATTTCCCACTCTTTTATAACACTTACGCTTGACGAAATTAG
>JANQSS010000034.1 GCA_028279185.1 Saprospiraceae bacterium | reverse complement strand
TTTTGTTTTCATATCATTAACGTTTACGGACGTCTATTTTTGTTTTCATATCATTAACGTTTACGGACGTTTATGCATGTTAACGGAGGTTTCTTGATCGCCTTACACACGTACCTAATCTTGGTGTTGAATTTGTTGCAATTCCATTTTTAAAGTTATCGAAGGATTGTGACATATCACCGTCACTTGATGATGTAATCTGCAATAAAATTTGACATGTTACACAATGAATTTCGCACATTTGAATCAGCACATGCTAGAACTTACATAAATTACGATATCTTACATGTATTAATTTATAATAATTATTAAACTAACATCACTGTGTTGTACTCTGATCTCCACTGCTTCCCCACCAACATGGACAATCACTGGTGAATTTAGTGGTGAATTTGACGGCGCCATTTCTACAAGAAAGATACAACTTCAGTCTATCCCCGTTAACATCCAATTTTTTTGTAAACAAATCATGGGCGCGGCCATGTTGCCCCGTAAGTATTCAACCGGGAAAATTTATTTTTTGATTTTATTGCGAAATAGCATTTTCACGGTAATATTACTGTCTGTAGTTATTCTACACATATCGCAGACTTCACCTACCACTACCTGGTAACTAATTACGACCTTTCAATGAGGATTTTCGACGTAGTTTTCAAGCGCAAATTTCACAAACACGTGAGAATTTTTCAAACACGAAATTACACCACTTACACACTTTATTTCCTCCTACAAACTTTCCTACGTATGCCTACACATCTTATGTACCAACTTACCTTCTATCTGACATGAATTAACCCTCACAAAATACGAAATTATCGAAAATTCACCTACCTTGCAAATTTGACGTGGGCGCCGCCATCTTGAATTTTCCCCGGACACGTTGAAGTTGCTTAACGGAGTTTACGCGGATTTAGTTCGACTGCCCTGAATATGAAACTTTCAATGAAGGACGTGGATGTAGACGTGGCTATTGTTCTTAATTAGTGGCATCGGAAACTGAAGGAAATTATACAGACGTAGAGTAACTTACTTCTAAATATTCCATGAACTCTTTC
>JANQSS010000032.1 GCA_028279185.1 Saprospiraceae bacterium | reverse complement strand
TCTTCAGTATCTGAATACTTATTGAATTTCGATGTTTGATGTTAGGTTGCCGCAATTTTACGTAATACTAAGTTTTGTATTTTTCTGGAATGTTCTGCAGCTGTTTGTGCAAATCTCAATCGGTAGGTTTCAATTTATTCGCGGATGAAAAATGCTGTAGCACTGCCCGCTTACGTCTTCTAGCGATAGGAATTCTGTTTTTTGTGATTAGAACAATTTCTGTTTTTGTCAGGGCGGTCACATAAATTGAATTTACCAAGAACGACTGATGACATCGGATAAATGATGGATCATTGATCAATTGACTTGTTTGCTTGAGGGTTTTTGATAATAGATATGATGCCAACTTGCCATCATCAAATTCCGCTTCTCCAGAAATGATATTTGAATGCCTTTGCCTACAGACAAATATGCGCGTATAGTTTCCCAATGCCTGGCCATAGATGATTGCTTCCCGAGTTACAATTAGCTTACCGTTTTTAGTGGAAATATTCAAGGGAGGGCTAACCTTAACATCTCGGTTTGCCTGGATCTGCCCGATTAACTGTTGCATGGTCGCTTTCAGTTCGGCCAATTCTTGTCTTAATGTGATGTCTTTCCTTTGATGAGCAACTTGTAAATGAAGAGGGACGAGCTGATGGACTTTATTCATGGTGATTGGTAATTCTTGATACATCACAAAATTGAAACAATAAGCGCGGTAGGCAATGTACAAATCACGCAAATGGTAGTATAATTCACGCACATTGCAGTCTGAATCAATAAATTCGACCAATTTAGGCTCTGTTTCCTTCGACGTTCAATTTACAACCGATTCACGCCATTCCAGCGGCGTCATTCCTACTTCTTTTTTGAATACACGTCCAAAATATCCTGGATTATTAAAGCCAACCGAATATGCAATTTCGGAGATGTTGAGCGATTTATCTTTTAGTTGTTTCTTGGCTTCATTCAATCGAACATGTTTAATAAATTGGTTGGACGACATGTTGGTTAAGGCAGATAATTTTCGATTTAATTGCGACGCGCTAAAGTTGGCCTCCTTACTAAATTGACCGACCCCAAAATCGTAGTCAGACAAATGTTCTTCTACGATTTCTCTCATTTTTTTGACGAATGAATGTTCTGATGCCGATGCCGTCGGAGGTTTTGGTATCTCTTCTGTCTGCTCGGTTAAACCAGCTAAAGCGCTATAATAAATTTGCAAGGTACTTCGCAACTCCAGTAGTTTTTTTAATCGGATGTCCAATTCCTTTTTGTCAAATGGTTTCGAAAGATAAGCGTCGGCGCCTTTATCTAAACCCGTCAATTTACTTTCAACATCAGCTTTGGCGGTCAGCATGACGACAGGTATATGGCTGGTTCGTTGGTCCGTCTTTAATACTTGACAAACCTCAAAGCCGTCTTTCTTGGGCATCATGACATCTGTAATAATAACATCAGGTACCAGATCAAACGCCTTGTTTATTCCTTGTTCACCATCTACACTGACATGAATCTCGTAACCATCTTCGAGGCAAGAACGCAAGTAGGTGACCACGTCTGGATTGTCTTCAATAATTAAAAGAGTTGGTTGAGAAACAACAGTATCATGAATGTTAGGATTGATTTGTGGTATAATAGGCATCGACTCGACACCAGAAATTGATGATGGATTGATAGATTCTACCGGTGGTAACTCCTTGATGAGTTCAGCTTTATTGCTTATTGGTAGTAAGATGGTAAATGTGGTGCCAATACCCAGCTCGCTGGTCACCCTTATCTCACCTTTCATCAACTTGATCAGCTCTTTGACCAGGGCCAGACCAATACCTGAGCCTTCTTTTGCACGCGTTGTCGAATCATCCACTTGATAAAATCGGTCGAAAATGAAGGGTAAGTCATCCTTTTTAATTCCGGCACCGGTATCTTTAATCGTTATCTGTAATTTCTTTTCGGTAATATCGTTAACATGCGCTTCTGCGCTGACTTGTAGATAAACCTGATCACCGGGAGAGGAGAATTTCGCAGCATTGGATAATAAATTGATAATAATTTGTTGCATCCGAATTTCATCAAAATCCATAATATAGGATTCAGGATCAGCTTCAAAATGGAGTCCGACTTCTTTGCTGTCAAAAAAGGAATACAAACTCTCAGCTAAATACCTTAAATAATTAATGACATCAGCTTGCTTATTATTTAAATTTAGCGTACCGCTTTCTAATTTACTCAAATCGAGCATTTGGTTGACGAGTCCAAGTAGTCGATGACCGTTGCGCTCGACCATATCCAATCCATCATTTAGCCACTTGTCGGGATTATCTTTTATTTGCGCTGCCATGCCGGTAATGACAGTCAACGGCGTTCTAAATTCATGCGTAATATTTGTATACAATCGATTTTTGGTGGCATCCAATTCCTGTAGTTTCAATTCGCTTTGTTCTGCGCGATTTTTTTGTCGTTCCACTTCTTTTTTTTCTGCGGCGATCGTACGGGATGCTTTGACTTGATTTCTGTAGGTGCGATATAATAGTGCCAGTATTCCACACATCAATAAAAGGCCATACAATATATAACGCTGTTCGTTTTTCTTTTTGGTCAACTCCAAATCCTTTGTTAAGAGGGTTTGCGCATTGGCCAATGAGTCCCGCAATTGTTTTTCAGCAAACTCAAAATTCATCCGGATTTCTGTCACTTCGGAGAGCTTGGTTTCACTGAATGCGCTGTCTCGCATTTCTATGAATTTTTGGTAATGAAAGAGGGCCCGATCATATACACCAATTTTTTCGTAGGCCTCCGCCAAACCTTCATGCAAATCCCATTGGTACTCCAGTTGTTTTGTTTTTTCAGCTATGATCAAGGCGCGGTTCAGATAAGTTATTCCTTCATTGATTTTATTCGCTTTTATAAGTGCATTGCCATACATGGAAAGACCTGATGAATAATATTGATGTGTTTCAAGTCCTTCTAGTAAGGCAAGTCCTTTTTTTATATAGAGTAACGATGAATCCAATTGATTTTGAGTTGAAAAGATCTTACCCATATTAATGTAAATGCCGGCAAAATAAGTGCCATTTTCTGCTGATTCATCCATTCCTACTTGAGCTCGACGATAGAATTTTAAACTATTTTCATGGTCCAACATCGAAACATACACATTGGCTATGCTAAAGTTCGCCTTACTTAATGCAACTTTGTCTTTTTGTTGTTCAGCAATGCGCATCACGGACTCACTATGCTTTAATGCAAGTTCATAGTTCATGCTATAGAGGTAAAGCGTCGAAAGGTTCGAATTAGCTAAGGCCATTCTATCCAGGTGATTTATTGCTGTGGCAGCTTGTCTGAATCGCTCAAAGGATTTTAGTGCATTAGGGTAATCAAGAGCTGAATAGTATAACACCCCCTGGGTGCAATAGGCTGAAGACAAGGATAAGGTGTCTCGGGATTTTTCCGAAAGTGCGATTGCACTATCGATTTGTGGATGACCCAGCTCAGGGTTGTTTTTGCGGCCGTTTATAAGCGCTAGTTTGTCATAGCATAGGATTCTTATTTTATTCTGCTGCAAATCTGTCGCTATAGCTAGTGATTTGGATAAGATATGTTCTGCTTCTTCTAGATTATATTGATTAAGTTTCAATATCCCCAAATTCAAATACAATTGTGCTAATTGCTCATTCTGCACATTGGTATCGATCACCATTAAAGCAGATAACCCATATTGCATCGCCTTGTCTGCATCCACATAAGCTAACAATTCAGACAAAGTAACCATGGCTGATAGCTGTACTTCTAGGCTGGCTTCGGTATTCAGCAAGGCTTCAAGGCTGTCTGCCTTTGACTGACCGTCGACCTTGACTATAGTGCAGATCGCCAAAAAGAAAACCAACAAATAGAGAAATACAGCTGAGTATTTAAAATAGTTACGGATCATGGTCGCGCTAGTTGAAAAAACTGCGAAAGATCATCGCATGTTGACCTTAAGCGTTATGGCATAAAATAAAACCTATGATTTGTGGTCTTTCATTGTTGTATCCGAAATATCGGGATTAAAATTCAGAATCATGTCTTGCTTTGGCTTCGAGCCAAATTCACCTCCCATATGGGTACAACTTTTACTCCTGGATTCAAAACGTGTTCTGAACCGTGTCTCCTATATCGATTGCAAATCAAGATTTTTATCATTTCACTTTTTATGAAAATGATTAATAGTCAATTGTTCCATATCAACAAAGGCCTGTGACGCTTCATCTGCGCGATTTTTACATACATATGCGTGATTTCTACAATCATCTCACAACTACCTGATTGATCTTTGACGTGTATGCAAAGCTTAGAAAATGGGCTTATGTAAAAATCAATTTTAAACTCAAATCAAAAAATTCATCATGAAAACTTTTATCTCATTTCATTGCAAGTTCGCCCTCGTTTTATTCTTTGGTCTATCGACTTTTTATGCTCAAGCACAAGACCCGAGTGCCATTCTCGATCTCGAAAGCACTTCTCAAGGTTTACTAACACCGCGGATGACGACATCGGATCGGACCGGTATTTCCAATCCAGCTCAAGGTTTGATGGTATATGATACCGATACCAAGTCATTTTGGTATTACAAGGATACTGCTTGGAGCGAATTGGGCGCTGGCACTTCGCCGTGGTTTCCAGCTGTAAATGGCATCTGGTACCCTATTGGCACTGTAGGGATTGGAACTGTGATTCCAGCCGCAAAGTTAGATGTCGCAGGCCAGATCAAAGCAACCACACCTGCAGGTGAAACAGGACTCAATTTATCACAAAGCGACTCTTATGCTGATCTACGAGTCATCCGAAATACATTGAGTTCCTTTGATAATGATCTTTATTTCAACTTCGATGCACCCACTGGTGGCAAACTGAGGTTCTACACGGATAGCAGTGAAAGGATGACTTTGTCAGGTTCGACATTGGATGTATTTGGTCAAATCAAAACAAACACACCTGCAGGTGAAACTGGGCTCAATTTATCACAAAGCGATTCTTATGCGGATCTTAGAAATATACGCAATACCTTGAGCACGGTTGATAATAATCTATATTTTAATTTTCTAGCAGGTTCCGGAAGTGAAATGCATTTTTACTCGAATAATGCGCTCACCATGTCCGTAAAAGACAATCAGTTGCTTGTTGGTACGACTACAGGAGCTGCGGGTTTTAAAATGTCTGTGGATGGAAAAATCGCCTGTGAGGAAGTATTGGTTGATCTGGACGGAGACTGGCCAGATTATGTTTTTAAACAGGATTATGAATTAAAATCATTAATAGAAGTCAAACAACACATCGAAGAAAAAGGACATTTGCCTGGCGTTCCGTCGGCTCAAGAAGTAGCAGACAATGGTATTGTCATAGGGGAAATGAATAAGATATTAATCGAAAAAATTGAAGAATTGACCCTGTATATCCTTCAGCAAGAAGAAAAAATTAAGGCACAAGATGCTCGGTTAAAAGCGCTTGAAAATAAATAATGTGGTGGCTAATAGTTCAGCCCAATGAATATATGACATTATATATTATTCGCATTAAATTAAATTAAAATGAAAACTAAAATAACTTTTCTTCTCATATCAATGGCCATTGCATGCATTGATTTGGAAGCACAGGATTTATCAAAAAGGGAGCAACTCGATATCCTAAGCGCTCAAAAAAGAATCGAAGAAAATGCTGATTTATTAGAAGCCATCGAAGTAGCCAATCGATTAAATATGTCTTTGTACGGCATAAATAAATTGGACGAACGGGGGCTTCCGGTGCATTACGAATCGACCAATAACGACGCTGCTACGACCACCGGCACGGATGATTTACGAACAGTTCAAAATGTTGATGGCGATGGAATGACCATTGGCGTATGGGAATGTTGTAATGATAGTATCGTTGATGGAAATATTGCATTGACCATACACCAAGACCTGATTGGCCGAGTGAGTGTTCAAGACAGTGCTATTCCTGTTTCATATCACGCTACGCACGTAACAGGAACCTTGATTGGTGCTCCGCCATCAGGTGGGTCGCAGGCGTCAAAAGGAATGGCATATAAAGCGAATGCGGATGCATATGGCATCCTAAATGATGCTAGCGAAATGATGGCCGCTGGAGCCACGACAATAGACGAAGTCGCTAACGGTAAGTTATTGATTTCAAATCACTCTTATGGCGCTATTGTCGGCTGGAGGCATATTCCTGAAACGATGCCGAGGCAATATGAATGGCGCGGTGGTTCGAGCCCATACAATCAAAATGGAGTTGCTTCTGCGTTTGGTCAATACGACGGAGGATGGGATATTATCGCACGAAATGCTGAATATTATCTGATATGTAAGTCAGCAGGAAACGATCGGGGTTCTGTGCCAGGCGTGGGTGAAATGGTACAAAACTTCGGCTCATCGACATTCGCCCCCTATAATCCAGCTATCCATCCTGGGCAAGACGGTGGAACAACGGGCTATGATTGCATCCCCCCTAAAGGCAATAGTAAAAACATCTTGACAGTCGGTGCTGTAACAAAATCTATGACCATGTCAACATTCTCCTCTTGGGGCCCTACAAACGACGGTAGAATCAAACCTGATATATGCGGTGTCGGTGTGAATGTGACCAGTGCCAGTAACGCTAGCACTACTGCCTATGGGAGCAGCAATGGTACCTCAATGGCAAGCCCTCAAGTTGCCGGTTCGCTGCTATTGCTGCAAGAGTTGTACAGTGATAAGTACACGGTGGGTAGCGAGACATCTTACATGCGAGCAACCACGTTGAAGGCGCTTGCCATCAACTCGGCCACAGATGGCGGTATTTTTGGGCCGGATTATGCATATGGTTTTGGTGTATTGAATGCCGAGAAAGCTGGTGAATTCATCGTTGATGACGCCAAATTAGACTACACTGGAACGGCTGTCATTATTGAGGATCAACTAGACGATGCATCTGACGTCTTTGAGTTTGAATTTGATATATTGGAAAGTGCTGATATGCGTGTCACGCTGGTTTATCATGACGTGGCTGCGGATACCCTAGTGAATGACTTGGATCTAAGAGTGATTCAATTGTCTACCAACGGCCAAATTCAACCGTGGAAACTTGATCCCGCTAACCCGGCCAATGTTGCCGTGCGTGGTGACAATGACATCGATAATGTCGAACAAGTCAGTCAAGACAACTTAGCCGTGGGTACGTATCGTGCGGAGGTCAGCTTAGAAGGACCGCTATTTATGAATGACCCGCAGAAGTTTTCGTTGGTTATATCAGGAATCGCGCCGGGATGTAAAGCATCTATTCAACATAAATTATTAGACATCACGAATGGCGTATACACGGCCAAAGACCTTATAAGATCTCAAGGAAAAATAATGCCCGGAGCCCAAGTCACTTATCAAACTACCGGACGAGTAGTATTGAAACCAGGGTTTCATGCTAAAGCACAAACGGCAACTGGCGTTGGCTTCTTTAGAACCACAGATGGAACATGCAATTGAAAAATCGATCGATTAATTAATTGAGTTTTCAATTTGATGATGAACGTCTTCACTAGTGAGGGCGTTCTTTTTTATGTACAGAATTAAAAATGATATATTTCTATAAATTAAACATGTCCAATAATTGAGAAGCTTTCACAATCAGCTCGAAATAAATACATTCGATCCCCGCTATACCGAAGATTTTGCCAGACTAAACCTTGAATGGATCGAAAAATACTTTAAGGTTGAAGAAACCGATAAAAAGGCTTTGTTTGATCCTGTAGACTACATCATAAACAAAGGGGGCGAAATATTTTTTGCTGTTAGCGAAGGCCACGTTGTCGGCACAGTGGCTATGGTGCATGTCGATGAAGGTATCGTAGAATTGTCTAAAATGGCCGTGTCACCTAATAATCGTGGGCAGGGAATTGCAAATGTGTTGATGTCCAAATGTATTGAGTATGGGGTTGGTCGGGGTTATGAGCAGATCATATTGTACTCAAATCGAAAACTGGCTCCGGCAATTAATTTATATGAAAAGTTTGGTTTTGAAGAGGTTGAATTGGAGTCCGATTCCTACTATGATAGATCAGATATAAAAATGAGATTAAAACTAAAACATTGATACCCATTTGGAAATTGAAAGTCAGAGATTACGATGAACTAGGTTAGAGTGTATGAAGTGAATTCTTTTAAAAGATGGGCGCCTTATGGGCGTCTTATCCTCCTCAAGGTGCGCTTTAGAGTGTTTGGGAATATTTAATATTTTGTCTTCACCTCGACAAGATTTACCTTTTAATCAAATAGTAACTTTAGAAAATTGAGTAGACCTATAAGCATAAAGAAGAACTTAGGTTTTTATATCGTAATTTGGAACTAAGCATTATCTTGATGGCCGAATTTGATTATTTTTGGCTATATCGATATTCTAAATAGACAAATGAGAACACTTCTACTTTTAACAGGATGTATATTTCTATTTCAATTTTTACAAGCACAAGTGCAACTCGGCGAAGCCATTGAAGGAAATGGCGTGCAGCAGCGGCTCGGTACATCAATAAAGCTTTCTGGCGACGGATCAAAAATATTTTACAGTCGTACTGGCCGCACTGACGTAAAAGAATGGCTTAACAACGACTGGCAAACATTGAATCATATTCCTTTTGAGGGAAGATCGGGTGTAGATGCCAATCGCGATGGAAGTATCGCAGCCGTTGCAAATTTTATACATGGTTCACAAAGACGTGGTAAAGTTGAAATTTATGAATATGAAAACCGGCAATGGGTTATCAAGGGGCAACCTTTAGAAGGTTGGCATGATCGACTTAATTTTGGACGATCAATTTCCCTTTCCTCTGACGGCAACACGATTGCAATAGGAACCACTTCCTTGGACACAATGGGTCTTACCAATGTTGGCGTAGTTTCGATTTATACTTTTGATGGGTCGAAATGAGTTAGGAAAGGAAAATTCATTTCAGGAAAAGAAGAAATGGAACAGTTGGGCTTATCTGTGGATATTTCGGGAGACGGTAATCGAGTTGTAATAGGTCAAAATGATCGGAGAGTTGAGGAACATCCGTTTGTGCGAGTATATGACTGGACTGGAAGCCAATGGGTGCAGTTGGGCTCAGACCTCCTGGGTGATGGTCCAGAAGATGGTTTTGGTTCTTCAGTATCTATATCCGATGATGGCAGTAGAATTGCGGTAGGGATTCCTCAATTTGAGGAATTAACGAATAAATTACATGCTCGGGTCTTTCATTATAATAATGGAACTTGGGAGAAATTGGGCGGGGATATTCTCATAACCGGTACGTGGGCAGGTCTTTCAGTTGACCTGAATCGAAATGGAAAGCGTCTGCTAGTTGGTTCAAGCAAGTCACAAAGTAAAATTCATATTTTCGATGAATCAAATGAAAATTGGAATCGAGTAGATTATGGTTTGTTTTCAAGGGAAGGCACGGAATTTTTGGGTCGAGAAGTTTCTTTTTCCCAGGATGGAAGACGATTAGCAGTTAGTGATTATTTGTTTGACAATAGTTATTTAAATGCAGGAGAAGTTAGGGTTTTTGAGATGCCGAATATGATTGGAGAAATTTATAACGACGATGACTTAAATTGCGAATGGCTTGAAGATGAAACGCCATTATCACAAAGATCTGTTCTAATTAACCCTGGAAATCAAATCGTACAAACCAATCAAACTGGTACATGGCAATTCATTGCCCCGTTTACGGGTGAATACACGATTCAATATGATACGCTAGGTCCATGGTCAACTGCTTGTTCATCCTATGCTATAGTTGAAGTATCGCATTTAGATTCTATCGCGGTTGCCAAACCGTTTGGATTGAAATTAGATCTACCTTGTAGTGACCCTAGTATTAACATTCACATGCCCCTCATGCGCCCTTGCCGAGAAAATCAAGTTGTTTTTGTAGAAATATGTAATTCTATAAATGCGAGCGCGCCTCTACCTGCTTCGGAGGTTATTGTCACCTTAGATTCGAATCAGACGATTGACACGGCGAATATTTCCTATGAAATATTGGAACAAAATAAAATTCGATTCTCGACCATCCACCTTGAACCGGATACCTGCCAAAAGTTAAAGATTTTTACTGATTTGAGTTGTAATATTATTCCAGGTCAGTCCATTTGCATGAGCGCAAGATTGGATGCCATCAACAGTTGTGACATTTTCCATGATAGCCATATGGCAGCGCAAAATAACTGCTTGTTACCCTATGACAATTCGATTTTAAGCATGAGCATGATTTGCGAAGGTGATAGCATAAAGATCGATGTTATTAACAACGGGGACACTATTTTGGGTGATATGCAATGTCCCTCCCAGTTGAGAATTTTTCAAGATGATGTTTTTGTTGCGCAAGATTCAATTAGAATCCCAGGGCAGTCCTCTAAAACGATTACATTATTCGCAACCGGAGAAACAATACGGGTAGAATGTGACCAACATCCGTTTTATCCAGGTGAGAGAACTTTAATTCAGCTTCTAGAGCTTTGTGGAGACAATGCCAATTGGACGCCCGACCAATATAATTTGTTTGATCTGGGTGACCGAAGTCCTTTAATAGATGTTTTTTGTGGACCAGCCACAGCCAGTTATGACCCTAACGATAAACGAGGGGTTCCATATGGACAAGGGGCTCATAATTTTATTCCGCATAGTCAGCAGATTGAATATATTATTCGTTTTCAGAATACTGGAAATGACACCGCATTTGACATTCGAATAATTGATACATTGGATTTTAATTTGGACTTTTTGACATTCAAGGCTGGTATATCCAGCCATGAGTATGATTTGGAAATTAAGCAATTAGAAAATCAATTCATACTAATTTGGAATTTTAACCAAATTTACTTACCCGACAGCACAACTAATGAACAAAAGAGTCATGGCTTTCTTAAATATTCGATTCAGCCGAGATTTGGCATTGATGATTTTACGATAATTTACAATAACGCAGATATATACTTTGATTTTAATGACCCAATACGAACCAACACTACGGTTCACACAGTACGTGACTTAACAGACATTTATTCAACCACATCATTCTTGCAACCAAAGTCAAGTCAAGATAAGTTGCGGATTTATCTTGTACCTAATCCAAGTCAAGGAGAATTTTGCATAGAGCATAATTCGCTGAATGCTATGGAAGGATTAAGAATTTTTAATATGCAAGGTCAGTTAATCTTGGAAAACCAAGTGTATTTCGGTAATCGATATTGTCTATCCTTGTCTTTGGATAGAGGATTGTACTTACTTCAATTAAATACAAAAGCTGGAAAATCTTATATCGAAAAATTCATTATTTCGAACTAAATTAATCGTTTCATTGTCAATACCATTACTTCAATAGTTAGAACTCCGGAATACTCTATCAATCTACAGAGGTTGTGCTTAAAAGATATTAATAATTTATCAATTTAACTAAACTTATGACAACAGTAAACATTTACCTAACCTTTGCCGGAAACTGTGAAGAAGCCTTTAATTTTTACCGCGATATTTTCGGAACAGAATTTGAAAGTATAAATCGATTCAAAGAAATGCCGCCTCAAGAAGGGATGCCTCCAGTCTCAGCAGATTTTGGCGAAAAGATCATGCACATCTCCTTACCAATCAGCGCGGAAACGCGAATCATGGGAAGTGACCAGGGTGGCGATTGGGCACCTGATTTGCATCCGGGTAATAATTTTTCAATTTCAGTCAATTCGGATGACGTTGACGAGGGGCGGAAAATATTCGAGGCACTGGCAGAAGGCGGACAAATTACCATGCCCTTTGACAAAACTTTCTGGCAGGCTTACTTCGGTATGGCCACGGATAAATTCGGGATCAATTGGATGGTCAATTGTAACCTGCCCGAGCACAAGTCTAACAATTAGCGGAAGGCCTTACTTGAGTCAAGCCAAGTCTTGGGAATGTAAGTGCGTTTTTCTTCATCCGTTTTGGCTGTTCCGTGGCTTCTCACACAGCAGTCTTCGACCCTAGTGACCACTGCCACAAGACATGGCCTAGATCAATCCTCGAGATAATTTTATACGTTATGATACACTTTAATTGATACAAAAGGTAGTCCTCCTCACGTTCACATCACATAATTCGTTTACTTTTAGACCTGTTCATTATTGAATAGCTAAATTCTAAACACAAAACTGTTTAACCTATGATTAAATCTGTACTCTTTTCTTTGCTAGCCGCTCTTACTTTGTACATCAATGCTCATGGACAGAGTATTGAACTCCCCTACTATACCGGCTTCGATTCACCGGCTGAGCGGGCGGGCTGGCAACAGTTTCGCAAAGGGTTTGAATCTTCATTTGACTGGGGTGATAATGGGAGCTTGAGCCATGATTACAATGTTGGAGGAGATCTTACAGATACCGTTATTGACTGGTATGTTTCGCCGCCACTAAAATTCATATCGGAGGGTCAGGTTTCCATGAAAGCCCTTTCCTGGGGATTTAGTTACGATCCTTTCGATGATGGATGCGAAGTCTATGCCGGTACATCAAACCCGGATCCGGATATTGGCGATTTTGTTCTTATAGGCAATTTATCATACCTCGACCCAGACAATATGTTTATCGACACGTTATTCGACATTCCATTAATACATGATTCCGTTTATATTGCCTTTAAATATAAGACGATCGGAGCCCATTGGCGTATTTACAATATCGATAGCATAACGGTTGAAGCTGATTCGGTCTCATCTACAATTTCTCAATGGGTGACAGCTACTGACATTCAATTGTATCCCAATCCGGCAGATGAAAGCCTTTTCATTAAATTGAAAAATGAAAGTGATAAGCAATATTTGTTTTCCATTTACAATTCTGCTGGTCGGCGTATCGTCCAACCTCAACCCTTAATCGCTGATGTCGCGACGCTGACTACATCGGATTGGCCCGAAGGCGTTTACGTCTTTCAGCTAGATACAGCAGAGGGGATAAGGCAAACTTCTAGGCGATTTCTGGTTAGGCATTAATTGAGTAACAATTGGATTCATTACGGCATGCGAGAGCTAGTTCATTTCGAGGCTTGATTACGTTTGACCTGAGTCCTGAATTCAATCGAATTGTAATTATCCGCATTAAAGATTAACCCCGGACTAAACTGACTTGAGTTAGAATTAGTGTTTTATAAAGCGATGACTAATTACATTCCCCGATCGATTTTGCAGGATTGCAAAATATAAACCCGCCGGTAATTCCGATAAATTGACGTGCACTGCTTGTTGATCATGCGCGATTAATTCATCCCGTAGGGCTAATCCTTGAATATTTCTAAATTCTATTGTGTATTGACCAGGAATTAAGTCTTTTAAAACTAAAATATCCTGTGCTGGATTAGGGTAAATGCTAGAATGGTTTTCCTTCACAGTGGCATGAATTGAAACAACTTTGATTTCTGTTTGCGCTGTATTCGTTCGAATTGGGAAATTAAAATCAAAAAATATATCAGCACTATTATTGATTACGTCACCTACGACCAGATTATTTTTCGTATTTAACTCGAATGAGACATAACCATCATTGCGATCATCTTGAAAAGGTAGGTTGATGCCATTCATAATGAATGTAATCACATCTTCGGAAATTTCTACTTCGCAATTATGGCTGGTAGACCCAAGGCGGAATGTACCGATGTCGAGTGCGTCGGTGTCAATCGTATCGATGATTTTGATGTTCACAGCATCTGCTGTTCCGGTGTTTTCAAAGCGAATCAAATAGTGCAACAAATTTCCCACATCTTCGGGGCTAATTGTGTTGCCTTCCATACATGTTTTGTCATTCGGATCAAACGAATTGACAACCTCTTGATTTAATTCGAAACGGTTATCAATTTCATTTATATCGTCGGTAATAGGATATATTGTAGAAATGTAATTCAGAATTTCACCGCCGTTAAGTGGCGGATTGTCCATGGGTGAATTGTTTAGAAAAGCTAATTGAATTTCTCTTGATTCAAACGGATGTAGCTGAAAATAATTCCAAACAAACCGGTTTTGACTAATGGTATCGGCAGGCGGAGAGGCATCGGATATGGACACGACATTTTCAGGTGTCTCCAAAACGATATGGCCATCCATTGTGTTCGTACCTAAATTCTCGTAAACGATTTTATAATTAGCTAGAAATCCTGGACGAGCCGCATTTAACGGAATTACCGATACCCGCAAATCATTAAAGGTGGAGATGGGAGTCATGCAAAAGTTTACTTGTATGTTTTCCATCCCATTGAGGTGGTAAATCGCTGTATCTGGGACTATATTGAATCGGTCAGTGATATCTCCTAAAGGAATGATTTGGGTAAATCCGGTATCCAATTGAAGTGTATGAAATGAACCTTCAACATTTGTAATATATTGCCGTTGCTGATTTTCGTATCGGATGAGAAAAGGAACATGTGGGTAGCCAACTTCTACTGTGTCGCAGCCACTACCATCTAAATCAACCAGAAAACGACCATCGAAGTAATAGTAACCGGCGCAATTCTGAGTCAATATTGTATCGACACTATTACAGGCAAACGGGTTGTCAAAAATTTCAACTATACGATCATCCAGAATAGTATCAGCAAGCAAACGTTGAATTCCACAGCAATTCGTTAAAACGGGGTTATTTTGCACGTATAATCCGCCATAATAAGCCATGTCAATTGCCAAACTAGAGACATTTGACAGACCATCTAAATTTTTTAAACTGTCGTTATAGGTAATCCAAATGGCGGTATTAATCGCCGTAAGATTTGACAGACCATCTAGATTTAAAAGCTTAAAATTATTGACAAGACTTAATAGACCAACGGATTGTAAGTTATTGAAATCTAGAAGATTCGGCAGTGCTGAGTATGATATCTCGAATGTCGTGCCAACTTTCTGTAAACTTGAAAGCCCACTCAAATCGATCAAACTCTCGGATTCCACAATACTCATGGAACCTGTAATGCATGTCAGGTTTTCAAATCCGTTGACGCGATTTAAGTAGGCATTGGCAACAAGTATTAAATCCTGAAGGGTGTCGATATTTACAAAGCTATCAATCTGCAAAAGGGAATAGTTATGCGATATTTCTAATCTTCCGGCTTTCCTTAACCTGGAAAATGAATTGACTACCAGCAAAGAATCGTTATACTGTATCGTAAGTCCTCCGGAGATAACCTCAATATGTGACAGGTTTGAAAGGTCAACAATCGGGTCATCAAAATCAGTTGTTTCAATTACTAAGAAACCATCAACAGTTCTTATTGTCGTGTCAAAGGAATCAATGGCCGATTGGGAATTAAGCTCGATAACTTGGCCCTTAGTAAACGTACAACAGAAAAGGATCAAAAAAAGAAGAATGTGACTTGTTGTGATATCAAAGTGCTTCATAGCAGATATTATTTTTAGAATACAAATTAAAAGGGGTATGAAGGCAAGATATAAAAATGCCCTTGTTACAGGGTAAAGTCCTTTGAAATTGCTGTTATATAAATGGTTGCGAATGGAATGAAAAAGGGTCGTAACTGTAGATTGGTCGTTATGATATGATGATCAGGATTGGAATTGATATTTAAATTGGCTACTCATCTCGTTTCATCTTACCATTGAGTCCTAATAATATTTACTACTTTTCCGCCCAAATTCAAAGGAAAATTATGTATACAAAACGTGTATTCCCATTGCGGGGCATGCTTCACTGGACAAGAAGATTCATTCTCATGTTTCTTGTGATCTCCTTCATTCCTGTCTTTTTGTTCGATGTGCTAAACTGGAAGTGGCTTCACCTGCCATGGTTGCCAATTGGACTTCTCGGTACGGCGGTTGCCTTCATGCAAGGATTTAAAAATAATGCATCATATGATCGGTTATGGGAGGCTCGAAAAATTTGGGGTGGAATTGTAAATGCCTCAAGGTCCTGGACAATCATGGTTAAGGATTTTATTAACAACGATCATACGCCGCAACAGTATGCCGATGATGAAATAAAAACCATTCATCGTGAAATGGTGCATCGACATGTAGCCTGGTTGACTGCACTCCGCTATCAATTGCGACAAGACAAGCCCTGGGAGGAACATTTAAAAACGAGTAAACAAAACAAAGAATACCGAAAAAGCTTTGATGTTCACGAAGATGAAATTCCACTTGAAGAAGCCATCGATCCCTACTTATCCACAGAAGAAAAGGCTGAAATACTCGCAAAGGGAAATCGTGCATCACAGCTTCTCGGGATACAATCTCGCCGCTTAAAACGATTTAAACAACAAGGATTAATTGAAGATTTTCGTCACATGGAACTGACGAATATGCTCGTCGAATTTTATACGTTACAGGGGAAGTCTGAACGAATTAAGAATTTTCCCTACCCCAGACAATTTGCAACACTCAACCATTATTTTGTATGGATTTTTATTCTCCTATTACCTTTTGGCGTGATGGATGCCTTTGAATCGATTGGGAGCACATTTTTGACTGATATGCTCGACCATGAACATCATGACGCCGGCATTTTTCATAGTATACTCGATTTACTTGGCCGCCATTTTGTTTGGCTATCCATTCCTTTTAGTGCACTTATTTCCTGGGTATTTTATACACTTGAACTTATTGGCGAAAACACTGAAAATCCTTTTGAAGGTGGTCCAAATGATGTGCCGATCACGAATATGAGTAGAGGTATAGAAATTGATATCAGACAGCTAATTGACGATACAGAGATACCTCCGGCTTATGAATGGCGAAATGATATTGTCATGTAATATTAGAGTGAATATTCATGGGTAACATGGATATAATTAAAAAAGCCGTGTTGTTTTGCACGGCTTTTTTAATTTGATTGAAATCATTTTATTTTTTAATAAATTGTTTAGACACAATACCTTCGTCTGTATTAATTTTTAATACATAATATCCCGATGGTAATTTGCGCACCGGTTGGCTATGATTGTCGGATTGAATAATAAATTGATCTACCAATTTCCCATCTTGTGAAAAAATACGTGCTTCGCCAGCGATTAATCCCTGAATTTGAATTTCATCAACAACGGGATTGGGGTGCAATTTTATAGTAGCAGATAATTCCTCGTTTACACCCGAAGCGTCTTCGAGACGGATGACACCTCCATTTAAGATTTCTTGTGTTCCGTCGTGTTGGAGAAATGCTACAAGTTCACAGTTTTCAAGGACATAATTTTCGTCCAAGGTAAACGTGTATTCATACGTGTCATTATCACTTGAAAAATCAAGTTCGACACCCGCGGCGTCAGGATACATGTCACGTAAGACAAAATTTACCTCCTGCAGGCCATGCCAGACTTGTGGGATATGACTTTCTGTTAGTGCGATACGCAAGTTTACCGGACCGTCAAAGTAGGAGTATAATTCATCAGCTTCGACGACTACCTTAAATTCATTGTTGCCCAGGTCCAGTAGTTGCATGTCAAATGCGTACAGGACGCGACGATTCATACGCGTATCATAGACGCCCTCATATGTAGCGAATAGATTGCCGCCGAAACTTCCTCCGACGAGTTCGGTTGTACCATCGATACGTGACGTGGGATAGGCAGTAATACTATAATAGCCGATACGTTCTGTACCTGTAGGAATTATGAATGGATCCGTTCCACCCCCATGATATTCAATAATACCAACATTGTAATCAGCCGCATGCATATCATCAACACCACGAGCGGATGCAGGGCAGTTGACGCACCAGGTGCCTGTTCCTATTTCGTACAAGACAAATTCGCGTTCTGCACCTCCGGCTAATTCCAGCGGTGTGGATTCAGAGAAGCGGTACCCATTTAAGTCAAAGTGCGCACCTACTCTAAAGTCAAATGTTTGCGGATATGGTTTTTCAATTAGGTCGGCTGTGTCTTGCGTTGTATTCACCACTTGTCCATGATTGGTCAAAATATATGTTGATGCACCCGTTGATGAATTCCATTCCAATTCAACCTGGTTATCTCCATTTAATACCGCGAGTAGTTCAAGCTCGTCTCCTGGCTTCTGAACTTGTTCGATAACTACGTCATCGACATAAAAACCAGGAGTTCCTTCATTATTCCATGCAAAGAAATTCAGTGCTTCAAACGTATTGCTTGTTCCGGCACCAAAAGCACCTGTACTCCATTTCCATGAAACTACTTCACTGTCCGTATGATAAAATGTGGAAAAATCATCATCCAAATCAACGATGAATGTCATATCGAACCACTCACCATCAGGTTGCAGAAATTGTGCAGCGTCGCCGCCACCGGAATCTGTATTACCGTTGCCATTTGGTCTGAAATACGACTGTGTCGCCCAAGAGCTATTGGCGCCATTGAAGAAATGTAACAGATTGAAGTATGCGTAGCGACCTTCTTGCACGTACAACTTCATCGTGACCTTGTATCGCCCTGATTCCAGTGGTTCATCGCTGACTCTCAGCAATACGTCGTTTGTCCCACTAATGTACATTGAATTACTTCCGGAAGCGGCTTGAGCTACCGTGATTCGACCGTCTTCCGCCCCGCCTGTATTTCCTGACCAGGTATCCCAAAAGTCATTGGCGGCTGCCTGGGCGATGCGATCCCCATCACTGTATGATTCAAAATCGTCCTGGAAAATGATTTGCGCATTTAGTGCCCCTATAAACATTAAAAAGGCACAAATAAGTGTAAGGTTAAATTTCATAATTGTAATTTTCAGTTTAGTTGGAAAGTTGTTGCGGGTTGAAATTACCGTTTTTTTAGGACACGAATTGTCATATTATTTTATTTACGGGACGCCACGGTATCATTTCACTTCTTCAATCAGGGTTTTGGATAATGAATACTGTACTATTTGCCAGCCTTCATTGACTGTATTTCATTGAAAGTACGTATCGCTGGTGATCAATCCCCTTTCAAATTGAAAATGGTAAGTCGTGAATTAAAATGGGATATTACGGCAAGCGTACAAATTTGCTTCGACTTTCGCCATGAGCAGAATTGACGAGGATAGTATACTGACCGGGCTTTACTTTTTGTAACGGAACAATTTTCTGATATACACCGGTTGTTGGATAGAACGTAGGGTAAATCAACCATATTTTTCTTCCAAATTCGTCAATAAGACAAACACTCACAGTTTGCGGAAACTTATTGTCAAATATAATATTGAGCCGGTTTTGCGATTCGGAATATTCCATTTGAATATGATCACTATCCAATTCGTTTTCGACGATATTTGGAATAGTAATATCCATATTTAAATTTGAAGAGGAACAATCTGCGGGTATAGCTAAAAAGCCACTGCCTAATTCAGTTTTGAAGCCGGGATCGAGAATTATTTCACGTTTAGCCACATATTGTACCAGCGTATTTTCAACCACACGTGCCTTGGACTTAATTAATAGGCGCGCGTCATATACACCTGACGAATGTGCCTGACTCCCTATTATTAAAGAAGCGGGATCGCAGTCATTTATAGAATCTAAACGCAGCCCAACACATTGACAATTTTCATTGTACATATCATATACCGTCAATGGGTCGCCATCATCACAATAAGAGCCCGCTTGACCGCAAATATCCATGTCGAACGAAATTTCGCTAAATCCGATGCAAGTGCCATCACTTCGATTGTCCATTAATGTCAGCAAGATGTATTGTGCCGTGATGCCGGCAACGCCCGGCAATGTATCGCCGGCGTAGGACGGTATTCCAGGAGCTTCAGCCCACAAATACATATCTGCAGTTTGCCATTCAATACCGTCGGTTGAATAATCTAAAACCACGTTACGCGCACCCAGTGAAGTTAACTGCATGACATTGTAATTCCAATAGCGAATACTATTTATTTTATATTGTTGACCAAAGTCATACATAATAAAATGGGAATTTCCGTGAATGGTATTCGGGTTCATTGTCTTCTGGCATGAAAGCCAGGAGTCCATTTCCAGATGTGAATGCTCATTCTCTAAATTACAAGCATCTGTGGGGATATACGTAACTGGCTCTGGACATGGGCCTCCACATGGGGTGCCTACACAGTCACAATTACTATTTATCGTATCATCTTCGGTTTGATCATCTCCATCATCGCATGGAGTACCCGCTGGCAGGCAGGCTAAATCACAGGCATATTTATGCAAATAAATATGATCAACAATTCGCCATAATTCCGTTTGGGCATATGGTGTCCGCCAGTATAGCGCAACATGATCAGAATTAAATTTTTCTTTATGTAATATTTCAAAATAGTAGATCTTATCGGATTCTAAATACAGAGAGTCTGATGTTTGACTTTCATATTTATAATGCTGGCCTAATGAACAAAACCCATCAATATGACAAATCAAATCCAAACTATCTGGTATCTGATCGTCAGTACTTAAATAAAATTCACTGGAATGATTACTCACCAAATTAAAAACATACAAACCTGTCACGGGTGGATTGATGTAGCCCCTTATATATGACCCGTATTCGTCTCCATAATCTCCTGGCATGAAGATTCGATCGAATGTACTTACGCGATCCGGGAGTAATGGAAAGTTTGGGTTATTTCGTAACCAATGGATATCGACACCACCAATATTGTCATAATATAAAGTTTGAATTTCGCCTCGATCACCAATACAGTTATTTGTATTGGTTGCAGGAACACCGAAGCAATTACAGTGTCCATCTGCACGATCATCTATCGTATTTGGGTTGCCGTCATCACAAGGAGTTCCAACGACATCACATTCGACATCACAGGTATAGGCGTATAAAATATTAGACGGAAATTCTTGCCATGCATTTCCGGATTGACTCGGCGTTCGCCAAAAAACTTGTGCATGGTCATAGCCGGTTCGTTCTTTTAGATTCATCTCAAAATAAATGTACGAGCCTGCGGTCAAGCTAATATCCGCTGATGTCTGTTGATTATACTTCCCGTGTTGATCGGCTTGTGTAGGTCCGGGACAGTAGCAAATAAGTGATTTGTTGAGTGGATCTGTATCGGTGCTCAGGTAAAACTCAGATTTATTATCGGATGTAATATTAAAACGATAAATCCCGGATTCGGGCACTTTAATAAACCCGGTTACAGATGACCCAAAATATTCATCAAAATTGCTGGGCGAAATAATATTCGAAACATTTAATTTACCATCCGGCGATTGTGGAAAATATTGATGATCATATAAAATGTCTATATCCGAGCCCGATAAACCAAGCCAGTATTTCCATTCTAATTGGGCGACAGGGCCTACACAGGTCGTATCTTGTCCAATACCTGGAAGCGAAAAGATACAGAAAATGAGGATGATATATAGATTAAATATTATGCGCATATTATGTCAAATTCATAAATCCTACAGGCTGGCTACCCGGTGTCATATCATAAAAATTGCCCAGGTTTGGAAAAATGAGTGGAAGATCTGAGTAAGCAATTCCGAACCAAAGTGCTAGCTCAGCAAACATTTCATCCGTAGAAAGTTGTGGAATGAGTATGCCTCTCCTCGATACATTTAGCGTATTTGCCGTTGTGGACAGTGGTGGGTACGCTCCATATATCTCTTGCCCATTGACTGCTCCTCCGAGTACAATTTGATTTCCACCCCAGGCGTGATCTGTACCATTTCCATTTGATGTCATTGTCCTCCCGAAGTCAGAAATAGTAAAAATGGTGACCTGATCTTCCATACCCAAATCCTGAAGTGCGGAGTAAAGATCGTCCAGTCCTTTATCGAGTACGGCGAGTTTGCCAGCATGCCCATCGATTAAATCATTATGCAAATCCCAACCGCCAAAACTTGTAAAATATACCTGTCGTGAAAAATTTAATTGATCTGCGACCGAAATTGATCTAACCATCATTTCCAGATCCCGCGCAAATTTGTGCGTGTCAAATGTCGTGTTGATGACTGGCGCACCGGCAATCGCAGTTCTAAATTGATATTGCACGTCCAAGGCAGATGACATTTGATCAGCGAATGTTTGTTTTATTATGTTCGAATACATATCCGAAACCATACTATCGATAGCCTGATCCCGCATAAGACTTAATATTCCACGATTGTTTCCAAATGGAATTTTTTGAATTGGTGCGACAGCATTTCCTTCGTTGCTGATCGAATATTCAAATGATTCTAATCCAGTCTGAAATACATTTCTGCCATCCAATGATATATTCATTGAAATATCAGAATTCCCATTAATCGAATGAATTACATCAGCCACTCGCCCACCCCAACCTATAGATTGTCGGCTGTTTGGAACAGATGTTTGCCATTGTTGAATTTGATCGGCATGTGAGTACAATCCCAGCGGAAGATTAGCTGAGTCCATAAACGAACGGTCGGGAATCGGGTGTATCAGCGTACCCACATTTGATAGAAAAGCTGCGTTACCTGAATTAAATAAAGATGTCAATCGGGGCATGGAAGGATGCAAACCATATGTATTCCCATTTGTCGCTGTATAACTTAAGGCATGAAGCTGATTTCGAGGTATGGCCATATTAGCTCGTGCCAACGCATATTCGTCGTATGAGCCTGGTGGTGGGTTAGTTGAGTTATTATAGAATTTTCGAGGTACAACCATGTTGAAACTGTCATTACCTCCCGCGAGTAAAATACAAATGAGTGCCTTATAGTCAGCGTTCGTACTCCTTTGGGCAAGTGTATTTGTCATCATAAGATTACCCAACGTACTAAATAACGTGGCTGAACCAACCGCTGCACAACTTGCCTGTTCTATAAATTTTCTTCGACGCATTTAACTCCTACGATTCTTTAATTAATTAGCGCAGTATGAGATAGTCAGGTGAAATCATCACCAGGAATAATCCCAGCCTTGCACGTAATTTATATTGATCATCTTCTATTTGGTTTAATAAATTCGATATGTAACCCCGGGTGCTCATTGACATGCTGCCATTGCAAAGTAGTAGGTTGTAATGTTCAATAAGCTGGTCGACCTCACCCGCTTGCGACATGGCGAATTCAGTTGACAAATCAAGTTTGGCCCGATTGTCTTCATTATATGTTTCACCTGGAAATAAAAATCCGTACTCAATTAATTTCTGGTCATCCATTGTCCACTTATTCAAAAAGGTTCCATATCCCACGGCAGATTGAGCGTTGAATATTTGAAATTCAGGTGCAACCATCTGATTTGATTGAATTGGACCAAATGGTTGGTAATCTGGCTTGAAGAAATTAAATACGCTAGGGGCAGCAAGCGGTTTTTGAAGGAGAATTGTTTGAAAGTCTGTCATCGTACTTCGAATATGGCCATCGGCACTGGAAGCGTTAAATGCCCGACAAATATTGGTATAACGTAGCAACGGTTCGCGCAGCAAACCTGAGAATTGGCCGTCTTGTTCGGCGCACGTACGAGCCTCTGGATCTAAAAAAATGGCACGAACAACTTCCTTCATGTTTCCTCTTACACCTGTACCGTCATTGTTAAATATTGAGGCAACGCGATCTATATAAGCAGGTGTAGGATTGGATTTGACCAGATGTTGGATTAATTGACGACAGACAAATGGTCCCACGTTTGGATGATTGAATAAATTATCAAGGGCATCTGAAACATCCGCCATTCCATTAATCGGATTGCGATCGGGCACAATAAAATTGTTTAGCAGATATTTTGGACCGGGTTCATGCATACTGTTCCACATTTCCATTGGCTCATTGTATGACACGGGTCCGGCGCCAAATGCAGAGGCTGTAGCCCAGGTAAAACCTGTAAATATTTTCGCAAATTCCTGAATGTCGTCGTTGTCATAGGTCGGAATGGGCTGGTTATTTACATCCAGTACAAATGAACCATCATTATTTAATTCAAATAATCCAATGGTAAACAATTGCATGAGCTCGCGCGCAAAGTTTTCATCGGGAAATGTATTCGCGACAGTATCAGTTTTTGGATTGTGAATGTATGTTAGGTAAACACCCATTGATGGGTGCTCAGTCATCGCTTGCAATAGATCCCGATAGTTTCCAAAAGCGTGATTTAAGAGTAAGTCGTAGTAGCTTGCCAAGCCTAATGGTCGTGAACTTAAATTGGAATTTTCGGATACGACGAAAATATGGCTCATAGCGAGCGCAACACGTGCACGAACTAAATCGGGCCCGTCGATTACATGCTTCCACCAACCATAATTCCAAAATCTCGTAGGTGCTGGAAAATCCGTCGTGTCACCAAGCATATCTAAAGAATCCTGTGCCAGGTCAATTAATGTATATAGGTAATCGACTATACTGAATTGCACGGGCATATTTAATTGGTCATCAAGCCAGGTTGATATGCCCGTTGTAGTAACCGAATTTATGAGTTCTATATCTGCCCCTAGAGTGGCTTGTGCTAAAAACCGGGAGGCGGCGTTTTGATTTGGCCGTAATCCTCTTCCACTTAGTGTGTTAAGTCCGGGTTGTGCAGCTTCGGCATGACTTGTTTGTATTTCCACATCGTGTACTGGATAACCCTCACCTATTATTCGCTGAGATTGTGCATTTATGCAAAGAGCGAATAGTAATAACGGCTTTATTAGGAAAACGGACAATTTCATCGAGGCATAGGTTTGGAAGGGGAATCAATGCGCGAACTCAAAATTTGTAAAGACTTACGTAAACACAAAATATTGCAACAGGAAATTCGATTAAGCAATCGTCTATGTATACTTTGTCTATAATTGATCAATTGATACTTCAATATACCTTGCATAATACGTTTTTAATACCTCAAATAGGTGTCAGTAAATCGACATACATCTGAGTTAAAAACCCTTATTGGCAGGTATATTTACATACTAAGAGTTATTCGGAATCGACCAGATAATCAGTTCTGTCTAGCAAAAAAAGTAAGTATAGGAAAGGACATTGTAATTTATGTATGTAATGGTCTGAGATGCGCGGGATAGTGCTCATCTCAGACCAATATTTTTTTAGACGTGCTTAATTAGACATGATTGATGGCTGCCGGAATACAATTTCATCGTCAAAAACATCAATCAATATGGACGAGTTGGCGGATAATGATCCTTTAAGAATTTCGTCAGAAAGTTTGTTCAATAGTTTTCGTTGAATAACTCGCTTAAGCGGCCGAGCACCAAATTCCGGATTATATCCTGATTCAGCCAGATAATCCATAGTTTGTGTCGTGACTTCCAAGTCAATGTTCTGATTTTTTAAAGTCTCTTGTAAGTGTTTAATTTGAATCTCTACGATGGCCCTAATATCTTTCCGGCTCAACGGTTTGAACATCGTAATTTCGTCAATGCGATTTAAAAATTCAGGTCGCATGGATTTTTTTAAGAGTTCAAAAACCAAAACTCGCGTTCGCTCAATAATTTCTTCTTTATTGTGATCCTTTAATTGTTCGAAATTTTCACGGATTATATCTGACCCAATATTGGACGTCATAATTATAATCGTGTTTTTAAAATTAGCAATTCGTCCTTTATTATCCGTCAAATGACCATCTTCTAAAACCTGTAGTAGAATATTAAAAACATCAGGATGAGCTTTTTCAATTTCGTCGAGTAATACTACACTATACGGTTTACGTCGCACAGCTTCTGTCAATTGGCCGCCTTCATCATAACCGACATAGCCGGGAGGTGCACCGATAAGTCTGCTTACAGCATGACGTTCCTGATATTCGCTCATATCGATGCGCGTCATGAGATTTTCATCATTGAATAAATACTCCGCCAATGCTTTAGCTAGTTCCGTTTTGCCCACACCTGTTGTGCCAAGAAAAAGAAAGGACCCAATTGGTTTTTTTTCATTTGAAAGACCTGTGCGACTGCGACGTATAGCATAGGCTACGGCTTCAACCGCTTCATTCTGACCCACTACACGTTTATGTAAATCGGATTCCAACTGGATAAGTTTTTCACGTTCACTTTTTAGCATTCGTGTAACCGGTATTCCTGTCCACTTACTCACAATTTGCGCAATATCCTCGACGTCAACTTCCTCCTTCACGAGCATATTGCCTTGCATTTGCATTTCTTGTAGAGCAACGGTTCCATTATCAAGTTGCTTCTGAATTTCAGGAATCTTTCCGTACCGAATTTCGGCTACTTTACTCAAATCTCCTGTACGTTCTAACCGTGCTGCTTCATGCTTTAATTGCTCTAGTTCTTCTTTACGTTTTTGCACATTTGAGACGACAGCTTTTTCGTTTTCCCACTTTGCGCGTAAGGAAGTTCGATCATATTCTAAATTAGATATGCTAATATTTAATTGTTGAATTTTATCCTCATCATTTTCACGTTTCATGGCTTCCCGCTCAATTTCGAGTTGACGAATTTTGCGCTCGACTTCGTCCAGCTCTTCGGGCATTGAATTCATTTCTAAACGAAGTCTGGCGGCAGCTTCATCGATTAAATCAATAGCCTTATCGGGCAGAAATCGATCAGCGATATATCGCGTTGATAATTGTACAGCAGATACGATGGCTGCGTCAGTGATATTTATTTTATGATGGGCTTCGTACCGTTCTTTTAAACCTCGCAAAATTGATATTGCATCTTCTTCTGACGGTTCATCTACCATGACCATCTGGAATCGGCGCTCCAGTGCTTTGTCCTTTTCGAAATATTTCTGGTATTCATCCAAAGTGGTTGCACCGATTGCTCTCAAGTCCCCTCTTGCCAATGCTGGCTTCAATATGTTTGCAGCGTCCATAGCTCCTTGTGATTTACCTGCACCAACTAAAGTGTGAATTTCGTCGATAAACAGAAATATGGACCCATTGGCCAAAACGACTTCATTGACAACTGATTTTAGCCGTTCTTCAAATTCACCCTGATATTTAGCACCTGCAATAAGTGCACCCATATCCAGTGAATAAACTTCTTTGTCCAATAGATCTTCCGGAACATCTCCATTGACAATTCGATGTGCAAGACCTTCGATGATTGCGGTCTTCCCCACTCCAGGTTGCCCGATTAATATCGGGTTATTTTTAGATCGGCGAGCCAAAATATGCAGCACACGACGTATTTCTTCATCCCTGCCAATGACTGGATCTAGTTTTCCGCTACGTGCGCGTTGATTTAAATTGGTAGCATATTTCGTCAGTGCGTTATAACTGGCTTCTGCACTTTGGGTATTTACATTACTCCCTTTTCGCAATTCTAATATTGCCAGTTCCGTTCCTTTATAGGTTAGTCCCGCGTCTTTTAAAATCCGCTGCACATCACTTTTTATATCAATAATAGCGAGTAGCAGGTGTTCTAAAGCGATAAATTCATCGTTGAATTTTTTTAAAAGTGATTCGGCTTTAGTAAAAACTTTTGAAACATCTCGCGAAACATATACATCGCCACCGCTTACCTTTGGATAATTTTGGACTAATAGATCAACTCCCTTTTCAATTTGTTTAAAGTTCGCGGCATGTTTTTTAGCGATATACGGAGTGATCGTTTCGTCAACCGATAATATTCCCCTTAGCAGGTGCCCAATCTCTATGCTTTGTTGACCATTTTCAGCAGCAAGTTGATTTGCCCGCTGAATGGCCTCTTGTGTTTTTAATGTGAATTTGTTCGTATTCATAACTGATAGTATTCTTCTTTATTTATGTTACAGATCAATTTACATACCTAAATACCAGAAGATTAAATAAAGACAATTGGTGTATAAAACAAACCAATATTCTGTCACATTGTCAGCGTTCTTTCTTTAAAGTTATGTCATTTTGACCTAGTCTTGGCATGTTCATAATTAAATACCCTATGTTGTATCAATGCCCGCCAAATCAGTAAGCAAAAAATAAAACCATGCTCGCCTCCGTGTTTTTACTCACTTCTCTATCCATTTCCACTATTGGATACGAATAGGGTGACATTATGCCCCAATGGTTCATTATCTTATTCTTCGTTATATGATAACTTATTCGTGACCAAATATTTTATTACATCCAACTCATATGATCCATTTACGCTAAGCGCCACTTATTGATGGATTCAAACTTTTCGTACACCAGCCGATTTCGATCAGCTGAGATTGGGTAACAGGTTTGTTTAGCTGTAAGCGCTTTCGACATAGTGTGGATCATTACGGCCGACTAGTAGATGTCGGCCAAACTCTGCAAAATTGCTGTAACAATCTGATTAAAATTGGCATGGTACGGGTTACGAAATCAAGGCTCTTCAGGTTGGTTTCGAAGATATAATTATCGGCAAGGAGGCTGAAAATCTGCTTCAAACTCACGAGAAAGAAAAAATCTATGCCGCTTATTTAAAAATTATGCTTGAAAGCGAATAGAGAAAATTAAATGAATAAGTAAGTGTCGAATAGACTCAAAGGTTTTATTTGAATTCTATATAACTTCCGAGTCAAAGACCGAATGCAAAAAATAAACATTTCATAGTACATTGAATTTATTATCACGAGAAAGTAATTAGTGTATTCGAATATCATTTTTATAGATATTGATTTCTCGATGTGCCGTCATCAGATGTTGTACTTATGGTCGTCACCCTCCATTTGAATATCAGTACGATCAAAGTCTGTCTTATTTTTATTAAATTGTAGGATTATTCATCAATACAAATGAAATTATCATGTCAAAATTACTTATTGGATCCTTGGTGGGTGGACTGATTCTGTTTATCTGGCAATTTTTATCCTGGGGTATGCTCAATTTACATGGAAGCACACTCCAGTACACGGCTGATCAGGATAAAATACTCAACGTACTTGCTGATTTGCCCGAAGGAGAGTATTTCTTACCGACGGTTCCACCCGGTAGCTCCGCTGAAGAATTTCAAGCCCAGCGCGATGCTATGTCGGGCAAGCCCTGGGCACAGGTGTCCTATCACAAGGCTTATGATGTAAGCTTCGGTTCAAATCTACTACGAGGTTTTATTGTTGACTTTCTCGCTGTTCTTCTGTTGTGTTTTGTCTTATCGAAGATTGAACGTTTAGATTTCAAAACGGCTCTATTCTGCAGTTTGGCGGTGGGATTGATTGGATACCTGTCCGATAATTACGTATCGCAAATATGGTTTGAAAACAACTCAATGCCAGAATTACTCGATGCTATCGTGCAGTGGGGACTCTGTGGATTGTGGCTAGGCTTTTTTATGAGTCGCAAATAGAAAAAATACAAGTGTTCAATTTAGCCCCATTCAAGTTTTGAATGGGGCAGTTTTTACGGATATGTTAGCCCTATCGATGTACGTCCTAATCTTACCTGCATTGGTCGAAATGCAGGCGCGATTTCACTAGCTTCATTGCTTTTTTCTTTACTTTTAAGTCCAACTTGCAGCACAATGAAAGTCAGTTCAGTCTTAGTCATACTACTAGCCTTACACATGTTCAGTTGTAATTCATCAAAATCAAGTGCTTCAAAACCTAAAATGGACTTGTCCTGGAAAGAGCGCGCTCAAGCACAGTTTGGAAGTAGTTATGAGCACACCTATAATGCCGATGAAAACTTCGTGTTGGTATTCAAAAAAATATCGACGAGACCTGCGGATGCTTACCCAACCTTGCGATTCTTTATTTTCGATATTCAGGCGGACGAAGTAATCTTCGACAAAACAGAAATAGGTGGGAAAGCCGAATGGGAAAACCCAGAAGTTGTCAAGGTAACCACTCGTATGGGTATACCAAATCCTAATTCTGGGAACAACGGACAGAATGTCTATCGCTACCACGTCAAAAACCGTAAAAAATATAGTGGCTCTTTTTTAAAGCCACCTAAATAATTATTCACCTTCCTAATACTGCATGATTTTATTATGAAAAAAATTCAACTCCTAATTTTTATACTGACTTGCTTTCTAACGGCATGTCAACATGAGCATTCAACTGAAAAAAAAGTGCTTGATGAAGAAATGAAATCTCCCACTTTACGATTTGATGGACCTGCTAAGTTTGCAGCCGTACATACATTAATTCGTACACGCGATGGCGAGGCCACATCGGGCTATAAGGTCGGTGATGTCCAGCGGGCATATGAAAAAGCAAGCAAAGACCGTGGGACCAGAAGTGGAGATATGTATGAATGGAAGGAGCGCGGACCTGCAAACTGTGGTGGACGTACCAGAGGGTTGATCGTTGATCCGGCAGATACATCTGCACTAACCTGGTTCGCGGGATCCGTTGGAGGTGGAATTTGGAAAACAGAAAACGGCGGAGAATCCTGGACCTTATTAACGACAGATATCCCAAATTTGGCGACATCAACTTTGGCCATGGCGCCTTCGAATGGTGATGTGATATACGCTGGAACAGGAGAAGGATTTGGCAATATCGATGGAATTACTGGCAGTGGTATGCTAAAGTCTATAGATCGAGGAAATACCTGGCAAGTATTAAGTGCTACATCTAACGACAATCAATTTGCCAATGTCACGCGAATTATTGTTGATCCGGAAGACGAAAATATTGTGATCGCCTCAACAATTGGCCAATTTATAAATGGAGTCCGCATGTCGTTCATAATGAAATCTATAGATGGCGGACAGACATGGGCACAGAAATTTTTCACTTCTGTTGGTCGGGTTCAACAAATACTTCATGTTGAAGGTGATTTTGACACGCAATATGCTGCTGTGAATTCTCGCGGTGTCTACAAATCAGAAGATGCCGGCGAGACATGGTCTGTTATTTGGGATTCCCGCCCGCATCGCATAGACCGAATCGAAATGGCAATTTCTCGTCTTGATGCGGGAGTTGCCTACATGGCTTGTGAAGAACGAGACGGCGAGTCATTGCTCTTTTTTACGCGAGACACGTTCCATACTATTTTTAATCCAATTTTCGATGGGCTTCAGCCAAACTGGCTAGCAGGCCAGGGCTGGTATGATAATACAATTGCCGTTCATCCCTATAACGACAGCCTGGTGTGGGTTGCCGGTGCAGGCCCTATGATTCAGATAGAGCCAGGTCGAAATTTTGACACAATTAAGGTTTATGATCAATTTGTAAATAATACAACATTTTTAAAAGATATTGACAATAGCCCATTTGTGGATGAGTCATCAGGTCTTGCAGCCGATCTTTTTCAGGGACTGCCGGTTGATCCCGGAACGACGATTGATGATCTGGTAAATGCCGAAGTTCGGTTTGGTCCTGGAGTCAGCCAAAAAGCGCATTTGATTGAAGTGAATCAAGTGACTTTTGATTTTACTTTTCTTGAAATGATCGATGTGCCATTTGAGGCCTATGACCTGGACAATAACAGGCAGATTGGACTTGCCATATTCGATGTAAATGGTGATGGGAAATGGTCATATGAAAATTATGAAGGATCGCAGTTTCCATTCCATGATGTTGTCACACTCAATATGTTTGATTATGTGGATACGGGTAATGTCGAGCTTCAGACGGTCAACGCGGTGCACAAAGCGCAATATTACTTTTTCCAACAGCGCGATACAGCCTTTCAGGGCGACGAAAACAATTTTCCACCGGCTAATTTCTTATACGAAACAGCAGAGGATCAAGGCCTACTCAGCGAATTTCAGCCTGTAACAGATGGGTATTTTCAATATCCAAATAGTGTCGGTAGCAAGGGTGTCCATGTTGATCATCATAACATCATATTTATTCCAAGAAATGATACCACAGAATCATTTTATGTGATCAACGCCAATGACGGAGGTGTAGCATTTTCATCAGATGAAGGAGACTCTTTTATTCAAACTGGTACGACATTCAACGATGGATCATTTACGAGTTCATTTGGCTACAATGTTTCTCAATTTTACGGCATTGACAAAATGAATGGCGCAGATCGCTACGTTGGTGGAACGCAGGATAACGGAACATGGGTTTCGGGACTTGACCCGGATGAGACTTCAAATTGGGTGGAAGCACCAAGTGGTGACGGTTTTGAGGCAGCCTGGAATTATGATGATCCATCTCAAATTTTAGAAACGTCACAATTCAATGGTCTATACAAAAGTTACGACGGAGGAGATAATTGGAACTTTGTTGGCCTTCCCGGCGGACAAGGTCCATTTATCACACGTGTTGCGGCGTCTCAAATAAGTGCGGATCTGGTCTTTATGGTAAGTGAAGAAGGTGTTCTTAAATCGACTGACTTTGGTGATTCCTGGGAAGTCATTTCGATGCCAGACGGTTGGAGGTTTAATAGAAGCTGGGGCCCCCCGATAGAGATTAGTGTTGCATCACCCAACATAGTATGGACCGGGGGAGGCATGGTTGATGGTAATATGTTAGCCGTATCAACCGATGCAGGTGATAGTTTCCATGTTGTAAATAATTATGATTTGGCCGTGATGGGTACGCTGACTGGAATAGCCACTAACCCAAGTGACTCCAATACAGCCTACGCACTCTTTTCCCAGGCTGATGGCCCGAAAGTGCTCCGAACACGTGATCTAGGTCAGAGCTGGGAGGACATCAGCGGCTTTGTAACCAATGCTGAAGAGAGTTCCAATGGATTTCCGGATGTGGCAACTTATACCTTGATAGCTATGCCTTGGGATACAGCCTGGCTATGGGCTGGGACGGAAATCGGAATCGTAGAATCTAAAGACGGTGGCGAGACCTGGAACCTGGCTAACAATGGTCTACCACCAGTAGCAATTTGGGAAATGAAAATTGTAGGGGATGAAATTGTATTAGCAACTCATGGCCGCGGGATCTGGACGGTCGATGTGGATCAGCTTAATCCAAGTGGAATATTTTCACCCACGTCATATGAATCTATTGATTTGAATGTTTACCCAAATCCGATAACGAGTCGCGGCACGGTGGAATTTCAAATCAATAAGCGACAGCTCGTTGAAGTTAGCATTTTCGATTTACAAGGGAAACTGATAAAAACCCTGCATAGAGGTCAATTGTCCGTTGGGACTCACGTTCTGCCCTTTGATAAATCCGATTTGAATCAAGGACTATATGTTGTGAACGTACAATCTGAATCAGCGAAAGGGTCAATGCGGATTTTAATTAAATAAGTAGATCATCCAGGCCGGGAAAATTTAAGTACCGATTAATTAGAAACTCAAAATTTCTGATTAATCGGTACTTTTATTTTTTATTATAGCAGGAATTATATGAACACGTTTAATGTCGATGGAAAAAAATTTACGGCATTGCTTAATTCATCTCATGGTCAAGTAAACCAGGAGACCATCTTTACCTATAAACAACGAGGTGAATATATTTGGGCTACATACCATGGTGGTGAAATTCGAATTGGCACGTTGAGTGGAAAATTTGTTAGCCACAATGTTATGCACTTTCACTATGGCCATTGGGATGTAGAGGATGAATATCGTTCAGGGACGTGCCGATCAACGCTATCAAGGCAGGAAGATGGTCGTATACGAATACAAGAAGATTGGGTTTGGAATGATGATTCTAAGCGCGGTAATTCCTTACTGATTGAAATCGATTGATATCAATACTTCAGAGCCTTCACAATCTCCCACAAAACGATTCCGGCTGCAACCGAAACATTGAGACTGTGCTTTGTTCCAAACTGTGGAATTTCGACGAAATATTCACAAAGAGGCAAGGCTGTTTCTGAGATTCCGCTCACTTCATTTCCAAGTATCAATCCTACACGCATTGGCCAATTTATTTTTTCCAATGATATTGAATTGTTCGTTTGCTCGAGACCGATGATGGTGAATTGCTCCTCTTTTAATTCAGCAATGCAATCCTGAATATTTTCGTAGTATTTCCATTTCACGGACAAAGTCGCACCTATAGCCGTCTTCGTAATTTCTGTATGAGGAGGTGTTGGCGTAATACCAATCAGACAGACCTGCTCAATTCCTAAACCGTCAGCCGATCTGAAAATGGAGCCCACATTCATCCCACTGCGGATATTATCTAATATTAAGACAATTGGGTTTTTCTTCTGCCTTTTGAATGTACTTATATCAACTCGATTTAATTCCTCGAGCTTAAGTTTTTTAGTCCCTGGCGACATTTTCCATTTTTAATGCTTCCTTGCGTTTAATACACGCATGGACGAAAGACATAAATAAAGGGTGTGGGTCCTCTACCCTACTTTTTAGCTCCGGATGAAATTGAACACCAACAAACCATGGGTGATTGTCGAGTTCAACGATTTCGACAAGTCCCGTTTCCATATTCTTACCAGTAGCCCGTAAACCTGCTTCGGTAATGACATCCAGATAAGCATTGTTGAACTCATATCGATGTCGATGACGTTCGGAGATGTGCGTGCTTTTATAAGCTCGCGCGGCCAGCGAATTTTCATCAAGTGTGCAATCGTAGGCTCCGAGGCGCATGGTCCCACCTTTATTAATAACGGTCTTTTGCTCTTCCATTAAGTCTATTACGCCATGTTCTGCTCTTGGGTCGACCTCTGTGGAAGCGGCATTTAAACCTACAACAGAACGTGCAAATTCGACAACAGCGCATTGCATGCCAAGGCAAATACCAAACATTGGAATATTGCTTTCTCGGCAATGCCGAATTGCATGTAATTTGCCTTCAATTCCACGTTCACCGAATCCAGGCGCCACTAAAATACCATCCAAGTTATTCAATTCTGAAGCTACCGTATCCGCGCTTAGCGATTCACTATGAATTGAATGAACAAGGACTTTACAAGCGTGATGCGTGCCGGCATGTATAAATGCTTCATGTATCGATTTATAGGCATCTTGAAGTTCAACATATTTGCCAACCAAACCCACATTGATAGTGGACGTTGGGTTTCTGAATTTGTGCATGAATAAAGACCAGGCATCCAAATTGTATTCATGCTTTGTCTGAAGACTTAATTTTCTTATAACTAAATCGTCCAAACGCTCTTCACGCATAAGAATGGGAACATCGTATATAGTATCAGCATCCAACGCCTCTATGACCGATTCAATTTTTACATTGCAGAAGAGGGCAAGTTTTCGACGTATTTCTTGCGTTAATGGCCGCTCCGTGCGACAAACCAAAACATCTGGCTGGACACCTGTGGTTAATAATTCTTTAACTGAGTGTTGGGTCGGCTTAGTTTTAAGTTCTTTTGCTGCCCGCAGATATGGAATTAGCGTCAAGTGAATAACCAATGTATTTTCATGTCCGTGTTGGTTTCGAAATTGTCGAAGCGCCTCTATATAAGGTAGTGATTCGATATCACCTACCGTTCCTCCAATTTCTGTAATGACAACGTCAGTATTTTGCTTGCTAGACGTTAAGCTTATCCGACGTTTTATTTCATCCGTAATATGCGGAATAACCTGAACGGTTTTGCCCAGGTAATCACCAGCGCGTTCGCGATTTATTACGGTTTGATATATCCGTCCCGTCGTTACATTATTAGCCTGGGATGTATTGATATTAAGAAAACGTTCGTAATGGCCTAAATCCAGATCAGTTTCGGCACCGTCATCCGTCACATAGCACTCGCCGTGTTCGTATGGATTTAATGTTCCGGGATCTACATTGATATATGGATCGAATTTTTGAATAGTGACGCTTAAGCCTCTGGCCTGTAATAGTTTGCCCAGTGATGCTGATATGATGCCCTTGCCAAGAGAGGAGGTGACGCCGCCCGTAACAAATATATATTTAGTCATGGTCCAATTGGTTGTTACGGAATACAAAGGTAGTTAATGTAGAAGAAAAAAGACATCAATCCGACTTTCAATTGATAAATTTGTCAACTGAAATTGCAATATGGCTAAACCCATACGAATACTGATCGGATTCATATTTTTTATAATGGGCATTCTTTCCATTATTTTGACGCTTTGCGGCATGCAGTTTATTTTTCTTGCATTCATCAATCGACTAGCTGGCATTTGGTCACTGCTTATCTATGCGATTATGTGCCTAGGCGGACTGATGATCGTAATGGCGAACCTAAGCTATACTAAAATTCCTAAAGAATATCAAAACGACCATTAAAATCGGGTCCGAATTTTTTTAGAAGCGCTATTATTACTATTTAAAAAAGAAGATAATTCGAGTCCAATCATATAATTGGTTTCCAATTGGCCATTTTGATCAAAATTTACTACCCCATCAAAACGTAAAAATCTGAAAATGTGGATGCCGATATTTTCGAGTCCGACATATACTTCACCATAGGAATTTCTGTCCGCTGTATAGAGGTAATTTGCTCCAGCCGCTACATGCCATTTTAATCGTCGAATGAGGGGAACCTTATCCAAAATAAAACCACGAAAATGATGTTGAAAGTGACCTTCTACATAATCATCATTGGAACTGTTAGAGTAATAAGGCAATAAATGGAAACTGCGGTGGTAAATTGACGGAATTCCAAATCGCGTTTGATTCCCGTCAAAATGCTTGTAGTCAGTGAAAAAGACCGGCTCATCCAATAAAAATATGCCTCCTGTTAAATTCCATTGCCCATCACCTGCCACATTAAAATTGTACGAGTCTGCAAGACCCAGCTCCAGTTGGATGTACGGGTCACCGGCGTCAAAGTTGTAATTTAACGATGAAGCTATTCGAAGAGAAGGATACTTGGAGCCCATTTTAAATATTCGATTGGGATAGGAAATATAGCGCTGTCCGAAAACAACGTTTACATCAAATCCAAGTATTAAATTATTGTTTGACATGAATGCCGGCAAATCGCTGCCAGGATTTAAGGGGTTATTTGAAACATACTTTTCATCTGCTTTTGCCCAACTATAATCTGAATGATTTACGAGGGCCCTCCTGCGTCCGAATTCGGCAAAAGATCGCAGTGAAATTCCGTTTAACCATTCATTTTTATATTCAATTGAAACGGCATCGATTTCATAGAATTTGGCAAAATTTTTCTCGTCTAAAAAGCTGTATACATAGTTGGCAAATGACGTAATAGGTGGAACTTCTCGATATTGTAGAATATATCGGCCTGCAGAAACTGCCCATGTCGTGTTATTATCGTTGTTAGAAAAGAACTTGTACGTAAGTCCGCCTCGAAATCGCTTTTCGCTGAAGCCGTAGTTAAATGCAGCTCCCAAAGAATAACCTTTTTCATGAAAGCTATCAGGGTTGGTTCTTAGATTAAAAGCAGGACCTAAGAAAAAACCTTGAACTGTATTAAAAGTCCCTTCACTCGCTAGAACATATGAAAATTGCTTTGCTCCCTCGTCTAAATACCTGGAATAGCCATTAAAAATATCATTGAACTTAAATTTGGGTGGATTATTAACGATGGAATCAAGCTTATTTTTACGTATGATTTTTAAACTATCCATGGCTATATAATTTTCGACTTCTTTTTCGGTCAACTTAATAGGTCGTATGGACTCCCAGTAATCATCTGTTTTATCATTTGCGGATTCCTCAACTTTGAAAATTTCTCTGCTAAAAAATCCGTCATCAAAATTAGGATTCATGTTATATTGACTGAATACACCATTGAATCCTCCATTTGCTTTAAAGCCAAAAGCCTGAATTCGCATCCATAGATGCTTCTTAATATCAACGTATGTATGCGGTGCAACTTCAACTGCATTGAAGGTATATTTGACAGTGTCGATCAGTGCTTGTTGGGCATGATCCGATGTAAGTATCAGTTCACCTTGCGGAACATTCCATAAATCTTCTGTCACATATATAACACCGGAAAATGTAGGAGAAGTACGGGACTTAGGTATAACTCTGATTTTATTCAATAACCTACCGTCGGAATCAAATGTAGTTCCTAATAATTGATATTTGTAATAAAATAGCGCGCTGTTTCCAATCGGTGAAATGATGTCTCTTATTATTTCCAGTTGATTGTCGTAAATAGAAAAATCCATTGACATGGCATTATTAAATGAAAACTGGTTGTCAAAACCACTGATTAGACTGGAATGCATGATCTCCTTAATTTTATCTGGCGGAGCTTTATGAAATGAGGATTCAGACTCAGAAAGGTATATTATCCCTTTTCCGGTAGAATCGACATCAAACACATTCATGTTGTCAATAAAGACTTCTAGAAATGCTTCCGGAACCTTTTCGATGTCAAACCTTCCTTTTATGTATGATTCGCAGGAGTATGATTCGATATTCTTTTGATGCTTTTTTCTTTCTTTTATTGCCCGTCGTATTATTGGGTAGGCAGGATCTTCACCATCTGCACTTATTTCTATGCCAGGTGCGATGATCGATTCTGGCTCGAGTTCGAAATTGAGTATTACGGGGTTTTTCGCAACCTGAACTTTCTCCGTGATTGTCCGATAGCCCAGATATTGACAAACAATTTCGTAAAAGCCTTCATCGGCAATTGGAAGAATGTAATAGCCATCCGCGTTTGTCGTGACACCCGTTGAAGATGATTTTATATACACACTTGCAAAAGCAAGCGGTTCACCTTCTTCGCCATTTACATACCCACTTATCTGCCCATAAGTATGAACATATAATACCGGGATACAAAATAAAATCAAGAATGAAGGGATTATCTTCCGGGTCAATAGCATTCCAAGCCGCGATCGACTTATTCCATAATTACGTGTATAACTAAAAAGGTCTACATAGATAAATATCGTGGACATGCATCGGCTATTTTTGGCTATTTACGATTTCTTGATTGTAAAGTACGTTTACCTATTGGACTGACCGCGCATTCGTCGGTAAATTAACATAAGAATAAGAGAAGCTGTTAAACCTAAAATTACCATTAATCCTCTATACTGACCTTTAGTAGAAATCGGATCAACGTCCCCGCTAACGACAAACCCAGACCAATAATAGGGATGGGCGAGATCGCTTCCCTCATGTAGGGTCATGTACTGCAATTTGGCTTGACGTAGGGCTTCATGCTTGGCTAGCCCATTTTTTAGATTGCGATAAAAGGAAGTCATTATTTCCTTCGTTGATGCATCTGGGATTTTCCAAAGTGAAAAAACAGTGCTTTTTGCGCCGGCATATTCAAATGCTCGCGCTAGACTTAATACACCATCACCGCGGACAAATGAACCTGTTCCGGTATTGCAGGCACTCAAAACGACCATCTCGGCGGGGAAGCGCTGCTCGGCTATTTCACTAGCAAAATAATAGCGACTGAGTATGTTATTTTTATTGGTCGCACTGAAGACAAGTCGCGAAAATTGAGAATACTTTTTATCGGCAAGCGCATGCATCGAGAGGTGCACTATTTTGCTTGATTCTGCCAGGTTAACAAAATTATTAACGGTAGCATCCGCACCAATAAATGATTCACTGCGAAAATATTCACTGATATTTTCTATTTCCTGTTTTGCTGATGGAAGATCCATGAGTCCACCCCGAACGATAGATGCTAAAACACTATTCTGCAACGTATCAACTTCTTTAGGATGCCAGTCCTCATACGAGGGAGCAAAACCTATGAGCTCTGTGTTATATTTCTGCGCTTCTTTTTTTGCAAAGTGTCGTTTAAGAGACGAGTTATATGCTACTGCTGTCTCCGTCATTAACGGGCGCCCGTTTGATTGATATAGAATTTCAAAAGGCACCTGGTGAAGACTAGCATCTGGAAAAATGCGCAAATTTGGTTTTGAGTTTACCGGTATTTTTCCAATAAGTAATTCACTTATTGCAGCAACTTCATTGTTGACATGTTGAGACTTGGTTCGCAAGGCAGTTAAAAATAACTCGACAGTTTTTTCCTCATTTTGCTGCCACAACCTACGATCTAAAATGCATGTGTCACTAGATACAAATGATCGATACATGTAGCCGTCTGAAATAAAATAAGCTAATGTTGATTCATTCTGACTAGTTAAGCGGTCCAGTAAAGATTGAGTAGACCGCGTATAATATTTTTGCTTATGCTGAGCGATACTTGACTTTAAAAGCCCTTCTTTCAATTTCACTATTCGATTTTGTAGAGCAATCGAATCAGGTTTAAATTGGCTCAGCAATTCCAAACTGGCAATTTCTTTTCTCACGGAATTTTCTTTCTCAAGTGACTCGATTGAATGCGCACTCATATCCGACGCGTCCTGTAATTGCACCAACTCTATCCATAGTAGGTCACGAACTTCGTCCATTATCTTTATGGACTGTGCTACTTTTTCATCCGAAGGCGACTCCCTGTATTCATCATAGATAAGGGATAATAAAATTTCGACAATATCTGTGGGTGTTGAAGAAAGTGCCAATGTTGAACCGGCGACAGAGGCATTACTTCTTAGCGTATCAATGGATTCAAAGTAAGCCGTTCCATGGTTGAAAATTTCTTTGAGCAGCCTCTTTGATTTTGATTTGATATACGCGTCATACATCATGAGGCACTTATTACGCATGAGCTGATCCCATAAGGCTGATCGTACCTTTTCGCCATTCACGAGTTCGATGTGCAAACTTTTTCCACTAGCTAATAGCGAATCTATTGTCTGAATTGCGCGTTGCTGTTCTCCACGGGCAAAATCAAGCTTGGCAAGGGCTAGGTGAAGGAGTTGAATTTTTTCGTGGTGTGGTTTAAATCGCTTTACTCTAAATTCCAGGGATTTTTTATAAACGGCTTCGGCTAGATCAAATCGTTTTTGATTAACTAATATATCGCCATAAATTTTCAAGGAGAAAATACTGTCAAGATAGCTACTTCCCGATTTCAAGCATTGTTTAATCACCTTATCAGACTCCGCAATATTCCCCACGGCAAGTTGGGCTCCTGCCATAGTTTCAAGGCTTATTACAGACTTTTGCGCACCTTCTCCTTTCAAAAGATCAATTGCGCGCTGATGCTCTCCTTTGAAAATATAATTTTGCGCGATTTTTCGAACTATTTTTTTTGTATAGCGATGTTCAGGCCCTACGGACTCTTTCAAAAAATTCAATGCAATATTTAGGTGATCAATAGCAATATCATAAATACGCTCTTTTCTGTACGTCAATGCTATTCCCTCATGCGCTAGCGATGACATGAACATTTGTTCAGGTTTGTAATTATCTTTAGCTAGTACATAATATCGACGGGCTATGGCCAGATCGCCTTTGTCATAATAGACATTTCCCAGATTGTGATAATTTTTGGCAATTCCCAAAGTATCCCCGCGAGCTATATTCGCTTCCAGAGATGAGAGGTAAAAATTAATAGCCTCATCGGATTTTTTTTGTTTGCGATATAAAATTCCGTATTCAGACATGAGTCGTGCTTTATTCTCTTCTAGGATTACGGAATCTAATGCAAAATGAGCAACAGCTTTGCTCAAATACGAATCAGCTTTTTCATAGTCTTTGGCTTCGATCGATGTAATTGCCAAATTGAAATAAATACTTCCTGCTTGGGGCGTCGAAATTAAATTATTATATTTTCGAAGCCGTATGGCCTCTAAGGCAGCTTTGCTTCCTTCAATATAATTTGCAAATCGTATTTGAGCAAAAGCTTCAGTTTCAAAACACTTTATTAAAGATTTTGCATTCGGATTTAACGCGCGGAGATAGATTGTTTTGGCTGAGTCAATTAATGCCAAGGCATCTGGAATGTTGTACCGTTGGACACTACTATTTGCTTGTTCAATTAATTGAAATGTGCCTATTGTATCGGGCTCGTTTTGTGCATTAATCATAGGTGCTAACAGCACAATGGCTAGTACTGTGCATAAAATTTGACCTATATGTTCAAAAAGGTTGAACACTTTATTATTTATTAATCGGATTCATTACGGAAATATGAAGCTACAGATTTAATATCTAACTATACTCAATTATAATTAGAAACGGCCGAACCAATTTATTGGTCCGGCCGATTTGACTTCTAGATCTTTCATGCTATCGTATAAACATCATTTCTCGATACTTTACTAATGGCCATTCCTGGTCATCCATGTAATGTTCGATTTTATCAGCGTGATACCGAATTGTCTCCATTAGTGGTCGAACTTTATTGCAGTACATATCCGCTCGTTCTTCCAGATCTTCTAGCTTATTAGCGACTTTTCGTTCTTCTATCATCTGTTCCGCAGTAGTCTGCATTATGCTTATGTGGTGTTGCATATTTTTCAAGAGGGTTGTTTGAACCTTGAGCAATTCGCTTTCGAGCCCAGCCTCTTGAAGCGTTATGAGATTATTCGCAATTCGCGTTTGATAATCAAGAGCCGCTGGTAATATATAGTTTGTGCAAAGCTCTCCTAATGTCCTGGCTTCGATCTGTATGGTTAAAATGTAATTTTCAACTTTTACATCGTAATGCGCCTCCAATTCTGTTTTAGACATCACACCTGAATTAACCAGCAACTCTTTTGTCGAGTCACTGATGTAGGATTTTAGTGCTTCAGGTGTATTTTTTGCGTTGGTCAAACCTCGCTTGGCTGCCTCGTCCTCCCATGCCTGGCTGTAGCCATCTCCCTCGAATCGAATAGCTTTTGATTCAACGATATAGCTCTCAATCACATTGAGAATTGCTGTGTCTTTGTCTCGGCCTTGTTCAATTTGGGCATCAACGGCACGTTTAAAGTCTCTTAACTGACGTCCGACTATCGTATTCATTACTGTCATAGGCGCAGAACAGTTCATCTGTGATCCTACCATTCTGATCTCAAATTTGTTTCCGGTAAAGGCAAATGGTGATGTGCGATTTCTGTCTGTATTATCCTTCTCCAGATTAGGTACCTGGCTAAGCAAATCCAATACACGTTTTACATCTTCAACGCTGTCCTCGGCTCCTTCTTCTATATTGTCTAGCACCTGTGTTAATGTCTCACCAATAAATACAGAAATAATGGCTGGGGGAGCTTCATTGGCACCTAGTCTATGATCGTTTCCGGCAGAAGCAACACTTGCCCGAAGTAAATCTGCGTACCGGTACACGGCCTGAATGGTATTGACAAAGAAAGTAAGAAACCGGAGGTTTTTGTTGGGCTCCTTACCAGGTGATAATAGGTTCACACCAGTATTTGTGGCCATTGACCAATTATTGTGTTTCCCCGATCCATTCACTCCGCCAAAAGGCTTTTCATGTAAAAGAACGCGCAATTTGTGTCGTCTGGCAACACGTTCCATTAAATCCATCAACAATTGATTATGATCAACAGCAACGTTTACTTCTTCAAACATCGGTGCCAATTCATACTGACCAGGCCCTACTTCATTATGTCGGGTTCGTGCAGGTATTCCTAACTGATGACATTCGATCTCAAGGTCCCGCATGAAGGCAAAAACACGTTCAGGGATAGAACCGAAATAATGATCATCGAGTTGCTGTCCTTTAGGTGAATATTTCCCCACCAATGTCCGGCCGGCTAAAACTAGATCCGGTCGGGCATTAAACATGGCTTCATCCACTAAAAAGTATTCTTGTTCCCAACCCAAAGTTGTCTGAACTTTTGTAGCTCCTAAATCAAAATATTGACAAACCTCCAGTGCCGCTTGCTCCACGTAAGCCTGTGACTTGAGCAAAGGGAGTTTATAATCGAGCGCCTCACCTGAATACGTGACAAAAATGGTCGGTATACAGAGGGTTTTCCCGTTTCCTACTTCTAATATGAATGCCGGCGATGATGGATCCCAAGCCGTATATCCACGTGCTTCGAATGTACTTCTTAGCCCTCCTCCTGGAAATGAGGATCCGTCTGGTTCTTGTTGTGCGAGCACGTCTCCGCTGAATTCTTCGATGGCTTGACCATTTCTATCAAGGGTAAAGAATGAATCATGCTTTTCGGCTGTTCGCCCGGTTAACGGCTGAAACCAGTGGGCAAAATGCGTGGCGCCTTTGTCCATCGCCCATTGTTTCATAGCGTATGCCACTTCGTTGGCAACATCACGCGAAAGTTTGGAGCCCGCCTGAATGGCTGCCTTGACTTTTATATATGCCTCCTCGGGCAAATATTTCTTCATCACCCGATCTCCAAAAACATTCTTCCCAAAATAATCTGAAATTGGATCCGACGGTTGCTCTACAAAATTGATGTCAAAGTCATTGCGATGTGCTAGTGCTTCTATAGCATTGAAACGTGTATGCGACATAGTCTGGAGCTTTACTTGATTAAGTGTTTGTTAATGGCTCAAAAATACGCTACCGATCCATTATACACAAGCTATAGTACTTATTTTCAGTTGAATATATAAAGTCTATCATTATATATGTATTTTGGATAAAAATTCGTTTTCAACTATAATCCAAATTTTTATTGCCTATATTTCCTTTTTATTATCCATTAATTTTCTTAAAATGATCTATGAAATAAGAAAATTCGGTAGGATCTCATTCAGTGCTCTTGCCTTTTGCTTTTTCACAGCTTTTGGGTGTGCAGATAAATCAAGTTATTCATCCCAGGCAAAGCAGCTCACAACAGCCGAAATCGCCAAAATGCAAAACGCTGATGAGGCTATTATTGTCGATGTGCGAACAAACGAAGAAGTGGTTGAAGGAAAAATACCTGGAGCACTGCATATCGATATTAATGGTGCCGATTTCGAACGCCGCATACTGGCACTAGATAAGGGTAAGACAATTGTATTGTATTGCCGTAGTGGAGGTCGTGCTGGCCAAGCCAAGAGCTTTCTCGAGGAGAATGGCTTCCAGGACGTTCACAATTATGGTGGATATGAGCGATGGGTAAAGGACAATGAATAATCTAAATGGATTTACTTCAGGTATTTATAGAAGGATATAAAGGATATGCACAATATCTTTGGAAGGAAATAACAAACCCCTCTTGGCATAATTATTTTTATGCATTGACTACGATTTCAGTTTTATTTTTTATTCTGGAACTATTAAAACCTTGGCGAAAAAGGCAGCCCATATTCCGACGTGATTTTTGGTTGGATGTCGGGTATATGTATTTTAATTTTTTTATTTTCTCCTTAATTATTTATAAGGCCGGCAGTGATGTTTTTGTAGTCCTGACACGCGATATTGTATCCGAGATTTTCAACGTAGACCTTGCAACTTTTAATCCATTACATACCTTACCATTATGGCTGATTTTGATTATTGGTTTTGTGTTACGGGATTTCATCCAATGGTGGACACACCGGTTGTTGCATAGGAGTAAATGGCTATGGCAATTTCACAAAGTTCATCATTCAGTTAAACAAATGGGGTTCGCCGCTCACCTGCGCTATCATTGGATGGAGACGATTGTGTACCGAACGATTGAATATTTACCCCTGGCATTAATTGGTTATGGTTTGACAGATTTCTTTATTATACATATTGTAAGTATTATCATAGGTCACTACAACCACTCTAATTTACAAATCTCGCACCGAATTATTGCTGGGGCACTATTAGCTTTTGTAGGAATATTAATTGGATCAAATGGTCTTGAAATAAGTCTAGTTCAAGACCCAACCCTGGCAACTGCACTCATAAGCGGTATAATTGGTTTTTTAGTTGGATACTTTATTTTTGGTAAAGCATATAAATTTGTCTTCAACAGTCCGGAAATGCACATCTGGCATCACGCCAAGCATCTGCCGTCCGACAAAGTATATGGCGTAAATTTCGGGCTGAGTTTATCCATTTGGGACTATTTATTCAAGACCGCATACATTCCTCATGACGGTCGCGACATTGAACTTGGCTTTCCTGAGGATACTTATTTTCCATCTACTTTCTTGAAGCAAGTACTTTATGGTTTTTTGAGTAAAAAATAAGTGAATGTCTTCTTTGGTTAATTCTATGTGATTAAAATGGTCAAGTCACTACCTTTGAGACAATGAAACAGGATGAACGGTATTTGGCACGTGGTGTATCCGCGCAAAAAGACGAAGTACATGCAGCAATTAAGCATTTAAGCAAAGGCTTATATCCGAAGGCATTTTGTAAAATATTACCTGATATTATAGCAGGAGATGAATCGTTCTGTAACATTATGCATGCCGACACGGCGGGCACAAAAACTGCACTCGCCTATTTATATTGGAAGGAAACAGGCGATCTGAATGTATGGAAAGGGATAGCACAAGACGCCATCATAATGAATGTCGATGACATGATTTGTGTCTCCTGTTTCGACCCTATCGTCGTCAGTTCGACAATAGGGAGAAATAAACATCTTATACCGCAGGAGGTTATTTCCATGATTATTCAGGGTGCCGAAGAAGTTTTTAATAATCTGAGAGAAATGGGTCTGAATATCGTTTCTTCAGGTGGAGAAACGGCTGATGTTGGGGATATCGTCAGAACGATAGATGTCGGGTTCACAGCATTTTCAAGAATAAAAAAAGAACAAGTTCTCGAAAACAATATCAGGCCAGGACATAAAATTGTGGGTTTAGCTTCGTTCGGAAAAAGCACGTATGAATCCAATGTAAATAGCGGCATAGGCAGCAATGGATTGACATCCGCTCGGCATGACGTCTTGAATAAGTATTATGCAGAACGTTACCCTGAAGTTGTCGCCCCCCAGACGCCGGATAATTTTGTCTTTACCGGAGACCACCGGCTTACAGATGAAGTAGAAATTAGCGGTAGTGCATACCTGGTTAAAGATCTCCTACTCTCACCAACACGCACGTATTTCCCAATTCTAAAAAAAATAATGGATGACTTTTCTTCCAAAATTCATGGAATGATTCACTGTACAGGAGGCGCACAAACCAAAGTACTTAAGTTTGTTGAAGATGTATCTATAGTAAAAGACAATATGTTTTACCCGCCCCCTGTTTTTGAATTAATCCAGCAATCTTCCGGTGCCTCACCCGAAGAAATGTATCAGGTATTTAATATGGGACACAGGATGGAGCTTTATGTTGATGCAGATATTGCCGACGAGATATTGACTATTGCAAATAGTTTCGAAGTGGAAGCAAAGGTAGTTGGAGAAGTTATTCCATCAACTGGCTTTCGATTAAATATTAAAACCCCGAAAGGAGAGAACTTAATGTATTAATTATAACTCTGTAATGGATCGTATTTTTAAAGTAATGGCGGTTATAGGATTAATTTGTTGGGCCTATTTATTAGGTTCGTGGCAGGTAAATCCAACCGAAGAAGTTGCTGTCGTAACTCCAGCTGAGTTTGTAGCTAAAGACCCTTCTCTTGCGAAATCTGAGCTTGCGACTATCTCGCTTTTTGAAGCTGCGGCTCCGGCCGTTGTTTTTATAACAACTACGACGCTTCGACGGGATTTTTGGAGTATGCGTGCGATGGAGATACCGCAGGGAACGGGATCCGGATTTTTTTGGGATCGAGAAGGTCACATCGTTACAAATTATCATGTTGTCCAAGGCGCAAGACGAATAAAAGTGACATTAGCAGATCAGTCACAGTATGATGCTGACTATGTCGGTGGTGAACCGGGTAAGGACCTTGCAGTCTTGAAACTCAAAAATCTGGATATCAATAAAATCCATCCATTGCCCATAGGCGACAGTAATAAACTCCGTGTGGGCCAATCAACTTTTGCAATCGGAAATCCATTCGGCCTTGATCACACGCTGACAACCGGAATTGTCAGCGCACTTGGCCGGGAAATTGAATCAGTTTCTGGTGTACCCATTAAAGATGTCATTCAGACAGATGCTGCCATAAATCCTGGAAATTCGGGCGGACCCCTACTTAATTCATCTGGAGAATTAATTGGTGTGAATACGGCAATTTATTCTCCATCAGGTGCATATGCAGGAATCGGTTTTTCTATTCCTGTCGACGTACTTGAGTGGGTAGTTCCTGAATTAATAAAATACGGAGCGGTACGACGTGCTGATTTAGGAATAAAGCTCGTGCCTGACCGCATTCAACAACGATTAGGTATAAAAAGTGGCTTGCTTATTTTACAAGTTACCCCTGGTGGAGTTGCCGAAAAAGCGGGTTTAAAGCCAACATTGCAGAACAGATATGGTGAGATAATTTTGGGTGATGTAATCACAAAAATCGGTAATCAAGCGGTAAATTCTTCTTCGGATTTACAACTCGCCCTCGAATCCTTTAAAGATGGCGACAATGTATCACTGCAATATGTGCGCAATGGACAGCCAGAAACCATATCAATACCAATTTCAATTAGGTAATTTTAATATTAAATTTTTATTTAATATATATATAGCTATACATCAGATGCTATATAAAATCGATTTTTTTTAATACCAAATCAATATTTCCTGAAATTCAAATTTTTAAACGTTATTCTCTATTTATTCTTATTAAAAATTTTGCTAACTGCTTTTAAACAAAAAAAAATTTTGATATTTCAACTTTAGAAAATTTATTTCAATTTTATTAGTGTGAAATGCAAATTTTTAATCTAAATTTGCCGGCGAAAGAAAATAACCTCCTCTTTCACCAACTTTTCCCAAAGAATCAATTAACCCCGCTAAACACTATTGAAAGAAGTATTTTGACTTCGATTAATACCTATTTAGGATATTGGTTGAAAGCTATCTTACTATGAGCTTGTGACTATTTAGTAGTTACTCGTCAAACACGCGTATTATTTAATAAAAAAAATACATGATTCGGGGTCATGATTATTAAGCACATTCATTGACCGGGATTTCTTGATATAGATTGTTTTAAAAATTGGGTTTGCTATGTTACTAAAGGACGGTTTGCGGTACCTATTGGTATCCTCTTTACTTGTATTCTCTTTCGTTTTTTCTTCACAACTCTCTTACCAATGCCTGGCTCAATCTGGTGATTCTGATATCTCCGGCAACAGTGCTACGCGCACTCGAGCTACCGGATGTAATCAATCTACATTAAAATGGAGTGATTACTTCTCAGTGGATGAAGCTGCTGTCCCCAGCGGAAATACTTTCGTCGTCGACGATGTGACAATAACCATGACCTGGTCGGCCAATGAAGATGGAGATGGTACACTTGTGGCTTTTAATGGAGATGATTTTGTCTCTTATGAAACCGCAAGCGGAGGAATTCTATCCGCAGGATTTGACAATTCTGCCAATGATTTAGATGACAATCTCACTATTGAGTTCACTTTCAATCCCGCTGTAGATGATTTGGAATTTTCACTATATGATATAGATGAATTCAATTGGGATGACGGGGTTGAAGTTAGATATAACAATGGAATTAACATTCGAGGGAACCCCACTCTATATACACTAGGTGATAGTGTTCAACTCGACGATGAAGCTGGCTTTAATGGGTTCGAAGGTAAAGATCAGACCGGAGGGGCCAATGTGGTTGATGGTAACCTCAATCTATCCTTTGGAGGAACTTCAGTTACTCAATTAGAGATCAAATATGTGGCTTTGGATGATGGACTAGTAAACCCAACAGGTCAATGGATCGGAGTCTCCAACTTATGCTTTGAAGCTACTTGCGATAACGCTACACCTCCAGAGTCAACCTATTCCTCTACTTGCGCCAACGGCGGATTAATCGTGGAGCGGATTAGCAGAGACCTCATGAATCTTCATACCGTAACAACATCCTTCGATGATCCTGGATCAATACAGCATATCATTTTCGATGGTGTAACCAAAGGAGGTAATCAGCCTGATTATGTTACGTTAACAGACCAATCCGGTGATTGCTTCACATTATTTAAGACAACCTTACCAAATGGAACATCTACATGCGCTGTGGGTGGAAATAGCGCAAACGGTCGATTTCAAGCCGAATTTCCAGCAAATACGTCGGAACTCATTCTTACTGTACCAGCAGGAAAAAGCCTCGAAGGAGGGACTTTCTGGGTGCTTCGAACGGACAACTCGGTGAGTAATGCTTCCACCGTGTCATTTGCTGCTGGTGCTTACTTGATAAATAACTGTGTAACGGAAACATTGAGTATTCCAGTTGTTTCAGGAAATCGAGATGTTACGGTTCATGTTCCCTTATATGAAATTAGTAACGATGGCCGTGAAGTGATTGTTTCGGCGACTGTAGGTGGAGTCACTGAAAGTGAAACAGTAGCACCCGGCCCTACCTTCGACAGCACGGTTTACGTAGTCGAATTGGTCTTGAACGATGTCGATGGAACAGACGGGACGATCGAAATTACGATCGAATCTCCTTCTGGCAACGGGCAATCCGTCTTATATGGTGCTGTGTCGTTTGACGCTGGATGTAACAGACCACCTCTGGCCGAAGATGATTCCTATACGACACAAATCGATCAGGCAGTTGCCAATGATTTATCTCTAAATGACTCGGATCCTGATGGTGATGATTTGACATATAATGTTACTCCAATATCCAATCCGTCTAACGGCTTTGTGACCATTAACCCGGATGGCTCTTTCGTTTACATTCCAAATGCAGGATACGTTGGCCAGGATATGTTTACCTATGAAGTCTGTGATCCACACAACGAGTGTGATCAAGCTGTTGCATCTATTACAATAGAGGCTGTGCCTTGTGATGAAACTCGTGTTTCAGGAAACGCCGATGGCTTCGACACGAATGGCACAGGAGTTCAAAACCCGCAAAATTCACTCGGAGCACCTAATGGTGATTTTTCTATTTTCTGGGGTTCGCATATCCTTGAATTAGATTTGACAGATCATTTACTACCCGGAACTGAAATTCAATTACTTGTTGAATATGATGGTTCAGCTGGAAACTATGGCTCATTCAATGTTGAAAGTTCGATTGATGGAACGACATACAGCAACATTGTTACGTACGGATCTGCGAATGACGGATCAACAAATAGACTGTGGCAACTACTCACATACACGGTTCCTTCTGGTGGAGCGAGATGGCTAAAGTTGACAAGAAACTCGGCTAAAATTTGCCTGGATGCTGTCAGCTATACCTATTGCAATGATGTACCCGTTGCAGTAGATGATTTTGGTTCTACTGCCCCTGGTATAACCACAAACATACTTCTTCTGGCCAATGATGATTTTGGTGACGATGGACCCGCTTCAGGCACGGATTATGTTTCGATGATCATGAACGCTTCGAATGGTTCTGCTGCCATATTTTTCAATGGAGCAGGAGTTGGGGATGATCAACTTAGATACACACCGAATAATGGATTTTATGGGCTCGATAGTGTACTTTATGAAATTTGCGACTTGAATGGGGATTGTTCTCAGGCCACTGTATATATAACCGTGGAGCTCAATTGTTCCGGAGGTACGAGCTACGATGCACAAACGGATTTTGGATGTGGTGATGGGTACTACTATACAACTCAAGTTTTAGGGACTCAGAATTCGGCCGATGACTGCATCAGTGTGGAGAATCCGTCTAATGTAGTAAGCATTGTCGCCGAAGTTTGGATTCAAGAGGCCGCTTGTAATGGTCAGGATTTGCCTGATTGTATTGAAATTTCTGCTGACGCCACGACTATTGTAGCCAATAAAATTGACGTTATTCAAAACCCTGCTAGCACTACACTTGAAGGAATATACAGAGTTGAATTTTCAGGTAGCTACAATGAAGTTTGCATTGCTGAAGAATATACGTGTTCAGCAAGTTCTATGGCTATTTACGTTAAGCGTACCGGAGATGAAAATTCGATTGGAGGTCTTCGAACGGTAAACCGAGAATTAATCGAGTCTGGAGCGACAGACGATTGCCTGTCTCGGACATTTGACATAGAAAGCAGTGCGTCCAACCGAGACGTAACCATTTCAATTCCACTTCATGAAACTTCTGTTTCTGGCACCGGCCAACTTATTGTCGTTACTGTCACAGCCAAAGATGCTGCAAATGGCATTGTATATACGAACACGGACAATTCTCCCACTACAGATTTGAGCGGAGGCTATTTATACGAGCTGATCGCTAATATTCCCGGCGCTGCAACTAAGATTGAAGTAGAGGTTTGCTCTCCCCTTACTACTGGGGAATCAGCTGGAATCGGAATGATTATGGCTTCTTCCCAGAATAGCTGCGATTTCTTGCCAGTAGCAGTTGACGACTTAAATAATACAACGAACGAAGACACGCCAGTAACAATCGATGTTACAGACAACGACGACTTCGGTGGTGACGGACCTTCAACGACAGATATAACGCTTCCTGATGGCAGCAATGGTCTTCAGCAACCAGCCAACGGTACGGTAACCCTTGCCAACGGCGGTGATAATGATCCAACAAATGATGAAATCATCTACACACCGAATCCGGACTTCAATGGCGACGATGCTTTCGAATATGAAATCTGTGATGCGGATGGTGACTGTGATGTAGCACTTGTTGAAGTGACAGTAAACTCTGTTAATGACGTACCCACGGCAGTTGACGACTTAAATAATACAACGGACGAAGACACGCCGGTAACAATCGATGTTACAGACAACGACGACTTCGGAGGTGATGGACCATCGACAACGGATATCACCCTTCCTGATGGCAGCAATGGTCTTCAACAACCAGCCAACGGTACAGTGACCCTTGCCAACGGTGGTGACAATGATCCAACAAATGATGAAATCATCTACACACCGAA
>JANQSS010000001.1 GCA_028279185.1 Saprospiraceae bacterium | reverse complement strand
ATACAAAGCCTTTGACAATAGATACAGGTATAGGTGAATGGCTTCTGTACCCATTTTTGGGTATTATGCAGCAATTCTCACGCATCAAATATGGATACAGAACCCATTCACCTATGCATCAGAATCTAGACGTGTTCGCATTCGAATTCGCGTTCGCACAATGTGCAGCCTTAAATTCATCAACAAGTCAGACGATGTATGGGTAGTATGTAACTAACCTAGTTTTTGTTCTCAATTCAGATAACTTTTGGGTACTGCAGCTAATAGCGCGTAGGACATAAACACTCAACTAAAAAATAAAAAATACCGTGGTACGTTCCGAGTTAAGTTAACACTTCATGTGAATAATAAAGAATCTGAAGAACAGCTGATAAAATACAATGATTCAACTGATGCTAAATATAAATAATTTATAAATCTAAACACATTAAACTATATACTTAAAACTAGATAATAAATAATTGGTTTTATCATATTTGCAGCATCGGTTGCGGTTATTTCCGTTGCTATCAAACAGCAGTCGGTGTGAAGGCCACTCAGACTATTGTGCACACGGACACGGATGATAGCCTCCGAGACACGGGTAAACAAAATCTAAACTAATGGAATTCTGAGATGAGTCACATGAACCTCCTGAATACCTTTTTATCCTGATAGAATTTCCAGAATTTTTATCATTATTCCAGATGCATTTCGAAAACCAGAATGCCGTACCGTGAAATGCCCACCTCCCGCTCCACCATAGATCACTATTACACATGAGAAAGGAAAGCCAAGAGTCCAAACTTTAACTTTGACCTTGACCTTGGAATGATCTTTACCTTGATAACCACTCTCCCTAATGTGCAGCGAAACAAATGTGGCAAATAGTGTAGTTTTACAGTTTTTGGTCTACCGTGACCTTTATCAAATGACCTTGAAACTCAAAATTGATGTACATATTATGAACATACATAAATGCAGTTAAAAATGCGGTTAAAAATGCAGTTAAATGCTGTTGAAAATATGGTTTCCTAAAGACAGAAAAGAAATATTGTGCCAGAAAATTTCCCTAATTCCTCCATGCTAATTTACTGGACTCTTCCCTGGGTGGCAAAATTGCATTCTAATTTTCCATGCTTTCCCTGAGTTCGTGAAGATGTAGCAACCCTGATTCTATTAGAGTAAATTTCCTTGGTTCTGGCCTGACTTATGCTGCTATTTATTTAGTAACTGACAATGTTGAAGTTAAAATGTAGAATTTTAATAAACAATATACACACGCACACCAGCACAGTAGACTAGTGGAGTTTGAATAAATTTGTAAAGTACTATTTATGCTTTAACCTTTGTAGGTATGGATGATACGGAGGATACGGCGGATACTGTGATAAATATCGGTAAGTACATGTATATTTATTTTTAGGGCCTAAAACGTTGCCTTAAAAAAGTGATACTTGGGTTGTGCAACGCGAACATCTGGATGTTTATGATAACGAATTTTTTCTTGTATTTCAGAGAATCGCTAAGTTCCATGTAGTCGTCATGAAGGACGTGATGTTTCTGCAGAATGGCTGCGGTGTTATTTATGTATTTATATAGTATTTTTACATGATCAAAGTTATATTTTTTTATCCTATACTGGGGTGCAATCTCTCA
>JANQSS010000323.1 GCA_028279185.1 Saprospiraceae bacterium | reverse complement strand
GGCTTACTGTTCGAGACTTACGGTTAAAATCGCTTGCGGTTCGAGACTTACGGTTGGAGTCGCGAGATTTACGGTTGGAATCGCTTACGGTTCGAGACTTACGGTTGGACTTACGGTTGGAATCGCTTACGGTTCGAGACTTACGCCACCGTAGTACGTAGCCTCGTCCTGGGGAGTGGGCCTGAGAACGCTGTCGACCCGGGAAATGCTCTCTGCGTTGCAATGGTAAACGTTCGTCAATGTGCGGCATGTGATTGGCGGCGGTTAGGCTGAGGTCGGGAGTTTGAATAGCGATATCGAAACATATTTGTCAAAGACATTTTAGTTTAGTTATATTTTTATTTTCTACATCAAATAAGAAATTGTTAGGTAGAGGTTTGACTCACTAGCAGTGTTGTTTCAGTTAATCAAAACTAACACTAAAACACCCCTATTTAGTTTTTAATTACTAAAACTAAATATGTAATTAAAATAGCCGATGAAACCCTTATTAAAAACCAAAGCCATGCTAAAACAAAAATGTCACTTCAAAAATACCTTTGTGATTACTAATGAAAACAGCAAACGAAGCCCTTAATTAAAACCAAAAACTACTAAAACAAACCAAGTTTGAGTACATTATGTTGTTCCTATATTAGCAGTGAAACAAATTTTTAAATACAAGGAGGTCACCATTTTTGCATAAATGGTGGCACCAAGGCCTTTCCAGTCTTCTATAATTTATATGTTGGGAAAACTGGTAGATGTGAGCTTCAATTTTTGTACACATATTTCACTTACCTAATAGTCTAAGTCTGTCAGGAAAATCAAACTATATACTGATTTCCTGTATCACTTGTTCAGGTATGATCTGTATCAGTGTATGTATGGGAGGTGAATAGTGCCAAAATTCGACGGTGTGCGCGACTTTTCCGAGTAGTGTGGTGGAGGGGTGTGTGTGTAAATTCAGTGAAGTGGAGGGGGTACATTGTAGTGTGTTGGAGGGTGTGTGTGTGTAAATTCAGT
>JANQSS010000320.1 GCA_028279185.1 Saprospiraceae bacterium | reverse complement strand
ATTATGAAACCTCATCTTTTCATTGCAGCCCTGGTGATTACTATTTTTTATGCGTTGATTACCAAACTGGACGACCTGGGAAATATATCCATAACTTATGAGGTTAAAACAGAAAATAGAAATCTGACTCAACTTCACTGGAGAGTCGCAGGCACACAAACAGTTAAACATTTAAATAAATCAATTCAAGCATTTCCTACTGCTAATACTGTTACTTTTACGATTGATGCTGCAACCGATAAGATAACAATTGTTCCAGTTACCAATCAAGACGCATTCTCCTTAAGCAATATAAAGATTTACCGACCCGGGTTATTTATTGATATTCCACTGCTATCGACCCAGCCTTTAGAACTTTCATCGACCACTGAGGTTCAAAATGTAGAACAAATCTCCAGCGAAAGATTTCCATTCAAATCGCAAACTATCAATCCAATATTCACTTTCAATATTGATGCCAGATTCGTTTACATTAAATACGTTGTTATTAATTTTTTAACGTTGCTACTGTTGCTGTATTGCGGGCGCCTTGTTTACAGCAGGCTCTTGAATTCTAAATCCACACCTACAGCTCATACACTAACACCTGATATTTTTATATTTATATTAGTGCCATGCTTGTATTTATTTTCAAAACTATCAATTGAATTTAACAACCCTTTGGCGAGCCTTCAAGCCATTAGCTGGTTCACCCTGATCGTTTACTTAGGCTACTTATGTGTGGTTGCTTTGAAAAAATCTAAAATCAATGTCCTGCCTGTGATCATCCTGGCATTGCTGATTTTTATTTTGCTACCCGATGTAAGCTATAAGCTCAGTTTTATTGATCACAAACCTAACTCAAATAAGTACACGCCCATTTATCATTGGCGACTCAGTAACTCTATGGATCAAACTCTGACTCAGTCAGGTCATTTGTACAAGGAGGATATGAAAGAGATAGAACGGTTAGTCAATCCAAGTGATTCGTTTATCTCCGATGAGGCGACGAGTTACTATGCCTTATCATTTTTACCTCTTTACCCAACCACTGCAAAACCACACCATGGGGGATCGGGCAAAGATTACAGTTCACCCTTCATTAGTTATGAATTTCTGAAATATTTGTGTGGACCCGATGAATTGTATAACGATACAGACATAGTGGAATTCATACGTAAAAAATCAGCCCTGCATAAACAAAGGAACTGGCCTGACTTGAAATATGTTCTTTTAAATAAGGATACTCAAAATAGGTTTGTCCGCTGGCAATGTTTAACGGCTAATAATCCCAATACTGTTCGTAAAGTACAGGCCATCGGCAAGTTAATTTATCAGGGTGAATATATAGATTTATACGAAATCGATATTAACAAGTAATTGTTTTCACTGCATCAGTCGACGCAGACAAGATGGTCGACGCGCTATTCAATGCGAATAAGCCGTTGGTGACAACTCCGGGAATATTATTCAGCCTTTTTTCCATTTCCATT
>JANQSS010000305.1 GCA_028279185.1 Saprospiraceae bacterium | reverse complement strand
TGATAGCCAACCCCAATGGCAAAAGCACTCCCGCGCCTACAAGAGCAGGAAGAATGTGCTTAAATTGTTTAAAGTACTGCATATTGGAAAATATTCTGGATGCATTCACTCATATACTGCTAATGATAGGTCACGACTACCAATCGTGACTGGCTTCGTAGCCCAGTTTTATTAATGCATCACCGGCAAAGTGTTTAAATACTGTTTTGCTCTCATTATTAAAAATGGTTTTCCATTGAGCCGCCTTACCGGCACGTAAAAAACTCACTTCCGTATCATTATCACGGCTAATTAACTGTTTTTGTTTAGTAAAATCATGTTTATTAATTATTTCGCGTAGCTTTTCAGATTGAGTCTGGTCGAATTGAGAGTCATGAGTTTCGACTATAAGTGCCTGCATTGCCGAAAAACAGTCAGTCAATAATGATTCGTATTTAATTGTCGGGATACCAATCTCGTGCCAATTAAGCACAAATTCTGGCCAATTAAAACCAAAAGGAACCTTATTGGAGAATAAATCCTCCATAAATATTGGCAAATTGTTAACAACATCCTCCTTATCTTGAAATTTATAACGAGGTTGCATTCTGTTAACCAGAGTTTCATTAAACAAATCATTTACAAACAGACAATGATAATAAAACGAAATCATTACATCCCGACCGTCACGAATAACATGAATTTTTTGATGCCGATCAACGCAACTCATAAAATGACCGTGAATTATATTTCGTGACAGGTATGGAAGTTGATTACGCGGGAAAGGAATATCCAGAAATTCACTTAACATTTCCGCCACCCATGATCCTCCTGATTTTGGATACTCTGTTACCACCACCTGTGGCCACAGGCTATTGTTTGACAACAAAAATTGGCGCAGAAGTTTATTAGTCGCCCTATGAGTTATACTTTTTTTCATTAGACAACAGTTACTCAGATGACAAGGCTGACCATTTTTTAAATTTATAACGATTAGTCTTAGTCAAGATACGTTTGCCGTTAATTCTCAAGAATTTGTCATCGCAGTTAATAGAATGAAAACTCATTTTAATGTAATGGTCCTTGCTTTTGAGCATAAATGGGCATTCCTGATCAGAGTCGATTCGCGTTAACGAAACCGATAGCTTTTGCTTTTTACGCCTCAAATCATTAACTTCCATTTCCAGATAGTATTGTCTGTTAGGAGCTATGGCCTGTTTAGAAAGCTTAAGTAGTGCAGGATTTTTAGCTGCCCTGTTAGTATCAAAATAATAATACGCAGGCCCGTTTTTTATTTTCCTCACAATAATTTGGTTCGGTTGGCTGACCACTTCATGCTTGTTTCTAAACAACATTTTTCCTGTTCCCGGTTTAACCATAACCGATGATGTTACCGACTGCCCTTTGTCATCATAATAAACGTGATCAAGGTCCAGCTGCCCGCCCTCACCATCATGCGGTGAAATCAACACCATGCCATGTTCGAATGAACGATAATACACATTACCCTTTTTTTGATAGTCAGCGGCTGGTGCTCCTAAATGATGAGCATTGCTTTCGTACAAATCAAGCCCGCCACTACGCCCTGCGATAGTCGGTGCCTGAAACGTTGAGTGATACTTATACGTTGTAGTTTCGTTTTTAGCTAACAAATAGGCACAAAACAAATAATTCTGCCATTGCAAATCTTCTTCATAATCAACATATTTCCAGCTTCCTCGGCCGAATACAAAAATTTGTTTACCCGAAAATTGCTTGATTTTGTTTAAATAAATTTCAATATTATTTTTAAAACTTTTATCTCTTCTGGCGCCGACAGGCCGCGGGTTTAGTCCGAAAAATTCAATCACCGAGAAATCTGTTAAATTAATTAACGGCGTAATTAAATCCAGGGTTTTAACATAATTCAAACCATTAAAACCCAAATATGAATCTTTTCCCAAATTCTTTTTAAGATCAGCAAAAAGCTCATTTAATTGTTCATTGTAGCCTTCACATTTATGGGTGGGTTTACAATACCCAGTATTTATCGGTAAATCTTCAAGATAATAGGCAAGGTCCACCACAAAGCCATCAAGTCCCGCTTGCTTTCTGATGTCGACCAGACGCTTAATAGCAGCACTTTGGTAATCCTTTGAGCGGATATCAATGAAGATTTTAGAGTAATCATATGCAGGCAATACCCAATCATTTTTACGGATGTTGTTCGAAAAAAAATCGTCCATAAATGATGTATTCAAACGACCTGACCGCTGCCATCGAGTCAGAATCACAGCCAGCAATACTTTAGTTTCAGGATCTCGATCTTTTATTCGAGAGACCAATCGCTTTAGCCTGGGTAAGGTGGCAAT
>JANQSS010000255.1 GCA_028279185.1 Saprospiraceae bacterium | reverse complement strand
AGCGGATATAAAAAAGTTGCAGTTAAGTGCCGAGGGTAACTATCATTTAGTTACTCCAGAAAAAGAAATTCGGGCAAAACGCCTAATACTATGTGCCGGAATCTGGTCAAGTGAATTACTAAAATCATACGGCTTTAAATTACCCTTGATAGCCGAACGCGGTTACCACTTAGAATTTCTAAACCCCGGTGTTGAAATCAATAATTCGATCCAAGATGTGGCAAGTAAATTTATCGTTAGTTCAATGTCTAATGGAATTCGTAGTGCTGGCACTTCAGAATTTGCCGCTATTGATGCCCCGCCTAATTATCGACGCTCAGATATTCTAAAACCATTAACCAAGCGATTGCTTCCAGCATTAAACATTAACCAGACAAAAAAATGGATGGGTATTCGACCCTCTTTCCCTGACAATCTTCCGGTAATTGACCGAATACCGCAAATGTGCAATCTATATGCTGCATTTGGACACAGTCATTACGGATTGGGCATGGCTCCCGCCACAGGTGAAATCATGGCAGAACTTATCACTGACAAAGCGGCCAACCCCACTAACTTTGCAATCAGTATTCAACGATTTACTTAATGCAATAAATCTTACTGATCGGCATAGAAATGTTAATGAAATCTTAATCTTTTTTTTAATTAACCTTAATCAATTATAAAAGATTATTTAATCTGCCCGGTCATAACATATCCATACTAGCCGTTAAATTTAATGAGGATATTATGAAAACGATTGATTTTAATTTAAAAAAGTAATCCGCAGTGTCAAGTGGATTCTCACAATCTATTTAACTATACGAACCATTCGTCAAACCAGTATTTTTTTACTGTTAATTTTTAACTTTCGAGGACAACAATGAATAAAGATCTAATTACGGCATTTGCTGCGACCACTTTGATTTCAGTATCTAGCCAAATATTAGCTGCGGACACAAAAAACCAGGAACCCGTGTCTGATGAAGTGATTGCCGAACAACGGCATAGCTTGGCCACTAACACTCAAGACAAGGGATTTGGGCCGCAGGCACCACGGGATATCAGCCAAAACGACGGAAATAACAGTGTTAATTTCAGCACTGCACCAAAATCAACACAAATGAATCTGTGTAATATTCATTTTCATAAGAACGCAGAACATAAAGGAGGAGAGTTCACAAAATATGCCGGAAACGGCGATGGAGAAGGCTATCAAAGTGGCTACAAATATGCAGGAGACTTAACAGAATCAGAACTTAAGGCAGTTGATCAACCAATCTGCCCGAGTAAACATGGTGGGCTT
>JANQSS010000219.1 GCA_028279185.1 Saprospiraceae bacterium | reverse complement strand
ATTTTACTTTTTATTTTTCTCAGATTGAAATTCTCTTCAAGATATTCTTCACTTTGAGCGTATCTAATAGATAGATGTTCAAGCTTAAATGAAACACGTGATGTTTCATAATACCATTTTGAATAATTAATACCCGCAATCGTTAGTGTAGTTCCGAACAGCAAATATACAAACAACAAACTATAACAAACAGGCCTTTTGGAGCTTAGCCAAATTGATGCAGGCACCACGGCAGTTGTAATGGTTATTAGCAAAGTAAAGATATCGATACGTATACTGTCGTAATGTCTGGCCCAATTTGCATATTCGTTTGCTAATGAAACAATTGTGGGTAAGGGATCCATTTTTCAAATGTGTTTTACCTAATGTTAAGCCCCTGGTTATTGAAGTCCCTGGAATCGACCTCGTCCTCTACAAGCACATAATGCCCTGATCTGTCTGGTTACTTATAATGTTAGCAGTATCTATTTGAATTTTAATTTCACTTGTTCTTTAATATGCATTATATCTACGTATAAAATCTTACACATTTTGGAATATCATCATATCTCACATCTTTTGTATTAGTCCATATAACTTTGGCTATATAAATGTAAATCTGTCATTGTGTCTGATAAACGATCTTAATTAGCTAACAATGTCCTCCTAAGAAGTTGCGTTCAATCTTCATTGTGATACTTACGTTCCCAGCAAGTGTAGTTTAGACTATTGACTTGTTCCATGGTTGTCCCTTGTGTGTGATGTTTCGTAGTTCATACAGGGAGCTATTATGTATTTCTAGATGTATCAAGCCAGGTGTGTCTATCCGGCGCGGCTGGGAAGCCATCGGTTCTACTGATAAACAAATTGAGTCAATAAACTAATGAGTGAAGCACTGAATTACTTACTTAAAATCCGCCCCGAAGCGATGCAGGCATATTTCAGTTTTGTTAAAAAATCCGGTGGCTCACTGGATAAAAAAACTATCGCTATTATTTCAGTAATCACCAAAGTCGATAAACAGACGAAAAAAGGCTTTAAACAATACTTAAAGCGGGCTCTGAACGAAGGAGTAAGTGCCGACGAAATTATTGATGCACTATTGGTGGCCTTTCCAACACTGGGGTTAACAAAAATTGTCTGGGCCATGGATATTTTGATTGAAATGGATTTACCCGAGTTCAAAGCGGAAAATCTTGCCGCCGAAGCAAATTGGCATCAGGTTGTCGAGATGGATGACGTCATACCCGATCAAACCCACTATTTTGAATTCAATGGTCGCGGAATATTTCTCTATAAAGACACTGAGAATTCAATCATCGCT
>JANQSS010000235.1 GCA_028279185.1 Saprospiraceae bacterium | reverse complement strand
ACTTTTTTTTTTTTTTTTTTTTTTTTTTTTTTTTTTTTTTCAATTTTTTTTGAATAACATGGTTCTCAGATTGTCTGCTTTAGTTAAAGACTTGGGTGCCAAATAATTTTGCTGAACAAAAAATTTCACCAAGCCTAGTACTATTTGGTGAAAAAGAAGATTTTCGCGAACACAGTAAAGGTCGGCATACACATCCACAACAAAGAATATAATATAATAGCTACTTCAAAGATAATAATTTGCCAATGACAGTAAATGGTGAAATAATTATGGCGAAAATATAAACGGTACGGGATGTGTGTCTCATGCAATTAAGATGCCAGTCTACGGTCCTGTCCATTGTCCAGTCCATGGCTCAGTCCATCTATTAGACCAACGAAGTATAATGAATGTACACAAGAATGATAGTTGTTATAATATATTAAACCTATCTTGAGGAGCTTGCACATGTACAAAGATGACATAGTTTGACACTATAATATTATTATGCCCGTCGCCCTCCCTTGTAATTGCGCACACCGCATATAATAATAATGTTTGACTAGAAGTCACCTGACATTCTACGACGTCACCGCACGGATAATTTAGAATCGTGCTCTGTATCGAAGCCGCGCAACTTTTTACCCTAAATTAATCCTATACCTTCGCCGCGCGCGTGGGCAGGGAGGCATCGCGCTCTGGGCATCGCGTATGTTGAAAGCACGGGAAAAGCCTAGTCTATCAAGCTATAGACCACGTTTTCGTACGACGACCTTTACCTACAAGCTAGACCGTCTACGGAAAGCCTGGGTATGAGGCTTAGCGAGTACGGTACTTACGATGATCCCTGACAAGTGATCCTCACATTCATATCCACTAAGGATAAAAACCTAAACACCGAGAGCAGTCTGTAAAGGATCGGTCACAACTGAATTATTCAGACAACCCTCCTAGTGAGCTATTCCAATTCCAGTTCCAGTTCCAGTGTTTAAAGTATGTCACAGTGAGCTTGTTCTCTTCCTAATATATGACCATGACAATCATGGATAATGTCCCGATTGCGCAATCGGGGATCGGGTTAATGTCATGTCAAAGGGCGTGGCGCTTCTCGGTACAGAGTGGGATTCGTTACGCGCGTTGTGAATGAAGTCGTGAATTATAGGTGTGGCCATCAATCTGCGGCACTGAGTCAGCCTGCATCAATATTTAATAACCGAAACATTCTGCTGCTGACTGGCAGAATAGCTAGCGGGCTATTTTTCATGATGACAGAGTTTCTTATAAAAGAAGTGGTGTTTGTTGTTTGCTGTATATTTCTTGCACGCAATCTGAGGTAAGTTGGACATCACCGGCACGTCTTCAGTGAATGTAGGATCAGTTGATACTTACTAGCGACATCAATATAGTCCTAGCTACTTTCTACTGATTGAAGATTAGTAATTCAGTATTAAACATAATAATGCAGGGTGGCGACTTCCCAAGGGATCTATGGTCATAAATACTGCCTTTTGCCGCGTCTCGACGTTGTAAATTGTTCGAAAAATATTTCAATCACGCCTGACCCTGATGTGAAGTGAGAAACATGTACCACTAATGCATGCAAGACTTACTTGTTTAGTATTCTCTGAAACATGTCATAGTCAGTATTCCGTCTACCGGACAACCTTTCGAAGAGGTCCTGATGGGCATCCTGCGTGTATTGTGAATATACCTTCACAAGATTTTGTTTCAATCCGAGACATTGAGAGCATCGGTATAGATGGTCAAGTCAAGTTTCTGTTCTCACCAGGAAT
>JANQSS010000207.1 GCA_028279185.1 Saprospiraceae bacterium | reverse complement strand
TACATTGAGTGCGATCGAAATACTCCGCGCAATGCATGGTAGTAATGTTTGCGTGCGGCCTAAAGTCATTTGCACATGCGCAATGTTAATCTTGCGTTTTAGACCGTTGAAGCTGTTTGGCTACGTCAAATGATTAAGTGTGAAAAAAATGATGCCGTCTCCTCCATATGCGCATGCGCATGCTCTACATTACTTCACAATCACCACACGCACACACTAAGCACAAACTCAACATCACCATGCATACTACATCATCCGACTACGGCAAAACATCCCATAGCAATGCATACACCATGGTGAGCTCAGACTCGCCCCAAATCATGCCTTAGTATAATTATGGTTAGGTAACTATGCAAGTGTACCTCTTGAAGTTGGACAGACAGACTGAGAATTTGTTACAGTCAAAGCCAGAATTAAGATCCACAAAAAATGAATGTTACAACTCATCTTGATCACGCATTTTCTGTACATCGTAGCCTTTGCTATTATAGTGAGCTGTGTTCCTGCAATTGAAAATTCAATTTAGAATAACCTGCATGTATGGCTCATATGGCAAAGACTTTTAGCAAAATTTTTTGTTAGCTACTATGGTTTCATGGCGTGAGTGAATAACTCTTTGCGTTGCAATTTGTTGTAAATTTACAACATAATGGTAAGATGTCGTCATCGCGCGACATGTAATTGGTGGCGGTTAGGCACCCACACAATGGTAAAGTGATGGCGTCGTAGTTGTTTCACTTTCATCTATCCATTTTTTTGGAAAATGGGAGAGAATTGAGCTACATGTGGAGTGAGCAGCTGTTAGTGAGTGGGTGTGAGTGTGCGACAGTCATAAAGGTAGAGTGAGTCTGACTCGGCATCGTCGGGAGTAACGTGGGCTTGCCAACGGCGTAAGGCCTCGTGAGCTGTCGGAAGTTGGTGCGCTATGAGACTAAAAGGGATAAAAAAGTGATTCACAGTCTGTCACAAATTACAGGGTTTTGCATGACAAAGTCAGCATGCAAAAGTGATCAACAACAATACTGAATGCAGACTTTAAGCTCAAGTATATGGAACGCCAAAAACAACAAAAATTACAGCAATGTGTCTACGATTTGAAAACTGATTTTCGATTTTTGAAAATCGATATTTGATTCGAAAATCGATTTTGAAATCAGTGTTGTTTTAGTTAATCAAAATGCCTTTTTGTCCTATTTTTGACTTAGTTTTAATTACCAAAACTAAATTGATTTTGCTGAGAACTTAATTATAAAAACCAATACATTCCATACCAAGACACATACTAAACTAAAAAGAAAATCACCAAAACCAGCCTATTTTAGTTAGCTAACTAATCTAAAATAGTTTTAGTCAGGCACTTTTTCAGTTTAGTTTAATTAACTAAACTAAACTAAAAGTGCTCACCGTTTCCTGGTAAAAACTAAAATTGCTTACGAAACCCTTAATTAAAACTAAAAACTAAAATTCGTGAAGCCATACTAAAACAACACTATTTGAAATCGATTCAAAAATCGATCTGAATTTCGATTCTCGAAAATGGTTCCTGAAGATCGAGTCGATCATGACGGGGCAGGCTCAAGCTGTTGCAGCCACACCCTCTGATAGGGTTAGGGGACCTCGTTTGCTAATCCCCACCCCGCCGAGGACACCCCCTGGAAAAATCCCACGATATGCAACTGGTCACTGTCAATTATCCATATAAATGTCAAGGACCTGTCGAAAAGACAGTATGCGGAACGATCTGAAGTAGATGAGCGAGCAGCACCTCTAATAACGAGATGCTAGACGGCGATCGTGGGGTTCGCACCCCAAAATTCATAAATGATATGCAAGTGTTTTCGACAGCAAAACGATATGAAACGAGTATGCGCAATATGCGCCTAAACAGTATGCTAAGGGAAGCTCCACTCGTTCTTGTCTGTTGACACCAGGTCCGTAAATACTGATTGACTTAGTCGTCCAAGAGCAAAACTGATAATTCTTCAACTGACTCATCGAATTTAGTCGTCTAGTAGATGGCAAACTGATCAAGAAGTGAGGCGACTTAACACATGGTGCTTTGATAGTCTAGAGCGTGAAATAATAATAATATAGGAAGCTATGCTACGACACTCGCAAAGGTTACTAGGCTGTTTATTATTGTAACAAGTAGCTACAATGAATATTAAAGAAGGGATGGCAGCCACCAAAACAAGGGTAGAGGTGATGGTAACTAATACAAGGAGACATCCCTACATTTATATTTTAATCGTCGACTTCGTAAAGTTAAAAAAAAATAATAATGGTAACAAGTACACAAAACATTTGCATAAAATTGAAGGGTGAAGTAGGGATGGCAGTGCCAAAAAGTAACCAAACAAGAGTAGTAGGGATAATCACATATTTGGTACATCCCTACGCTTGCTTTCAAGTAACTGCATGTATGATACTAAAATTCCTGCTCCTTTTCTCCACTTACTACAACCCCCTCATCATCATCTGGATGCGCAATATGCGCCTAAACAGTATGCTAAGGGAAGCTCCACTCGTTCTTGTCTGTTGACACCAGGTCCGTAAATACTGATTGACTTAGTC
>JANQSS010000231.1 GCA_028279185.1 Saprospiraceae bacterium | reverse complement strand
GAAGGCCGGGCAACACTTCAATCAGCGATTGATAATACGATTAATACTGCTTGGGACGAAGCAGAAGCAAAAAGCAATGAATTCCTGCAAAAAGCAGCGGATGCTGGAATTAACGTTGTTGAACTAACGGACGAACAATTATCTGCAGCTAAAAAGATTGTCTACGAGACGGAATGGCCTGGAATGGAAGAATTAGTGGGTAAGGAAACCATGGATAAGTTACGTGAAATCGCTGGAGTCGAATAACGATATACCCTATTAAACACGCTGTATCAGGTGCTATGTACAGCACCTGATACAAATTTCACAGTACGAGATAGGAGCTAATAAAATGTCAAGAAAATCGACTCAACACCCGAGAGAACCGGTTGGTGCAGACTCATTTATTTATGATCCGGAATTATCCAACCCCGAACCTCCTGAGCATATAACAGCAATCCCTGAGGGTAACTTAGTTCCCTATGATCATCCTGTTCTTAAGCTAGAAAGGGTATTTTCAAAAACTGTGTACATCGCCATCGTATTTTGCGCTGTAACACTCTCTCTTCTAATGTTCGGTCAAGTATTACTTCGTTACGTTTTTAAATCGCCTTTTGTGGGTATAGAAGAATTAGGATTACTGTTTGGAGCGTGGTCCTATTTTCTCGGAATCGTTTATGTCACTCGCAATGGTGAACACATACATGGAGGTATTTTATCCTTAATAGTTAAAAACAAAAATAAGATTCGGTTTGTACGTTTATTTATGACTGTTCTCAGTATTGGGGCATGTGCAATATTTGGTTATTTCGCTATTCGATATGCGTTATTCGAAATTCAAACGGGACGATTAAGTTCTTATATGCGATGGCCAAAAGGGCTGTGGTCAGCATCATTAATAGTTGGCTTTTGTGGAACAATCATTTATTTGATCATGCAGGCTGTTAACCAAATTATTGATTATAAGTTCCATATGCAACAAAAAGGGGGTAACTAAGATGTTAATTTTTTCTATATCGATGGCCCTGATTGTAATTTTATTATTACTTGAAATGCCGATAGCCTTCTCTTTTGGTATTGGAGCATTAGTTTTTGCATATGCCTCTGGTGCAGATATTTCTTTTTTAATCCCGTATGCATATCAACCCACATCCAGTTTCGCGCTTTTGGCGTTACCTCTATTTGTATTGGCTGGAACAGTTATGGCGAGAGGTGGAATATCGGATAGACTTTTAAATTTTGTAAATGCATTCGTAGGCAGAGTTAAAGGTGGTCTTGGCGCAGTGACAATTGTAACCTGTGCGCTATTCGGAGCAATATCAGGATCGTCATCTGCCGCTATTGCAGCTATTGGTCAAATAATGATACCAAGAATGGTTAAGGAAGGTTATCCGGCTGGGCATGCTACTGCACTTGTTGCATGTTCTTCAGTTTTAGCCTTAATGATACCACCCTCAATTCCAATGATTGTATTTGCAGTAACAGGTGGGTTATCCGTAGGTGCGGCGTTTCTTTCAACGGTTATTCCAGGCGCACTTTTAGCATGTGTATATATTGCTTTAAATTTCATCTTCCTGCGAAAAGTTGACACTATACAAGTAGAAGAAAAAATACCTTTTAATAGGGTAACAAAAAAAGTATGGACAAGCGGGATTGATGCATTTTGGGCACTATTAATGCCTATCATTATTTTAGGTGCAATTTACTCAGGTATCGCCACGCCCACTGAAGCAGCCG
>JANQSS010000182.1 GCA_028279185.1 Saprospiraceae bacterium | reverse complement strand
GGATATGAATCGTGTCGCCGTCTATTGCGACCGAAGGGTGCGATGCACCGTCGCGTTCGTGTTCGGCATCCGCTGAAATGACAGGTGTGTGTTGGACGCGTCGCCACTCGCCAAGGTCTCCATCGCTCACAAGCAACCCTGTTTGTTCAGGTGTTTTTTTCCCCTTTCCGCGATAGTACATATAAAATTTGTTATCGGCAGGATTCAGGAACGGAAACGGGTACTCGACAGCTTGATCATCAAAACCGTCCGCTGAAGGCTCAAGGATCGGGTTGCGCGGGTCCTGTGTGATATTGGTAATGTCATCAATAGGCGCGGTTGCGTGCATAATGAGCCAACGCACGCCAATATCCCGTTTGCACCAGATATAGTGCAGCGTGTCATTAACGACAATCGCGTGGGTTGCTGCCGCCCAGAGTGGCGGTTGCAGTGCGATAATCGGATTGCCTGTCTTTATTCTCTTAAAACTGGCGAATACCTCAAACGGGATCGCATCTTTGTTTGTATCTGTCATTAATTTCTCCATTATTTCACTGAGAGTGATTATACCAAATCCATAGGTATCAATTTTAGGACTTACGCAATTTTGACTGCAGCCTCTCCTGTTAGATGAGATTTCTCGGAAAATACAGCGTTCTGGTAGCACAAACTAACAGTTTATGCTACGAATGGGCATAAACTAAATGAAGATTAATTTTTTAATTCGGTAATTTCTTGGTGAAGCCCGGTGCGGTTCATGAAGATTAATTTTTTAATTCGGTAATTTCTTGTATAAGTCCGGTGCGGTTACAAACCGCACCTACAGGGCCTGGCTAAATATAATATTACCGAAATATTTTCTTGAACTTCATCAAACCGCACCTACCGGACCTGGGAAAAATATAGTATTACCGATTTATTTTCTTAAACTTCATAAAGTTTATGCTACGAATGGGAACAAACTAACAGTTTATGCTACGAATGTGTCTCTTTACTTTTACGTTTTACCATAAAAAACAAACG
>JANQSS010000179.1 GCA_028279185.1 Saprospiraceae bacterium | reverse complement strand
CACAAGCAGCACTCCAAAGTTCATAAGTGATATGCAAGTGTTTTCGACAGCTAAATGATATGAAAAGAGTATGCGGAATATGCGCCCAGACGGTATTCTTAGGGCAATTGTACATTTTACGCCAGGCCTGTAAACGCTGATTGATCGATGAATAATTTTTCTACTGACTCCTCGATGCTAGTGGTCTGGTTCATCTTCGCATACCATGCGTCTCCGACCACAGTCTGTCTCGCTTCGCCAGACTCCTACACATGCAGCCGGCATAACCCGTGCATGGAAGATTCCCACGGCATGCCATAGTATTGTCGATTGCGGTGCCCTCAGAGGATGAACCATGCGACTAAAATTGCAACCTGTGTACGTTTTGAAAAGTGATTCGAAAATTGATTTTGATTCGATAATCCATTTTTAAAGTTTAAGATCCGTCACTGTAGGCGGGGTCAAGATTGTACAAAGCCACACCTTCTGATAGGGCGAACTCGGCGTGGGACTCTTCCATGCACGGGTCATACCGGCTTTGTTAGTGTTCCTACTTCCGGTGTTTGTCTGGCTACGCGAGATGGGAAGATCGCTAGCTTCGAGGGGTCAGTTAAACTGTTTTCCACTTGGATTAATCAGACCTAGTGTCAAAGCATGGAGTTGCCCTTAAAATACCGTCTAGGCGCATTCTCGTTTCATATCATTTAACCGTCGAAAACACTTGCATATCAAAAACTTTGGCTTGTGCGAACCCCACATTCGCTGTGTAGTAGGTGCAGCTCACGTCCCTGCGCATGTATGGACGAAAAATGCAGCAAAAATTACAGCAACAACTGTTCGTTTTGAAAATAGATTTCGCAAATCGTTTATTGATTGGAATATCGATGGAATCGATTAAAAATTTTTGAAAATCGATTTTGAAACAGATTTGAAAATTGATTTAGAAAAATCGAAAGATTTACAATTTTAGAAAATCCATGTTTGCCGTCACAGGATCCAATGCCACACTCTCGACGATCTTATTCGGCAACCCATCAATTTGGTATTTAGTGTGCATGCATACGCATGTGTAAGAGTCGCGAGACGGACTGTGGTCGGAGATGAACCAAGCGACTATCTTCGAAGAACATTTACGGACCTGGTGTCAAAAGCATGGCGTTGCCCTTATAATACCGCCTAGGTGCATATTGCACATGCTCGTTTCATATCATTTAGCTGTCGGAAACACTTGCATATGTGACCGCGTTTGAGAGGTGACAAAAATCGATATAGCCCAAATGCCACCAAATTTGGTATACCGGCTTCACTTATGGTCATTAACCTTCGGCGCTAGGGCGATCTGGGTGGTATTTCAAACTTGCCGCCTTACGCATGCGTGGATCATCGGCACCGCTGGTGCTCCTAAAGAGAATGCGATTTGCTGCAATGTCGAAGCGGCCATCCAGCTGTGTGAGCGCGCGCCGGTTCTTTTGCACATGCGCTTCTCAGTCCCTGTTCCGTGGATCCGGACCCAACCGGCCATTGAGCATTAGGGCACAGCGCTGCGCAATAAGCACGTATGTAGCGATGCAGGGCACGTGCATCATTATGCTTATACCAGTACGTCGCGTCCGTGAAAGGTGTCCAGTGCGATTGTCTACTCATAGGAATGAAGTCTGTAGGTGAGTAGAAGAAAGAGAGAGAGAGAGGGGAGGGGGGGGGGTTTGAAGACAGAGATAAAACTTGGGATGCAGTTTGTAGTAATGCCCGCGGCAAAGGGTGCTAAACAATTGTTGCATTTTTAATATTAACATATATGATAATGCAAGTGTGTGTGTGTGTGTGAGAATGAGGTAGTAAAGGGATACGATAAGAGCGCGTTGATGGTTACATAGGAGATGGCCTGGTACAAATTTCTTATTTGCTACTGTAGTCATGAAATGATCTTGATAG
>JANQSS010000177.1 GCA_028279185.1 Saprospiraceae bacterium | reverse complement strand
GTACCCCAACCCCCACCTTCACAACAACCTCCAATACGCCCGATCCCTACAGGCAGTTTCTACAGCTACAGAGGACACCCTTTAGGACGTGGGCGTCAGCAGGTTTTAGGACGTGGACAGCCTTTACGACGTGCACGTGGGCAGCCTTTTGGACGCGGACGTGGACGTGGAAGGTCAGGGTATAGCCAGATTCCGGGAAGTCCCCCCTCCAAAAGACCCCGCCAATGAAACGACTACTTATGTACTTACACTTTTTCTGAACATTTTCTAAACGGAAATATGTCCATATATATGACAATGCATTTTCATTACTTCAGAACTGGAAACCTTTCACTTGAAAAAATGTACATTTTTAGCCATTTATGCATTTTCTTTATGCTTTTTACCCATAATTTTGCTAAGTTACTATGAAGCGTTTTACAATGTTATGAACTTCGGATGTTCTTTTTATTCTAGATATCTTGAACGTCTAATAACTGATTTTACAATATCAACTTGTATTCTCTTATTCTACAAATGTATAAACGGTTGTGGACTCACAATAAATTTTTTAGAAATTTCTTTACAATTTGTCACTTGAGTGATTCTTTTCGTTTAGGCTAGTTAGTCATGGCGAGAACTAAAAAAACACCGAAAGTAAGGAAGGTGTACAAATTCCCTATGCAGGGTTTGAAAGGAATAGTCAAAGCCCAGAAGTCAACAGAATTATGCATTCCCAAAGCTGCAATGGCCAGGTATGTTCCATAAATAAGACACCTCACTAATAAGGTCAATTTGTCCTTATACGAAATACTTCTTTCGTTATGTATAATTTACACAAATTTATATTCAATAGGATCATAAGAGAAATTTCCGACGAAATAAAGCCAGACCTCCGATGGCAGCTGTTAGCTGTTCAGGCGCTACACGAAATTTCAGAAATGTATGTGACAAACCTTTTCAACGACAGCAATTTAGTAGCAATACATGCTGGCCGTGTCACTGTTGACAGGAAAGACCTACAACTCGTCCGTCGACTCAGAGGCGAAACTACGTAAGTTGTAAAAAAAAACAAAAATCCCTGTCACCTTCAACTTTACTTACAATGTA
>JANQSS010000172.1 GCA_028279185.1 Saprospiraceae bacterium | reverse complement strand
TATAAGTCAGTCTAGAGTGGAGCTATCATAGGGCACTGTAACTTACAAAATAAATCGCAAGAGGTACAAACGATAGCAAGCACACTGCCACGATGATTGTCACAAGTAGAGAGATTTCTAAGCCCCTGTACGCTCGAAGATTTCCAGGCGACGACATAGCTGGCGCAACATTAAACTCATATATATTCACAGTACGTTTTGACTATGGCCAAGCAGGTCGATATTCAATTTTACTCCACCTAACATTGTTTGTGTACAGTACGTGTGTGCATTGCTCCTGTATTATTATTTTGGCTAATAACAAAAACATTTCCGCAAGGGAAGGTAAACACTTCAGGTAGTAGACCATGGGTATGCAGAAAACTAGAAAACGGATTTCGCAGAAACCACCATTCGTTTTCTGCCCACGCGTAATTCGTGGGGCAGGGTGAACACGTACGGGAGTGTAAGTTACGCAGCTTCTTTTGCATAGAAACAATGGTAGTTATCTACCACGCAGCAAAATAATTTGTACAAGATCCAATGGCGTTAATAAAATTAATACGCAAATGTTGGAAGTAGATAGTCGAATTAAAAATTTATGTATATTATGCACACCATAAAAATATTATGTGTACTCATGATAATATTATTGTACACATGGCATATAGACTTGCATAGATTTGTTCGAAATTTTCATAAGTGCAAGGTGGTAAACAGATTCCACCGGCTAATTTCAAAGGCTATGTCTATTGTTCCGGTAACCGGGCGTCAATCAGCATTTCTAGTATTTCGATAACATGATGCTCAATTTACCAACTTCTATTGTTCCGGTAGCCGACATAATATATTGCGTTGTTTCCGAGGTAGATCTAACTAGAACTATTTATGAACCATAAATATTTTCTCGTAGGACAAAAGGATATTGTAGGTCTTCTCTCAAGCAATTGCATTTAATGAGTTCAAAAAAAGGTTTCCTCGTTCCAAACCGAAAGCACGGTTTGGCTCGGCTCGTCAAGGCCTATGTTGCATTATTGAAATCGAAGGTGTGACCCTGAGGTAAGTATAGTAACGGTAATGGTCGACAGACAATCACTCATGCCCGAACGGTACTGATCACTGGAGCGACAAGCAGATCTAGCTTCGGCATACTTACTAAGAAAACGAAACGTTGATATCGGCGTAAGAAGAAACTGTGGTATTGTATCTAAGGAGTAAAAGTAAGTTACAACGGTTTCTGTAGGATTAAGCAGACTAATCAAATTTTTGCTGCACGGCTCCAATAGCAACGCGCATCAGCACATGGCAGAACATAGACTATAACACTTATCAACTGGTTGCCCAGGAATTATGGCAACGTATATGGAACGCCAAATGCGACAAACAACTCGTGTACGTTCTGAAAATCGATTCGGAGAATACCTCTACTCTGAACAGCTTCCATTTTCTATCCGGACTGTAGGAAATTACAAATATTGCACTCTTCAGGTCAATTCTGCAGAAACACGAGTGCTTTACTCCTAAATTTGTGCATTTTATACAAATGCTAACATGATTTGTTCAACATTTCTTTGAATTCAACATTAAGTAAGAAAGAGTCACCTGTTTATTGAAAATTTTGGAGACAAGTATTGAGAACTACAGTTCACAAAATATGTTAAAAATGGAAATATGATAGATACATCTCCAAATAATACAAATATTGGGTACATGTCATTCAATTCAAATTCCAAAATGTTATCTCCAAAAAATAACAAAAACTTGTGCCTAAAAATTCACTAAATGAAAATTGATGTTAAACTAATACTAAAGTTCCACACACCTGCATGCGACTATTATTATTCTAGCATAATATTATACTCTGCTCAGTATATTGTTGTGTTACTGTCTTCTTTCATTGTTTTCAAATCTAGGAGCTCCTTCATAATAATTCCACTATAACCCTCGTCAGACTCACACGAAACAACATTTCTACCAAGTTCAATAGACAAAGCAGAGAGTATACCTGCAGTGCACATAGAAAGTAATTGATTTTTCAAGAACTATTATTAAGTACAAAATTAATGTCAAGGGAATTGAATTTTCAAGCCCTACTTACTATACCCTGTAATGCATTGCAGAAAGGAATTGAATTTTCAAGACCTATGAACAGGCCGCCTACGTAACCACACCTTTTTAATTTTCTGCACGTGACGGACGGACAGAAAAACCCTAATAATTAGTCATTGCAGTAACCTTCCGCCTACGTTTTGCTAGGGCGAAGGTTTAATAATTAATACGCAGTGTCTAGAGTGCTGGCAGGCGAACAGGCAAGTGACGGGGTTGGGCAGGTTCTGAGGTTAGCATACCGTTGGGTTTAGAACACCATCTGCCCTTCTGCTCCCGAGATACAGGCTATTTCACTAATGCGCATGCGTGA
>JANQSS010000157.1 GCA_028279185.1 Saprospiraceae bacterium | reverse complement strand
TCCACTCCTTGTCAGGCGGGGAGCGTGCACGGGTTTTGTTGGCAAGAGCGTTAGCCGTGCAAGCAGATCATTTATTGGTCGATGAGCCTATTGCCTCATTGGATTTGAAATACCAGTTTGAAATAATGCAATTGTTGGTCGATCAAACAAACAATAATATTTGTGTTGGTGTTATTCTGCATGATTTGAATCTTGCACTAAAATATTGTAATTTCATATATTTAATCGATAAAGGTAAAGTTGTTTCTAGAGGTTTGCCAACACAAGTATTAACGCAGGAAAACATTAAACAGACCTTTGATATCGATGTCAACGTTCATGATACGGGGATTGAAATTTACTCGTTAAGATGAGGCAGGGGTAGTTAGTAAACAACGTTCTATTGGTTGTCTTTCTGAGGCGATAGCCGAAGAATCTCCTTTAAATCGGTTACACACTTAGATAATAATATTATTAGAAACAGATTCTTTCACGTTATCCTCATCAGGATAACAGTAGAGTCTTCTTTTATTGATATATCTCTGAACTCAAGTTAACTAAAAAATCACCAACGCTTTTCGACTAATTTTTGCTCCCAGCAATTGGGTTGGGATTAAGTAATTCTCTTCATTTTGTTTGATATTGACTGTAAATATTGCACCTGGTAGTTGTAAAAAAACCTATGGATAGTTAACTATAAGCCAGTCATAATCTTAATCATAATTACTATTTAAAGATTGCCGTGAAACTAAAAAAGGACATGATGAGAGAATTTAGACCAGTTCATCGAATATTTGCGGTATTACATAATAAACTAAGCTGTCTGAAACCGAATTTTAGTCGACTACTTATTTTCTTATTCAGCTTTTTATTTCTTCAGCAGGTAAGTGCATGTGAAATTGATATTTACAGTTATGTCGAACCGGATAATATTCGCAAAGTCTATCATTATAAAAGTATTACGGAAGCAGCTCTGCCAGAGATGAATTTTGAAGATGTTGCTGGAAAATATATTTATACACCAATACATAGTGAAACTAATGACACTGTAAAAACACTTACGGTTAACGTAATGCAAGAACAACTGCCTGATTATTATCC
>JANQSS010000153.1 GCA_028279185.1 Saprospiraceae bacterium | reverse complement strand
AACAAACAACCCATGACAGTCGCAGCAGAAATGCCGCCAGTAAATGGACCAGCCATACTTTCAGCCACATTAATCAGTCGTCTGGATAATCCTGCAGCTTCCATCAATGCGCCTGCCAGTATAAAGGCAGGTAACGCCATCAATGGAAATGAACCGACTGATGTAAATGCGATTTGAACCAGTTTTATTGGGTTTTCACCCAGATACATATAAGAAAATAGCGACGATACACCCAAAGCTACGGTAATCGGTGCACCAATTAATAATAGGCCTAAAAAGGAGCCAAATAATACTAAAACGATTGAACCTTCCATAATTTTTCTCCCTAGTGACCTTTGTGTTCTTCCATGTCGTGCTCGATTTCTTCCAGATCAACTTTATCTGGATCCCGAACATCTACACCCTTAACTAACCTTAAGTAATTGACTTGAATAATACGAAATGTCATTAACGCAAAGGCGATGGGAAGAATTATATAAACCCATTTCATTTCTATTCCCAAGGTTTGTGACTTCCAGAATTTATTCATTTTGTTAAAGACAAAGTCAAATGCGAGATAGAAGAAATACACGTTGAAGAAGATCCAGAACAAATCCGCAATGCCCTCAATGATATCGACGGCTCGTTTTGACAGAAATTTGAACTGAAAAGTAACCCTGTTATGCGCACTCATTTTGGCGGCATAATTGGCGCCCAGAAATACAAACCATACAAACATATAGGTGGAGAGTTCTTCAATCCAGGAAATGGATTGTCCAAAAATTTCTCGTGAAATAATTTGAGTGAAAAGCAAACAAACGAAAGTCGCCAATAGTATTCGGCAGATATAACTTTCGATATTATTTAGAATATTCAGGAATTTAGCCATAATTCCTCCCTATTGTGAAATGAAGAGGTGTGCAAAACGCACACCTCTGTTTATGAACTGAATTTAAATGTGTTAATTACTGAACCGGATCACGTCCTAGCGCAGTCAAAACAGCATTTAATTTATCAACACCACCAATGCTATCGTAGTATTTAGGCCATACACCTTCAGTTGCTAACGATGAAGCAGAGTTCATCAAGTTAGCAACTGAAGG
>JANQSS010000152.1 GCA_028279185.1 Saprospiraceae bacterium | reverse complement strand
TGTCAAACAATGGCGCTGTAAAGTTCGTTCCAATGAAAATGTAGCGACTTTCATTAAAGAATTGGTCCTGGAGTTGCCTGAGGGCGAGAATGTGGATTTCCGTGCCGGTGGTTATATTCAAATCGAATGCCCACCACATCAAGTGAGTTACAAAACATTCGATGTTGAAGATGAGTATCACGAAGATTGGGATAAGTTCAATCTTTGGCGCTATGAGTCATCAGTTAAAGATAAAGTAGTGCGTGCCTATTCAATGGCCAATTATCCTGAGGAAAAGGGCATTATTATGCTCAACGTGCGGATTGCATCACCGCCGCCAAATAATCCTGATGTACCGCCGGGTGAAATGTCATCATACATTTTTAATCTTAAACCTGGCGACGAAGTCACTATTTCCGGTCCGTTTGGAGAATTCTTTGCTAAAGATACAGATGCTGAAATGGTGTTCGTAGGTGGTGGTGCAGGTATGGCACCGATGCGATCTCATATTTTTGATCAATTACGTCGAATCAAAACCGACCGCAAAATGTCATTTTGGTATGGCGCGCGCAGTAAACGTGAAATGTTCTACGTCGAAGACTTTGACATGCTGGATGCCGAGAATGATAACTTTGACTGGCATGTGGCGTTATCCGATCCGCAACCGGATGACAATTGGGAAGGTGAAACAGGCTTTATTCACAATGTCCTGTTTGAGAATTATCTCAAAGATCATCCAAATCCTGAGGATTGTGAATATTACATGTGTGGCCCGCCGGTCATGAATGCTGCGGTAATCAATATGCTCGAAAACCTGGGTGTGGAAAGCGACAATATCTTATTGGATGACTTTGGCGGCTAGAACTCCAAGTTTGTTTTTCCGGCGAGTAGCTTTTTATTAGCTTCACTAAAGTTTTGTCATTCCGAGCTTGCCGAGGAATCTTATCGGTGGCTATAGAAATGCATATCCATTTTGCCCGACAAGCCTGAAGTTAATGATGGTAAAACAAATTTATTCTTTTTCAGCGCTATTT
>JANQSS010000223.1 GCA_028279185.1 Saprospiraceae bacterium | reverse complement strand
TAAGTTGTTACTTTTGTTTCGGCAAAAGTAACCAAAACCATTTGCTCCTGAATCGCAGCCCTTCGGGTTCCCTGTGCTTCTCATATGAAACGGGTGCTGCGGAACTCGGCTATCGCCTCAAACAGTCCTCGCACTTATCCGTTTCAGATTGCGATGCTCGGCTGCTTCTAAGTCGCGAGAGAAAGGCCCCAACCACTGTCATTTAGGTCGCCACGCTACCTTTTTGCTAGATAATAATATGGTGCTTAGGAAAGGACTTGTCATTTTTTATTGCTAAAATATTGTTTTAAAAATTTATTTTAATCAGTGCCTGAATGACATACGATCGATATAATTTAGCGGTTTAATAAATACTAAATTATTGGATGATTTCGTCAAATATCAATTGAGTTATCGAAATCAAAACTGCAATTAATGCTATCAAAAATGGTAGATAATAGTCAGAGAACCTCGAATCTCTAAAAGCCATACTTAAACATGCATAAATTTTTATAGGAATAAAACAAAATTCATAATAAATTGCAGAAACAGTTTCGTTACTATGAATGTTTTCTTTAGATGAAGAAGCTGGATTACAGCCAAAAGACTCTGCCTTTAACATCGACAGCTTATTATAATTGCCACTTTTTACGAGGGGAAATTGCCTAAATTTCAAAATCTCTTTTAATTTTTCTTCATCATGGTTTTGGTTATTTTGTTTTGTCGCAATTCTTTTGAAAATTGGTGTGCAGAGCCTGTCCACTAATTGACCATAGTCAATATCATATCGATCTTTGGGTTCTTCTTTAAAATATAACCAGTAACGATAGAAAAAATAAAAGAATAATAACCATAAAAAATAGGAAATTACATTTGGGTTCCCCAGTTTAATCCGGTTCCCTAGAAAATTTAATTGGCTTATTTCAATGTTCCCAACGTAATACAGGATAATAATAATTGAAACACTAATTAAATTACGCCTTTGCCTTAGTAAGCCTGTAGTCATATCGCGTTTTCTATCAGGCTTTTTATCATCTCTATCCATAAATTTTTAATTGTTTGATTTTACTGAATCATAATTTTAAATTATAAGGAAAGCGATCTTTGATGAGCAGATATACTTGTGATTTTTAACTATACCTAAACATTACAACTATAGAAAATGTTGATTTAAAGTCTAGAGAATAAGCTTTCTTTTAACCATTTAAGATTAAATACACCCTTACGCGACTTAGAGCAGCTGAGCATCGCAGGATTATGTCGATAAGCGCGAGGACTGTTTGAGGCGGCAGCCGAGTTCCGCAGCGCCGACATAATCTGAGAAGCGCAGGGGACCCGAAGGGCTGGGATTCAGGAGCAAGCTCTTTTGGTTACTTTGTGAGCATACAAAGTAACAAGAAAGTATTAAAATCCTCCTCATGACTCTATCACCATCAAACAGAATACAAGCCGTACAGGACCCGATTATTCCGATTGTCGGGCAATGGATTCGTGAGAACCCGGGAACGATTTCGTTGGGGCAGGGTGTGGTTTGGTATGGACCGCCGTCTGAGATTGAACATGGTATTGCTGAGTTTAATAAGGATGCGAGCAATCATCTTTATAAGGCCGTACATGGTATACCTGGTTTGTTAGGTGCAATTGAAACTAAACTTGCGGCTGATAACAATATCAATCTAAATGATAGTCAACGAATCGTAGTAACGGCAGGTGGCAATCTGGCTTTTTCTAATGCAGTGCTAGCTATTGCAGATCCGGGCGATGAATTTATTTTTTCGGTGCCGTTTTATTTTAATCACGAAATGGCAGTAACTATGGCGAACTGCAAGCCGGTTCTGGTCTCGACCGATGAGCATTATCAGCTTGACTTGGGGGCGATTGCAGCAGCAATTACTCCGAAAACCAAAGCAGTGGTCTCGGTTTCACCCGGAAATCCAACCGGGGTTGTGTTGAGTACGGAAAGTTTGATTGCATTGAATAATCTTTGCCGTGAGAAAGGGATTTATCATATTCATGATGAGGCTTATGAATATTTTCATTACGGCGATTCTGAGCAATTCTCCCCGGCCTCGATTCCAGGCAGTGAAGCACATACTATTTCGCTTTATTCGTTGTCGAAATCATTTGGGTTCGCCGGATGGCGAATCGGTTATATGGCCATTCCTGAGATGTTGTTTGATCCAATTTTAAAAATCCAGGATACGCAACTTATTTGTGCGACTGTTATTTCACAATTTGCAGCTGTTGAAGCGATGCATCAGGGAAAGAACTGGTGTCAGCAGCAGCAAGTCCCGATTCAGCAATCCAGGGAGATTGTGCTTTCGGCACTGGATGAAATCAGTGATATATGTAGCTTCCCCAAATCCAGTGGTGCGTTTTACTTTTACTTGAAAGTTGATACAGATATTTCATCGTTAGAACTATGCCGCCGTTTGATTGAAGAGCACGCTGTGGCGGCTATTCCCGGTGTGACTTTTGGCAGTGAAGATGGTACTTATCTGCGGATAGCATATGGCGCTATGACTCCGGAAACAGCCGAGCAGGGGA
>JANQSS010000107.1 GCA_028279185.1 Saprospiraceae bacterium | reverse complement strand
AAACTGTTAGTGTGATGTGACTTCCGTAACCCCGGTTGTGTGAACTTAGTGAACCTCTTATCGCTACCTGACCGCCGCCAATTACATGCCGCGTGATGACGACCGTTAACCATTTTGTAAATTTACAACAAATTGCAACCCAGAGATTATTGGTAAAGGTCATCATGCAGGCAATCGCAGATGATATAATATTATATTCATAACAAACAATTCAAGTAAGCCAGAAAAAAAAAAAAAAAAAAAAAAAAAAACGCTGTGCGCTTTTATGTTTAAATTCAGCCAGTTGCAACGCAAGCGTATTTACAACAGTTACTGTTTCTAGTATTATTAGGGCATGCAAATTAGTATATTAGTTTCTCGTCGCATACCTTCTGGAAGCCCGCATCTATCTTTATTAAATTTAAACTAGTCACGTGATGCATGATGACATCATAATCACCGCCATGACCATAATATATGGCATATAAAATATGGGCTGTACTGTATTGTACTGCTACTCAACTGTATACGACTACTCAACCTCGGACCTCGTTGCTAGTTCTGTGCAAGTTTTCCACTGGTGCTAAATTTCGATCGATATAGCGCTACTTATAAACTTGACAGTTTTTGTTTATTTTTCATTCGACTGTTTACATCATTCGACTGTTTCTACCAGAATGTTTTTTATTAAAGTGCAATAATGAAATAATGAATAATAACCGCCCTCCCTACTCCTTTTTAAACAAGCTGGATAAGAAACTAATATACTAATTTGCATGGCCTTAGGCCACCTAAAATAGTTTCTCACTTTGGTCATCCAACGTATTGCGTTTTGTACAGCACGTCAATGTAATTCACGGTTGGTGGTGGTCAGTTTGAGTACTAATACTGCAACCAGACAGGACATTCCTGGTGGGCTGATGTTGGCCGTTGCTATAATATAGGCAATGGATGACTAATATATTATATACATGCGCATGCCGTGGTCATGTTCTATATATAGGCAAAGCTAAAATTAGGGTTCTAAGCAGTGGATGCTGTGTGCGCAGAGGGTTTTACACTTTAGTGCTTCATTTAATTTTGAATAGTGAGGCAGTGAGCTGTACAGACAAGGCCAGCTACGACGATAGTACTTACCTCA
>JANQSS010000106.1 GCA_028279185.1 Saprospiraceae bacterium | reverse complement strand
TTCCATCGCCTGTAAAATCACCCGAAACAGGTTTATCTGTTTCAGCACCAAATTGGTAAACACGATTTGATGTATCAGAACTCCTCAAATACCACCATTGCCCATTGTTAGGGCGGAAAACTGACAAATCAGACTTTCCATCACCATCGAAGTCGTAAGGAGCTTTATTAACGCTTTCGGTTAAACTATTTAATCTGGCGACATATGAAATATTAGCGGTTTGTTGACCATCGCTAATATTTTCAAAGTTTCCACCGATTAGCATTCTATTTTCAGAGTCTATTGTTATGGAAAAAATTTCGCCATCAGTTGAAATTACTCTTGGATTTAATGTTCCATCAGCATTGAGCAATGCAAAATTATTACGTGGTTGATTATTGTATGAGGTAAATTTACCACCAACTGCAATTTTTCCATCTGGCAGAACGGCTATTGTGTTAATTCGCCCGTTGCTTTTCATTGAGTTATCAAACGAATTATCAATAGTTCCGTCAGTATTGAATCGGGTTATATAACTTGGCTGCCCCCCTAAAAATACTGTGCTTCGTCTTACGGCAAGAATTTGCCCATTTTGCAAAAGTTTTACTACAAAAGTGTCTTCCTCGTCGCTGTAGGTTGGATTAAATGTATTATCAGTTGAGCCGTCGGAATTCAGTCGTGCGACGAAACTTCTTACAAAGCTATTATTTATATCTCCGACAGTAAATCTACCACCAACGATTATTTTGTCATCTGGTTGAATTGCCAAATCAAACCCAACAGAATCTCTTTCACCGGAATTTAATGTGGGACTGAAAGAGTCATTCTTTGTTCCATTTGGTAAAAGACCTAAAGGAACGGTTACATTATGAGTTGGTCCTCTTCGGCTTGTTCCAACTATTATATTTCCGTTTGATAAAGGTAAGGCTCTGTTCTGACTTAAACCTGTTGATTCAAAATCGCTTGAAATATAAAGGGATAGTAAAAAGTTTTCGTCAATATCACCATTTTGTTTTAATTGAACTACGCTATATTTATCAGCAGCGTCAATAACATATGC
>JANQSS010000018.1 GCA_028279185.1 Saprospiraceae bacterium | reverse complement strand
CTTGAATCTATATTATCGGGAGACGTAGAGTATCATGAATGATTCTTATTTACATGATTACGCTCAATACTAGACCATAGAAAAATAATAAATTTTTTTAAAAACCCAATTTCACAGCAACGGCTGCAGTAATATTTTTTTCCGGTTGCTAATTTTTTCTTAAGATTTGCATCTAAATAATCCCTGCCCCTTCAATCTGTAGCAGGAAATAATTATGAACACTTCGATTACCAGAATCGCCAGTGAGGCCAAAGGGCCGATTTGCTCATCGATTGTTCAAACTCTGCCGTGGTTGCTTTATCAATGGACTACATTACAAAAAACTTGAAATTAAATGCCGGGATATTCAATCTTAGCAACAAACAAAGAGATTGGCGCATTAAGCTGGAACGAATACCCCGCCCTTGCTTCTCAGGTGGAGTATTTTTTATTCAGCGTTGACCAGCTAGGAATTATTGATAGAATCTTCCTGTTTCAATTCAACTATTTACACGGGCATGAAAATCAACATTCAAAATGCAATTAATCAGCAAATTAATCAAGAGCAGTCGGCGGCCTATATATACCTGGGCATGAGTGCGTATTTCGAAAGCGAAAATCTTACTGGATTTGCCAGCTGGTGCCGTGCCCAGTACGAGGAAGAAATTGCTCACTCAATGCGATTATTCCAATATTTACTTGATAGAGACGGTCAAGTCATCCTGGACACCATTAAAGCCCCAAGAATGCATTTTGATTCGCCACTACACGTATTTCAAGTCGCCTTAAAGCAAGAACAAGACAACACCAAATCAATCGATAAAATGTATGAGTTGGCATCAAAAGAAAATGATCATGCCACCATCAGCCATTTACAATGGTTTGTGGATGAGCAGGTTGAAGAAGAAAAAAATGTCAGCGAATGCCTGGCCTTGATTGAACGCGCCGGTGATGATGCTAATGCGATTCTCTATTTAAACGACAAGTTTGGTGAGCGTACTGCTGCAGATATTGAGTAATGATGTGGCCTAACCACAATACTTCTTTATCTGTCAGCATCATTAAACTTATAAATCTTAATCGCTGATCTGTTTCGGATCAGCGACTCTATTGAATTAATTTCTCGCTTACAGTTTTAAATTTTAATAGCATCAGCCCGATAAAGTGACCCAGACATTAATTTGCTGATTTATGAGAATTTTCAATACCCAGACTTAGCACTTGATAAAAGTGAGTTTAAAACGGTGCAAATACCTGGAATGTTATAAAACTTAAGTTATTCAGTTACATTCAGTCTTGGGGGCTGAATACCCCTCTGGGCGCGTAATAATAAAAACCGCAGAGCAGGAAAGTACTACAATCTGGGTCACCACTACCCACACTGATGCACCCACTAACCATGTAATGACTGGTGTCAATACCATTACGGTTAACGCAATAATCTTTGTACGCCGATCAATGGCACCATAGCGCTGCCAATTTAGGATCAGCGGACCAAATTTTGGATGATTAATAAGCCAATCATGCAA
>JANQSS010000005.1 GCA_028279185.1 Saprospiraceae bacterium | reverse complement strand
GAAGGTGCAAAAATTATCATCATCGCAAGAAGAATAGCTTTATTACAATCAGTAGCAAATAACATTATAAAAAAGGGGGGATACGCGCTAGCCATAGAGGCCGATCTAGCAATAGAGCAACATGTGCGATCAGTATTTGAATCTGTTTCGACACAATTTCCACATTTGGATATTCTGATCAATTGCACAGGAGGATTCGGTAGTGCTCCCATCCATAATTTATCTATTGAGCTTTGGGAAAGCATCATGGATTCAACATTAAAAGCGCCATTCCTATGTACAAAATATGCTTTCACGATCATGAAAAGACAAAGGGAGGGTCGAATTATTAATATCGGATCAACATCAGCGAAGCGCGTTCGCCCTAATTCTGCTGCATATTCTTCGGCGAAGCATGGACTATGGGGTTTGACACAAGTGGTTGCTTTGGAAGGGAGAGAATATGGCATTGACTGTTGTTGTATACATCCTGGAATGGTTAAAGTCGAAAGAGAGCCAACGAACCCAGATTGCAAGGGAGTTCCAATGATGTCGCCGGAGGATGTTGCAGAATATGTCTTATATATTTCTAGACTGCCAAAAGAAGTGACAATATTAGAGTCAATCATTATGTTGAAAGAACAGAAATATGTTGGACGAGGTTAGAATTAACTACATTGTTTTATCGAATTTAGTTAACATCTACGTATAAGCTTTAAATGATACAGATCATGACTTTTAAAGAGAAGATATTTCATTTTTTGTGATGGGAATTCATTGGGAATTATTCCATTGCTTTGATAGAAATAAATACAGTAAACACCCAAAATTAAAATTTGTAAATTATTGATATTTATAACGTTCCGAAGCTAGAATAATGGCTTCGAACTAGGTGGTTGGAATGCTGTCATCCTGAGTCAGGAACTGAATTGATTGTTTAAAACCTTTGCCCCGTAACTAATTGATAATAAAGAGAAATAAAATAACAACTGCTCATATATCTTGAGGGGGTAGTGAGCCTAGCTCGTGCCGGTTCGAGTTCGGCCATCGGCACCAACTGCGTTTAAGATCAGCACAGTAGCGCAGTATCCAACGATGCTCACCGAGGTCTGGGAATCCGATTCCAGCAGAGCAGATTATCAGCTTGCCCGATAAAGAAACATTCACGTGAAATTATGCAGTAGTTGACCTTTCCCAGTAATTATAGTCATGGCATTGATGAGATTGACACTAACCGAATGGCGCGTTCCCGCACTTCAGGTAAATAACTAGGTTGTATGCTCATAGACTAATCCTCTTAAAGCT
>JANQSS010000317.1 GCA_028279185.1 Saprospiraceae bacterium | reverse complement strand
TGTAGTGGCGAATTTCACGAAATTAAATCGCATCCGATTTCTTGCGAAAGGCATAGGGTTTGTTTTAGATCTTAATGAAAGTAATGGAGTAACTCCTTATACTGATCCTGTATTTGGTGCCCAGACAAGAGGAGAAGTGGTTTATTATCGTATCAACGGTTCTACTCAAGGCAGTGTTGCTGGGACACCGTTTGTGAGTGGAGACTTGATCAATGAAAGATTTCAGCCTTAATAATATTTCTCTTTTAACCTTCTTGTTATAAGGAGAAACGAATGAAAATTAAATTATTTCTATTGATTAGCATATTATTACTGGTTGGCTGCGGTGATGGTAACGATGGAGCACTACCACCGCCATCATCTGATGCCGAATGGGATAATTTCAACTGGGATAATGCTGACTGGCAATAATATCCCTAGCACATAAAATATGATGACTCTATTTTGTGCGCTTTTAATAATATATAAACAAAGGGGGGTAATTCCCCCTTTTTTATATACATTGGTCATACAACCTTCTTAGAAATATTACTGAATTTCTTAAATTGTGCTAAGGATTTCTATATAAACCCCACTCTAACATATGAAAAGGGAGGAAGGTAAATGCTTGCTGACAATGCCTTTGTTTGTATGGGGCATTTCTACTGCAGAAGTTTGTTGAGAGATTTGCTGTAGTTCTTCTGTGTTTACTAATATCCAAGTGTGCTTTTAGTAATTGATTTTAAAAGGTAATACTCCTTGATTATATATTGATCAAGCAGCCTTAATATATTATTGAATTTCTTAGATTTTAAATTGAGCGAGGAATTTTTATGCGAATCTCACCACACGGTATTGATGGTTTAGGGTTACCGATGAGTTCATTAAAAAGTCTTATAAATTTCTGGAAATGGTTACATAATATTACTTACATGCAAATTTTCAGTTTAATTATTATTTTTACGATTTGTTAATGCTACCGGTGTGGATGGTAATCAACTCGATAACAGTGCTATTGATTCGGGTGCAATATATGTGTTTAATCGTAGCGATGATACCTGGACACAGCAAGCTTACCTGAAAACGAATCGTCATGGCTTTAGAGTCGGGCTTGGTTTGTCGGTTAGCTTGAATGATGCTGGTAATACCTTGGCGGTGGGGGGCTATCGCGAGGCGGTGCACGTATTTACCCGCAATGCGAACAGTTGGACTCAACAAGCTTATCTAACGCCCGCTGGTCCCTCTGGC
>JANQSS010000291.1 GCA_028279185.1 Saprospiraceae bacterium | reverse complement strand
GGTGTAAACCGCAGAGCAGTTTGGAAGTTCTCTGCATTTACAGACTCTATGGATCTCAGCAAGGAATTCAAGAAGCTAGTTACATAAAGGGCGTGGATGTACATGCTGTCTCACTTCAGTTATAGCTACATATTATATCACAATAACCTGAAAGGGACGTGGCCATTATACGGCTCTGTTAGTCGGAACATTTTTTGCATGTAACTATATCACTAGTGTCCGTTGTCCGGAACTTGGAGGTTGTCCGCTATTCAGGTGCTACTATTACATTGTATCTATGGAGACTTCACTTGGTGCATAGAGCAGTGTCCATTATTCGGTAGAAGTCCACTATTGGGAGTGTCCATTAATAGAGAGTCCACAGTACTCAGTAGTAACCCCCCCCACCCCAAGGTATATTAACATTTTTTCAAGGTACCTACACAGTACACACTAAGCAGAAAAAACAAAAAAAAAAAACTTCCAGAAAGCAACACACAGTGCAGCTACATGGGCCACACTTGGCAAGCAGGCACCCATAGGGCAATTTAGTGCAAATCGGGTAATGGTCGTCACGTTAAACCACGCCCGCGACGTAACGCGTGGGCGAGAAACGTTGCTAATACGGCTTCCCTATACAAACATATGGGAGACACTCTTGGGGGTGTATCTTTAATTTTAAAGATGTGAATAAAAATCCATTTAGATTATAATTCTAATTTTGAACCATTCTGCGTGCCCATATAAAATTATTGTCCAAACATTTTTTTCTATATACGTAATTTACTAATTTGGTACTAAGCAGGAAAAAAAAAAAGTCCAGAAAGCAACACACACTGCAGCTACATACTGAGCCACACTGAGGCACCATAGTGCAATTTTTGCAAATGGGGTAAACAGAGCAACATGCAGTCTAGCTGCTAGACCTCTGGGCTGCTGGGCGCACACGGAGAAGGTCTATCAAACCTTGGAGTTGTCCGGAAATGTCCACATAGCACAGATAGATTCGTTGCCTATACGGTGCAACAGAGCCACACAATGCAGCCAGGCTGCCCGTAGTGCAATTTTGAGCAAATTAGGTATAGGTCGTGACGTCCGTGTCTACACGTGACCACGCCCATCACGTAACGCATGGGTGTAAAACATTGCAAATACAAGCATATTATGGGACAACTTTAAAGTGCCATAACTTTAATTCTAAGGCGTGAATCAAAATTCTTTTTGGTCAAATTTTTATTTTCGACCCATTCTGCATGCTCATGTCCAACTTATTGCTCCTAGTGTTCCTAACCCACCTCCCTGCATTTTTTTTTTTTTTTTTTTTTTTACTTAGTGTGTAATTTTTTCCACTTTAATCCTATTTTCTAATCTCATTTTCCTGATTGCTATGGCATTTTTTTCCCCAACCCCCTTCCTGTTTCCGAGGAAGTTTTGAAGGTTAAACAATGAACAATGAAAAGTGAACCTTGGGAGTGATTATCAACGACCTTTCACAGAGATTGTTTATAGCTGCCTTTGTTTTTTGGCTATATACCTGTGAGAGATCGTGCCATCAAAAGTGCAGAAACAGCATTTTTGCAAACGTCTTACTTATTCAAAATTGCTACAGTGAAAATCAAGAGTATACTCCAAGGTTTATTTTGATTTAGCTGAATCTTGCAAGAACATTATTAGGAAGAACAAAATTAGGAAGCTAGAAATAATGTTCAGGAGGGCGTGGTTAATTGCAGTTGTACCACCTAATTGGATTATTATTAATAATTATTGTGGTTTATTCTTGAAGTACTAGAGTTGACATTTCATCTCATTACCATGACGAACCTCTTGTATTTTTAGGCACCTAAATTGGCAGTTGAAAATTGATGAATTTCATGCTAAATTGTATCTGACCATAATCAGAGACTGTTCTTATGTGCACTAAGTGCAGTTTAACAACTACTGTAGTTACTTCTCTTAAATGAAATATTTGTCTACATTCATACTAGATGCAATTGTGACCATTGTGACTGTGGTTGTCATGACAATAATACTGTTGCTGGT
>JANQSS010000290.1 GCA_028279185.1 Saprospiraceae bacterium | reverse complement strand
ACCTTGGAGTTGTCCGGAAATGTCCACATAGCACAGATAATCATTGCCTATACGGTGCAACAGAGCCACCCAATGCAGCCAGGCTGCCCATAGTGCAATTTTGAGCAAATCAGGTATAGGTCGTGACGTCCGTGTCTACACGTGACCACGCCCATCATGTAATGCGTGGGCGTAAAACGTTGCAAATACATACAAGCATATTATGGGAAAACTTTAAAGTGCCATAACTTTAATGATTCTAAGGCGTGAATCAAAATTCTTTTTGGTCTAATTTTTATTTTCGACCCATTCTGCATGCTCATGTACAAATTTTTGCTCCTAGTGCTCCTAATCCACCTCCCTGCATTTTTTTTTTTACTTAGTGTGTAATTTTTTTTCCGCTTTAATCCTATTTTCTAATCTCATTTTCCTGGTTGCTATGGCATTTCATTTTTCCCCAACCCCATCCTGTTTCCGAGGAAGTTTTGAAGGTTAAACAATGAACAATGAAAAGTGAACCTTAGGAGTGATTATCAATGACCTTTCACAGAGATTGTTTATAGCTGCCTTCGTTTTTTGGCTACGTGTGAGAGATCGTGCCATCAAAGCAGCATTTTTGCAAACGTCTTACTTACTACAATATTGTTTTCAAAATTGGCACAGTGAAAATCAAGAGTATCCTCCAAGGTTTCTTTCGATTCAGCTGAAGCTTGCAAGAACATTATTAGGAAGAACAATATTAGGAAGCTAGAAATAATGTTCAGGAGGGTGTGGTTAATTGCGGTTGTACCACCTATTTGGATAATTATTAATTGTGGTTTATTCTTGAAGTACTAGAGTTGACATTTCATCTCATTACCATAACGAACCTCTTGTATTTTTAGGCGCCTAAATTAGCAGTTGAAAATTGATGAATTTCATGCTAAATTGTATCTGACCATAATCAGAGACCGTTCTAAGTGCAGTTTAACAACTAGTTACTTCTCTTAAATGAAATATTTGTCTACATTCATACTAGATGCAATTGTGACCATTGTGACTGTGGTTGTCATGACAATAATACTGTTGCTGGT
>JANQSS010000262.1 GCA_028279185.1 Saprospiraceae bacterium | reverse complement strand
TCGGACGATTCACATTTCTTTTTGGACTCCTCTTTGTGAGATTTTCGTTTTCGTTTCTCCGACATCTCCTTTCTCCTGAAGGGTAACAATTTGTAAATTTAGAATAACAAATATTTCTACCACTTATAAGTACGATGATCATAGTGACATCCATCAATGCATCTGCAATTAATCACATTCCAATCAGCAGTGCTGCAGTGTGTTTTCTGCACATTTGTGTGTACTTTGTACCCATGCACTGCATGTGTTCGCGCCCTACTTTTACTACTGCTGCAGGCACGAGTTTATTTAAACATGGTACGGTACATGTAATACCTACTACACAGTAAATAGCACAAAAGTCCTAAAATATTTCCATGCTATGCTTCTAGTGATCATGGGTTTGAAATGACGCTTTCAAATCGTAAATATTCAAATACCCAAATATAAGGGAGAGTGGAGTAACGTCGAAATTGTCCTTTATTTTTACCACATATTTGCTTTTCTTTTAATCTTTAATGTAATAGGGCTATTGAAAAGGCTGAAAAGAAATCAGTATAAGAGTTCACTATGTTTTTCCGGCTATCTAATTCTTCCTGATTTATCGAAATTCAAGCAGCTGCACATTCAGATTTTACAAAAAGCGTAACCATTTGGGGTTAATTTATCAGTGTTTCACGAATTCATCCCTTCTTTATCTTTACGAATCATCATACATGGAAATATTAGCTTACCTTATTTGCACCTATTGAACTCTTTGGGCATAGAAGAAAGCATGTAATGTTGGATTGAATATTTTCTTTTTCGTCCTTAAAGATGGCGCAGGTTCGTCATGTGAACGTTGGGTGGACGCAAACCGGATTGCACAATTCCTTCTCTGATTGGTCCAAAGTTAGTACTCGTTTGTATTCTCTAAGAAGTGTTCCGCACTCAATTTAGTAAACTTTCAAATAATTTTTAGATACCAATTATTCTCAGAAATACTGGAGATAATGAATTTTAATTTTTGGGAATTATATCACTGTTGTATCATCATTTCATAATAATTCGCGTCTATGTTTAGTTTATTAAAGTGCTTCCGGTTTACTTTTAGAAACCATAACGTTGAAAACATGATTTTCAACGAACACTTTGCGCAAGTATCCACAATGAGTACCAGCAGAACTTGTTCTGGCAAAATCAGTAGATCAAGATCTTGGTCAGTCACTAGACGTATAGGGCAAGCTATTACAGAGACTATTGAACGTTTGGAGACAGTCAATACAGAAATAAGTGTCGCTGCACAGGTCAGAAGAAAACCATATGGGTGCAAAGTTGAAATCTTCATCAAAAGACGTCGAGATCACCACAGCAAGTGTAACATTGCTATAAATATCAGTGACGAATTCCACGAGAACTTCTGCTCATACTTAATACATTTGATCGAGGCTCATTGCCTAACACTACTGCAAAAGGGAACAGACGATTCTTCTGATTCTTCTGACTAGGCTAAATCCTGTCATTGCTACAATCGACTTAAACTTTCATAAATACATCACGAAGGTAAGTTCATTTTTATTTACCGTTTGTGGGTTGCCAAAGCATCACATCTACATTACGATAAACTTAACCATAAATATGAAACGACCTTTTTCAAAGTAAGCTTTTTCTTTATACTATGCTCATATTTACAGTTTAGTTACATATATTTATTAACAACGTAAACGTAGATAGATATGCTATGGGACACTTGCTTAAAATTACATTGCTTACAAACTCGTATATTTTAGACGTTACGAAGTTAGGTAGGGTTCGCATGGGGCATGATAATTTTTTAATTGTCAATAATGGTTAATAGGAAACGCAAGTTAATAAAAGAAAGTATTCGAAAATGACAAGGTCAGCTCAATAAGAAATTAGTGATTCCTGTCAAACAAAATAATTTTGTTGCCATAGTTATCGAGTCAAACTCATCGTATTTAGCTGTATCTGGCTGAGCCTGAGGACGGTGCGCAAAAATATCCCCGTTGTCAGCAGAATGCCCGCCCGACCGCTTGCCTTTCCCCGCTGCCTCGTGTGAACTTTAAACCTAAATGAATCACATTTTACAATACGTTACATCTGTCTCGGAAAATAATGTGTAGTATTAAGGGATTCAACAAATTGGTATTTCTGACAGATCGAATCACAATATATGAAACTAAATTTCGTAGCCGATTTATGCCATAATCATTGGCGAATCCAGGCGGGTGCATGCCCGGCACGCACCCCCTCATATGGGCCCGAATTTTTCATTTTCATACAGTTTTTGGCCTTAATTATTTATTTTCCCACTAAAATAC
>JANQSS010000254.1 GCA_028279185.1 Saprospiraceae bacterium | reverse complement strand
TTAGAGTAAGCGACCAATAGTCGGCCGGACCGATTTTCGGACGCGGGTACTGGACGAACGGTACTACCTCTCGATCTCGAACTTGCATAGTACATTCCTCAGTCTCTGTGCTATTTGCAAACCTGAGTTGAGCTGGAGAGATCAATGCACCGCGGCGCCACATCAAAGAAAAGAGGAGAGGTCGAAAATTGCAGTGGCTGTGAACATCGTACAGCTCCAGTAATCGAGATTCCAAACCTTCCACTCTTCCACTAGTATTGTCTGAAATATTGACTGCAAATGTAAATTTTTGCGGTTAACAACGCAGTTCAGGCTCAGTACTGTGCTTCAATCAATTTCCGGACGGCAATTAGTTAAAACAAAGATAATGCATTAGATAGCTATGTCAGACAGTGTAACCAAGTTCAATAAAAATGAATTTTGATGCTAGCACGAAATAGACCTCTTCATAAACTTCAAAATGATATGTAGGTTTCGTCCGTGCATTCCATCACAATGCATATAACTTGTGTCCAATCATTTGAATACAAACGTAGGATGGCACAAAATTTTCGAATTTTTTTTTCGGATTATTAGATACTGAATATCTAATAATCCGAAAAGAAAAATTGAAAAAAAAAATCATGTGCGCATTAAAAAGAGAGTGGTGACTCCTGGACCCCTGTAATGGCAGGAAAGTAAGCCCTTTGAAAAATTGTATTACTTCGCTTCAGTGTAAGACTGTGTAAAGCATTGGGGGAACGTTTTCCATTTTTTGTATTCAAGCTCTCCAATGACTATTCACAAGTGCTGTGGGCCTTTGTGAATTATGTGTTTTCTACTCTTTTGCTTCAGATACCTTATTTCGCAGAGAAAGTACACTGTGTGTGGCTTTCAAATGGAGAAGTGAATGTCATCTTTGAGCAGCTAAATCATAGTAAACAGCAATAAACTGTTAGAAAATTCATGATCAGCATGCCTATAAAACGTTCCGATCACTCACATTGTTCCTGGTGTCAATGCGAAAACATGCATGCCACTTTTTATTCCAATTGTATGGAGAAAAATTTTTCAATATTTGCCAGGAATTACATTAGATTTACGTGACATTTTCAGTTAATATTATTCCTACAAGAGTAACACTTCCACTGATCTGGAAAGCAATCTGCTTTTACATTAATTTTACAAAATCCGTATGGAACCATTGTTGAGACAAATCACAAGAGATTGTTACACTCTTCGGGCAAAAACTGCCTTCACTTTGTGGTGCACTGGAGAGGGACTAGGTAAGAGCTTGCTGCTCAACATCTTTGAAAAAGATGTAATAACTCCATTCATGAA
>JANQSS010000240.1 GCA_028279185.1 Saprospiraceae bacterium | reverse complement strand
ATGCAAAATCTTAGCTACCCTTGCAAAATGGATTTTGAGTAAAAGTAAAAATAGAGATGCCACTGTTTAGATTGGTGCTCTACAGCTTCTGTAAGGCTGCAGTGCACCCTACAAAAAAAATGAGATCTAGATAGCACTTACATGGCCCCAACCTCATGGCAAATTGTAAACGATTACGTGATACGGTTTACCTTATATACATAATTATGTGTTAAATGTCCGGTAACTGCCTCCGTCTGGAAATACTCTCCCTTGCTCTACAAGAAGTTTGCTACATCGGCCAGGATTTGTTTCTGATCATAGCATAGCGCGCGACGAAAATTTATGACCACGCCCACGACTATGCGAAAACCTGCCCATATTAGTAGTAGCTTGAGGCTGATTGACTCGGACCTAGTTGCTGGACTGAACTCGAAGCAAACTGGAAAAAGCTTCGCTGCTATCGCGCTGTTACTCGTTAAAATATAGACGCTCAGTGTCTGATTGACTATTATTACACTTCTCTCGTCTACTGGCTCCTCGTACGTTGCTCGAAGCAGGCTTCGTTGCAACCGAGTTGCTATATAATATTATAATAGTGGCTTGGTTCGGATGGATCACTGACTGGCTATGCTAAGCTCTTGTCTCCATTGGCTCCTGGTTGCCTCGGACGTGGACAATAAGCGCTTCTGAATTGTCGCTCCGCTTGATCGTCGCCAACACGTTGCACGTAGATAATGAATCGCTGCCTAAGCCGAGCTCAAACGTGATTCTTGATTTCATCTTTACGTGAGGAAGGTCGACAAAACTGCCCACACAAAATATTGATTATACAACAAATTCAATGTGAAACTGAAAATTCTGAGTCTCTAGTTTTCCCATTGTGCATGCAGGATCAAATTATCACCAGAGATGTTTCCACGACTTCATATTCTACCTGTGGGCATGTTTTCATGCAATTGCACTTCCTTCCGATGCATGGCTGATATTACCCAAATTCAAGTGCTAACTATATCGGTAAAACTCAGAGGAAGTCTAAATAATGCTGCTGACACAGCAATATTTTTAAGTAGCAAGTCAATATATGGAAGCCCGTCATATATTTTACTTTTGATGAGTGACC
>JANQSS010000230.1 GCA_028279185.1 Saprospiraceae bacterium | reverse complement strand
AAACAAAGAGAGGTGAATACCTGCTCGTACACGCCCGGGCGTCTGCATTTAAACGATTAGAAAAGGCACACGCCCGAGCGTGAACAAATACCTGCTCGTCGATGGAGTTCTTTTACACTAATTGACGAATTACAAATTTTGCACTAGTTGGCACTTAAGTGCGTAATAAAGACCCTCGTTTAGACGGAGGAGAGTCTGTGCACAGAAAAACAGCAAAGTCATTGCGAAATTGCAAAAATCTCTTATTTTTGGGAATTATACCACGAAAACTGAGAAGTAAGTATGAAAAACAGTGTAGAAAGGAGTACCTTAGCTTTAGTTCCTGCTTGGTAGTCATCTTTGGTCCATTTTCCGACCATATAACCACTACGAAGCTTAGAAGGAGGGAGTTCCTCATCCAAACGTTTTTCAGCATGGCGCATGATGTGTACTGCAGACTCGTGGGTATAAGACCCGTCCTTGAAGCCCTGTAGATAGAAACAACTGTAAGAGCAGGTGCTCGTAAGCGCGCGAGCGTGTGGATTAAAATAACCAGTAAATTGGCACGCCCGAGCGTGAACGCTTACCTGCTCGTATTAAACCAAGAAAATTGGCTACTTACTATTTGCTTTAGCTCGTCGTTGTATATACGGTCCTCCACCTCCAAAATCTTGTCCAATTTGTAGCTTTCCTGGGTCATCTTGATTGAAAATAGTCCAAAATTAAGAAATTTCACAATCTGTAACAAAAGAGACAAAATGGCGGCTTTTGGCGGGAACTGAAGGATCATGGGAAAAACATTTTTTTTTTATTTTTATTTTTCAAAGTATTTCGCGAAAAATTCAACGACGATCTGAAACCTAGTGTAAATAGATACTTTTGCAAATAACTGCTCGTACAGGCTCGGGCGTCTGTTTTATTTAACTAAAATAAATCACACGCCCGGGCGCTTACGCATACCTGCCCACAGAAGCCAATAACCCACAAAATAATGAAAAAGTAGCTTCTTAATCGAATTAATCAAGCTTATAGTTACTAATTTAGTAGTTGCTCGTTTGGAATGTGAATAATAGCTTCGCATGTTCATTAATAATGTTGACACTCACAATAGCGATGTAATATTCTAGATGCACACTAAGACAACACCTAGAATGAGCGAGGCTGAAATAGCAGCAAAGCTAACGATAAGGGAATGCTTGGAAAGAGCGATCAATTATAGCGTCCTTAAGGATGAAATAGATGTAGGTGCAGAAGATCCATATCCCCCTTCTCCAAATTGGAAAGGGAATATTGTGCCAGAAATTCACTTCTCCATTCAGAATAAAATGATGCGTGACAGGGCCA
>JANQSS010000202.1 GCA_028279185.1 Saprospiraceae bacterium | reverse complement strand
GAAGGCGTAATCAAAGGTGTCATTACCACTAATGTTGACGTTGGTGCTGATAGAGCTGGTGTCATGTGGACTGGCCTTGATATCAACCCTTCTAATGATGCAGTTGGCGTAAGTGATAATGGTGACTTACAACTGAGTGATCCCCACAAAATTACGGCACATTCTCAACAGTTTGTACGTAACTAGATATCGACAGGAATACATTCATAAATTCTTTTGCTGTGATTGGGTAACGTGAATCACCAATCATTTGGATAGCAAGATAAATATTCGATAACACCGTTTTATTTCTGACTGTGTTGGCTTGTAATTGATGGTGGTAGCACTTTTGAATGCCTACTTGACCTATGCACCACATGACAAATAAAGCTAACGCACCAATCAGTAATAAATTGTCATAACGTTGAGGACTTCTTGATTTTGCTTGATTAAGTCCTAAACCATATTGTTGATTCTTGCTATCTCTAAAACCTTCTTCTATTTGCATTCTTAGACGATAAAGCTTTACCACTCGCTCTGCTTGTTGATAAGGTTTAGGTAAATGAGAAACCAGTAGCCAAGGTTGTTGGCTTTTATTTGAATGATAAATATCTTTACCATCTTTGGATTTACCGCCACGCTTTTTCTTTTTCGTCCTGCCTTTCGGTTTTTCTTTGTACAAAGTACCTATGCATGGATGTTGATGTTGTTTGCTATAGAATAACTGACCTAGACTTTTGGCTTTTCTCGTTGCTTCTTTCATGAATTTTGTACAGGTGTGGAAAATACCTCCACCTTTTGATAGTTGAATATTGCCCCTCACTCGGCCTATCCAATACCAACCCATTGCTTCAATTGCTTGAAACCATTGGGTTTTAAATATCGCATCCGAAATAATGATAGGCTCACATCCTTCAGGTAATATCAATTTTACCTGTTCAATGAACTTCTGATGAACCTCGCTATTATTCAACTGGCTTTCTTCAAAAGATTGCTCATATATCGTTAAACTTCTTCCTTCCATTGGAATAGAAAGCCTTAACAACTGGAATATTTCTTGGCCTGGTATAGGAGACCAATCAATTAACAATACAGGGTGTTGTGTCTTACCGATAAACTGATGAGCCATATAATGATATAATCGAACTCGTTCATCGTGTAAGTATGGATTACCTATTAGCCTATCCATTCTTTTAATATCAAACTTGGTCACGGTATTAGACTGAGATTTAATATTTCTCCCTAAACCTGTTACTGTTAATTGTTGACTTGTCATCGCTGAGATAACTGCAACCATCAAACTTTCACATCTATAGGCATGCATAGAAGGACATGCAGTTTGCAACTTTTTATGTAATAATTTTATTTCTTTCATGGTGGTTTCTTTGTCAAACTGTTTGTGATGATTCAATTTGATCGAGAACATACCATGAAAGTTCTACTTACCTTCCTAATTTTCAATGAGTTAATCTAATATTTTATGGGGATAACTCAGCTTTAATTGTGTTCAATTCTAATTAGAAAGCTATTTGTTGTTATCAATCTTTAGGATTTCAAAAATTCGATTACTCAACAGATTATTCTTACTCTATAGAAAATAATAATTTTATGCTTTATAAGAAATGAGCTTAGCTTAATAACGTCTTACGTTTAGTTTTATTATGAATAACCAGAATAATCATATTGAACCAATAAATTGAAACTGTTAAAGTTTGCGCCCAATTATAATCATTAACTATATAAATATTATTAAACATCTTTTAAGGGTATCAATATGAACAGGAGTTCTAT
>JANQSS010000222.1 GCA_028279185.1 Saprospiraceae bacterium | reverse complement strand
GCTTCGCTTAGGAGCTAGCGCGCTTTGTTCAGGATCGCGCCACACCCGCCCTAAACGGTGCTAAAAGGACGTTGCTATGCACGCGTATGGCGTTTCCGTATACTACGTCTGAACCGGAAAACAATTAAATGGACTTGGGCGGAGCTGTTCCAAATGAACTCAATGGTCGAACTTCGTCGTCGTCGATAACAAGAGCCGTTTCTTCTTCGATGCCTAAAGAGCTTAAAAGGTGAGCGAACGTACAGTAGTTCGACGAATCTAGCTGTACTTAGATAGCCCGCTCGCGCAAATTCTAATTATTGAATGGCCCTTAGCAACGGGCTCCGTACACGGCAGTTGTACAGACAAGGTAGCTCGAAATGGAGGCTTTTTTCGCCTTTCTAACTTACAACTAGACGACGGTAACAGTTAGAAGCAGGGTTCTTTGACATGATTATGATACCAGCTGGACTTTGATAATTTTTTACCTGACATACAAAAAACGCAAATGCCGTGTTTTCCCGTAGGCCGCCGTGGCAGTCTCATAAAGCTATGACCACGTTGATTAGCTATGATCTATAGCTATTATAATGCTATATGGAGCTGTCGCAATATCACGCTCTAAGTAAACGTTGCAAATATTCAAAATTAAGGTGAGACTACTATTATACTAAACTGGACCAGCAAGATGAAGTACAGTGATTCCGGACTTCAGCTGCGACGGCATAAAATATTTCCCTTTTACTGCTACTAGTATTGAACACATGGTATTAGTAAGTTAAGTATAATAATATGTTTCCACTGCCTGTGCTGCTTCTAGTTCGGCCAAAATATACACTTCTATATGTCAATGGAATCCTGAGTGCCAGCCCAGTCAAAATCTAAGTGTTTTAACTGGACCTGAAGGAACTATACAAAATGTGCTAATGAAAGCCAGATTATGCTTGAAGGAATGTTTCAAAAAAGCACAACATCTAAAATACGTCTTTAATATAATATACAAGCTCATAAGCTGCTGTTTCCACTTTGTCAATATTGCCACACAACCAGCAAATATACTGTATATATTGTATATTATTATTATGCAAGCCTAGCTATGTGGTACATGTACGATAGCGTGTGTATACATGTGATGCATATCCAGGTCCAAACTTTAGCAATGTTAATTGCACGCTATTGCATTTGTACAAATAGCTAATACTGTGCAGCGAACTATGAGGATAACTACATAATTTCCATGCAAATAAAGCTGACAATTTTGTGTAACCTAAATGTACACTTAAATTCAAAATTAACTTAATAATGAAATATCTCAAGAACCAGTTCACAAACACCAGTTTGATGCTTAGTTGTGTAAAATTTACTCACTGGCCTTCCAAAAGAAAAAATTTTCGTCCGGAATCTCTACCTAACGTTTTTTTTTTTTTTTTTTTTTTTCCAACACTTATAGCTAGTACATAATTTGACCCGGAAAATTAATAGCAGTTCAGTGGATGATGATAGAATAATGGCTGGATAATATTATATAGCCTTTGT
>JANQSS010000216.1 GCA_028279185.1 Saprospiraceae bacterium | reverse complement strand
TAAAGCTGTTAACAACGAAAATGATTAGTTTTTTAATTGTGCTTACTATGTAAAGGTAGTAATAAAAATATATATGCTTTTCTTTTGAAGCCTAGTGGAGAGAGAGTAAGTTGGGAATGAGCGTTTATCTTGTTTTAAAAGCCCTACATATTCTTAGCGCAACAATCCTATTTGGTACAGGTATCGGTATAGCCTTTTTCATGCTGCGTTCGCATTTTACCGATAATCTACATGAGAAACTCTACGCCGCGAAAAATACTGTATTAGCCGATTACCTATTTACCTTTCCTGCGGCGATTATCCAGCCATTAACCGGTTTTTGGTTGATATGGAAAGCTGGTTATGACTGGTCAAGTCTATGGTTAGTGTTGACCTATATTATTTACATCATAGTCGGGTTTTGCTGGTTGCCGGTAGTTTGGATACAAATTCAACTCAAAAAAATACTGGCAGAATCTGTGGCAACCGATACGCCATTGCCTGCTGATTACCATAAGCTCTTTAAAATCTGGTTTATTTTAGGCTGGCCTGCTTTTATTGGTTTGATAGTTGTCTTTTTTCTGATGGTGTTTAAACCGGTATGAATGATGAATCTCAAAAAGCCATTTGGTTTATCTATGATGGTGAGTGCCCATTATGTAAATCAGCCGCATTGGCGCTACGAATCAAGCAAGATTATGGCAAATTGCATTTATTGAATGCCCGTGAGTCAGAAAGCCATGAACTGATCCAGGAAGTTAATGAGCGTCAACTTGACCTTGACGAAGGCATGATTATCTACGATGGTGAGCATTTTCATCATGGCAAAGGCGCACTGAAATTTATGGCTCGCTACGGCGAGAATAGTGGTTTTTTCAATTTTTTCATAAGAATCTTTTCCTGGTCAGATACGCTGGCGTTTCTAAGCTATCCGTGGATGCGTGGCGTACGAAATTTATTGCTACATTTTAAAAAAGTAGAGCGTATCGATAACCTGCGTTTAAAAGATGAGCCTATCTTTAAAAGTATTTTTGCTGATGCCTGGGATGAATTGCCTCCAGTGATGCACAAACACTATGCCAATCGGCCCTATACCAATGACCGGGCAACCGTTGAAGGCGAACTCGATGTGATGTGTGCCGGACCGCTAAAATGGTTATCACCGTTATTTTGGTTATTGGGTACAGTCCCTCCGCATAATGAAAACAATGTCCCGGTGACGGTGCATTTTGATAGCGATAAAAACAGCCGAGCATTTGCGTTTAACCGGGTTTTCCATTTCAGACAGCGCAGGGCGTATTGCTTTTACTCGCGCATGCTACCGATTAAGGATAATGAGATGGTCGAGGTTATGCGTTTTGGTATTGGCTGGCGTATGGCGTTTATCTGGGAAGATGATTGCGTCAAACTCAAACATAAAGGCTATGTATTACACTGGTTTGGCCATTTTATCCCTGTGCCACTGACGTTCTTATTAGGCGAAGGCAATGCCGAAGA
>JANQSS010000210.1 GCA_028279185.1 Saprospiraceae bacterium | reverse complement strand
GTACATAACCACCATCTCATCATGAAGAAATTGAATGTTTTTCTTCAAAACATCGAGCACATTGGACAATATCTCTATTTTTTCGCGCAAAGTCTCCGTATGGCATTCACACATGGGTATTGCAGCTGGATAATGAGGGTACCACGGAGAAGATCGGTGCACCATACGGTGGTATCCCTTAAACAAGATACTCATGTCTGCAAATTTTAATTCAACTAGTTAAGTATTGGTCAATTTTCGCATACGAAAATGTTACAATTGGATTGCAGTCCACAGTCAAAAGTCACAAAGTTTGGTATGTGGTGGATCAACAATAACTATGGTAGAAGTAACGATAATTGTTTAAACAACTTACTGATTCCTTTTCCTTTCACAGTAAATTATGAAACTTTGATGCCTCTTACGATACAATATTCTCCATACCAGATACAATTAATCTGTAACAAATGCAAATTTAAAAAATAATAACGGATAGACAGTAGTTTCTGGCCTAACATTTCAATATCATACATGTAACTTAGGCGGGATGAGTTTGCGATGTTGAGATACAGTGCGAACGATTGAAATAATTTAAACTGGATGTGAGTAAAACCAAATCTTCTTCATATTCCATTTTGATGAATTTTACAATCCAGAATTAAAAATTCGAACCAAAATAATTATTAGTTTCTCGTTTACCATACTTTGAGATAAATTTCAGCTTTGTGAATATTACGTAATTATTTTTGTGTGTCATTGATAGAATACTCAACACCAGTCACAGATTCTATTGATCAAACTACAACATATATATTCTTAAAAATGCTTTGTTTAATTAGGAAGCTTGCCCAATGTTAACATTGGTGTTTACGGAACCACTTACCACAGTGTACATTCACGCTGCAATAAATGGGTTTGAATCACAGATCCTACCTATCTTATCTTCTTCTTCACTCAATCCATCGAACCCACTGTCCGTTGGACACGCTTCCTTTTGTTTTTAAAATATTTCATTGGTGGACAAAAGATTTTACGAAGAGAGCGTGTGTAGCATCTTTCACAAATTCTGGGATATATATTTGTGATGAACACACGCACTGTGTAAACTATAATTTCGCTTCAATGGAAAGAGATAGGGCTCCAACAATCTGGATGCAAAACTGGATGATCAATATGACACGTTATTATGTCATGCAATCCAGAATGAGGGAATGAATGTGAACTTTTTATATGTGCCAAATCAGTGTAATTTTTCATGTATTAGTCATTTAAAAAGAGACATTTTTACCCACAGACAAACACCACCAAGAGGATAATTTCCAGAAGTTGGTACATATATACGAGCTCAAATTTGTATCAGGTCAGGAAGGTCGTAGATTGACCGCGTTCAAGGCTGTAATAGTGCCCCGGTGTGGCGTTACGAGCGTGCCAGCTGTATTACACTTACCATACCTATGCACGAAGTGATAATGTGATGCCACATAAAAGTGTTAAACGTATCATAACACATGGGACAACCTGTAGTATCAGGCTATCAGCGGTTCGCTTAGTATAGGAAGCACCGGGGCAGGCCATCAGCCCTCTGAACGCGCTCCATCTACGACCTTCCTTTTAAATTTATTTTTTTTCTTAGGTTTATCTTTGATTGCATTACGTTGAAAGTTATGATAATTCTCCCTACCATCCATATTCCTCTGATTCATAATGGCGGGGGTAGGGGGGTGGGAG
>JANQSS010000209.1 GCA_028279185.1 Saprospiraceae bacterium | reverse complement strand
ATTTTCCACATTATTGCTATTTCGTGTGGTTATATGGATTGCCTTTTTTTCACACTTTTATGATGTTAAAAACCAATGCTAGTGAAGCATATCTCTTTGATAGCCTGATGGCATTATTCATTATGATAATTGTCTTCGATTGGCGAAATGTTTTAGTAATGTACTTTTTAGGTACATGTATTGGAGTAATTGCGTATCTATTAACCACTGCTGAACCGCAGTGGCCTATGGCTTATATCGAAAGATTGCATACTTTTGTTTTAGTTTTTGTAGGTGGTACGTTAACTGGCTATACAGCAAAGAGCATTGATAAAGAAAAATTGCATTCAATGTTGTCATTAAGCGCTAATATTGCTCATGAGATGCGTACGCCATTAACCGGTATACGATTTAATGTGCTGGGAATTAAAAAGTTTTTACCTGTGCTGTTAAAGGCTTACGAGGTTGCCAGACAGCACGACGATTCTATTACCCGGATCAAGGACAATCAATTGCAATCGTTAAACGATGCACTGCAACGTATCGAGAATGAGGTTACTCAGGCTACTACCGTGATTGATATGATTCTGGCTAATCTACGCAACGATCACAGTAATAATACCGATTATGAGATACAGACGATTTCAACCTGTGTCAATGAAGCCCTGAGCCGTTATCCGTTTTCAGCAAACGAGCCCAAGTTGGTCACGGTAAATATCCGGCAGGATTTCAATTTTTACGGACCTAAGCTGTTGATGATTTATGTCTTGTTTAATTTAATTAAAAATGCCCTGTACGCAATACATGCTGCCAATAAAGGCAGCATAGAAATCAAAACTATGACGGGTAATAAGTACAATACACTGATTATCCGTGATACGGCACTGGGTATTCCATCAGAAAAAATCCATAAAGTTTTTAATGATATGTATACCTCCAAGCATACAAGTTCTGGCACAGGCGTGGGGTTATCTTTTTGTAAAAGAGTTATGACGGGCTTAGGTGGCAGTATCGAATGTCACTCGGAACTTGGAGAATACTCTGAGTTTCATCTCCTTTTTCCAGTTTACAGCGCTTAATTTCCCAGAAAAAATTGTCAACCTTGGTATGCAAGGTGCAGTTTTTTATCTCTAATTGCGAATTATTATATTTTATTGCGTTTTGATCAATTTTGTTGGGAATAGTCGTTATTAATAGTCATATAAATGACCGGGCATGGTTA
>JANQSS010000188.1:65000-245481 GCA_028279185.1 Saprospiraceae bacterium | reverse complement strand
AGTATGCGTTGATCCTACTGATCCTGACGTTGGCGATGTAGTATCCGGTGCTGGTTTGGATGCTTCCTGCGGACCAAATAATGGAACCCTCACACCTGGTGCTACCGACTTATGCTATATCTATACGCCAGATCCTGATTTCAATGGCATGGATACCTTCTGTGTTATTGTCTGTGATGATGGAAACCCTGTTTTATGCGATACAGCGGAAGTAATCGTCACTGTAAATCCGGTTAATGATGCCCCGATCGCAGTTGATGATGCGACGACGACGGATGAAGGTACACCTGTAACGGTATCCGCTCCTGGTGTATTGACCAATGACTCGGATCCGGATGGTGATCCACTCGACCTTAATACAACTCCGATAACTGACGCAAGCAATGGTACAGTAGTCGTCAATGATGACGGCAGCTTTACCTATACGCCAGACATGAATTTCAACGGTATGGATACATTCTCCTATGAAATTTGTGACGAAACGATCGTTGATCCTCAACCGCTTTGTGATACGGCAGAAGTAGTGATCACAGTTGATCCAGGAAATGATCCACCGGTTGCACCAGATGAAATGACGATGACACCGGAAGAAACACCCGTTGAAGTCTGTGTTGATCCAACCGATCCTGATATAGGAGATGTTGTATCAGGTGCCGGACTTGATGTATCATGTGGTCCAAACAACGGAACCTTAAGCCCAGGCGCTACTGATTTGTGCTATGTATACACTCCCGATGAAGATTTCAATGGCATGGATACATTCTGCGTAATTGTATGTGATGACGGTAATCCTGTTCTATGTGATACGGCAGAAATAGTCGTGACCGTTACGCCTGTCAACGATGCACCAGTTGCTATGGATGATGCTACAACAACAACGGAAGATCAGCCGGTGACGGTTAACGCTCCAGGAGTTATTGCTAACGACATCGATCCGGATGGAGATCCAATGATGACATCCACCACTCCAGTTAGTGATCCTATGAATGGAACGGTTACCATTAATGACGACGGAAGTTTTACCTACGATCCGGATCCGAATTTCTTCGGTATGGATACATTCGAATATGAAGTGTGCGATGTTACGGTGATTGATCCTCAACCACTATGTGACACAGCTCAAGTAGTTATCACAATTGTTGAGGACAACGATCCTCCTGTCGTTCCAGATGAAATGACAATGACGCCAGAAGAAACACCAGTAGAAGTTTGCGTTGATCCGACTGACCCCGATGTTGGAAATGTTGTATCAGGCGCCGGTCTTGATGTTTCATGCGGTCCAAACAACGGTACGTTGACACCAGGTGCAACCGATCTATGCTACATCTATACGCCAAATGATGACTTCAATGGTATGGACACGTTCTGTATTGTGGTGTGCGATGACGGCATGCCTGTGCTTTGTGACACAGCGCAAGTTATTGTTACAGTAACTCCGGTTAACGATCCTCCAGTGGCGTTGCCGGATACATTCTATACCCCTGAGGATACACCTATCACTATGGACATTGGTGACGAAATCATTGATAATGATATTGATATAGATGGAATGATCGTCGAAAACACATTATCCGTGCTTCAAACACCAAATAATGGAGACTTAAACTTCAATCCTTTGACAGGTGAAATCACGTATACGCCTGATCCAAATTTCAATGGCGTGGATAGTTTCATATATGAGATTTGCGATAACGGATCACCTGTGTTATGTGATGATACCACTGTTTATATTATCATCACACCTGTTAATGATCCTCCAGTGGCCAATCAGGACTTTACTGTAACCGAAGAGGATGAAGCCGTTTGCATCGTGGTGATTGACAATGACAATGATAACGCGGATAATGCTGCCGTTGACCCGAGCAGTGTCGCAATTATAATTGCACCACCGAATGGTACCATAACAAATATTGACGGTACGACAGGTGAAATTTGCTATCAGCCAGATCCAGGATTTTCCGGAACGGATGTATTCCACTATGTGGTTTGTGATACAGGTGTAGGCTTGCCGGTTCCACTTTGTGATACGACGCAAGTATTTGTCTCCATTACTGATGTCAATGATCCGCCTGTTGCTGTAGACGACATGACCTCAACCGATGAAGATACGCCAGTTACTATTCACGTTTTGGACAATGACGAAGATCCGGATGGCGACATCGATCCAAGTACCTTGGACACTGTTCCCGGTACAGGACCGATGAATGGTACCGTAGAAATATTGCCAACAGGCGACATTGTGTACACACCGGATCCGAATTTTAATGGCATAGACAGTTTTGATTATGTCATCTGCGACGATGGTATGCCAAGCCCTGTACTTTGTGATACGGCTACTGTATATGTTACTGTCGATCCCGTTAATGATCCTCCTGTTGTACCAGATGAAATGACGATGACACCCGAGGATGAACCGGTAGATGTGTGTGTTAACCCTTCTGATATCGACGGAGACAATGTGTCCGTAATGGGACTTGCTTGTGAACCATCAAATGGAACGGTTGAACCACTCGTTGGAAATGACCTCTGTTTCACCTACACGCCAGATCCGAATTTTACAGGAATGGATACATTCTGTGTCATTGTCTGCGATGACGGTGTGCCTATACTATGTGATACAAATGAAGTGATCATTACAGTTACACCTGTCAATGATCCACCGATAGCCGTAGATGATATGTCAACTACGGATGAGGATACACCGGTTACAGTTGATCCATTAGCCAACGACATGGATCCGGATGGTATGCTCGATCCAATGAGCGTGGATACGATTCCAGGCACTGGTCCGATGAATGGAACGGTAGTCATTAATCCTAACGGAACTATTGATTATACGCCAGATCCAAACTTCAACGGCGTCGATAGTTTCGACTACGTTATTTGCGATGATGGTGTTCCAGCACCAGTATTGTGTGACACGGCAACCGTAATCATCACTATAGATCCGGTGAATGACTTGCCTACAGCTGTTGACGATGATATGGAAATGACGAATGAAGGCGATCCCATTGTGATCGATGTCTTGCCAAATGATGATTTTGGAGGAGACGGACCAAGTGACGGACCAATTCAATTGGTTGATCCATTGTCTGCCGGTGACGGCATGGTCTTCGTGGATGATAATGGCACGCCGAACGATCCGACGGATGATATGATCGATTACATTCCTGCACCCGGTTTCTTTGGCCTGGATAGCTTCGATTATTTCATCTGCGACATCGACAATGAATGTGATACGGCGACAGTATACGTTGACGTCTTACCTACTGATGTGCGATTGAATTTACGTGTCATGCTCCAGGGGGCGTTATTTGATACAGATGATGGTCTCATGCGAGATGACTTACGGACCGGCGGATATATTCCGTTAACCGAGCCTTATTCGGCATTCACAGCATTTTCGCATGTTGGACCCGGTGGTACAGAGACTATCGATGATTCATTGGCCGTATTAGGTGGCCCAACAGGACCTGATGCCATCGTTGACTGGGTATTTGTCGAATTGCGTGATGCCAATGATCCTACGAATGTTGTAGCAACACGATCAGGTCTTGTACAACGGGATGGTGATGTTGTTGACTTAGACGGGGTATCTGCTCTTCTCTTTGAGTCAAATTCACCGGCTCAGTATTTCGTTAGTGTCAGACATCGAAACCACATGGGTGCTATGACGGCGACCGCAATTCCATTAACAGCTTCAGGCACATTAGTCGACTTTACGATCATGTCAGCAGGTGATACGTATAATAATACATCTGAATATGACGGTGTTGAACAAGTTAATGTTGGCGGAATAGAAGCATTATGGGCGGGTAATAGCAATCAAGACGGTAAAGTGAAATATCAAGGAGGAAGCAATGATCCAAATGCGGTACTGGCAGATGTATTATTCCACCCGGATAATTCGAGTAACGGATTTAACTTTGACTTTGGATTTGGCTACTGGAATGGAGATGTCGATATGAATGGTAAGGCCAAGTATCAGGGGGCGAATAACGACGTCAACCGAATATTAAATAACGTACTCTTTTATCCACTAAATACTACCTTTGGATTCAACTACGACTTCATGTTGGAGCAGCTTCCTTAGGATTTAATATCATAACACAATTACGATAATGAACTATATATCAAATATTATGAAATCGATCTTGTCTTTATTGATTGTATGTGTATGTTTCGGGCCAATTTTAAGTCAGGCCGACACCTCTATAGTGGACCTAAAGATTGCATACAATGAAACAACTGTGCCTCCTCAATATGAGGTCTACTTAAAATCAGATAACGATGTAGATTCTATGCAGTATGGATCTTGTCAAATTACAGTTGTGTTTCCCGAATCTGCACCGGATAATATTTTTGAAAACTCAAATATTTCATCAGTTTATCCGAATACTTGGACAATTAATCAAGTTATAAACGCTCCCATGGCAAATGACTCATTTGATTATTATGCAGTAACAATATTAACAGGCGGTAATGTCAATACTGACTTTCTTACTGCTGGAGTTGAGGTACTGCTTTTCACCTTTTCAATTGATGGAGATTGTATCGAAGGTATTCGATTATTTGATAACATGCGAGACCCGCTATCAATGTTTCCCGGTACTTCCACTCCTTGGATGGATGGTGGCTTGGATTTCGAAAACAATATTAATCTTCAATATTTAGTTGATGGAATGGGAAACCTTGTAGAGGCCTATGACTACCTCTACGGTGACCTTGAACCAGATTGTCTCGTACCAGTTGAATTTTTGTCATTCAACGCCAAAAAAGGCGATGGCATGGTCAACCTATCTTGGGTGACGGCAACCGAAATTAATAATGACTACTTCGAAGTGCAGCGATCAGTAGACGGAGGAAACTTTAGAACGATTGGCCGTGTGGATGGAAAAGGAACAACATTTTCCACTTCAAGTTATGTCTTTGATGACAAGGCACCAGTCGAAATTAATTACTATCGTCTACGACAGGTGGATTTTGATGGGACGGTTGACTATTCAGATATTCGATTCGTGGAGTTTGATAGCGAATCTGGTGAAGTCGTGAAGTATGACGTCTACCCTAACCCATTTGTCAGTGAATTGACATTGGATCTGGGTGACCGGGATTTGTACCGAATAGAATTATTTAATTCGGCCGGGCAAGCCATTATTCAACAGACACATGTAAGTGGTCAGGTTTTAAAACTGAACGAAATACAACCCGGTACATACACATTGAAAGTATACGACAGTATCGGAAACGAAATTCTTGTGAAAACTGTGGTCAAAGTTGAACGCAGTTAGCAGCAACGTATTCCAAAAAACGTTTGAAGGCGCTTCTTTTAGAGGCGCCTTTTTTCATTAGAATAGATTGATGATACTCAAATATCTCTTAATATATGCGTCAATTATGCCTTTAATTGCTATAATAACAAAAATTGATAAGTGACTCACAAAACTGCACTATGAGTCTAATAGTAAATCATCTAATTCCCTGATATCAGGGCGAGTATTGAAATGCGCTGAGTTGTCTTCCTAATATTAAAAGATCGAGTGAATACATCTTGCGGTTGATTTTAAAATCCTTCTTCTGCCCAAGCAGGTGCTTTGTACGATATGAGATTGAAATTTCATAAAAATACCTCAAGGTTGAACAAAGCACGCACTCAACCTTAGCAGTTTCAAAAGGGTTTGGAAAAAAACTTCTTAAACTGTATTTGTAACGGCCTACAATATTAATCAGATAAGCCAACCGGTAAGGTTTGGTTAATAATATTCGCATTCAACTGGATAATACCATTTGCGGACAGGGCTAGATCACGGAAAGTTTAAGCTCGAAATCAGTCGCCCGCTTCTTATACCAATTCGAGGTATTTTATTCACAATTCTCATATGCCCATCTACAAATAGAGTCGACTCGCGAATACCTTCCTGGGCACCTGTTGATGACTCATTCCATTGTCGGGTGATGTAAGCTGTTCCAAAACACAATGGGTTGTCTTATGAATATTATGAGGTCTGGTAGGTAAACCTTGCGGGTTGGGTCTGATTTTAATTCCAACTGCTAGGCTACCATATACTTCCTTCATCGTGAGATCGCCAGTTCGAAGAAAGCCCCAAGGTTGAATAAAATCATCGCCCAATCTTGGTCGTTTTTTCAAAGTTGGAAGAAAGCTTCTCATGTCGTATTCGTGTAGAGGTGTCAATTAGTAAGGAAGGACATATAACATTGTGTCCAATTTTATTAATCTAGTCGTATTTATGTTCATTTAAACGGCAATCAAGTCCAGAAAACATTCATTTACACTTCTTATTAGTAGCGCAGTTTTTGAGATGTGACTGGTCATTTTAATCTAATTTAGCTTCCAGTTGCGCTAGTCGTTTAGATAAATCGGTTAGCTCCAGCTTCTGTCGCCGAACGATTTCCCTTAATTCTTCATTTTTACGTTCCGACACTGTGAATTCTGCGTAAAATTCTTTTAACGCATTAATAATGACGAATTTTAATCGGGAGTCGTAAATTTGTAAATATGTTTCATATCCTGTTGATCGTTGACTGCCATCCTCATCAAAGACATAGTGATATTCTTGAAACTCTGCAACGCAATGAGGTAAAACGTCCCGAACTTCCTGAGCCAATAATCCAATTTGTAGTCCGTCATTCTCTATTCCCGAAAGTTGATTGTACTCAAATGTAACAGGATGTAATTTGAGAAGTTGATTCAGACCACCTTTATAGTCTTGGATATTTTGTTTTAGCCTTCTATCCGAAGCCGTGATGTAGCCTGTTGCTCGTACATTCCCATTGACATCCAGTTTTTCTATCGGGCTGACCCGACCAATGCCGACGTTCCCTGCCTGGGCCGCAGGCATCCAATCGGGGCCATACATAAAAATGGAATTGCTGTTATTAGGACTTGTCGATGAAATATTCGCGGAAGGTACGATAGAAAAGCGCTTTTCATCACTGAAATACAATGAATTGCCCGTTGATCCACTTTGCATGTTGATGTAATTATTTTTATCGACACGCTCGACACTGAGCGCAGCAACTGCCCCCGATTGCTGTAAATGCAAATTATTAATTGGAGCTGTATTATTAATCCCCACATCACCATTGGGCAATACCGTAATTTGAGCCGTACCAACTGAAGTAAGCGTTAGAAGAAATAAAAGTAAAAAGGAATTTCTCAGTTTTAAGGTTGCATGTTCTTTCATCGTTTAATAAATGATTTTGATGATATAATATATTGTTGTTCGTCTATAAGCACCAAATAATAAGTGCCTGGTTTCAGATGACTAATGTCCAATCGAACTTCACCATCCGTAATTTTTATTCTGTCGAGCACATTTCCAAATATATTCAACACGACGATGGATGATAGTGCTCGTTCTAATTGGGAAGTACCGTCCACAATTATATCATCGGATGCAGGGTTCGGGTACAAAATGATATCGTTTTGAATAGTTACCGTGTGCACAAGATCAAAATCGTCGAGTAAGTCGATGTTTTTTGGACAAAAAAGATAGGAAATTACCGTGTCGGCATTCGGACAATTTGATGATTTAAAATAATAATGTACGTATTCACCTGAGCGTCGCTCCTCTTCGAAGGGGTCGCTGCCATCGTGCTCGCAAAAAACGATATATAACGAATCGCGCGAAGGATGCTGTACTTTGTTCAGTATTACCTCCGCTTCACAACCAAAATCGGATTTGGTTTTTAATATATACCGTCCGGGCGGTATCTCGTCCCATTGATGCAGCGAATAGGTGATTTCATCCTCTATTCCTGTAATAAAAGTAGATGTTCCCGGACGCAATTCATTTTTTACAGATGCGTATACCGGATGGCATCTAAAGCTATCCAAAGTGGGAATATCCGGCTGATGAATGAGCAGATCCATCTGATGTATAGTAGAACATCCCCATTGATTAACTGCCAAAACCTGAAACTGCTCATTTATGCGTGCATCCCCAAAAAGATAGTTGGACGAGAATTGAAAAGTTGAATGCGCATTTAATGGTGTCCAAATATAATCTACTTCTGTCTCGACGAATGATTCTGCTGCAAACTCCACACGATCCCCATAACATGCTTCAACAAGATCGGGCAGATCAAGCAAGGGTTCATTTACTATGCTAAAGTCGGCATATACTGTATCAAAGCACATATTGCTATGGTGTGTACCGACGGCCATAATATGTATACGTGACCTTTCATCTTGTCGCGAAATCTGTCCGGGAATGGTATGTTGAAGCCCATCTCCAAGATTTATCCATTTTATATCTCCTTCTGATTGAAAATACCATTGAACATCCCATTCTGTTGTGTTTAACGTCAATACATTTTCGTCACTTCGACAAATAACCGTATCGCGTAATACAATTTCTTCCATATCACCACAGCAAAATAATGTTGTCTCAAATAATTGAGGTTCACAGATACAGGGCCTAGCTCTATAATTTCCGGTCGAAACATCTGAAAAGGGATTGATCTTTATTGTCAGATCACTGTGTTCATGGCATTGAAGTGAGTCTTTAACCTTTAATGAAAAATTTAATTTTAATAGCGGTTCCTTTTTTGTCTGGTATTGATCAAAATATCGGCCCCAGGATTCCAGGGATTTATTAATTCGCGGGCCTTCTGATGTATTCGAAAAATACCAACCGCCTTCCGTCCTTCTCCCACCTTTTTCTCTATTCTGTTCTTCTTGAAAAATTGGCGAAATCCATACCCAATTTCCGGCTGGAGCCAATGAATCATTGATAATGCATTCGGTTGGTTCAAGTGATATCGAATCGAATGAAGAGTGGCACCATCCCGACCCAAAACTTGGTAGTACGCTGTGCAACCAATTATTTCGAATAGGGAACCATGAATTAATTTCGTACGTAAAGGACACCCATTCGCCCGGTATAAAGGGTCCGGTCAACGGCGATCCGAATGAAGTAGAAACCGCATAAAGTGTATCCCCTGGACGTACAAAGTCAATACAATCATTGGACTGATCATCATATGCTGTTATGCATAAGTCAAAAGAAAGATTCGAAATAGCAGGGCTTCCTATTCCAATTAGAATCTGTTTAAAATTGTGAACAGGGACAAGTGTAAGCTGTGCGATTCCTTCACCAAAGGTTAGCTGTTCAATAGAATATTGTTCGCCTTCGGAATACGAAACCATCACCATCTCTATGTAATCTTCTGTGTTTTCAGCAGCTGCATACATATCTAAAAATAGAAGATCATCGGTGTCAATTTTAAACCATTTAAGGCGTGATTTATGCACCTGACTTGATATTAATTGTTCCGTGGCAAATGTGTTGTGGTTGCAACTTTCCAGGCATATTTCGTTGTTTAGCAATTTAAGTATTTCGGGATTTTTTATAGTTGTATGCTCCAAATTGCATGTTGAATAATTAATTTTTACGGATATGCGGTACACGCCAATGGCCCTATTTTTATTTGCCAGTCGTATTATGCATCCCGCTATATTGCCCAAACCCGCTAAGTCGATGATGGTTTTTTGCGAATTTAAATCAGATGTCTTTAGGGGTTCAGAATCGCTAAAGTCACAATCTTGTCGCAGTGGCCATATTTCAACCATCGTCTCGTCCTGGAGTGCGATGTTTTCTACGACAAGGGTCATTTTACCGTTATAAGTTGGAAAAATTAATCGATGCGCCGATTCGAAGGAGTTCAATTTTGCATTGAACATGACCATCGGTGCACAGCGCACAGATGGATTACTTAGGCTTAATTTTGCAGGATTACAGACGGATTGTGCATTAAATAATATGGGAATAAGCAGGAAGGCAAATGCAAAAAAAAGCCCCCGAATTGAAATTAGAGTGTGGTTCATTTTGGCTCTTATTTATCTTAAAGGTAGAAGAAATTTTTGATTATTTAAAATTTTTTATTTAATTTTATTCAATTATTAGATAACACACCATCCTTTTATAGCTATGAGACCTTTTGGTATAACCCTTTTTTTTCTGTCACTTTTTTTGTCTGCACACAGCCAGGTTACCGAGCAATTAATCCATGTCGATCTATTGGAAAATGGAACGGATAGGCGATATGAGATTCTCGGTGCAACCAATTTTACAACGATTCAAAATTCACAAATTGAAGATGCACAACTTACCAGTAGTAGTAATACAGCTGACTGGATTACATTGAACAACGTGCATACTTCAGATGATTTTATTGCAACCATTCAGACTGAAGTAGAAGGGAATAACGATATTAAAATTCAGTTCAAGGATAACCTGGAAACCGCCCTTCATTTTGACGGAAATACCGTGCGGTATATATTTCGAGGCTTTATAGAATCTTCTGATACGTACTTGGAAAGCGATATTTTTAAGGTAGTCGTATGCCAGGGTCAGTTTAGGTATTACAAGAATAGTACACTTGTATCTGAAGGAGATGCCACACAGGTAGGCGGTGACAATATAATCATCAAATGCAACCACGCCGAAAGTACCGAAGTTTTTTTACAAGTACGCAACTTTAATTCGTGCGAGGTAGACGATATGCTATACTACGTGCCGAAATTTTCATTCAACAGCAATTTCGTCCTTGTCGATGGAGATGAGTTAGGGTTACAGTATATCGAAAAGTATGCGCTGGGAAATGATGGCGTTTATTCCAATGAAAACGTTACGATTGTGATAAAGGACCTGGATCCTTCCGCTCCTAATGAAATACTTCTCAGTACTACTGTGCCGAATAAATACGGCTTGAATAATCATACTATTGATATATCAGGAATAAAAAACGTGGATAAACAATTTCTCCTAGTAATTGAAGGAAGTAATAAAGGAAAAACATTGTATTTGCCATTTAAGACATTATGAAACGAATTGCTATTTTTTGCCTGTTAACGACTTCACTGTCCTTGCTGACTATAGGTTGTAACAATGACAGATATGTACCAGGGGAACTCTTGTCCGATTTCATGAAGCAGAAGGAAGCGCATTTTAGAATGACTGCTGAGGGATCAGCAATGGCAAAGTTGATGTATTATCCGAAGCAAATCGCAGCCCTTCGAGGAATAATGGAAAATATTGACCATGAAAAGTTTATTCAGTTACTCAACGGAATGAATCAGGATTACTTTTTTGAATTACGTGTGTATCCGACTGAGGAGCAAAGAGGAGAACGGCTCAGTGAAATGGAATTGTTCCGAAAGGAAGAAGCTGTTAAGAACGGTATTACCGCACTGGTGGATAACCGTACCTATCAGGTAAGCACATTTCATGCAGAACGGACATTTGGTCTACTACCGTTTGATACGTATCACATTGCATTTACTATTCCATCAAAGGTGGATGTATTTCAAATAAAATTTGAGGACATCGCCGGAAAGGAGAAACATAGCTGGAAAATTGATGAAAATGACATAAATCAAACCTGGAAATTAAATTGGTAGATCACACGTATGAAAAAACGAATACACAAACAATTAAGCCTCTTTGCTGGCCTTAGTCTTTTATTACAAACATGCTGGCCAACGTATACATTGGCACTTACAAGTGGACCAACGCAACCTGAATTTTCTTCTTTTGAACAAGTCAACACCACACAAATGGTTGATTTGTTTACCGGGGATTTTTCATACAATTTACCGCTTCTGCAAATCCCCGGCCCGCGGGGCGGGTATCCGCTGAACCTATTTTATAAATCACCAACAAATATGGAAGATGAGGCCAGCATGGTTGGTTTGGGATGGAATATTGGCGTTGGCGCAATCAACCGATCTATGCGAGGTATTCCGGATGATTTTAATGGAGAGAACCTGAGTCGGCAAGTCAATCGAAAAGTAAATAAAACGGTTGGAATCAACTTTCTTGCAAATGCGGAACCCTTGTCATTTGACTTTGGCAAAGCGACGGGCGGACTGTTGACCTTAGGCGCAACAGCGACATCTATGTATAATAATTACCTCGGGCCGGGTTTTAGCATAGGCTTTAATGCAGGCGTCCAATTGGGTGTAAGCGGACAAGGACTCTCGGCCGGTTTCAATGGATCGTTTGGCACTTTTGAAGGAATAAATTATGCCACCTCAGTTGGATTATCACGAAAATTCAATCGAAAAGATGAACCGATTGGTTTGTCTACCGGCATCACATTGAATCATAATACACTCACCGGATTAAAGTCGATAAATTTTCAAGCCGATGGCTTTCAGTTTAGTAAGTCGGTCAATGGGCCCAGCTTCTTACCGGCACCATCACTGCCGGCCTTGCGCGTTGCGCATGCCGGTGTAATCAAATTTGGAACCGAACTGTATACGGTTGGTGGTCTTATCGGTGTTGGAGGATTTGTTACTCTAGATGTGTTGAAAGACAATGATAAAATTGTCAAAACACCGCTCTTTGGTTCTATGTATCTCGGGCACGGCAGCAATAAGAAAAACGCAATCGTCGACTATTCAAGGTTAAGGGATAAGCCCTTATTTAAAAATTTAAAATCTCTTCCACATCCGGTTATGGAAGAAGACTACTTCAGTGTCAATGGCCACGGTATGAATGGGACCTTCAAACTTTGCCGAAATGAAATTGGGACCCTTGGCGATAAATTCTATGATGTACATAGCGGCGAAGGATCTTTTGGAGTAGAATTGGCATTAGGCAGCATTGTACGCGTTGGGGGTGATCTCACATTGACACATTCAGAGTCCTTCAACAATTACAGAAAAACAGCTGTCGCAGAGGAGGCAAACCTACAATTCAGCCAACGTCAGGCAGATTCTCACTACGAGCCTTTCTACTTTGATTTTTTATATAATTCTTCCGGACAGCTCTTTTCTTCTACCGACGCAAATGTATTGACACGGGATTTTCGCACCTGGGGATTAGATGACCCACTCCGCATAAAAATTGATAAAGACAAATTAAAATTAACGACGACGTTAGTAGACAAAAATAATAATCCGATCAACTATGGAAATGGAAAAATACAGAATCGACAAGCACGTCAGAAACTCATACAATACTACACCAATAAAGAAATTCTGACGGATGACGGGACATCTATTTTACCACATTTTAATCCTATAATTCACAAACAAATAAATGGGCAAGGAGCCGTAAGTCAAGATGCAATACAGCGTACAAATGACGATCAACTAGCAGCCTTTACAATCCTGGATGAGAACGGTCAACGATGGCATTATGGTCTTCCATCAAAAAACCACAAACAAATTGAGGTGGCTTTTAGCCTGGGGGAAGAGGATGAACAAAATTCCTGTACAAAATTAGTTGATGACGGATACTTTTCCGGTAATCAAATCGATTACAAACAATATAGTGGCGAAAATGAAGAATATTATGATAAAAAGGAAATACCTTCTTATGCCTCTGCATTTCAGCTGACATCCATCGTTAGCCATGATTATATTGATACCGATCTTTCCGATGGACTTCCCAATGAAAAGGATTATGGGTATTGGATCAGATTTGAATATTTACAATCGAATGATAAATCGACGCCCTTTAAATGGCGTCACCCATACCACGGTGCCAATTTTAATGGGGGGCAAACGAGCAACCCAGACGATAATAAAGGATACTTTACATATGGTGAGCGTGATCAATTCTATCCATATCGTGTTTACAGCGGCACACATTATGCCCAATTTTGCTATTCGCAGCGTTCAGACGGACGCGGCGTTAGTAATTTCATTCAAACAGCCTCTTCTCCTATGGGGGCCTATGCACTGCAATTGGACACAATAAAATTATACCGCTATCATGGTACGGATGCGAATGGTAATCCTGTAGATCCCACACATATAAAAAGTGTGAAATTTACATACGCTGCATCTGGTCTTTGCTCGGGCGCCCCGAATAGCGCAAATGGAAAATTGAAACTGGAAGAAGTATATACAATCAATTACGAAAGCAGTCGAGGAAAACAAACTCCGTATAAATTCGAATACAATGACTTGTATGGTTATGATCACTTTGCAACGGATCGATGGGGGGTCTATCAGGCAACTCCAGCGGGAGATGCCTGCCGTAACACCTATGCACCTTACACTTTACAATCGGGACCTGACATAGAAAATGTGCAAGCTATGAATGTTGCGGCCTGGCATCTAACTTCCATTGAATTACCATCGGGGTCTAAAATTAATATTGATGTTGGCCGAGATCATTATGCCTATGTCCAAAATAACCGAGCGTCTCAAATGCTTGAAATAAAGGGCTTTGGATCTGATGGTTCTTCGTCCGAATTACCAGTCAGACCATATGCTGGTAATGATGATGATTTTAAAATACATTTCAATCTGAACAGACCAATCGCTGATGATGTCGATGCTCAGCTTAAATTAGATGAATACTTCGATGATTTATTTGAAGAAGAAGTCGGTAAAAAACAAATATTGTTTGAAACGTTTGTGGATTTAGATGGGAATGGAAATTTTGAACGCGTAGAGGGAATGGGAACACTGAATGACTATGGCTTTAATTCCGCTGTAAATAATGAATATATTTCAGCGTGGCTGCGATTTCATCCTGAGGAAGAATACATCCGAGGCGATCAATATCACCCTATGCATGTATCGGCATGGCAATATCTTAAAATTAATAGACGGAATTTATTATTGCCCTATCAAGTCCTTACGTCGGGAGATGAAGAAGGTGTATTTGCAAAGATGCAAACCGTGGCTGAAGATATTATCGATCAATTTCAAAGTTTTTATGCACGTGCAATCAACAATGAATTTGCTAAAAGTTATGCGCCCGAAAAAAGTTTTATCCGCCTCACACACCCCGATAAAAAGAAATTTGGAGGAGGTGTACGAACTAACCGAGTTTGGATCAGCGACATTTGGGATTCAACCGAAGAACCTTCACCATATTATGGTAACGTCTATATCTACGAAGAAGATGAATCCATTGGCGGTCAGACTCGAAAAGTAAGTACAGGTGTGGCTTGTAATGAGCCAACAATCGGTGGTGTAGAGACAGCCTTCAAGCATCATGAGCGATATACGCAGCAATTAAAAAACGCTTCGGATGATATATACTTTGATATCTATCCTATAAATGAATCGTATATGCAACCGGCTCGTGTTGGATACAGTAAAGTCACCGTAAGAAGTTTGGCAAGTGAATATCATTACCGAAAATTCACTCAGGAAGTGATACCAAATGATTTTATAGCACCCGGTATGGATCCCGGATTGGATCCTGCCGGTATTTCTTCAACTGGCCAAATTGTCTATGAATTCAATACGGCCAAAGACTACCCTACTGTCTTTAACCAAACGGTAATCGATCAAAAAAGTCGATCACCGGTTAACGACGTATTGGCATTTATTGGCGGTGTAACTATTGATGACTTTGTTGCAAGTCAAGGATTTAGCGTTGAGCTCAATGACATGCACGGTAAACCCAAAAGCGTTATTAATTATAGTCAAAAACAAAGTGGTGATATTTCTCTGGATGGGTTGGCCTCAGCCACATATTATGAATATCATAACAAAACGGAATCGTACTATGAAGGTATAAATCAAAAAAGCCGCAAAAGACTTGTAAATAATGTAGACTTGCTCGTCGATGACGAATATTGGCTAGATGCCAACAAAGCCGATGTCCGCTCTGGTGAGATGGGTGTGCAACGTGAAATGTTCATCGATGTGCGAAGAGAAGGTAATGCATCTAACAATGCCGGAATTGCCGGACAAATACACGCTTTTCTTGCCGCCATTTTACCCATAAGTTTTCCGACGTTTATGCCCTCCATTACATCGTATCAATCGTATTTAAAAACTGCTGTTACGAATAAGGTTGTTCGTAAGAGCGGGATTATTGAAAATGTGATAACGACTGACGGACAGTCTAGCAGCACGGCACAAAATCTTGCTTTCGATCCGTATACCGGAGAGGCCGTTTATCAGGCTGTAACCGATCACTTTGAACAGGATCAGTACCAGTATGCCATTCCGGCTCGGTACAAATACCAGCGTATGGGACCGGCTAATGAAAATTGGGGGATTTCCGGAACGTTTACCATACCGGCGAGTACAGGTGGTGCACCTATAGCTCCGCCTTCCGATCCGGTCATCGAAGTGGATTCATGTCGCGCGCTATTGCGGGTATATGATGACAACCAGGAAGGACTTGCTAATTTTTTCATTCAAGGTGATCAATTTTCATGCAAACGACAATCCGATGGCAAAAACTTCATCCTCACCTACCTGTATAAATTAAATGATGGAAATCCATTTTCCAATTATTTTCATGTTTATCCCGATTATAATGATATAAACAGCTCGGAGGACGAAAAGTATTCCTATAAATTAATACGTAGCGGAAATAGAAATCTTCTCCTGGAAAAATCATTTGAAATTTCTTCTCTGCACACTCCACTCGATTCAGAAAATACGGAAGACGTGCAATTACTGGAATTCGACTGTAATTTGAATCAAATAGCCGTCAGTACATTTTCACAACCTGTTTATCGTCAGGTTATTGATGCTAGCGCCTATATACATGAAGAATTTTGGCACGTATTGGATAATATAAATGGGAGCAATGATTTTACGAACGGAAATTTGGGTATTTTTCGATTAAAACGAATAGATAAACCCAAAAAAGATCGTTTGTATTCCACTCGTGTGAATCAAAAAGGAATAATTGATACTTTATATAAATACAATTGGAGTGCTGCACAAAAATTTTCATTCGGAGGGGATTGGATTGTAGACCAGGAAATAACACAGTATAATAAAAATGGCCAGGTGCTGGAATCCCGAGATCGGTTTAATATATATACAGCAGCTCTTTATGGCCCAATCGCTAAAACTGATGATTCAAAGACAATTTTGGGCTTACCAGTGGCGCAATTTTCGAATGCACAAATGATCGAAACCGCACATGGTGATTTCGAAAACCATAAGCACTTTGGAACGCAATCGGCCAATGCTTCACGTCTGAATGTGGTCTCCAATCCGTCACCTGTTGGAACGCAACACTCCATTGACCTGGCATATGATGTGATTACCGGCTTTAGTTTTCCGAGTAGGCGCATTGGTTCGTGTGAGTTTGTCATCAATAAAAACCAAAAAGCCAGTAGAACCTTTTCATCCGCTATGCTTACCAATGTTCAGGGGTCATCCATCGTCGTCCACGATGTACCTGTCTTGCAATCCGCCTGCGTGCAAGGTGCTCGCTTGCAAACCCTGCTCGGAACAGGATGCCCTTTACCCTGCCAGGCAAACCTTGCCATAGAACCCATACGTGTCATCCTGCAAAGCCAACCTGCCGATGTTAAAAAATCGGTGGACAATGCAACGCTGAAGCACTCGGGAGCAGCCTCCATTGAAGTACAATCGGGCTCTACTGTGCTGGATAAAATTTCTTTTTCAGCACTTGAATTGACTCCGGGTAATCTATACTATAGCTCGCTATATGTATGCAGCCAATTATCTCTCGATGGATTCAACGCATACATAGTCGACGAAAACGCACCATCGGGTCCCCGAATAGCAACATTTGAACCAATACTTACGACTCAGGCCAGCTGTCGAAAGTATGAAGTTGTTTTCACCGCCGAAAACGATCCGTCGGCCATAGAGTTGACAGGCAATCTTTCTACTTATTCTATTGATGATATACGAATACATCCGGTCGCATCGAACGTACAATGTTCCATCTACGATTTTGATCGCTTACGACCGACCCAGCAATTGGATGAAAACAACTATTTATCGCTGTACCGATATGATTCTGACGGAAATTTGATAGCCATAGAAAAGGAAACCGAAGAAGGCATTTTCACTATACAAGAACAACGAAAATATATAATCGATGAGGGTAATTAATATTATCATATTTATTTTTTGTACTATTTATTTTACGCATGCGCAAGCTTGCCCGGATTATATTCTGCAATTGAAAAACTTCATCCACAGTACGTTGGATACTGATCAAATGGAGATTGAAATTGACATAAGTACGGTGGATAAAGACAACAACCGAGACGCTGGAAAAATGAAGATAGGCATTCAAAATAAAAATATTTTATTTTCTACTGACGAATTTAATCGTCTGGTCAGCGATGATTTTGAAGTCATAGCCTTTCCCGGTCAAAAACGCCTGATCTATAAAAAAAACAATTCTAGCAACGATCATGCAGGTTTGTTTGAGGAGTTGCAAAATGTCCTGAGACTTTTTGCAGGTAATCTGGAGAATATATCCTGCAGTCCGACACCCGATACATATGTGTATTCGTTGACCCCGCCCAGTCCGGCTACAACACATGTCTCCGTTGCTTTTGACAAAAAAAATGGACAATTAATTTCCTATCATTTTTCAGATCAGAGCCCATCGGCGGAGATCCAAGCGCTTGATATACGGTATACCTATCGCTTGATTTTCGCTGATGACTTTCGAAAAGCCATGCGCAAAGATTATTATGTATCGGAAAACGATGATGACATTGTCCCGACGAATCGCTATAAGTCCTTTCAACTCACTATACTTTAAATCCCTATGAAATCACACGACTCGCTATATGGGCAGCTAACGGCCATGCTATTTTTAATGATTTCCTTCAGCGCATTTACGCAATCGATAGACGACGACTATGTGGCCTTAAAAAGAATTGACTTCGGTACACTGGATCTGTACCATCAAGAAAATATTTTACCGCTCGCCGTTGAAATTGACAATCCATACTTTGGGCAAACAAATTATGACGAAAACCTGGTATGCGAAGTTGTGCTAATATACAATCGGGATTTAATGACGGATGATGGCATCGCTACCTGGTCGTTGGAAGTTGAAATTGAAGTCGACGGAATTGATGGAAGTCGCCCGTTACGCTTGCACGCAGATCCGGGTCAAAGTGATTACCAATATATCGATCTTCTTCCATTCGCTGGTGACCACGACAATGCGCTTAGCATCTTAAAAGTTGAACATGTCACTATTACTGGCTCGGTACCTTCGGATATTCATCTTGAATTTCGACTTAAAAATGCTATTGAACTTCCATTTGATACGCAAACCATACCGAATATTGCCTCTTATTTTACCTCTTTAAATGGCCAAAAACAATTGCACACAAAATGGGATGCAGTCGAGGGTGCATTGTTTTATGAGATTGAATTTGTCTTCACAGATGCATACGCCGATGATCCATTGGACGGAATATCATCTCGTTCGATGCATTTACGCACGCACGAGCGTGATTATTTTCTTGACGTGGTTTACCCATCCGGCGAATTAACTGTTCGCGTACGAGCTATAGGTGAAAATGCCAACGGCGAATTAACGGCCGGGGCATATTCCAACATATTAACACGTGCCATTTCGTCCCAAGATGAATTTGAAAATGGACGACATTGGCAATTTCAACGATCTTATGCGGAAAATGGTAAATCGAAATCCGTTGTTCAATATTTTGACAACACGCTGCGATCGCGACAAACCGTTACATTTCTTAATGACAATACGTCGACGCTTGTTGCCGAATCGGACTACGATTTAGAAGGCCGGCCAACCATTCAAATATTACCCACACCTGTTCAAGGCTCAGATTTTAATTTGACCTTTAAAAGTAAGTTTAATCAATCGTCCACTGATGTCGCGTACAATTATACAAACCATGAGAAGCAAATAGCGGATGCACTTCTAACTGTTTCCGGGGCCGGTCAATATTATAGTTCGGATAATAATCAAGATGACATACACAATCACTTTATTCCGGATGCCGGAGAAAAACCCTTCACTCAAATGAAATACAAACGCGATCAAACGGGACGGGTGCGCATTCAAAGTGGTGTCGGCAATACGTATGCGTTGGGAAGTGGACGCGAAACAAAATATTACTACCTAAGCGCTTCTCAACAAGAATTGCATCGCCTTTTTGGCGACTCCATAGGTATCCATACGCATTACAAAAAAAACATTGTCATCGATCCGAACGGCCAGGGAAGCGTCTCCTATCTTGACAAATACGGACAGGTCGTTGCAACAGGGCTTATCGGTGGGTCCCCGGATAATGTGGCACCGTTAGGCTATGCAAATACGGATGTAATTACACATCAACTGGTTAACAATAACCAAAGCGACGAAAAACAAATCGATGTTTTCCCCATTTTTAATGAATCTGCCGCAGAAGATATTACGATTGACTATTCGATTGATCTTCCGGTTGTAGATGTGATTATCGACAATGTAAATAACTGCTATACAGCTGCTGTTGATATTGAAATTTATATGCTTGATGAAAATGGAGCCTTTATTTCTATCAATGGCAATGACAAGTATACCGTCACCATTGGAAATACACCGGTTGCATGCAATTCGAATCCGACGCATACCATAAACTTGACAGCTACCCTACCAAACGCGGGACAGTATGATCTGTATAAATGTGTAAATCCAAATCCACTCTACTGGCAGTCGAACATTGTAATGGATGCCCAAACCACCTTTAATTTTCAGGATATTTACGAAGGCGTATTTGGCGAGCTGGATACACTTTCCTGCTACAGTACATGTGATTTTCTGTGTTTTTCGCAATACGATCACTTGCCTGAGCCTATGCGAACGGACGCCATCATGGACTGCCTGGATACATGCCGAACTAACGCCGACAGCATAGCGACGTCGCTCATCGCAGATCGATGCCTGGGGTTGAAACACGGTTATGCGACGGATTTAATTCCGGAGGATCAATTGAATTTCGCCGAATTTCCATATCAGGGAGATAATTTTGCTGATCTATTAACCTGCTTAACAGCGAACAGTGTTATACTTCCTATTTACTCTGTTGATGACAGTCTTTTTCATTGGCACATCGATGCATCTGAACCAACTAATGGTGTATTATTTTTTGAAGGAAATACTCTGACGGATAGAACCGAAATCGAAGTCTTTGGTGACGACGGTTCGGCGCGAACGTTTGACCTTTCAAATAACGCAGAACTAGAAGATTTACTGACGGATAATAATCCAGCCTATTGGCAATCGGACTGGGGTCTGGCCTTAGTCGTATGCCACGATCAATATTGCAATGTCGAAATATGTGAAAATCTTTTTCCGTCCGATAGTTTTGATTATCTATTGGCCCGTATTAATTCAATCGATGATGCTTATGATTATTTCAATCCAACGATTAATGAACCGGCTGAACTATTAACGGCGATTAAAAATGCCGATCCATTCGTGGCAGCTGCTTTGATCTCTTGTGGAAGCGATAATGCGAATACGCTCTTTGACGATGCTTTTGATACGTATCTCTGTGAGGTAATGGAAATTACGTCGGAAGCATTGGCAGCTTGTGAAGAATTAACCGATATTGCCAACCCTTCCTGTTCGGACTGTGGCTTCATTGCCTTCATTACAGAGTTGGAGCAGTTGTCTGACGACGTCGAATTATGGCAGGCTTTTGTGGGTGCTTATCTTGGATTGAAGCAACGCATTATATACAATTGCCAACTTGAGGGTAATTGCCCCTACGATGATTTAAATCAGGCGCCCGATTATTTAGATATTGATACAGAGGATGAAATATATGCTTTACTCGATACAATTTATTTTGCAGACACCACGGGATGCCAATATCGAGTAGATTTTTTATATCAAAGGTTTTCAGACATATTTCCTCAGGTTCAGCTGACTTCTACTGACAGTATGACCTTAAGAAATGCATTGCTTGATTACTGTTTGAATAATTGTGGGTCCCTTCCGAGAGGACCAATTTCTACTTCAAATTTGGGCCATTATTTGAAGACCTCGCCAGGGAATTGTACTTACATGCCCAAGGTGGACTTCTACAATTCAAATTTAGATCTTGATTATCAATATACTGGGTTTCTACTCGAAAATTTTCCAATCGATCCAAACTTACCATCAGCTCCATGTGTTTCACAATCAATCAACTATGAAAGGTGGATATCCATTGATGCTCAAAGGGGGTGGCAAATCATATTAGATGCAGATATTGCTATATCAGAAAGGAATGCCAGTAAATACGGCATTGCCGTGTACAAAGGGGATTGCTCCGACCCATTAAACACATTTGAATTGATCCATTGCAGTACATCAACGAATATTTATGGAGACCTCACCTTCACGATTGAGAATCCTGCTATTGAGGATGACTACTATGTCAATGTTTATTCAACCGATACGTCCACTACACCTCCAAATTTTCAAATAACTATAATCACGGATAGCCTGTTACATTCGAATAACTGGGCCAACCTGGTGTATTATTTCCCTGGACTTTTCCAGATATTTGGGGATTTTGGTTCGGGTTTACCTCCAATAGAGGTAAACCAATATATTTCTGAAATAATGAATTGTGATCCAGAATGCGGAACCGTCGATCTTTGTCTTTCCGAAGTAGTCGATACCATTTTTGCTAAATCTAATTCCAATCCGTGGACGTTGTCATACTCAAGCCCGTCATCCGAAGATACCCTGTTCCACTCGGCTCACTGCGTTATCGACTGTTGTTTTGATTCACTTCGTGCTGTACGCCCCCCGGCTCACCATTCACTGGACGGCTCTAATGCAAGAAAACTGTACTATGAGGTATTTGAAGATGGACAGAGTTACTTGATTCAGTTTAGAAATGAGATTGGTCTTCTAGCTAGATGGTTGCCAGGAATTGGACCGTTGGGTGAGGGGTCTCATCAATTGGTTTCTTATGGTTATTCCACTAGATCCATCAACAGTATCATTCCATATTTGAAAGAATCTTCCAATACATACTATCCTCCATTTGAAATAAAAACGCGAGATATTTTCTACGGTTTAGGCCGCCTCTGGCCCATTATCACCTACAAACCTACCGACTTTACCTTCCATTTCGAAGCATGTGATGAGGTGATTGACTTAGCGGATTATCGGATGGATTGCATGGAAGAATTACAAAATATTGCCATAGAATATACCAATGAAATCATCCGTGACAGCGCATCGATAAAGGCGAATTATTGGCTCGACTCGCTGACGAAATTGACGATTACCGACAATCTATCCCTGACGCAAACCAAACGCGAATACCACCACACGTTGTACTATCGCGACTTGCTGGGCAATGTGTATCGCACGGTAGCTCCTGAAGGTGTGCATTACAATAACAATGGGCTGCACGATGAAAACCATGCCGTCGACTATACCTTTAATTCGTACAATCTTCCGCTATCCGAGGACAGCCAGGATGGTGGTCTTACGGAATATGTATATGATGATGCACAGCGATTAAGGCTAACCCAAGATGCCAAACGGAGAGCAGTCGGCGACTACATCTACACGAAATACGATGGTGCTAACCGGGTCAAAGAAACAGGTCAACTGGATGGATTCTCTGGAAATCTCAATAGCGTCAATAATTCTACTTTTCCCACAGCCGGAAGTGGAATCACCCTATTTGACCGAACGATTACGAGCTATGATGTTGGCGCGGGTTTATTCGATTTTGCTCAAGTCAATTTACACGGTCGGGTAAGTAGCATTGAGCGCGAAGGACAGTCGACATGCTTTTATACGTATGATAGTCATGGCAATGTGGATGCGCTTCGCAATCGCTATCCCCGATTAGGTGATAAAGATGTAGCCTACACCTATGATCTCATCAGCGGAAATGTCCATGAAGTAGCCCTACAGCAGGGCGAAGCCGATGAATTTTACCACCGCTATACATACGATGCGGACAACAGACTTGAATGTGTATACACATCCAAAGACCACATCCTGTGGGCCGAAGATGCCCGCTACTTCTACTATCAGCACGGACCACTGGCCCGCGTAGAGTTGGGTGATCGTAAGATGCAGGGTATGGATTATATCTATACACTGCAAGGTTGGATAAAAGGTGTCAATGGAGTCGGCAATACAGATGATACCAGTGAACCCGGGCGAGATGGTGCTGGTATAGTCGATAACTTAAATGCGCACATGGGACGTGATGCATGTGCCTACCTGCTCGGCTATAATGCCAGTGACTATCAACCCATCGGATTTGCTAACAACAACTATTTTGGCATTGCTCAGAACAACTTATGGGCAGATCTCTACAACGAGGTCAATACGACACTGGGTGCGACCTCGAATGATGGATTGTACAATGGCAACATAGCTTTAATGATGATCGATGACCGGCACCCCTCCGTGACTCGTCTTCGTGGGACGGGTTATCGCTATGATCAACTGCATCGCATCAAGCATTCGAGATCAGCGTCCTGGAATGATATGTCGTCTATTTGGACCGTGCCGGCGACCCATCACCACAGCGACTACACATACGATAAGAATGGAAATATCGATGCGCTAAAACGACAAAACCTTAGCGGTACAATTGATGACTTAACCTATACCTATGACGATGTAGCCGATTTTCCCAATCGCCTCCGGTACATCACAGATGGGGCGGCTATAAGCAACGAAATTACAAGTCAGTCTGTCGACAATTATGACTACGACGAAATCGGAAATATTATCGCAGATAATTCTAATTTCGTTACCATCACTTGGGACGCCTATAATAAAATAGATCAGATAAGTGATCAAATCGTCACCACGCACTACCAATATGATGGTATGGGTAACAGAATAGCTAAAGTCACCATACCGCCCAATCTCCCGCAAGGCGGAGTGGATACGACAATCATATACTACGTCCGCGATGCACAGGGTAATATTCTGTCGATGTATGAATATAAGGAAGAGACAGATCAGGAGTCGTATGACCCGGATATTACGCAGAGCAATGTCAATCTATTTGGCTCTTCACGGCTGGGTCGATACCGATTTTTTACTGACCGCCGCCTGGTCGATGATGGCGTCGTCACCACACCACAACCTGTCTACGTCAGTCGACGTACATCGTACGAGCTTACCGACCACCTCGGCAATGTGCGGGCCAATGTCTACGACGTTAAGTTTTACGAAAGCGGGCAATACATCTCTGACTTTGAATCGACAACGGACTACTACCCCTTCGGATATGAAATCGCTGATCGATCCGTTGCGGGTTCAGCTGATAACAGCTTTGGCTTCAATGGAAAGTTGCGCGATGATAAATTTGGGTCGATTACCAATTACGACTATGGGTTTAGGATATATAATCCGGGGATAGCTCGGTTTTTGAGTGTCGATCCGTTGAAGGGGTCATATCCCTGGTATACGCCATATCAGTTCGCGGGTAATAAGCCAATTTGGGCTGTGGATTTGGATGGGCTGGAGGAGTGGAAAACAAATAACGGGGATATTCATGGGCCATATAGAGATTATACCGAGGCGGGAGATGTAGCTCAATCAAACTCTTTGTTATCAACCGGGAGCGCTGAGTTAACAGATGAACAAGAGTTTTATCGTTATTATGAACGGCGAAGCGATATGCCGCATGATCCGATTTTTGGTTATGTTGAAAAAAGAATAATTAATCGTGATGCAGTTAAGACCACTTTGGAGTTAGGCTTAATCACATTCGACTATGTAACAGGTCGAATTACCACACCAACTCCGAAGCAAACTACTCCAAGAAGGCCACAATTAGTGATAACTCAGGCATCCACCATGCGTGGAGTGACGGTGCCTTTCAATGGAGAGCAAGTATCTGTTTATAGGGGAGGAAAGGAATTTAAATTAAAACCTGGAGAGTATAAGATAAATAAAGAATCGGGAATGGTTAAGACAACTCACGGTGTATCCTTGGATACACAACCCGAAACCGTATCCAAATTTGGAGGGGCATATAGAATAGAATCAATGCCTGATGAATTACAAATAATTCAACGAGGAAAACGGGCTGAACATTTTGAAATAGTTCCGAAAGTAGAAATGTCGGTCGAAAAATTTCAAAACTTATTAGACGAAATTAAGGTTACACCAGTAAAAGTAACAAGTAGTTAGATTTATGAAAATATACTGTTTAGATAATAGTGAACTGGCCGAAATCGAGGCAAATCACAGGGGATATTTGGGAGACATCTATGTATTTATAGATGGAAATTATTATCATCTAAATATTTATAATTTTGCGAGGTTGAAGCAAGATTTTGAAATGGAAATTGATGAGTATGGTTCATATGGGGTTGAACCAAATCTTGTATTGGTATCGGATATTAGTAAGAGATCTGTTCGAGACATAATAGATTATTTAAGACGGCAGCAATATTTTGACTTAATCAAGCCATCAACGGATGTCAATATAGATCAGTTAAAAGAGTATCAATAAAATATAGTAATTAGAATTAGCCTGATTGACATAAACAAACCTTGCTTTGAAGCAGCCAGTAACTTGTATAGATTATGAGATTTGTCTTCTAATGTGAATGAAACCAAATGATCCAGTCTTTTGTGCATATGCGAATTCAGAACAGTGCAAAAATCATCGGTTTCATTTAATAACTATATATAAGAAGTCTTGCCAAACTTTTAACTGCTTCAATGGAGTGTGTTGTTAATTGTGTTTGCACTTACTCAGTGAAAAAACGCGTATAAAATAGCGTAGTTTGATCAAAAAATATCAGATTTCTTCTGTGTTAATGCTTGAGGCTCACCCATTTACCCCCTCCACCGTCATAACAGGCCGCAACTCTATCCGCCAATTACTATCCGCAAACCGTGGATCGGATCGGGCAATGGACAGTGCTTCATCCATATCTGCCACTTCGATATGGTAATAACCAACGATGCTTTCTGCGTCTTCAACATGTTCATATGGCCGTTCGGATAGTTCACCACCGATAGACTCCAGGATTACGCCTGAGAGTTCAAATGGTTGAGCACCGATAAGTTTTCCCCGCTCCTGTAAATTACGAATGAAAGCACCTATTTTGGTGATGTGTTGCTGTTGTTCACTAAAGGGTAAATGGTGGATGGGATTTCCGGTAGCACGAATGAGGAGCATGTATTGTTTCATGATTATGTAGTTTATTCTATTCGTCGGGTTGATTCTCGCAGCTGCTTGATATTATGTAATTCCTACCATTAAAGGCACGAAAGATTGAATATCAAACAGTGATTTTTTAATCTTTTAAATAAAGGTAGTTTTTTCAAGTTGTGAGTAGAAACCTTGCGGGTTGCGTTAATCTTTTGAGAACGTAAAATAACGCATTAGACGTTCAAATCAGCAAAAAACTCTATCATGAAACCCCCAAGGTTGAGTAGTTTTCTAATTTCCTAATCACCACCCTCCTATGCTAGAGCTCCGGTCTCCGGCTCGCAAACAAGCCCTCCTGCGGCGGGTAAACATTAACACATTACCACATCACCTACCGTCGTCGTTTTCCACCACTTCTTCTTCTGTGATTTCCTCGTCCTCCTTTATTACCTCTTCCACCCTTTCGACCAAATGACCGACGCTCTTTCTTTGGATTCCATTCGGGACTGTTTCCAATTTCTTTTGGGGTTGGAATTTTAGTGATCTCGGTGTCAATCAACTCCTGCACTTCCTGAAATTGCGCCATGTCACGTGGATTGACTAGCGTAAGGGCCACGCCGCTCGTATCGGCACGTGCAGTGCGCCCTACTCTGTGGACATAGTCTTCTGCATTAGATGGCACATCGAAATTGATGACGAGATTTATGTCCTTAATGTCAATTCCTCGACTAATCACATCCGTTCCAACTAAAACACGAATACGTTTGGCACGGAATTTCTTCATTACTTCCTCCCGTTCTTTTTGATCGAGATCGGAAGAAATACCTGTAACGTCATATCCATGCCCTCGCAAATCTTTTACGATGTCACCTACTCTACTTTTTGTAGAAGTAAAAATTATGATGCTTTTATAATTTGGCTTATCCGCAATTAATTGACGAATAAGGGGTATTTTATTTTCATCATAAACGAGGTATACTGCTTGCAATACACCCTCAGCCGGTTTAGATAAAGCCAGCGAAATTTCGTACGGATCATCTAATATTTCTTTCGCAAGCTCCCGTATTTTTTTTGGCATAGTTGCGCTAAACATAAGCGACTGTCGACTTTTGGGAAGGAAGGAAATTATTTTCCGAATATCATCGATAAATCCCATGTCCAGCATGCGATCCGCTTCATCTAAAATAAGCGTCTCTATTTTATCGAATTTAACGTGCCCAACATTCAAGTGGGAAATTAATTTACCTGGCGTAGCAACAATAATGGATGCACCACCGCTTAACGCCTTTTTTTGTTGCTCCCAGTCCTGCCCATCACCTCCACCATATATAGCGATCGAGTGAATGCCTGTGAAATACGAAAAACCCTCTAACTGTTGATCGATCTGCAGGGCTAATTCACGCGTAGGAACAACGACTAATGCGCGACAATGATCACTCGGTTCTTGCATGAGCCGGTGTAGTGTTGGTAGCATAAAAGCAGCCGTCTTACCTGTACCGGTCTGGGCACAGCCAATCAGGTCGCGGCCCTTCATAATGACCGGTAGGGCTTCTGTCTGAATAGGTGTTGTCTCTTCAAAACCCATATACGACAAGGACTCCAGAATTTTATCATCCAATCCGGTCTCGCTAAATTTCATGCAGCGAATATACGTTTTACGCAGTACGGAATAGACCGTATGCTAATTTGAAGGTGGAATGTGTCTTACGGAGCAAGTTTTGCGGATACGTCGCTTGGAGCACAAGCATAAATCGCATAAGGTAAATCAAACAGGCCACTCGCCCAGATACTTCCGAAATAGGCACATCAAATTGTACGTGTCTGTCATAGCGCGATGGGGCTCTCCCTCAAAGCGTAATCCTTCGCGTTTCACAGCTTTAACCAGGCCTATGCGGTAGTCCAGCTGATTAATGCGGTGGTACGCTTGTTTTGCATCGAGGTATGGGGCATCAATAATTTGTTCAAGTCCATGATAACTGCAGGCTTCATCCAATATTTTCTCATCCTGTTCTCCCCAGGCAACAAAAGCCTGCAGGTCATGAAATTGATCTACCCAATTGGAAAACTGTGAATGGACCTTTGAAAATGTAGGAGCGCCAACAACATCTTCCGGCTCTATTTGTGTTAGACGAATACAATATGGACTTAAATGCGGGTGAATTTCAGGGCGTACAAATGTTTCAAATCTGCCCTCCTCATTGCCGAATTCATCTATAACAATTGCCGCAATCTCAATAATCTCGCGTTGACGTGGTGGATAATCCGTATCCCAGCACGTGGTTTCCAAATCAAACAGAATATATTTCACAGACTATAGTTGTCGTTCGTATTCGAAGTAACATTCCAGGCGATTGGCGTAATACATTAAAAGCCCAATATGGTCTGTTCGCACATAGTCATCCGAAATAATGATAACATCATTGACTTGATATGTTCGCAGCTGCTCAACACCCTTAGCAATTAGTGCATTATCGGATAATTCATCATGAAACAGTGTTTCCATAATGCATTCACCAGCTGCTTCCATATCCATGAATTTGGCTTTTAGCTCGTGAAAGTTCGTCATAAATTGATCGCGATCGATTCGCCATTCCGATTCGGATAGGCGCAGTGCCCCTTCTGCTGATGTCGTCTTTGTAGCTTGCTTAATGCCATTATAAAGTGAGGCTGCAGCTAATTGTCCGATGCGAATAACATTAAACTCTCGGTACGATTTGCTAATGCTTTGGGCTAATATTCGCGTATATTGCATTTCGCGTTGTTGGTTGCGCGTCAGTTGCCCGTTATTAATAAAATATTCTCGCTTCGAGATATGGTTCCCTTGTTTATCTAGACTTCTACCCTTTTCATCAACAATATTCCCAAAGACATCAAGTGGGTCACCGAATGACAGGTAATTGCACATTTCGTCTGTAAATACCTCTCGGAATATTTGAAGGCTTTTTAGAAAAGAATTTTTCTTGCGCAATCTTTTCTTTACGAGAGTTGCCAGTCCCTGATTAAATAAAAAATTGCGAAAAAGTGAATTATCTTCCAGGACCGCCGAATAACTAATAATTAATGGCACGATAAATACTTTTCCCTTCCGATCATTTTCAAGAAGTTTGCGTTGAGCTTCTATCGCTGTGCCCATAAGGCCTAGTTTGAGATTTTGCTCTAATGCACCAGATCGCGACCGTGTGCCGCCAGGAAAAAACAAGGAATTCACACCCAGCTCTATGGCGATTCGGGATGCCGATTTTAGCGTCTCGAGATAAATTTTGTTTTTCTTTCGCCTATCGACGCGATAAGCGCCTAGTCGATCCATAAAATATGCGGCTATTTCTGAATTAAACAGATTGAGCCCTGCTCCGTAATGAGAGGAAGGGATGCCCAAATACTTATCAATTGCATACCCAAGCAAGAGCGAATCCAGGTTGCTGGAATGTGTCGGAACAAAAACAATGGTGCCCAGGCCAAATAATTTTCGGATACGATCAACCGGGCCTATGACCCGAATTTTATCGTAAATATTTTTACTCTTTCCCCAAAACCCTCGTCTACTCGTTCTGAATTTATTGAATAAAACTGAAAAGAACATGTTACAAAAAACACGTGCTTTTCGAAACATGGATGGCTTAAATTTTCCAGCTATTTCTTCCGCATAAACTTTAACTATACGTTCGATAACTTCTTTTTCCAGCTCCTTCCGCTCCGAATTATTTCCGGGCATTTTATCAATTGCCCTGGCAGCCTTGGAAATTGAATCCCAAAATGACTTTTGATTTGGAGGATCTACACTCCAGGCATCATTTTTAATACGACGCGTTTCGAGTTTTATCGCATTTTGCACTATGGATAATACATCGGTATTACTATCAAGCAAATCTGCAGTCGTTTCCCTAACAATGCGTGAAACAAAATCATCGCGTCGCTCGCTGAGAACATTTATTGGCCATTCGTCCAGATTTGGGATGAGATGTGGCGGTGCAGTCGTTATATAATTCGCGGCTTTGTTCACTGCTTATAAAAAGACGTATTGATTCGGCTAATGTTTTGTAAAATGGCATCGCGACCTTCATGCTTACTTGCTGATGTGACGAAGTATGTTGGCATCGAGGACCAGGTTTCTAAAAACGTTTCGACAAAGATTTTCAATTGTGCTTCACGTTTAGCAGGCTTTATTTTATCTGACTTGGTAAAGAGTAGATGGAAAGGGACTTGATTCTCAGCCAGCCATTCGGCTTGCTCTAAATCAATCCGTTGCGGTGAAATACTAAAATCTATGAGTAAAAATGCACATACCAGGAATTCCCGATGTCGTAAGTAGCTGGCAATCATTCCCTCCCATTTTTTGCGCTCTTTCTTTGAGACCCGTGCATATCCATACCCAGGCAAATCAACAATGCGCCATCGTTGATTGATTTCGTAGTAGTTGAGCGACTGTGTCTTGCCAGGTGTGGAAGAGACGTGCGCTATTTGCTTACGATTAAGGATGTGATTAATTACGGATGACTTTCCAACATTGCTACGACCGATGAAGGCATATTCAGGCATCATCTTCGCGGGACATTGGCTCAGCTTCTTAAAACTTCCCAGAAAATCGACAGTTTGTATATCTATTTTCTCACTCACTTAAAATCTCCTTAATTTTACCTTTCAATGTTAAAATCGGGTTATTGGCCTTGTCATCGCCCAATAGTAGCGGCCTCACGCCGTTAGTATTAGCCCAACTGAAAAGGATAGCAAATATGCGAATTTCAGCGCTTGTAATATTCATCGCTCTGTTTTTTACCGTGTGCGGAAATGCTCAAACCAACTTTGGTATAAAAGCTGGAATTAATACCGTGGACATCGATAAAGATCAGATCCGCGTCTTCGATCCTGAAGGACGGGAGCGATTGAAGGTAGCTATTGACGATGCCAATTATGGAATTAACCTGGGCATTTATCTTCTTGCTCGATCAAAGAGGTTTTTTCTTCAACCCGAAGTACTCTACAGCTCTAATTCGACGGACTTTCGTGTAGATTCCAGCGGAGGTGTAGGCAATTTTCTGGATAAGGTGTTTACGGAGAAATATCAAAACCTAGATATTCCAATCATGATGGGCTTTCGGTTTGACTTTTTGCGTGTGGGTGCAGGCCCCGTCGGCCATGTATTTTTAAGCAGTACGTCCGATCTCTTCGATTTTGAAGGATATGAACAAGACTTCAGTGATCTTACCCTGGGCTATCAAGTCGGTCTAGGTGTTGATCTCTCCTCTATCAATATCGATCTTCGATACGAAGGAAACTTTACCAATTACGGTGATCACTTTGAATTCTTTGGAGAAAAAGTGCCGTTCGATACAAAGCCCGCTCGTTTTATTGGTACGATTGGAATAAGCTTTTAGCCTAGGAAATCTGTCCAAGGTTGAACTTTTGATTTGCTTCAACCTTGGGGGTTTCATCAAAATTTATCGGTGTGAATTGACCTTAGATTGCGCCTTTTGTGTTTTGTCACACAATAAAGACAACCCGCAAGGTTTCTCTATAAGCAATACGATAAACCTTGCGGGTTGGTTTTCTTTCTTTAGTTGACTAAAGTGGCTTGAATCTTCTAATTTGAGTTTGTTTGAAAGGTATATTAGAAACCCCCAAGGTTGAATTCTTGATTTGCTTGAACCTTATAGTGCGGATTTTAATAAATAAAATCACTTCTACCCCAGATCAAAAGCTTTTTCCACGATTTCCTTTTGATTTGAATCATGTACTTTCTTAAATCCGGTCGCAGGTGAAGCACTGGCCTTTCGCGAAATCAACTTCAAATCGACGAAACTCAATCGTTGCGCCATATATGACCATGCACCCATATTTTCGGGCTCTTCCTGAACGAAAACAACCTCGGCTTTTTTGTATTGTCCCATCATGACGTCGAGCCGATCAAGGTCGAGTGGATATAATTGCTCTATACGCATAATAGCAACGTCATCAACTTCATTTTCCAATCTATGCTTATGCAAGTCATAATAGATTTTACCCGTGCATAAAATCAGTCGCTTGACATTTGATTTTTTATCCGCAGCTAGTATTTGATCATCTATAATTTCAAGAAAACGCGTGTCTCCGCTGAATGCATTTTTGGATGAAACGCACAGCGGATGGCGCAACAATGACTTTGGCGACATGACGATTAGCGGTTTTCGAAATGGACGCTCCAGTTGTCGTCTAAGTGCATGAAACAAGTTTGCTGGTGTACTAATATTGACGACGGCTACATTGAATTCTGCACATTGTTGCAGGAAGCGTTCAACACGAGCACTGGAATGCTCGGGTCCCTGCCCTTCATAACCATGCGGCAAGAGCATAACCAATCCGCTCATACGTCGCCACTTGCTTTCTGCGGCGGTTATATATTGATCAATGATCGTTTGCGCCCCATTATAGAAATCGCCGAATTGCGCTTCCCAAATGCTTAATGTATGTGGATTAGCCAATGAATACCCGTACTCGAAACCCAGCACGGCAAATTCCGAAAGCAAGGAATTAAATATTCGAAATTTGCCCTGCGATTCATTAAAGTGATTCAGTCGATTGAACTCAACGTACGTATTCTTATCGCGGAATATAGCGTGACGATGTGAAAATGTGCCGCGTTCGACGTCCTGTCCTGTTAATCGAACATCTTTTCCATCAAGCAATATTGAGCCATAGGCCATTAATTCGGCTGTGCCCCAATTGATTTCATCCTTGGCAAGTTGCTTATTCATACTTTTCAGCAACCGATTTACTTTACCAAGCGGTTCAAATCCTTCTGGTATCGATCTCAAATTGTCCAATAATAAATCGACGTTGTCAGCTGAAATAGCCGTCACTGGTGATTCTGCATAGTCCGTTTTATCCGTCAGCTTTTTTAATTGTCGCCAGGCTTGTTCCGGGGCCTGGTATGTATAGGGTAAAGTTTGTTGTTTGACCATGTCCAATCTGGCCTGAAGGTCGCCCCAGAACTGTTTTTCTAGTTCGGTGGCAAGCTCCGCCTCTACTTCACCGCGTTCTATTAGTCGCCGTGAATACACTTCTCTCGGATCGGGATGATTTTCAATTTGCTCATACATCCTGGGTTGAGTAAATTTTGGGTCATCGCCTTCGTTATGACCATGTCGACGATAGCAGACCATGTCGATGAAGACATCACTATTGAATTTTTGACGATATTCAACGGCAACCATAGTCGCCCAAATTACAGCCTCAGGATCATCTCCATTTATATGGAAAACAGGTGCTTGTACGAGTGCAGCTGAAGCAGTACTGTAGGTAGAAGATCGTGCATCTTCGAAATCCGTTGTGAAGCCTATTTGATTGTTTATGACAAAATGGATAGTACCACCGGTCTTATACCCATCTAGTTGGCTCATTTGTACCGTCTCATAAACAACACCCTGACCAACTACGGCGGCGTCGCCATGAATGAGTATAGGTAGTATTTTGTCATAATCACTATTGTAAAGTATATCTGCTTTTGCTCTTGAGAACCCTTGTACGACAGGATCAACAGACTCCAAATGAGACGGGTTCGGCACCAATTTGACATCTACAGTTTGCCCATTCGTTTCGATTTGAGATGAATAGCCGAGGTGATACTTTACGTCGCCATCACCAAAGGTTAAATCTGGAACCTGGTCCCCCTCGAATTCAGAGAAAATATTTTCATACGTTTTACCCATTATATTGGCAAGCACGTTTAATCGACCACGGTGAGCCATGCCAATGATGAATTCTTGTACGCCTAGAGATGCTCCTTTTGAGATAATCGCATCAAGTGCGGCAATCGTCGTTTCACCACCTTCGAGTGAAAAGCGTTTTTGACCGATGTATTTCGTGTGCAAAAAACGCTCGAACATAACGGCTCCATTCAGTTTTGAAAGAATGCGCTTTTTCAAATCCATGCCCAAACCATAATCGGATGTGAGCGGACGCTGCTCGATTTTCTGTCGCAGCCAAGCCCGGTGTTCGCGGCGCTCAATGTAACTATATTCGAAACCAATATTTCCCGAGTAAATATGCTTTAATCTTGAGAGGATATCCCTTAATGTTGATCTGGGCATTCCTAATTCTGCGGCTGCAGCAAACTGTATGTCCAGGTCCTCTTCACTTAATCCATAGTCCTGCAAGTCGAGAAATGGTTTGCGGTCTCGGCGAGAGCGAATGGGATTTGTAGTTGAGAGTAAATGCCCCCGGCTTCTAAATCCATGAATGATGGAATTAACCGCCATCTCCTTTCGCAAGTCGGTCCCATCGGTGACTGCTTCCATAGAAGTAGCACCATTTTCATTGCCCGCATATTCAAAACCATCAAAAAACAGCCGCCAACCTGTATCGATTTGTTCAGGGTTCCTCTTGTATTTCTGATACAATTCATCAATGAATGAGGGGTGTGCATTTGTTATATGGGAATAGTCTTTCATGGGCTGAAAACTTGCTTATTTCTTAGTCTAAAAAATTGGACAACAAAGGTAAGAAGCTGTGCGGTTTTCGGCCCTATGAATAAAGAAGTGGATATCCAAACCGGTTTAGCGATAAATCCAATTACCTATATTTGTTATATGAAAAAGGAGCTTACTAAAAAGCATTGGATTCTCATAGCTTTGATCATGGTTGCTGGCGCTGTATTTCGCCTTATCCCCCACCCGTTAAATTTCGCACCGTTGGCTGGCATGGCTTTACTGGCATCGGCATATGTTAGAAATAGTTGGCAAGCCTGGCTAATTCCGGTAGCCGCATTTTGGGCCAGCGATATGGTCCTAAATAATTTCATCTATGCACAGTATTTTGAGGGTTTCGTTTTGGCATCCAATCCATTCTTATTTTCTGCAGGTGCAATGCTACTCATTGTTCTGGTCGGAAAATATATGTTGAAGAAGATTTCCATCGGCAATCTTATACTTGCTTCTCTTTCGGCTTCCATCATATTTTTTCTTGTTTCGAATTTTGGGTCTTGGTTACAGGGCATGTTGCCTTATCCGAGAAGTTTTGCAGGCCTGATCGAAGCCTATGTAGCGGGACTGCCTTTTATTAAAGGTACAATTGCTGGTGATCTTGTCTTCACGGGTGCTTTTTTTGGTCTTTGGCACATTGTATTTGGCCAGCGGTCAACTGAAACTGCTGTCGCTTAGCTCTTTATTCGACATTCAAGTCGCAAATAAAATAGTTGGATTCAAAGTTAATTACTTACAGGTTGAGTTACTCTACCTTTTACTTCAACCATTTTTTGGTTTTCACCAAGGCGATGAAATGACTGAGTTCTTCACTGGTTGTAATGGTTACCCTGGCCCAATTTGGTAACGCCGGCCAGCCACCCGCCAAAATTATGTTGTTGGATCGCATAAATGATCTAAATGCTTGAAAGTCGCGCACATCAAAATACAGGAAGTTGGTTACACTGTCAAAATAAGGTAATCCAAGTGAGCGCAGTTCCTCGCAAAGTTTCGTCCTTAAGTGTGAACAAATATGACGCGAATCCATAAGAAATTTATCGTCATCTAGCGCGGCTATCGCTGCTGCTACGCTAATGACGTTGGGCATATTGCCCGGGAATCCGAGTGTGTAATTCTCTTCTAAGGTCCCGATAATGTGTTTAGGGCCCAATAGATAACCAATACGCAACCCGGCCATACCATAGATTTTTGAAAAAGTTCGAGATATCAAAACATCCTGCCCTTGAATAATGAGATTATGCATACTGTATTGCCTCCAATCATTCAAGTAATGGATGTAGGCCTCGTCAATCAACACCGGGCAGTTTTCTGAAATGGAAAGGCAGAAATCCGCTAACTCCGTTGCTTCGATGAAGGTGCCTGTTGGGTTGTTCGGATTGCAAATGGTTACCAGTTTTGTGTCATTGGTTATTCGCTTTTGCATCGACTCCAAGTCCATATATCCGGATGGAGTCAGCGCAACTTTTCGGATGGTGGCGCCTATCCGTTTACCTATCCCTCCAACTACATCGAAGGTAGGATCCGGAACAATTATTTCTCCACCATTAATTCCGTATTGCACAGCCAGCCACATAAGCGGTTGAAAAGAGCCATGGCCTACTAACACATTTTCTCTGGATAAGCCTTCCTTGGCAGCAATTCGGTCTTTTAAAACATTTAAATCGGGCTCATGAAATGTACAGTAGCGATTGGCGCGATAGATACTCTCCTTGATTGCCTTTACAACGATATCCGATGGACCATTTGGATTTTCATTGTAAAGAAGTCGAATGATATCTTCCTTTTGCATACCACCATCGCGAAAATTAGGTGTAGTTCCTCCGGTCAGAGATAACATTAAACCGGCCGCTGACAGGCTCAAATTTTGTAGCGCTTTTCTTCTATCCATCACACTGAATTTAATTTGTTGTAATGATAGTAGCGCTGAGGTATTTAGACTTCTCAAATCATGATTTGAGAACTGATTGTACGCTTTTACTCGCTTTGAGCCAATTTTTTACTACGATACTGGGAAGGTGTCAGCCCTGTTTCCTTTTTAAAAACAGCATTAAATGTGGACAAGGCATTGAATCCACTTTGGTAGGCCACCGAAAGTATTTTTTCATCTTTAAAGTCAGGATTCGAAAATAACCGAATGGCATAGTCGATTCGATATTGATTTATCCATGATGAAAAATTTTTACCCGAATGTTCATTTATGGCTTGCGAAAGTGCTTTACTACTCACCGAAAGTCGATCAGCAAGATATTGTAGGTTTACCTCGGAGTTCAGATACAAACTCTCTTGCTCGAGTAATTCCCGTGCCTTATTATGAATTTCCAAACTCTTCTCTGCAGAGATTCCCGTTTCATATTTATTTGATACGAGCGATAAAAATGCATCCTGGTTTCGAAAAGCGATTGCGACCAGAATAAAAATTAAGAGTGTAAAAGAAAATGCGCCAGCTACATAAACCGGAATGACATTAATGGAAATGAAAAAGTATATAAGCCACATAGTGCATAGTCCGCTTGTTAACCATAAATACCACTTCGCCCTTGGCTTGGAACGGCCCTGAGATCGCCAATATATCTGAAAGCATACACCTACGTAAGCAAATGATTGACATTGGGCAAAGGAATACAGGTAAGCTCCCGTTGTCGATTGATATCCGTTGGGCAAGATTGGAGCAAACAAAAAAACCAAAATGGCCGGAATAAAATGAAAAAGCTCCTTCCGACCTATGTAAAAAGTCGCTTGCAACAAACTTCGTCCATAAAAGAATAATAGAGGCCCAACCGTTAGATTGAATGCTAATCCCCAGTTTCGAATGAATAGTGGTAAGTCGATAAAATTGAAAAATATTGACTTTGTTATTCGTAACGTTAGAAATAGAAGCAAAAAGGCTAAAATCTGATTGGAAAAAGGTTTAACGCGCGCTATATTAAATAAAAGAAATGAAGCCACAAGGCTTACTGTGATGCCTGTTGTTACGATAAAAAATATGATTAATGTAAGCTCCAAATCGCGATTAATTTGAGTTGGCGAAAGGTAGAAAAATATGAATACCAGATTTAGCAACTTCCTTTCGAATAGCAGCCATAATCAATTGCTACTTTTTGGCGTCATTTGAATTTTGTACGAATTAAAAGCTTTTTCGCTCGAAGTACGTTGTGAACCCAGCCCTGCAGCAATGAATCCGCCCCCTATTACAAACCCAAACGTAGTAATGTACCCCAAGCCCCAAAAGAAAAGCGTTACGACAACAATAAATACAATTCCTATTACGGTGTAGACGAGCATTTTTGCATTATTTGGATGGGCTTTTACATCATTGACGTGATATTTTCTTTCATACCCGCAGTTCCTACATTTTCGAAAAAAATACTCCCCGGTTTGTTCCATTAGGCGAGTACGATTATCCGCTTTCTCTCCAAGCTTAAATGTTTTTAGACATTTCGTACACATAATTTTGAGATCCATAGCTTACGTTCATTTTTTATTTAATTAAGTATTTCATGAGCACCTGTGCCGGGTGCATAGCTTTTCGCTGAACACCATCTCGAATTTGATGACGACAACTCATTCCAGCTGCTACTAGTGCAACCTGAGGATTATTTCTGATTTCTGGGAATAAGCCCAGGTTTGCGACTTGCATACTTAATTCGTAATGTTCTTTCTCGTATCCAAAACCACCTGCCATTCCACAACATCCGGTATTGATGATGTTACATATCCAGCCCGATATAGCGTTGAAAAGCTGTGATGTAGCTTGGTAATTGGTTGACAAGGCTCTTTGGTGACAATGAAGATGACATAAAACACGAACATCATTGTGAAAGGAATAATCGGATAGGTCGAGTTCTCCGGCTATCATCTCATCCAAAAGGAACTCTTCAAAGGAACGAATCCTTGAAAGGATATTTTCGTAACCTGTCCGATCCTTCATAAACGGAAAACGCTTGTATTCATCTCGAAATGAAAATATCGCCGAGGGTTCAATTCCTACTATTGCAAAAGAATGTTTGAGTTCTTTTTCAATTTCTGATACATTATGCTGAGCCACTTTTTCTGCTTCCTTTAGGTATCCTTTGGACATAAAAGCGCGCCCGCTATCGTAATACCAAAGCCGGATTTCATAGCCAAAATGAATTAAAACTTCGTAGCAAGCTATTCCAGCTGCAACATCAAAATAATTTACAAACTCGTCTATCGCCAGTGTTATTTTTTTTTGTGTTGATTGTGCAGGCTTAGCATTGTATTTTGACAGCAACTGCCTTAGGGGGCGTTTTACCGGCATTGGCAACGACCGGTTATGAGTCAATCCAATAGCGCTCAAAACATATTTTCCAACGCTTGAATTAACTAACGTACGTGAAAATGGGATGAACTTGTTCAACCTGTACAGCTTTGCTGGATTGGCTAGCAGCCGGTCTCTCCACGATTTATAGCCCTGTTTGCGCCGTTGATAAAGGTATTCCGCTTTTAAAATGGCAACATCAACGGTAGAAGGACATTCGATGGCACAGGCTTTACAGGACAGACAAGATGATAGAGATTCATCTAAGTTCTTTATCGAAAGTAGGTTCGATTCATTCCTATTGGCAACGGCTTCTCGCATAAGGTTGGCCCGTGCCCGTGTGGAGTGAATTTCTTTACCGGTGGCCTGATATGTGGGGCACATCCCCGGGCTTAACGCATGCGATTTTCGACAATCTCCAGAACCATTGCAGCGTTCCGTATAGTGCAATATTGTGGCATCCGGTTCATAATTAAAATATTGTATATCCGCTCTTTTATCCGGAGTTGGCAAGTCATATCTCAAATTTTCTAAAATGTCTTTTGCCTCAACTATTTTACCAGGGTTAAAAATAAAGTCAGGGTCAAAAGTCTTTTTAAGCTTTAAGAATTCGCCATAAATAATCTCACCATAATACTCCTTTAAAAATGGTGCTCGCACGCGTCCGTCACCATGCTCTCCAGACAGTGATCCGCGGTACCGTTTTATCAACTTGGCGGAGGCAGTGCATATTTTTCTGAAATCTTCACGATCGGTTTCTGCACGCAGATTTAATACAGGTCGAAGATGGAGCTCACCCGCACCGGCATGTGCATAATAAACAACTTTTTGACCAAACACCTTCATCAAGTCTTCAAATTCCTGAATATAATTTGCTAATTGGTCGGGTTTGACTGCCGTATCTTCAATACATGCCAGTGCCTTTGCCGCTCCCGGAATATTGGCAAGAATGCCCAGACCTGCCTTTCTAACGTACCAAACATCTTTCATTTGCGATCCGTAGGTTTCGCTAGTATGGTATAAATCTGAATTTTGAGAATTCAACTGCTTGAATTCAGCAATCAAAGTCGATAATTCACTTTCACTTTTGGATCGAATCTCCGTAATTAGTAATGCCCTTGGTTGACCCTCCACGAAATGCATTTTAGATTTCAGGGGTGTATTCGAACGCGCACAGTCGAGTATGACGTCATCCATTAATTCAAGCGCATAGATTTTATCTAATGAAAGTATTAATGGCACGTGCCGTAGGGCACCGTCCAACGAACTGAAATGAGACGTTAATAGCACACCGTGTTTCAGCGGTTTTGTGTCTAGCTTCAATTTGATTTTACTAATAGCGCATATCGTTCCTTCTGATCCACAAATTACATTCAGCCAATTGGGACGATCAGCACCAGAGTCACGAAGCAGTAAATCCAAAGCATACCCTGTGTTTCGTCGATGAATTTCTTCTAAGGGAAATTGTCTTGCGATTTCATCATGGAGTTCATTGTTGTTGAAAAACAAATCAAAATACGTCTGAAGGTTGGTAAGGATAACACTGTCTTTGTCTTCATCAGCTTCGATACCATTTTTGTCGACCCGGCAAATTGTGCCATCTGCGAGTATCACTTCGAGTTCAAGAACTTTATCGCGTGTTACGCCGAACGCCACAGATGTTGTTCCACTCGAATTATTACCTACCATGCCTCCGACAGTAGCTCGATTGGAGGTAGATGTATTAGGTCCGAAAATTAAGCTTGTTTCCGAAAGTTGTCTGTTTAGTTCGTCTCGAACCAATCCAGGTTGAACCCAGGCAGATTTGGTTTCAAGATCAATGCTTACTACCTCGTTCATGTAGCGACTTACATCCATGACAATTCCATTACCCACGCATTGACCTGCTAACGATGTTCCAGCCCCCCTAGGAATAATGCTTTGTCCTGTCTTGGAAGCAAATCGAATTAGAATTTGAATGTCATTCGCATTTTTAGGAAAAACAACTCCGGAAGGAAGCTCTCTATATATGGATGCATCTGTGGCATATAATAGTTTATACGTGTGCGAGTCATGGATATCTCCGGTGAATCCTTGTAGCTTCAGCTCTTCTGTGTTCATATTGAATATGTACGACTTCGTATACCAAGCGCGATAATCATATAATTACTAAATTTAATATGTTAAAAACTGACTACGAATATTAATGGACATTAATTCACAATTTTTTGTACCTTTGAATATTCGTATTTAGCACTCGTTATACGAATAAATATAACTATTCTACTTTAGGGAATGAGGTTTCTACTTTCCATTCTGGCGGGTTTACTGTGCTGCCATGCACTACTGTATGGACAGGAAAATATTGCCATTGATACAGATCAATTTACTGTTGAGGAATTGGTAAGAGATGTTCTCATTCAATCAGGTTGTGCCAGCGTTTCAAACATTACTTTCTCGGGAAGATCTGCCCAGATTGGCTATTTTCATAAAGGTGATGACGCCATTAAGGTATCAGACGGAATAATCCTATCGACAGGACGTGTGGAAGATGCGGTTGGTCCCAATGAGCGAACAGGTACAGCAACGGTGTTTACGGGTACGAATGTTGGTGACGAAGACCTGAGACGCGTTGCGAATGCACTAAGCACGAACGAAGTCATCGACAAGGCTATTCTAGAATTCGATTTCGTTCCGCTTGAGGATTATATCGAATTTGAGTTTGTCTTTGCCTCTGAAGAGTATTGCGACTTTGCCGGCCCCCATTCCCCTTACAACGATGTCTTCGGATTTTTCTTAAGCGGACCAGGTATTTCAGGTCCCTTCGTAAATAATGCCAAAAATATAGCCAGCAATCCTTCAAATGGAGGCAATATCAGCGTTCTCAACATAAATCATAATGTGAATTACGATTACTTTATCGACAACACTCCGCAAAACCAACCTTTAGGTAGGCCTGAGCACTATTTGAACTGTCGTTTGGATGTACCGAGAGACGGAATTAATAGCTTACTGGAAGAAGACGGTAAGTCACTACTTTCCTTGGAATATGACGGGTATACGGTTAAGCTTGTAGCGCGCAGCGATGTTATTCCGAACGAACGCTATCATCTTAAAATTGGCATTGCTGATATCGTCGATGGCTCGTGGGATTCAGCTGTATTTCTGAAGGCTGGCAGTTTTAGAGCGGGACAGCCTCAAGCCACCATAGAAGAGCCACTCTCACTTACTTGCCTGAGACCAACAATTGAACTTGATGGTTCAGGCTCTACAACCGGAACTGGCCTAACACATGAATGGCTGACAACGGACGGAAATATTGTTAGCGGAGAAAATGGCCTTCATCCTGTAGTAGACCGGATCGGCACGTATACATTGGTCGTGCATCGGAGTGGTTCCAGATGTTCTGATAGTGCATCTGTCGAAGTCATCTTTGAGGAAGGTGATCCAATAATTAATGGGGCTGAAAGCGACGTGCTTACATGTGCTGCTGGAGTCATTGATATTAGATTCGACGTTACAAATCCGACTGATTATACGTATAGAGTTGAGTATCCTTCTGGTTCCTTTTCTGCAATTTCCGCGGTTCCAACGATTCCGTCAACACATCCCGGCTGGCATACCCTATATGCTTTCAGCTCCAATGGATGCCAGCATAGCATAGAACATTTTGTACAAATCGATTCATTTACGGGTCGTGTACAGTTTGCCAATGAAGTGATAACCTGTCAGGAGCCAGAATTGATGATTAGCCCACAATTCGAAGATGATGGGAACCCGTTTGCATTTTCTTGGACAACGATTGGTGGGAATATCATTTCAGAATCTGACCAATTAAATATAAGGGTAGATGAACCAGGTTCCTACTACATGGAAGTCTTGAATCTTCAGAATGGATGTTCTGAAAGTTTCATTGTAATTATAGCCGAGGATAAAGATCTTCCCGTTATATCAGCTGGACCAGACGATTTGATTCCGTGTATGGATGACAAAATTACACTCGCTGGAAGCATTGAGAATCGTACGGGGCTGGAGCATGTAACATGGGAATCAATAGAAGGAATTGATTTATTAAACGGGCTTGATGAGCTATCACCCATAGCTACAGCACCAGGGCTTTATGTGCTACATGTAACCGGTGAAAACGGTTGCCACGACTCAGATACCGTGCAAGTTTCCAATGATGAAAATGCAACGATCATCACATTGCTCAAAGCTGAAACATTGACGTGTGAGAAAAATCAAGCGGCCATAGATATCACAGTTGATAGTCCAATTGAAGAAATCTCTTGGACCACCGAAGATGGCGATATCGAAATAGTGAGCGCAAATAGCCAATCCGTTCTTGTCAATACTGCCGGCACTTACTACGTTGAAGTGGTAAACGACCGTGGATGCATCTCCTCAGCCTATATTGAAGTCGTGCAGATTGAACCACCGATTGCTGACGCAGGAATGGATGTACTACTAGATTGCTTTGGACAGGCATCAATTCAGGCTCTTCAAGTGGACGACAATCTAACTTATTCCTGGAGTCAACTTGAAGACCCAACTTTTCAGCACAGTGGGGCGTGGAGTACGGTAGAAGCTGCTGGTACTTATCAATTAAATGTATACGATCCATTAAGTGGTTGTACATCTACGGATGATGTTCAAATTATTGATCGAATTACTGCTGTCGATTACATATTGAATTACTCGGCGTGCTCATTTGACAACGGTACGTTTGAAATCAGTGAAGAACATGTTGATCTAGTGAACTTTGTCGTTTACAATGGTAATGACTATCAGGCCACCGATGTCATTGCTGTACATGAATTGGCTGATGTACGCATAGTATTAAACTCGGGTTGTGATCAAAATGTCTCTTTGGATTACTTATCGGGAGAAGCGCTGTCACTGGCATTTGAGCAAGTTGAACCTGTCGTCGGCGAACCTTTTGACTTGTCAATCAATATAAATCGATTACAACGGGATATATCAACTGTCCAATGGACCGCAGATGTTGATATCCCATGCTCTAATTGCCTCAATCAAAAGCTAACATTATTTGAGTCAACAACCGTATCCGTTGAAGTGGAAGACGTATTCGGATGTGTCGAGTCTGCCTCCATCGATCTTAATCCAAAAAGCCTTGTAAAAACATTTGTGCCCACGGCCTTCTCTCCTAATAACGATGGGATAAATGATTTTATGAATATCTTTTATAATGACCACGTAGTAGGAATTGAATCTATTCGCATTTTCGATCGTTGGGGCGGCCTGGTGTTTACCAGACACAATGATGCTGAATTGACTTTAGATGAGCGGACTTTCTTTTGGGATGGCACTTATCAAGGTAAACTCGGGCCTCAGGGATTGTATGTATATGAAATTACAGTACGCTCCACAGCTGGGCAGTCTATTATATCTACCGGTCAGGTAGCATTGATTCGATAGCGATTCTCATAAAACGATTGAGATAAATTGTTCCCTCGCCCTTGATATCCAACTATTGCTACGAAATCGTACATCACTAGCATGTCGTATTCGCGAAGGACAGTTTGCCTCGCTTATGAATGAGTCGAACTATATATTTCATCATCCTGAATAAACTAGGAGTTTCTATAATTGCGTTATGTACATTTGCCGCCAATGCAATTTCTAAATCCCAGCATACTATACTTTCTTGGGGCCCTGGTGATTCCAATAATCATTCACCTTTTCTATTTCCGACGATATAAGAAGGTACATTTTTCCGATACTCGATTTTTATTTGAAGCAAAGGAGGTTCAAAAGAATGCAAGCCGATTAAAGCATTTACTTGTGCTATTCAGTAGGTTGCTTGCCATGGCGTTTTTGATTTTGGCATTCGCACAACCGTATAAATCAGCTAGATCTACCGACGAGAAAGAAGCAAATCACATCAGTTTCTTCATCGATAATTCTTTTTCCATGGAAGCTGGAGGAATTCAACAATCCTTGCTGGAAGAGGCAAAACGTATTGCCATTCGGAGTGTGCAGGCCTATCCGGATCACTACTCTTTTCACATTTTTGATCACTGCTTTGCCGGTGAAGATCAACAATGGATTGATAAGGACAAAGCAATCAATAAAATAAAAAGAACAGCACTTACGGGCGCTGTCAAAACACTGAGCCAAATCGTTGGTCGGCAAAAACAAATGTTAAATAGGATCGATGAGAATGCCCTCTCCACATTTATAATTACGGATGGTCAAAAAAACATATTTAGCTCAATTCCTGATTTTGATCAGAATGATGCGCTACAATTTGTTATGCTCAAACCTGTAGTGGCCGCCAATATATCGATCGACAGTGTTTGGATCGAGGATCCGGTCGTATTGCCGGGACAATCAACTAAGCTCTTCGTAAAGCTATCTAATCATGGTAGTAGCCCCATCTTGGATGCTGCATTGGCCTTTTCAACCAACGGCCAAACAAAGCCTGCAAGCTCATTCAACCTTCCAGCGCGAAGCAGTGTAACAGACACAATGTCATTTTCGTTTTCAAGCTCCGGTTGGAAAGAACTACGTCTTTCAATTTCAGATGCTTCTATCGAATTTGACGATGAGATGCTCGTTTCAGTACACGTGGCGGATCGGATACGTATATTACTCATAAATGAAAATCAGCACGAACCGTTTTACAGGGCTGCCGTACAGGGAAACCAGAGAACCGATTTTGATCGAAAACCTGTTCAAAACCTAGTCTATTCCGACTTTAATAAATATGATTTAATCGTCGTTGACGGTCTGAAAACGATCTCCTCCGGATTAGGAACGGAATTAAATAATTTCATTCGATCAGGAGGAAATGTTTTGTTATTTCCTTCTATTAATAGTGATATAAAAACCTACAACACATTTCTTAATCGATTAGAAGTAAATCGATTAGGTTCTGTACGATCAGAAGAAATTGATGTGCTGGACATTAACACCTCCTCTTATATATTTAAAAATGTGTATCGTCGGACAGGCAAGAATTTAAAGACCCCTCATATTTCTAACTATTTTTCATTACAAAATAATGCTGTTCCCGGTAGAGAGACATTATTAAGATTACGTAATCGACAACCATATCTTGTAAGTTATGCTCGTGATGGTGGTCATTTATATTTGTGTATGTCTCCAAGCGACGAAAAATCCTCGAACATTTTAACGAGTGGTGCATTTTTTGTTCCGATGTTGCACCGAATGAGCACATCATCAAAAAGCGGTATTGCTCCATACTATACTGTTGGTGGCGCTCAGCCCATCACAATTTCATCTTCGTCATCACAATCGGATCCGGTGTATAAGTTAGTCGGAAATATTGAAATTATTCCAGCACGATATCAGCGATTAAAAAATATCAACCTATATGCCGGAGACCAAATCGACGAATCTGGATTTTACAAGTTGACTACGCAGGATTCGACATTAGCCACGGTCGCATTCAATTTTAATCGGAGTGAGTCAGATATGCAGACGTACACAAAAGATGAAATTGTAAATCTCTCACCTGGCCATATTTCGGTAATAAATGCTGATGAAGAAATTGATGTTGCAGAAGCACTAGTTTCTAAAAGTCAACATACCACGTACTGGAAATATTGTATTTTATTCGCATTGTTCTTTCTCTTATGTGAGCAAATTATTTTACGTCATTTAAAAGCATGAAAAGCATAAGCTCAATTAAAACTTACATAAAATGATTATCGAAAAGGATGCATTTTTGATTAAAAATGTAATAGTTGTTGATGAGGACTCTTCCTGGCATAATTCAAAAGTGGACATATTGATTCGCGAAGGTCGAGTTGCACAAATCGCCTCTACAGTTGAAGGAGAAAGCACTATAGAGGAATATGACGGACAGGGCCATTGTATTTGTGCCGGCTGGTGCGATATTGGCGCTCATTGCGGTGAGCCAGGGGAGGAAGTAAATGAGACTATAGAAAGTCTTTGTCATGTTGCCCGAGCCGGTGGATACAATCATGTTGCCGTCCTCTCTAATAATACACGTCCCTTTGACAACCGTCACATTATATCTGACACACGCTCACGGGCTCGTCATGGCGTTTTGATTTACCCAATCGCCTCTATGACAAGACAACTGGCCGGTCAGGAACTAACCGAGATCTTAGATATTGCCAATGAATCCATCCCATTATTCTCAGACGGCTATCACGCTCAATTTGACAACAGTACCTTTTGTAAAGCCCTGGAATATGTCCAGCAATGCAACGGTGCAGTACTAAGCATTCCCGGAGCGAAACGAACATTGAAAAATGGACAGGTAAATGAATCTGGTGTAAGTGCGCAAATGGGGATAACCGGAATTCCTGGATTCGAAGAAGTATCTCGGGTGTCTGCAGAACTATCGTTGGCTTCTTATGCAAAAAGTGCTTTGTTTATTCATGCCATTAGCCATCGAGAGACAATTGATCAAATAGCATATAGAAGGGAACAAGGACTATCAATTAAAACTTCAGTTACCGCATTACATTTAGCTCATAACGAGAGTGATGTCCTCCAATTTAATGAAAATTATAAAGTTCTTCCGCCTCTTCGAAGTGAACAAGATCGTCAGGCCTTAATTAGAGGATTACGAAACGGAAATATCGACATAATTGTCTCTAATCACGTTCCAATAAGCTCTGAACAAAAAGAAAGAGAATTTGGCGAAAGTCCATTTGGTGCAGTTGGACTTGAGACGAGTTTCTACAGTGTGGTCAAAGGTATACCTGACGTAACTCCTGAAGAAATCAGTAGGTGGCTTGGTACCAACCCTCGAAGCATTATGGGCCTATCGAATCGAGTATTCGAAGAGAATGCTCCAGCGGACTTTACAATATTTAGTGTAACTGGAGAAAGTCGCTTTGATCCCGATAACTCAAAATCCATGTCCCGAAATACACCCTATCAAGTTGAGCGCTTCAACGGCCAGATTATAGGGACCGTTAGTGGAAATACATTATATTTATCCGACATATAACAAAACAACATCATGACAGACCAGTACACAGAATCACAGACATCATTCTTTCCAGCATCAATGAAGCAGGGACTGATTTTTGGAATGATAATGGTTATCATCACTTTAGTGGCCAGTATTACCGGTCTTGCTTCTGAATTATGGTTCAGTGCTGTGATCATGCCCATTTCGATAGTGCTTTACATTGTCGCTGCGGTTACAGCCATAAAGAATCATCGCAATGAAGATTTAGGGGGTTATATTACATTTGGTCGAGCTTTTTTAACCGGGCTAATGACCATACTTATTGTAGGACTAATTGCAACTATTTTTTCGATAATAAATCTAAAGTTCATTAATCCTGGTATTGCGGAGCAACAGCTCGACGCAACGCGAGAGTTCCTTGAGAAATTGGGAACAGAAGATGACATAATTGACCAGGCTATGGCGGAGGCAGAGCGCAAAATGAAAAACATCGGGTCGTTGTTATTAAATGGGATGATTGCTGCAGCTATTGGAGGCGCAATAATTTCATTGATATGTGCGGCCGTGCTTAAACGAAATCGAGAAGACTACGCGTAGATGGCAATACGTTTCGGATTGGCAGCCGGGCTCATAACCTGCGCTATTTATGCTGTAGCTTATTTGATATCTATCGAGTCATTTCTGTCGCCGTATCTTCACTGGGGTTCGTTGTCAATTTATATCATTGCAATGTATATGTTGGCTGAAATAGTGATTAAGTCAAAGTCAGAATTCAAGGATATCGTTCGACCACTCTTTATCTGTTTCCTTATCGCAAATCTTGCTTTTTATGTCTTTTACTATATCATGCTACACTTTGTTGATCCGGATATTTATGAAATGCAGGTGCGGATGCTGACGAAAGGGTTAGATGAACTTGATATCGAAGACATGGACACAAGCTTTACATTGAGTGGTTATTTTCTAGCCTATTTTAGAGCGGCCATCGGTGGTTTTGCTATTGCCTCAATCATCGCATACACCAAAAAACAGTCTTACATTTGATTGTGGATTTATCTATAGTCATACCGCTTTATAATGAGGAAGAGTCGCTACCTGAATTGGTCGAATGGATTGATCGTGTCGTAAACATCATGAAGATCGATGCAGAAATTATATTGGTAGACGATGGTAGCACAGATAGTTCTTGGCAAGTAGTTGAACAACTTTCCAAAAGATTTTCTTTAGTACGCGGAATTAAATTTCGACGAAATTATGGAAAATCTGCAGCCCTGCACACAGGATTCAATGCAACACGTGGCGAAGTGGTGATAACCATGGACGCCGATTTGCAAGACAGCCCTGATGAAATTCCAGAACTATTTAAGCTAATCAAGGAGGATGGCTATGATTTAATTTCAGGCTGGAAAAAGGAACGCCATGACCCTATTTCGAAAACCATACCATCTAAGTTATTTAATCGAGTTACTCAATCAATAACAGGAATTAAACTTCACGATTTTAATTGCGGCCTTAAGTCGTACAAAGGAGAACTTGTCCGATCAATCGAAGTATATGGAGAAATGCATCGGTACATTCCGGCGATAGCCAAATGGGCGGGATATTCGAAAATCGGCGAAAAGGTAGTGCAACATCAGGCTCGAAAGTATGGCGTAACAAAATTCGGGCTTGAACGATTTATTAACGGATTCCTAGATCTTCTGTCCATTACGTTCGTAGGAAAGTTTGCTAAACGTCCTATGCATTTATTTGGCTCTCTGGGTACTATATTTTTTCTTATCGGATTTTTGATGTTAATCTATCTGACTGTTATGAAGATCATCTATGCGACATATGGCATAGCCGATCGGCCCTTATTCTACATGGGGATATTATTATTGATCATAGGATCCCAACTATTTCTAACCGGATTTCTCGCAGAATTAATTTCTCGCAATAATCCAAAGCGAAATGACTATGAAATATCCGATACTATAGAAACAACTTAGATCGGAAAAGTCAAAATTTCTATAATTTCAATATTCGCTTAACCGCGATTTCATCATTTACCGTAACGGCTACGACGTACGCACCAGAAGACATTTCGCTAAGGTTTATTCTGGCGGTATTTGTAGTCGTCGAAACCAGTCTTCCTTGAACATCAAAGATCCTAACCTCTTCTATTTCTTGAGATGGGTTGGCTAATTCAATATTCAAATAATCGTCAACAGGAACAGGGTACATACGCAGCGATTTTGATAGCTCCGTATCTTCAACCGCCGAATTATCAGCTTCCGCCAAGGTGAAAGACGTAGTTCCGGCAACATCTCCACTTGTGCCTCCGTTTGCATTAACGGTATTTCCTACCGCATAAAAGCGAATGTCACCCGAACCTTGAGGTGGTGCCGTCCACGAAATGGACACTTGGTTTTCTGATAACCTTCTGGATTGTTCAAAATAGGTACGTCCGTTCACATCAATAGTTCGCGTACCACTTTCGGGCATTCCAAATTCGCCGCCATCCATATCTTCTCGATTAAGCCCAACAAGTTGGAAACCATATCCAGACGGGTTATTCGATGCGTTAATCGTTAAGCGCAATCGATATGTCTGACCAGGTTTATACTGTGTTACTGGCGTACCGGAATCCAGAATTTCAATAAGTGGATCCGGTGAAAAATTACCGCCATTATGGCAATTATTACAAGTCCCATTGGATATTGGTGATCCTGTTCGATCAGCATTTTGGATTAGGCCAGCACCGGCGGCGTTACCTAACAAGGTCAGGGCAATGGCACAAAGAACTAAAAGCGTAAAGTTTTTCATATCAAGTTGTAATTTTCTTTGAACAATCAAGTAATCATTCTAGTAGTATCTTTCACTACCCTACGAATATATGTCTGTAGACTGAACTTACAAGATATTACAATAGCTTTAGATGCAACGACTAAACCGACCATCAGGAAATCTCATTGGGTGAACAAGTAAATTAAATATACCAATGCAAAATCGGAATCAAGGTGAATATCAGATAACCGTCTATCTTTAAGCATGCGTCTATGCTATATGACCTTATTGGCAGCGTTGATCAGTGTTCCTCTTACCGCACAGAAGTATGTTTATGATGTTGTATGGAAAGGAGATGTAGTCGGAGTTCTTCATGTGGTCGCACAGGATTCAGCCGATTGCAACATCTTCTCTATTGATTCTGAAGTCAACATTTGGTTTTTTGGTAATAAAAATATTGTGGGCATGTACCGTTCCGTTTATCAAAATGGAGAGCTTGCGCGAGCTAACACATCGAACTATCGAAATGGCGCATTGAAACAATGCTCAAGCTTGAATACATCCATCGACCGGTTTGCCTATGTTGATGGTAAGCGAAGTGATGAAGAGCTACCCTTACCTATCGTGAATTCGGTTGCATCCCTATATCATGTCGAACCCAAAGGAATCTCAGGAATATTTTCGGAGCGGTTTGGTCAATTACTTTCAATTCACTCACCTGAGCCCAATACGTATATCATTAAAAAACCAGATGGAAAGCACACGCATTATTATTTTGAAGATGGCGTATGTCAAAAAGTCGTGGTAGACAATTTTCTAACCTCATTTTCATTTATACTAAAGGAAGTGCATTAGGGCGAATTTTGAATAACCGAAACTTCCATTTTAGTTAAAAACAGTATTTACTCCAATTTAGCGCATGTTGTGCAACCTATAGGGAAAATGACTGTCTTTTAAACCGTCATCTTTAAATAAGTAGTTCTCCGATGTCCTCTATTAACCATAAAGTTATTTTTATTTACGTATTGGCTTTTGTTCTCTCAATTGACTGCATTTCAATACAAGCACAAGATTTTACACAAACGGTTCGCGGTGAAGTATTAGATGAGATTACAAAACTACCTTTAATTGGGGCCGAAATCTACATTCTAGATGCACAAAATCTCGGAACCGTTACGAATGAAAATGGGCAATTTAGTCTTAGTGAAGTACCTGTTGGACGTCATAATTTTTATTGTCGATATCTAGGTTATGAAGATGGATTGGTTTCCAACTTTGAGATAACGACGGGTAAGTCCCCTTTTATAACCATTAAATTACGCGAGTCGATAGAAAACCTCGATGCTGTTGAAATTGTAGCCAGACGAGATAAAGCGGGCACAGTAAATCCCGCCGCTCTCGTTAGTGCGCGGACATTTTCTATGGAAGAGGCTTCGAATTTTGCAGGAAGCTTCAATGATCCTGCCAGGATGGCTCAAAGTTTTGCAGGGGCTGCGACGCCTGACGACGAAAGCAACGAAATCGTTGTACGCGGTAATTCACCCAGAGGCGTTTTATGGCGATTGGAAGGTTTGGAGATTCCCAATCCAAATCATTATCGGGACGAGGGCGGCAGCGGTGGTGCCATTAATATTATTCCGGATATCATTTTAAGTAACTCAGATTTTTATACCGGAGCGTTTCCAGCGGAATATGGAAACGCACTTTCAGGTGTATTTGATTTAAATCTTCGACGAGGTAATGCATCAGATCATGAATTTGCACTACAGGCCGGCGTGCTAGGTTTACAAGCAGGGGCCGAGGGACCAATTGACAAAAAAAATGGCTCTTCCTACTTGCTGAATTATAGATATTCCACTGTAAGTATTTTAGGAGAAATTGGAATTGACTTTGCTGACGAAGATGAAATCACACCTGTTTTTCAAGATGCGGCAGCTCATCTCTATTTTCCCGAGACTCCAGTTGGTCAAGTGGGTATTTACGGCCTTTGGGGTAGAAGCATTGCTGGTAGCGATCCCATTCGCGACAGTGCGCAATGGCTCTACAATGGACAGCGATTTATATACGATGAAACTTATGTAACAGGAGTCGTCGGTGTCAAACAAAACTATTTGTTTAAAAATAATAAATCCAGCATTCAAACCGCTGTTTCCTTTAATAAACAAGCCGATGAATTGAACGAATATTTTATTCAGGATGATTACTCTGACCTTCTTCTGGATCGGGATCAATATTTTTATGACTCGTGGCGATTCAAAGGGATATTTAAGCATAAAATAAAGCCACAAATTCACAGTGAAATTGGTTTTTTAGTAGACCACCTTGGATTTGATATAAACTTTGGTGAGCGCATTCAAGGCGAATTTGTTAATTACCTGGAAGACGATGATGCCACCCAATATTATCGAGCCTATACACAGTTCATATTGCGCCCATCGAATCAACTTACGATAAACGCGGGGTTTCATGCCGGTTATTTCGCGTTGAATGAGCAATTTTATCCAGAACCTCGACTGGCCGGCAACTTGAAAGTATCAGAAAAATCATCCATAAGTGCTGGCTTTGGACTGCACAGCAAATTAGAACCCATCTCCCTTTATTTGGCACGAGATTTCCTTGAGGATGGTAGTACCATACAGCGCAATAAGGATCTCGAACTCAGCCGTTCCATGCACAATGTCATTGGGTGGGATTATCGCATTAATTCACATTGGCGATTCAAAACCGAAGCATACTACCAGCATCTGTTCAATGTCCCTGTCTTTCCAACCAGTTATGGTGGTGAAAGTGCCGTTAATTTTAGAAGTGGGTTTACGAATCAACAATTAATCAATGTTGGTAAAGCACGAAATGTTGGGTTGGAATTTACGCTTGAAAAATTCATGCAAAATGGTCACTTTCTTTTATTCACTGCCTCCTTATTCGATTCAAAATATAAGAATACACTTGATGAGTGGATCGACTCTCGATTTAATATGCGTTTCGCGTCCAATTTAATTAGTGGTAAAGAATGGTCGGTTGGAAAAAGTAAAAACAACCGATTTGGAATAAACGGTCGCATAATATTTCACGGTGGTACACGATACACACCGGTTAATGAATCAGAAAGTCAGGAAAAAGGGTTTATTGTACTCGATCGCACCCAACAGTTTGGTGAACAATTAGACAATTTTTTTCGATTAGATGCCGGAATTAAATATCGAAAGAATAAACCCAAATGGTCTTGGGTAATATCCCTGGATTTGCAAAATGCAACAAATCGAGAAAACGTTTTTAGCCGGGAGTACAGGTTATCAACGAATAGTTACGACTATACCTACCAACTTGGACTCATCCCGGTTTTAAATTTTCGTGTCGAATTGTAGACAGATCATTTAATTTGACGGACATAGCGACCATCAAATATGACCTTCCATGTCCTACCAGCATCATTGCTCACCGACCAAGTCTGGCGAACATCGCCATTGGGCTGATCGGTCCATACGATTTTGTTCATCGACTTACCGACTTTAGAATGAACGTCCATCAACACCATCTGATTTGCTATTCGATTCCCTCTTAAGTGTAAAGTTGCGCCTCCATTGTCCACATAGTACTGTTCCCAACTACCAACATCTGCATTGTACTTATTAATGCTCCTACCTTGATAATTACCTCTTTCTGCCCAATATACCTCCTGGATAGCCACACTATCCACAATTGAGGTAATACGGCTCTGCCCCACTATTGTATCCGTGCCATACTTGTAAACGTTCCACCCTCCTAACCAAAAATCGAATTCACGGTATTTGGTAGGATCAATTCTTTTTTGCTGTGCCGCTACACCACAGGTGAAAAGAGCGAACAGTACCAGTAAAATGATCTGTTTCATATATTAAAGTTTCTTAGTGAACGTATTGATAATCAACTCAATAGTCAATTATAGGACTAGAATTTTATCTATTGCATAAGCGTTCCAGCATACAAAATTGGTAATCCTGTCGATGGTTCAATATGATTTCAGCTAATTAGTAAGAGGAAATTTCAAATTCTTGGCCCAAGGCCATTGCATATCCTATGCATAAAATGTTTATTGACCTGAAGACATTACCTTAGACCACACAAAATTGCCAATCTAATGGATAAATTAATTTGTACGGTTTTAGGGCTACTTGGCTTCACCGCCTTGGTGTACAGCCAGGATAAGGAGTGGGATGTAAACCATCCACCTTATACGCATGACACGATTGCTTTTACCGTAGATGAAGGGACATGGATGAATCTTGACGTAAGTCCTGATGGACAAACAATTGTATTTGACATGTTGGGCGACATTTATTCCATGCCAATAACGGGAGGAACGGCTACTGCTCTTCGTACAGGACTGGCGTGGGAGGTTCAACCCAGGTTTAGCCCAGATGGCTCTAAGATTATTTTTACTTCGGACGTCGGAGGTGGAGATAACATCCATATTATGAATAGCGATGGTAGCAATTCAAAACAAGTAACAGAAGAAACTTTTCGATTACTCAACAATCCTGTTTTTATGCCCGATGGAAATTATTTCATAGCGCGAAAACATTTTACATCCGAACGGTCTCTGGGAGCCGGAGAAATGTGGATGTATCATGTCACAGGAGGTGATGGCATTCAACTTACAACACGAAAAAATGATCAACAAGATGTGAACGAACCGTCTGTATCGGCTGATGGAAAATATATGTATTACAGCGAAGACATGTATCCTGGTGGCTATTTTCAATACAATAAAAATCCGAACAGCCAGATCTATGTAATTAAACGATATGATTTTGATAAAGGCGTTAGCGAAAATTATGTGGGTGGCCCTGGTGGAGCCATTCGACCACAAATAAATCACAAAGGCGATAAATTGGCGTATGTCCGTCGAGTGCGTACTAAGTCTGTACTTTATATCAGAGATTTAAAAACAGGTCAGGACTACCCTATTTACGATAACCTGACGAAAGATCAACAGGAAGCATGGGCTATATTTGGTGTTTATCCTGGATTCGCATGGACCCCGGATGACGATTATATAATCATTCATGCAAAAGGAAAGATTTATAAAATTAATGTTGAAAATCGCGATGTTGCTCTAATTCCTTTCGAGGTGAATGCCGTACATAAAATGGCAGAAACTGTTTTATTTAAACAAAAAGTATTTGAAGAAAATTTTAACGTTAACGTACTACGCCAAGTTGTAACCTCTCCTGATGGCTCACATATAGTATTTAATGCCGTAGGCTACTTGTATAAAAAGCGGTTACCAAATGGCAAAATTACGAGGTTAACATCTGGAGAGGATTTTGAATTTGCACCGTCGTTTTCTCCTGACGGTAAACAGTTAGTATTCGTAACCTGGGACGATATTGAACGAGGGGCTTTAATGAAGCTCGACTGGAACAGTGGGAAATTAATGAAGCTTACGACTGAAAAAGGCATCTACAATAGTCCTCGTTTTTCACCGAATGGAAAGTCAATTGTTTACAGAAAGGATAGTGGAAATGGACATCAGGGCTATACGTTTTCCGTCAAACCAGGAATTTATATGATACCTTCATCAGGCGGAAAAGAATCGTTTGTGACCGCCCAAGGAAGCAACCCCATTTTTACGCCTAAAGGTGATCACATATTCTTTCAAACAGGAGGCCAACTGTTTGGAAGTTTGACAAAACAACTCAAAAAAACTACTCTAAATGGTGATAAAATCGAAGACATAATTGAAACAAAATATGCGAATAGGTTTGCCCCAAGTCCTGATGGCAAATGGCTTGCCTTTAGCGAATTGCACAAAGTTTATGTCGCCGCCATGCCAAAAACGGGACAAAAAGTAGGAATTTCCTCGTCAACATCTAGTGTACCTGTTCAACTCGTTTCCCGAGATGCCGGAATTAATTTGCACTGGTCCAAAAATTCAGATAAACTTCACTGGACATTAGGAAATGAATATTTTACAGTTTCCCTGGATGATAAATTTCCGTTCTTAGGAAAAGTCGACTCTGTTCCTCCTATCGATACAGCCGGGTTAAAAATTGAATTTGTTATGGAAGCCGATAAACCAACTGGAATTGTGGCACTAACAAATGCGCGAATAATCACCATGGAGGCAAATAGAGTAATCGACGATGGTATCATCGTTATTAAAGAAAATATTATTACACATATTGGGCCAAGTGAGTCAATAAACATACCTCAAAATGCGCATGTTATTGATTGCGAAGGTCTAGTTGTCATGCCGGGCCTTGTCGATGTGCACGCACATCTGGGTGCTTTTAGGTATGGCTTGAGTCCAAAGAAACATTGGCAGTATTGGGCGAACTTGGCTTATGGTGTAACAACAACGCATGACCCCTCATCCAATTCAGAAATGACATTTTCCCAATCTGAAATGGTAAAAGCTGGACGTATGATAGGCCCACGTATCTTCAGTACAGGAACTATATTATACGGGGCCGACGGTGATTTCAAAGCAGTCATTAACAGTGTGGACGATGCTCGCTCGGCATTACGAAGGACCCAGGCATACGGCGCTTTTTCGGTAAAAAGCTACAACCAGCCTCGTCGCGATCAACGGCAACAAGTAATGAAAGCTGCACGCGAGCTTGGAATTAATGTATACCCAGAAGGTGGGTCTCATTTTTTTCATAATATGACAATGGTGGCGGACGGACATACCGGGGTTGAACATAACATACCAGTGGCACCTTTGTACGATGATGTAATAAAGTTTTGGTCAGCGACACAAACAGGAAACACCCCCACCCTCATAGTCAACTATGGCGGGGTGAATGGCGAATTTTATTTTTACGAGAGAGATGAGGTTTGGAATGACGAGCGCTTGAATACATTTACGCCTCGACCAATCCTGGATTCAAGATCACGTCATCGAATGAAGATCCCTCAGGAAGAATACGAAAATGGTCATATTCTTGTTTCCCAAAGTTGTAATGCATTACAAAACGCGGGTGTTGATATAAATTTAGGATCTCATGGTCAATTGCAGGGATTGGGAGCGCATTGGGAACTTTGGATGTTGGTACAGGGGGGAATGGATAATCATCAAGCTCTACGAGCTGCAACTATTAATGGAGCGCGATATCTGGGCATGGAAGATGAAATTGGTTCACTCAAAGTGGGCAAACTAGCCGACATCATTATACTCGACAAGGACCCGCTTGAAAATATTGAAAACAGTGCGTCCATTCGATACACTATTATCAATGGACGGGTATTTGATGCTACAACCATGAATCAGATCGGGAATCATAAAACTGAACGAGAAAAATTTTATTGGGAAGAAGAAGGCAGTACGATGAGCTATCCGTTTTTTACTGAAACAATGAGTCACATGAGGAGTACCTGTACTTGTCGTTTTTGAATAAATCGAAAATTTGTAGCAACACGAAATAGTTGTTTAATCGATAAATTCGTACATGAGTCAAAATCGATTTCTCTTTGCTTAATTTGTTTTTTTTATAATCTCCATTAGTTACACTTGGAATGGAGTATTGGCTATTAATATAGATTCCATACACAACGTTGCAAGGCAGTTAAGCGATGAAGACGATCGTATATCCTATTTGAGCAAAACCTGCTCTTATTTTTCTGATTACGGCACAGATGACGAAAAAATATCACCCGTAAGGAGACAAAATATCTATCTGATTTTCAAAGAAGCTATCACGAACATAACATAATAAAACATTCAAATGCTACGGATGTCAAAGTGAAGTTGACTAAATATAAGAAAGGCTTCCAACTGAGTATAAAAGACAATGGAAAATCTAGTCCCGAAATTTCATCGACCGGTCTTGGGCTCAGTAATATTAAAATGCGAGCGGAAGCGATAAATGGTACAGTTCATATAAAAACGGAAAAGGGATTCGAAATTATACTAAGTTTTTAGCCCAATTAAACAGCCACCCGATATTACTTGAAGGAACCTTATCCTAGAATTAAATACTTGCACGCTAAAATCGAGAACCTAAATAATGCGGTAACATGGCGCGCCAGGTTGGCCAATCATGTTTCATGTCAGGTCCCCACACATCCAATTCATGTGGGATGCCTTTGTGGTTTAGCAAAGCGGAAAGCGTCCTGGATGCCGAAGGATCTTCATAGTCCCCGCTTCCTGTCAATATATGAATGTGCTTTGCCTGCCTTAACCTCGGTAAAAAATGATCATCGTTAAGGTTTTCCAAATAATGGATAGGCGAATTAAAGTACACATCTTCATCCCAAAAACCCTTCGTGTAGTTGGTCAAGTCATACACACCACTCATTGCGATACATCCATCAATATGATATGGAAACTTGAAATATAAATTGGCGGCATGTAATGCACCTAATGATGCTCCGCAGGTATAAATGGGTGTTTCCTGGCTCGTACGTGAGCGAATATAGGGAACCACTTCGTGCCTGATATAATGATTAAAATCATTGTGTCGAATGGCCTTATGCTTAGGATCCATGTCATTATTGAGCCAGCTCTCTGAATTGATGCTATTTATTGAAAACACTTTTATTTTTCCGGCGTCAATATAGGGTTGAATAACATCTATGACAAGGAAGCGCTCGTACTCCAAATAGTCGGCAGCCGCGGTAGGAATCAGCAATAGTGCTGACCCGTAATGGCCATATACTGCAATTTCCATTTCTTTCTTCAGCGATTGACTGTACCAACTGTCTAACGTACGATTCATATAGTTTAATTTGAGTTTAAATGGTCGAGAACACAATGTAAGTAATTTTTTACTTTAAGCTTTCCTCCCAGATACCACTCAAAACATCAATCATTTTTAGTTGTGCTTTTTTATGCCCATGCTCCGCTTCTATGTTCACATAACGAATACCTTTTCTACCTGTATATATTGACAACGATCCATCATCGAGCCCTTCTTCATTATTCTGTAATACAACATTCCAATTTTTATTGGATAATTCAGCAAATAACAAACTGTCTGTGGTAAAATAAAAATCGTCGATATCCATTTCCTCGTTTTGGTGAATAGCTTGAGCATCTGCCTCATATTGTCCCCCAGCCTGATATGACATAATACTATATGCATTTGGGCCATTGTTGTGCAAGGCTACATATCCCGATTGTGCATAAGCTGCCGTGGTCTTTATTAAAAACGTTCCGAAACCCTGCACGACGTCATGCCCTTCTTTGGAAAAATGACCATGACGTAACAAGGTTTTTCTAATCCCCTCATCCGTGAAAATTCTATTCGGATCGAATCGATATATTTCACCATCCATTCGAAAGGAAATAATACGATTTCCGTCATGTTCTAAATAAAATAATACGCCGGGATTTTCTTTCAAGAATTTCTTGACTGCCCGGACTGATGTATTCTCATTTTCGTGCATGTTGAAGAAGACATAAGAAGCAGTTTCTTCCTTACCTTTTCTAGGCTTTGAGGTGACTTTATGGATAGTTATCGTATTTTCCATCAATGGATAGGATACTTTTTGCTTTGACAAACGATAAGAGGAGCAACTCATAGCAATCATGCTCAAGCAAACAAAACAAAGGTACCTTCGATAATTACATGTTTTATACATTTTCCAAGGATTACGCATCTGACAAAGGAAGGAAATATAGATAAATTATTGGTCCTATTAACAGCCAATTATTTGAATGGAGCAGTTTATATCAAACCAAATTTAATGGCCTTTTTAATTAGCCCGGCAGCATTACGAGCGTCTAGCTTCGAACATAAATTCATGCGATGCGTTTCGACAGTACTTATAGAAAGAAACAATTTTGTAGCAATTTCCTGGTTCGTATTTTCCTCTGCAATAAGTTCAAGAACCTGACGCTCCCGGCGTGTGATTTTCGGAATAAAATGACTTTCAGTTTTGTTTTGTGCAATCGCTTTGGATATCATGCGATCATTCACGGCTTTTGACAGATAACGTTCCCCGCGGTGCACGCTACGAATGGCCGTCAGCAATTCGGACTCCGATGTGCTTTTAAATAAATAACCATCCGCACCATTGCGTAACATCTCTGCAATAAAGCTAACTTGACTAAAAGACGTCAAGGCAATGATGTGCATTCTGGTGTATTGCTTTTTTAGCAGCTTACAAAGCGACATACCATCCATTCCAGGCATGTGGATGTCAAGCAAGACGACATCAGCCGTTGCTGATTGAAAAAACAATAACGCATCTTCAGCATTTAAAGCTGAGCCAACAAACCGCAGGTCTGAAGCATTGTTTAATACACTGACAATTCCATTTATGACAATTTGATGATCATCAACGATATATACTTTTATTTTATCTAGAACTTCGGCCAACTACTTGATTGTTTGATTCATGGACTTTGTTTCTGCAGGGCATTCTATATAGATCGTTGTGCCAAGTTTGGGATTGGATTCAATACGCATATGTCCGCCAAAAAAAGCCAGCCTACTTTCTATATTTTGTAAACCATTTCCCGGATCCATATTATTAACATCAAATCCTAATCCGTTATCCTCCACCGTGATGTTCACGACATCATCGTGTTTCATCAATTGAACAAGTACTTCCGAAGGCTTGCCATGTCGAATTGCATTGTTAAGCAATTCCTGAATAACGCGATATAAAGACAAAGATAACTCGTCAGGTAAATTGCTCTCCGCAAATAAATACTGAAAATCTATATGTACTTTACCACTATAATTGAGTTCGGCTACAAAGTCTTCTAATGCTGCAATCAATCCATATCGTGTCAAAGTTGCGGGCATAAGGTTTTGTGCAATTCGGCGTAATTCTGAGTTAGCCTTATCATATAAAGCGTTGATATTGGATACGAGCTGTTGATAATCTTGTCGTTCGCCGTAATGTGGGAGTTGGCTGAGCGAGAGTTTTAATGATGCCATGATACTCCCTATACCGTCGTGAAGTTCTTTCGCAATACGGCCTCGCTCGTTTTCCTGACCTTGCACCAAAGATTTCATCGAAGTGATCATCTGCATCGCTTCCAGTTCGCTTATTTTTTGTTCTTGTATGGCTTGTTTTTGACGTGCAATTTGTAATTTTTGCCTTTGCTGTTTCTTCAGAAAAAATGAAATGAGTATAGCAGCTAAAATCGCTAAAACACCCAAAATGACCAGGAAAACTTGCTGTCTCAACTTTGTATTCAACTTGATAATTTCCAGTTCTTTTTTCCCTTGCTTTGCTAGCAGTTCTTGATTTTCACGTTCTTTTTTTTCTGACTCATATTTAATCGAAAGCTCATTTACGTTGCTACGAACCTCTACTCCATGCAGACTGTCCGCAAGATGCATATAGTCATGAGCGGACAAGGTTGCTGATCGAAACATTCCAAGTTTTTTATACACATTTGTCAATATCGCCTGGATATTCATTGTTAAGTCCGATGCACCGAGCTCTTTGGATTCAGCCAATGCCACCTCCAAATAGGCACGCGCTTTTCGTAATCGATTGGTTTTATAATAAAAATCGCCACAGCGATATCGCATACGCGCTCCGTCATGGCCCACAGGATTTAATGCTAACAAGCTCAGATAATAAGATTCGGCTTTTTCAATATTGCCACGCCCCTCCTCCATACTGGCCAAATTAAATAAGCTATAGAGTTTCAGTATAGGGTCTCCCCTTTTTTGGGCAATTTCAAATGCCCTTTGGGCATAATGTTCCGCCGAATCCAAGTTTCCCTGGTTGACGTAGTAAGTTCTAATTCCCATTGATGATATAGCTTCGTTACGTTCGTCACCCGTTGACTTTGTTATTTTATTCGCTTTACGCAATAATTCAATTTCCTTATCCAACTCACCTGCTTGAGCATAAATCGAAGCCATGTTAATATAGAGCGGTGCCAAAATGCTATGTGCTCCTCCTTGCTCAAAAAGCACTGCCGCTTCCAATAAAAAACGCATGGCTTCTTGCCGTTCTCCTTTATTTGCCAAGCCGATTCCGATTTGCATTCCGGAACGACCTTTTTCCACTTCATTGTTTAAAAGGTCAAATAACCCATAAGACTTCTTGGAATATAGGATCAATGAATCCAGTCCACCACGAATTTGTTGACACTTCTTACCTAACGTTTGATGGAGTTTGGCTTGCCAAAATTCGTGCTGCACTTCATTAGCCCATGCTAACCTCGCATGCAGAATCAACAACGCTGAGTCGGTATGTATGCGCTGTGCCGCAGCATGCCAATAAAAAGTACGTAAAGAGTCATTAGCTGATTCGTTAGCCAGATGAATTAAGCTGTCAACTTGAGAGGCCCGACCCTGAATACTGATAAAAATTACGAATGAACACAAAAGGCTCTTTATCATATTCCAAAGTTAGCCCAAAAGACTAAACACCTTGTAGTGGAAAACCGCTAGATTTTAAATTGGCTGTTTACTGGCTGTCAATTATACAAACATCATTCGAATTTTACCTCCGAAAACGATTTACTCAACATTAAATTATTAAAAATGAAATTTCGACTTGTTTTATTACATCTTCTCTTCTTGGGATCTATTTATTGTCAACCCTTGCTTGATGTCGAAGGTGATGCAACTATTAATGGAAAATTAAATTTAAATGATGGACTAAATAATGTTATCGTTGGGGACTTTGCGGGTGAAAATGTAAGCGGTGCAAATAATGTTCTTGTAGGTACGTCTGCGGGTTTATTCACAAACACCGGCCAATTAAACACCTTTGTTGGATTCAATGCTGGATTATTTAATTCAAGCGGTGAACAAAATGTGTTTATTGGTTATGCCGGTCTCAACAATACGACTGGCGAAAAGAACACCTTCGTTGGCGTTGGATCAGGCAATGGCGGCAACAACAGTCACAATTCATTCTATGGATTCGAGTCCGGGACTAATTCAAGCGGACCAGATAATGTATTTATCGGCTCACATGCCGGGCGTAACAATACGTCAGGTGGCTTTAATACGTTTTTGGGCAGACAAGCGGGTGAATCAAACATGACAGGGTCGTATTTAACAGCGCTTGGTTATCAGGCTGGCCGATTAAATAGCGCTCCGGCAAATACATTTATAGGTGCCTTTAGTGGACAGGCCAATACGACCGCCCAGAATAATACCTTTTTGGGTGCTTCTAGCGGATTCAATACGAATACGGGTGGTGGCAACACCTTTTTAGGTATTGCAGCCGGGTTTGAAAACACGATTGGATCCGAAAATATTTTTATTGGCTCGTCAACTGGTCGCGAAAATATAGCCGGTCTTCAAAACACATACGTTGGCACCGAAGCCGGCCGCAATTCCGTTGGAGGGCAGGGAAATGTCTTTTTGGGTTGGCATGCTGGATTTGGAAATTCAACTGGTTCTAACAATGTCTACATCGGGTTGGCTACCGGCGCTGTCACTGCGGGTTCGCAAAATGTATTCATAGGCTCTACTGCAGGTGTAGGAATAACGTCAAATGCTAATAATGTTGCCATAGGTTTCGAAGCTGATTTCACTGGAAATTTTACAAATTCAACCGTAATTGGAGCCGGTGCAAGTTGTAACGCAAATAACAAAGTTCGCATTGGGAATAGCGCCGTGCAAGTTATCGAAGGGCAAGTGGCATTCTCGACTCCCTCCGATGTGCGACTTAAAAAACAAATTATTGAATGCGCACATGGACTATCTTTTATTAATAAACTACGCCCGGTGCAATACCAATGGAAAGATGGACATGGTGAGAAACTATTTACAGGATTCATTGCCCAAGAAGTAGCCGAAGTTGCCGCACAAGAGGATTTTGATTTCAGTGCAATCCTGCAACCGCATAATGAATCAGCTCATTATTCATTGCGTTATGCTGAATTCGTTGTGCCCTTAGTGAAGGCCGTTCAGGAATTGTCTGAAGAAAACAATGAACTACATAAAAGACTAAGAGACCTTGAATCTCAGCTAAAAAAAATATCGAAATAATTTATTTCAATCAGCTGTACATGGCAAGAATAGCAATATCCAATCAAGCCAAAATAATAACCCTTTTCTCGTCACAGGTATCACCTGCTAGACCTAATCAACGCATTGTAATTAGACAGGGAAGTACTATTCATGTTATTTCTTCAAAGGATATACTCCGTATTGAAGCAGATGGCAATTACAGCAAAATTTTCATGACAGACGGTACTGAATATATTCAAACAACCGTGCTCAAAAATATTGAATCAAAATTGCCCACTGATATATTCCTGCGAATTCATCAAAGCCACTTGGTGAATGGTATATACATTACACAAGTTCTTGCTTCTAAAAAAATTCAACTTATAAATGGCGAATTACTCCCACTATCCCGACGAAAGAAACATAAACTACTCCATTTTTTAGCCTATACCTGTACCCAATTGGTATAATCGCATTCCACTGCGTGCGTTACGCCGGTTTAATATTTAAAAAGGCCTCTGAAAAAATTAGATTTCAGAGGCCTTTACATCTTCTGGCAGTATTTTGTACCGTCTTTAGAACACTTTTACGGAACCGCCAACAGTCTTACAAGATATTTTGTGCCCGCCGCCATTAATAGCCCCGTGTGCTTTGGATCTTTGTTTATTTCCTTCAAATTGTTCAAGATCAAGACTTACGGAGTTTCCACTTAATTCTACATCCACCCCAGCGTTATCCGGGACATCAACCATGATACTTCCTCCTGTCGTCTGCAACTCAATTTCTCCGTTGATTGAAGAGAAATCAGCTTTGATGCTTCCACCGCTTGTTCGACCCGAAACAGAGCCATTGATATCATTCAAATTTATGGATCCACCGGAAGTTTTGACAACCATCCTTCCTTCAACATCCCTAAGTGAAATTGACCCGCCAGAAGTAGATGCATCAACCTTACCTTTGATATCATCTGCTTTTATAGAGCCGCCTGAAGTGCCAGCATTTACGATTCCGGATACGTCCTTGAATGATATGCTTCCGCCGCTTGTTTTAAGCGAATGATTCCCTTCGAAGCCGTTCAATTGAATCGAACCTCCGCTTGTCAACAAGTTATTCGCCGTTCGAACCGGTGCGTAAGCGACTAATGCCACGCTCATCTTTGAATAACCGCCTTTATTTTCAATCTTGACTATAACCTCGTTAGCATTCTCCTCGATCGTTACATTCTTGGTTTTTCGTAGTTCATCGAGGGTCATATCGATGACTTTCCCATTTTTTTTAACATAAAATTCTACTACGATCTCGTTGCCCTGTCTGGCTGAAGATTTAATCGACGCACCACTTGTTTTTAACGTCATAGCGGCATCCGCAGAGACTTGGAAGGATTTTGTAAAGGATGGGTTGGCAGTTGATACCTCGACATTACTGCTTTCAACATATGAGCAAGATGGACTCGCAAAAAATGTAAAGAAAAGTACGAAAATGAGTTGCATGAAATAACTGTTTTTAAATGAATGAAATAGTTCGGTTGTATAGAACATTGTTACTCTACTTTAATAACTACGAATAAGATGTTCAGAAAGTTACAAGGCAAGAGCTAAATAACTCGAATTAATCGATCAATTCGCTCCAATATTCGTTCAGTTTCGTCAACGTATTTTCATTATCCATCGTACATCCGATTCCATATGTAGTAATGATCGTTCCATCCAAGCTCAACTGATTGCGCCGATTTCTACTTGAATGCATGTCGATGGTGGATGAAACCCATTCGTCATCGGTTACAACTATGTCTCGTGGATCCAACCAGATTAAATCCATAGGCATAGCAGATTTTAGATACAGAAAAGCCAAGCGTGCAGAAATAAGGTGACAATACGTCATCACCTGGGCTACGATGTAGGACTTGCTGTCCTTCAATTCGTCTTCAATAAGCCACTCAATTTCAACGAGAAGGTCATTTATGATGGGATCGGATTGCCAACTAGCTATTCGTAAGCCTTCAGCCGCAGTTTGGACCTCCTTTTGAAGTTCCAGAAAACAGTCGTTGGTCGTTTCTTCTCCATCCGTAAATTCATCAATTAGTTTATCGCTTGCTTGCGCCAGACGTGCTGAACATCCTATGGCGACAAGTTCTCCGGTGATCGGTTCTAACGATTTAAGGGAGTCCCAGTTTACGTGGCTTACTTTTTTCATAGTGCCAATAATTCAGCCCTGGAGGCAAAGGTGGTTTGAATTTGCTGTCGCGATTGAAAGTATTGCTGATAAGATTCGCTTACTTTCATTCGCCCAATGATGGTCTCCTCTAGTTGATCGTTCAAATTGATAAAAAACTCGGTCAGACATCGGACAGCCTGATCGCTACCCGATCGTTTCACAGCGACGTCACAATACTTATTTTTTTCGATGTAATTATTAAATAAACTGCTCGCCTCATATTTAACTTGAACACGAAGTCCAACAATTTCGCACACATTTAAGTCAAGAATATCGTCGAAAACGAAGGCCGCCTCATTAGGTTTAACACCCCATCTTTTTAATAATAATTCCACGACATCTCTTTTATACAAGGCACCGCCGACAACAGCATGAAAGTGTTCACGTTTCGCAAAAAACTTGGGCGTCTCATTAGTAGCGCCTGTGATAATTCCGCAAAAAGGTTGATGGCCCGTTCTCAAATAATGCGCATACCTGAGCATGTTTGTTCCCATGCTATCACGCTCCGAAAATGTATTATGGCCTAAATGTGATTTATGCCCATTGTTGAATATTCCATCCCAATCAAACAACCAGGCCCTGACCGAACTTAATCTTGTCTTCAGTTCATTTTTGTCAATAGACAAATGGATATCGCTTTTTGGAGCGCTCATGCAGGAGAATATTAAAGCGTGTCGCTAACTAAATCCTGAATATCCAACATACCGACAACCTTCTTATTTTCCGTCACCACCAGCGTATCGATTTGATGGCTTTTGAATAGGTCGGATGCTTCTTCGAGCAACGCGGAAGATTCAATGGATTTTGGTGGTTGTAGGTTGAGCGCGGATAATTTTGTGTTTGCTACATCACCCTGGTTTGTTGACATATAACGCCGAAGATCACCATCTGTAAATATTCCAACGGCCTTTCCTTCGTCATCAATCACTGACACAGCACCATAACCTCCAGAAGTCATTGTAACCAGGCAATCTTTTATGGATTCGTTTAATGTAGCCGTAGGATTTTGCGAAGCGATTACATCTCCTACTTTTACTGTCATCAACCTTGTATGCTCGATGAATTGTTGTGTTCCAATAGTCGTAAAATGATTATCAGCTAAAACCTTCATAATTTTCCAAGGGACAGTAATCGTGTGAACACCAGCATCAAGAGCGTTTCGGACATGTTCAACAGTCCGCACAGAAGAAAACATAATTTTGCTGTTGTAGCCGTAATAATTTACCGTATCCACACATTGCCGTATGAGACCAAGAGCGTCATGGCCTTGATCTTGTAATCTTCCCACCAATGGGCAAACGTAAGTTGCGCCCGCACTCATGGCTAGGTAGGCTTGCTGAATCGTGTACACGAGGTGAACATTCACCATCATTCCTCGAGCAATCAGTCTCCTGCACGCTTTTGTCCCTTCCAGCGAAACCGGAATTTTAAAGACTGTTTTATTTTTGTCCAGCCCCAAATCTAAAAGGCGCAAAGCCTCATTTTCTATTTCATCTGCATTATTACCTAATGCTTCGATTTGTAAAACGGGTACTATTCCAGCAAGTCTCACAATCATTCCATCAATATCCGTTATACCGTGACGGTGCATAAATGTTGGTGTGGTGGTCAATCCATCTAAAAACCCAAGCTCAAATGCTCTTTCTATTTCATTAATATCGGCCGAATCAAGATATAATTCCATGTTGTTGTCTATATTTTACTTCTATATTGTGTAATTCAATTAAAGGCAATAAAAATTCACGCAAACGGCTAATTTCCAATTGACTGGCCGCATCACAAAGTGCTTCGGTCGGACAAGGATGAACTTCAATAAAGAGGCCATCAATTCCGGCCGCAACACCTGCTCTGGCGAGAGTTGGCAAATACTGTCTTGCCCCTCCAGCAGGATCCGCACTTGGTATACCATACTTCCGAATCGAATGTGTAACATCGAATACTACAGGATAGCCAGTCTGCCTCATTTCATAAAAACTTCGTGGATCCACCACTAAGTCATTATATCCAAGGGTGAATCCTCGCTCCGTGAGTATTATTTTTTCATTTCCACAAGACTCTATTTTTTTAACTGGCTTTGCCATATTTTCGGGCGCCAAAAACTGTCCATGTTTTAAGTTGACAATTTTTCCTGTTTTTGCTGCAGCTGTCACTAAGGTCGTCTGCATGCATAGATATGCCGGTATTTGTATTATGTCCAGCACTTCAGCGGCCTGACTTACCTGAGCAGGAAAATGCACATCACTGATTATAGGAAAACCAAATTCCGTCTTTACTTTCTGGAGAATTCGAAGTCCTTCGTCAATTCCAGGTCCAATATAATAATCAACAGAACTGCGATTATCTTTCATGAAAGAGGATTTGTAGATAATTTTTAACCCTAAATCATCCGCAGTACGCCTTAATTTTTCGGCTACGTCCAACATGATTTTCTCATCCTCAATAACGCAAGGACCGGCGATTATAAATAAATCCTCACCACCAATTTCTATATCGTTCAATAAGAAGGATTTACTACTCATAATTTCTTTTTATACTTATCCGTCATTAAAGCCCGAACTAGTTCAACATCTTCGGCTGTATCAACCGGATAACTTTGTTCTGAAGTTAATGCCAATTTAATTTTCATTCCATACTGCAACCACCTATTTTGCTCCAGCGACTCTGCCAATTCTAGTGGAGATGCTTCTAATTTATTAATGCGATTCAGGATTCTACTATTAAATGCATAGAGCCCTACATGCTTGAGAAATGTCCCATGCTGTACCCATTGATCTTGGGGAATATTCTGATGAAATGGAATAATGGCTCTACTGAAATATAAGGCGAAATCATTCATATCCTTAACCACGAATACTTCACTTTCACCAAACAATTCCTTTTCGTCATCAACTCGAGCTATGAGTGTGCAAATATCAATATCAGTTTGAAGTGCTCCGGCTAAATCCTGTAAGCAACGAGAAGAAATCATGGGTTCATCCCCTTGAATGTTTATTACGTAGTCGGTATTCCAATTTAACTTTTGATATGCTTCGATGACTCGACTCGTCCCATTTTTATGCGTGTCTGACGTCATCACTACTTCACCACCAAAAGCGTTTACAGCATCAACTATTAATTTGTCATCAGTGGCAACTGCAACATTTTCGAAGACTTCATTCGCTGTTTCGTATACCCATTGAACCATGGGTTTCCCTAGGAGATCGAGAAGGGGCTTGCCAGGCAATCGGGTCGACCCATATCTCGCCGGAATAATAGCTGCGATGTTGCGAAATTTTTCCATCATTTTCAGCGGCGAAAGTACGGAAAATAGAGGAAGCATGAGGGTCTCTGTACCCACTCGATTGCCCATTAAACTCATCAAACATAATGGACAAATTAAGGTGTGTCCCACCTCAAAAAGGCCTAGGTCAACTCTATCAGAAAAAATTCGGTTCTTTGAGCACATGAAGAAGGCTGACTTTTTCGAAGGGATGTCCAGAGTGGCGGCCACCGTGAGTATTCTCACAACTAATGGGACGGCTGGTTATGCGGGCTTAACAGTTAGCTCCATGTCTTCTGTTTCTGCAGAACCGCCAACTTTGCTAGTTTGTGTGAATATGGAGAGCCCCTCATCCAAAATCATCGAGAAAAATGGTGTCTTTTGCATCAATGTATTAAGGACGCATCACGTATCCATTTCCGAGCAGTTTGCCGGCCTGATCCCTTTTGATGAAGCCTTGACGTTTTCATCGGATGAATGGAGTTCATCACCATCCGGGTCGCCCCGATTTAATGATGCGTTGGTTTCGTTCGATTGCAGAATCATTGAAAATCGTAATATAGGAAGTCATATGGTCTTTTACGGTGGAATAGAGGACGTAAGTATTAGCGACGGCCAACCACTCATTTATTTAAATCGGGGCTACCTTCAGTTGTGAGATATTAATCAATTTGTCAAGGGGATTTATTAGGAAGAAAAGATTTGGAAAATGTGAGGTTGAATGAGACCTTTGGCTGTCCAACAATCAATCAAATTTTAAACATACATTATGGCAGGAAGAGAATGGTTTGGTGACGAGGAAAGACGAGAAGTATTAGATGTGCTTGAGACGGGTATACTTTTTCGATACGGGCACGACGCCGAACGTCAAAATCATTGGAAAGCTCGTGATTTAGAAAAGGAAGTAGAAAAATTCACCGGTGCGAATTATGCCTTGGCTGTAAGTAGTGGATCCACCGCCGTTGCCTGTGCGTTGGCAGCTTCAGGTATCGGATACGGTGATGAAGTTATTTGCACGCCTTTCACATTCTTAGCGACCAATGAAGAGCTAATTTATTCTGGCGCCATTCCCATTTTCGCAGAAATTGATGAAAATCTCTGTCTAACCGCTGAATCAATTGAAAATGCAATTACCCCAAATACGAAGGCTGTTTTACTTGTACATATGTGTGGCGCGTCAGCTGATATGGATAAAATAATGGCCGTCTGCGAAAAGTACAATTTATTACTTATTGAGGATTGTGGGCAAGCATTGGGCGCATTTTACAAAGGTAGGTCTGTCGGCCTGTTTGGTACTTGTGGTGCTTTTTCTTTTGATTTTTTCAAAATTACAACTTGTGGTGAGGGCGGGCTTTTCATTACGAATGTTGTGTCAAGATATGAAACTGCCGCCTGTTATTCCGATCACGGACATACCCATCAGGGAAGCAATCGCGGAATGGAACCTCATCCAATTCTGGGTAGAAATTTTCGGCTTGGTGAATTAAATGCTGCAGTTGGTTTAGCACAAATGCGCAAAATCAATGACATAAGAAACCGTAAAAAACGAAATAAAGCGCTTATGGTAGAGGTACTGGAGACAATTCCTGACATCAGTTGGCGTGCATATGCCGATATCGATGGTGACTCCGGAACATTCGTCAATTTCTTTCTCCCATCGCGAGAAATCACAAGTGCTGCAGTTCAACAACTGCGTCAGGACGGTGTCGGTGGTTTTGATTACTGGTATGAAAACATGTACCATTTTATAAATCAATGGGACCATTTGAAAAATATGAAAACACCTTATAAACTGCCTATACATGAATTAGGCTCTTCCCAAGATTATATTAATTTACAATTACCTCAGTCGGATCAGGTCTTGAGTCGATTGATTTCGTTTGGAACTAAATTAGCCTACTCGGAATCAGACTGCGTTAATTTTGCTGAACAAATTAAATCGAGTATTTTAAAAGTAATGTAAACGTATGCAAACCAGTCGCCTCAAAAACATTCGAAATAATGATCGATTAATATATGGTCGTGGTTGCCTATCTATGCTAGGTGATATTATAAAAGATAAACGAGAGCTCAATAATAAATATGTTGTGTATGTCATTGATGACTACTTTATTAACAAGCCTTTGGTTGCGAAATTACCAATTGAGTCAAATGATCAAATACATTATGTAGATGTCAATCAATATGAACCAAAAACGGAACAGATTGATAATTTACGCGACACTATATTGCAAAAAAGTGGATTACCAGCAATCATTGTTGGTATCGGTGGTGGAAGTGCTATGGATATTGCAAAAGCAACATCAGTGATGCTTACCAATCCAGGTCCTTCCTCTGACTACCAGGGACTAAATTTGGCCAAAATTCCTGGGGTGTACAGTATTGGTATTCCGACCGTTTCGGGGACTGGTGCAGAATGCAGCACCACTGCCGTTCTCACCGGCCCGATTAAGAAGCTTGGCATCAAATGTGACTACACCCCCTTTAATCAAATCGTGCTCGATCCCGATTTAATTGCTACGGTCCCGAAAAATCAGTGGTTCTACACCGGTATGGATACGTTCATTCATGATATGGAATCGAGTTCAGGTATGTTTTACAATACATTTTCGGCCGCTTACGGGGATCAAAGCATTGAACTATGCTATGACGTATTTCTGCGAGAGGGCTGCGGACAAAATGAGATCAATGATGAAAAACTCATGGTCGCCTCGTTATTTGGAGGACTTAGCTTGACATATTCGGAAGTAGGTGTTTGTCATGCGCTCAGTTATGGTCTTTCGTATGTTTTTGGGACCCGACACGGATATGCCAACTGCCTGGCCTTTAATCACCTTGAAGAATATTATGGCAACGCTGTATCCGATTTTAAGAAGATGGTGGAATTACATGACATTGATTTGCCCCAAAACCAATCTGAAAATTGGACCGAAGATGAGATTCATCGCATGGCAGAAATTTCATACAATCTGCCACACATGTGGCATCACGCTTTAGGACCGGATTGGGAAAATAAAATATCCATTCCTCAAATTATGGATTTATTTAGGAGGATGTAAAACATCAGCTTCTGAACATAGAGCACAATTCTATATCGAGAAGCTGATGTTCATTTTTATACTACAAGAATTAAATTACAATTTAATAAATGTCGCATGGCTTCGATGATTACCATCGACCGTGATAACGTGGTACTGCCCTGCCAACAAATCTTGTACAGAAATTTCAGTTGTTTTTTGCGTCAAAGTTCCGGAACGAATCAATTTTCCCATTGCATCGACAATTACAAATTCACCTTCCGCAATTGACGAACTTTGTTTAATATTAAGGAAATCTATCGTTGGATTTGGATAGAGCGCAATTTGCACCTCGATAGTTTCATCGGATTTCCTAAGTGGTGTGCTTCCATTCGGGTTTTCATAAACACCTAGGTCAACGTCTAAACCTACTATACGCGCATTTCCATCCAAATCACTCATGACGTAATTAGGAATAAAAAATGACAGTCCAAGATCTAGTAGAGGAGACGTATTAGACAGATGATAGTCATCAAAGCTTTCAAACTCAGGGTCTAAATCCGAAATTGATGTCCCGGGAAATCCATTCCGAATATTACAAAAGCTCGCACTTGCTGAACCATCATGGACAATTATTTCAGTTGCTTCGTCATTCCAGAAAATTGAATTAAATATATTCACAACAGTTGAAGGATGATAGATGTCAACAGCAGCATTAGTGGCTGGCGGTGAATTTGATGCACATGTAGAATTATAAATATTAATCTCAGTGCAACGATTAATATAAAGAGCACTACCTGATGAAGTACTGGCATTTGATACTACCAGCACCTGAGCTAAGTCACCTTCTGACCGTCTTAAATATATTCCACCACCATTTACTCCATCATTGTTTTTGCAGGTAATCCCATTCATCAATATTGTTGAACGATTGACATACATACCTCCACCATTGCTTAGTGCAAAATTATCGTTAAATGACGTATAGCCAACATTGACCTCACTCCTATTCACAAACAATCCACCTCCATGCTGATCCGCCGCATTATTGGCAATAGCTACATTTTCTATGCTGGCATCAGATTTAAACACATAAATACCAGCACCATTGTCTAACGCCGCATTGTTAGAGACTGAACAGTTTTGAATACTTGCATTCGAATTTCGAACAGAAATTCCTCCACCCCGCTGCCTACGCGATGTAGACGGGTGGTTGGCATTTCCATTGGAAATCAAAAACCCATCGATTGTGCATGGTTCAACACCATTATTTCGAACATCCACAACGTTGTAGGAATTATCCGACATGTCATCTAAAGTCCCGATATCCCCTGACAACACGGTTTGATCAAAAGCGCCAAGTCGAAGGTCTCTGTCGGTTTCGACACCTATGAATCCACCATAAATTTCAATTCCTGCCCGAATTCTAAACGAGCTGTTTCTGTTTCCACTGCTGGAAGGGCGATATATGCCCTCAGCTACCCAAACTTCGTTTTGCCAGCAGTCGAGATTTGCCAGTGCATCTCCGATAGTGGTATAGGCATCGGCCCATGACGTACCCGAGTTATTACCCAGCGCTGCAACGTCCACATAGACTTTTTGAGAGTCACCGGTTTTATTACTTCGGTATACATCGTAAAATAAACCGTTCACAATAACAGAAATTACATTGAGGTAATTCACACCTCCCATGCCAGGTGCGCTTGGTCCCGGGTCCGACGAATTTTCAAACAAACGGATGTGGGGTATACAACCGACATTCGTCGAAAATGAAAAGAGTTTTTGCCATGCGCCCGGAATAAAATCTATGTTTCCTCCTGGTGAACGTACACGAATAAAAACATGATTAGAATCCGCTAAGGGCTTAATTACAGAGGAAGCCACAACCCAGCTTCCCGTTGGTAGAAAAGATTGTACGATGGAAAAATCCGCTGGATTAAAATCACCAGGAAATACCAAAGTGGCTTGGGATGCAAACATAATTCCAGGATCGTAATCCGTATCAATTCGTTGATATACTTCATACTCCTGAGCAGATTCGTTGTACTCAAGCTTCAAATCAAGTTCAGAATCTGTCGGCTGAGCATAAGATGAATGTAGATTTAGACTACACATCGTGACTATCATTAATATTAGTTTAATATTAATATCCAATGACTTGAACAAAAGAAAATGGCCTTTGTAAGATATTTTATTAGTCATAGTAAAGGGGTTTTATTACCACTGTTTCTGATCACAACTAGCAAGAAACAAGTGGAGAATTAGGAATTAATGAAATGATTAAACAGCTTTGTTATTTAATGGAAAAACCGGCTTATAAAGTAGGGAACAACAAGGTGGATACTATTTTCGCCTTGCAAAGCCAAGCTCACTCCTGATAAAATCGGACAGAGAAGCGGACACGAACTAGTAGTATCCATCTGAAGTATGGAATTTAATTTTTCAATTTTCCTTCCATTCCGATTGGTGTGCACACCGTGAATAAATGATTCTATTATTTGAAATAATTGCGTCTGGGCCGCATAAGAAAGTGATAAAATTGGAGCCCAATTGGTTGATTGGTTCATATCGGGATTAATTAAATAGTTACGATATCTTTCAATATCAATTAATTTTACCCCAACAACGATTTAGTCGACTTACGTTAAACGAAGTCGCTTTCAGTTATTCAAATTTAGTATAAAAAAAAACAGAAAAACAAATTTCTCCAGACTTTATTCCAATTTTCGGTTAATTCAGGAGTTGGATCCTATGGAGAAACTGCCCTATCCTAGGAATTTTTGAATCGAGAATAGGCTGCATCAACCATTTAAGCCTTTATCCTTAGTGACATGTGTATTGAGCAGCAGATTGAACCACGTTGCTTCAGGCAGCCCTAAAAATCAAGTGGACGATCGGTGCTGAGCACATCTGCTCCATCTGCATACAATTGCTGATATACTTTACTTCCTTGCTTAGCAGCCTGTCGATCTATATTTCCCATAGTTCCGAATATCGCCAAGATATTGTGCTCATGAAGCGTGTCGTACAATTCTGGTGATGATCTTATTGTTCCGGTAAACGCAATCAAATTACTTAACCCTAAGTCAGATCCATTCAATCGCTGCCATTCGGCCTCATTCCGCACGGGCAGGCTAATCACTATGTCTTTATTGAGCCGGCGCATGGCTTTTGCCTGGTCCAAGCTGTAAACGATGGCAACTGTATTGTCCAACTGTTTTGTGGATTCGACCAATCGCAAGACCTCTTTATACGAAACATCTTGCTTAATATCCAGATTTAGGACGGTTCGACCTTTGTTTTCATTCCAAATAAGCACATCGCGAAGAAGGGGAATATGAAAGTCAGTCAGATTGCCAAAATTGTCTTTCAGTCTCAAATGCTTCAATTCATCGAATGTTTTGTCCGCCACCTTTCCGGTCCCATTTGTCGTACGATCTAGTGATGCATCATGCATTAAAATCAGCTTACCATCCTTAGTCTTACGAATATCTATTTCTTGCCAAGCATCTGTTTTCTGATCGATATACATCATTGATTCCAAGCAATTTTCAGGGAACCCATTAATGTCTCCACCTCCTCGATGAGCTGAAATATGCTTAAAATTATTTTGACTTGAATATTTAAAGGGATAGCTGCAAATCGTTGATACAATCGTGTCATTTACATCATTCGAAGGATCTTTTCGACACGAACTTAACAGTGATATTAAGATTACAAGTAATAAAACAAATTTGTACATAATAGCCGGTCTGGATATTAAAAAGCCCCGATTTTGATCAAAAACCGGGGCTAATAATTCTTGCAATTTAAATTAGAATTTTAATTGGATAGAAGCGTTCCACGTCGTTCCGTTCAGATTAAAAAATCCGAAACGGTCACTTTGATTAATAGCGTCATTGTCCAATAAATTATAGACATTAGCTCGTAATACCAATTCGTTTTCTCCTAAGTCGAATCCATACGATGCACCCGCATCCAGAAGTCCATACGCATCGAGTGTACCTATGTCCTCACGAAGGATATCGCTACTACCTCTTAAATAAATATTGTCATAGTAGTTGTAGTCTGCATAGATGCTGAGTTTATCAATAGGATCTACTTTAACTCCGGCTCCAAAAGAAAATTGTGGCGCACCTGGAATATGAACACCTTCAATATTATCACCTGCCACTTCACTGATAAGATCACCAGTATCATCGTTGAAAGAAGTTAATGATTCAATCTGGTTGAATGTCCAATCTCCTACCGAAGTGAATGCATTCAATCGAACTTTGCTACTTAGCAAATATTGTACGTCGAGTTCACCACCGATATGAACTTGTTCAATTCCACGTTCCACATCACGTTGATTAAAATCATCATCTTCGTCATCCGGAGTGCCGTTATTATTTAAAAATGTTGTGACATTTGTTCGATTACCCCAAGTCGTGGAATAAACATTCACATTAGCCAAAAACTTTTCATTTTGGAATTTGTATCCAGCTTCAACTCCAGTAATGTCTTCATTATCAACATCCGGCGTTAAGAGCGTAGAAGAATTTCTTATGTCTTCAAAAATATTGTCTAGGAAAGGCTGTCTTGAGTAATAACCCGCGTTTACAAATACCGTGCTATAGGCACCCAGAGAGTATGAGGCTCCCCCTTTGATATTATAGCCTACTTTATTGATCTTTTCAGATTCTCCAATATCCGACCATCGGCCTGTACGCTGATATGATTGATTAGAAACAGATCCCTGGATGAATGCTGTAAGCGCATTTTGCGTGTACTCCAATTGCGTAAACAAACCTTGATAGTTGATATTCTCAGAATAGTCATAGTCGATTCGATCTTCTTCCGGAGCTGGATCGAATAAGGCTGCCCATGGACGGGCATCATACGTATTACGCACCGTGTAATCGGCTGGACGAGTTTGATGGTCACGAGAATCTATCCAACCGTCCAGGCCAAATAATTCTACCAACTGGCGATAGTGATCTCCTTTATAAAAACGTAAGTCTGCTCCTACATTCCATGTCAACTGATCTGAAAAATCATGTTCGAAGTTTGTCACATTACCGAACCATTGGTGGTTGTTCACTGATCCGCGAAGCGCATAATTATCACTGAATTCGCCAATACCATCATCATCCGCCAAGTTATTCGCTTCTATAGCATCCCAATCTACCTGACCTGCTTCAGTACGCACTCTGTTTCTGCTACTGCCGTAATTTCCTGTTCCGCCGCCACGACCAAATGAAGCATACGCTACTGAAGAAATTTTAGATAAATTGCTAAGACGCCAATCCCATGACAAATTGATAACAGGCTTGTGGTAATAGTTGCGACGCTCAGTCTCAAAGTCGCCATTATGCTCACCCCAGTGTTGGTTGAATTTTGGATCCTCTTCTATACTCTCAAGACTTTGTGACCAACGCTGTCCATGCCATTGCGGGGCACCTGTTACCAGGAAGTTGAAATTGTGTTGATCGTTCGGCTTAAAGCCTACGGAAAGGAAATAGTTCTGACCTTGACCGCGAGTGCCCTCTGCCCACTTATTATCTGCCTGCCAGTGGTCAAGCAAAATCGAGAAAGCCCATTTGCCTTGAAGCCCACTATTATAAGCCACAGAGCCTTTAATGTAATTATCATTTCCATACATAAACCTGACAGAGCCACCTTGTTTTTTGTCGATCGTCTTTGTTACGAAGTTGACCGTTCCCCCAACAGACGAAATAGCAAGCTTAGATGAACCTAACCCACGTTGAACCTGAATTGCATTGGCGATGTCAGACACACCGGACCAGTTTGACCAATACATCCGCCCATCTTCCATTCCATTAATCGGCTGGCCATTGATCAAGAATGCCGTGTTGATCTGATTAAATCCACGGAGAAACATTTGTGAATCGCCAAATCCAGTCTGATTTGAAACATAGACCGAAGGTGTATTCTTAATGGCTTCAGTCAACTCGACATTTCCGACAGCCTTAGTTTGAATTTCCGCTGCACGAATAGTTGAAACTGCAACAGGAGTCCTTCTATCGCGAACAATGTCAACATAGCCTGTTACGACAACTTCATCAAGCCCATAGGCATCCGCGTCCAGTTTAATAGGCCCTGCTGATGCCTCTTCGAGGGAAATGGTTTGAGATGCATATCCAACATACTGAACATACAGTGCAGTGGCCCCTGCCGGTACTTCAAGCATGTATTCACCCATGGCATCTGTTATCGTCCCAACAGTAGTGCCTTCAACAACAACTGTAGCCCCAATCAAAGGCTCATTATTTGTCGCATCCAGAATTTTTCCTTTTACGGTCTGCTGACTGTAACTCAGCGTCACAGCACCGACTAAGAAAAGAAAAGTGTAAATAACTTGTTTCATATTAAAAGTGATTTTGTAGACAAATTTTCCCCAAAAATAGGAATTTTACATATGTATTACATAAACAATTATTAATTATTTATTAATAACTAATTACTTGCAAATCAATTAGTTAAATAACTAATGTCCGTTTTTTACTACATGGCTCATGAATTTGGTCACCAATCCATCTTTGGCTCATAACCGAAGCAAGCCCATCCTCATCCTAATAACGGATAGCTCGGGCCTTTTGCTTAAAAGAGAGGATGAGATTGACTATAAAATTCCTTCTCGTTCTTCAAGAAAAATTTCTGCAATCATACAGCGGGCGCTTCCTCCGCCATATTTTTCTATTGTTGTAATGTCGGGGGTAACTAAGGTATAATGCTCCTGGAGAATTTCAACCTGAGTCTTTGTCAATGAGTTGTAGGCCTGTAAGGACATGACAAGAACCGGTTCACCAACATAATTGCGGAGTTGAATCATATTGCCCGCAAATGCATTCACCTGCTTGTGGGAAATGGGAAACAAAGTTTTACCTCCTGCCTCAACGCGACCTTGCAATCGCTGTTGTTCGTCCATCGATGTAATGCTATCCATACAGATGATTGCATGGTATTCAGCTAGCGCCATCATGACGTTAGTATGGTAAATCTGCTGACTATTCTCATCTACGCTGTTGAATGCCATGACTTCATAGTTGAGTAACACAGAAATTTTGTCTAGCAGTTGTATATCGGTTCTTGGGCTTAAACAGGCGTAGATGACATGAGCATCGTGATCTATTATCATGCTTCCAGTCCCCTCCAGGAATAATCCAGAATCCTCATAATGCTCAAATTCATATCGCCTCTCGACAATGAAATTCGATTCAACATAATCTAAAATACGCGCATCACGCTCAATTCGCCTATTGGCTGCAAACATGGGGTATGTTATCAGGGCTCCATCGGGAGTTGTTGAAAACCAATTATTGGGAAATACCGCATCTGGCTTAATAACCTTCTCGTCGTCCTGCCAAACATGAACGTCCACATTAGCCATTTGCAATGCTTCAACCATATTGTCAAATTCTAATTTGGCCAATTCCCGAATGGAAGACTCTTCATTTCTATCTGCTTTTGATTGAAAGGCATTATTCACTGCTGTCTCTGCATTGAAACCAAAATTTGCCGGGCGAATCATAAGGATTGACTTGGTGAAAGACGACATATCTATTTTTTTGGTGAAATTAGGATATTAACTCGTTTAAATGCCTGACATATTGATCAATTTTCGAGTGCCTGCTTCCTATAGGCGGCACTCTCCTCTTCTCCCAGATACCGATCAATAATTCCATGTACCAAATAGATCAAAGGTGTTAGCAAAATGGCCATAATGAACTTATATATGTAATTTACTACCCCAATTGCCAGCACCTGACTTAGCGGCCAGTTGGATCCTATGTAAAATGCAATAATGAGCACGACAAAGCTGTCCACAAATTGTGATACCAATGTTGAACCTGTGGCTCGTAGCCATAATTTCTTTTCCCCTGTTATTCTTTTTATTCGCTGAAAGGTCATGACATCAATCAATTGGCCAATTAAAAACGCGATGACCGAACCTGCAATAATCCAAAGTCCCTGCCCAAAAATTAATCCATACGCCCCATCCAGGTCACTTACCCTCGACCTCATTTCTTCAAGTGCCTGCCCTTCAAATTGGAATAGGTGCGAGGACGGCCAAAAATCGGCTGGAGGAATCTTAATGGCGGCAAATACCACAACAAAGGCATATAGGATCAATCCTACCGTGAGATAGGAAAGGAACTTTACGCCCCGTTTGCCGTAATATTCATTAATTACGTCCGTCATGACAAACACTACAGGCCATAAGAGTACACCTGCCGTAAGATTGAAACTTAGATTTTCGTTTCCAAAAATTGTCATGCTTGCTTGGGTAAAGCCAAAAAGTTTCTCCAAGGAGAAAATTTTGACTCCAATAAATTCCGCCATGAGTGCATTCGTAACAAAGAAGCCACCCAGGACAACAAATAATTTGCTGTATTTGCTATTCCAGCTTGACATATAACCAAATGAACATTAGATTAAGGACCATGTTTTCAACAAATTAAGACATTTTTGCACTTATGGGTAAAATTTCCATCAACCTCGCCAGTGGTGAATTGGACGATTCTAAGGATCGCGTTATTGGCATCGATTTGGGAACGACTAACAGCCTTGTCGCTTTCACCGATGAAAATGGCCAGCCTAACATTTTGCATCGTCACGGATCAAATAGGCTCCTTCCTTCTCTTATTTATTTTGATGAAGATGACCTCCCGCTCATAGGACACGAAGCCGTCATGCAAATGACAACTCATCCCACACGAACCATTTTCAGCATTAAAAGGCTGATGGGCAAAAGTTGGAATGACATCCAAAATTATAAAGACTTTTTTGCCTATAAAATAATAGAAAAAGATGAGGAGGAGCTTGTCCGTATTCAAATTGGAAATCGATTTTATTCGCCCATTGAATTGTCGGCCCTGTTGCTGAAAGAATTGAAATCTATCGCTGAAGAAGAAATTGGCACGGCAGTTAAGAAGGCGGTTATTACGGTTCCAGCTTATTTTAATGACAGCCAACGACAGGCGACCAAAGACGCTGGAAAACTTGCTGGTTTGGACGTACTACGTATTATTAATGAACCTACAGCAGCAAGTCTGGCATTTGGCCTAGATAAAAAAAACATCAATCAGACAATCGTTGTCTACGACCTTGGCGGGGGCACATTTGATGTTTCTGTTCTGCACTTGCAAGATGGAATTTTTGAAGTCTTAGCAACTCATGGAGACACTTTTTTAGGTGGAGATGACTTTGACAGACTCATTGTGGAGCACTGGATACATACATATGATTTGAAGGTAAATGAGATCAAACCTTCTGATCTGCGTCTGGAGGCAGAAAAAGCCAAAAAAGTATTGACTTACGACGATATTTATAGCACCGAATTCAGATCGATTACGCTAGAAATATCTCGTCAACAATTTGAGACTTTAGCTCACCCGTTGGTTAATCGGACACTAAACGCATGTAAGTTTGCTATGCGCGATGCCCAAGTTTCCATCACCGATATTAGTGAGGTTATTCTAGTCGGAGGTTCGACGCGTATGCCAATGATCAAAGAAACCCTTGAAGGTTACTTTCAACGACCAGTAAACGATACAATTAATCCGGATGAAGCCGTGGCCTTAGGTGCTGCAATACAGGCGGATGTTCTTTCCGGGAACCGACAGGATATTCTTCTACTTGATGTAACACCGCTATCGCTTGGGATCGAAACGGTCGGTGGCTTAATGGATACAATATTGCCCAGAAATTCTAAAATTCCAGCCGCTGTGGGCAGAAATTATACCACATCAATTGATGGTCAAAAAAATCTAAAAGTATCTATATTCCAGGGCGAGCGGGATTTAGTCGAGAATAATCGAAAATTGGGTGAATTTATCTTATCCAATATCCCACCCATGCCGGCTGGAATTCCAAAGATTGAAATTAAATTTTTTCTCGACGCGGATGGCATATTGAAAGTTGTTGCCAGTGAATTACGTTCTGGAGTAAAACAAAACATTCAGGTAAAACCACAGTATGGCATAACAGAAGAAGAAATGGGAAAAATGCTAATCGACTCACTTACGCATGCAGAATCGGATATTAAAAAACGCTCTTTAATAGAAGCACAAACGGAAGGAAAAACCATAGCGATGTCTGCGGACAAGTTTATTCAGCAAAATACATTGTGGTTAGACAAAGAGCAAGTTCGTGCCATCGAGGCGTTTAAAGACGCTTTGGTTGATAAAATTAATACTGGAAGTAAGGATGATATATTGGCGGCCATAGAAGCACTCAATTCATACACTTCTCCATTAGCACATGAGGCGCTGGATCGTCACATTGCTGACGGATTGAAGGGAGATGTATTATAACCACAATTGGAACTAAGTAATTCGAAAGCAACGTTTAAATCTAAATCAATTTGATCATGGGCAAGAAGAAAAAAAGGTATGAGGTATTCGTTTATGATCCGGATGAAGAGGACATAAGTCTGGAAGAAATCGACCCCGCACAACAGCGACTACGATTACGCATGGAAAAAAAGGGGCGAGGAGGAAAAACGGTCACAATCATAACAGGGTATCAAGGCTTGGGGTTAGATGGATTGGCAAAGAGCCTTAAAGCTTATTGCGGTGTTGGTGGGTCGGTCAAAGACGCAGAAATTATTTTACAAGGAGATGTCCGTAAAAAAGCAATTACTCTTTTAATAAAGAAAGGATACCTGGATGTGAAATAGTTTTACGGAAATATTCATCGATTTTCAATACATAGTTTCCATCTGAATTTCAAAAGACTTGATTCAACTTTGTGGTTTACTAAGGCTTATGTATTTGTGAAACAATAAACCTGTCGTAGCACCTACTAATCCACCCAGCAAATAACCTGAAAAAACATCCAAAGGATAATGTACGCCTACATAGATCTGTGCGTAGCCTATAATTAATGCCCAAGGCACAAATATCCATCGCCAGTGTTTAAAAGCAAATACCGTGGTCAACACAATGAATATGGCCAATGCCATATGATTAGTAGCATGAGATGATGTATAACTATACCCTGTACCACAATCGACACGGAGCACCAAAGCAGTGAGTTCTTCCATGATATGGCAAGGCCTGGGGCGCATTACCGTTTTTTTGATAAGCTGGCTACTCAATAGGTCGGATATGATCACTGTAAGCGCACAGCATAAAACCCACCATAAGCCACGCAATTTATATTTAATAACAAAAAATAATATTAATCCAATATACAATGGGACCCAAGACCACTCGTTTCGCATGAAAGGCAGAACTGCGTCAAAAAGCTGATTGGTCCATTTGGCATTAATAACCAAAAACAAAGCCGTATCGTTAGACAATATTTCTTCTAACATTTGCTGATTAGTATTAGTCGCGGTGAACTGTCTTCATCATAATTTCTTAAATCGTAATCACCAAATTTACTTTCTACTTCAAAACCCCATTTTACCAACATATCCAATAGCTCATCATGTGAAAACAGCGTTACTTTTTCGGAGTATTCCCGCTTAAGTGTTCCATTTTTCCATTGCATGTTTTTTATCAGTCTATTCTCGATAACCGCTCGGGTTATAAATACTTCCCAGTCGCCATAATGTTTTGTTTCATTCGCTATCAGTGTTTTTTTGATAAAACTTCCATTCATAAAATCAAGTATAAAAACTCCACCTGGTTTGAGTGCTGACTTGACGCTTTTCAAAACTTTCTCATTGTCTTTAATGTCATCGAAATATCCAAAACTTGTGAATAAATTCATGACTATATTGTAATAATTTATTCGGAAAGGTTTGCGCATGTCTTGAATAAAAAACTCTAAAAGATCGTCTGCATATTGCGAAGCGATAGAAATATTCCGTTTGGATAGATCGATTCCGGTAGTACGGAATCCTCGACTGCGAACATATCGCGAATGTCTTCCGGTTCCGCAAGCAAGATCCAAAATCTTCTCTTCTTTTCCCGGAGCAAGATGATCCAGCAATCTACTCAAAAAGGCTTCTGCTTCTTGATCGTCCCTATGCTTATACATCAGGTCATAAAGATCACTTTCAAACCAGGATTCGTACCATGCCATATCGTTCTTTTATTTCTCACAACATTCAAAACCAGTATTCACCATTAAAATCTCCCTAAACTTGCACCCACCATTTTAACAATACTTAAATTTGGGCAAGTTTACACAATCCTGCATCATTGGCGTTAATTAAATCAATTTCCGGAATAAGAGGTACGATCGGAGGCCTGCCAGGCCAAGGTTTGACACCGGTAGATCTTGTAGCACTGGCTGCCGCATATGGACGATGGTTGAAGAAAGCACATCCCACGAAAACTACGGTCGTAATAGGTAGAGATGGGCGGATAACAGGGCCCATTGTTCAATCTATCGTCATGGAAACTTTGCGCATGATGGGAATTGACATCATTGACGCCGGCCTATCCACTACACCAACCATCGAGATGGCGGTTAAACTGCTTGGTACGAGTGGTGGTATCATCATCACGGCAAGCCACAATCCAATGAATTGGAATGCGCTTAAACTTCTTAACGCAGAGGGTGAGTTTTTAAATGCAGATGAAGGAAAACAGGTATTAAAGCTGGCCTCCTCAGCAGAAAAAATCGAATTTGCGGAAGTCACAGAAATAGGTAAATATTCGACGGACGAAAGCCTCCTGTCCCGCCACATAAATGCCATTTTGAACTTGGATTATGTGGATGTGCAAGGAATAAAAAATGCAAATCTGCATGTCGTTGTTGATCCTATTAATTCATCGGGCGCAATTGCGATACCTGCTTTACTGGATGCTTTAGGCGTTGGCTATTATATGATTCATGGTGAGATCCAAGGCGTATTCGGCCATAATCCGGAGCCTTTAGCAGCCCACTTAAAAGACCTTTCTGATGCCGTCGTCGAGCATAAGGCTGATTTTGGTGTATCGGTAGATCCAGATGTCGATCGGCTAGCACTGGTTTGCGAAGATGGAACAATGTTTGGCGAAGAAAACACCTTGGTTGCTGTAGCGGACTACATGCTAGCGATTAAACCGGGCCCTACCGTTTCAAATTTGAGTTCTTCTCGTGCTCTGCGTGACGTCACCGAACGATTCGCTCAGATCTATACCGCATCCGCGGTTGGAGAAGTTAATGTAGTAGCCATGATGAAAGCTACGCAAGCGGTGCTCGGCGGGGAGGGTAATGGAGGTGTTATTTTACCTGATTTACATTTTGGGCGCGACGCTTTAGCGGGTCTTGCTCTAATTCTCTCCTATTTCGTCAAACGGACCAAAAAATTAAGCGAAATAAAAAGCGCGCTTCCGATTTATCACATGAGTAAGAAGAAGGTTAACTTGCAGGAAGGAGTGGACCCACAACACATACTGGACTATATGAAAGTAAAATACGCTAATCATGAAGGGCTTAATGTCATCGACGGCGTAAAAATTGACTTTGATGAGGCGTGGATTCACATGCGAAAATCAAATACCGAACCTATAATTCGCATCTATGCAGAAGCACCTACAATGGAAGAAGCAAACAAATTAACCACTAATTTTATCAACGAAATATTAGCTACAGCAAGACCATGAAAGTATATCTAGATAACGCCGCTACGACTCCCGTCGATCCAAAAGTCGTTGACGCTATGACTGAAATCCTGGCCAATCGCTATGGAAATCCATCGTCGATACATGAAGAAGGACGTAAGGCTAAAAATGCCATCGAACAGGCACGCAAACAAATAGCGCAGCATATTGGTGCTTCTCCCTCGGAAATTATCTTCACTTCTGGTGGTACTGAAGCAAATAATATGGCACTCAAATGCGCTGTACGTGACCTGGGTGTGGAACGTATCATTAGTACACGTCTTGAACACCACTGCGTTGGTCATACGCTCGAAAAGTTGGCGGCAAAAGGTGTTCAAATCGACTATCTTTCTGTCAAACCTTGCGGTAACATAAAGTTAGATGAACTGGAATCCTTGCTTCAGTCTTCTAGTAAGAAAACCATGATTTCGATCATGTTTGCGAACAATGAAATTGGAACAGTTTACCCGGTTGATGAAATTGCTACTTTATCTGAGAATCACAATGCTGTTTACCATTCAGATACTGTCCAAGCCGTCGGCCACTTTCCTTTAAATGTCAGCGAGTGGCCTGTTCATTTTATGAGTGGAGCAGCGCATAAGTTTCATGGTCCTAAAGGTGTAGGATTTTTATACATGGATGGCAATGCGCAAATCCAGCCATTCATCGACGGTGGTAGCCAAGAGCGTAAGATGCGAGCTGGTACTGAAAACATAGCCGGGATCGTGGGGATGCAGGTTGCTTTGAATCAGGCGTGTGAGCAAATGCAGACAAGAAAGTCACACATATTAAATCTGCGGGAGTATATGAAATCAGCTCTTCTGGAACGATTTGAGGGAATAGAAATCAATGGGCCCGAGAATAGTGAAGCCCTCTTGTATACCGTATTATCTGTAGCGTTTCCGCCATCGGAAACATCCAGTTTTTTACTCATGCAACTTGATTTGAAAGGTATTTGTGCGTCTGCGGGCAGTGCCTGTAGCAGCGGAACTGCGCTGCCCTCTCACGTTATCCATGAAATTAGAGATGATGAAGATGGTTATACAACCATTCGATTTTCATTCTCCCATTTCAATACGATTGATGAGATTGAATACACCCTGGAACAACTTGCAGCATTACTACCGGCTCAAGCTAGTGTTTAAACACAAAGATGGAGACTAAACGCCATGAAATTTTCATGCGACGATGTCTGGATTTGGCAATTAAGGGTCGACCCTTCGTTCGCACGAATCCTCTTGTAGGTAGTTGTATTGTGCATAATGATAAGATTATTGGCGAGGGTTATCACAGTCGCCTTGGGGATGATCATGGCGAAATTTCAGCAATTAAATCTGTTGCCATTGAGGATAAGCATTTGTTCTCGGAGTCAACCCTATACGTTAATCTAGCTCCATGCCATCATCATGGTCGCACACCTCCATGTTCTGAGACCATAATCAAAGAAAAATTTAAGCAAGTTGTTATTGCTATGCCGGAAATCAACCCAGCTGCGGTTGGCAGCGTCCAGGCAATGCGCTCGGTTGGCATCAATGTTATCGAAAAAGTGCTGGAAACCGAGGCGAAAGAAGTGAACAGGCATTTCATCAATGGTATAAAGGAAAAACGACCATTTATTACATTGAAGTGGGCAGAGTCATCAGATGGATTCATAGGACAACCTGCTAAACGAATCCAATTGACGGGTGGTCAATGTAAAATGTTGACACATGACTTACGAAGATCGCACAACGCCATTTTAATAGGCGCGTCTACCGCTATTGTTGATAGGCCATCACTCACAACTCGAGCTATTCCTGGTCCAAGCCCAACCCGGATAATATTAAGTGGCTCTCGACACCTACCTTCTGATCTTCCGATGTTCAATGACGGATTCACCAACATTATTGTTGTTAGACACGATTCAATTAATACACTAATTAAAAGCGACTATAGAATTGTATATCAAGGAAATAGAATAGAAATTATTGATTTAATTCAACAACTTTATGACGAGTTTGAAATAGGCTTTTTATTTGTGGAGGGGGGGAAAATTCTATTGCAGCAATTTATTGACAATCAGCTCTTCGATGTCTGTTACAAGTACATCGCCCCTGGAAAATTAAGCTCGGGTATACCGGCGCCATTAATTCCTATTAAAGCAAGTCGGTCTTTTATGTTGGGCGAAGACAGAGTGGTTGTCTATGACGGAAATACTTAACCTTAATCCGATTCTGTTCAACTCTTATGAAGTCCTGAAAGAAGGCCAAAAAGAAGTTAAAAAAAAATTAAAGTGACATCTCATAAGCCTTTCTGCACAATGGTTTGACTCTCGAGTTGTTACATTTGTACGAACTCTAGATGTATTCATTGAACATGATTAAGATCATTAAAATTTCTCTCGTTTCATTTCTATTCTGTGTGTTAGGAATTGCCATACATGCACAGGAAAAAGTGAATTGGATGGACATGGATGACGCGCTTGAACTTGCAGAAACTGAAAACAAGAAAATTTTTATTGACCTGTATACTGATTGGTGTTCCTGGTGCAAGAAGATGGACATGTACACCTTCCAAAAACCAGATATTGCGGCCTACCTAAACCAGAACTTTATACCCGTAAAATTTAATGCGGAGGAGCGTACTGAAATTGAATATCAAAATCAAGCCTTCAAGTATGTTCAGTATGGCCGACGAGGCTATCATCAACTAGCTGCGGAATTATCAAAAAGTCTAGGTAAGCTTAGCTTCCCGACTATTATATTTCTAGATGAAAATCAAAATGTGATTCAGCCTATTCCTGGTTATCAAGATCCCAAGAGTTTTGAAGTTATTATGCATTTTATTGGTGAAGACCATTTTAAGTCCAGACCATTTAAGGCTTATTCAGCCTCTTTTAAGGGCAACTATAATTGATTATTCGTACAGGAAACTCAGAAACCAAAACTAGAACTTACTTAACGGTGTTAGCCTTACCCCTTTTAATCTTAGCAGGTGTAAAATGCCATACTCACCAGATAGATGTGCCGCCCCGACAGTGAAAAGGGCGTTCGTGTTATCCTGTTGTAAGAGATTAAATATCCGTTGAGCTATGATTGCATTACGTTCGTTGAGCATAAGCGACCTGATGGGGCCTAGCGAATCCTTACTCTTCTGGTGCAATTGGTGTATCTTTTCTGTATTGTATAAGTCGATGACATCATACAATGACCTTCGCGTTTTCGACAAGTTTCGTAACATCTTTTTTAATTGCAAAAATTGATACGAAAGCGGAATACGTTCATAGATTGCAATTTGCTCAGCGAAAGACTCCAGGCCGGCCACTGGAATTCCAATATCAGTTGCATACTGCCACAGTATCTGGTCAATCGACATACCACCGCTTTCAATTAATTGAGAGGAAATCAATGAAGAAAGCAACATTGGTGGTAGCGTTCCGACGTGCTTCAAATCAATTTTAGTGAAGTGTAGCAGTTTTTTTTGTAAACGGATAAATTGTTTCGGTGAAATTTGATCGCTAAGCGGATTGCGATCTATTCGAATGGAACGTTGTCCTTGCTGAAGATCGTCAATATCCGTTTCTCCAAAGTAACGGTTGATCGAATATTGATCGAATAGATTACTAAACCGATTGAGTTTGGATTCATAACCTCTGTATGAAATATGGATTGTTCCTCCAATGTGCGCTCGCCGCTCATCGTATTCGATTTGCCAAATAAGACTATTTCGACTGCGGCTATTCGTAATCAAACGGGAGTACGGGGGATTCTTTGACTGTTGAAAGTGTCATAAGCGTTTTCATGCGTTCAATTTCTTCAATTTGCGTCAGTGTTTTGAAGAGTAGCTGCTCATAAGCCGGAATATCTTTGCAAAAGATTTTCATCATAAAGTCAGCTTCACCGGTGACAATGTAACACTCAACAACTTCTTGTATTTCATTTATTTTTTTAATGAAATTTTCAAACGCATTTTCTTTCTGCCAGGCGAGGTCAACTAAGACGAATGTTTTCACATTCAATCCTAGTTTCAGGGGATTAATTTTTCCATGATAGGAATCAATAACCTTGTTGTTTTCCAACTTTTTGACGCGTTCCAGGGTTGGGGCCGGTGACAAGCCAATCTTCTTGGATAAGTCCAGGTTTGTAATCTTACTATTCTCCTGCAGTACCTTTAATATTCTGTAATCTATTTTATCGAGTTTGTCTGACATAGGTCGGTTTTTGAGCGAAAGATTCTTTTGATATTTGAATCACAAATAAAATAAAATTTTTACAATACGGGTATATGTTGGAACATCATTGGTCTGTGAATCCGCTATGATCTAAGCACAAGTCCATTTTGAAGAATGGGACCTAAATTTCCAGCCCTCGGCATGAAAAAAGCCCATGTAAAGCAACATTATCGCTATGGGAAAACACCCATGTTCATGTAATCACTGGCTATTTTGGTTAAGGCATTGACGAATGCTGCGGACCGGTAGTCTTCACATCGTTTTTTGCGCGCTTTAATTTCACGGATTTGCTGAAAAGCATTGACCATTGTCTCCTCTAATCCTGATCGCACCAGGTCTATTTCATCTGCACCTCTTGTCAGAATTGACTTTTCTTTTTCCGATACGCTCTTACCCGTCATGCGCTCAAATTGATCCACAAGATTCAAATACGTCTGTGAATTAAATCTTTTCTCCATACGTCCAAATCGCATATGCGAAAGATTCTTTAGCCATTCAAAATAAGAAACAGTAACCCCGCCGGCATTGAGATACATATCAGGAACAACAATAATTCCTTTTTTTAGCAATATTTCTTCTGCGGAGCTCGTCACAGGTCCGTTCGCCGCTTCACCAATGATTTTGGCTTTAATTTTTTTAGCATTTCCTTTATGAATGACATTTTCAAGTGCAGCTGGAACGAGTATATCGCATTCCAGTTCAAGTGCATCCTCGCGTTTAGCCATTTTTTTAGTGCCTGGAAATCCGACTATGCTACCAGTTTCTTTTCTGAACTTAATCAACTTTTGAATATCAATCCCTTTCTCGCTATAAATGGCACCTTCATACTCAGATACAGCAATAATCTTCACATCGCCCTCATCCTGTGATATCGTTCCTGTATAAGACCCTACATTTCCGAGTCCCTGAATGACCATCGTTTTGCCCGCCATCCCGGGTTCTAACCCCAGCGCTTCCATTTCCTTTTTATTATTCAGCAACTCCCGAAGGCCGTAGAAAACACCTCTTCCGGTGGCTTCCGTTCTTCCTCGTATTCCATTTTGGGTTACGGGCTTACCCGTAACACATCCTGCCGCATCAATCTCACCATTTCTGAAGGCCACGTATGTATCGAGGATCCAAGTCATTTCCTTCGAACTCGTCCCGTAATCGGGTGCAGGAACATCAATACCCGGGCCTATAAAATTCTTTCGAACTAACTCTGTTGTATACCTCCTGGTAATACGTTCAAGCTGGTCTTGTGTGTATTTTCTAGGACTTATTTTGACTCCACCTTTGGCTCCGCCAAATGGCACATCAACCAATGCGCATTTATAACTCATGAGAGATGCCAATGCCATCACTTCTTCCTGATTTACATGGATGCTATACCGTATTCCACCTTTTGTAGGTAGACGGTGATGGCTATGCTGAACCCTGTATGCCTCAACAACTTTATATTGATTTCCAATCCGCACCGGAAAGCGCATTTGATAGACAGCATTGCATACCTTAATCTGGTCGAGAAGCCCTTTGGGTATAGTAGTCAAGGCGGCCGCCTTATCAAAGTTGTTTTGTACACTTTCGTAAAAATTAGGAGTACTTTTTGCCATTTTTCATATTTTTTTCAACTGATGAAATGCGTCGTTCAAGGTAGACAAGAAAGGCAACAATGCCTAAAAATACGATAACCAATGTGGCCACTACCACATAAATCATCCCTATTTCGCGCATAAAATCCATGTGTAAATAATCGTGTCAAACTTACAACCAAGCAGGAAATAATAGCCTGATTTTTGCATTAATTTTTGAAAAGAAGGATTTGCTTTATTCGACTTAGGCGATAAGACAATTGCGCCAACCACAACCCCAGCAAAAAGTATGCTATAATGGCTGGATAAAACACCATCCGCATGGTGTTATCCATATCGTCACTTCCAAAAGCCGGATTTCCACCGCTTCCAGGATGCAGGCTAGGTGCCATTCTTGGTACAACATAAAGCAATGGAAAAATCATGATGAAGGCAAATATGCCATATACTGCATTGAATCGTCTCCTTGCTGATTCGTCAGCAATCGAAAATCTGATAAAAACATATGCCACAAACATGAGCATTGCCAATAAAGACATTGTCTGTTTTATATCCCAATTCCAAAACGTGCCCCAGGCAAACTCGGCCCACATCATACCGGTGGCAATTCCCAAAGTTCCGTACACGAGCGCCACGCTTGTCAGGTGAAAGGCCCTCTCTTCCTTCCACATATCACCCTTCCATAGATATAATATGTTATAAATTGTAGCCAGAACCAACAAGCCGTACATAGCCATCCAAAGTGGAACATGAAAGTAGGTGTTTCTAATTGTTTCGAAGATGATATTCCGGTATGGAAATGCAAACCTCTTTTTGAAATTTAAATCAACTATTGCATCACCGGGCCACGGAATAGACGCATCCGACTTCTTTCCTCTTTTAATTATCAAAGCGTTAGGAAGCACTGCAGGGCCATCCGTAGGGTGATCGACGATTAATGATACGGACATGGCTTCCTTTCCATCCGGGATAGCGCTAGGAATACGAAATTGCGATGTCAATTCTGTGTTTCCTACGACATGAACTTGGTGTGCTTCTATAACAAGGCTGTCACTGTATTTCAGCCAGGATCTTATTTGTCCCGATTCGATCGACCAATTTGTGTTATAGCCATGTGCGGTCAAGGTCAATGGTTGGCCGGCGTGTGCCGTTGACATGTTTACGGTTTTGATGCCCGGTCTTAAGGGCACCAAAAAACCAGCAATAATGACATATAGAAAAAGAAAGACACAAAGAATTTTCCACCAATTATGCTTCAAAATATTGGATTTTTCACCTTCGCCAAAGGTATGGAAATAAACCTATTCCTGCCGCCAACATCAGGACATCTATCCCTATTACCAACGTCAGATCACCTAACCAATTAATGTAGATATCGTCGACTGCATCCATAGTTGATCGAATCAATAGCAAAAACATGGGGATGATTATTGGAAGTACTAATATGTAAATCATAACCGAGGCATTGCGAGCGAAACCCGCCATAAAAGCCACTAGCGTAAGCGATAAACTCATACCTAAAACACCTGTAAATAGTAACACCATAAAACGCGGATGATTTACAGACTTAGGTTCAAAAAGTAATTGAAACAAAATAAAATTGATGGCCGCCGCAAACAACAATAACATCAAATTGTATGATGCCTTTGCAATATATATTGTTATTGGATCGGTAAGTTGATAGTAGTATGCATATTCGTCCGCGGATTCTTGAGAAAAATTTTTCAACACTAAACTCATAGCCGCTATGAGTAAATTGACCCAAAACAAGTTCGCCCACCACCGAGAATCTAGATCACCATCCTGAAACAAAAAGAACAAGAATAGTAGGCAGAATTGAAAGAATATAACGCCTAGCACAAATTGCGGTCGCCGCAATTCGCTTTTAATATCCTTACGAATGAGCGAACCATACATAATGCCAAAAGTAGGTGAAAATCAACAATCCAATGGATTAACTTTAATTGAATCGAAGAGTTTTGACGGGTTTCACGCTCGAGATAATTATGGAAGGAATTATCATAAATGAGATAATAAGGATAAATGCCAATGTATTAATGAGGAGAATTTTAAAGAGATCAAACTCCACCGGTGCATAACTCAAGTAATAGTCAGCCTGATTCAGTTTAATAAACTGGTATTTATGTTGCAACAAACCAAGAACGAGAGCAAGTCCATTTCCAATAATAAATCCTTTCAAGACGATACCACCAATCACGTATATAAAAACTTGCATAATCTGCACAGTTCTTGCACCCAATGACTTCAATATTGCAACCATTTTAATTCTGTCAAGAATTAAAATAATCATTACCGTAGACAAATTAACAAATGCGACAATTAACATTATAATGAGAAGGACACGTTCATTTACTTGTTGCAGGTCAAGCCACTCAAATATGCCAGGGAATTTGTTTCGAATTGATTCGCTATACAACTGCGGAGGCAACTCTTCCAAATAAATATACTCATTCAGCGGAATGATGTCATCCACATTATCTACAAATAGGGCGTATCCAGAAACCTGGTTCGCCTCCCAATCAAGCACATTTTGAAGCAACCTCTGATCAACAATTACGAATTTTCGATCATATTCTTCTAGTCCCGTATTGTAAATTCCAACCACTCGAACACGTTTTCTAATTTGCTTTCCATCAATGATAAAATTCAGAAGTAAATTGTCAGCGATCCCTACCTGTAATCTATCTGCCTGGATTTGAGATAATATACACTGATCGTGATAGGGTTCAGTCTGTTCGGAAAAAATATGGCCGGAAACAAGATATTCTTCAATGAAAGTCCAATCAAATTGTTCGTCTACCCCTTTACAGATTACACCGTCAAACGCATCTTTTGTCGACAAGATTCCAGGATAGTGTATGAACGGATACATGCCTGAAACACCACCATTGGTGCGTACAGTTTGCTGGTTCACATCCATGTATTCAATGGATTCAATTTCTCTTATGGATTCAAATATGATATCCGATTTATCCATGGGGATGGCATCGATCGATCGGTCGGACTCAACATGTGTTATGTGGATGTGCCCCCAAAAGTGAAACACTTTTTGCGTGATTTCACGTTGAAAGCCAGCGATTAAGGCAGACGTCAAGAGAAGGACGCACAGGCTAACGGCCACGGCTATAATACCTAATCTCACGATTACGCGTGTGAAAGACGACGAATCGGATGTGCTCAATTGCCTGGCGATAAAAATCGGTGCCTGCATCGATGGCAAAAATATCAATATTTTAGCGCCATGGAAATAGCTTCGTTTTTAGATGAAATGAAATGGCGCGGCATGCACTATGATCACACGCCCGGAGTAGAATCATATCTCAAGCCTGGGGCTCGAGGCTATATCGGCTTTGACCCAACTTCTGACTCACTGACCATTGGAAATTTTGTACAATTAATGATTTTGACAATTTTTCAAAAGCATGGTGGTCAACCCATAGCGTTGATGGGTGGTGCTACGGGCAGAATTGGAGACCCTTCTGGTAAGGATAAGGAACGCGATCTCAAATCGCTCGAAGAAATTGAACATAACGTAGAGCAACAAACTATCCTAATAAAAGCACTCCTGGATTTTGATCGACCGCATAATCCTGCGCTTTTGCGTAACAATTTTGATTTTTACAAAAGCATGAATGTGCTAGATTTTTTACGTGATGTCGGTAAAACGCTCACCGTTAATTATATGATGTCGAAGGAGTCGGTTAAAAATCGAATTGAAACAGGTATATCATTCACTGAATTTAGCTATCAATTGCTACAAGGATATGACTTTCAAGTATTATATAATGACGACAATTGCGCCCTTCAGATGGGCGGATCGGATCAATGGGGAAATATTACGGCGGGCACCGAATTCATACGACGAAACTCAGGTGGTAAGGCATATGGCATTACTACCCCACTCCTAACGAAATCTGACGGTACCAAAATGGGTAAGTCTGAATCGGGTGCCATCTGGCTATCGGCACATCGCACATCGCCCTATCAATTCTATCAATATTGGCTTAATGCCGATGATGCCGATGTCGAGCGTTTAATCAAATATTTCTCCCTTAAATCAATTTCGGAAATGCAGAAAATGATTGACCAAATTTCCGAAGACCCGCGCGAAGTAAAGCGATTATTAGCTGCTGAGCTGACCGCCAGGGTGCATGGCGAAGGCAGCCTCGCTACCGTTGAACAAGTTAGTACGCTCTTATTTTCAAAAAGCTTAAATGCTGATTCAATTTCGGAAATATCCGAAGACGCTTTTCAAATGGTTGCGTCAGATATCCCGGCTTTTACTTGCAAACCGGATATAATCACCAACGGCATACGCATTGATGATCTGTTCACCTCAGAATGTCCGATTTTTTCAAGTAAGGGCGATTTACGTCGATCAGTCAAAGGAAACGCCGTGTCGATAAATAAGTCAAAAGTTACAGACGTGGACCATACTGTTTCCAATAACGACTTTTTACATGAGAAGTATTTGCTTGTAGAAAATGGTAAAAGAAATAAATTTATCGTGCTTCTAAATTGATATTCTCGTCGAATAATTTTTACTCCTCCGGGATAAAATCAAGGGACACCGAATTTATACAATATCTGAGGCCAGTTGGTTTAGGTCCATCGTTGAAGACATGTCCTAAATGACCATCACATCGATTGCAAACAACTTCTATCCGTTGCATGCCATGAGAATTGTCCGCGACTTCTCCAACATGGTCTGTGGAAATCGGTTCATAGAAACTTGGCCATCCTGTACCCGATCTAAACTTAGTACTCGAATCGAACAATGTCAACCCACAGCCACCGCAGACATAAGTTCCGTCAGACTTATTGTCCCAAAGATCGCCGGTAAATGCGCGCTCCGTTCCTTTTTTTCGAAGCACATAATATTCTTGCTTTGTAAGCAGTTCTTGCCAGGCTTTCTCCGATCGCTCAAGCTTACCGTCAAACTCGTTTATTACCTTTTCGTACTTACTATGCGTGTCGCCCTCCTGAGCTTTGATTTGGCGTGTCTCACAAGAAATCATCAGGAAAAAACAAGCTAAGACAACTAGACCTATGTATCGCATGACATTACTATTTTTTTAATGAATCTCTGTACTTAGTGAATAACACAATTCCCTTTATAGATGTTGCGATTGATTTTAAGGCAAAGAAACCGATGAGTACAATTATGATAATATCGCGAAACCCGTCAAGCTCCCGCAATGATTTTCCTGATATTAAATAAGCGATCAGATACCCCAATCCTCCAATAAGCATTAGACCATACATAGATCGACCCCAGTGACGTGCCAAGCTCTTAGACGAAAATGTGGATATACTGTTAAACAAAATATAAAATAACAACATCGCAATAGTGACAACATGCGGACTTCGCTCATCAATAAGATTTGGAATTAACGGCTTGATTAATACGAAAAGAAGTTGGCAAAACAACATGAGAACCACTACGACAATTGCCATTTTTACAGGATGCGTGTATGTATCTTTAATACTAAACTGCTTCATACTAATTCTCCTATTAAGTCATAATCTAGCGCATCTGTAATTCGAACTTTTACAAAGTCTCCAACCCGAGCATAACGATTTGCAGGAATAATTACTTCGTTGTCCACCTCCGGTGAATCACCTTCTGTGCGTCCATAATAATGACCATCTTCATATCGGTCTAACATAACTTTATGGACCTGACCAATTTTGTTCATATTTTTATCAAGAGAAATTTGACGCTGCATTTCCATTAATTTATTCGTTCTTTCGATTTTTATAGAGTCGTGAACATCATCCTCTAGGTCAAAAGCAGAAGTACCTTCTTCATGTGAATATTGAAACACACCTACCCGATCAAATTTGTTGTGCTCTAAAAACTCCATCAAGTCATTGAATTCCAATTCGGTTTCGCCGGGAAAACCAACTAAAAAAGTTGTTCGGATAGCCACGCTGGGAATTTCACTTCGGATAGAGTCAATTAATTCCTGTGTCTCAGTACGCGTAATCTGTCTTTTCATTCTTTTTAAGACATCATTGGCCGCATGCTGAAGTGGAATATCTATATACTTGCACACCGATGCACATTCCCTAATAGCCTTTAATACATCCTTCGGAAACTTAGAAGGATAAGCATAGTGTAGTCTAATCCATTCGATGCCTTCCACCTTGTCCAGCGCATAGAGCAAATCGGCCAACGCTCTTCGTTTATAAATGTCCAGACCGTAGTACGTTGACTCCTGGGCAATTAACATGATCTCTTTAATTCCGCGGCTAGCTAAGTTTCTGGCTTCGTGGACAAGGTCTTCAATTGGTCGCGAAACATGTTTTTTACGCATCAACGGAATCGCGCAAAAAGAACATGTTCTATTACAGCCTTCTGAGATTTTCATATAGGCATAGTGGTTCGGAGTCATAGTTAGTCGCTCACCAATTAATTCCTGGCGATAATCGACATTGAACTTGTTTAATAAAAGAGGCAATTCCATCGTGCCAAAGAAATCGTCTACTTCGGGCATTTCTTTCTGCAAATCATCTCTATACCTTTCGGATAAACAACCCGTGACATATAGCTTGTCGATATTGCCGGCATCCTTTTCCTTTGCATAGTGCAATATTGTATTGACCGATTCCTCCTTCGCTTTATCTATAAAACCGCAGGTATTTACAACAATAATATCGGCATGCTCATGCGATTCGTGCGTTGCGTCCCAGTCACTTGCACGTAGCTGTGTGATCAAATTTTCTGAATCAACCAGATTTTTTGAACATCCCAAAGTAATGACGTTAACTCGTTTCTCCTTGTTTCCTTTCGTTTTCACACCCACAAAGATACATTCCTGATTTGCGTTTTAGGCTGTACGCTATTCATTCGCCGATCTGCGAACAGAGATTATCATTGATTGAATTAGACCGTACCTATCCGAGATCTTGTCTTTTTACGAGTTAATACCGTCCTTTACTTTTTAAAAGAGCAGATTAATATGAAAATCGATTCGCAAAATCCATGGCACAAAGTTTCAATAGGTAACAAAGCACCAGGTTTTGTCAATGCCATAATCGAAATTCCTAAGAATACCAGAGCCAAGTACGAATTGGATAAGGACTCCGGCTTGTTGCTGCTAGACAGAGTATTGTATTCTAGTATGTACTATCCCGCCAACTATGGTTTTATCCCAAGAACGTATTGTGATGATCAAGATCCACTTGACATTCTAGTGCTGTCTCAAATTACTGTTGTCCCGATGTGTATTGTATCGGCAAAAGTCATTGGTGTTATGCGCATGCTCGACGATGGGCAATTAGATGATAAAATAATTGCTGTTGCTGAAAATGACATGAGCGTCAATCATATTCAAGATATAACCGAATTACCAGAGCATTTTTTCAAGGAATTAAAGAACTTTTTTGAAGACTATAAGAAATTGGAAAATAAGTCAGTGGAAGTGGAAGATTTTCAAAATGCCGCAACCGCCAAATCCATAATAAAGCAAAGTATGGTAGATTATTTAGAATACATCGAGTAGAATCAGATTAATAATTGCTAAATAAAAAATTTAATTGTCTTTCTGAAAATGTCACTTGATAAAAAACTTAGCTGGAAAGTTTTCATTGAAAATGAAGCAGGCTCGTTAATAAAACACATTTTCGATGAAAAAAAACTGAAGTACAAAGATTCAATCAAAGTGGCACGTCCCTACCCTTATCCATATGGATTTATAGTAAACACAACAGGTGCGGATAATGACAATGTGGATGCATTTGTCCTCACTCATCAAAAGCTTAAAAGAGGACATATAGTGGACTGCGAAGTATTGGGCGTAATGGAGCAGTTTGAATTATCATGGGACGAGGAGAAAGTAGTTCAAGCTGACCACAACATATTAATGAAACTGGTGGACGAACAGTTAGGAATAACAATCGAAAGTCAAAAAGGTAGGCTTCGTGATTTTGTACTCCATGTCTTTGACACGGTCAGATTGAATAAAACGAGGGTTGGGAAATTTTTAGGAAAAGAAGAAGCTTTGGCTTATATTAAAAAGCATGTCGATAAATAACATATACTCCAGTGAAGTTACGGCACGGATCTCCGCATATCGAATCAGATTTTAACTTAAATGGTCACAAAGCACTGATAATCACCACAAGGCAAACCACACTCGACAAATTTGATGAAAAAACAAATCAACTAAAAAAATCGCGAAAATCGACTGGTGTATATGCATCCGAGATGACAGAAGCTCCTGTTTTTTTGCAGGGCAGACGTAATTTTGAAGATAAAAATTCTACGCGACACGTATACCAAAATTCAACATCCAGTATCCTTAGGGCTTGTAGCCCATAATTTTATCCGAATTTGAAAAGCAGGGAAAACAGAAGTTAGAGACCAGTATCAAATCAATATTATCCCTGCAAAGTCTCGACGGCACAACACCTAGTTATTTTCGTCAAGCCTACTTATATAAAACGATTCTGGTTCAAGGCGCTGCTAGCTCAAGGTAGAATACACGATATATCCTCACAAAAATGCAGATTGTCGCATATGCGTCACACTATGTCGTATTTGTGCTGAGCCTTGACATCATTGACTTATAGCTTTGATTTTATACTTCATGTCAACCTAAAACCATGTTTTATGAAAAACTTGTACGTAATCATTTCGCTAGCTATTTGCCAGTCTCTCTTCGTATTTGACGCTCTGTCACAACCGGTAAATGACCTTTGTAGCGGTGCCATTCCATTGATTCCATCACCTGACGGGACCGGCTGTCTAACGCCCACATTCACCTTGCCATATGCTACTGATGGTACTACGGATAGTGGTCTGGGATTAGACTGTTTTGGATCACGTTTTGGATTGGATCAGTTTTTTACCTGGACAGCCACAGCCAATGCGCTTCGATGGAATTCTGAATCCCCAGGCAACCCAGGAATCGTCGTCTATGAAAACACCAACACACCAGCAGTCCCGAGCTGCGGTTCGGAAATTGACTGCGGAGGTACGTTCACTACTAATTTGTTGCTCAGTGGATGGGATATTGGAGACAACCTAATCTTTCAAATTTATGATTTTGAAGGTTCCACCTCAGATATAGCCTTTTGCATTGAAGAGGCTTGCCTGCCGCCGGAATTTACACTTAGCATAGACAATAGTAATTGTGTAAATGACGACTATTCTATTATCGTGGAGCTATCCTCCACTGGAGATGCCCCATTAGTCGACATATCTAACGACGTCAATTCGTCAGGATTTGATGATCAAGGAGTTGGCACCTATATATTGACCGGATTCACCGGAAGTGGCACTAACGCATTCGTGACAGTGGGTGACGATGCTCTGACAAATTGTTTGTCTTCCAAGACTATTGAACTACCGACCGGTTGCCCGCCAACTAATGACGATTGCTCAGGAGCAGTCGCTATAGTCGTGGGACCAGAGGGAGATTGTAGTAATTCCGCAGTGTTTAGTTTTCCAAATGCAAGCAACAGTGGTGTTGGTGCATGCAATACGTCAAATGGACTCAGCCGCCCCGATGTCTGGTTTTCATTCGTCGTCCCTGCTTCTGGGCATGTGAAAATCATTCCTGATAATGTGACCGGCTTTACTGACCTTAAGATCGAGGTATTCGATGGAAGCTGCGGCACACTAAATTCCATTCTTTGCGATCCGACCTTGATCGGAGCCTCACCTATCATTGCCAATCGCGTACCAGGTGAAACGCTCTTTGTTCGAGTGTGGGAAGAAGGCACCACCACCAACGACTATTTTATGTGCATTTTTGAAATAAACGCCATAGATGCCAATGACGAATGTGCAGACGCCATCCCGCTCAATGTTTCTGGAGTCGCTTCATGCACTACCCAGACAATCACCATCGGCCACTCAAGCTATTCAGGTGAAGGCATATGCGATGATGGATTTGGTGACATAGCTAATGATACCTGGTATTCATTTACCGTGCCACCATCCGGCATAGTCAATATCCAGACGTTTCTCAATAGCAACCCATTCATGGACATGCATCTAGAAGTCTTCTCTGGAACGTGTGGGAACTTGATTTCCGAATCATGCGGTGGCAACGGCACTGATGATATCCATTTGACCTTGTTTGATCTGGTTCCCGGTAGCACCGCATTTATCAGGATATGGGAAGATTTCAATGATGAAACAGGCACTATAGATATCTGCGTCAAGGACCAACTTCCCAACCCTCACAATGAATGTGCGACCGCCAACCTGCTCAATGTCAACACAAATTGCACCTTTGTACAAATGAATAACGAGGATGCATCCTTTAGTGGCAATGGAATATGTGAATTTGAGGGGGGTGATAATGCCGTGGATGTATGGGCCAAGTTTCTCGCGCCTACCTCTGGTGCCGTGACGATTTCCACGCAGGCCGGTTCCATCACAGATCTCAGCGTAGAAGTACTGACAGGCACATGCGGATCACTGGTATCTATAGCATGCGACGATGATACTGGTCCTGGTGGTATGAACCTGGTTCACGTCAGTGGCCTGACTACAAATGATACTGTTTACATCAGAATGTGGGAGGCGTTTGGCGATCGCTTGGGCGACTTTTCCATATGTGTAGAGGAAGTGTCCGCTACTACTGTCGGTAATAACGACTGCTCTTCGGCTACTAATCTGACCTTGCCATCAGGTCTGTGTTCTGCACCTACCTTGATTAACAGCCTTGGCGCCAGTGAGAGCATCGAGGTGGGACTTTGTGGATCAGGTTATGGAGGTGCACAGCGTGACATATGGTTCAAAGCCGTGGCGCCAGCCTCAGGAAGCTTTTTCGTTGAAATTGATGAAATATCAGCATCGTCTTTGCTTATCGAGAATATAGGGCTGGACATCATGACCGGTAACTGTGGAAGTCTTACTTCCGTTGCGTGTGCACTTTCATTTTTTGGCAGTCTGTCACTTCCGGCCGAGGGCTTAACACCTGGTGAAGATGTATTCATTCGTATATGGGGTAATGGTACTGAAGGTGAATTGAATTTATGTGTATCGACTGCAGCGAGCAATGATTTTTGTTCTAATGCCATAGACATTGGACTAGATGTAGATTGTTCAAACCCGACGGAGGGTTTCACCAACGTCGCCACTGCTTCGCCCGAAGGCACCTGCACGCTAAATGGTGGCGGTGGCGGTGAGGACGTATGGTTTCGTTTTGATGGAAACCAGGCCATTGGAAAAGACGTTTCATTCATTGTGCAAGAAGGTTCGAGTACAAGTTTCACTCCGATCATCGAGGTCTTCTCTTCTGGCACCGGAAGTTGTGGTGATATGACCAGTCTGAATTGCGTGACTGGCTCGTCTGTCGCTGTATCTGTCGTCGAGAATATCCAGGCCAATCAGACCATTTTCATTCGGGTGTACGAATCATTCAATAACAATCCTGGCACCTTTACCATCTGCGCCGTTGAACAACCCGTCAATGATAATTGTGAAAGTGCTTCTGCCCTGGAGGTCCAAGTTGGTACCTGCTTAACACAAACTGTTGGTAGCAATACTAACATGAGCGATTCACCAGAAGGCACGTGCACGATCGATGCGGGAATTAGCGCCGCTGACTCCTGGTTTAAGACAACCATCCCAGCCAGTGGAAATCTGGTCATTGAAACTAGTGCAGCACCTGCAGATGGTATTTTTGATACCGTGATCGAAGTTTTGCTGGGCTCGGATTGCGACAGTCTCGTCTCGCTGGATTGTGATGACAATGATGGGCCATCCAGTTTCTCTAGAGTCGAGATTCTTGGAGGCAACCCCGGCGACCTTGTTCTTATTCGGGTTTGGGAATCATTCAACAACAGCTTTGGTAATTTCAGTATCTGCGCATTTGACCCTATATTAAATGACGAATGCCAAGACGCCATTATAGTGAGCATCGCTGCAAACAAAAATGACTGCAACTATACAACTTTCAGCGCTGAAGGAGCTTCGGCGTCTTCTAACATAAGCGCATGCCCTACCCAATTTGATGACGATGTGTGGCTGTCGTTTGTAGCAACGGCAGGTGAGCTCATCATTGACATTCCAGAAGAAGATGTCGTAACAGAATTGTACAATTTACCTTCCTGCAGCAATCTTGGCGGACAAATACTAGCGTGCCACAGACGATTTCCAATGTTCGTGGATGGACTGGTCGTTGGGCAAAACTATTTCTTGCGAGTGGCATCTGAAGGAGAAGCACCCAATGTTCTGGATGAGTTTAGCATCTGCATCTATGAAGTAACTGCTCCATCAAATGACGAATGCTCAAGTGCATTCGCTGTTCCCATGGGTTGTGACACATCCATCTGCGGTACAACTGTATTCGCCACTTTTTCTAATGACGGTATCTGTGTCAATCTCGATGGCAGCAATAATGCCACAGACGTGTGGTTCGAAGCCACCGTGCCACCATCAGGAGCAATTTTATTTACGATTAAGTCTTTTAATTCTGATCCCTTGGGTATCGAAGTTTACACAGGCACTAGTTGCACCAATAAGGTGTCTCAACAATGCTTTGAAACTTCACAAGTGCTAAATGAGCTATTTCTCGATGAACTTGTACCTGGCACCACCGTGTTCCTCCGAATATGGGATGTCAATGTTGGTTTTGCGGAAGATGGGGTCTTTCTTGAAATATGTGCGATCGACCCTGAGCCTGCAAATAATGCTTGTATTGATGCCACCATGCTGGAAACACAGCCAGCTCCATGCTACACCCCAACCGAAGCAACAAACCAGGGCGCTAACCCAGATGGCATTGGATCTTGTGCACTCGGCGGTGGAACTATGTCGGCGAAGGATGTCTGGTTCCAGGCAATCGTTCCGGCTTCGGGTAATATTATTATTCGTACCTCTGAGGCATTATCAAATTCAATATTGAACACTGTAGTAGAAATCTTTACGGGGCCCGATTGCAACAACCTCACCTCCATAGCTTGCGAAGACAGCGGTATCATTGAAAATTTTGCGTCGGTGGATATCTCATCCGAACCAGCTGGAACACTCCTCTGGATTCGCGTATGGGAATTTGACAACGATAATTTGGCCAATTTCAATATTTGCGCTATTGAGCCACCGGTCTCATCTGATGAGTGCAGCACCGCAGCAGAGATTGTGGTACACCCTGATTTTTGCATTGACCCGGTTGTGGCCTCTTTTGAAGGAGCGACTCACTCAGGTTTAGGTTCTTGTACACAAGGCTTTGGGGGCAGCCGCCCGGACATCTGGTTTAGACTGGTAGTCCCTCCTTCTGGCAACGTCAACATCACGACGATGCGGGCAGCGGGATTAATTTTCAATAACACGGCCATGGAGGCATTCACAGGTAGCTGCGGAAGTCTGACTTCAATCGCATGTAATGACAATACCACTGCCAATGACTATGCCGAGTTGAATCTGACAGGCCTTGTACCCGGTTCTGATTTATTTATTCGCATATGGAATGCGACGTTACTTCCGATTGGCCAGGGATTCTTTTACCTCTGTGCGGTCGAGCCCAGCCCAAGTCCACCTGCAAATGATGATTGCGCGGGAGCAACTTTAATACCCGTGCAAGTAGGTGATTGTGTAGACGATTTTGGCGGAACCGACTTAAATGCGACAGATTCATCTCCGCTTGATGGTGCTCCTGAGGATTGTGATAATAATTTTAATGGAAAGGACATATGGTTCAAAATAGAACTTCCGGCAAATTATACAACAAACCAATATTTTATGGAATTCCAGTTTGCAAATGGATCCTCCGTAGAATTCGAAATGTACAAAGGGAGTTGCGGAAACTTGGAGTATCTCGAATGTCTGACCCTGCCAACCCGTTTTGTCCCGTTAGAATTTAATATTTTCATATTTACGGGATTAAATACAGATGATTTAATTGATGACCTTGCAGGTGTTGGATTGGCACCAGGTGATGAATTATTTTTCCGAGCATGGTCCATTGCTCCTGGCCCGGCCATCGGCGGATTTTGTCTTCGTGCCGCAAATGAATGTATTTCATCATTGGATTCTGATTTGGATGGTGTATGTGACGAATTTGATAATTGTATAGACATTAGTAATCCTGATCAATTCGATACAGACCTCGACAATATTGGCGATGCTTGTGATAATTGTCCGACGATCTTCAATCCTGATCAACTCGATAGCAATAACAATGGAATCGGGGATGCCTGCGAAAATAATTGTCCGGAAAACCAAGTTTATGCAGCTAATCCAATACCGGCCGTGACCCTGGTTTCAAGCGATATTTCAGCAGGTGGTACTGTCTTGATTTCCAGCGGCGAAACTGTGTTGTTTGACGCAGGAAATAGTATAACCCTAAACGCAGAATTTTCGGTGGAGCAAGGGGCTGATTTTACAGCACAGATAGGCGGATGTGTGCCCGTCAGTAACCTGACTGGAGACACGATAGTCATAGAATAGAAATAGAGAATGACGGCATCGTGTAGCTGTATTTTATTGTTGAATTAAATAATTTAGTAGTAATAGTGAACCTCGGCCTATCGACGGGCCGGGGTTTCCTTTTCCTATTATTGATGGCACCATTCGACAAATAAATATTGATTCTATGAAGAAAAGGAGACATTACATTTGAAACCAGATGGACTGGTTCCCTTCATAGTGTTTCTCTTGAATCACCGCAATACATCAATCGTGTTATCGAGCTCCCATAATCTTTGCGCTCAAAGATTAATTTGAAGGTTGCAGTGATTTCTTATTCATATCAACAATTAATAAATACACAGCCTTTATTTAAAATATCCTGAAAAGGATATCCATATTCACCATGTCTTCTGTCAGTTCATGAATCATGCATAAAGGTTATTACAGTATTACAATTCGGACAATAATAGTCCAAAGATGAATTCGTAGGCTCAGTCGATACTAAATCTAATAATAGTAAGTATCATTGTGCTCAATGTGGATTTAGAATGGGCCTCAAAACACAATATTGATGTTTCATTCGTTAAATCGATTATAACGAACTTTACAGTATGATTCGATTCGCTTCTTTTATCTTTCTAAGTTACTTTTCCATTCATTGTACTTATTCCCAAATAGGACTTAATGTGCACCTTTCTTCCTTTGATGAAAACCTCTTTTCAGCGCATCTCGGAAATGCCAACCCCCAACAAAATACCGCTCCCGTCTTGGGAATTGACTATTGGTTTCGATTAAAACAAAAACGTATAGAATTTCAGCCTACAATCCAATACGCAGATTATGGTGGCATTTATGAAGTACGGCAAGTTGGACTGCTCTTACATGCGAGCATTTATCCATTCGATTTAGATGGTGATTGTAATTGCCCCACCTTTTCCAAGGAAAATGAACTTATTAAAAAGGGGTTTTATGTGCGATTGACTCCAGGTTTTGGGCATTGGGCAGCAAGTGCTCAAAAAGTTCGAGGATTTGAGACTGCCGATGATTTGTCGGTAATACTCCCGGAAATAGGTTTAGGCATTGGATTGGACATTGGTATAAGCAATCTGTTCACCCTTACCCCGCAACTGCGCTATCGTTATATAATTGGGGGAAACTGGGATGGTGAGGTTGATTTTTCATTCGACGCTTTTGACATACTAGAGCCTGGTCTTCGTCTAGGACTGCGCTTCGATGAAAAAAACTATGGGTTCAAAACAAGAAGAAGGCGATAATGGCAATCGGAGAAATTGGCATCAAAAAGAAAAGATAATTTCAAAATATCGTCTCAATCCTCAACACATTCATCGAATAAAGAGCTTCGCTGGTCGATGCACCTGGAGTGAAATAAACCTGTCTGTAACATTTCCATAACTGTATCGTCTTTCCGATAACTGCATGCAAATTCTTTTAAACGCTAATAAAACTCAAAAAATGAAATCTATCTTAACCTTGGCTTTGGCCATTTTGATGTCGGTTGGACTTTCCGCCCAAAACATCATTGACAAACACTTTGAACAATACAAATCTCAAGACAACTTCACGACTGTGCATGTTTCGTCGAAAATGTTCGAATTAGCCGGATACATTGATTTTGAAACGGATGATTCAGATATTCAAGAAATCAGAGACTTCATCACGACTATTACGTCATTCGATATGATAGCCGGACGTGAAGTCGAAAATGCACGATCATCCTATCGATCAGCTATTAAAAAAGTTGAAAATTCTCATGAAGAACTAATGCGCGTTGATGATAAAGAAGGAAGCTTTACTTTTTTCATCGATGAAAAACGAGGTGTTGTGCGAGAAGTGGTTATGGTTGGAACAACCGATCAAGAACTGATCATTTTTTCTTTGACAGGTAAAATGGACCTACGTGAATTGAGTAAGATGGCCAATAAAATGCAAAAAGTCGGATTTTCAAAATTAGACATGATAGAAGAACATGGTGCTGCTCATATGCGCGTCTATCCGAATCCGGCCCATGCTGGTCACGAATTAACTGTTGAGATTCCTTCCAATATGGCAGGTGGTGAGGCGCGTGTGTTCGATATGAATGGTCGCATTATTAAGTCCTATGATGTAGAATCTGGTAAACAAGCAATGCCAACATCGGGCTTGTCCGATGGAAACTACGTTTTGGAAGTAATTAAAGATGGTGTCACGTTGAAAAAAAGATTTGTAATTCAATCGAAGTCTTAAAGAGACGTTCCGTCGAAAAATGGATCAGACTATCAACATATATCCTACTTTTGGAAGGGTGACAACGGAACAGTTCAATACAAGCATACTTCCCCTGAAGAATAAATTGTATCGTTTCGCCCTTTCATTTTTGCTCAATGAAGATGATGCCAAAGATGTGGTGCAGGAAGTGATGATAAAGTCTTGGGAAAAAATTCAGGATATAAGTAAGATTAAAAACATCGAGGCCTGGTGCATAACTATGACCCGCAATAAAGCCCTCGACGTTTTACGCAAAAAAGGTCGTAACCATATCGACATTACCTCGCAAGTTCATATTGAAAGCTCCACCGCGAGTCCACATGAGCAAACATCGAGTATTGAGTCCATGGAATTAATTAAACAAACAATTGCTGCGCTACCTGAAAACCAACGCGCCGTAATTACTTTGCGCGACATCGAAGGCTACAGTTATAAGGAAATTGCTCTGATACTCGAGCTCGATTTGAATCATATCAAAGTATTACTTCATCGGGCTAGGCAACAAGTAAAGAAAAAACTTGAGCACATTTATTTGACATAGAATTGTAAGGATAGTGATATTATGCAACAAACCAACATACAAGAATTAGCAAATAAATTTTGGAGAGGTGAATCAACCGATGCAGAAGAACGTGAGCTACGCAAACTTCTCCTTGAAACGGATTCCGTGTCACCGCAATTGAGTGCGTTAAAAAGCTATTTTGCCTTCACAGCTACTGTTAAGTCGTCTGAATTGGATGAAGCTTTTGACCAAGAATTGCAGGGTAAGCTTCTCCCAAAGCGGCAATATAGGCCGATAAGACGTATGATGGGAATTGCTGCTGCACTAACCGTATTGCTCGCTTCGGTATATTTTTTTAAACGCTCAAGTCAGATGGAACAAATAGCACATAAATCCGAATTCATCGACACCTATGCGGATTCCGAAGAGGCATATGCTGAGGTTAAGAAGGCACTTATGATGGTATCGAACAGCATGAATTCTGGCCTAGCACATACACAGGTGCTGGGAAAATTTAATGAGGCACAACAGGAATTAATAGGAAATTAATAAAGTACAAATAAAAATTATCAGGCATGAAAATTAAATATTATATAACAATGGCCTTGTTTGTCGGATTCCTTATATCCGCGCAGGCCCAGTCCAGTGGCATCGATCGATACTATGAAAAATACAAAGATGATGATCGATTTAGTCAAATAACCGTTTCAAGTAAAATGTTTGGTCTATTCGTGAATTTTGAAATGGATGATCCAGCTGAACAAGAATTAGTTGAAACGATCTCAAAATTAGAAGGGCTCAAGATGCTGGTTGGCTCCGACATTGACGAAGCGAAATCCATTTTTGAACAAGTGGTACAAAAGCCGAGGTCAAATATGGATGAGCTCATGTCTATCCGGGATAAGGAAGCGGAATTTATGTTTTTCATTACAGAATCTGATGGCACTATATCCGAGCTATTGATGGTCGGTTATGATGATGCTGAAGTTATGCTACTCAGTCTAGTAGGAGAAATTGATTTAAAACAAATATCCGCATTAAGTCAAAAGATGAATATTCAGGGATTTGAACATTTTAAGAATATCGATAAATGAAAAAGTTAATTGGAGTTTTTGGAATCCTATTCCTGCTAACGGTATATATGTCTGCTCAGAGCAAAGTGGTAAAGAATTTTGAAGAAAATGCAAATGGCTACAAAGCCTTCGCGTATCAGAGTGTCTTGCGCATGTTGAACCAGGATCAAAATCCGGAATTCAATAAATTAATCCGGAATCTTGATCACATTCGGCTTGTAACGACAGATTCCACCGGCGTACTTGCGCTAAAATCGTTTAAGCAGCTCGACAAAGGAATAAGGGGTGAAGGTTTCGAGGAATTGTTAACTTTTAACAATAAAGAATACAAGTGTCACGTCTATGAGCTTTCATCCAAAAACAAAAAAACGACTTGGGTGGCGACTTTCTATGCGCAAGGTAGAGCCGGGCTGCTTGAAATGGTAGGTTCACTTGACATGAAGTATATCAGTGCTTTGTCCAGTTTGAGCATGGATCAACTTCAAGAATTAATTCCTGATGCCGCCGGAATGGATTGGGATTAAATTAATATATACAGTCTGGAATACCTTAAACTAAAATTTCATCAATACAAAACATAAATGAACGTATTAAGTACGCGGGACTTACACAAACAATATGGTCGTATTACTGCCGTACATAAGTTGAATCTGAATATCGCCGAAGGCACTGTATTTGGTTTGCTAGGCCCAAATGGCAGTGGCAAGACGACTACACTGGGAATGATATTAGGTGTTACCCGCCCTACCAGCGGTGAATTCTTGTGGTTTGGTGAACGCGCTCATCACAGTCAGCGAAAACAGGTAGGTGCCATTCTGGAGAAGCCAAATTTTTATCCGACCTTTTCGGCCTATAAAAATTTGCAGCTGGCTTGTAAGATCAAAGACGTAGGTGAATATCGTATAGCAGAAGTGCTTGAGCAAGTAGACTTAGCCGAACGCCAACACGATCCCTTTCGCACATACTCCTTAGGAATGAAACAACGGCTAGCCATCGCATCAGCCTTATTGGCAGATCCTCGCGTGCTCATTCTTGATGAGCCTACCAATGGACTTGACCCAAAAGGAATAGCTGAAATTAGGCAACTTATCATTGACATAGCCGAAACAGGTAAAACCATCATTCTCGCCAGTCACTTACTCGATGAAGTACAGAAAGTTTGTTCCGAATTCGCCATTCTCAGACGTGGTAAATTGATTCATAATGGCCGCGTTGATGCTAATTTTGGCCGTGAGGCCATCATTCAGGTAGGCAGCGAAAATATACCCTTACTGGAACGTGTTATAACAGAATTCCCTGGGTACATTTCACATTTAAAATTAAAAGATACCCTTGAAGTAAAATGCGAAACAGGAACGCGTGCTTCGGATGTAAATGCTTTTTTATTTAATGCCTCAATAACAGCAACGCACATTTCAACGATTAAGAAAAATCTTGAAAAACAATTTATGGAAATAGTATCGAATCATGAGTAGACTGCTATCAATCGAATATTTCAAACTACGCAATTCAAAATACTTTTGGGTATTAATGGTATTATTTTCCATATTTCTACTGGCTGTTCCGATCGGTTCTAAAGTTTTTTTGGATTACCTGGATTCTATTGGTGAAGAATTCTTAAAAGGATTTCCAGCTGGTGCTATTCCACTATTTGATTTTGTGGACATATGGCAAAATTTAACATACGTATACAAGTCCTTTTCGATTTTTCTAGGTTTCATTACCGTCATTTCCGTATGTAACGAATTTAGCTACGGCACCATAAAACAAAATGTAATTGATGGACTGAGTAGAAGAGAGTTTCTCTGGACGAAGATTACGTTTATCGTAGTAAACTCACTTATAATTAGCGGCCTGGCTCTAGTCATAGGTCTTATGATGGGATTACTTTGGTCGCCGGTTAAAGACTTTTCATTTATCATTAAGAATATAGAATTTATAGGTGCATATTTCCTCCATCTTGTAACCTTTCAATTGTTTTGTATGACAATTGCCCTGCTGATAAAACGATCTGGTATCACGATCGCTCTGCTAATATTCTACATTTTTATAATTGAGAAAATTGCAACTTCAATAATTCAATTTCATTATAAACTTCCCTGGCTTGCCGACCTTTTTCCCGTAAAAGCTATAGGAAACATCATCCGACTTCCATTCGGTAAATACATCTTTCAAGAAACTCAAACGTATGTCTCCCTTCCGGATTTACTAACATTGGGCATTTACATGGCTCTATTTTATTTTGCCGCTTTACACCTTGTGACCAAAAGGGATTTACGATAACCGACCATTTGAATTGGAATATTTTATTATGCTCTGCGCAGCAACTGCCGCAAGCTAAATAGATGCGTCAACAATACAACAGGTGCCACAAATACAGCTAGCCATACAAATGGAAAATGCAAAATCGCCAAATTAGGCTGGTCAAATGCAAATTGCTGGAGTGGAAAAGGAGCAGATAGAATGGCGTGAATAATAATATTAAGTAGCAAAACCAGACCGATAATATTCCATACGAGTAAAACATTTTTTCGTTTGAGGGCTAACCTGTCGAAGCACAAATAGCCGACGATAGGCGCGGTTATACCGGCAAGTATATCAAAATTTCGACCTTCAAAAGACATAAGTTCAGGTACTGAACCTTCACGCGCGAGCCAAAAGAGGCTGATTTCTACAGGTATGCGAACCACGCTTAACCAAGTCATGGTTCGGAGCGACAAATTATCCATGAAATACCTTCCCCATTTTGTTGCAAAAAGTAAAAAAACTAACACTATGAAGGGAAAGAGTCCAAAAAGAAACAATCGCGGTGGCATTTGATTAAGATTGGACCTATAAAACCCATAATATCCCGCAAAACCGTGGAGGCCAAGCCACATGACGAGAGCTAAAACAAAAAACCAAATATGACGACCATGAAAAACCCTTTTCGAAAGACCTATAACTGCTATGGTAGTAGCGAACGTCGTCAAAATAAATACAAGCGAAATATAATCAGGAATATCAAGCATAAATGTTGTATATACAATTAATTAAACAAATTACACATCACTACTTTGCAAATCATCCAGCATTATGGAAAGGCGTTTACTATTTAGCTCCCCAATTAATGCAAGCATACGATTTTGGGCTTTTGCCCATGCTGGCGCCAATTTTTCAACAAATCGATACCCTTCAGCGGTCAGCATGAGTGCTTTTTGACGCCTGTCATCACAATTTATAAATCGAATTAGGCCACGTCTAGAAAGCCGCTTTATGTCGCGAGATACAGTTGACGTATCTATTATCAGTACGTCTGCTAATTCTCGTTGAGATATTTCAGGCCTTTTACCCACTACAAAAAGTATCGATGGCATACTCCCTTTCATATCGAAGTGGCCAATTTCTTGCTGATAAGCTTGTTCGGCAAGTCTATGCAGCTTTCGAAATTTTGCATTTATACAATGCCTGGGGTCAATCGCATCAAAGTTGGGAGTAGTGGGTTTATGACTGTTTTTCACGAATGCAAGGTAGTACATTTTACTTGTATATACAAGTAAAATGTAGTATTAATTAGTTAACCACCTAAACAACTTTCTCATCCCAAGTTCGCTTATTCAAAAATTGGGATCTCAATGTCACTATTCCTTACTGGTCGATATGTGATTTGTCTCTCTTCGTCATCCTGCAAAATGGTTATTGTAATATCATGCTCAATGGACCCGTAATACATAGATACCCCGTGAATAGATTGGCCATTTCGCAGTCCCTCTTTGTATGCATTTGAGCTCTGCACGACACCACTAATAATCCCTTCACGAAAAGAAGTTTCATGATCAAATCCGGCCTCAAAGACTTCGGTATACGCATTAGTGACTTTTTTACTTATACCTGGAAACGAGAATACAGGAACTAACTCTCCATCGTACATGTGTCGCTGTATCAGTGCGTCGACATCGTTATCAATGTACCTGGACAAAACTTTTGTCAACACCTTACGAGACATACGCTTATCATGAGTTTTACAGTAGTGCAAAAGATCAAGCATAGGCTCTTTCAACGTGGCTTTTGACTGCAATCGAATCAAATGGTCTAAGTACATGGCAAAGGCACTTCCGCGATCATATGGAATGCGACCATATGTATGATGCTTTGAAAAAAAATTATCGAAAATTTCGCTGTTGCTAACATCTCGAACGGGTGACGTATAGTAATCGGTCACTTTCTTTTGCATTTTTTCCAGACAAGCCTCGCGTGTAGCTAGCCCGGACTCGAAGGCTAATAAATAGGTAAAATAATCTGTAAATCCTTCTGAGAACCAATAATATTCTTCTTCCGGATCTCCATTTTTAATTTGTTGACCTATCCATTCATGCAGAAGCTCGTGCATGAGCAAATACATAATGTCATCCAATTGTGCATTCTTACTTGCATACAATGAAAATGAATTATTTAATCCAGTTCCCATAAATGAGTATCCCTTTTCCTTCAGTGGGTAGGTTGTCAGCGTTACTGTATAATAAGGAAAGTCATGATCATTCCAAAAGTCGCGTTGATACTTCATCACATCGTGTAACATAGCATTGAAAGCAGCTTGTGAAAACGACCAATTCGCATCATCAAACACAGTGTAGACCGGATTACCGCTGACACTAAAGCTATTTTTATGGTATCGACCAATCCAGAAGACGGCATTTTTCCATTCAGAAAGAACTGTTTCGATTTTTTGAATCCGTTCATCACTGCCATAGCTATTGTGCACATTCCAGCCTTGCGGAATATGCCAGTCCAATCGTATTTCCGCCTCCTCATTTAATTGAGGAATGACGAAGACAGTAGCGCCGATAAAATGAAGGATGTCCTCTGCCCGAATAGGTCTATACAGGTCGCTATGATTTTTAGTCTCGTCAGCGCGTTGTTCAACTTCAACGGAATATTTTAAGCTTATGCTAGTCTTTTTATCGTGTGATATAATTATCGCACGCCAATCACTCGTATCTGCGATAAATCCACCCTGCAAATCTTCTATCGTAATTGCTTTATTCAAAGCCAGCGCTCCACCCCACTTCGTTGGAAATTCAAGCCTTGTATTTTTCTTCTTTTTATTGATAAAATTCAACTCAATCGACAGTTTATTCGTGTTATCATCAAAATATATATCATAGGAGATGGGATTAGAGGCTGTGGCTTTAATGGTAAAAGACAGATATAACAAAAGTAAAAGGCCGTATCGATACATATCGTATATAATTAACTTGTTAGTGAATACAGGTCAAAAGTCGGTTACTTTTCAATGTGATTGGGTTAATCGACGGTTAATGCAAGGTTAACGGTGGAAGCAACATAGTCCGCCGGTCAGCACAACTTTATATCTTCACAATACAAAGAGGTTTTTCGACACAACATGAAGTCACGTAAAGAATACGTACTAATAGGATTGAGTATAGCCGTTTGGCTTATACTCCTTTGCACGCAATGGCTTTTTTTGCGAGACGCCTACGCGCTAACAGCTGGAAAGCAACTCGGCGAGATTGCACAAGAGTTAAACCTCATTTTAAACCCAGTTGAAGGTGAAAATGCGCCCAATGACTTTCTTGTTCAATATGCTGATCTTTTTGCGGATACGATTCATAGTTATTCTATTCTGGATGAAATCGAACCAGCCGCTATCCCGTTTGACTTTTCTGAATTAAATTCAGAACGCGACCGTCTCCTTAATCAAGTTCATCAACAGTTTGGATCTTCGGTACGATTTGCAATTGTTCTGGAAGAATGGGGTCCGATCGACGACGACAACAATTATGTTCCCTATCAACGGTTAGAGCCCAGTATTAAAAATAGCTTATTAGGCAGTCTGTCTGAACTCCAAGGTGCCGTTTCCTATGGAAGCTTTTCGTCCACAGAAAAAAATATTTTTTTCTTTGCTAAGTTATATTTTGTTTACGACAATATATGGCCAAAGACTCTGCAACAGATTACAGGTCAGGTGATTCTAGCAATTATTTCGTTTTTACTATTAACGGGATTATTAGTCTGGTCAATGACGCGTCTGTTTCGGTTGCAAAAAGAGAAACAACAACAAATTGAATTTGTCGATAATATACAGCACTCATTTCAAACTCCCCTTACAACCATTAAGGTAGCCAGCGCATCCCAAATGAAATATTTGGCCGAAAACAACTTGACTGAAGCACGTAAAATGGGATCTTACGTTCACGCACAAACGGCACGACTACAACAAATAATTGATCAGTTAAATCAAAATGCCACACCACAACTAAAAGAAGTACTCAATAAAAAAGAAGTCGCTCTGAGCCGATTAATTCAACATTGCATTCAGGATATGACTATTAAGTATAATAATCGTACGGTTAATATCACTTATGATTCCGATCCTATCAATATAACCTTCAATGGAGACCCTTTCTATCTTAAAACAGCCTTTTTAAATGTGCTAGACAATGCATTTCATTATAATGAAGAAGATGAAAATCTACAAATTTTTATCAGCGCTCGATCCCTACTGGATTCAATTAAAATTGAAATTACCGACAATGGACAAGGAGTGAATCGAGATGTCGTAAAAAACCTGGGCAATAAATACTATCGGCCTGAATCATCCAGTCATCTCTCCGGCCTCGGATTGGGTATATATCAATCAAGGCAAATAGTAAAAGCACATGGCGGCACACTAAATATAATTTCAGATACGACGGCCGGGTTTTCCGTACATATCAAACTTCCTGCAGACGATGAAACCTGACATTTTACTCGCGGAGGATGATAATGATCTCGGGCATGTATTAAAATTGTACCTCGAGATGCACGATATGTCCGTCACCTGGGTGACGGATGGACAGGCGGCCATGGACGTGTTTAACTCACGACATTTTGATATTTGCATCCTGGATGTATCCATGCCAAAACAATCTGGGTTTAAAGTTGCGGAATACATTATTACGCGGACTTCTGATATGCCTTTTCTCTTTTTGACAGCAAAAAAACAGAAACATGATCGCATTCAAGGATTGAAAATGGGTGCGATCGATTACATTACTAAACCTTTCGAAGCAGATGAATTGGTTTTGCGCATCCAAAACATCTTATCCAAACTATCAACTACATTAACCGATTTTACTGATAAAATACAGATTGGTTCATACACATTGGATCCAACTAATCTATTATTAATTTACAAAGAAGATCGACAGCAATTGACGGAAAAAGAATGCCAGATATTGGTCTACCTGGCAAATAACCAAAATAAACTTATGCCGAAGAAAAATATGCTAGAGCACATTTGGCAACAAAGTGACTATTTCACAAGTCGTTCTATGGACGTATTTATATCCCGACTGCGTAAATATTTATCAAGGGATGTAAATGTAAAAATATTGCGTGTTCGTGGTCAAGGAATTAAGCTGGAAGTTGACTCAAACTAAGATCAACAGAAGAGGAGGTTCAGCGGCAAGAATGAAAATGTGGTCTTATACTTTTATAAATCGAATGGATGAATAAATTTTTCCCTGTTTATCATTGAATCGAATAATGAACATTCCACGGCCCAAGGCTTGAATGGGTATCCGTCGCTCACCAAACAAAACTTCACCGCTCTGATGCAGTTTGCCCTGCATATCTATTATTTTATACTCAGTTCGTCCAGCAATCCCATTAGAAACTATCAATTCTGTCGCGTTTAATGAGTTTATAGTAATGACACTTTCATCATTGAATTTCTCTGATACGGTAGAAAAAAGTTCACAGTCGTATGTGCTATTATCATCAGGAATTGTGCCATATGGTGTTAAGTCTTTGCCTTCAAAAGCCGGATAATCAACTGGATATTTCTCTGCTCTGAAGAGCCAACCAGCGGTCGGTGCTTGATAAGACCACACCAACTCTCCTTCAATATTCAATTCCAATATATGACTGGCTAATCCTTCCGTAATAAACGTATTTCCATTCGGCAACATAGTAGCGGCTGATGTATAACCTGAATAAAATGGTGCATCTTCATTATTCCCTTGAAAATTGATGTCAGGTGTCATTGGGCCAAAGGGCATCCCTTCCTGAATATGGTAATGTCCATTTTCATCAATGGGCGTATTCAGAATTGGTACTTCCGAATAATTGAGCGCCGGGACAGTCCTTGATAATCCATTATTGTAACAAATCAATTTACCTGCGTGTTCTCCGTTCTGAATCCAATTTGGATTGTGCTGAAAATACAGTTCGCGATCTGCGGCCGTACCTCTTCCATAATTTTGTGGGTTTCCCCATCTATACAAAATGTCACCTCCTTTTCCAGAATTTCCACCAGTATGGCCTGCCGCTTCAGCGGTTGTCGTTGAATGGTCGATCACCGCTATCTCCGACATTTTTCGAATACTCAATACTATTTGATCCAATTCAACATTGTAGTCCATTCCATTAATCATAAAAGATTCCCAGTTTGTCCAGTCATATGTAGAAATGGCATCAAGATTAAGCAATTCAGGGTGATCAGCAACTACCCCATAATTCCCAAGATTCGCATCTCGTTCTTGTATCACATGGTCCGCGATATTCCACTCCCAGACTATGGTACCTGAAGGGTTAACTTCAACTACAACATCAACCACGGCTGGAGATGCTCCATCCAGGTTAAAACCCTGATCAATAAACTCCTGGGTGCTCATGCCTCTTCTGCCAAGGCATAGGTAATTACCATTAGGTAATTTTATCACCTCGTAAGAGAAATTAAAATTACTTGTGTTCGCTGTTATTTCGACTACAATATTTCCACTCCAATCCTCTTCATATATTTTGTTGCTTCGCAAGTAAACCAGGTTTCCACTTGGAAGTAATTTTGCGTGAAGATCGAGACCTGATGTGTTGTCCCATTGATGAACGACTTCTCCACAATTATCAATTAAATATTGGCCATTAACATTATGAGCGGTGAATAACACGTAACCGTTCATAGCATCCTCTCTATTAAGATTAATCCCAATAGTTTGACCAAAAAGGAATTGCCATGTAACCAATGTCGGTAGTATAACACTCAATTTTACGAAGCAAAAATATGATCGTGGAATTATTTTACCGTAGATTTCTGATGTACGTTTCATTTCAGTAATTTTAAAACTAAATGATAGCGTCGAAGACGTTCACTTATTAAAACGATTTCAATATACAATTTCAATGAAAAACAGTCGAAGAAGTTTTATTCGTCTTTCTGCCTCATCTGCCGCACTCTTAGGGCTGCCCTTCAAACAACTCATCTCCTATGACAGGGCACTCCAAGAGGCCGATCGGCTAACAAGAGATAGACCTTCGAATGCAACGCATGTCAAAAACCTTCAACTGAATCCAATTCCTAAAGTTAAGGTTGGCTTCATAGGGCTCGGAAATCGGGGTCAAAACCATGTACACCTGGTGGACGCCTTGTACCCAAAAGCAGAAATCGTTTCATTATGCGACATTCAGTCAAAAAAACTGGATGAGGCTAAGAAATTAATCGAAAATCAGGTGATTCCAAGCCCTGATTATAGCAATGACGCTTCGGCCTGGCGAGATATGTTGGATAATGAGGAATTAGATCTAGTCATCATTTCAACACCGTGGAATAGCCATGTGGAGATGGCAGTCCATGCTATGGAAAACGGCATTCACGTTGCTGTTGAAGTCCCCATTGCTTTAACCATTGATGATTGCTGGAAGCTGGTTGATACAGCCGAGAAATACCGCACACATTGCATGATGTTGGAAAACGTATGTTATGGGCGTGAAGAGCTTTGGCTCCTGAACATGGTTAAACACGGCATATTTGGAGAAATAACACATGGAGAAGGTGCATATATTCATGATTTGAAGTCACTCTTATTTAGCAAGTCATACTACTATGACTATTGGCGGCTTCGCCATCATCAAACAACCGACGCTAACTTGTACCCTACACATGGTCTGGGGCCCATAGCTCAGTATATGGACATCGGAAAAGGCGATCGTATGCAAAAGCTTGTTTCTATGAGTTCTGTTTCTAAAAGTCTCGATGACTATGCTCGGCATGTAGAAGCAGACCATCCCTTTCGCGATACGTCAAATTTTGCCCATGGAGACATAAATACGACAATGATTCAAACTGAGCGAGGCAGATCCATTGTACTCAAGCATGATGTCGTAACACCAAGGCCATACAGCAGAATCAACGCTCTTGGTGGCACGCATGGATATCATGAAGGTTACCCAAGTCGACTCGCGCTTAGAGACAATTCAAATGGGCACAGGTGGTTAGATGAAAAAGCCCTAAATGAAATGAGAAATAAATACAACCATCCTATATGGAATGAGCTGAAAGAGCCAATCACCAAATACGGCGGGCATGGCGGCATGGACTTCGTTCAAATGTATCGCTTGATCGATTGTCTCAATCGGGGGGTTGCTTTGGACATGAATGTTTACGATGCTGTTGATTGGTCTGTTGTTGTACCTCTTTCCAAGTTATCGATCGAACTCGGAAACATACCCATTTCCATCCCTGATTTCAGACGCGGTCAATGGCAAGAAAAAGTAGATTGGAATATCATGAAATGAGTAGCGAAAATGCTCTTCGAGTTTAATTTCATCATTGATTAAAATAAGCGCTTGAATTGGGAAGTTAAATGTAATTCCAATCGTTATTTTCGGTAATTTGCGCCCTCAATTTGACGAAAATATTATGCAGGAATTACTATCAAAGCGTGCACTAAATATAGCCGAATCCGCGACTTTAAAAATGTCACGTCTGGCACAAGAGCTGAGAGCTGAAGGTCATGATGTAATTAGCCTAAGTCTGGGTGAGCCAGATTTTGACACCCCAGATTATATAAAAGATGCCGCCACGCAAGCCTTGCACGATGGATATACAAAATATACACCCGTTCCTGGATTACCGGAATTGAGATCAGCAATTTGCTCAAAGTTTTCTCGTGAAAATGGTCTTGATTATAGCCCTGATCAAATCGTTGTTTCCAATGGGGCTAAACAAACAATTTCTAACCTGGCGATGGCGCTGCTCAATCCAGGGGATGAAGTAATACTGTTTACACCGTATTGGGTTTCTTATTTTGATATTGTTCGCGTCGCAGAAGGCGTACCAATTGCTGTGTCAGCAGAAATCAACCAGGACTATAAGGTGCGTCCTGAGCAATTGTCAAATGCCATTACGGATAGAACGAAGTATGTTATTTTTAGTTCTCCCTGTAACCCCACAGGGTCTGTCTATTCTGAAGAAGAGTTATTGGCATTAAGTCAAGTTATTTTATCGCATGAAAAGTTACTCGTTGTTTCAGATGAAATTTACGAGTACATTAATTTTTCGGGAAAGCATTATAGTATTGCAAATTGCCCTGGAATGCAAGAACGAACAATAGTCGTCAACGGGTTTTCGAAAGGATTTGCAATGACAGGATGGCGATTAGGTTATATGGCAGCACCAGTCTGGCTGGCCAAGGCATGTTCAAAAATCCAAAGTCAGTGCACATCGGGGGCCACCGCATTTGGTCAGAAGGCTGCTGTCACGGCACTTGAAGGGGAAAGAGGACCGACGCGCCATATGTGCGATACGTATAAAAAACGTAAAAAATTGGTTAGGGATCGGTTAAATGCCATTCCGGGAATTAAGGCTAATGATCCGGATGGGGCATTCTATATATTCCCAGATATTTCCTATTATTTAGGAAAGTCATCCCATAATCAGCGAATCGAAAATTCAGATGACTTAGCATTATATTTATTAGAATATGCTCATGTTGCCACCGTAAGTGGTTCTGCTTTTGGAAATCCAAAATGTATACGGATTTCTTTTGCTGCGTCGGATGAACAATTAATTAAGGCACTGGATCAAATTGAATCAGCACTCTCAAAATTAAACTAAAAAGAGTAGTTTAAACATTACTATCAATTTTTCCTCCATCTTTCAGCTCACTGTTGATGTAAAGATTATAGAACTGCTTCGATATTTTATTTGTTAGAGGTCGATTGTACAATCCAGCTGACATACGTTGTCTATACAACTCATATAACGTCACGGCGCAGGCCACGGAGATGTTGAGGCTTTGCACCATCCCGACTTGAGGAATGACAATTGCCTGATCGATCAGCGACGTTGCCTTTTCAGATAAACCAAAGCGCTCATTACCAAATATGATCGTCGTTGGAATGGTGAAGTCGATATCGTAAATGTCCTTTGCGTCGGATGCTAAAGTCGTTCCCAGTATTTGCATCCCCTCCCGTTTCAAGGCCATGATGCACAATTCAATATCGGTGTACTCATGCGCGGAAACCCATTTTCGCGCTCCTGCTGATGTGTGCTTACCAATTTTCTTCTTGGAGGGACGATACTCAGGATCTAAAATCATATGAACGGCATGTATACCAACCGCATCACATGTCCTGATCACGGCACCAACGTTATGCAAGTCACGGACATGTTCCAACACGACATTCACATCTGGTTGCCTCTTACTGGCTATATATTCAATACGTTTTTTGCGTTCCGGCGTCATCCTATTGAGCGAATAAAGTGCAATCAATATGGGAGTATATAGTATTGAAAATCCTTGTATCCCAACAAGACGACTGACTTGTTTTCTAGATACGACGGTTTATACGACTTGTCTACGCCCGGGTTTTGCAAATCGTTATGATCAACTAATTCTGCCTTGACACCATGTCCATTGAGTAATAAATTAGAATTGACTGAACCGTCTTCCATTTTATGAATTAAGTCAGCCATTAATAATATGTGATTGTAACCTTCAAAGGCTTTCTCATGCGGGAACGTACCCGTCTTATTAAAAAAAGATTCAATAAAACCACTATTACCCTGTTGTTCGACAGGATTAGTAAATGAAGTCATTCGAACCTCATAATTATTTAAATGATTGTATAATTTTTCATCATTCCAATCGGTCACTCCGTAGACGACACTTCGATCGTGCATTTCATTAAAATCCAAAAAACGAAAAAAGTCATGAATTAAATTGACATTTCGTGTCACGGGCACTACGAAAACTTTATCATCTACTAATCGCGGATTGCCCCGCTTGTCGACTAGCTTCCATTCTTCCATTTCCAACAATTCGAGCTCATTCATATCCTCAACTATAAATGTTTCTAATTCATCCTCGTTATTTGTCAATTGCATGTAAAGCCGATTAATTTCATCTATTCTGCGCTGTTCCTTTTTTGAACCAAAGAGTATGATTTGTTCCGGATTATATTCATATAATGCATGCATCAAGATTGTTATAATGTGCGCTTGAAAACCGGGGTTAAATTGAATATATCTTTCATTTTCACCCACAAATTCGGAATTCACTTGCCAGCCGCTGGCATAAAACATATTATTTTCTTTGGCGAAATTTGCGATAGTTTCGACCGTCTTTCGTCCTTTGCCTCCAAAAACGTACCCTATACCTCTGGTTTGAAATTCGCCAAGTAATTGTTCAACCCTTTTTTGATCTTCCTGCGAGTCTTCAAATACTACGTGCAGTTCTGAATCATGCTGTTTCAATGATTCGAGTCCTAACTTCATACCGATATAATATTGAATGATTGCTTCGTGCCGTGATGAAATTTGATTATTTATAGTCGTGATAGAAGAAATATTAAGCGGAAGAATGACACCTAACATTTTAGAATTGATCTCCACCGTAGTGTTATCTTCGATTATATCATCCACTTCGACTTCGATAGGTTTTTCACTGGTAGGTTTCCAAGTGATAGTGTCAATTGGCACAGGCCTACTATCTGAATTGGGTCGATTAGTTTGGTCAGGGTGTTTTGTTGCAGTCTTCGTGGTTCTACATTGACTAAAAATGAGCAAGCAGAGAAGTAAAAAAAGACTACTCCCACTCAATCGTGGCTGGTGGCTTCGTACTGATATCATAGACGACTCTATTTATGCCATTAACTTGATTAATGATTTTCGACGATATTTCGGCGAGAACATCAAACGGAATTTTGCTCCACTCGGCAGTCATTCCATCAGAAGAATTTACAGCTCTGAGGGCAACTACTTTTTCATAGGTACGTTCATCTCCCATAACTCCAACGCTCTCTATGGGCAATAGTATTGCTCCAGCTTGCCAAATCTTATCATACATTTCATGTGATTTGAGCATACTCGTGTAAATATGATCAGCTTCCTGAAGCAGCGCAACCTTTTCCGGTGTTATTTCTCCAATAATTCGAATCGCAAGTCCCGGTCCCGGAAATGGATGTCGATTTAATATGTCATTGGGAATACCCAACTCACTGCCAATGCGGCGCACTTCATCTTTGAACAGACTGCGGAGTGGTTCAATTATCTTGAGATTCAATTTGTCCGGTAATCCGCCTACATTGTGGTGCGACTTGATCGTAACTGAAGGTCCGTGCACACTAACAGACTCTATCACATCAGGATAAATTGTACCCTGGCCTAGCCATACGATTCGCTCATTTGTTTTCGCTTCTTCCTCAAACAATTTGATAAATAATCTTCCGATTATTTTGCGTTTATGTTCCGGGTCTGTGACACCGGAGAGTGCATCCCAAAATGTTTGCTTGGCATCAAGTCCATGAACATTTAGTCCGATGCGCTTATATATTTGTAATACTTCTTCGTACTCATTTTTACGAAGTAGTCCATTATCGACAAACACGCAATGAAGTCGATCTCCAATGGCACGATGAATAAGTGATGCTGCTACCGTGGAATCTACCCCACCTGATAATGCCATCATCACATGTTCATCTCGTCCCACCTTAGACATGATTTGCTTAACGCTTTCACTTACGAATGATGAAGCTGTCCAATCTTTGTTCAGGCCAACAATTTTGAATAAGAAATTCGATAAGATTAGTCTTCCATGAATTGTATGTGTTACTTCTGGGTGAAATTGGACACCATAAAGGGTGTTCGTTTTTGCCGTTTGGTACTTATAGGCGGCAACCGGAACATCCTCACTGCTTCCCAAAAGCTCAAATTCATTTGGCAAGGAGAGAATGCTATCCGCATGGGACATCCACACTTGCGCATTATCTTCAATGTCTTTTAATAAAATATCATCCGAGGTTTTTCTCAGCGTAGCTTTGCCATATTCTCTGATTTCAGAGGGTTCCACGCGGCCTCCAAACTGATGTGCGGATAGCTGGGCTCCATAACAAATGGCCAATACGGGACAGTGTTCCAATATTTTAGAAACATCCACTATTAAAGCGTTATCGGCTAGGCATGAAAATGGACTACCGGACAATATAATGGCCTTCGCCGTATGCAAGACATCTTCATACTTTGAATATGGTATTATTTCACAGTACACGCCCAATTCTCGGACTTTTCGTCCGATTAATTGGGTATACTGTGAACCAAAATCAAGAACGTAGACAGTTGTATCCATAATCTATTTTAGTCCACGTCCGGATTTTACAATTATTCCTTCAGCCATTAAATCCCTCATGAGCGAATCCAAGATACCGTTTACAAATTCCTTTGATTTATCGGTACTGTAATTTTTTGCGATTTCAACATATTCGTTGATAGTCGCTTTTGTCGGGATTGATGGAAATTTTATCATTTCATTTAAGGACATATTAAGAATGATCATGTCGATAGTTGCCAGTCGATCCATGTCCCAATTTTCGAGTTTAGGCTGGATGAAATCCATTACTTTTTTTTCATCCTGCAATGTGGCCAGCAACAATGTCATACCAAATTCTTCGGTCGTCTGATCATCTGGTCTGAAGTCATTGTAAAATTCTCCACTGGAGGGTAATGCTTTAATGGTTTTTTTTATGGCGCCTACAATTAACGACTTATCATCAAGCCAAGAATAATACCGATCTTCTAACAGCTCTTCATACATTTCATTCTTTCGCAAGAATCTGTAAAAATCAAGCAATCCATCTTCGTTTGAAGTTTCAGATGAGGTTCTAGCATAGGATATGTATTCATCCGCTTTGGCATACTTGAGATAGATCTGTCGAAGGATATCCTTATCTATGTTGCCTTCGAACTTAAGGTCTTTAAATCGTTGTTGAAGATCTTCATTTTCTTCTAGGCTTTGAATCAAAGGATTGGAATACAGCCGATCAATAAAAATCTTGTCTTCCTCTGAAGGCAGATGTTTTTTCTTTCTTGTTTCCAGATCATATTTGCTCTCGCGTGCAATTTCAATTAATATGTACAGCGAGAGGAAGTATAAGTCAAACGTATCGTCAAGAGCTCTCCTGTAGGATGCTATTATATCCCCATCGCTCACACGTTCACCTGTATTGCGCGTGTATAGGAGCTGTAATATTTTAATACGAACATTTCTTCGACTAAGCATATGCCATGGGTACTTCTGCCAACGGCAAAATAAGCGATAATTCACTTCATTTACAGCATGAACGCATTAAAAAAAATAATTATTCGATGAAAGACATCTTCTTTTTTCATATGACCTTACTCCGACGGGGACATCTCAAAATACACGGTGCCTTAACCGCTTCAATTACCCTACTTAGTCATTTTATTCAATTCATCTAAAGATGGCAGTTTCTCCTTATGCCATTTGCGGATAAGCATACCATCTTTCATTAGGATAAGACCAGGGTTGGACCGAATCATAGTCTTAAGTAATAGATCATCCGCCTCGTAATACGACATATTTATGCCCAGCTCATTGCGCAAGGCTTTTGTACCTAGCGGATCCAAGCCTCCTAGTATTGCTCGCGTAGGAATTTTACTGTCGTTAATTAAACCAGCCATTTTCTTAGCATAGTCCTTCAAGTAACCCGCATCAAAGGTATAAATCGGTCGACGAACCTCGCGATCTTTAATTTCACTAATGGACTTAACGACAGTCGGCTTGTCATCCCCCTGTACCATAATTGTATCCATCGCATATACGGTATCCTGAGCAGTTAATGTCTCGTAACGCACGTTGTAAGGGACTTGATACGAGATGACTAAAAGTTCATAGTCCGGATTGTTCAAGATATCATCAGCCACGTCGTATCCATCCGAATCGGTAACAACAAATTCGCTGAGTTTAGTGGGCTTGACTGTAGGTTCCGGAGTTATTTGCTCAAGAACTGAATACGCACCTTTGTACGTCGATGCGAAGTTCTTCATATAGACATCAAATGGCACCTCGGTTTGTTCCTTTGTTTCATTGTGCTCAACCAACATTGCGATGATAGGCAGATTTTCAACGGCATCAATTTCCAATTGCCGTTTGTCTCGAATACTCACACCTTCCCGGAATGGACGAAAATCCATATGAGGCAAATCCCATGAAAAATTGCTCAAGCAATACCAAATGAGCCCGACAGTAGAGGTTAAAACAATTATGTTACGCGCTTTTCTTGTAAAGAGTTGGTGCATATCTTTAGTCTTGAAAATCAAGATAAGTGCAGGCAACAATAAAAAGACGTCTTTCATAAAAGACACCTTCGGTTTGATTTTCAAGAAATCACCAAAACATCCGCAATCTGTTACGCGCATGTTAGATTCCGTGTAGGACGTCCACTCGCTAAAACTGAAAAAATTTGATGTCGTAGGAACGTATCCGGTCAAATAAGTAAACCCGGTCAAAATGGTAAAGAAAACAATCAGGAATAAGAAAATCCAACTGGCCAACTTAGGGCGTGCCCCAATTACAAGCATGAGCCCAATTACAATTTCCAATACTATCATAACGACGCTAAACGCAATCGAATAAGTGCTCATTATCGGAAACAAACCAGATAGAAAGTCAAATGCAGTGCCCTCGAAAGTAGCCTGAAACTCAGCAAAATATTGTTCCATTTTAAAGGCGGTACCCATAGGATCCACGGCTTTGACCCAGCCCGAAAACAAAAATAAAATACCACAGAAATTTTGTAATAGAGAGATAAAGAAGTTCTTGGCTCGATCCGTGGTAAATTTCAAACACAAGGTGAGAACTAAGGCAACAATGGCCACACCTATCAATACGCCCGAAAAGGTAAATGTCATATTAAATTTATTTCAATTGAGCCTGTAAGGCTTGATTTTGTTCCGCAATTAAAATCATTGCAAAAATCGCATAATTAATGATGTCACTAAAACCAGCATCAATTTGTTCAGACACTTGAACGCGACCATCATTTCCTTCTATCGATTTGATCCGAAGCAACTTCATCAATATCATATCTGTCATGCTCGAAATCCGCATTGAACGCCAGGCCTCACCATAGTCATGATTCTTTTTAATCATCAAATCACGCACAATCTCTTTTTGATTTCTGTACAACTCAATTACTTCGCTGCTATCGCTGATCTCTTCGTAATCCGATCGATCCAATTGAATGAGTGCCATTACGCAATAGTTGATCAGACCTATATAGTCATCCGTGATATCATCATCCACCAGTTGCGTGGCCTTCTCTTCGATACTTCGAATACGAGCAGCTTTAATATAAATTTGATCGGTGAGTGAGGCCGGTCTTAATATGGTCCAGGATGCACCATAATCTTCGTTTTTTTTGGAAAACAGCGATTGGGCCTTATCAAAAATCGCGTCATATTGCTTCAGTGTCTTATTCGATTCGTTATTCTGATCCAAGTTATCTACGTTTGTGCCGCCGATTTCGGGGCTATTCCTAAGGCAAAAATAGTGGGATTGATGTTTAATTCATGTAACCACCCGTTAATAATTGTTATCGAATTCTAAGTCATGGGCTATCTCGTAGCATCAGTGGTTCTTAATGCGTTGTTATCAGTGATATTCAAGCTGTTCAGCACATATCGCATTGACAATTTTGCGGCTATCGTAGTTAACTACATCATTTGTTTCGTTATAGCCACTATAGTGACTTCAGGAGGAGTTGTTCAATTTAATTCGATACCGCATAGTTGGTGGCCTTATTTAATTCTACTAGGCAGTATATTCATTTTAACATTTAACATTGTCGCCAAGACAATACAACTATTTGGGATTACCATTGCTACACTGATGCAAAAGATGTCCGTGCTCCTGGTGGTCATATTTGCTGTCGCGTATTATAGAGAACAGCTCAACGTGATTCGCATCATCGGCCTAGTTGCAGGTTTTATCTCGATTTTTCTCATCACGGGCAAGGTGAAATCACAACGTACGAAGAAACTTGCTCCCATTTTTATCGCTTTGCCAATTATAGTCTTCTTCTGTGGTGGTCTGATAGATTCTACTTTTGTTCACGTGAGTCGTCTGCAGATCACACTTGGGTCTGAGGATCGATTTGCAGGATTGCTGTTTGGAATTGCTGGAGGTATAGGTCTAGTATGCTTACTCCTGAATATAACAATTAGAGGTAGACGATATAGCCTCCGGGACATTGTAGCCGGTATAGTATTAGGAATTCCGAATTTTTTTACGGTCTATTTTATTCAGAAAATGTTGACGTCCGATTACGACGGATCAGTCATTTTCCCCATTCATAATATTGCAATTTTGTTGGTATCGGCGATTGCCAGTCGCCTTCTATTTTCCGAAAAATTTGGCTTACCTAAATATGTAGGGATGATATTGGCCATTGGTGCAATTGTATTATTGGCGTTGGGTAGTTGAAATTTGAGGTGACTCCGCACAGAATTCCTACCTTGAGTTTGCCAAGATATGTCCGTGCAAATCACATATAGAACAATTACCGGCCCGAGTGAAGCCGAATTCAAGGATCGTGGAAGCAAGTTTTTAGCTTATGTCGCACCCATTTCTTCGCGTGAGCAGGCGCTCTTTTTTCTCAATGAAATCAAGGATCTTCATAAGAAGGCACGCCATCATTGCTTGGCCTGGCGTATCGGCTATCAGGGGGAAGATTTTAGAATCAGTGATGACGGAGAGCCTTCCGGTAGTGCCGGTCAGCCAATTTACAATCAGTTACTAAGTTTTGATGTAACAAACATTGTCGCAATAGTCGTGCGTTATTTTGGTGGCACAAAATTGGGTGTACCTGGGTTAATTAATGCTTACAAATCTTCAACTTATGAAGCACTATCTAAAGCATTAATTGAAGAGTTTGAACCTATGGTGTACTGCACTGTCGAGGTAATGTACGATCACGCAGCGCGACTGTTAAGTGCATTTAAGAATGAAAACATTGAGGTGATTGATGCTCAATATGCCGATCGAGTGCTGTTCAAATTAAAAATGCCTGCATATATGCATCAAAATCGTATCGACCGTGCATTGGCTACAGGATTCGATTTGGCTGCGGTGGAAATGGTCGAAAATCTAGATGCGAATAAGCTTACTATCCAATTTATCGAAAACGGATTATGATTATAGTGGGACTTACTGGTGGAATCGGAAGCGGAAAAACAACCGTCTGTAAAATATTCGAGTGCCTCGGTATTCCCGTTTTCTATGCTGACGCTGAGGCAAAAAAACTAATGTCAACAGATATCGAGTTGGTGGAGAATATTAAATCAGCGTTTGGACAAAAAGCCTATCAAAGCAACTCGCTTAACAGATCATTTCTTGCGGATCAAGTTTTTGGTGATCCAAAGAAATTGAAAGTGCTCAACGATTTGGTTCATCCCGCTGTGGGTAGGGCTACGATAAAATGGCGCGAGGCAAACTCATCATCACCATATGGTCTAAAAGAAGCCGCAATTTTATTTGAAAGTGGCTCGTACCGCCAAGTATCTAAAGTTATTAGTGTCTGGGCACCATTGGAATTACGAATTAAGCGTGTCATGTTGCGTGACAATGTAATGCCCGAAGCCGTTCTCGCCCGAATTAAGAATCAGCTCAGCGAATCGCTTAGGCTTTCTTTGTCAGATTTCGTAATCGAAAACGACGGTCGGCAATTACTCATTCCACAAGTTTTACGATTACATGAGACGATTTTGACTACCACAAATGCCTGATATTTGGCCTAATTTTCAATGCCCCGGGTCTCGTGTTATTATTTCAAAGTCTTACTTCAAATTGTCATTTTGCCATAATATACTCTTATCTTCGTAACTCGCTTTAAAACGTAGGAAAATATGAATATGGATGTTATCTCTTCGGCTGATTTAATGAAATTGGAAGACGCTTATGGTGCGCATAATTATCATCCACTCCCTGTGGTTTTGGCTCGTGGCGAAGGCGTGTACGTTTATGACGTCGAAGGCAAGAAGTATTTTGATTTTCTATCAGCTTATAGTGCGGTGAATCAGGGTCATTGTCACCCACGAATTATAGATGCGCTGAACCATCAGGCTCAGAAACTTACTTTGACTTCTCGTGCATTTTATAATGACATGCTAGGTAAGTATGAAAAATATATGCACGATTATTTTGGTTATGACAAGTTGTTGCCAATTAACACCGGTGTTGAAGCAGTTGAGACAGCCCTTAAGCTTTGCCGAAAGTGGGCATACAAAGTCAAGGGCATAGAAGAGAATAAAGCCAGGATAATTTTCGCCTCCGGAAATTTTCATGGTCGAACCTTGGGCGTTATATCGGCCTCAACTGATCCAGATAGCACCACTGGCTTTGGTCCTTATATCCCTGGTTTTGATGTGGTACCTTACAACGACATCCATGCCTTGCGATCTGCACTTGACGGTGGAAATGTTGCAGGTTTTATAGTTGAGCCCATTCAAGGGGAAGCTGGAGTTGTTGTCCCGGACGACAATTATTTAATAGAAGCTTATAACCTATGTAAACAGCACAACGCGCTTTTCATTGCGGATGAGGTCCAAACCGGAATAGCGCGTACGGGCAAATTGCTTTGCTGCGACCATTTGGGCATTCGTCCCGATATTGTCATTTTGGGCAAAGCACTTTCAGGAGGTGTATTTCCAGTGTCCGCAGTACTTGCAGACGATGAAATCATGTTAAGCATATCGCCAGGGGAACATGGTTCGACATATGGTGGAAATCCTTTGGCATGTGCTGTAGCCATGGCCGCTTTGGATGTTGTTCGCGATGAAAAACTTGCCGAAAACGCTGAAATCATGGGTGAAATATTCCGAACCCGAATGAATAGCTTGGTTCAAAAGAGTAATTTAGTCAACCTGGTGCGCGGTAAAGGCTTACTTAATGCCATTGTCATCAATGATACGGAGGATAGTTCAACTGCCTGGGATATTTGCTTGAAGCTGCGCGATAACGGCCTACTGGCCAAGCCGACCCACGGCAACATTATTCGATTTGCACCTCCTCTTGTTATGACCGAGGATGAGCTGCATCAATGCTGTGATATCATAGAGCGCACTATTTTGGAGTTTGTACAGTGATATTAATTGACGTAGCTATTCCTTCTCCTACTTCCAAACTGCACTGCATGGTGATTAAGTATTGCGATGTTTTGTTCGAATAAAATGGGCGTGCTCGACACGCTCAGAAAGTCACCCGGCGGATAGTACGTCTTACGTCCATCAGCATATTTCAAAGACTAGTACGTACATATAAGTGTACACTCCTACATGAATGCGAATTGCGTCTGGGTTAGATAATGCCTTAAGGATTCCTGACCTGAATCAGATTCAGGGTTAAAAATGTTCACAAATCCAAGGCGATAAGTAAGGCTCAATAAAACGAAAACAGCAGATCACTTCCTCATCCCCAACATCTTTTATATTACATAAATCTATAATTTGTATCTTTACAGACAATATTTTGCAAAGACATTAGTTAGTTGATCATGTTGCAGAAAAGATACTTCACTCAGTCCTTGAGGAGAATTGTGCTGTACGTCTTACTCTTCAGTAATGGCCTAGCCTTTAGCCAGATGGAAATTCTACAGCGTACGGATTTGGCGTTATTCGAAGAGGCCGAATGGCTGTATGAGCAGCGAATTTTTGGTCTTGCAAGGGTGTACTATACTGATTACCTCACAATTCCCGCAGCGAATCGCGCTTCCGACTGGATAAGTAATGAAGGGCGAGCACGCCTTCGATCAGCATTGTGCGGTTTATGGCTTGAGGAGGATGAAGCCGAGTATATTCTTTCCTCGCTCATAGACAACTATCGCCCACATATAATGGCATATGAAGCTGCATTGGAGGTTGGCAATAAATATTACGATGAAAAAAAATACAGGGATGCCATTTCATATTATGCATTAGTGGACATGGATCGTATCAATCCCGATATGAAGTCAGAGATAGCTTTCAAGCGTGGTTACGCCCACTTCGTAAAAAAACAGTTTGATCATGCAGCAAATTATTTAACTCAAGCGTCCGCATTTCGAACGGTTTATTTCTATCCGGCCAACTATTACCTGGGTATGATTGAATTTTTCGATGAAAATTATGATCACGCGGCTCAATATTTTGAAAAAGTTCAAGGTTCAAAAAAATATAAAGCGTACTTACCCTATTATTTAACTCAGATTTATTTTAATCAGGGCGATTATTCTCGTGTTGTTAAATATGGCGAAGCTCAAATAGCAAATCTCGAAGTTGAGAAAGAAATTGAGATTAAAAATTTACTCGGACGTAGTTATTTTGAACTGGGTGATGACATTCGCGCCCTGAAATATTTACGGGAAGTAGAAAATTCATCCAAAAAGCTTGCTTCGTCTGATCACTATCAAATTGGCTATCTGGCATACAAAGAAGAAGCATATGAAGAAGCAATTGAGCATCTTAAGATCGTATCCTCATCCAACCATTCCAACGATGTGCAGGCGAACTATTATTTGGGACATGCATATCTCGCATTGAACAAAAAAGAAGCTGCCCGTTCGGCTTTTGCTAATGTCAAGCGACGTTCAAAAGATGATAAACTTCGGGATGAGGCCACCTACAACTACGGGCTGCTTAGCGCTGAGCTCGGTCATGATCGAGAAGCGGTGAACGCCCTTCTATCCATTCCGGCGACTTCATCTTATTATGTGATTTCACAAGAAGCACTCGCTAAATTATTCCTCAATACATCTGACTACGACAACGCATTGAAAATTTTGGAGCCACTTGATAAGCATACTCCTATACTAAAAGAAGCTTTTCAAAAAGTGACTTTTTTGAAAGGTAAGCAGCTACTTAATAAAAAGCAATATACGCAAGCAATTAGTCTATTTAATACATCATTAAAGTATCCGGTTAATCCGGAAATCCATTCTCAAGCATTGTTTGCAAAGGGGCTTGCACAACATGAGTCGAGCCGGTATTCCGCAAGCACAACCACATTAAATGCATATCAAACCCTAAATTTTAAAGGTCAAAATGAAAGTAAATATTTATCCTCTTATGTTCAGGGCTATAATTATTTTAAACAAAAAAAATATGTCGATGCCAAAATTCAATTTACCCGTGCTGTTGCGGATATAGACGAGGACTTCAATTCTATCAGCAACAGTTATATCAAAACGAATATTTTGTCCGATGCCTTACTACGTCAAGCAGATTGCGCTTTCCATGCCAATAATTACGATGCGGCAAAATCGTCTTACGAACGCGTATATAGCATGCATAAATCAGGAGCGGTCTACGCATATTTTCAAACCGGAATAATTTATGGTCTCAAAGGAGACCCCATTCAAAAAATCGTCATTCTGGAAGACCTCCAAAAGAAGTATACCGACGCCAGTCTTGCTGATGATGCGTTATTAGAGGCTAGTAGAACATATCTGGATTTGGCCAAGTACGATGATGCCGCCAAACCTTTACTTCTGCTAACGGAGAGTTATCCACACTCTGACCTACTTACACAAGCTTACTTAGCGCTAGGTTTAATAAGTTACAACAAAGGAGCAACAACTCAAGCCATAAAATTTTACAAATCCATTTTTAACTATAATCCCTCACCAGAAGAGCGACAGGATGCGCTTCGTGCTTTGCAGGAGATATATGTCCAGGATCTAAAAGATATTGACGAATACGTTGCATTTGTCGAAGGCGTCTCAGGTGGTAAGATTACGAATACTGAACGAGATAGTTTACATTATCGCTCTGCCTACAACTCCTATGCTAATGCGGATTACAATGAAGCACAAGTTGCTCTACAAAAATACATCACGAATTTCCCAAATGGCCTATATACGTTGGAGGCACATTACTTTAGAGGCGAGTGTGCCGCCATCGAAAAAGATTATTCAAACGCATTTCGTGATTACACTTTTGTTGTCGATCAAGGCCCCGGAAAATATTATGAAAAAGCACTTCGAAAAGCAGCTTTGATAGCCTACAATGAATTGGCAAATTATAAGCAATCACTTGCGTATTTCAAAAACCTTGCAACCCTTCCTGTTCAAGAAGTTGTTAAAATTGAAGCAATTCTTGGGGCCATGCGAAGTTCTCATCAACTTGGTTTTGACAAGCAGACAATAAAATATGCAAAACTTGTTCAAGAGCACGAATTGTCGAGTATTCAAAACAAGTTAGCAGCCGACTACCACATGGCCAAAATATTTTATAAGAGTAAAAAATTTGATGATGCGCTCCTGTCTCTGAATCGCATTTCTAAAAATAGTAATGATAATTTTGCTGCAGAAGCGCGTTACTTGATAGCCGACATATATAAGCAAAAGAATGAGTTGGATATTGCTGAAGAAATGAGTCGTCTAGCGATTAAAGAAAACGCAAATTATCCCTACTACGTGGCGAGGAGTATTATATTATTGGCCGATATTTTAATTATGAGAGATGATGCTTTCAATGCCAAAGCAGCCCTTGAGGCGGTTATCGAAAATTTTACAGAAGATGCTTCTTTACTTGAAGAAGCTAAACGTAAACTAGATAAAATACGAAGTATTGAAAACACCACGGCAGATGAAAATAATGACAATTCCAGCATTGAATTTGAAGAAGAATAGAATGAAAAAGCATTTAATGGTCCTAGCCTTCATAAGCGCTGCAATCCAAATATTCGCACAGGATGACACTGGAATACCCAACAGCGAAATTGAAGTAATAAAAGATTTTAACGCCCGTTTGGCTGAGGCTCACATCCTTCATATAGCTCTAGGTGAAACTCCTGTTGACACCAACCGTGCTTTCATTCGTCAATATAAATTATCAGATCAGCCAGTAACATTCGATTATGCTCCTCCACGATTAAAACCTCTGGCGATGCCAAAGGACGAACTTGAACCCTTGTACCGTTCATATGCCAAAGTTGGTTACGGTTTGCAAAAAAACCCTTTTGTCGAAGTAAGCCACTACGTGGGAGGAGATAATTTCAAGGTAAACGCCTTTGGTAGCTATGAATCGCTAAAATCTAGTGACATCGACCTTCAAACTTATCGAGACATTCAGGCAGGCATAAAGGCTGCGGCGCACGCAACAGACATCCTGTTGATTAGGGCTGATATACAATATTTAAACGAAGAACGACAGTACTATGGCCAGCCATCATTTGATCGTCTTGCGCCCAAATTTAGCTATAGTATTCCGCAACTATCATTTAGCCTGGAAAATGCGATTGAAACACGTTCAAATGTTGACTACGGTGTGAATTATACATACCGAAATGTGGCAGTGCAAGACGTAAAGGAAAATACGCATATTATTAATGGATTAGTATCAAAGAAATTTGAAGATGGGCTGTATGCAGTTGAGGTGCATGGCGAGGCGTTGTTTAACCAATTCAACGGCACCTCTGAATACAATCTAAATAACTATGTGGCCGGAATAAAGATTAATTACAATGCAACAAGTTGGTATGGACAAGTTGGGATTGATTTTGGATTTTTGGACGATGTTGAGATTCTGCCTCAAGCTAAGTTCAAATATGTCCACAATAAATCGCTTCAGCCGTTTGTCGGTGTGAAATCCTTTATCCAGCAACAGAACTTGCACCACCTCTCTCGCCGTAATCCATACTTAAATACAGATTTAGACGGCATTACGAACAGAATCGGCATGTCTTACTACGCTGGCACAGCTGGGGAAACAGCACATTTTGATTACGAATTTAAATTTGGTTATACGCTAAACGAGAATTATGCTCAGTTTGTCAATGCATTTCCTGATACATCATTATTCAATATTTTAAATAGCGATATAAATGAATTCACAATAGGTCTCAAAGCTTCAACCAACCCACTAAAAGGGCTGCACACGGGAGCTGAATTAATTTATCATAATTATAGCAAGATTGAAAATGAAAGGGCTGGCTATCACCTTCCTCAGATTGAATGGATGCTTTTCGGGGTGTATCACGAACTTTTGCGTCAAAAATTGTCGTTACGTGCTGAATTAGTGACTATTTCTGGCATCCGATTCCTAACGGGAATTGGTACAACTGACAAATTAGGAGCTCAATATATTTTTAATCTTTCCGGTGTGTATACCATTTCAGAACATTTATCTGGTTTCGTTGCAATAAATAATTTACTGGATAATCGAAAGCCTCGGTATTTTTCATATGATGGTGTTGGGATCAATCCTCGAATCGGATTGACTTTTCAATTTTAGTCGGCGAAAGGTACATTGTTGACTACAGGTAATAGACAGTTAGCCGATCTGACGCGTAAATTATTCTTATGACTATACATAGAGGTGGCGGCTGTTGATTTAGTCAAATATTTTGACAACGGCCTCCTCTCCATTTCGTGAATAACCTCGGTACATACCAGTCGAATTAAACGGCAAGGCAATGTTGCCTTGACTATCAATTGCTATGACTCCTCCTTCTCCGCCGATCTTTTTAATACGCTTCAGGATAACTTCTTTGCTCGCTTCATCAACGGATAACCCCTTAAATTCCATCAAAGCAGAAATATCATATGCCACCACCCCTCGAATAAAATATTCGCCATCACCTGTGCATGAGACAGCGCATGTATCGTTATTAGCATAATTACCAATTCCAATTAATGGGCTGTCTCCTACTCGACCGTATTTTTTATTTGTCAAACCTCCAGTCGAAGTTGCAGCGGCAACATTTCCTTCATTATCCAACGCTACTGCACCTACAGTCCCAAATTTTTTATCCGAGATATCTACATTATGATCAAGGAATGCGGTATCCATTCCCCTCACCTTTTGCCATTGATTATAGCGGTGCTCAGAATAAAAATATGACTCATCTTCCATCCTAACGCCGTGTAGTTTTCCAAAATCTTCAGCTCCACTTCCTGCAAGTAAAACATGCTCTGATTTATGCATAACCGCCGAGGCCAAAGAAATTGGATTTTTAACTCTTCGAACACCGGCAACCGCCCCCGCTTTTTTGGTTAAACCGCACATTATTGAAGCATCCATTTCGTGCTTTCCATTCGCGCCAAATACGGAACCCTTACCTGCGTTAAACAATGGTGAATTTTCCAACACAATTACGGCTTTCTCCACGGCCGACAAGGCCGTTCCGCCCTGGGCAAGAATCTTATCTCCTGCTTTAACTGCCGTGCGTAAAGCCTTCAAATAGGCAGTTTCTAATTCTTTCGTTAGATGTTTTGGTAAAATTGTCCCAGCTCCACCGTGCACAACTATAGCTCGCATTTTAAAGATTTTGGGGCAAAGTAAGCAGTTTAATCGTTGAACACAAAACCGACTTCAAGTTGACAAAAAAATTTAATCACCTATGTGCTTCTCAATTTCTTCCAATAATGATTCGTTGCTTTTAATGCAAGCCCCGTTTGCATTTATTATTAAATAGTATGCACCCTCAAGGCTGGATAGAATGTTTCGCAAGATTGGTCTATCCATGAAATCTGTATTCCCTTTTCTCACTTCGTCATAGTCAATTTCATGAATAAAAAAATCGCCTAAATATTTACGATGGATTTGTTCCAGACGCTCGTATGCCAACAATACTTGCTGATGCAATGCATAGTGCTCTTCCAGATTACGTCTTAGATTAAAATCCTCGATAAGCTTAAAGTCTCCTGAGTTTATTAATGTTTGATAGGTAGTGTTCTCAGGGTAGAATCGAGAAAATTGAGCCAGATCAAATACGGACATTATTAGGGTATCGCGTCGACCAATATCCTGGCCCATATAGGGCCTTAGTTGCTTTATTTTATTTATTTTATCAGTGATCCGTTTAGTGTTATTATTGAGTTGAACAATCTCTTGTTCGACATCTAATTTTAAGTTTTCGAAGTATTGATTCCGCTGTTGCTTATTGACACTGGCCTCCTTCCAATTATTGAGAGAGTATGCAGTTGTGATTCCGATGATCACAATTAAAATTTCACCGATGGTATAGCGCCAATTGATTTTCATAAAAAAAAATGAATACTGTTTCGTCAAAACAACAATTACCCCAAGTAAAGTTCGAAATCAGGCTAAAAACCGACCAAAGGCAAGGATATTTCCACACAGACAATTTAGTTAAGGATATATATGAAGTTAGGACTAGCGGTCAGGTCCATTAAAGATATCAATCAAATCTTTGAATGACCTTTTATAAGCGCCCGTACTATCCGTTGCAAAATACGTATCTGGATTTTGCGATGATTGCAAGACAAAAATATACTCCTCATCGGAGTAGAGCTTGATTAGCTTTTCATTTGAGGAAGCACTACCTACCGAGAGCACAGCCAGTGGATCGGAACTTGTTTGATAATTATCTACAATCTGGTTCCCCGTAAGTTGAGTCAATGATGAAATGTAAAGCTCAACGGCTGTAGAATCCAACGGTTGATTATTTTGATCTACCCAGGCATTTTCTTTGTGTAATGAATAGAACTTTCCTGCGTATTCCAAATTGACATTTTGAATTTCACTTTGATCAATACGCAATAGCGTCTTATTTCTGAATGCATCCATACTTTGGCCCAATGTCATAGATAAGAAGCCGTCTACGACATAAACATTATCGGACTTACTATTTCGTATATAAGATTTTGCACTTCTTGTTTGTTGATTAAAATCAAATCGACCTAGATACACAACGTCGATTCTTTTATCACCCGAATACAACTCGATCTTTTTGGACGATGCCTCTTCTACTTCATAATCTCCGTGTTTTTCCGTCGACTTCGCCACAACGCGCTTTGCTCTCAGATCAGCCAATGAAGACAACATGGATTCAACAGCCTCGGTACTGGCTTCAGCACTGATCTGCGCGTCGCTTACTTCCCAACTCTCACTGGATTTGGTAAGTGTGAATGGAAGGCCAGCCTCCGGTTTTGGCGTAACAACTACTTTATCAATCTCATTTACAGTCAATTCCAAAAAATCGCTATTGAAGCTACGTTGTGGTTTTTTATCCCACAATTTTGATCCGATAAAAAGCACAAGAAGAACACCAAATGCGATTAGTAACCATTTATTATTTTTCATGCCAAGCTCGATTTTCTAGATTGCTATTTAATCAAATAAATACGAATACATTAGGAATAGGATTCTTCCATACGTCTTACTCGTTTATTTCTATTTCGCTGAAATCGAATGAAACCGTAAAGTAATACCAGAGCAATAGGTAATATAAAGTTCAACCATTTAATCATCGTCTGCTTACTTTCCTCCATTTCTTCAATCGGACGTGTTGTAACACCCTTAGTTCTAAGGTCGATAAGTCCAGTGTCATCAGACAGGAAATCAACAGAATTCACCAAGAGGCTTATATTGTCAGGATTTTGCCCTCTGCTTTGTGGTGCTACAGCAAAGTCACCATCTGAAAAAACGATAAGTTTTGAACCATTACTTCGCTCCAACAAAGCACCTATTGTTATGTTTTTCAATGGAAAGTCTGCTGTCGTCCACTTTCGTTGAACATCAAAAAATAATGGTGGTGATAACGAAGCGGATCGTCCGGACGATTTAACCAAAGGAGTGAAAGTCGAAGCCGTATCCCCTATATAATTAATAGGACTCACAAATTGAAACACTACCTGCTCGATTCCCTTAGTTATTGGGTGTGTCTCAAATTTTGTAACCAACGGAAAATATGGAAAATCAACAGCCGTATTAAACCGAAAAAAACCTTGTTGCTGTTGCACTGAAACACTACCAGCACTTGCATCCATTACAAATTGCGGCAAGATCTCCAGCCCCTTGTTCAACATCCAATCATTAAGGCCGTTCGAAAAAGTCGTTCCCTGTGCATTCTGAAAATTGCCTTGAACGTAGTCACTCGCTATAACCAAGTTTCCTCCTGCATCCAAATAGTCGTCAAGGATTTGAAGATGTGTTGTTGGAATCGTATCTCTTGGTTTGACCATAATGGCGGTTCGAAATCGCTGTGGAATCTCTGAAGTACCCGTCAAGTCTAATGGCTCGACATTATACAGAACACTCAAGGTTTGAATCGCTTGTGCCATATCCTGCATTGAAGGTTCTCCATGGCCCTGAATCAATGCAACGGAAGGTTTATCCACCTGAGAAACTTTTTTGATTGCAGTTGTCAATTGGTATTCCATAGGTCCTTCTGGTTGAATAAAAGGAATTACATCCTTTAAGTCACCCGCTTCCACTACGGCTCCCATGAAAGCCTTTTTTTGTACGGACGCGTCCTTCTCGCGTACGTTGATCAGCAAAGGCGAAATTCCATTTTCCATAGCGATACGTTCATTGTCCTCGCTTTCATTTGGATCGATGAATTCAAAATCGACCATGGCTTTAGATCGGTTTGCATATTCTACAAGAAGGTTTTGAAAATCCTGCTGGGGCTTTTGATATTGCTGAGGAAGATCGCTGGTAAAAAATGCTTTGACCAAGACGGGCTCTTCTAGTTCAGTAAGAATGTTCTTCGTGGCCTTGCTCAAAGTATATTGCTTGTCTTGGGTGACATCCCAGCGAAGAAAATATTGCCTTGACAATAAGTTGATCAACAACAGTATTCCGGCAATTAATGCTATTCGTGAAAGGTTTTTCATTGATTAACTGCGTTTTGAAACCATATATTCGGACAAATATATTCCCAGAGCTGTGATACTTAAAAAGTAGATAACATCCTTAGTATCAATAACTCCTCTTGCGATGGAGTCGTAGTGATTCTGCAAACTTAGCGTATTAAATAATTCACCCAACCAACCAGTCATCGATCCACCAAGAAATCCGAATAAAAATCGAAAACAAATACCTATAAAAAGTGCTAATAAAAAAGCGACAATTTGGTTTTTAGTAATACTGCTGGCAAACAGACCTATGGCTATGTAAGCCGCGCTCATTAGCAAAAGGCCTAAGTATCCTGTGATGGAAGCCCCATGATCGAAATTACCAAGTCGACTGATCGAAAAATAATAGACTAACGTAAAGAGCAGCGTAATGCAGACCATCAAAAATGCCGCGAGAAACTTTCCAACCACAACTTGGCGGTCCGTTACATTTTTTGTTAATAACAACTCCATTGTTCCGGATCGCTTCTCTTCTGACAATAAGCGCATTGTGATCGCAGGAATAAAAAAGAACAGGATTATGTTAGCAAAATTGAAAAACACCTGCATGTCGGCTTGTTTACGAAAAAACACGTCACCTCCTCCATATATCCACGTGAAAATTCCCGTAAATAAGAGGAATGCGATTAACAATATGTAAGCAATCAGTGAATTAAAAAATGATGCTAATTCCTTCTTTGCAATTACCCAAGACTGGTTCATAAAACTTTAAATATTTTAATTCATCGTCAAATCACGGAAAATATCTTCCAGCTTCGTTTCATAAGGTATCATCTCGGTTAACACCCATCCCTTCGAAGCGCATAAATGAAAAACCGCTTCATTTGAATGTACTTCGGGTTCACTTTGTAATTCAAACCGGCCTGACCCGAAATCGACAATTTCGACTGTTCTAACCTGCGGTATCAATTGCAGGGCATCCGCCACAACTTGATTATCCGGTGCTTGAATTTTTATTCTGAGCACTTGTTGACCTTGAGCCTGCTTACGTAAGGTATTTGCCGTTCCATCTGCAACAATCTTCCCTTTGTTTATGATGAGTATCCTATCGCATGTCGCTTCAACCTCGGGAAGAATATGCGTACTTAGAATTACAGTTTTTTCGTTACCCAGATTTTTTATCAATTCTCGAATTTCGACAATTTGATTCGGATCTAATCCACTTGTTGGTTCATCAAGAATCAAAATATCTGGATTGTGAATCATGGCCTGCGCAAGTCCAACACGCTGTCTGTATCCCTTAGACAATTCACTGATTTTCTTATGTTTCATAGTATCAATGCCACATATACGAACCATCTCCTTAACACGAGATGGAATGTCTGACTTGTCCACATTTTGTAGCGCAGCACAAAACGCCAGATAATCGATCACCGGCATTTCGTCGTAGAGCGGGTTATGTTCAGGTAGGTAACCTATGTGCTGTTTTGCCCATCCATCGTCAATAGCTCGTCCATTTATTTCGATACGCCCTTCATCAGCAAGAAGGAAGTTCGTGATCATCTTCATCGTCGTCGTCTTTCCGGCGCCATTTGGTCCCAGAAAACCCAATACCTCACCTGTTCGAACATCAAAGCTTATATCATCAACCGCTCGATGTCCCCCATAACTCTTAGTGAGGTTACGAATTTGAATATCCATGCCTTCTGATTTTATTTGGATTGCACACGCAGATGCTCAAAGGAAATGTTGGCATTCGGCGTGTAAAGGCCGCAAAAATAAAATGTTTGGTTAACTTTTCAAAAGAAGACACTATTATGAGTTATTTGGGTACTCTTGTACAGGGTATATCTATAAATTCGTTATGCTGTTTAATTGGATATGATTTGAGCATTTGAAATTTTCCGTGATGTCCGCTTACAAGCCATAAATGGACCCGAGATAATAAGCGGCAGCCATCTATAACTACCAATTAGAGACTATGTGGACGTCACTCCATTTTAAGAATTATAATGAATCATTCAGGTGCTTTACCCTAATAAATCCGTAAGTTCTGACTTAGGTAAGTGACTTCTCAGCCTCATTAGCAGGTAATCTACCTTACACAGGCATGAAGTCATCTCCATTACCAATTTTTACCGTTAATTGTTATATGAGGATTACACATCTTTTCTGAACTTTAATGCATCTGTTATTAGCAACATTGAGTCCCGATCTCGGTGACCGTCTTAGTAGTATTGGACAATGTAAAATTGAGAAAACTGAACCGTTTTCCTCGTAAATGAATGGGGCCGGCTGCTTCCTGGCGTTTTTTCCACTACAATTAGGAAATATCTGCGCCATCAAGGTTAAATATCTTTGATTTTCGCTGAATTAAGTCGGAAAGTGGTGGTGTAAAGTAGTTTTAATTAGATTGCGTAGTACGTCACTTGCAAAACCTATTAAATCAAAGCAACGAACGCCTATTTCCACCATCCTTTCTTCAACATCCAATGGCGCACAGCTTAAAAATGGACTCGATCTAAGTAACTTCTTACTTATCTTGTGTAGCTTCCTCGATGGTCGGTAACGCTTAGCGGGTTGTTGTTGGTTATATGTTTCACTTTCCATTTGCAGACGTACGGCTTGTGCCTCCACCAAACTTTCGAATACAAACCGCTCATAGCTGCAACGCACTTTTCCGCCCTTGCGGCCCCTCCCCTGATTAGTGGCCTTCACATAGGTGCTCAGCATGATTCGAACCTGATCTGATAGCATTCGCCATACCTCGTTATATTGAAATGCCCTCTTGCACTTTTTAGACTTGGCGCGTCGTTCTAAATATGCTCGCTTTATTTCTTCTGCCGACTTCGTGTTGATTATCATGGCCCAACCATCACGATTATTCTGAAAAAGATTGACTGTTATAAAGGAATTAAGGAAGCGGTCCACTAATTTCAGAAATAGTTTACAATCGCCTTCGTTCTCAAAAAATGGAGAATTGGCGACACTCGCTCCTCTAATCAAATACACATGATCGGCTTGCATCTTTTTAATTCGTAGCATGACAAAGAATTGTTACTCTATATCTAAGTGTCATGAACACAAGAAATATCCACACCGCATAACATTTTTAATTAAAAAAATTGCAGAAATTTGCAGGCTATCATATGCAAATCCCCCAGCCCTAATTCTAACTAAAAGGTATTAACTCTTGGTGTAGGCATGAAAACTACTTCCTCTTCCAATCTATCGGCGATCACAACAAGTGCTATTCAATCGTTGATATAGTCAGAGTGGATGTGGTATGTTAATGCCAATAAATCACATCGTCAATGATATTTTTTGTAATGGGAATGACAGCACGATTGGTCTTGATAAGCACTATCGCGATAGTATGTTTGACTTCGACAACTTCAGGACCAGAAAAGACAAGTCTTGAAATTTTATTGGTTGATGAGATTTGTGACAACGGCATTGATGACAATGCTAACGGACTCATAGATTTAAACGATCCAGATTGCGATTGTCTGGAAATTCCTCCTGTCTCTCTAGTTCCAAATCCCTCTTTCGAAGATATGACCTGTTGCCCGGAGGGGCCTGGTGAATTGAACTGCTCCTCAAGTTGGATTCAGGCTTCAGAAGCCACAACAGATTTTATCCATACTTGCGGATGGCTGGGTTGGGCAAATTTTCCTCTGCCGATGCCTATTCCCGAAGGTCGTGGAGTGATGGGTTTTAGAGATGGCCGGGGTAATGCTGAAGAGGAGCAGAATCGCAATTGGAAAGAATATGCCGGTGCCTGCCTCACCAAACCTCTAGTTAAGGACAGCACGTACAGATTCGCATTCGACATTGGATTCGTAAACCAAAAGCACAGTCCACCGATGAGCGTCACGATTTTTGGCAGTACAGATTGTATGTATCTCCCATTTGGTATTGGTGATATCAATTTTGGATGTCCAACGAACGGTCCAGGATGGGTGCGTCTTGGAGCTGTAGGAGTGAGCAGCCTAATTCCATCGACCTGGAAAAATTACACAATCGAATTTACACCAACCGAAGACATTAACGCCATAGCTATTGGCCCTCCATGTCGCCATCATACGAGTACAGAACAACTATATTATTTTTTCGACAACCTCATCTTAGCTGACGAGCGATCATTTGATTTTACCATTCAAACCTATGACCATCCTTGTTCCCCAAGTTTCAACCTTTCAGTACCGGAGAGACCTAATCAATCATATCAATGGTATAAAGATGGAATTGCCCTGCTCGGCGAAACAGATCATGAATTGACTCAGATGTACGGAGAAGGTAGGTATGAAGTTTTAGCTGATAACGGATTAACTTGCAGGCTCAGTAATCGATTTGAATTTATTATTCCTGAAGTTAAGGTTCGTAAGTCTGAAATATTTTGTCTTAACAAAATACACCAGTTAGGCGAAAACATTTTAACAGCTCCTGGAATTTATCTCGATACTTTTCAAAATATTATTGGATGTGACAGTATCGTCATTTTCGAATTGAAGGATGCCACTGTAATTTCCGATACGATTGATGTCAAAATATATGAACATGAACTTTTTTTTATAGGTAATCGAACCTTATCAAGTCCCGGTCAATACAATGTAGAGCTAACAGGAAATAATGGTTGTGATAGCCTAGTACTAGTGAACCTATCAATAATACAATTATTCATACCAGATATTTTTTCACCGAATAACGATGGGATCAATGATGTATTTACAATACTGGGAGAAGCTGATGAGTTCGAAGTTATCGAGATGCAATTATTTAATCGATGGGGTAATCAATTATTCAATGGCACGACCTGGAACGGCATGACATCGAATAAGCCTGCGCCTGAAGGTGTGTATGTCTACACGGCCAAAATTGCCCTTGAGAACAATGATGTGATTACAATACGCGGAGCAGTCACTTTGATCAGATGATTACCTCGGCATATACATAAGATTACAACCTCGTATATCCGCATGGTCAAGTCGACCTAATACTTCAAATGTTCCATTGTCAAACACGCGACCTACATCAGAGGTCGCTATGAAGGCACATGTATCTTGGTTTGCCATGTCAATCACATTCAACCGAGCGACCTTGCCATAGTTTCCTTTTTCCAGCGGATCGTATATATCTCCTGGAATCACGATGAAACCGTCGTGCATATTAAATAGTCCGTTTGCCGCAGCGTATGCTTGAGAAAGCAACTCCGTCATCCCATATTCCGAATGCACCTGGTGAACCATCCATGCCTGCATTAAAACTTCATGTAATTCGTGACGGGTTAATTCTTCTCTCCTTCCTTTCATACCACCCGTCTCCATCACAATTACATTTTTAATGGGCCGGTCATAATATTGAGCAAATTCGATCAAGCCATGGGTCACACCAAAAAGTAATGTCCGGCGATTGCCATTTTCTAGTTTTTCGATTTCAATACGTAACCTATCAAAATCTGATCTTCCTGCAAAAAATTGACAATGTTCACTTTTCGATACTTTAAAAAAATAAGTAATCATGGATACCAGCGAAGATGTACTCGCATAGCCTGGTAAAAGGGCCAAAATATTATAGCCTGTCAATGCTCCATATTGTTTCTCAAATATTTTTTGAGTATTCCGATGATAATCATCAATCGATCGAATAAAATTCCTTGACCGGATGCTTTGTGTCGTTCCAGAGCTTTCAAATACACATTCATGATCAAAATTTCCCGTTTTTATCTCTCGGTTTTTAAAAAATTCAATAGGTAAGAATGGAATATCCAAAATGTTCGAAATGGCCCGATAATCAACTTGAATAGCACTTAAATATTCAGCAAAATCTGGATTGTGAACTGCCTGATGTCGAAACAGGTCGATGATTTCATGTTTATGGCGGATTCGATCCATAGAGCAATATTACGCATATTAGGACTTGCTCGGTGCCTCATGAAGTGACTTGGTAATTCGTTAGCCGAGATATTACTTGGCAACTCGGCCAACATCAGTCTAACTTATACGTTATTTGATGGAATAGTATCTTTATTGTATGCGACACATTTTCCATTTGGCTTTCGGTCTTATTCTATTAGCAGCGTGTACAGAGGCTCCTGATTTTAAAGACGAGCCGGAAATTTCATTTTTAGGCATTCTGAACAATGATTTGGCACAGTCCATCGCATTTGATACTGTCCTAATTCAAGTCTCTGTGACGGATGCGCAGGGAGATCTGGGGGGCTTGGGTAAGCCCACCGTTTATATGATTGACAAACGTGACGATTTTGTGGCAGCTACGTTCGAACTACCAAATATCGAAAAACAAGGATCAGCAAATGGAATAGAGGCGGATGTAACATTATTCCACAGGGTGGTTAAAGGAGATGTTTGTTGCAGGTATCCAGACGGTACGGGTGGCTGCGTTCCGTCTATTGTTTACCCAATTGACACCTTATTCTATGATATTTATTTTGTCGATCACGCAGGACATGAAAGCAACAGAATCGAGGTAGGTCCTATCTTTCTTGCCTGTGATTAGCCAAAAAGTTAACGTCACTTCTTTTATCTTGGACGCATGGTGCGTAGAATAGCAGAATCCGAATTGATCCTAAATGAGGATGGCAGTATATATCACCTTAATCTTCATCCGGATGAATTGGCCGACACGATAGTTACCGTTGGTGATCCAAACCGTGTTTCTGCCGTAAGCAAACATTTTGATCAGCTCGAAATCAAAAAGGCGAAACGAGAAATTGTAACGCATACCGGCTATATCGGGAGCCGCAGACTAACAGTACTATCAACGGGAATGGGACCTGGAAACATTGACATTGTGCTCAATGAATTAGATGCTCTGGTCAATATTGATTTTAACAATCGGCAAATAAAGAAAAGGCAGCAGCAATTGACATTGATAAGGTTGGGAACATCAGGTAGTCTGCATCCAGATGTGCAACCAGATGATATAGTAATAAGCCAATATGCGATTGGTCTTGATACGGCGATGTCATTTTACGGGACGGCCCCTAACTCCCATTTTGAAGAATTTCTTCAGCTTCACAAAGCCCGAATCCCACACCACTATTGGGCGGAATGTGATAAATCTTTAAACACTCAAATTAGAAAAGAGGCTAGTCGAGGTGTAACCATTACCTCTCCTGGATTTTATGGAGCTCAAAATAGATCAATAAGACTCCCTTATTCCATGGTGTTGCCATTTGACCAATTTCATACATTCGAAATAGAAAACATACCCATCACAAATATGGAAATGGAGACAGCGAGTCTCTATTTCATGGCAAATCAACTCGGGCATCGCGCCTTATCGGTAAACTGCATTCTCGCAAATCGATTAAAAGGAACATTTTCGTCAAACCCAAAAGCTTCGGTAAATAAGATGATTATCGAAACGTTGGAAGATATCGTTACAGCATAAATGTGGTGCCAATCCATTGGGCACGAGACAACTCGGACATCAAGTTGGAGCCATGAATGCTGGTATTCATAACACTTTTAAGTATTCGTGAATGTCAAATTGAGCGCGAACTTGTTCGTCGTCATTGCCGTATTCAACAAAATTATTCCTTTCCTCGGCGTCAATAATTCGAGCTTTTTGGTTGTCATTTATTTGGATATTCAGTATGTCGGTTAATTCTTTTTTTATTTTACTGTCATAGATTGGAACGCACACCTCTATTCTCCTATCAAGATTTCTTGTCATCCAATCTGCGGATCCGATATACATAACATGCTCGCCAGCATGATTGAATGAATATATGCGTGCATGTTCCAGATAGCGATCAATAATACTCGTGGCATAAATATTTTCGCTCATCCCGACAACACCAGGAATCAAACAACAAAATCCGCGCACAAGGAGTCGAATTTGCACGCCTGAATTATTTGCTTCATATAGTCTTTCGATCATGAGGCGATCTTCAAGGCTATTCATCTTCATCACTACTGACGCTTTACGACCTGCTCTTGCCTCGTTGATTTCAAACTGCAAAAGGTCTAGAAATTTTTGTCTTGTGTTAAAAGGCGAGATGAGCAGGTGTTTTGCCTTCGGAACAATCATTCGCCCGGTTAGGATGCGAAAAACCTGATCCAACTCACCCGTAATTTTTTTATGGCTTGTAATTAGTCCATGATCGCAATATACCCGAGCCGTTTTTTCATTAAAATTCCCTGTTCCGATATAGGCAACATCTACCAAAGAAGCCTTTTCATTCATTCGAATTAAAACAATCTTAGAATGAATTTTTATACCCGGATAACTATAAATTACATTAGCTCCTTTTTCTCTTAGTATTTGACCCCACATCAAATTATTCTCTTCATCGAAACGCGCTTTTACTTCAATGAATACGGTAACTTCTTTTCCTTGTTCAAGTGCAAACAACAACGCCTTCGCAACTTCTGATGTTTTAGATATTCTATATAGCGTCATTTTAATGTGACGAACATCAATCGATTGTGCGGCTTCTCGTAGAAGCCTTGGAATTACATCGAAGTCCTGATATGGAAAATGAACTATTTCATCCGAAGCTTGAACATGACTGAGCACGTTTAAGGTAGTGCTAAGCTTGGGGTGCGGCAGTGGGTTCATTGGGGGATAAAAACACCTCTCGTCTATATACTCTGTAGGAAAACTAAAAAAGTCCTTAAAGTTATGATAGCGACCACCTTCGATTAAATCCGACTTACTCAGAGAAAACAAAGATTTAATTTCATCCAAAAAATCGGAACTCATGCTTGCATCGAAGAGCAATCGAGTTGGAATACCACGACCACGATCCGCAATGGCCTGCTTTATTTTTTCAATCAAATCACCTGAAAATTCGTCTTCAATATAGGTTTCTGCATCTCTTGACAGTTTTATAACGCCCATCTCAAGAATATCTGACTCAACGGCCTGCAAACCAAACATGATGCTATCTTCAAGAAATATATAAGTCACTTCGTCTTCAATGTCTTTTAAATGAATAAACCTCGAAAGATCCGAAGTCGGGATTTGAACAAGACCAACTTTCCCTGCAATTGTCTTGAATGCTATGTAGAGTTGATTGTTCTTTAGAAATGGTGGTTCATTGATTCGCTCTATATATTCGACATTTATCAACGACTGAATATTCGATTCAAAATAGGCTATGGCTTTTTCTCTTAGCTCAGGTGTGATGGTATTATTGGTAACTAATTTTATCCCTATACTATGTAAATCCGGAACAATCTGTTCTGAAACTATTTTCCCAAACGTCTCTTGCTGTCTATGCACCTCGGCATAAATGATCTTAAGCCTTTTGTTCGGCTTAATATTATATTTTTTCCGATCGACCTTCCTGATTTGTTTGAATTGACGTAAAGCCGAAACTCGCACACTAAAAAACTCGTCTAAATTTGAAGAAAATATAGCCAAAAACTTAATTCGCTCGTATAGTGGCACTTCAGGATTCATCGCTTCTTGAAGCACACGTGCGTTAAAGCGCAACCACGATTCATCTCTATTCTTAAACGTGTAAGAAGCTATTTGCTGATCTTCTGTCATTATATTCATCAACGAGACTGATGATGGATTAGAAATAGAGGCCTGCACGTAAACCCAAATGCTTCAACCGAAATTTCTCGCCTTCTACTTTAAACAATGTTGTAAAGCCGTTGTCAAAATAAATACCTACATTCAGCTGCACACCATCATCTGCTAAATCAAAGTGCAAACCTCCACCAATATTTACAGTTAATAGGACTCCAGTGACCTCAGCCATTTCATCAAATCCTTCTTTAACCTTATCACTTATGGGAATCCCAAAATTAAAGCCAAATTGGCCATAATAGTTTTTAGAATTAACTGAATTAGAGTTTAATTTAAATATGGCCGGTACTTCGACAATCGATGCAGCCACTTTGTATGTTGAATTGAGGCTTTTAAACTTTGCAGCGGTATGATGAATATTCAATCCAGTAAATAAGGCATATCGTTCATTATCACTAAACTGGTAGTCCGCCATTAGGCCATACAGTATGCCTATTGCACTGCCGTTAGCAATAACATCGTCATTGTCTGAAGCGACAAAACTAAACGTCGGCGATATTGTTACACCAAGTTTCAGCTTTTGCGCAAAAGACGTAAAGCTGATAATAATTAAGTTCAGGGTTAAAAATATACGAATAATACTTCTTGCTTTCATAAAATTATTTTACTCGCACTATATCATCTCGTCACGATGAATTTTTTGATCGTTTTAGTAATTGATTTTTTACCTATAAAATTGCAAAAGTACATTCCGTCCGAATAGTTCGAAATATCTAAATTCACATTTTTTTGGAAAGCCACTTTTTCAACGACTTGCCCCATGGCATCAATTACTAGGCAAGTATTCCAATCCTGCTGTGCCGATTCGATAGTTAGGCTTGAAGTTGCCGGATTTGGAAAAAGGTTAGCTCCAGAAAGGGGTTCTTCAACACCTACTACGTCCAAATATATTTCGCATTCGTAATCTAAAGGATCGAGCTCTATTGGATCTCCTGGAAAGAGTACCCGGTCTTCAAAAGCCGGGAAGTCACTTCCGTATCTGTACGCTCTGAACAAGTCATTTCCACTTGGGTTGTCGCCTTGCATATGTATAAATGTTGATACCGGATTTATATACTCCCAAACTTTCTGTCCATTGGAATCCACTTCGATTATTTGGCCCTCTCTTCCCACGCATATAAGCGTATTGCCATTCGGAAGGCGTTGTGCACCTGATATTCTTGACGAATAGAAATTAACAGCGCCTTCTCCAACTTTCCAGTCCACTTCGCTTGGTCCAAAAGGTTCATTTGTCGAGCGCACATAATGCCCTGAAGTATCCAATGGTGTATGCCATAACAAAACGGTTGATCGTTGAGGACCTGGTTGATTCTGCCCATTGTTAAAAACCAGAATAGCACCCGCGTCCGGACTACCCGGTTCGATCCATTGTGCATCGTGTTGACCAAAGAGCTTTTGATCAGCCGTATTCCCCATGCCGTAATTCTGAGGATTACCCCATCGATAGAGCAGATCGCCACCTTTTCCAGACCTCCCCCCGGAGCTTGATTTGGCTTCAGCAGTTGTCGTGCTATGATCGATTATCCAAATCTCATGCACATCATGGACGCTCAAGATGATTTGATCTAATTCCGCATTGTAATCTATGCCATTAACATGCAACCAATCTGGGCTTGCACCTGGAGATAGATTTACATCGATCCGTTCCGGGTGTTCGCTGATCACACCAAAATTGGCCAAGGATGAATCTACGTCCTGAATTAAATGATCTGCTGCGCGCCATTGCCAGACTATTTCCGCACCAAAGGTCCCACTTGGTTCAATTTCTGCTATCAGACAGGACCAAAACCCAAAACCACTCAGCGATTCTCTTCCGGCCAATGCTATAGAATCTTCAGGAATATCTTCCCAGGCAATAACCAAAATATTACCATTTGGCAACACCTCAACATCGTGATGTTGGTGATAAGTAGAAGTACTAAAATTCGTCGCCCATTGAACATCACCATCCCAATTGATTCGCTCGATTCGCCCGCCTGAGCCTCCTCCTGGAAAAGGGCTGGAAATTCTTTCGGTACGTATGATATCACCATTTTCCATCAGATAAGTCGACAATCCTGGCGAATAATTTGTATTCCATTGATGAACTAGCTTACCACAATTATCAATGAGAAAAACACTCCTAGAAGCCGAAGGAAACAACAATGTATATCCATTATATGAAAATTCAGATTGCTGTATCAATCCCATCGTCTGACCAAATACAGGCCAGGAAAAAGCAACTCCAATTAACGACAGAATTAAAAAAAGGTATGATTTCATAACAGGATTATATCTGCGTGGTCAAGGTACAATTATTCATGCATTTAGGACATTACTGAGCTATATGAGCAGTTAAAAATACGGAGCTTTAACACATGTGGGCAGGTATGCACAATTTGTACCTTTGGTCATTATAGCATTACATCATCACTGAGCATAGTTTTGTCTACCGACTACAATACCGGACTATATCAAGTATTTGGTCAACCGCTCATTAGAGGGTTGGGGACCATTTGGCCCATCAGTGGCTGGATTTCCGGCAATATCGATCGGATTGAAAAGGTGACGCTGGTGGTTAACGGGAATTCACATGAACCAATGGAGTTGTTTGAAGTTCCACAACCTATAGACAACGTCGATTATTTTGGGACTACTCTGCTTCCGGATCGATTACATTTTTGTCATTATTTGAACTCTAATGACATTGAGGAGAATTTCCTGGAGGCAGAAATATTTTTAACTCTACCAAAAAAAGTCGTCAAATTAAAGTTATGCCATGAGTTAGTTCATGATGACTTAATACACGCGCCAGAAGCACTTCCTGCAGCCAAAGTGGCGATTTGTATGGCGACGCATAATCCCAATTTTGTTCTTTTTCAAAGGCAGCTAAATTCGATTATTGAACAAACGGAAATATCCTGGAGGTTAATTATAAATGACGACTGCTCAACAGCCGAAAACTACCGTGAAATATGTAGACGCACGGCTACGGATGATCGGATTCATGTATATCGAAACGAAAGCAACTTAGGCTTCTATTATAATTTTGAGAGGGCTCTTAATCGTGTTCATCGACAATTTAAATTTGTCGCATTGGCCGATCAAGACGATTATTGGCACGTAGATAAATTGGCAAATTTAATAAGTGAAATTGGCGAGGCACATCTCTTGTACAATGATATGGTCATCGAAGATGAAAATGGTCACATAATTTCGCCAACCTTTTGGAATCAGCGAAGTAATCATTACAAAAGTATGTCAGCTTTGATATTAGCTAATACGGTCACAGGATCAGCTTCGATTTTTAGAACATCTCTGTTGCGTAAACTTCTCCCATTTCCGGCTCGTCTGGGCAATGCATTTCATGATCATTGGTTAGGCCTCAATGCAGCCGTTGACAATAAACTGGCCTATTTCGATCAAGTGCAACAGGCTTATATCCAACACGATTCTAACGTGACGGGATACGGACAATTTCGTGAGATTAATATGGGAGAATCAACTCTCTCATTTTTGTCTTTGCAGCGGATGAAAGCAGCATTGGCTCTCGATAAGAAAAATGAAAAGTATATTCGATTTGTGAGCAACAATGTTAAGGTATACTTCGATGCATATATGCGCAGAAAATTGCAATATGAGATCTTAAAAATAAGACACCCTCATTGGCACAAACGACTCCTGGATAAGATCTTTGTTTCCAAGACAAATCCCGTACAACATTTATTATCATTACACTGGAGGATTTATAAAAAAGGCTGGATGACTAACAATGCGGAACTTTCATATATTAATGCAATAGAAGTCATGAAACAACTGCGTGTACAAAAAAGTGGTACAGATTGAAAAGGCGAAGAAACAAGCATATACAAAATGACCTCTTTCGCATTTATGTCTCTGCATTCGCAGAACAATTAGATGCTATCAAAAATTCTGCAAGGTGGAAAGTTGGCCATCGAGTTATACGTTTTATAGAATTACTACTTGGCAGAAAACCGCGCACATTGGGCATCGATCATCTTCAAAATATGACGAAGCAGTACCTCACTGAAGCTGAGTATTTTGTAGAATCAAAAAGCGCTGCGATAGGTCCGAATATCTTACGACGACATTTTAGCCATGAAATTTCGACATGCGGTTTTCTGGTCAGCAATAATGATTGGAAGACAGCTGCACAAGGTGATGTCTTTACCGCACTCGAACTTGCGGCTGCATGTGAAAAAGAATATGGTTGGTCGTGCAAACTAATAGATAAGCAAACACAGCTAAATGAACCAGTGGACCTTATCATTTCATTATTATTTGAGTTTGACGTTAGGACGTTAAAATCATCTGCCATCAAAATCGGCTGGGTTAGAAGTTATGCCGAATATTGGATAATGAAACCCTGGTTCGAATCTTTCGATATAATTCTATGTTCGTCAAAAAAAATAAAAGACTTCATTTCTGAAGTTACGAAAAAAGAGGCTTACGTTTTTCCCATCGCGACAAATCCAACAAGATTTGCAAAGGGTGTTATGAATCCAAGTTACAAATCAGAGTTGTGCTTCACGGGTAATCGCTGGCATGCCGAACGCGAAATAGAAAAACAATTGATACCCTATACTCTTCCGTACAAATTTAAAGTGTTTGGACGTGGATGGTCAACCAAAGGTGCTTTCTCCTCCTATCATGAAGGCCAATTGAGTTATGAGAATATGCCTGACGTCTACGCATCGTCTGAACTCATTTTAGATGATTCAAACGAATCTACATCAAAGTGGGAATCAGTTAACAGTCGAATATTTGATGTTTTGGGTATGGGAAAAAAAATTTTAACTAACAATACACAAGCAGTAGAAGCATTATTCGAAAATGAGTTCCCAACCTATGGTTCCTCCGAAGAATTAATAGACCAAATCGATCATATTCTTGGTTCACCAAAAAACTATACTGCAACTTTTGAATTATTGCAACAGGAGGTATTGGCAAAACATACATATACCCATAGAGCAGCAGAACTCAATTCTATATTAGAACTTCATCATGGTGTGTCAAATTCTATAGCTATTAAAATTTCGGCGACCACTGACGACGACCTCACCTCATGGGGAGATTATCATTTTGCAAAATCTCTGGCAGAAGCATTTCGAGAATCTAATTGTGATGTGCGAATTGATTTAAAATCACATTGGTACGACGAGCAGAATTCCATGCAAATAAATCTGATCATTGCCGGCCTTTATCAGTATGAACCCGAACCCGATAAAATAAATATTCTTTGGATTATTTCACATCCTGAGCAAATACGTACAGAGCATCTGGAGGGTTTCGATCATATTTTTGTAGCATCCGAGTCTTTTGCTCAAGTTTTAGATTCGAAAATCCAAAATTCAGTTTCTGTATTACATCAGTGTACAGATGTTAATATTTTCTATCCGGACTCAAATGATAATTTAACACCTTATGAGCGTTTGTACGTCGCAAATTCCAGACACACGGATAGGTTGGGCATACAATATTCGACAGAGTCCCAAATTCCTCTTGACATCATAGGTGCTAATTGGGATCAAATCGTTCCTTCCAATTGGGTTAAAGCAAATCATGTTCCAAATCACCTCTTACGTTATTACTACTCCACAGCTTCAATCATAATAAATGACCACTGGCCCAGTATGCGGGAACATGGATTTTACTCAAATCGACTATATGATGTTTTAGCATGTGGCGGTCAGCTTGTATCGGATGAGGTTCAAGGACTCAAATCCTTTTTCAAAGGCCATATTCACGTATACGAAGACATCAATTCCTTCCAGAACTTAGTCCGAAATGTAAAAAATAGGAAGACCAATGAAGAAGCTATTCATTTCATCAGGGCCAATCATACATTTAATCACCGCGTCGCTGCCATTTTGGACAAGATAGTAGAGATCAAAAACGAGAAATAAAAACTACTGAAGGGTTTTAAAAAAATCAGCCGGCGCCAATGCTGGTGGGCCAACTAATGACCATGTGTCTTGCGCAATTAATTCCTCTTTAAAGTTGTCGAAATACGCAAATAGCCCCAAAGTATCGTCTTCTTGCTCGACTCTCAATTTTCCATTTCGACAAATATCATTGAATAACCTCGCTGCCTCTAACATTGTCAATGCCTTATTTCCCTGAACAATTAAGTCTCGATTATACGCCGATTCATTGCCAATAGATTTCATTAGCACATTAGCAAAATCCAAAGTGTTAGTCCAATATATGGGGTGGATTTGCTTCCCTTGAATAATGATTCGATCATCTTTTTCGAACCATGAAATAGCATCAAGAAACCAAGAGGCATGCAATAACGTGAACGGAATTCCGCAATTTTTTAAGATAGAAAAACCCTTTCGTCTGATTTCATTTGTAAAATAAATTTCACCTCTTGCATGAAAGTCAGGTCGTACCGCACCAACTCCTGATATTTGAATTATTTGTTTGATTGATTTCTTATCAACTGCATCTACAACGTTTTGAATACCGTGAATTTCAGGTACGAAATCTGCCTCGATGTCCTTTGACGCAAGATGTAAATAAATGTATTCAGTCTTGCGCAAGGCATTCGTCAAATCCGGTACATCTTCTAAATCCGCTTTTAGTATTTCAACAGTACTTGGTAGCGATACAATTGCTTTTTCTGTATTGCGTACTATAGCTTTTACCCTAAAGCCTTTATCTACAAGGCTTCGAACTATGGGAATGGCCAACCTTCCTGTAGCGCCTATTACCGTAATGTCTTTCATCCTGAAATGGCCCGTTTAAAAACTGCTAGTTGATCTTCGAATTGCGCCCTCAGGTCCGAATCTGTAATTCCATCCACCTCATTAAAATTGTCGAAAAATGAAGGTAGAGAAAACGACGCTATGATATTACCTCCCATAAATTTGAACCTTCCTTTAGCTATGTCCAGAACGGTCATACCTCCCCTGCCGCCTGGTGAAGTTGCCATAGCAAACATGGGTGTCCCATTCCATAAATTTCCATCGATTCGCGATACCCAGTCAAATATATTCTTGAATGCCGTCGAATACGCTCCATTGTGTTCGGCAAAAGAAATAATTAAGCCATCCGCCGTCTTAATATGATCTAAGAAATCATGAGCTAACGGTGGAATACCGTTATTTTTTTCTTTGTCTACGCTAAAAATTGGCATTTCAAAGTCATTCAAATCCAATATAGTGGGCTCTATGTCGTCCATACGGTGCACCGCATATGTGGCGAGCTTTTTATTAATCGAATGAATGCTGCTACTGGCACCAAAAGCAAGAATCTTTTTCATACAAAGCTGTTAAGATGTCGAAAGTAAACCTATAAAAGCATAAATCGTGCAATTTGTTCACAAACTGCAACTTGATTGCCTTTCTAACTTAAGGTAACGGCACTCATACTTCAAGAAATACACATTAGTACAATCAAATACCTAACCTATCTTTTTACTGGTATTGCCTATAATGCAAATCTTGATCTGGTGAATTCACACCTAAGACACAGAAATAGAATTCCGTATCTCCTGTCCGCCTTTCAACACTGAGTATTAAGCCTTTTGTGGCAGCTAAGCATCTTGATTCGAAGTCCTCTATATTGTCCCAATCAGATTTAATCCCATAAGAAGGGTCATAAATCCTATTGCCATACTTAGTAAACACATGTGAATCAAAAATAGATCTAGGATTCATAACACCTCCCTGTCCCATAATACCGTTTTGACCTGAAGCCCAAGTCGCTGAATCAAAATCCTGTTCTCGTTCGGGGTATTGAACATCACATGGAATCAAAATCATTGACCATACTTTTAGATCTCCCCAATTCTTGATTAAGAAGTAGTATTTATTGCTAACGCTAATCCTCTTGCTGTCCTTCACTTTGTTTTTTAGGATGTCTATAGCCCGAGTCTTTTCTTTGGGAGTGGCTCGAGCATTTCTTGCATTAAAATGCACAAGGACCTTACTTATATCTTCAATGCCCTGAATTCTCACAGTCTCAATAAAAAAATCAGCCCACGCGGTACATCTTCCATCGCTTGTTTTGAGCAAGTCTTTAGCACTAGAAGCACAGTCATCGCTAGGTTCCTTATGTTTATAATATGTGAGTAGCATATTGTCTGCTTTCCTCCTAATTCCGGGAAATTTATTATTCCGATTCATGAATGCATTGGTAAATATTTCTTCTACGATAATATGCTCCAGGCTATCTGGTACCGGACTCAACTTTGATGAAGCAATGCAGGAAATATGCATTTGTGTGTGGGATATTTCCTTCAACTTGTCTGAAGGACGCTTGTAAGTGACGTACAGCGCATTGAAACTCTCGTCTATTTTAGACCACTTTAGATTATCATTTGAACCTTCCCATCTAATTAAGAAGGTTGGTACATATAAAATTTTAGATTCCTGGAATACCCTATCCATGTCTCTCCAGTCATAAATAAGTCTGTTATCCCTCGCAATTACTTCTTGAGAAGGAAGCCAGGACGTATCATTTGGATTCAATACTATACGCGCTCGAATAAATAAACGCCTCTTTGTTTTCGATTCAAACATAGCTTTGACTCGAAGTCTTCCGCCACTAACAAAGGCTACCGGATGAGACACAATTGAATCTTTTTTTTCTTTCTTGTTTATATTGTGTGATGATACAATTGCAAACTGCGGTCCTGTGAACCGCTTAAAATCCACCTTGTTTCTTAACCGAATTTCATCTGTCAGCTGAATAAAGTCCGAACTGTCTTGAGTATAAATCCAAACTTTCTTGAGGTTTACATCATAAGGTTTGCCGGCACATTGATTTGCCTGAGAAAAGCATATGACTGACATAACCATAAACGCCAGCGAAATACCGACCCTAAAACAAACTACTGTATTCTGGTTAATCAGATTTCTTATTAATTCAGTCATAAAATTAATTGAGATTGTATCATTCCAAATTAGTCAATTTAGTGGAATAATGTTTTTGGTAAACTTGAAAACCGCCAACGTTACAAAGTTCTCGAACGTACATAATCCGACAGTATATGCGCGCTCAAGAACTCCAATTGAATTGATACAAAACAATGCTTTCTACCTACTATAAAACCTATTCAAGAATTCTCACACATTTAATACCGCAAAAGGCTCTAAGAAAGCTGCGTGCCTAGGATATCTGGATTCCTATTTTCTTTAAGGATATTCCTGATTCGTTAATGTGTTAAAATTCAACATTCGCGACAAGTCGGGGTGGCAGGATTCGAATACCGCCCAACGGCGGTACTGGCTCTGCGGCCCTCCGCCAATGGCGGGATGCGCTTAACGGACTGCGATATCACGAAATGGTAAAAGCATCAATCTTACACAATAGAATTAGTGCAACACATTTCGTTCTGGTTATTCATGAGTAGCGTCATCTAGAAATCTTTGAGCTCCTCTTTTTTTGATCTTTTTCTCAAGCTTTCTCGAATCTTGTATAGCGGTAAATTCCTCATGGAATACGATAATCCAATCGTTTAATTTCCCGTAAATCCGCTATTTTGGCTATTATGACGTCGAAGTCGATTTTTTAAGGGCAGACCGGTCGATCCCACATAAAAACGTTTCAGTAATTCGGAATGAAGAATGTAAATGATGTACATCTTGGTTTAAATGAGAAAGGTCACCCAATTATTGAGTGACCTTAGTCGGGGTGGCAGGATTCGAACCTGCGGCCCCCTGCTCCCAAAGCAGGTGCGCTAACCGGACTGCGCTACACCCCGAAAATAGGTGCAAAACGGATGCAAATGTACAATTTTGATGGAAACTGTTCACTCCTATCCAATTTAGCGGTGACGGGGGGATTCGAACCCCCGAGCCCTGTTTCCAAGACTGCTGGTTTAGCAAACCAGTGGTTTCAGCCACTCACCCACGTCACCTAGAACTGCCCCATCAAATCGGGGCCACAAATATAGAAAGTCAAGAATAAATATCCTTCTATTGAAGGACAGAATAAAAATAGCCGGCCTTGATTCAAGCACCGGCTATTGTAGCAATTCTTAGTTGTCTATTATTTCGTGCGTGTATACTCGATATTCATCATGCGAAAGTTGTTTTCCTTAGCTGTACCATCAGCTGCTTGCTCGATACTAACTAAATAGTAATCCATGGTCCACCCTTCGTGGCCTCCAGGAGTCACGACCACACGATGTGTCTCTGCCTGACCAGTCATAGGATTAATAACATTTGCTTCCGATACGAGCTGTCCCTTCTCATTGTAATTTCCTGTGAATTTCATTACACCTGTTCCCTGGTTATCCATCCAAGTTGAAAAGTATTGACCTTCAACTTTGTCATAGCCGGATATCCCCATGCCGGTAAACTTGTTACCCATCATTGATCCTTCATGCGTTTCAAGGAAATATCGGCCATCCATTAGTGGCTCAACAACTACTTTTCCAGTTGATTTCATAGGCTCTGCTCCCGGACTCATCCAAAACGTATTTACATAGTCAAACTCGCCAACATCTTTCGCGAGTTTTTCATGTTCCGGGCCCAAGGCGATCATTTCCTGCCACATTTCCATCATTTTCTGAGGATCCATTTCTTCATCCATCATTGCCTCTTCCCTCATTTCGGCGTCTTGTGACAACTTTTTATCCATATCCATAGCTTCTTCCGAAGTCATTTCTGCCTTCTTTTCTACATCACGCATCTCGCCTTCTTTTTCAACCATTTTCTCAGCAGACTTCTTAACTGCAGCTTCATCAGGGTCAGTCTGCGCTACCATTATCATAGGCAGAAAGAGCATAATAGAGATAATGTTAATTATCGTTTTCATATTAAATTATTTGGTTAATTAATCGAATGTAAGATCGTGAATTCGAACAGTCCACACAAGCATTTTTCTACAAAATCAAATAGTTGGCGTTTTGCACCTGAGCATTCCTCGTTTGGGATATGCATGAGCATCAAGCATGGCTTATATTTGTGATTTACACGTGGAAGGTTCTATCTCAATAAATATTTGGGCCGCTCTCATTTTCTTTGGAGCCATTCAAGGTATACTCCTTTCAACTGTACTTTGGAACCGTGGAAGCAAGAATCATGCGAATCGTACATTGTCACTTCTCGTACTAAGTCTTGCCATTCATTTGATCGAATATGGCTTATGCGTATCAGGTCTAATCTTGCGGTGGCCTCATTTATTATTCACAACTTATCCGACATTTTTCGTTATCGGACCCTTGTTTTATTTATACGTACGTACATATTTAGGATACAAAATGCCATCGCAAACGGTGATATTGTTGCATGGATTGCCCTCAATACTGTTCATCGGGATAATGTTACCATTTTACACATTATCGGCAGACCAAAAACTATCTTACTTCTTACAATTTGCTTCAACTGAATTCAAACAAATTCCTGATAGTCAATTTGTTATTATGTATTTACAAATTTTACAAATTCTGATCTATCTCTATTTTTCACGTCGCCTTTTAAACGAGGCGGCACAAGGTCTGACCAGACGCAATAAAAACGGGAATCGCACTAAAGTAAAGTGGTTGAATAGGGCCGTCAACGTATTCACAGCATTTGTCATATTATTTGGTATTGTCACTACCATTTTAGTCTTGTATTCAAGCCATCGAATCGAATTCGACTATGTTGTAGTATTATGCCTGGCCTGTATCCTATACGCTGTTGGATACCAAGCCATAAGAGAACCGCGTATATTCAATGAAACGCTGACGCTCAACCATCAAAAAGCCCACGCACATTATACGAATCCTTTGCAAAGCACTCTTCGGCGGTATATGGACGAACACCGCCCTTATTTGAATGAGCACTTAAAATTAGAGGACTTAGCATTTGCCATTGGCACGCCTCCTCACAATCTATCAGAACTCATTAATAAGTCATACGGTTGTGGTTTTTTTGAGTTTGTAAATCGGCATCGCGTTGATGCTGCAAAAAAGTTACTGGCCGATAATAAACATGTAGACAAAAAAATTCTAGCCATTGCGTTCGAATCCGGTTTCAACACAAAAGCTACCTTCAATCGAGTTTTCAAAGAATACACAGGCTTCACTCCTTCGGCCTACCGTGCCAATCACCTCAGTTTGGATGACTGACGAAAGACATCATTTTATCAAAACGCTCCAAATCTCAAAAAAAACAGGTCTTACTTTATAAACTGAGCCTTTATAGTCACATTCTCCGGGTATTCTTGTCGATGTATTCAATTTTTTTTCAATCCTTAAAAAATGTAAACATGGCAGAAATCAAAAATCAGCTTCTAATTAATTCCTCACGGCAAAAAGTGTTTTCAGCATTATCAAACCTGGAGGCCACCTACAAGTGGATGACCGATCTCAAACGGGTAGAGCCTCTTTTCGGACAACCGGGCGAAGCAGGCTTCAAGGCGAAGTTCGTATATCAAGAAGGAAACAAAGAGGTTGCTTTTTATGAAGAAGTAACTGAGGTGAATCCCCCCAACTCCATCCGATTCACAATGAATAATAATCAGGTAGCGCTTAAATGCCATATTTCGCTGAGTCAAGTCGACGACAATACGCTGGTTAAAATGAATAATCGGGTTCGAGGAAAGTCATTTTTTATGCGAGCAGCCCTACCATTTTTCTCTGGAACCATGAAAAAACGACAGTTCCGAGATTTACGCCGCCTTAAACAATATGTTGAATCCCTTGAGTAATTCATTTCAAACAATACATGTAAATTCGAAATTATGAAATATGAAAGCGCAACTGATGTAAATTCATACCTATTGGCAATACCGAAAGATCGGAAGCCAATATTGGCTCGTGTTATGAAAATTATCAAGGATCATATCCCCAAAGCGAGATTGGAATTTAAGCATGGGATGCCATTTTATACGCTGAATGGGCAACCAATGTACGCTGTGGCTTCACAAAAACACTACATCGCTGTGTACTGCAGTGCTCATAGCCTGGTTAGTCATTACAAAAGTCAACTTGGTAAGGTGAACACCGGAAAGAGCTGCATACGCTTCAAAAAAGAAGATGATATCAATTGGGACGTTCTGACTGAAATGCTCGTTGAAGCCGAAAAGGAGTTCAGCTAATATATTGACTTCCTAAAGCCATATTTAGATTTACTCACTTTCTTCCATTTGTGTTTTCAACGCACTTATTTCCTTGTGTAATTCGAGAATATAAAGCGTCAGCTCTTCGATTTTTTCCATTTGAATTCGTTGGATTTCTCCAACTGACAATCCTTCATTTTCGATTTGCCGTGCGGCCGGAACATTAGGTAAGTGCCGTTTCTTCTCAATGAACGATGCAAGATCGGACAGTGGCATGAGTGAATAGGATTCATCGAATACATAGTCGGGCCAATTATTGGTTAATTGTACGACAACTTCTTCTGCTATGATTTTTCCATCTACCGATAAAGCATAGCCTGTCGGGGTCGTTTGAAGAAAGCCCAGCGCCAAAGTATTAGCATGAACCTGTCCCGTCTCGCTTACAGAGAATACTTCAGGTCCCTGAGGATTTGTCGATGTCCGATATATGGTAAAATCGTTCGTACCATTATTATTATCATCGAGATATAGATGAATATGTCCTCCGCTGGCAATGCGCCCATGTCCATTGAGTCGAATGTCCATGTTGTTGTCATCGCCAGCCTGGGCTTCAATGGCGGCATTAGGAGATGTTGAAGACGTCTGAAAATAACCTCCGTGGCCGCCTGCATTAAACACATTGATTCCGCTGTCAAAGGCATCAGAAATAACAATTCCATCATCCCCTGCATCATTTATCACCAATGCGCGCCCTGTCGCCTGAGGAATATCCAATCTATTTTGAATTATTGCAATACCAGATTCATTCACTTCAAAAACATCTTCCAAATCAGAATTCACAACTAAAAATCGGTCCGACGAGCTATTGCCATTTTGGTCCAGATAGTAAACAAAGCTTCCGTCTGATTCGATACGGGCATGACCGATGTAACCCACATCCATATTTGCATCGGAGCCGGCTTGAATCTGAACAGCTGGAAATGTTGATGATGCCATATTTGAAAAGTATCCGCCTCTCCATCCTGCATTGGTAACTCGAAAACCATCTTCCGATGTCTGGTCCATATTAATACCATGTCCACTCATGTTAAACATATACATACCATCACCGCCTGTTTGAATAATGTTAATTCCTGTCTGGCCTGCGCCAAACATATTTAAGCCAATGGTTCCCGCTCCATTCATGACGATACCGGAATTTACAGGTGATTGAATGACGAGACCATTTTCACCGCCTGTAACCTGGATCGAATTTTTACCTGCCACACCATCAACATCTACTTGAGGAATTTGACAATATACATCTCGCATTGAGAACGTACATAAAAGGAACAGGAAACTTAAACAGAAAAAAAATTTGAATTGCATTTTCAATGAATTATTATTATAGATATAGCCAAAATTAATGGCCTGAATCCTTCCCTTCAATTCGTATTGAGTGAGCGGTGGATAATCAAAGTAAGCGGCTAAACATGCTAGCAAACGAACAAATTATACGTACACAATTAGTGATATGTTTCATTTTCTTCTGACAAGAATGGAATTGAAATGACAACTTCCGTCCCTAATGCTCTACCCTCTTCTACTAAATCGATTACTTCGACATCGGCCTTGATTTGATAAAGTTGATTGGCCAATTGGATTCTGTTTTGGGTGATTGACATCCCAACGGACTTTGATTTTTCCCTATAAGGCGTATTAAAATCGCGAGCTGCCTTCCGACCTATGCCATTGTCTCTGATGCTGATGTATAAATGCTTTGCCTCTTTTTCAATATTTATGATAAGTTTTCGAAGGCCGGATTGTGGCATCAAACCATGCCAAATCGCATTTTCGATATATGGCTGAATGATCATTGGTGGGATTCGAGTATGCTCCAAATCAATGTCGTTTGAGACAGACAATTCGAATAAAAAGCCATCATCAAAACGTAACTGTTCCATTTCGATATACAATTTCATTGCATTCATCTCTTCGTCGAGCGTGATGAGTTTCTTTTGAGAATTATGCAGCACTTGTCGTATTAGGCGGCTAAAACGTGTCAAATAATGCGAGGCTCTTTCCGATTCATTTTTTAGAATATAATGATTGATAGAATTCATCGTATTAAACAAGAAATGGGGATTCATCTGAGAACTCAAAGCAGACATCTTTACTTCCGCCAACTGTCGTTCAAGGTTCACTTTTTCCCTATGTCTCTTCCTTATTTTAGCAATCCGTCTGTGTACTAAAAAATAAACCAAAGCGACTATTATCAACAGACAAAAGATAATAAAATAAATACTTTGATAATACGGTCGAAAAACCCTAATATACATGTCTTGACCTGCAATCCATAAATCGGCATGTTCACTTTCGCGAACTTCATAGGAAAATTGATATGAACCGGCTGGTAAATTATTAACGACAAAATTTTCATCAACCCGCAAGTAAATCCATTCATTCCGAAATCCCTTTAACTTGGCTCGCTTGTTTTGTCCAGTTAAAAAAGGAAAATTAACTGAATAAAAGTTGATTTCTATATCATTCGAATCAATGTGAATTTTTGTATCCACGTTCAAATCCTGTACAGTGCGCGACAGACCGTTGGATTTTAGATACTGAATTTTGGGTTGCTTTGGTGGAATAGTATGGTCTAAAATTGACTTTTCTGATCGTCGAAGGCCTGAAATTCCAGCAACCCAAACCAATTTACGGGAATCAAGGAATTGTCTAAAATATCCTTGATCACTTCCATAGTTAACATTATTGAATGGCTCATAAGAAGTACTATTTATATTAAAAACACCGTACCCAATATTGTTTCCAAACAGTAAGGTCGTATCATTCAGAGATTCTAATGAATGCATCATATTTCCCGACGTGGGGTTGTCTTTATCACTTTTCGGAAATAAATATTGGTTCCATAATTTCGTAACTGTATTGTACCTCAAAATTCCTCCTGAAAACAAAGTCGGCAGCCACAATTCACCGCTTTTTACTTGCACGATATCAAAATAGCCATATTGCTGAACATCGGGGAAATGATTGTGCCATTTTCTAGGATTTGGATGAACCGTAAATTCTCTATTTTGAACATTGAATGATTTAAGCCCCCACCTTGTGCCGATCCATAAAATATTTGGATCTTCCCAATCCTTGTGAATGGCATAGATGACACGTTCATCGTATCCGCTTCCTTCAAAGTGTATCTTCGGTACAAATTGAGCAATTACTTGAAATGTGCTATCCACATGTAACAAACCGCAGCCACTGCCAACCCAATACCCTCCATTACCGTCCATCATATGCGTATACACTCGTGGACAGTACGGTGATATCTTTTTCAGATTAAAATTAACGTTTATAATAGAATCATTTTCAGGTATAATCAAGGACAGTCCAGTTCTGGCACCTATCCACAATCTGTTTTTCTCATCCTTTTTAATCGAATGAATAAAGCCTGACGTGATAGAAAACTCAGAATCAGGTGAGTGCTTATAATTTACAAAATTGTGCCCAACAATTTTAAACACGCCATTATTTTCCGTACCCACCCAAATATAACCATGAGCGTCTTCGGCCACTGCTGAATAAAAATAATTCGCTGAAGCTCCATCATTAGATATTATTCTTAACTCATTTCTTTGAGCAACAGCATAAATACACGAAAACAAACAAATTAATACTATGAAACTCTTCTCTATCAACTACTTAAACTCAATTTAAGATGATTTAAGTCGATCTGTCAGATTGTCCTTTTTTCTTCTGGATACATCAATCGATTTTCCATTTTCCATTACTACGTAGCCTCCTTCTCCTTTGACGTATTTACTTAAGCGGTTCACATTTATTAGAAAAGATCTGTGAACACGTATAAAATTGTGTTTTGCCAATACATTTTCCATTTCTTTTAATGTCTTTGAAACCAAGATCACTTTATCATTCAGTAAATAGCATTTTGAATAGTTGCTATCGGATTCAACGTAGAGGATAGAATCGGCCTTGACCATTTCCATACCATCCATAGTGGGAATTGCAATATTGGGAAAGATTGTAAACTTTTCCTTGACGTTTTCGAGAAATAACTCAAGCTGTGTTTTCAAAAAGTCAGAAGAGATTTCTTGAGAAATTGCCGATTGCTGATCAAGAAATTTTTGAACAGCCGCTTTCAATTCCAAGGCATCTATGGGCTTTAAAAGGTAGTCGATTGCACTAACTTTAAAGGCTTTTATTGCGTAACTGTCGTATGCCGTCGTGAATATAATTTTAAATCTCGGTTCTTCTATTTTTGATAACATCTCAAAACCATTGAGTTTTGGCATCGCAATATCCAGGAATATCAAATCAGGGTCATGCTCTTTAATTGCATCTATGCCACTAATTCCATTTGTGCATGTAGCTGCGATTTGGAGCCGTGGGAAATGATTCTCCAATAATATTCGCAATGTACCTATGCAATGCCGCTCATCATCTATGATAATGCACTTCATGAAACTGAACTTTTCTTAAAGATACGATTTGTGGTTCAGCGCTATTAAGGGAATTGAGTAACCGGCTACTTTCGGTAGAAAAACGGAGAAAATGCTCTTCTTTTATTCCAATTGGATCAAGCTATTATTTACGACTGGGCTTCTTTCGGCGCCCTCGGTCCACAAGGCCTTTGATAAAATGATCCATCTCTGATTTTTGCGCTGGTAGGCATATTTTATCCACGTCATCAAAATGATCCAAATTTGCTCTATACATCACTGCCGTTATGTCCAATATCTCATCCAGAAGACTGTCCTGGACAGTTTTGCGTTGGTGAAACGAGTTGTAATACGTAATGCTTGCGTCATGCAATTCCTTTTCCAATGCTCTTGTCTTTTCTTCTTGCCTACGTTTGCTCTTGATAAACGCCGCCATTTGTTTTTCATCAAAGTCAAACCGTTGTTGAATAAATCGATCTGCATGTCTTCTACTTTGCATGTGCGGAGGGTGTTTATCAAATTTTTTTCCACTCCAGATAAAAGCAAGGAGTCCGATGTTCAGCGCAACAATGACACCCAAAATAATGTAGAGTGTAGTTGTTTTATTCATAATTAAGTGATTTAACAGGAATCAAGTCATACAATTCTTCAACTTCGCTTTCCACATGTGAAGTAGCCCTCTCAACTGATTGCAATACGAAAATATTGGTTGCCACTAGTAGTGATACAGAGGCCGCCGCGATCACAACAAATCGCCTCGAATAATTTTTTACGTTTGGTAACGTATCCAACGCGAGTATTTCCATTTTTTTTATGAAGGACTCCGAAGGAACCGCGCGACTGGAATTTTCCAAAGCTTCAAGTACTATGTCTTTCAATCCATCTATATTTTCCATCTTCCTATTTTTTAATCGAGATTCCGACTATTTTCAAGTTCTTTTTTAAATTAATCCGTGCACGAGTTAAAAGGCTCTCAACTGCTTTTGGACTTAATTTCATTTGTATGCCTACCTCCTTCACCGGCATTTGTTCAATTTTGGCCAAAATCAACGCATCTTTTTGTCTTTCTGGCAGCGCATTAATGGCGTCAAATAGTAATCCACTCTGTTCTGTATTTTGCATTTGAATCTCCGGATGATTGAAATGAAATGGTTGATATTTTTGCGTACCATCATGATTTAATTCTGAAAGCGACTGTACATGTCCACTTCGTTTCATCCGACTTTTATGCTTTAGCGCATCCTTACATTTGTTGATAGCTATTCTGTAAACCCATGTTTTTAAAGTTGATTTCCGATTAAAGGTCTCAATCCCATTAATTGCCGCCAACAACGTATCCTGCACTATTTCTTCCGCTTCTTCCTCGCGCTGAACATAACCCAAAACGAGATTATACACCCATATAGAAATAACCCGTGCCAAGTAACCAACCTCTTTACGGTCATGAGCAATAACTTTATCTATATCAATTTCGCGTTGGATGCCGGCGAATTTCGTGGTTTAATTTATATATAGCTACATCTCAACTTTCAAATTACAAAACCATCACGTCATTTATTCATTCGACGCCAAAATGATCGTAATCCTTCGTGGTAATCGTACGTTTGATGAGATATAAGTTGATAATTGACAAATACAAAGAATAGAAGAAGAATCTCGAAGAAAGTATTCCCCGAGATTCTTTTGGATATTAGCTAGGTCTGGAACGTAGTTTTAATCGATTAACTGCATCCGAAATTTCATATCCCAGACGCAGCCCTTCTGCACAATCCATTCGCATATGAACACCCAACGGCACCCGAGAAAACGCATTTTCTGCAGCCATTTCAGAAAGCGAATTATAAGATCTTGGATTTCCTAAGAATGATGTCCTCCCTTCATGTGATCTATCAGTGAAATTTATATCATCTCCGAAATAATTGATTAAAATTCCTGCAGCAGCTGACGCGAAGCATGAATGGCCTGAAGGATATCCCGGGAAAGAAGGATTTGGCCAATAAACTAGTCTGTAGAGATTTGTTTGGAAGTCTGGGTCGACAAGTGCTTGTAGATAGACATTGGGACGCATAACCATATATTGATATTTGTCAGCCCAAGTTGAAACAGAGGCGTCATTCAATGATAGGCCCAACTTGAGCATAAGAACTAAAGCATCTTCTAAATTAGTCTCATGTTGTTTGATTAATTGTGTGGCGATTGACACCTGCCTACCTGGCGGACTCATCATAAGCCCTTCTACATCATCCGACCAAAATTCCGCAATCCATAAGTCGTCATTCTGACCCACCTTTGCTGCATCGTTTCTTTCCAACACTTCAAGCATTTGTTCATAATAGGCACTTTGTGGATCCTCGCTGTATGCAATTGGTGCCGTGCTGCTTGTTTCTTCTGAAGATATAACGAAGGTTCTTACATCTCCCCAGTAAGGAAACAAGGCACGTTCAGGTTCAGCGCTAAACGTCCAAAATCCATCTCCCGTAGGTGGCACATACGACGCTGGCTGCGGGTCGAGGATTTGCGCTTCCGCTGATGCATCGGTGGTACTATAAGAAATTATTTGTTGCGCAACATGAAGTCCCCAAGCTCTGGAATCGGCAATCAATTGATCCGGGAGTCCTACTGAATATTCTTGCTCGAGGCTTTCCTCCAAAACGGCTATCTCCGCCTTTTTATCGTTTGCCACATTAATCATAAAATGGTCATGCACGCTGGCCAAGCAAGCATTAAGGGCCAATTGCATATCAACATTTTCCAAAGCCATCCTGTCTACGTTCAACGCTCTCAGGCGATTGGACAAAGACTTGAATCCATTCATTTGTGGAACCACTGTTTCATAAGCCGCCAGGTGAATGTATGCAATAGAACGAGCTGTGGCATTAGGTCGCATACCGTAAGCATATCGATCCAGTTCGAGAAAAAGTTCGTCCCATGATGTCAGCACATCAGGAGACAGAGTTCTAATAACACTTGGAGATGGAGGCCGCTCCTCCGGACCAATGCCAGGCGGCCTAAGGCTATTACCCAACTCGTTTTCACTTGCCAATTCTTCTAAAACTGATGTGTCATCGCTATTACAAGCTTGTAATAGTAATAACAACAAGAGCCAAACAAATCCTACTTTTTGTGTTGAAATCATACCTAATAGTTTAATGGTCAGAAAATTTTGAAGCTCCCGTCAGTATATCATCCGTTGATGATGCACGGTACAACCGCTTCGATGCTAGGTAGATTTTTTAGCTAATAGTAATTATTTTGTAGAACAAGACGTCGGTCGAGTACCGACTTATATACATTGTAGCTATTTTTTAAAAAATCCTTCGCTTCTTAGAGAAAAATTAGTAAAAAAGTAAGGCTCCCGATTTATTGTTTAAATGATAAAGGAAATGGGCGAATAAAAATCATTTGGCACGCCGAGTTATTTTTAAGTCGGCGTGCCAAACTCTTTACTTAAAGATGAATCGCAGGCCAACCTGTGCTCTCCATCGACTGGTTATTCTAAAATCATCGAAGAATGTCTGCGTTAGATTTGTGTCGAAAGTGTAAACAGGATTTCCGTCCGTCACATTCACGGCGATAGGCTGGGCCAAACCTGTCAGTGTTGCTCGCTGTCTCACACCCCACGAATCATTAAATAGGTTTCCAATATTCAATATGTCAAAACTAATTTGAAATCGGTTATTTGAGTTAATTGCAATATCCTGCAAAATTCGCAAGTCCCAATTGGAATAAAGCGGTGATAGCGCAGCGTAACGCTCGGCGTAAGCACCCCGATTGTCAGATAAGTAGTCATCTTGAGCAATATATGCCTTGAAGGCCGCCTTTTGTGCTGCCTGCTCACCAGCACTTCCTGAGAACGTCATATTATCAACCTCGGCATCTGTTGGAATGTATATCAAGTCATTCAGGACTGAACCATCATTATTTATATCACCACCATATGTATAACTATATCGTCCTCCCTTTACATATTCTGCAAATAGACTTACCGTTGTAGCAAAACGCTCACCGTAAACAAATTTTTTCGAGATTGCACCAAGTATTCTGTGCTGATTTCCATAAAGTGATGGAGCCAGATCTGCATCATTGGTATGAGTAATATTTGCTGGATTCCGATCATACGCATCTGACGATATTTCCGCATCTATAGAATTAACCTCTTTTGCATCAAGAAAGTTATACCCGATCATTATATAATTATTATCCCAAGATCGCTGCACTTGCAGTGATGCATTAAAAGACGATCCTTTTGTAGTATTTGTAAAAACGTAGGCATTTGTTGTACCTCCAAACGGACCTTGGGCACGATCCTCAGGCCTGTAAATTGGTCGGTTGTCTACCCCACTCAAGGTGCCACCAGGTAGTCGCAATCCATGATTCTGTACCATCTGCGCTTGCAAATCTTTCGTATACAACAAGTCGACCGTTGCTGTATAATCACCTATTTTTTTATCATACCCTAAACTCGTGCGCCATACTTGCGGAAATTTAAAATCCGGATCTGTCATATTATAAAAAAAGAAATCGGGGTTGGCAACCTGATTCCCTATCCATACCGCAGGAAATCTACCGGCAAACAATCCCGTGCCACCACGCAACTGAGCAGAACGATCACCGTTAATATCATAATTGAACCCAAGCCTGGGATTAATTAAAATATTTCCTGTTGGTAAATCCGTGTGCGTGTACGATACAGGCTCACCTTCAGCATTATAATAGACGACATCCGGTGCGTAAACGCCACCGTCTGCCACTAGTCCGCCCTTTCTATCTATGTTTTCCTGAATGAGTTCATCTGTATTAAAATACAACGGAGCATCCACTCGAAGACCAAGTGTTAGTGCGAACTTGTCGGATGCCTGCCATTCGTCTTGAACATAGAGCGCCCATTGGCCCAAATTAGTTTCGGCCAAGGCCCAACTATCATTGGCATTATTAGATGCAAATGCATCTCGCGCCGCTTGCACTTCAGCTGCAAATTCTGCAGATGTTAAAACGGATGTCGCTTCGGAAATATCAAAACCCGGAGCAAATACCCTAAAACCATATGCTGTAAGGTTGAACGAATTATCAAATTCAAATCGTTCGAATGCACCGCCAATTGTTATATTATGATCGTTTTTATAAATATTAAAATTATTGTTTATCTGAAATACATTTTGGCTGAGTTCATTGTTCACCGAGAACGGTTCATGGCCAGCAATAATATAATTTATACCTCCTTTTGCAATGTTAATCACCGGAAAGGGCTCTGAAAAAGGATCCCTATTGTCTCGGAATGCGGTATATCCCACTTGTAATTTATTTGCCATATTTCCGAACACAGATTTTAATTCGACAATTCCTGAATTTATTTTGTTGTTGATTCTATAACCTGAATTCTCAAATTGCAATGTCGTAAAGTCTGGTCCTCTTCTGCCTATCGCAGAAGGATGAGCCGGCTGTTCTTTGAATGCATCGAGAAAATTATACGTGGCAGATAACTTGTGGTTTTTATGTAAATTAAAATCCAATTTTATTAATGCCTTTGTATTGTCTTTATCATATCTGAAATTGGAAATAGCACCCGTTTCATAATTGTAGTTTTCGCGAAGTAGGTCAGAAACCAATTGCATATCTGTAGCCAAGACGCGTGATTCATTGTTGGCTCCTGATCCTGTATTAGGCACAAAAGGTGATCCCAAGTCGGAACGGTTGGTGATTTCCAAATTGGCAAAGAAGAACACTTTATTCTTGATAATTGGCCCTCCTATGGCAAAGCCAAACTGTGAAGATTTTTCATCGCCAATTGCCACATCAGTACCGTCAATTGTTGAGCCAGTCATATCGCTATTTCTTAAGAATCCATACACGCTTCCTTCGAAATTATTAGTCCCGGATTTTGTAACAGCGTTCACTGACGCACCGGTAAACCCAGATTGTGTAACATCATATGGGGCGATATTTACACTAATTTGATCAATCGCATCGAGCGAAACTGGCTGCGCATCTGATTGCCCACCGGGAGTAGCCGCATCCAAACCAAACGGATTGTTGTATATCGTGCCGTTCAAACTGTAATTATTAAATTGATCGTTTCGCCCCGCAAAAGATCCTCCCTCTGCGGACATCGGATTCAGTCGTGTATAGTCGTCGGCTGATCTGGAAATAGTTGGTAATGCTGTCAATTGATCACGGCTAATTGTCGTACCTGCTCCTGTTTTTTCTCCATTTAAAATAGGATCAACTTTGGCGCTAATCACCACTTCGTCCAAGCCCAACCCGGACTCCTCTAATCTGACATTGAGCGTAAACTTTTGTCCAAGAGAAAGGTAGATATCATTAGAAGTGGCTGTCTGATAACCTACATAACTCGTTTCTACTGTATAGGGGCCCCCAATTCGCATGTTAGGAATGTAATAACTCCCATTATCCAAAGTGATAGCTCCGTAAAATGTCCCAGAAGGAGTATGTGTGGCGGTCACCGTTGCGGCAACAAGCCCTTCACCATTTGCATCGGTCACTTTTCCACTCAAACTTGAGGTGGTCACTTGGGCAAACAGGCCTACGGAAATAAATAAAAAAAAGCTAAGTAAGATTTGTTTCATGATGGTGAGTTGATGGTTTATAATCCTTAAATATAATCACCACACATTAAGAAATCAAATATATTATGTTTGGTATTACGTAAGTTATAATGTTTATCTGTAACCAACTATCACTTTTGTCTAGCATGCAAAGGTTAAGCAGCTATGGAGAATTCACGAAATTGTATACTTCTATCAAATAAAGTGAAAGGAATCCAAGTCTATTACGCACAAAGTATATCGCCTCAGGGAATGTGCTCAGGAGATTAAGATATCCTTTCTACTGTTAATATTGAATACAAAAAGCAGAGGGCATGTCGGATCAAACTCCCGGAAGGAAATCAATTTTAATCAAGTCAAGAAAAATAAATTGTGTTAGGTGTAAGTATTCATTCGCCTGTTGCATTTGCATACTATATACTTTTAAAATACAAGTGAAGCATATGCAAAAACCATAATAGGTTTTGCCCTGTAAACACTAATCTATGGATGATGATGTGACATCCGCGAGCGGTTCATCTCCTACATCCTGAATGTGACACTCCAATAGTGACGAAAGATCGAGATGATTAAATGCAGTAAAATCCTCTAACGACACCAGGTCAACCGTTTTCAGATCGGCTGCAAAAATCTTATCATCTTGGAGTTCATTTGTATCATATTGGCTGAGCATCGCATACAAAGCATAATTACCTCTGTAGTCACCATTCAGGCCAGATGTGATAAAAAGTAGGCGTGTTCCATTCGCCTTTAATTTCCGGCATTTAATTACAAGTCGTCGGAATTGCTCGTTGAATGAGGCGGGTCCGTTTTCACCGTAATTACTCCAGCGGTCAGTTACAAAAACAAAGACATCCGGGCTACGTTCGATTGCTTTTTCAAAAGCGGCTTCCCAATTCGTGTAGGATGTCTTCCTATTTGCTTTATTTTTATTTTTTTGGTATTCCTTAAAATTTTTGACAATAACTTTTTTCTCCATAGCCTCTGATATGGAATATACTTCCTTTCCAAATTCCATTAACGAAATCAGATTCGAATCCAAGTCGATATACGTTTTTTTAAACAATTCTCTGAATTGCTTTGCAATTATTTTTCGCTCTTTTTTGTCAATAGACGAAGATCCATCCACTCCGATCATAATTGACCTTTGATCACAATTTGTAAGCGCCGGATTTGCTAAATTTTCTACTTCATCGATAACTTGTAAACCTTCAATAGTTAAAAACTGCTGCACATTTAAGCCATGCGAGTTGGAAAAGTGTAATTTGATGGAGTCGACGGCTGTGTTAAATGTGATAGATATTGGCTGATTATTAGATTTAAAAACAAGAAAATTACCATCAACACCAACTGTTTTATAACTATCATCTAGATTAAAAATTGGAGCAACTACTTCTCCAAACTTAAAGCCTTCAATTAAGACACCAAAAAAGAGATTCTTAACTCGAGCTGTTGTCAGATAGCCGTGACGACCTATCGCAAACATAATGGCGCCTTCTATGTTCGGTTCGAGCTTTACCATATATGTTGGCGAATCGGATTCAAATTTCAAAGCCGATGAAGTCCGCTCATACAATTCAGCCCTTTCTGTTTGGACTTCAAAATTATCATGAAGCCCATTTCCATAGCTAGAAATAAAGCCGAAGAGGCCAAGAAATAGGAGTAGGATAGTCAGTTGAGTCTTCATTGATCAAATATTTAGCTGAATACTACCTACTCTATTTCAATAACCATGCCACGCATTAATAAAATTAATAATATGATATAGCGGTAACCAGCACATACACCAATAGACCTGTGCACAATATTTATCTCAAGTTGCGTAGATGTGATACGATATTTAATCAGGAGGTACCAGAAGCTTTTGCTTCATTGTGGTCAAACCGGGCAAACCAAAAATAGCAGTCGAATTGAATTTCTCTGGTGCAACGGAACAGACCAAAAGTCCTAAACGGGCTTTTGGAAAGAGGGAATCGTGGCCTCCCAGCAGAAGATAGGCTAAGAGCAGGGTTGCCACATCCAGATTTTTCGCATAAAAAAAGCCCTATCTATAGTAGATAAGGCTTAAAAAAAATGGCGGCGACCTACTCTCCCGGCAGTACCAGTACCATCGGCGCTGAGGGGCTTAACTTCTCTGTTCGGAATGGTAAGAGGTGGAACCCCCTCGCTATAACCACCATAAAATTTTCGATTCATCTCATTAGATAAATCTATTTCGTTGGGTTTTATTCATAGGTATTCCCGCATAAAAAGTAATAATTACGCTGGAAAAGAAAAAACAGATGGAGCAGAAAGCAAAGTATGTGAAATTATACGTGTTTACTTTTAAAAAGTAAAAAAAGGAAGCTATCGGGTAATTAGTACTACTCGGCTACGACGCTCACACGCCTTCGACCTATAGCCTATCAACCCTGTAGTCTACAGGGACCCTTCATCCAATAAAGGAATGGAATACTCATCTCGGAGTTGGCTTCGTGCTTAGATGCTTTCAGCGCTTATCCACACCGTACATAGCTACCCAGCAATGCACCTTCCGGCACAACTGGTACACTAGAGGTACGTCCGACTCGGTCCTCTCGTACTAGAGTCAGCCCTCCTCAATATTCCTACGCCCACAACAGATAGGGACCGAACTGTCTTGCGACGTTCTGAACCCAGCTCGCGTGCCACTTTAATGGGCGAACAGCCCAACCCTTGGGACCTTCTTCAGCCCCAGGATGTGACGAGCCGACATCGAGGTGCCAAACCTCCCCGTCGATATGAGCTCTTGGGGGAGATCAGCCTGTTATCCCCGGAGTACCTTTTATCCTTTGAGCGATGGCCCTTCCATGCGGAACCACCGGGTCACTTTAGCCTAGTTTCCTACCTGTTCGATCCGTCGATCTCACAGTCAAGCACCCTTATACTAATATGCTCTTCGCATGATTACCAACCATGCTGAGGGTACCTTTGCAAGCCTCCGTTACTCTTTAGGAGGCGACCACCCCAGTCAAACTACCCACCACACAATGTCCCCCGCTGAGCGAGGTTAGAATCTAAATATAAGAAGGGTGGTATTTCAAGGACGACTCCACCACGACTGGCGCCGCAGCTTCGAAGTCTCCCACCTATCCTACACATCTTATATTCAAACCCAATGTGAAGCTGTAGTAAAGGTTCACGGGGTCTTTCCGTCCCGTTGCGGGTAACCGGCATCTTCACCGATACTTCAATTTCACCGAGCTCGTGGCTGAGACAGTGCCCAGATCGTTACACCATTCGTGCAGGTCGGAACTTACCCGACAAGGAATTTCGGTACCTTAGGACCGTTATAGTTACGGCCGCCGTTTACCGGGGCTTCAGTCGATTGCTTCGCCCGAAAGCTAACAACCTTCCTTAACCTTCCGGCACCGGGCAGGTGTCAGACCCTATACTTCATCTTACGAATTTGCAGAGTCCTGTGTTTTTGCTAAACAGTCGCCTGGGCCTCTTCACTGCGGCTCCATTTAATAACAGAGCGTCTCTTCTCCCGAAGTTACGAGACCATTTTGCCTAGTTCCTTAGCCACGAATCACTCGAGCGCCTGAGGATACTCTCCTCGACTACCTGTGTCGGTTTACGGTACGGGCCGTAATATCCTGAAGCTTAGAGGTTTTTCTTGGAAGCATGCTTGGGACTTTATCACCGCAGCCAAGGCTTTGGTGTACTATCGTGTTTCAGCTCATTCTACGGATTTACCTATAGAAATCAGCACCTACGCACTTCAACCCGGACTTAAGTCACCGGGCCAGTCTTACGCGTCTCCGTCACCCCATCGCAGATATTACGGGTACAGGAATATTAACCTGTTTGCCATCGGCTTCGCCTTTCGGCTACACCTTAGGACCCGACTAACCCTGATCTGATTAGCATCGATCGAGGAACCCTTAGTCTTACGGCGAATAGGTATCTCACCTATTTTATCGTTACTCATGCCTACATTTTCTTTTCCAGAATCTCCACCGTATCTCACGATACGACTTCAGTGATGCTGGAATGCTCCCCTACCACGTACATCAGAGATGTACATCCATAGCTTCGGTAATGGACTTGATGCCCGAT
>JANQSS010000188.1:0-60000 GCA_028279185.1 Saprospiraceae bacterium | reverse complement strand
CTTTATCGGAATTGAAAAATGTGGGGTGGCCATAATTTACATCGGACTTACAAAATGGCAACTTCCTAAAGTTTGTCCAAACCTGTTCATCGTCGTTCCAGCGCGCCTCAATCAGGCGGCAATATTCTATCGCCACCTCACTTTCTCCACTGCCGCATTGGGTGTACACGACATGTTCATACTTTGAATTAAATGCTATGGCTGATTCATTGTACGGACCGTTTATTTTAAATAGCAGTTGATCCAGCTTTGGGTCTTCTCGAGTCCTGTAGAAGTCTGTAAACTGCACACCAGTCCAATGGTAAGCATCACCCTTTGATTCATTACGGTCACTCGTAAATACCAACACATCTTTAAAAAAGGTCGGTGAATAATCAGAAAATGGTGAGTTGATTTTTGACTTCCTGATTACATATTTGTCTACATCCTGTTCTGAAATCCAAGTTTTGGCGGCTTCGCAACTTTTTATTGCCACATCCCAGGCTTCCTTTCGTCCATAGTCATCAACCAACTTTTCAAAGAGCTTCTTGGCACTACTATATTGTTGGTTGCGTAAAACAGCTGTGGCGTACGCCTCCAGGCTAATTTGGTTTTTACTTAATTCATAAGCCTGGCGATACCATTTAATGGATGCTTCATCATCATTCATCAGTCGAAAACTCTCTCCTACCCAATACGATTTTCGGGCAATCACAGCCTCATCCTTTGATTTCTCAATTTCGGCTATTAGCATCGTTGTTGCCTCGGGGTATCGTCGATACCTATACGCATCTTCACCTGAAGTTATTTGCGAAACAGGCTTACAAGCCCACATTAAGAATATGAAGCCGATAAGGAAGGCGAATTGTCGAAAAATAGATTTCATCCGTATTATTAACGAATGAAAGTATGAAATATTTAGGATGAAAGAAACATATACTGCCGCAGCGTATTCGGTATGAATGTACTTTTCGTAAAACTCATTTAATACTAAAGAACGTGCATGAGCCGAAAAGCATTTCGACTATTCAGATATCCAAAATGTAATAAAGTTCGTCAATAGTGCCAACGTAGTTGATGATAACTTTTACTGCGCGTTGTGGATTTGTCCAACAATAGTATTTGAACATATTGCGAAATAACCGTTCGATCGCTTTGATTGAATCTACCCTTCATTTCTCCCATTCTTTTTGCTAGCTCAACCGCTTCATTGGCACAAGTTGCATCAGGAGATATAGATAATAATTTTAGTAAGACAAATCTAGAGTCAAATTGGCCAGATTCGATTCGTATGGAGAGGTCATGCATCACGTTTTTACAAGCTATTTCATCAATAGCAGTACTCACGTCAGATACTCTTACAGCGGCTGATTCACTACATGGGCTGGATTCAAAATACTGTAGCAATTGGAATGCTCTATTAAGTTCTTCCCAAGATCCTTGCTTCGTGATTTTATTCAAGGTGTTTTCGCAATTTTCCGAAAGAATCTTTGAATAATTTTTCTCTATCTCACCCTGTAGATCTTTAATAAACAAAGCATTAGAAGCAAACTTCCGAACGGCATCAGAGATAGCCAGTCGTCCGTTGCTCGCCTTCCCCATTGATTTGAATTTTTCAGTCCACACCACTGCATCATCGATTAGATTTCGCAATTTTATTTCAAATCTTCCATTCACAAAAGTTCGAGATTCTATTCCTTCTATAGATTTCGGATCTTCAAATATCCCATTTACTTCTACTTGCAGTATAGCATAGTCATCCAATATGAACTTATCGGATATGGATTTTGAAAACGTCGAGGTAAAATCATGGTGATTTGATTCAAGCCCTTCTCCCATTACTACCTGAAGAGGTAAATTCTCTGATGTATATTGGGAATCTTGACCAAATGAATACGAATTACAACACAACAAAAAAGCTACTAAACTCCAACTAATGTTCATCTGAATCGTTTTCTTCTAATGTTATCGTTATATTATTTCCGTTTATTACCCGAGAGCTTGAATATCCGATACTATTTAAATACTTAACAAACAACGAAGCGAATTTTGAAACTCTAAAATTACGTCCTTTATCATCCTTAATCGGAATTTTTACTATATCGAATAATATTTTATTAGAGGTTGTCCCCTGTACATGGTAGTAATTATTGAACGAATTGCTGTACACCCAATCTTCGATAACATCGGACAAAAAATCCCCTTCTCCACCAATTTCTGTATCGAGATCAAACGTTGCCCCATCCAATACCCCCACGTTCATTACAACCGTTCTTCCATTAACACTTATGTCGGTGAATTTTTCATTTATGGTATTTAAGAAATTATCGATTTCCCGGTCAACTGACTTTGAAATTAAAGCTGCAAAATTGTCTGTATGAAATTTTTGAGAAGTAACTGTCTTATTTGCATACGACTCTCCTGAAAAAACATCATAAGCGGTCATAATCAATGTAGCCGAGTTTCCCGATGATGAGCGATTGGGCCTAGCTTCGACTTCAACAAAAACGTCGGCTCCAGACAACTTGATCACCTCATCCTTCATATCTTGTTGCTGTTCTTCCTGCAGTACTTCATTATTTCCCAACTGTTTCAGTCTTGCTCTAAGATCGATTGTACTTACACCCCGGCCATCAAATCCTTCTTTAACTTTTGTCATTGCCACACGCACTAAGTCATCAGATTCCATTCTAGCTCTAAGTGACTGCCCTTGTCTTGTAAAGGGGATGACCATAATTGTTGGTTGTAAAGTAGGCTGGCGATCCACTTGGTCCTGACTTTGCCCTGTGACAGCAAAGCTTATGAAAAGTCCTGCACACAGTAATACTGATATTATATACTTCATACTATTTATTGAATTCCAAATTTTTTAATAATTTTTGCCTGCTCAAGATCTCTTCGTAATGCAAATAAATCAATAGTTATATTTTTTTCTACAAAATGACTCGAATTCGACTCAGAATGGGAAACAACCTGTTGTTCCGTCACAAACTTCATATAATCACCGGAATTAAAAAATGATTCAAAATAGCCGACCTGTCCGCGCATCTCATTCCTTGAACCAAGAAGAGGCAATTCCTGATTACTATTAGGGATTCCTTTATAAAATATATTTTCGAATGCTGAGACATCCGCATAAAAAGCCGCGTCTTGAAAAGTAGAGCCTACAGACCGCACTTGTAGTTTCAGGGTTCTATCATCATGCTCAAGACATTTAACCTCTCCCGTTGGTTGATACGCAAGCGGTGTATTTTTTTGTGTGCAAGAAGCTAATACGAGCACGTAAGTAATAAACCAAAAATATATTTTCATACGTAATTATTTAAATTCCCAGCCAAAAAGTCGATAAGTAATGTTTCTCAAAAATATTTCTTCATTGTTTTGAATGGCATTATACATTTCTCCGTCATCACCTCCAACCGAAGATTCAAGGACGACTACTCCATCCGAGCCATATAAGTTACACTGCCCTATCTCAATGGGTCGCATCAACTTCTTTCCATTAACTTCTTCATAGGTGGCTTTATATACAACATAATTGGAACTACCTGAAAATCCGAATGGCGAATAGAGAAGCACTTTTTTAACTTTACCTTTTTTTTCCTTCGTAACTTTAATTATTTCAATCTCTTGATTGAATACGCCCATTGTTTGGTCCATCAATCCCTTGACACCCTCAGGGGTGTTATAATTAAATATTACTTCGCCTGTTGCAACGTCGACCAGACTTACAACGTCTTTGTCCTTGTTGAGCAAATATTTTGCTCCGATAGATTTAGGTGTAAAATCGGAATTTATAAATTTCTCCTGCTTAAATCGCTCTCTGAATAGATCAACCAATGGCGCAAAATCCAGGTCAATCAGCATTAAGTTCCGAAAACTTGAAACACCTGCTTCAAACTCATCGATTGACCGTTTACCAAAGCTCAAACCTATTTTTATAAACTCGTGCTGCTGGTTTAGTTTGCATCCATATCCACTTGAATTAAAAGAAGCGTAAAGAGGCTTTCCTGCCAAGTGAGCCTCACCCACTTTTTTCGATTTTGAGAACAGGTTCGAATTTAATGTTATTGAGCCGTCTTGAACGTCGTCAATTGAATAAAAGCCAAACAATTCCGGAACAACAAATTCACCGATTGTATCAAGCGTGAAAATTCGCAATGACATCCCACCGGGTAATTTTGTTTTCACTGGAAGAGCAATAGTCATTTGCTTAGCTTTCTCTTTTTCCAATACAATGTTTTCGCAAATCATCGGGCCCGGAACAAAGTATTTTAGTTCAGTTTTCAAAATAGACTTATACACATAGCCCATTTTTAATCTGTAAAAATTTCTGAACTTAGAAGACAAGTCTCTATAAGCACGATCCAGGCGCTCTTTATATAAGGAAGCATTTCGTTTGTGCAAAGCTGTAGGATCGCCTGAAAATCGCGATGAGTAGTCCGAAAGTTCGATTCGGTGGGCATTCTTATAATCCAGGCCAAAAGGCATGGCATCCTCGGTCTCCTGATAATCTGTTATACAGGTGGTATTGTTTTCAAGATCGACCATCTTTGATTTCACCAGAGCACCTTTTTTTAGAACAAATCCAACCCATTTTATTTTACCTTCATTGTCGCGGTCGATAGTTAATTTGGGCTTATAGTATTCGTATAAGTCAAATTCATAAAACAATACTTTCCGCACTACCTGTTCGTTGGAAGAAGAGCTAAGAGAAGAATGAAAATTCAAGGTTTCATCATCTAATGAATAAGTCGAATGTTCGACACCTGCGATTCGGCTTAACCTAGACTGAATTGTATCTATCAGCTGCCTTGTCACAGGTTTATTCTCCGGTATTTCCATGCGTAAAACTCCTATTCGCTCCTGAGCATGTGAAAAGGAGCAAAACATACAAGCGAAGACAATTAATAATATTTTGAGATAAGTATCCATCATAGCAGCATAAAGTAGATAGGTTAATATTCATCACCAGTTCATCGTCCGGCAAAATAATTTTGTATTTTCTTGAATTAAATTAAATATTTCTGACCTGCCTTCGTCTAATTCTACAATAGAAAAATTCATACCGTCGACTTCAATCACGACGCCATTGCCAACAACCTCTTGACGACTTAAAAATTCTCCATTTACCTCTATTTGCGCATCGATGAACAACTCAACATCTCTCCCTCGTTTCATTTGGTGCTTAGATCCAGCTGCGATTAGTATTGTCTTCGCTTTATCTTTTTTGCTTGAAAGTATTCGAACCACGGGATAGCGAATATCCAGGCACGTATTAAGGTCTTCAAGAATTTGAGCTGCATAATAGCTGGTCGCTTTATCTCCTACTCTACTGCGTGAAATCTGCACGATTGCCTGACATAATACTACTCCAGTGGCAACATCCAATAATCTTACGTTAATCGTGTTGTCCGATTTTAAGAATTTTGAAGTCAGCATATAATCAATCCCTTCGCTTTTTCCCTGTGCGACGGTGTACCCATTTATAAAGTCTTCTGACTTCTGACGCTCACGTTCTTCCGTAATAAGGTGATAATTGATGCGGTCTATTACTACGAAATTTGATACATCTGTATATGTCCGTATCAATTGCTCAGGCAAGGAAGTAAGTGAATTATAACTTTCTATAGGAATATCTTTAAGCAGTACTTGACTCGCAGTACTTCGATTTCGAGAATGCCATTCCGAAAGATCAATGTTGAGAACAGCAATCCTCTTTTTAATGTCTTGTGCACTTATCTGGCTTAGCACGCAAAGCATGAAACAAGAGACGGCAATATGTAGAACGAATTTCATGTGTATTCAATTGATTTTCAGGTCAAGCCCCGAAACCAGTGAGACGGCAAAAGTAAATTAAAATTGCATAAAATTACAAATTATGCTTTCAACCGATTGATTAGAAATAATCTCATTTAATTCTTAAACTTCATTTCTTCGTTAGATTCTCAACATGACCGCTTATATTCGCGCCGAAAAATTAAAAATATATGCTATGAAAGACCTCAAGTCATTTTTCCTGTGTATTGCTATCTTACTGACCGGAATTCATGCGCAAGCCCAAAAAGCACGTGTTACGGATGAAAATCTTGGCTTCTCTTACCTGCAATTACCTGCTTCATCGAATACATCTGATCTGAACACGTATACGGCAGTGATTATAGCCGATAAGTCCATCAAACAATTGGGTGTGAATACAGCTTCTTATAACGACAATCTGACCTTGCATGGAAAGAATAAAATCCCCTCGGGTGGTCATTACTTACTCGAGGTTAGAATTGGTGCACCTACATTTTCAGGACGGACAGTGGATAAACAAACAAAAACTACGGAATCTAAAGACGGAAAAAAGACCACAACGACTACGTACAAACCACGTTGCATTTATAAATCCGCTCCTATCACGTATAAATTAGTCGATTATAAAAACAATTTACTTATTGACGAATCTATAGCCAATAGTCAAGGGACCATGACCACCAAGGCTCAAAGGTCTCAGGAAAGTGCTAATGCTGAACTCAATAAAGAAATACGCAATCGGGTAAGTGAGCGCATCTTCGATGCCATAAATTCAATCAGCAATCACGTGAGCTATCAGTACGGATATCAAGTTATACCAGTTTCAACTAAATTGTATCGCTTAAAAACTGACAAACATCCTGAATTCACTAAATATGATAAAGCATTCACCGGCGCAAGTAAGATACTCACTTCGTTACAACCAGGGACTGATGCGGCCAGCATCACGGAAAGTTTGAAGCCGCATGTTGAGTATTGGGAAAAATTGGCCGCTGGAATTTCTAATGACGACAAAAAAGCCTCAAAATTAAAATTTGCTTCGCTTTACAACGCTGCAGTATTAAATATGTGGTCCCAACAAATGGATGCTGTCAAAAACAATTTTGCAAAGTTGGAAGCCTTAAGTAAGAAAGATTATCAAGTTGACCTTCTAAAAAAGATGAGTGACCGAATCACGAGCCAGTTAAATAAATATCCTGAAGAAGGTCTTTATTTTAGCTACGAACTGGGGGAAGCGAGGCCACCAGAAACAGTTGAATATGATTTTGAAGCGGTAATGGCGGATGTCCAAAGCACCGAATCAATTCCACGAACAGGTGAACAAGAAGTACTTCGTGGTAAACTATTCCAAAAAGGCGAAGAAGTGGATGCCGCATTTGTGTTACCTATCAATGACATTTCTGGTGGTGCGAGAAGCCTTGAGCCATCGAAAGGATTCAAAATCTATACCTATAATGGAACTGATTATGTCATGCTTCCAAGTCTTAAGACCAGTCTTCGTCCAGGCGATTACTTCCTTGTCGACGATATGAAATATGAGATATTGGATGCGGACGGAAAATATTGGGACATCAAGGAAATATATTACGAGTCTGAAAAAATTCAATGTTATGGATTAAATTCAATGAACAAACGCCCCATATTTCCTAAGCTGCTATTAAAGAAAACGAGTGCTTCAGCCGCCTGGCAACGCGGTTTGATGTCAGAAGAAAAAGCAATGGCCTCGCTCCAAGCTTATTTCAATGATTGTCCAGACTTGGTTGACCATGTTTTTGGCGAGGAGACTGATAGAGATACAAAGACAATTTTTCGAAGCGTAGGTGAATATTATACAAATTCATGCAAATAAGAGAAGATCATTTTCAGAATACACGATTAAGTCTACAACATGTCAATAAGTCTTTTATTTTGAACCGCCCAGGTACCTAAATCAGAGTCAGAAATTTCGGCGGACAACTTCTGAAAAATATTGGCACGGTGGTTTTGAACGGTCCGTTTAGAAATATGCAATTTCTTTGCGACTTCACCACTAGATAATCCTCTAGCGATATGTTTCAAAATTACACGCTCTGACTTTGTTAATTCGGATAGGTATTCTAAGTCAGACGTCAACGTCCGTAAGACAGCGGTATCAATTGATGGACTATAAAATTCTTGCCCTTTCATGACGTGCTGAATGCATCTATGTAAAACGTCGATACCATCTTCTTTGAGCAAGTAGCCCTGCACCCCAAGTTTTTTAGCCAAGAGTAAGTACTGCTTTTCTTTGTGATAGCTCAGGAAAACTACAGGAATATGTACTGCTTCATTTCGCATTTTCTCTACGATTTGAAATCCTGTAAATTCCGGCATCTCAATGTCTAATATTAAAATGTCAAATGTACGGTCAGTCAAAATATTCAACACTTGTCTGCCAGTAGATGTGGTCAATATTTGCTGATAACCCATGCGCCGCAATCCTCCTGCCAGCCCGTCAAGCATCAGTGGATGATCATCCGCGAGCAGGATACGCATATCTGATTTAAGCATCGAATCCATTCCCAGACCTAAGATAGTACACTTAGGCTTTTGTACGGTTGCGTACATCAAGTACACGTTGTTCAAAGTGCCCACACACCAGCACTCACTTTAATAGGCTGTAATCCCTTGACTCAATTTCAGCAATGTCAAAATTATATCAGCCTGCATAATGAGTATTAGTCTCACACCGTAATAAGAATAATCGACCATATCAAACGTACTGTACGGTTCTTTACAATCGTTTTAATCACGCCGATTTTATCGGAATCAGGACTTCAACGTGCGCACCATTTTCAGTATAAAAATTCGCCTTGGCCAATAATAGTATAGTCCGTTCGATAACAGACTGCAGACCCAATCTCGTATTATTTTTTAAGTTGGTTGGATAGCCTCGGCCATTATCAGACACATAAAGTCGAACCTCCTGTCCTATTTTATTAATCACAATGGAACAGCTTGTTGCGTTGGCATGTTTGATCGTGTTTGATATTAATTCCTGGACGATGCGAAAAACATGAATGTGACGCTCACGAGGAATATAATCATCAACCTCTTCAATATTATAGTCAATTAATAAGTCTGTATTTTCATCGACTTTTGCTATCATGTCCTTTAATCCAGCCGACAGTCCTAATTTGTCCAAAACTACCGAATGCAGCCCCTGTGAAAGGTTTCGCACCTCGGTTAGGCTTATTTCCGCCAACTCTTTTATTTCATCAGCACCAATTTCTTTGGCTTGAATGGTCATAAGCATAATTTTCTGACCTATAGAATCGTGTAATTCGCGGGCAATTCGCTTTCTTTCATTCTCTTGCACTTCGATCAGCTGACTACTCATGACCTGTTGTCTTTTTATTCGTTGTTCTTTTCGATATAAAAAATAAAGAAGGGCAGCTACGACAATAAAGAACATTAAAAGGAGCCAAAAGAGTGGCTTTTTCCAAAAAGGCTTGTTGATGACAAAATGTAATTGATACGGTGTTTTATTCCAAACTCCCTGCCCATTATTTGCAATAAATTCGAATCTGTATTTTCCATCTAACAAATGAGAAAAAACAACTTCATTCTCTGTTTCAGGGCCAATCCACGATGTTTCATGATCGTTACGCACCAATCTATACTTATACCTCACATGATCAGTATGAGCAAACGTATGAGCCGACATTTCAAACGACAAATTGTTTTCATCTGATCGAAATTCTGTGGTATTATTTTCCCATTGGGTTTGGGACATAGGATTACCGAACAATTTTATACTGGCAAGATTCAAGGGTGGTTCATGTGGGTTTTGCAAATTTTTTGAAGGGTCAAAGACAATTAACTCTGATGAGTTTTTTGCATAAATTTTATTTCTATGAAAGACGAGGCCGCTATTTGATATCGAAGATGAGGCAAATGATTTTGCATACGGAAAAACATGAAATTCGAAGTTCTTCTTTTTTATTACATCGTTCAGGTCAAAAACGACAAATCGTCCGAGGCCTGACATCCACAAAGAGTCTCCGTTTATTGCAATGGCATTAAACTGATCCACCTGTGGAATAACGGAAACTTTGAAGTTTGCAACGTGCGGATTTCCATTCCGTTTTGTGACGTAATGGAGATGCTCGTCACTTTTTATTATTACGCCCTCTTTCCAGGAAACCATTGATCGAAAAGATCCATATACATCGGCATCGAGTTCCGATAAAAAGTGGGTATTGTCACCATCGTACAACACCACGGCGTAATCCAACATAAAAATGTAGTCATCTTTGAGCGATTCCAGTGCTTTTGTCCATCCAATTCTCAGCGTATCTGAAAAATTTTCACCTTGAACAATCACACGCTCCGTCGTGAGTGAAAATCTGTGTCGACTCATTTCTATCTCGAAATTTCTATACAAATCTTCCGCCCTTACTATCGATCTTCCCGGATAAATCTCATACGTTTCGTTTAGGGTTTCAACAAGAACATAGTCCGCGACGGTGTACACGGAATTAATCCATTCATCTGCCAATAAAGTGTCGATAATTTTGTCATCGACCATTAATAAAACACCTCGTTTTGACGCCAAGTAAAGCGTGTCTCCCAGTGCAGCCATTCTCTGAATTGTATTCAATGGAATACCATTGCTTGCATTAAATTTCATGAGCGAATGATCGCGAAATCGAATCAATCCCTCATTGAGTGAAGCAAGCCATATATTAGATTCATGGTCTATCGTACCTCCAAATAAAACATTTGTCGGAAGTCCAGATGATGATGTGAATCCATTATAACGACTGCTTTCGGGATCGAATTTTCCAAAACCACCACCCTCTGAGAACAACCACAAATTTCCGTCTTCATCAAAATCAGTATCCCAACAACGGCCCGGCACGTGCTCATGTATCGTAAAAAACGTGTCACTCCTAAATTCTATCAGACCAGGATTTCCACTAAAAAAGAGATGCCCCTCTTTTATTGCATTCATGGAATGAATAATATTAGGCAGACGATGCCCACCATTGATCCACGACCAATTAAAGTTGTTCAGATTAATTTTAATAAATCGACGATCAGGTTGATTTACGTACAATATGCTGTCCTGAACGAGCGCAGCCAAATGACCAGCTCGATTAGAATTAGAACTTTGAATTTGTGCCCATACGGAATAGCATGTGTCTGAATCCACGGCGAGCACATCCAGTCCTGTTACAAAATACAATGTACTATCGGCACGTTGAAAAATCTCATAAATGTCTTTGCCCTGAAGTTTATTTTTAATTTCAGGTACTCTATAGATGCTATCGCGATATATATAATTAAGTCCGCCTTTGGCAGTAGCTATCCATACTTTTCCATCGAGATCCGCGAATAAACTTCGAATTTTATTGGACTCCAAATTATTAGCTCGATTAAATAATACTAAATTCGAACCATTGAAAACGGCAAGTCCTTCTGGTGTCGTGGCATACATCCTTTTGTCCTGACCTTGTACAACATTTCCAACAAACGTATGGGGTAATCCTTCAGTGAATCCATATTGCTCGAAATGGTAATACTGACTCAGAGCGTTTAAATTTAAACAGCAAACAAATCCCAAAGTCAACCAGCATAGGTAAAAAGACAACCTGTATTTGCATTTAATTTGCTTCATTTCCAAACATTACATTCGATTTGTGTGAATATCCAATTGCATAATATACAGGAATTACCGCTAACCAAATAGTCATACTTGATGTCATTCACTTTTCAAAATTGACTAAAATTAATTCCACCTATATGAGTAGGGGTACTCAGAGCGTTAATCCCAATCAACATTATGTTTGTTTCAAAGCAAATATTATGAAGAATAATTCTACATATTCAGCAAATCAATCACTGTTTGTGGTGCATCGTCAAAACAAACGGAAAGTATCACGCCACCCATTGACGAAAATTAAGTCAGATCAAGTTCACAACATATCGTTTTTTCAAAAACAGCCTGGATATGTACTCATTCCGAATAAAAATGAGACACTGATTATCCTCCTTGATGACATCCTATATGCACAAGCATATGGAAATTACACTAAGATATATTCACGAAACAATACCACGAATTTGTTAGCGAAGTCATTGAAAGCTTGGCTTACAGAAAGTGATGCTCCCTTCATTCGTTGTCATCAGTCATATGCAATAAACCCTGTACATGTCGTTTCATTTGTAGATAAAAAATACATCAAATTATCGTCAAAGGAATTAATTCCGATTGCCCGGAGAAGGTATCAGAAATCCCTGGAATTTTTTAAAAATAGTGAGCAGTTGCACTTGCCAAGGGCATGCAAACCGCTCAGTAGTTATCAGACACATGCTCGGGCATTACACCATGAGTAGTCAAGAAGCGGCCATTTTAAGACGGCCGAGAGCAGCGACCATCGGAACCCATAGAGCTCTTAATAAATAAATTCTACTAATCATGAAAAAATATATTATAAAAAAATATGAAAAGTCAAATTTATACAAATCGTTTTCTTCTTCTATTCATCTTTGCAATTGTGGTGCATTCTTATTCCTGGTCACAAACGTGCGAGTCTGACTGCTACGGGCTAGGGAATACACGTGTTGGGGGCCCTGCCACCATAAATTTCAACGGTGACCACAATACATACGTGGGTTATTTAGCCGGCTACAACATCGTGAGCGGTAGTTTGAACAGTTTTTTCGGGTCTTCGGCCGGAGAGTCGAATACGACTGGGGGCGGAAACAGTTTTTTTGGTTATCAGGCAGGAAAATCGATGCTTTCAGGCCTGCACAACAGCTATTTTGGTAACATGGCGGGCACCTCGGATTCACTGGGCTCCAGGAATTGTTTTTTTGGCAAAGAAGCGGGCCGATACAGCGTCGCAACAATCGAAAACTGTTACTTTGGTCTTAAAGCCGGCATGAATAGTGATGGTGATCAAAATTGTTTCTATGGCGCTCAAAGCGGGATGCATAACGTTGGCGAATACAACTGTTTCTATGGATCAAAATCCGGGCTAAGCAACGCTGGTAACTACAATAGTTTCTTTGGCTATTATGCCGGCGCGGATTGTACTTCCGATGGAAATTGGAATTCTTTTTTTGGAAATGAAGCCGGCCGATTTAATACTTCTGGTAATAGCAACGCCTTCTTCGGTTATTTCACTGGACGCCTCAATACCTCCGGAGCCAAGAACACTTTCGTAGGCGAGAATGCAGGAGAGCGAAATACGATTGGTAATAGCAATACGTATATAGGTGAAAATTCGGGAAAATTTGACTCCATTGGAATGCAAAACACATATGTCGGTCAAAATGCAGGCGTGTTCATCAACGATGGTATAAGCAACGTATTTATTGGGCAAGAAGCCGGGCGAAATACTATTAATGGAGGGTACAATGTATTTATAGGAACCGGAGCCGGAAAAAACCTTTCAGGAATTGGAAATGTGATGATTGGAAATCATTGTGGTCCAGGATCAGCATCAATTTTTTCTAATCGCCTATATATTAATAATGGAGTCTCCGTTACACCCCTAATCTATGGAGAATTTGATAGTCGACAGGTCGTGATTAACGGTAATTTTGAAGCATTGGGTATTGATAATTCATGTAGTCGTACATTAAAAGAGAATTTTGAAAACGTAAGCAAACAGTCTATACTCGATAAAATTAATTCACTACCAATCCTGTCCTGGAATTATAAAGGCCAACCAGAATGTTCACACATAGGTCCTATTGCAGAAGACTTTCAGGACCTATTTCAATTGAATGTAGATAATACCAAAATCTCAACAATTGATGTTGGAGGAATAACTCTGGCCGGGATTCAAGCACTCACTGAGCAAAATGAGGCATTGAGATCTGCGATCGCAAATCAAAATCATGTTATTCAAAAATTGATAGAAAGAATTAAAAAATTGGAGGAACAGTAGGTAATTATCGGTTCCCATTAGGCAGATTAGTATAAACTGCAGACTGTTAACTGACCGGAAAAGCTTGCGGTATAATCCACCATAGGCTGCGAACTGACCCCGACTGCACGCTAAGAATTCCTGCTTAAATGGATGCCAACATGTGTATTTAATTTTTGAATGTAACCACTACAATGAATTCAAGCATGAGAAAATATGGTCTTTTATTAGGACTTTGCCTGTGGATGCAAGTTGCTCTATCACAAGTTGCATTCTATGTCGATGCAAGTCAAGTTGATAGTGTGCAACTGGGAACATCTTGGGTGTACGCATTTAATAATTTAGACTCGGCCTTTGTGTATGCTCAAGCTGGAGATACAATAAAAGTAGCAGGTGGAACATACAAACCATCTTCTACTAGAGGTTGTTCAAATTGCCCAACAAGTAATCGATATAATTATTTTTTAATTGACACATCTATTGTCCTGTTGGGAAGTTTTGATCCCACTGTTGATACGCAAAACTATAGTCAACCATCCGTCCTGAGTGGTGATATCGACACTATCGGTGATTTGTCAGACAATATCCATCAAATTCTAATCGTGCTGAGTGCTGGTGAAGTTGTGATTGATGGATTCGAAATTCAAAAGGGAAATGCTGATCCGAACACTACTGGATCAACGATTAACGGAGAGGGAATTCCACGCGAACGCGGTGCAGGCGCATTCGTAAGAAGCACTGGTAGTGCAACATTTTCAAATTGTGTGTTTTACCAGAACCGTGCGGGGGACGGAAGAGGAGCTGGAGCGTTGTATGCTCAATCTCCTATCAATATATACCAAACAATATTCGAGGATAATTCCGCCGCTACCAAAGGAGGAGCTATAGAGCTATTCGGTGGTTTACATTTATTTGATAACGTTCAATTTTTTAATAATGAAACAAGATTTGGAGGGTCTGACGGAGGAGCTTTATTTATACGAGGGAATGCTGAGGTAGAATTTTCAAATTGTCTTTTTAAAAACAATCTAAGCAATCATAATGGTGGAGCTGTCTATTCTGAAGGAATATCTCTAGATTTTTCAAGTTGTATTTTTAGCGAAAACACATCGGCAGATGGCGGCGGTTTGTTTACAGTCGGTTTGGACATTCTACAATTGTCCAATTGCCAGGTGTTAAAGAATCATGCGACAAATAACGGCGGTGGCATATATAATCAAAATCTAACCACAGGTCGCTATACAAATCTTGCGATCTCAGAAAATTCATCTGGAAACTCCTGTGGTGGCCTCTATGAATTAAATTCTAGCCACGTCGTCATTGAAAATGCTCTTTTTGTGCAAAATAACGCAGCTAATTTTGGAGGTGGCATGATTTGCCAAAACGCAACCGTGGATCTGATCAATGCAACACTCTATGGCAATGAGGCTGATAGCACGAACCAAGGGGATGGGCTCTACAATAAAGGGACTTCCAACACGAAAATCTATAATACTATCTTCGATGGTCATGATCAGGATATACTCCAAGAGACAGCACTGGTATGGAGTCATACCTTTGTTGATGGCAAACGCTATACTCCTTCAGCCACATTGAATACGAACCCACTTTTCATAAACCCGACAGATCCGGATGGTGCTGATAACGTTTGGGCCACTGCCGATGATGGACTACGGCTATCTCTTTGTTCGCCCTTGCTACATGAAGGACTAGACAGTATTGTCACCGTACTTACTGACATTGCTCTAAACAATCGCATTCAAGATGGTCGAATCGACCTCGGAGCATATGAGGGCGCTAATATTAATGGTGCCACTCGGGTCTACGTCGATGCGGATAATACTTCGGGAATCGAGAACGGCCTGTCCTGGGCCACCGCCTTCAAAAACTTCGATTTGGTCAATCACTGCCCTATGGACTCTATAGAATCTATTTGGGTAGCTGAAGGAATTTATGGTAGGGCCGAGGTTCCCAATGGTGCAAAGGTGTATGGTGGTTTTACTGGAATCGAGGATAGTCTTCATCAGCGAGATTGGCAAACGCATCCCACGAATCTTGCGCCCAGATTTATTAATAATCAGGACACAACCACATTTGATGGATTTACAGTGAAGTATGTCAATTCATATACGCTTGGCAATGCTGTCATTTCCTACAACAGTATTGTTCGGATTTCAAATTGCGAGATTGCTAATAACGAACAGCTAATTTATCATGGTCATAATATCATAGATCGCGAAGAGACGGCTGGTATAGAGATCAAAGCGGATTCGGCTCATTCTTATGCGGAAATAACGAATTGCCGAATTTCAGATAATGAGATTATAGCTCATAACTTCAGGAAGGTCTATCAGATGGCTGGAGGTATCTTAGTCCATGGTACGAATCAGGCACAAGTATATGCCCATATTTCAAATTGCGATATTGAACGAAACAAAATGAGAATGACCTATGGTAGTCATGAACCTGATTCAACCTTGAATCCAGAATCTTCTATCGGAGGAGGTGTGTATATAGGTTCTGAGCAAAACAGCGTAGTACGAGTCAACATCAACGAGTGCAACATTCTTAATAATATCGTTGAACGAGTTTCAGGTGGATCCACTCTAGCATCGTGGCATTCGGATATTGGAGTCGGTATTCTGGTTTCAGCTCGCGATTCTGCATCTCAGGTACATCTTGATATTTCGAGATCCTCGATTGAAGGGCAAAACGGAAATTTTACAAACAGAATGGATTGTTCAAGTTCCGGCGGAATAGCCATTACTTCAAATTCTAGTGGTGCACAGGCTACTGCTAGAATTACAGATTGTCAAATAATCGATAATTATATTGCTGGCAATATCCATCTGAACTTGAGTCGTATTTCGGCATTAGCTGGAGGTATAGGTCTATTTTCGAGAGATGCGAATACTTCTGTCGAAGCTTATATCAGCGATTGTGATATTCTGAATAATGATGCAAGAGGATATCCGGACGTCTATAATGGCAGTAGCCTCAAACTTTATTCGTCTGTCGGTGGAGGAATTAATATGACCGCCGACTCTGGGAATATTTCTGCCGAATTGAATAACAATATCATTTCAGATAATTCTTCCATAATGCGTGCTAGTGGAGGTGCTGATTCTCTCTCGTTGCATTGTTATGGTTCTGCCGGTATTCAAATGGCTGCTTATTCTCCTGGAGCGGAAGTGGAAGGCAAAATTTCCAATTGCATTCTGAATAGAAATGAAATCACTCTTACATCAGTTATAGATCAAGGGCCATATGCTGTCTATGGCACCGGTGGAATTGCTTCTTATGCGGCTTCAGATTCAACCAATGTTATAGTTGACATAGCTCGCTGCAATATATCCGACAACATTTTTAAAAATGGGATTCTTCAATCCTACAACAACAACTTCGCCGAAGCATTCTCAAGCGGTGGTGTCCTTATAGGCGCGAATAAAGGGTATACATCTGCTTCAATCTCGAATAATTTGCTCTCGCAGAATGTTGCATTTAGCCCAAGCATCAATCTTGGAGGGCCCACCTCAAATCGAGTACATTCAGCTGGGGGGATACTCGGCCAGGCAGACTCAGCTAATATATCGTGGGATGTCAATAATTGTACCATCGCCAATAATGCTGTTGCGCCTTTTCCACAAACTGTAGAATTATGGACGTCGTATGCGGGAGGTGGAATTTTAATTTCCGCAGATTCTTCGTTGACTGATCTCCATATAAATAATAGTATTATTTGGAAAAATTTCTACGGTCAAATTGACACAGCTGCCGTGGACATTTATTCCAATCTCGACACGAATGATATTGCGATTAAGCATTGCCTTTTGGAGACTTATCAAGCCGGACCATCTAATATTATTGGTGTTGATCCACATTTTATACGTCCCATCATTCCTGATACAACGCTTTCATTTGATTTTGTAAATGATTCCCTGAGTAATTATCGTATTGTAGATACTTCCATTGCCATCAATGCAGGATATAACGAATACGTTCTATTGGATAACCATGATCTGGATATGGATGGCGACACCACAGAATTCATACCTGACGACCTCGATGGCATGCCTCGCATTCAGGCGTGGACTGTCGATATAGGTGCTTATGAGTACGACTCGCAAGACACGCTTTTTGTCGATCATATGGCGATGGGTGACAGCACAGGGCGGACATGGGTGGATGCAGCGGTCGGCGAATTTGATATTTTGGATTTCACCATGGAGCGCGGGATCGAGGCCGTTCACATCGCTGAAGGAAATTATTTGATGACGAGAAATACAGAAATTAATTCGGGATTAAATATCCGAGGTGGTTTTCCGAATGGTGGCGGTGTGCCAAATGCCGGATTGCACTCTACTACTCTATCTTACAATTTTACAAACCCATCATTTGAAATTAATGCGCCGATGCATACTATTTTCATCAGAGGTGTTGATTTAATCGATCCCAGTGCTACTATTTTGGATTTTGAATTAATAAGTGGAGAATTGGATTTGGAGGAGATTTTAATTGAGTAGCGAGTGACATCGTGTTGCGATAGATAGTGCGAAGTCGGCAGTACGCAGTAGGCGCGCGGTGTACAGAGAACTGGCTCGAGAGACTAAGTACCCCTACTCAATCCAACCTGAACACTTCAATTTAATTTCGATAAAAAATGTAGTCATGTCAGGCCACTGCATTAGATTAAATCTATTTTTAGTATTCAGTTTATTTTCAATTGCATGTCTTTCACAGACAAATAATTATTACGTGGATGCTGATCAAGTAGATAGTGCGCAACTCGGGACTTCTTGGATTTACGCATTTGATGATCTTGATACAGCGCTCATGCTTGCCGAAGCTGGAGATACGATAAAAGTGGCGAGCGGCACCTACAAGCCAGCTTCGAAAAGAGGATGCTCAACTTGTCCGGTAAGTGATCGATATAATTATTTTTTAATTGACACAAGCATCGTATTACTAGGAAGTTATGATCCGGTTTCGGATTCTCAAACCTATAGTCAACCTTCCGTCTTGAGCGGTGATATTGGTACAATAGGAGATTCAACCGATAATATCCATCAAATATTAATCATTCTGAGTGCTGATGAAGTAACCGTCAATGGGTTTATGATAGAAAAGGGAAATGGCGATCCCAATATTACCGGCACCACGATTAACGGTGAAGGAGTACCTAGGGAACGTGGTGGTGGTGCATTTGTAAGAAGCACGGGTAGTACGACTTTTTCGAATTGTGCATTTAATTTCAACCATACAGGAAACGGACGAGGAGCGGGGGCGCTGTATGCTCAGTCACCTTTACGAATAGAGCAATCGATATTCGAAGATAATTCTGCAGCTACCAAAGGGGGTGCCATAGAACTACTAGGCGGTTCACATTCATTTGATAATGTTCGATTTGTTCACAATGAAACAAGATTCGGAGGGGCTGACGGAGGAGCGTTATTTGTACGTGGGAATGCTGAGGTGGAACTCACAAATTGCCATTTTCAAAATAATGAATGTAATCACACTGGTGGTGCCGTATACGCTGAAGGAAAATCTATGAATTTCTCAAATTGTGTTTTCATCGAAAATAAATCGGCAGATGGTGGTGGATTGTTTACAGTCGGTCTGGATAGTTTAAAGATGGTGGACTGTCAGGTAACAAACAATGAGGCAACAAATAATGGCGGCGGTGTTTTCAATTCCAATCTAGGTGTGGGTCGATACACCAATCTGGTGATCGCAGATAATTCATCAGGTAACTTTTGTGGTGGTTTGTATGAATTTAATTCCAACGACGTCGTTCTTCAAAATGGACTTTTTGTGCAAAATACCGCAGGTAGTTTTGGAGGTGGTATGATTTGTCAAAATGCTACTGTTGAACTTATCAATACCACATTTTATGGCAATGAAGCTGACGACACAAATAAAGGTGACGGACTCTATAATACCGGGACATCGAATACCACCATTTTTAATTCTATTTTTTACGAGCATGATCAAGACGTCCTCAACTCCACTATTTTGGATTTGTCACATACATATGTCGATGATACTTTATATACGGCGGCCGATACGATATCACTGAATCCTTTATTTTGGTTTACAGGAGATCCCAAAGGAGCAGATGATGTATGGGGCACTGCGGATGACGGTCTGCGACTATCTCCATGTTCTCCTCTTTTGAATATGGGGTTAGATAGTGTATCCATTGATAGCGTGGATCTGACTTTGTCCAATCGCATACAGCTAGGTCATATAGATCTGGGTCCATATGAAAGTGCGGATGATGCATCCCTTTTTAATGGAGCAATACGATTCTACGTTGATTCCTCTAACCGTTTCGGTACCCAGGATGGCCTTTCATGGGGTACTGCTTTTGCTAATTTACAAGATGCGTTACATCCATGCATAGCAGATTCAACTGTCGAAATCTGGGTAGCGCGGGGAACTTACTATCCGGATGAGGGTATCGGTCAGTCGAACAATGATCGTAATGCTGTTTTTGACCTACCCAATGGTGTGAAAATATATGGTGGATTTGCAGGTACAGAGGATCATCTTCATCAAAGAGATTGGATTAATAATATAACCAAATTAAGTGGAGAAATTCAACAAGATGCCAATCATAATAATAATAGCCAAAGTGTTTTCAATATTATTAACTGTGTCGACACCGTTCAGATTGATGGTCTATATGTACAAGACGGCTTTTTAAACCAGGGTTTTTCCGGAGCCGCTGGTGGAATAATTTCTAATTCCATTGTTATGCTTTTTAATAGCACATTCTCAAACAACATGGCAGCCGATACCTCGTCTATTAACGTCGAAGAGTACGAAACATACTTTGCAGGAGGATTATTTATTGAGTCCGGCTCTACTGTAGCAATAGATAGATGCAATATTTTAGAAAATAAATCTTTACGAGGCATCAAGTTAACGCATACCGTGGTGCCCTCGGATCCTATTTCGATGAATTATTCAGCAGGCGGTATTCATGTTTCTTCATTTTCACACATACATATCAACCATTGTAATCTCAGTAGGAATATAGATGACAGCTATGCGATTACAAAGGCAATTGAATATTCAAATGCTATATCAAATAGTTCTGGTGGCTTATTTGTTTCAAATTTTTCTACAGCTAAAATAACGAATTGTACTATTGATAGCAACGAAGCCAAGGCATTAGCTCACGCCCACATTATATCTGTCATCTCTGCTAATAAAGAAGCCTTAGCGCATTCATATAGTGCTGGCAGCATATTCATTGATTCATCATCTGAAGCTATTATAAACGAATCAACTATTGCTAAAAATAATAGTCGGTCACAATCATCATTAGAAAATGATGGAACACTGCTGGATATTAATCGACGCAGAGAATATTCATCTGGTGGTGTGCTCTCCGCCAATTCTGTGAAAATGAACAACTGTACTACTTCCGAGAATTTCGCCTGGTCATTTTCGCCACAAAATTTTTTGGATCACCGGAGTCATTCAGCGGGAGGTTTGCTCGCTTTCGACGCTGAACTCACCATATTAAATCAGTGTGTCCTTTCAAACAACCGAGCTCTTGCTGAAACGGTAGTGACGTCATTTTCAAGTTCTCATAGCGCAGGCGGAATCCTGACTACTGAGTTGGACACGCTTAAAATAATTAATTGCACTATCTCAAATAACCATTCTAAATCAACCAGTCCAAACACACCCACCCCAGTTTCCTTCAGTGAAGCCGCAGGTGGTCTATTGTCTATAAACAACACAACGGCCGTATGTTTGAATTCAATAATTTGGCAAAACAATGCTGTTGTTTCATTGAATTCAAACTTTACGAACAAAGCCCGTCCAGATATACTGCAACGCCTTGATGCTGGTCTTTTTCTTCAGCATAACCTATTAGAGTCGCACAGCTTAGGTGATAGTACTAATATCGTAGGTGTAAATCCTAATTTCATTGAACCTGGTCAACCTGCCACGGCGGACTCGGTCGGTATGGTAGGAAATTACAACTTGAGCGATACCTCCATTGCCATAAATGCAGGATATAATGGCTACATCCCGATCGATGGATGCGACCTCGACGCGGATGGCGACACCACGGAATATATTCCATACGACCTCAACAGCAACCCGCGTATACAAGGTTGGACGGTCGATATGGGCGCCTATGAATATGACTCGCAAGACACATTATTTGTCGATCATACGGCAGTGGGTGATAGCACAGGGCGGACATGGACGGATGCGGCGGTTGGTGATTTTGATATTTTGGATTTCACCACGGAGCGCGACATAGAGGTGGTACACATTGCCCAAGGAAATTATTTGATGACAAGAAATACGGAAATTAATTCGGGATTAAATATGCGGGGTGGTTTTCCGAATGGTGGCGGTGTGCCAAATGCCGGATTGCACCCTACTACTCTATCTTACAATTTTACAAATCCATCAGTTGAAATTAATGCACCGATGCATACTATTTTTATTAAAGGTCTTGATTTAATCGATCCCAGTGCTACTATTTTGGATTTTATTTTGTTTGAAGGGGAGTTGGATTTAGAGGAGGTCTTTATTGAGTAAAGAGTGACTTAGTATTACAGTGAAAAGTGCTGCAGTAGATAGTGACCTAGTGCTTAGAGGCCTAGGTCAAGTAGGCAGTAGACAATTCTCAGCAGTGGAAGAATGCTGGCTGAGAACTGACGACTGCCGACTGCCGACTAAGATCTACTAATTTCTAAAATTTACTCAATTCACCAACAGCGCTTTTATTTCTGAAATGTCATTTTTCATTTGAGTATTTTCGAACTTCAACTGTTCGATTTCTTTTTGCTGGGCATCAATAATTTCTTGTTGTGCTTGTGTAGCACTTACGTGCAACATGCTGATAGCGTCGTAGTCAACGCTTCGAAAGTCATCTACTTCACGTCCATAGACGAATACAGAAGTTGAATGTTCCCCATTTTTTATTGGTAGTACTAATTTATCGACTTTGAAGCGATCAGGCTTACTTTCCGTAACAGTATAAATCCTTTGCTCTTTTTCTGTTATTATTTTTACGCGCTCCCCTATTTTCAATTCGGTTGTCAATAAAATCCAGCCATCTTTAACTTGACTTTTTTGAAAAATATCCGGTACTACATCCCTATTTTTAGAAATGGCTTGTGGATAGACCATTTCCACCTGTTGTGCAATTACTTTTTTTGTTGATTCATTGCCATACTGCAATTCATCTTTATGCGTATAATCTGTAATTTGGATTTTCATCAACGTTTCCAGATCATTTTTTGCAATGCTTTGTCCAATGATATTTTTAATACGAGCGTCTGAACCTGTCCCAAATCCAAGTGCGGAATAGAATCCGGATGAGGCATGTACCGAGTAGTTCCACCCGGCACCTGAGCTTCCCACACCAACCGTGTGGTGTAGGTAATGAGCCGGTGAACTGTTCGCACCGCCAGCATCTGATCCGACGATTTGCAGTGGCCAAGCTGGAAAATCTGTACCAATACCAACCCGACCATCGGCATCGCACACAATTGCATGCACACCAGAACTCGCTGCAGCAATGGGGCTATCACCGGCTGATATAAGCAATTTCCCTGAACCTTCGACATTCCCTGAGCCCGTGGAGATAAATTGCCAGTATTTACCACCGCCACTTGTATTACCGAGTGTAAACCACGATCCAATAGCTGAAGGGCTTATTGCTCGAAGCAAATTTTGACTTACACTTGACGTAATATGCGTTGGGCCTCTAACATCCAAAGAAGCTTGTGGAACATTTGTACCTATGCCAATATTTCGGCTAGTCCCATCAATGGTAAGTGCGGAAGGCCCTCCAGCCGGTGCGGTACTGGGAATGATTATAAGTTTTCCTACGCCCTCTGAATTGGTGAGTCCTGTAGAAATAATATTAAAATATCTACCGCCAGGTGTCGTATTTCCAATGCTCAGCCAAGTACCGCTATTATTATTACTTTGAACCCGATTAAAGGGGCCCTCAAGCCGAGTATTGCCCACTACATGAAGTTTCGATAGAGGGCTTCTTGTTCCAACGCCAACATTACCACCATCCGGATTTATACTTAATGTAGACCAATTTAGCAGATCGCCCGTGTGTGCGCCGATTGTTGCTGTTCCAAATAAATTACCCATGACCACTCGTCCGGAGGTCGAGTCGGCAGAACCAGCGGCAAGGGCGATCCAATTTGAGACATTAATACCATCACCCGATCGAATGTTTACCTTCGCCATGGTATCAACTGAAGCAGCGCCGATAGCCAGTCTATCCGAAATAGTGGCGTCACCCTCGACTTCTAAATTAATCTGACCGAATATTACCACGGGGTCGCCGATTGCAACTAAAATAAAAATAATTTTCAAGAAACTCGTTAACGCCTTTTTCATACCTGTCTATTTATCGATTTATTTGGATAACACAAATATGAAGTGGAAAATCATTTCTTGAAACCCCATAAAGAGGGGGTGTGCTTTTATGGATGAAGATATCCTATGTCAGCGATGCCAGTTGAAAGGGTAGCTAGTGCTTCGGTGTCCGATATGTCATTATCATCTGACGAACAACTAATAAAAAATGTAAATAAAAGTAAATAGTAAAATGCTTTCAACTTCATGATTGATCCTTTTTGATTTTCAATCATATAGCAGCTAAGTGGAAATGGTTACCTATTTACAAATATATTTTTAAAAGAGGCTTTTCGTCTAAGTACACAACGCGAACTGCATTTTCGAATATCAACTTAGAAATCTATAGCGACTCTACAGATTGAAGTGGCTTTATGTACAGAATCCGTTGGCCTCCTGGCAAAAAAAAAGCAACCAAAAATTAATTTGATTGCTCTTTTTTCGAATTAGTATTTCTTACTTCGAACGACTCTTTGAATATGTCCGTCGTTTTTCTACTTTTTTAGTAGCCATTTCATCTGTCAAATCATGGACGATAGGAGTTGCCACAAAAATAGACGAATACGTACCAACAATAATTCCTACGAGTAAGGCAAAAGCAAATCCTTTAATACTGCTACCACCAAAAACAAATAATATCGTTACGACAAATAAGGTCGTCAAAGACGTAATTACTGTTCGACTTACAGTTGAATTAATAGCCATGTTTACAACTTCAGTCTTGGATCGATTGATGTAGATACCAAGATATTCCCGAATACGGTCAAACACAACAACCGTATCATTAATAGAATAACCTATTACCGTGAGCAGTGCAGCGATAAATGCCTGATCGATTTCCATTGAAAAAGGTAAAATTCCGTGGAACAATGAAAATATACCCAAAACAATAACGCTATCATGTATCAAAGCTCCAACTGCACCAAGGCTGTATTGCCACTTGTTAAAGCGCAAAAAGATGTATAAGAAGATTAATACCAAAGCAAATGCTGCCGCTTCGTACGAACTACTTTTAATATCATCTGCAATCGTCGGACCAACTTTACTACTGCTTGTAACATGCGTACCCTGCCCATCAGCATCGCTAAAATTGGCTAAATCCAGATTCCCACCAGCTATAGAATTTATTCCATTAAATAATGCTTCGGTCACTTGCGCCTGCGCTTCTTGTCCCGATTGATCAATTAAATAACTCGTTGTAATATTATAGGTATTAGCCAAGTCGACAGCTTTGACGGTTGTAGACGCATTGTCAAATGCTTCTACAAGACTAGTCCGAATTTCGTCGACACTTGCATTGACTCCTTCTTCCAGCTGTACGTTATAGGAGTAACCACCTTTAAAGTCAACTCCAAATTCAAACCCACGAGTTGCAATCGAGGCAGCACTGGCCAAGAGTAGTATTCCGGAAATGACGTAAGTCATTTTGCGCTTACCGAGCCAATCGATATTCAAATTGGCTAACCAATTCTTGGACCAACCTGACCAAAACTGCATATCACGTCCGGAACCTGTCCACCAGTCGATGAGCAATCGACCCATCAATACTGCAGTGACAAGTGAGGAGATCACACCGACGATTAAGACTATGGCAAAACCCTTAATTGGACCCAAGCCAAAGTAGGCTAGAACGATGGCAACCAATATCGTTGTTACGTTGGCATCAATAATCGCCGAATACGAATGGCGAAAACCATCTGCTATAGCTGTCCTGAGCGTTTTGCCAATACGCAATTCCTCTCGTATCCGCTCAAAGATGATGACGTTGGCATCTACTGCCATACCGATTGTCAATAAGATACCAGCAATACCGGGAAGTGTCAAGACTAAACCGATCGAGGACAAAGCACCAAAAATGAAAAAGAGATTGGCGATTAGGGCTACAATGGCCACTACGCCAGCCTTATTGTAGTACAGTATCATAAAAAGAATAAGAAGAACCATACCCACCAATAGTGACCGGATACTACGGTTTATATTATCCTGTCCTAAGGATGGACCGACTATTGTCTGCTGAATGATTTCTATTTCTGTCGGTAGTTTTCCAACTTCTAATATATTAGCCAGGTCCTGCCCTTCTTGAATAGTAAAATCTCCGGTAATCGATGAAGAACCATTCATGATTGGAACACGAACACTGGGAGCCGAAACAACTTCATTATCCAGGACTATTGCAATTTCGCGATTATTATCTTGAGATGCTTCCGTCGTCATTTGCCCCCATGTCTGCGCACCAGTCTGATCCATACTGAGTGAAATTTCGACCTTCCCAGTCGTTGGATCGGGTTGAGAAGATGCATTCACCACACGATCACCGAGAAGTGGTGCTTGATCACTTCCTCGCTCCTTTTTAATCATGTAGAGTTGGTAACGATTCGTCTCTTTACCATCGCTGTCGCGATAGGGCTTATATGACCACAACAATCGCAAATCGGATGGAAAGAGTGCCTTGATATCTTCCCGCTGAAGCATTTCATCAATTGCGGCTTTCTTGTTTTTATCCGCGACACCTGCCACATTCAGAGGGAATTGCAATTCTCCTGATTGACCATTGAGCGATAATAAGCTCAACAATGGACCTCCTGCTTCAAAAGGATTGGCTTCAATAGGTATCGTATCATAACTGACCAATTTCGAATCAATGGGATTTGCCAAGGAATCATACGTAATGTCATAGATTGGTATAACGTCAAACTCTGGCTCATCAACGAAGCTGGTATCTCCAGCTCGCTCTGCTTTCAGTTTCCTATCTGCCGAAATAAATGCCTCCTGTATACCCTGAGTCAAACGGTAGACATTCCAAAATTCCAGATTGGCGGCTTTCTTAATATAGTTGATAGCTCGCTCCGGATTGTCGACACCGGGTAATTCTATCAATATCAGGTCTCGATTTTCATCGAGTGATACATTCGGTTGTATAGCACCAGATTTATCAATCCTATCCTTCAGGCGTTTAAATGTTAAGTCAACCGCATCATCAGACTTTCGTCGAAGTAGACCGATAACTTCATCATCTGTCGATTCGAAATTGATGTCTTGTTTCAGCGATTGATTTCTGGCAAATAATGTTGCTAGCTTTTTACCATCTGCTATTTTGCCCCATTCCTGGGCAAATAGGGTGACAAAGTCATCCTGAGCATTTGTCAACTGGTCACCTGCGGATTCTAGAGCAGCCTGGAAGGTGGGATCTTTGCTGTCTCGAGATAATGTCCTGATAAAATCGCGTAGGTTGACCTGTAGTACGACGGCTAGTCCTCCTTTGAGGTCTAATCCGTAAGCCAATTGTCTGGCTTTTAATTCTTCATACGTGTAGTCCGCCAAAAAAGGAATATTGACTACAGATTCACTGGACATAGAGTCCAGATAGCGCACGCGCGCTTGCTTCTCGATCATATCAGCCTCGTCTTCAGCTGCTGAAGCGGCCATTTGCTGTGCATACTGGTCCGCTGCTTTTTCTACCTTGCGTGTGGGCAAGAGATAGAGGTATTGCAGCAAACAAACTACAGCAAGGATGATCAGGAAGAATTTAATGATCCCTTTACCTTCCATAAGTAATTTAGATGATGATAAAAAAAATAATGCCCGAGTCCTGACCCGGGTCTAAAAAAGCGCCGCAAAGATAGGAAAAAAGCCTGCATCTGAAAGCGATGTCTGGCTTAATACATCGGTGGTACTATATGTGTAAGGTCCTATAGGATATACCGCTTTGAATCTTCGAGTTCCGAACTAAGATATCCAGATCTTGACCAAATCGGGAACTTATTTGACATAGTTATAATTTCTATATTCGTTGTTTGATCTTATTCTAGAGAACAACATTTTTTATTCATTAAAACAACTTACAAAATGGGATTATTTTCTTTTTTAAAAAATGCCGGATCTAAAATCTTCGGTGGATCAGAGGAAGAGGCCGCAGCCTCAGCTGAGGTATTGAAGGCTCAGCGCTCAGATGCGTTAAAGAGTGTCATTCAATCATTGAATTTACCTATAGACGGTTTAAGTGTTGAAGTGGACGATGACAAGGTTACGGTATACGGTGAAACTTCATCTCAGGCAGATAAAGAAAAAACCGTTCTTGCCCTTGGAAATGTTGAAGGGATTGCGACGGTTGACGACCGCATTTCTTTGGTTGCCCCTCCTGCGACTTTCTATGAGGTACAAAGTGGTGATTCGCTTTCAAAAATTGCGAAAGAACACTACGGGGATCCAATGAAGTATATGACAATATTTGAGGCAAATCAGCCTATGTTGAAAGATCCAAATGAAATTTATCCAGGACAAGTATTGCGTATACCTCCACTCGGATAAGAAAATGATTTAAACCAAAAAGGCGATTATCTTCCAGATACATCGCCTTTTTAGTTATTCTGGATTCTCATCGCATTAACCTGAGACTAATATCCATTCAGTGCCCAATCATATTCATTGAATTGAATCGAAGCCGATTCTTTTATCACTATATCACTGAATTTCATTAAATATTCCTGCAGGCTTTCACCGAAGTCTTCACGATACCACTCGAATATTTTCGACAACCGAAGTGTCCCTTCATTAATTTCGTTGTAATTTTTATTATTAATGAATGCACGAGTATTGGTTTCCAATAATTTTTCAAGATTTTGAGCTGTGTAAGCCTGATTCGCCAATGGAGGACAGGACTTCGCTGCGCAATTTACCGCAAAATGGATGCGGGCATCATTATATTTTGGTCTCAAAATTTGATGTTCTATAAAATTCAATGAAACAAGTTTTCCATGTAATCTGACCCTATCAATGTCCCACGTTTTTTCGTTGTCTAAGTCAAGTATGCTTTTTAACGGATAATTATCCAGAATGAGTTTTATGGTAGCCGCATTGTACAAGTTTATATAGAATGCCATCTGAGCTTGTCGACTGTCAATGGTCCTTGGGTCGGTGGAAGATAGCTTATCGAGATAGGCCTCTAATTTCGACTTTTCAGATATAAACCCCTTGTAATTCACATTTCCCGCGGCATCAACGTACTTATTCAAAAGCGCATCAAATTCATCATGAATGCCGATAATGATGGTCTTTTTCCCCTTAGCTTCATGTTTCATTTGAGATTCAGGTGACACCCTTCCTAGTATATTATCGTTAGAAGTATCGTCTTCGTTTACATAACCAGGTCGTAGTCCTACTCCAGCTTTTTCCTTAGCACGCTTTCCTTCATTCAAGGAATCGGAGTTGCTTTCTTGACCATAAGCTTTATTCCTGTCTTCTACCCTACTTCCCGTTGTCAAAGTTTGCGGGTGCTCAACTGTATTTATTGGTTGGGTTGATTCGAGATTGTTTGGTTTGGCTTCCGTGGTTGGGGACTTATCCCCGTAGTACGTGCCCTGTGTGCCAGACGCTGTTAGTAAATCTGAATCGCCGATGTGTTTTTTGGTTGATCCGATATCAGCATGACCGTCTTCTGTACGTGTTGGCTCAGCGGCACAGGAAAAAAAAGTGAGTAGCAGTAGAATCGTTGTGATGTTTTTCATATCAGGTCAACGGTGTGCACAACATATTGTTTGTGGACATGAAAGTCTTAAGTTTAAGATAACGTTTGCTCATTTAACAGGTTTGGCGACGAATGCGCATTGTTCGTCCATTACCTCCGTATCAAAAGCGAATATTCTGTGTATTTTTATAACTTGTGTTGTAGCACGTACGTTACAGTCGCAAAATATATCTACTTCTTATGGGACAAAAATTTTATGAGCTTTTTAAGTCGTTGGAAGGCCTGGATGGAAAGAGCATCAGTTACTTGTCGAATGCCATCGAAAAAAACAACCTAAAAGGGTTCGACTATTTGGAATTCAAAAAGTCAGTGGTCGCCATGGCTGGCATGCTCGACGAGGAGACGGCAATCAAGAGTGCATTTGCCACCGCTGTCAACATGGGGTTGACGAAGGATAAACTGCTTCAATCCATAGAACATTATAAAAATGTGCTGTCCAAAGAAAAACGTCAATTCGATGATGCTTTAAAAGCGCAAACGGAACAAAAGATTAACAATAAGCGCGAAGAAAAGCTGCAACTTAAAGAACACATTGTCAATTTGAAGAAAAAAATTGCCGAAGTTGAAAGTAAAATCTCGGCCTATCAAGAGCGAATAGACAATAGTGATGCGGAAATCGCTTCAGCTGAAGCCAAAATAAATGAAACTAAGTCAAAATTCGAGGCGGCTTTCACAAAGTTCAATGACGAGATATCCTCGGATTTTAACACGATCAATACGATACTTTAATTTAATAAAATACAGATAAAATGGATAACAATCTCCCGAATGAAAAGAAGTCATTTTGGAAACGACCTGAAGGAAAAACAGGAGCACTTTTTCTAGGTGCATTAATTATCGGTGGTGGATTTTTGCTGGCCAAATTAATCCCCTTGCTTCTGGCGCAAATGGGTAACATAATGGTGCTTGCCGGCACACTACTCGTGCTGGGCGTGATTTTGTACATGATTTTAGATCCTAAAATGAGAACACTCATCGGTTATATGTATAAGAGTGTCATGCGCTGGATAACTTCCATTTTCGTTACAATTGATCCTATCGGAATCTTAAAAAATTATGTTGATGATTTGCAGGATAACTTATCCAAAATGAGCAAACAAATAGGTAATATTCGCGGTCAGATGCGTAAATTGAAAACGCAAATTACTACGAATGAAAAGGAAATTGAAAATAATATGCTTTTGGCTTCAAAGGCGCGAGAAAAAGGAATGGAAAAGGAGATGGTGCTATCAAGTCGTAAGGCCGCTCGACTCAAGGAAACAAATGCCAAATATGCAGCTCTATACAAAAAATTAGAAATCTTGCATCGTGTCTTAAATAAAATGTACAAAAATTCCGAGATCTTACTAGAAGATACAAAGGATCAGGTTAAGCTTAAAGAACAAGAGCGTAAGGCGATTCGCGCCAGCCACAGTGCTATGAAGTCAGCAATGTCTGTGATTAGCGGAGATAAAGACAAACGCGCCATGTTCGATCAAGCTGTTGAAGCCATAGCCGATGACGTAGCAAATAAGGTGGGAGAAATGGAGCGATTTATGGAATTGTCATCGGACTTTATGAATAAAGTAGATCTAGAAAATGGAATCTTCGAAGAAAAGGGGATGGCCATGCTTGAAGAGTGGGAAAAGAAAAGTACAATGATGCTCATGAGCGGTACTGAAGGTTCGGATGACTTTTTTGATTTAGAATCAGAGAAACCAGAGCGTTCATCATCTTCCTCCTCATCAGAGCAACAACGGTATGATAAATTATTTGATTAAATAATTAAATCATCAACGTACAAATGAATTACTTAAAGTGAAATGATGGGGTTGAAGACTCATCAACACGGATAAAGACTCTCTTAAACTGTTTTTTATGAAGCAATCATTTTACGCTACTACAATTCTACTTTTCGGTGTTTTCTTATTTCAACAAACATCGCACGCTCAGCCTGCAACAATAGGCTGTCATTTGACACATCAAAATGTAAGAGCGAAACCTTTGACGCAAAAACAAAAACGTCAGCGGCAAGCCTCCATCGAACGTAGCGACACCTTTGATATAGTTCATTACGATATTGAACTCGATGTTACAAAATTTGATCAACGAGAAATTTCAGGAAAATGCGCGGTTTCGTTCCGGACAAAAATGCCGAATATCGATTATATAAACCTTGATTTGTTGGATATGAATATTGACCGAGTTCATGTAGATAATGTGGATGTTCCATTTAGTCGATTCGGCTTCAATGTAATTATTGATTGGCCCGAAACCATTTTCGAAAATGACACGAATACGGTAATTGTTGAGTACAGTGGTAGACCAACCGTAAGTGAAGGGTCCTTTGGAGGATTTTACTTTGAGGCAGAGTATGCCTACAACCTGGGAATTGACTTGATCGGAGAGCCTCATAATTTTGGTCGGTCCTGGTTTCCGTGCTTTGACAATTTTGTAGAGCGAGCCACCTACGAAATAGCTCTCATTACCAGAGGAGACAGAAAAGGATATGCTGTCGGCGATTTTATGGGTGAGGAGATTATTACCGGGGATACCATAGTTCGCAGATATCACATGCAAAAACAGCTGCCAACATACTTAGTAGGGGTGGCAGTATCAAATTATACAGAACATAATTACGTACACAACGGTGTTTATGGAAATATTCCAGTGCAATTGGTCGCGCGTCCGCAGCATATGGCGGATGTGCAGAGCTCGTTGGCATTTTTGCCAGATGCTATTGACTGTCTCGAATATTGGTACGGTCCGTATGTATGGAATCGTGTTGGATACGTAATTACATTGCGTGGCGCCATGGAACATTCTTCGTGTATCGCTTACCCACAAAATAGCGCGACGAGCGGCCTCAGCACAAGACTCATGACGCATGAACTTTGCCATCACTGGTGGGGAAATATTATCACGATAAATTATGCTCCAGATATGTGGATAAAAGAAGGAAATGCAGAATATGGAGCACATTTAATAGAAGAATTTATAGGTGGTAAAGAACCGTTCCGAACTGCCGTTCGGAATAATCACTATTTCGTTTTGACAACCGCCCATGAAGAGGATGGTGCTTATTTGGCATTGTCACCGTTGTCACAAGAAAATACGTATGGCAGGCATACATATTATCGCGGCGCTAGCATGCTACACAATATGCGCGCCTATTTGGGTGATACATTATTTAGAAACGGACAAACAAGATTATTAAATGATAATGCATTTTCATATTTAAATGCTCAGAGCTATCGCGATCAAATGTCGGCTGCCACCGGAGTGGATATGACACCTTTTTTCGATGATTGGATATTTTCACCGGGCTATAGCGATTTTTATGTTCAAAAATTTGAATATTCCCCTGCGACACAAACAGCAACAATTCATTTTGGACAAAATCAATATCAATCAGGTCATTTTCACGATAATGTTCCGTTACCAATTACCTTACATTTCGATGATGCCAGCAGGATGGACACAACGGTTTTAGTTGGGGGTGAATCTGATTCCGTGTCGCTAGGTGCTCTGCAAGTAGCGCCTATAGGTATTTCAGTCAATCGTGGACACGTGCTCAATATGGCCATGTTTGAAGACGACGTGCGCGTTACCGAAACTGGCCAGTACAAAGATAGCTACACAACTTACCGTTGGAATGTGGATAATCTGATCGATACTTTTCAATATGTTGTCGAGCATCATTTGACCGGTCCAACGGGAGATGTGGACGAAGAAAAGTATCGCCTATCAACTTCCCATTTTTGGCATGTCGTGGGCAACCAGGAAGGCAAGTTTGAAGGTTCATTTTTATTATTTTATGATGATGGAGCTGCGCTAGGCGACGATGCTGATTTAACCTCAATGTCAGAGGACTCGATCGTCTTAATGTATCGTCCGAATGCAAACCATCCGTGGGAAGAATATGAAGACTATAATAAAATAGTCTTCTTACCAACCGATGGAAAAGGTTCAATGAACTTATCAGTTGTTCGAAATGGTGACTATACATTTGCCAATCAAATAGATGGAAATGTCGGGTCGCGGTATATTGAAAAAGAAGTGGATGTTTCTGTCTATCCAAATCCGGCCACTGAAGCGATTCAGATTAACCTAAAGTCACAATCCTTTGATCACTTACAATTATTCACAGTAGATGGAAAACTCTTGCGTTCTATTAAACAGCCATCCGATGTTATCAACTTACCGGTAGAGCATATTCCACGAGGAGAATATATTCTACTATTATCAAATGAAAAAGGCGCAGATAAAGGTGTCTATGCTCAAAGGAGTATTATTCTTCAATAGACATCCGTAGTTTAAAGAAACATAAAATAGTATTATTCAACAAGAGGTCTATCATTAACAAATGGTAGACCTCTTTTTTCCAGCCTATATTAAGAATCTTGAGTAGGAATTATTGTATGCGGAATTCCATACTTCAATTTTATAGTGTGAAAACACTCCACCAATCTGTTGATTCAATAATTGTATTTTGCTCCCCGTTCACTTGAAGCATTGTCATCGCTTTCGAAATATTCAATAAAATTATTATTAACGGATAAATTAGAATCGGATTGCTTTACTCTTTGAATTTACTCAAACGTCAACTGCCTATCCGAACCGAAGCCGTATTGAACGACGTTTTCACTTTCATAGGATGTACCAAATTGCGATATCAAAATACCTAACAAAACAACCGAAAGATCTCGCTTGGATCACTTTTCACAATATTAATTTTAGTCAATTACCCCTACTCTATTTTAGCTTTTAAGTTTTCGTTTCCACAGATAAGATTACTTGGATAATAACAGCTTAGTCCATTAATTCTAAAAACTGTTCATAGGTCACCACTCGTCACAGATTTTATTCATAATACAATCTATCCAGACATTCATACCAGTTCGAAGCAAGCATCGTAATTTTGAATTCTCAGCGGACACCAGGCGACTTCAGTAATTACCTCAATTACCTTAAAAGCGTATGATGGTCATGCCCTCACCCCCAGCTTCCTCTTCTGGATGCCTCAATTCACTTACCTCTTTATAATCTCTCGCAACCTGGCGTACCAGCTTTCGCAATACGCCATTACCGCGACCATGTAATATTTCAACTTGATGCATATGACGAACAAGCGCATCGTCAAAGTACTTCACGAGTACTTCCTTTGCTTCCTTAAAGGACATCCCTCTAATGTCCAGACGTGAAGGGATAGTTGTATTCGGACGAGAATACTGGATACTCCGTTGCGATTTTATTTCTATTGGATTCGATGCCTTAACCAAGCTTTCATAAGGGACATCCACCGACAATGCGCCTACCGCGACACGCGCCACCTTTTTCTCTAACCCGAGTATTTTGCCCATTGAATCCGTTTCTCTTATCTGAACGTAGTCACCAATGTTCAAATCATCACGATTGACCCATTCTCCACTTAATCTGTAGGCCTCCTCGTGAAGCGTTTTTGCAGATTTTATCTCTTCCACTTGTTTATCCTTTTGTGCTTCAAGCTCGGCCTGAATAGACTCTTCCGTTTCAGCAAGTTTTTTAAACTCATTCAACTTTTTTTCAAGTTCCCGAACATTTTCGGCACGTAAGCGTGCCAATTCTTCCTTCCGTTCAGCTTTATATTTCTTTCGTTGGATATCAAGTTTTGATTTTAATTCGGTATAAGAAGAAGTAAGTCTTTTTAATTCTTGCTCCTGTTTTTGAATTTCAACTTTTTTTGTAGCAATTATTTCTTTTTCATGCATAAGCTGACTCAGCAACTTTTCCATTTCATAGACTTGATTACCTGCCTTCTTTCTTGCCTGAGCTATAATCTGTTTAGGTAAACCCATGCGTTCAGCGATTTCAAATGCAAAAGAGCTTCCTGGCTTCCCTACTTGAACGCTGTACGTAGGTTGTAGTTTTTCCATATCGAAACTCATGCTGCCATTAACAATTCCTTTCATTTTATGCGCATAGGATTTCAAATTAGAGTAGTGCGTCGTAATGATAGCAGTACTTCCGCGTTTGACAAATTGATGTAATATGCTTTCAGCAAGTGCTCCGCCTACGCGTGGATCGGTCCCCGTGCCAAATTCATCAATTAATAATAATGTAGATCTATCGCACATTTCCAGGAAGTTACGCATATGCTCCAAATGAGAACTATACGTGCTGAGGTCATCTTCAATCGATTGATTGTCACCTATGTCAAGTGCTAATTTTTTGAACACAAAAAATTTAGATTCTTGATCACACGGCGTGGGTAATCCACATTGAAATAAGAGTTGATTTATTGCAATTGTTTTTAGCAACACGGACTTACCGCCTGCGTTTGGTCCGCTAAGCAATAACATTTTATTCTGACCATGTAATACTAAACTATTCTTGACTACTTTTTTATTTTCCTTCACAAGGTGATCTTCAAGATGCGGATGATAAGATTCTATTACATGCAATGCCACTCTGTCATCCTGCCTAGCAACTGAAAACCCTCGCTTAAAACAATACACTGAACAAGCATAATACTTATCTATTAAAGCAAGTAATTCAACCGTTTCTATTACTTGTGGCCCATAAATCCTTAATTCATCACTTAATCTTTGTAAGACTTTATACTCTTCCCTTTGTTTTTCTTGCTCCAGACTAAAAAGTGCATTATTTACTTCAGTGACCGCTTGTGGTTCTATAAAAACCGTTTTACCTGACTCCGATTCACCATGGATTATTCCCGATATTTTACGCTTATTCTCAGTTGGTAAAGCGAGAACGCGCCGACCATTTCGATAGCTTTCGCCAATTTCACTTAATAGCCCCTGAGAGCGATACTGTTTTGCAAATTTTTCAAAAACAGACGTTATTTCCGATTGCTTTTTAGCAATTCTTTTTGAAATAGCCATTAGTTCCTCAGATGCCTGTGGAAGAATTTCTCCTGATTCGTCAATGGCATTGTGCAAGCTCTTGCGCAATGCTGACAGGTCTGAAAATCTGTTAAAGGGCACGCGTGTGACATCGTCCGATTCCAATGCTTTATCGAAATAGTTATTTATGTTAACTGCATTATCCAAAGATTGACGCAACGCCAGAAAAGACTTCTTTGTCAAAACAAATCCTTCTATTTCAAGCGCATGGTGCAGAGATTCGATTTCATTATATTCGATTAATTGTAGATATCGTCCCTCATCTAATTCCAATAAAAAAAACTGATGCCGTGATAATGAAATTAGAATCTCCTCTTTTTTCGAAACCGGCCTAATTTCTTCAATGAGTCTTTTACCGGGCATACCGGCAGCAAAATCTGCCATGGAACGAAGCAATCGATAAAAATCCAATTGTTCCAGTGCGTTATCCGGGTAAATATGCATCGGGTTTGGCATAATTAACTTCTATGAATCATATTTTCTGTGTTAAATCGAAACTCAGTTTCATGACTACAAGTCATTAAATATCACTTGACTTGTCATCAAATTATTCTAAATATATTTAGCCTACTTTACTTAAGCCAACTTGTATAACTTGCAAATTTTTCTTTAATGAATAGTTCATCCTTCATACACACAGTCTTAGTATTAACTGTAGCCCTCTTTTCTGTTGAGATGGTGGCCCAAGATACAACGTCGGACGGTGTTTATGCCGAACAACCGCAGGATTTATACACGTATGTCGATCGTGCCGCTATGCCAAGATCAAAAGCGCGAGTTGGAAGGAATGAGCGATTTTTCTATACACAAGTGAACATCGATAATAACGGATTGAACATCATTGGTGATGCGGCCAATGAACCTTCAATTGCTGTGAACCCTACCAATCCATTAATACTATATATTGGTTGGCGTCAATTTGATACCATATCAAATAATTTCAGGCAAGCGGGGCATGGCTATTCAACTGATGGCGGCATTTCTTGGGCCGCGGCATCTGTAATTGATCCTGGGGTATTTCGATCCGACCCGGTATTGGCCGTGTCGGCAGATGGAACATTTTACTATAACAGCTTGAGTGCAGACTTCGATTGCACACAATTTTCATCTGATGACGTCGGAACCTGGGACGACGGAACTTTCGCCTTTGGTGGTGACAAGCAATGGATGACTGTAGACCGGTTTAGCGGGCAAGAACCAAACCCCATATACCTCAATTGGAACCCAGATTTCAGCAAATGCGGTGGTGCGTTAACGAGGTCGCTCGATGACAACCTCACTTATGACAGTTGTTACTCCCTTCCCGGGCGTCCCAGGTGGGGTACATTGACAGTAGACGCTTCAGGTCGGTTACATATCATTGGAGTTGGGAGCTATCTCCGTTCTTCTAATGCCATGAACCCAAGCGAACACCTCACATTTGATTTAAACATAGCTAGTGATCTCTTGATCGAACGACCGCGGGCTTTCGTCTCTAACTCGCCAAATCCTGCAGGTCTCCTTGGGCAGCTTTGGATTGATGCAGACCGTGGTGGAAATGGGTTAGACGACAATGTTTACGTTTTAGGATCGGTTTCTGTTGAAGGAAATGATCCACTGGACATCATGTTTGCCAAGAGTGAAGACGCTGGTGAAACTTGGGAGAACCCTAAACGCTTGAATGACGATCCAGGTGATAATTGGCAATGGTTTGGTACAATGTCAGTCGCGCCAAATGGTCGAATAGATGTTGTTTGGCTAGACACAAGGGCGAATCCCGGAACCTTTTTGTCCCAATTGTATTACACATATTCTGAAGACGGTGGAAATAACTGGGCTGAGAATGAGATTCTCGTTGAAGAGGCCTTCGACCCTCATCTTGGTTGGCCTAATCAAAACAAGATGGGTGATTATTTTCATATGGTGTCGGACAATGACGGAGCTGATTTAGCTTGGGCAGCGACGTTCAATGGAGAACAGGATGTGTATTACGGTAGAATTAATTCAGGAATTGTTTCCACCAAAGATTACTCTTCTCACTTACATTTTAAAGTGTATCCGAATCCAGCAAAAAATAAGATTTATGTTTCAAACAGCGGCCATTATAAAAATCTTTCTTATTACGTCTCAGATGTGTACGGGAATATTGTTGTAGACAATTCAACTATCACAACATCTAATTCATCAAATCGCATGGTCGAAATTGCAATTAGCCATCTTCCAGCGGGCATCTATATTTGTACGGCCACCGATAAAAAAGACGTACTGTGGGGTTATCGTATTGTAAAATTAAAATGATATACAGGTTCAAATTAATACATCCATGAGCTTTAATACGTTTGGTCGATTTTTTAGAATTACTACATATGGTGAATCACATGGCCTCGGAATAGGTGTGATAATCGATGGTTGTCCGGCAGGGTTGATGATTGACGAAGAAGCTATACTGCATGAAATGGGAAGAAGGCGACCAGGTCAATCTAAACTGAGCACAGAACGCAATGAACCGGACAGGTTACAGATAACATCAGGAATACTGGATGGAAAAACTACTGGCGCACCAATTAATATTTTTATTAAAAATAAAAATGCCAGGAGTAAAGATTACGACAAACTAAAAAATGTATATCGACCCTCTCATGCCGATTATACCTATTCGATGAAATATGGAATTCGGGATCATCGAGGTGGAGGCCGTTCATCAGCACGAGAAACGGCGTGTAGGGTCGCAGCGGGCTCCGTGGCAAAACAATTTTTGGCGCTTAACGGTATTGCCATTCAGGCGTACACGTCAAAAATAGGCAACATATCCATGAACAGGCTGTCTGATTATTCACCAGAGGAAATTGAAAAATCTAATGTACGATGTCCGGATGTAGAAGTCTCGTCTCAAATGGAGGCATATATTTTGAAATGCAAGGAAGAAGGTGATACGTGCGGAGGTGTAATTCATTGTCGAATTAATGGAATTGCAGCCGGACTTGGTAGCCCGTTATATGACAAAATTGAGGCTCGACTCGCATTTGCCATGCTAGGTATTAACGCATGTTCGGGATTTGAATATGGCAGCGGATTTGATGGCGCCTCCAAAAAAGGTAGCGAAAACAATGATGTTTTTTACACCGATGAAAACAACAATATACGTACAGTGAGTAATAATAGTGGAGGCATACAAGGTGGTTTGACAAACGGAATGCCGATACTTTTTAATACATCTTTTAAGCCTGTCTCTAGCATAAAAAAGAAACAAAGAACGATCGATTCGGCACATAAATCTGCGGAAGTTCAAATTTCCGGAAGGCACGATCCATGCGTCGTACCACGAGCTGTACCAATAGTGGAGGCTATGGCTGCCTTGGTGTTAGCCGACTTTTTATTAGCACGCAGACTGGATACCTTATAAGCCGCTAAGCCCTTATTCACCGTGATGTGTTAGTCCTGTTCTTTTTTCTAATTTCCTTAATAGCATCACGATAATCGTCCAAATCATCGTACTCACGTTTCCAGGCCACCCCTAGTCCACTTCGCGTTCTGCGTCCGGTTTGGATTTGATCATTGATAATGTAGGCACGTAATCGCCATCGCCTATCCTTAGTGAGTAAATAGTCCAATTCAAAATTCGTATTAAAATATGTACTTGGAACACCCTGGCTACTTGCCTCGCTATTTACATAGTCCCCCTTAATCGTAGCTTCAAGCCGCCTATCAAACATTATAATACGAGTGCCGATACCAACTTCACTACGAGTCTCGATAGCACCAACAGTCGAAAATTCACCAGAAGGAAGCCGGTAACCAATATCAAATTGAATATCATCGATAAAATTGACCTCAGAGGTTATTTGCGAAACTAATCCAGACAAATAATATGATACTTGATTAGACAACCACTCACTTATGGTATTGGCAACAACATTTACCGATGAAGCCGCCGTCAAGTTGGAATTTGCAAAGTCACGAAAGAGTATTAACGAAGCTGCTTGATTTTGCATGGCCGTCTGGTCAGACCGCAATCGCTCTACTTCGATTTCGACTGTGCTTTTCAGCTGACCTGATAATTCCGGGAAATCAATATCAAAATTGATATCTGGTTGCAACATTGAACCACGAAGAAGAAGTTCTAGCGCTACGTCCGTTTTCCGTTTTGCATCATCCGCAATAACTTGACCAACTTGATCTGAAATAAGATTATAAGGTGATGCCACAACTGTATAGTCTGCCCGAATATCAACATTTGCATCAAATGGATCATCCGTCCATTGCAACTTACTTCCTCGGCGAATTTTAAAGGGCTTATTCACTGGAACCAACCCACCTACAGAATACGTAAATAGGTATTCTCCTTCATCAATCACATATTCACCGAACAAGGACATTTCACCTGCCGGACTATATTTAAAAATAATGTCACCGTTCCCGGATCCTCGAATAATATCGCGTGTCGACTCATCAAGAATTATTTGAAACTCCAATTCTCGATTTACATCCATATCGATGGTAAGATCCACCCCTGTCAACACATTTCCCTCACCCTCAATCGAAGATACTGTATCAAAGTCGAAAAGAATAAAATCCAGCCCTCCACTTTTCTCGTCGTTGTCCGTATTAATTACAAAAGAAGAATTGGGTTTATTTTCTGCATTTACGTATATTACAGGTTTGAGTACGGTGCCATCAAAAAAAGCTGAAACTTCAGCAAAACAATTTCCATAGTAAAGTTCATTATCATCTTTAGTAGTCTCTAAAATTAATATTTCATCTGACCGTAATTGCGCATTAAATCCGAGTTGTGCCAAGTTGTGATGTGTTAATCCACCTGATATTTGCGCCTCATTTCCATATTTGTCCGTGATTATTACACCGCTTACATCGATAAGCTCAGAGTCAATATGTACTTTTTGTTTATCGATGTAATATGTCGTACCTAGAATGTCAATTTTAAAAGATGATTTGGGAATAAAAATGTCCCCCAAAATATTGGGATCACTGAGCGGTCCAACACCTGTAATTGAGCCATGAAAAGTTCCTTCCGTATTTGATAGTCCATTTGTAACGAAGTATTCTATAATGCGAGCAGGAAATTGCTCTATGGTCAGTTGGGAATTAATATGACCTTTGACACCTAATTTCTTATTTGGCACAATAACTTCCGCTTGCCCAAGCAGTCGTTGATTCTCTTTTATCATTTGTAAATCTACAAATACGGGTTGATTTGGGCCATCACTATTGGCTGTTAGTGTAAACTGGCCAAAACTATCCGCGTTGATCAGCAATTGTGGAGCCACCAAATTCGCTGATAAATTATCGAGGCTTTTTAATGAAGGTGCATTCACCGCTCCTGATAGAAGTCCATCAAAGTTGAGTTTATCGTAGTTAATTAAGCCATTTATTTTTGACAACGGAAGATCCTGTAGGTTTACCACTATCCCTTTATCATCATTGATACTTTTAATTTTGATAAACTCATCATTATGCGATAGGTCCAGGTTCCTGACCATCAATTTGTCTGCCCCAAACCGAAGAAAATTCTTATCACTAATGGCCCAATCTTCTCCAAATATTTGCAATTGTGAATTGTAAAGTTGTGTTTGCCAGAGGTCTTCGTAAACGTATATTTTACCTTCAATATTAATTTGATCCACAAATGATTCAAAGTCGACTTCGTTCAAAACATAGTACATCGTATCCTGTTCCAAATCTGCAAATACAGTGAGTGGAGCTAAATTCACTTTTCCAATAGACATTCCATCATGCGAAACCACGAGGTTTGTATAAGGACCATCCGCACTTGCGAATAGCTGTACATTTTGTAATATGGCATTGTCGACTTTCAGTGAAGGGGTACTGCCTTGCATAGTAAACCCGAGCTCATCATTCAAGTTGCCTGTCAGTACAAGGTCTCGAATCGTGTCAATATTAGGTGCAACGAACTGCATGAGTCCGCTAGAATTCTTTACGGCAACATCAAAATTAAAACTAGCATGAGGTAAATTTTCTTTGGCTACTAAATTCAACTTAGATGCCATCGAAGGATTGAACTTCATGAAATAGTTGATGAAGTAATTCGGCAGACTCAATACTCTGAATTTACCGTCAATCGATGCAGTCAATGCGCTCGAATTGATATTAAAAACCTTATTTGAATCCATACCATAATAAGACGTTATATCGATCGAATCAACGCGAACCATAGAATCTAGCTTCCGCCCTATAGCAACCTGATTCAAACGAATTTCTCCTGTGAATTTATCAGGATCCAAGTCTTTAATGTCAATATTAAATCGTGATTGAATATATAACGGTACGTCACTCAATTTAAGGGCAAATAAATCGAGTTGTTTCACATCCCCAAAGACATCTAAATGTGGCGAATCATCAATATCAATTTTACCCTCCCAAGAAAGGTCTATATTTTCATCCGTGATGGAAAATTTTCCATTGATTAATTCATCTTCTAGAAAACCGGAAAAATTGGCATTGTTATATGAATAACCTTTATAATCAAATCTGCGTATTATGGCAGAAAGTTGACCCGAGGCTGATTCTTTAGTAAGGCCTCGGCCTTTAGAAATACTAGTGCTCAAGTTTACGATGCCAAGATTGTCATCACCTGACCAACGGCCCAAATCAAAATTAATCAGGTTTAATTTACCGTCGTACACAGCATATTCAACACCTCGAACAAAGTTCAAATTCATGTCGAAATTTGCGGAACCAAGGTCAGTCTGAAGTTCACCAAATGCAATGAAATCTTTCAACAAACCATTAAACTCACCGGTGAGCCTTAGATTACCTAGTTTGTCAAATTGATTCGGAAGTTCAAGGTTAGGAACCAGTTCGCGGATGGTCGACATGTCGGTTCGCAATTCCTCAAGACTAAAATTGATTCGTGTTTTGTTTGGGTCGGTAAAATCACGTACATCAACCAATCCATTAACGACTAACTTGTCTCCAATCCGTAAACGCAGTGAACGGCCACGCAGATTATTTATGTATCCCAAGATCCGTCCATCTAACGAAATTGATTCGTAATAATTATCTATAAAGAACGGGTTGCTTTTAAGTGCGGGAGAGAAGGTCATTAAATCATTAATTCCAATGTTTGATTTATCTGAATAAAAATCGAACCGAACTTTGTTTTCAAAATCGCGAAAATCGGGATATTTTTTATAAATAAAGGTTAGGTCACCTTGTAACGTTGACATTGATGACTCCAACAATAGGTTATCGAGCGATGCACGTTGTTCCGTAACCCGAATCTTTCCAACTTCTCCATTGACGATATTGAAACCCGATGATGTTTGCGCTTTTAGTAGATTTAATTCTGCGCCGAATATCCAATTATTGGTATAAAAGCTATCGGCATCGATCTCAATATCAGATACAAATATATGGTCCCAATCCAATTGATCCTCCGATGTAAGCTTCACTGGTGCATTACGGTAATTGTCCAACTTTAGCTTTCCGCCTATAACAATTAATTTCGCTGCAGTTAACGTAATTGGAAATGGGTCATCGAATTCTCCTGTGAAGCCGGCGTAAGGATCTACGAAAAGCTTGCGATAGCGAATTTCATCATACTCGAAATGTCGAATTTCAACAGATGGATTTTCCAGCCATAATTCCTCGGTCTTCAACTCTGTCTTCTTAAAATCAAACTCCACATCCGTCAATTCACCCTTTCCAATAAAAAATATCTCTTCTTTTCCTTTAACTTCATGAAAATTTCGAACGCGAACATTGTTAAGTTCAAGCTGATCGAGTAGATAAAATTGATCTTTTTGTTCAGTTGCAAATTCTATTCGCTGGGTCGTATCAATCTGATAACTTGCAGAATCGATGATACCTGTCGGACCTTTAAACAATTCGTTCAAGTTGTTCTGATTTTTGTCTTTCAACCATTGAATATTTAAATATGCGTCAGACAACCTAAGTCCTTCTATCTTTAATAATCCATTCAGTAAGCCTTGAATTGGTTTGTCCAGATTGGCATCCAATTGCCGAACATATAATAGCGTGTCTTTCTCCAGGTCTTGGATGAATACACCGCGGAGTTGAATATCATCAAACCCATTAATGAGGAATTTGTCAACTGAGACTTCGGTCTTTAATTTCTTGGATAAATAATTCGACATGCGATCCGCTCCCCATTGCTGCACGGCTGGAACGCGCATCAACAACAACATTACAAGAAATAGCAAAAGAATAAGCAATAGGAGAAACAGTATACGCTTTAATGTGCGTCGAAGCCTTGATGGTCTATTTTCAACGCCTGATATGTCCTTTTTAGTCGTCACCCGGATGCCTTGCTATTCGCTCGTCTTAATCCCTGTTGCAATTTTACACATTCCACAGCTTCAGCTACGTCATGTACGCGCAGTATAGAAGCCCCTTTATCAAGAGCTAACATATGCAACGCGGTAGTACCATTCAGCGCCTCGGCCGCTGTAAGTTCTAACGTTTTATAAATAAACGACTTACGTGAAAGTCCAATTAATAACGGTGCTTTAACAATTAGCAGTTCGTCGAGCCTCTCAATCAATTGAAAATTATGTGTAATCGTTTTACTAAATCCGATTCCCGGATCTATGATGACATCTGTGATTCCCGCCGTATGTGCAATATGTAAGCGTTCATAAAAATAGCGAGTCATAGTCTGAAGTAAGTCATCATACGCCACATGACTTTGCATAACCTTTGACTTCGCACGGTTGTGCATTAATATATAAGGTGCTCCATACTGACCAACAACTTCGAGCATTCTACTGTCAAATTGCCCTCCACTTATATCATTTATGATGTGAGCACCGGCTTCAAGAGCAACTTCCGCTACCGATGCTCTGTACGTGTCAACGCTTAGGATAACATCAGGAAAGGTTGAAATTAAAGCCTCTATTACAGACTTAATCCGCTTCCCCTCTTCTATTTCATCAATTTCATCGGCTCCAGGGCGAGTTGACATAGCGCCCACATCAAGTATTTGCGCACCCTGGAAAATGTGTTGATGTGCTCTTGTGATAATGTCTTCTATTGAAGACAAGCGACTGCTAGTATAAAATGAATCGCTCGTATTGTTCAAGATGCCCATTACGACTGGTTGATCCAAATCTAGTAGGCGACCGCGGCAATTTAACGTATGATGTACACTGTCTGTAAGATGCATCAGAACTCAAATATGCCACATTCCCAACGCATCTCGATGTATTTATGTTAATATTAAGGATTAATTTAATTTGAATTCAGAATAATTTTATTGCTTGAGGTATCTTCAAGCCCGAAAGTTTAAACCTCAATTTTCGCAATTAACACTCAAATATTGAAAAACAGCAATTGGTATGCCATATCGGGAATCGCCTTTTACCTGCTAACAATATTTGTCGTCGGCTGCGATTCTGCCAATAAAGGTTCTGATACTACTGTATCAGAAGCCGAAACAGAGCTGATCGAACCGGAATACGTTTATGGTTTTGTAAAAGACAGCATCGATGTCATATCAGGAACCGTCAAGCCAAATATGTTTTTGTCCAATCTTCTGGGTGAATTTGGTGTACCATTCAAAACGGTGTATCGCGTAAGTGAGAAGGCGAAAGATATCTTTCCTGTAACACAGATTAGAAGTGGAAAGCCTTTTTCAGTGATTTCCACTGATACATGTTTTCATCCAGAATACTTTATTTATCAGCCAAGTATATATCGGTATATAAAGTATGACTTAAGAGATACTTGTGCAGTTGAAGTGGTTAATTTACCAGTTGATACAATCCGAAAAACAGCTACCGGGGTCATTTCAGGCTCGCTTTGGATGACGATGAAAGAACAAGGTATTTCGGCTGCGCTTATCGACCGGATGGAAGACGCATTGGCTTGGTCCGTTGATTTTTATCACATTCAAAATGGTGATCGATTCAAAGCCATCTACGATCAATACGTCATAGATGGTGAGCCAGCTGGTGTTGGCCAACTGCACGGTGCATTATATGAGAGCGGTGAAAAGAAGTTTTATTCTATTCATTTTAAAAGTGAGAAATATGATGGCTACTTTGACGAAGAAGGACGTCCAATGAAAAAAGCATTTCTAAAATCCCCAGTTCGATTTGCGCGTATATCCTCACGATATAATCTTCGAAGATTTCATCCAGTTCTGAAGCGTACAAGACCACATTTAGGTACGGATTATGCAGCACCAACAGGCACTCCTATCATGGCCGTTGCTAACGGAACGATCACACATGTATCCTATACAAAAGGTAATGGAAAATATGTCAAGATTAAACATGATAAGACATATTCGACGCAATATTTGCATATGTCGAGACATGTTAAAGGCATGAAAGCCGGAGATAAGGTAAAACAGGGCCAGACAATAGGTTATGTTGGTCAAACAGGTTTAGCCACCGGACCGCACGTTTGTTTTCGATTTTGGAAAAATGGTAAGCAAGTCAATCACATGCGCGAGAATTTACCACCTCCCGACCCAATGGATGAAGCAGAATTGCCAGCGTATTTTATCGCCCGTGATACGATGTTAAAGCAACTTGAGGAATTGGATTATATCTTGCCTTACAAGCAACCCATTTTTGACACACTTTCAAGAAATAAGATGTTGGATTCCACCAACCTTTCGGATCCCTTGTGATTAAAACGAAATCGTCAAATACCCGAATTGCGGGCTTTTTTCAATGTAAAGCCAATTGTTGTTCCTAGACCAGGCGTACTGCGAACATTTATCGTTTGCCCATGCGCTTCGAGAATATGTTTGACAATCGACAGTCCTAAGCCACTGCCTCCACCCTGTCTACTTCGGGATTTATCAACCCGATAAAACCTATCAAATAGATGGCGCAAATGTTTGTTTTCGATACCAATTCCATTATCGGCGACTTCGACCAAAATGTAGTTTTCCATGTCATAAAACCCAATACCGGTTATACCATTTTCCCTGCCGTATTTGATTGAGTTAACAACGAGATTGATCAAAACTGTACGAATATATTCTCGATCCGCCTCCACGAAAAAGCTCCTATCAGCACCGCTCTTAAAGCCTACATTGATGTTGCTTTGTCTCGCCTGTACTTCGACTTGATCAATGACTTCTTGTGATAATTCCTTGATGTCAAACCCCTGCAAATCGAGTTGCATTGTTGCATCCTCTAATTTTGCGATGATTTCAAGATCATTTACAACCGTTTCCAAGCGTTCAATATTACTTGCCGCCTTTTGCAAAAAGCGTCTGTTCACCTGGTCATCATTCAAACCTCCATCGAGTAAAGTATGTATATAACCCTGCACAGAAAATATTGGCGTTTTCAATTCATGTGAGATATTACCCAGAAAGTTTTTTCGATACTCTTCTAATTCTTTTAAGGTTTCTATTTCTTTTTGTTGCTTGACAACATAATCTTGCACCTGGCTTTCTACCTCACTTAGATTTTCCAACGCCTTAGAAACATGTAGGTCTTCATTTTTTAGTGAGACTTTACTTGACCGAATCATCTTATAAATAAGTTTAATTCGTCGATACATAAAATTATTTAAAGCATACTGTAAGAACAAATAAATGCTCAGTCCTAATAGAGATATCAGTATTAGCCATGCTATCGACGGCTCCACATATCCCTCAAGTTTTTGAAACGCAAATAAGGCGATACTAAAGATAGCTATAAACACGAACGTGAGTATGAGAATAAGGGATCGTATGGTCAGATTTTTGGCCACAATTAAAACTCCAGTTTATAGCCAATACCCTTTATGGTTTTGATAAATTTTGACCCTATTTTTTCACGTAATTTTCTAACGTGCACATCGATTGTCCGGTCACCTACTATAATGTCCGAACCCCAAACTTTACTTAATATCTCGGGTCTATTAAATACTTTTCCTGGTTTAGATGCTAATAGTGTAAGTAGTTCAAATTCTTTTTTTACAAGATTTACTTCGTTTCCGTTGACATGGACTAAAAACTTTTCTTTATCGATTACCAGGTTTCCCAACTCGATTTTACTCGATATAGGGAGTTCTACCAGTCTATTTTTTCTTCGGAGTAAAGCTCTTACCCTGCTGTTAAATACGGCCGGCTTCACCGGCTTTGTAATATAATCGTCACCACCAGTTTCTAAAGCCGCAATTTGCGAATAGTCTTCATTTCTAGCCGTTAAAAAAGCGATGTAGGTTTCGTCCAACTTTTTATTCTTTCTTAATTCTTGGCATACACGTACACCATCCATTTTCGGCATCATGATGTCCAGGATGATTAAATCCGGTTCTATTCGCGGAGCAATGTCCAGGGCATCTTCGCCATTATCTGCTACATATACTTTATAACCCTCCTTTCTCAGGTTATAGCTCAAAAATTCCAATATATCCTCCTCATCGTCGACAAGCAAAATAGTCTCTTTATCTTCGTACAGCATCTTGACTATGGTTTTTTACAAATTTAAGACTGATCAGCAAAGCTGGGCGATTTCAGGACATTAAGCCTATATTAATCTTCTCTCAATGCAGTTTTTCGATTGATTTAACCAGGCTATCAATACGCGTCCTGATCAAATCGTATTCGGCATCCATGTCTTCATTTTGATCAATTCGATTTTGGATCTCCGCTCTTATTTCTTCAGCTGTCAAATCATATCTCGCGCCAATTTGATCGAAATAATACGACAGTAGGCTGTCTTGTTTAGCAGCTGATGCGGACCTTGCGGCCTCCCTTGCAAGCTCCACATCAAACAGTAGATTGACAAATGTTTCATCTGTTGTCTTTAAATTTTTTCCTTCATTTCCACAAGCAGATATTGAAAGGACAGCAAGTGTGAATAGAAAAAACCAAGGTAAATGGCCTCCCTTATTGTAATTAGATGAGGGAATCGTCACTTTATCCATTTTTAAAAAATTGTTTCGGAAACAGATATTTTGATATCTCGCAATTTCCTTCGGTGAAATGCTTCCACCGATTTACATCTGAAGAAATGAGGGCGCAGCCACATGTCGGGTGATTGTCAGGTCCTTCAGCCGTCAATTCATGGATTAAATACGTAAACGTTGGGTTATGTCCGAAAATGGCGGCAACATCATATTTTTCGTCAATATTTTTAATAATATCCAAACATGTCGCTATCGACGCGTGATAAAGCTCCGGCACCTTCACAACACTATCCTCATCGAGTCCGAGTGCATCTTTGAAGTTCAAGCAGGTTGTATATGCTCGGTTAGCCGTTGATGATAGTAGTAGCTCGGGCCGTGTGTGATTCTCGGCAATATGTTTAGCCATGAAAGGCGCATCACGTTTTCCTCTTTTATTTAGTGGTCGATCATGATCTGGTAGGCTATAGTCGGACCAGGACGACTTGGCGTGGCGAACAATCCATAATTTTTTCATTGACTCATTCTTTTATTCTTTTCATCTTAGCTACATAACGCCTGAGTGCTGTATTGGGTTTCTTTAGACTATACACCGGGTTTTCATCATATTGCTCTTCCCAGATAAGATCCCACCCTTCCAACTGATCTGAGGGCCATTCTTCTCTAATTCCATCAAAACTAAAAATTATAACCTGATCTGGTAAACTAGCTATAGAAGAGGTTCCGATTTGTGGAGTGGTTCGTCCCAAATGAAAGGTGATTTCAGGTCGCACAGGAACTATAGAATACATCGGGACACCATCAAATCGAATATCGGAGTTTATAGAGGCAAAACTTCTAACAGTCTGCCTACTCCCCAACATATCGCAAACATCTCTGACATGAAACATAAGGATTAGTATCATGCTAATAGCGACAATATATACAGGTAGTTTCAAATTCCGTTTGGCAACCAACATGTATATCCCGTACCCGGCAATCAATACGAGTAAGCTCCCACTTATGGGCCTATATGAAAAATTTATTAAAGCTTCATGAAGCCCCGCTATCAAGCCTATACCTACAATGCCAACAACCGAAAGCGTAACTCCCACGAACACGCGTAACCAAATCTTTAATTTTTCGAAATCTACTTGTACAATGGATGAAATCAACAAGGCCATCGGAAATAAAACAGGCAATAAGTACCGTGACTTTTTTTCAGGAATTACCGACAATAAAACAATAATTAGTATTGTCCACCAAAAGTAAAAACGAATCATACTACTGTTTCGTAATATTCTTCTCCACCTTATATATATAGCTAACGACGCGGCACCGAGTAATGTCCAGATGCCGGATTGTGATGGAAAGCTCCAATAGTAATAAAATGGACGGATATTATAGGTGGACCAATTTTTGGATTCCTTCGCCAGAATGGCTTGTGCCGCTTGTCCAGCTTCGGAAAAATACACATATGCCGGCCACATCAATGAAAGTAAGATCGAGAGCGCTACCGACCAAATCAAAGGCCTGAATTGCACAGAATGAATGTTCGATCTGTAAATTACATGAAAGGCGATTAAGAATGGCAAGAACAAACCATATAAGCCCACCGGACCTTTACTCATAATTGATGCTGCTAAACAAAGTCCAAACAGTAATGCGTTTTTCCATTTTTCCTGTGCCGTCAAGAAATATCGAGAATAATAATAAATACCCATGACTAAAAAACTCTGAGCATATATGTCCCATGTTCCCGACCTTGCCATTTGAAAAAAATAGAATGAGGTTACCAAAATTCCACCGGTTAAAATAATTTCATCCTTCGACCTCGATAAAAAAAGATGGATTTTCATTGTATAAAATAACCCGAGTAAACCAATTAGTACAGCTGGCAACCTAAGCCAAAACAAATTTTTTACCCCAAACACATGAGCAAAAGCAGCTGTAATCCATGTCGGCAGTGGTGGTTTCTGAAGTCGATATTCTCCGTTTAACGTCGGAAGTAAGTAATTCCCCTGTTCGACCATTTCGCGAGCAGTAGCAAAATTCCTTGCTTCCATAATCGTCACATTCAGGGCATCCAATTGCCAAATCAGAACTATAAAAAACACAATACAAGCTAAAAGAAGTGAACGGTTAAGCATGTTTTGCTTCCTTTCGACCAATAATGATATTTCTAACATAGGCTATCATGCCTCCGCCATGGCCCATAATGAGTATATAGTCCATCCGTAAGATACCATAGGTAAAAATGATTATCGATCCGAGCAGACTTATAATCCAGAATTGAGGCGGCAAAACGGAAATTTTAATCTTCTCTGAGTAGTAAAATTGAACGACGAAACGGAAAGTGAATAATATCTGGCCGCACAACCCCATTACAATTAACCACGTAGGAATATCATCCAGAAATTTTTCTTGCCAATTTAAATTTTGAGTCAATATGTATCCCAAAACAAAAAAAGGGAGTGAAATAATTAACACTTGCAACCACTTCGGATACGTTTGCCAATCTCCCTTATGTTGAAGGTTTCGGATGTAAATAAAATAGGTAATGAGTTGGCCGACCAAAATCGCCGCATCTGATTGCAGCCAACCATACGTACACATCAGTATGGAACCAAGTAAACTTATTCGCCAAAATATTTTTGGTGAAACGACTGCTTTACTTTTTTCAGACAAAACCCACTGCACAATCATCCGTCCAGCAAATAATAATTGAGCCGCAAGCCCGATAAAGAAAATGATCATACTAGTCATAAAACCGTTGATCTACTTCATAATTAATGTATTTTCGCTTCATCCATAAAAAAGCAAAACAGTCTGAAAGAGGACCAAGTAATCGGTTCGCCATATTAAATTTAGATCGACCTTCCTCCCTGGGAAAATGTCGAACGACAACTTGATGTATTTGCTGCTCTTGAAGTAGAACCATTGCCGGTAGAAAACGATGTAATCCTTTAAACATTGGAATTCGTTGAGCGACTTCTGTTCGAATTATTTTTAATGGGCATCCAGTATCTAAAATACCATCTTTCGTAAACATCCGTCGGAATCCATTTGCAAATCTTGAGCTAAATCGTTTGATCCAGCTATCATCTCGTTTTGCTCTGATACCTGTGACGAGTGCATACCCTTGTCGCAGTTCCCACAAGACTTTAAAGTCTTCGGGTGTGGTTTGTAAATCGGCATCCATATACCCCGTCCACTCCCGCTTACTATGATCGAAACCGGCCTTAATAGCTGCACTAAGGCCGCAGTTTTTAATAAGAGAGATGAAATTGAATTTATCTTCTTGCTTGCATATTTTCTGAAGTTTTTCAAGGCTACCGTCATGAGATCCATCATTAACAAATAATACATCTACAGGTATTGTTGTGCTATTCATAAAATCAGATAAGGATTTTGCCAATCGATGTAAGCTCTCCTCCTCATTATACAACGGAATCACTATGGTCAAACCTTCTTTATACGTCTGCCTTCTCATAAGCCAAAATTGCGCACAAAAGTACGGATTGTTAAGTGGCTGTTCAAAGAATTCCAGTTAGATGGTCAACTTGGCACAAATACACCCACGTTTGTTACCCGGTTGAAATGCGCTAGTTGCAAGTGCCCAGCATTCACAGGATACCTGGCACCTACTCACAGGCGTTGGTCAAATCATTTCTTTCAAACATGTAAGATCAAAGTTCACATTGAGGGTGGAATACCGACTCACCCAACCCATGTTTTGTATCTTAGCTCATTACGCGATCACCACGTGGATAATGGCGAAGAAAAAACCTGGTCCTATATCACTAACACAATCCGTCCTGAATCAGGCGAGTCAACAAGAATTACAATCATTCTTTCAATGGTACTTGCGTAATGACGTAAAGGCCCAACTACAATTTTTAGCCCGATTTTCAGATAAGATACCAGTCGATGAATCCGAACGCTATGAATGGGTGTTCTACAAATCAATTCAAATGCTGCGAGGTGGAGCAGTTCACCTAGGAATAAATAAGCAAAAAGTTTTGATCCGAATTTTTCGTGAACTTTACCGACAGGCAGCTGATGCACTGGCGATCAACCACTATGTTAAAACATTTTTCATCTGCACAAATGGGATCACATTTATTAGACTATTAAAAACAAAAGAACGCACACTGCACAAGGAGTTTTTCCTTATTTTTGACGATTATCTTGAATTATTACATGAATTCTATTTGTCGGATATCCCTCGCGAACTAATTCAAAGACTGATCGATTTTGTAGATAAAGAAGTCTATACTTCCCGTCACGTTCCTCAAAAAGCCGAATTCAGCTTACAAAGATTAAAGATTAGACTCGAATATTATCATAATGGCATTGAGGCACTCTTTCAATTCATTCAGATAAATTATAGTCTAAAGGCATTAAAAAGCATAGATGAATTATCCACATTTTATTATTCCCTTTTAACAGAACCGTGGATTCAAAACGAAATAAGCCATCTTAAAAGACTTAGCATTCCCAGAGAGATTTGGAAAAGTGTCTTATTTAAGTTGGAACGTGAGGGAAATCAGTCACTAATCTCGGAACTATGGGATACTTTTACTTTACACAGCCTATTGGGGTCCAAAAAAACTACTGCACAACAAAACGTTACATCTCAACAAACGATTGTCGATGAAAATTGAATTTTGGCATGTTGGGAAAACCACAGAACAATATGTCCGTCAGGGCATAGAATTATACACTAAACGTATCGCTGCATACTATCCTATTAAATTTGTAACACTATCATCATCAAGTGGTAAAAAGAAGCAAGACATTCTTTTGTACAAAAAAAATGAAGGTGAATTAATTTTGAAGCGTCTAGACAAATCAGATTATTTAGTCTTATTGGATGAACGCGGCAAGACAAAAACTTCGGTGCAATTTGCAACCTGGTTACAACAACTTATTGATCGCTCACCGCGTAGAATCATTTTCCTGATTGGTGGAGCATATGGTTTTTCTGATGAAATACTCAATCGTGCTCAAGAAAAAATTAGCTTATCCACGATGACATTTCCTCATCAACTTGTACGTATCATATTTTTAGAACAGCTTTATCGAGCTTGCACCATATTACACAATAAATCGTATCATCACTAAATGAATATTTCCGTAACTGTACTTATTATAATTTTGACTTGCTTTGTCAGCTATTACGCTTTTAGCAATCGTACATTCTTTGAAAAACTGAAGCATTACCCATATCAAGAGTACAGAGATCGTAAGTTCTCACGGCTATTAAGCGCAGGTTTTTTGCATGGAAGTTGGGGGCATTTGATAATTAACATGTTTGTATTTTGGAGCTTTGGACAATACGTTGAAGAAGCAATAATTGTTGTGCACCAGCCTACAAAAGGCCGAACCCTATTTCTCCTATCGTATCTTGTAATGATCGTCATTGCCAATATTCCAACATATTTAGAGCACAAGAATAACCCCGGATTTGCCAGTATTGGAGCGTCGGGTGCGGTTTCAGGAATATTATTCATGTATATACTCATGAAACCATGGGCCATGTTAGGATTGTTTTTTATTATTCCTTGTCCCGCCATCGTAGCTGGAATATTATATCTAATTTATTCCTCTTGGGCCGCTAAAAATCAAAATGATCGGATAGACCACGTGGCCCATTTCTATGGTGCTTTGTCCGGAATGCTGATTCTAATATTACTACGACCCGGAACAGTTTCAAAATTTATAGATCAATTGACCAATGTCTCGTTTCTCTAAACCTTTACACCATATAAATCCCTGGAAAATCAAAGAGGGAAAACTAGTTTATGACAACCCCTGGATTGCCGTTCATCACGACAATGTAGTCACTCCTGGTGGATCAAATGGTATTTACGGTACCGTTCATTTTAAGAATCTAGCGATTGGTATTGTTCCAATTGATGAAGAAGGCTACACATGGCTTGTGGGTCAATACCGATATGCACTTAAACGCTGGAGCTGGGAAATACCTGAAGGTGGCTGTCCAATCGGTACGAATCCCTTAACAACGGCTAAGCGTGAATTGAAAGAAGAAGCAGGTTTAAAAGCCCAACTTTGGACTAAAATTGCTGAATTTGATCTTAGTAATTGTGTATCTGATGAATCTGGCATCATCTTCATTGCCGAGGGGATAACGATTGGTGCGTCAGAGCCAGATGAGTCAGAAGAGCTTGAATTAATTCGTATCCCTTTCAAGGAATCCTATGACATGGCATTGAATGGTCAGATAAGGGATGCTGTATCCATAATAGGCCTGATGAAAGTAGCACAACTCAGACCAGAATTAGTTAAATAACTACACTATAGCATTATCCTCTTAATGAACCTAATCGCCTTGCTTCGAGCGGATTCGGCTTAGGCTTTCAGCCGTAATACCAAGAAAAGAAGCCAAATGCTTTAATTGAATGCGCTGAATGTATTGAGGATGTTCTTCAACAAGCTTTTTGTATCGCTTATCTGCCGAGAGCATTAGAAAGTCCAACTCACGCTGACGCTTATCTATGAGAAGGACTTCCATAACTACCCTGCCAAGAGTATTAATCTCGACGAAATTTTCATATAGCCAGTATAACTCGGTGTGGCTAAAAACTAAAAATTTCGATGGCACTTGGGTGCGCAACCAGTATTGCGACGGCCTCCGTGTAAGGAATGATGTAATAGAACTCGTAAATTGATTGTCAAATCGAAAGTTGGTGCATATTTCTTTTCCATCTTCAGAATTAACATATACACGTACGGCCCCTTCGATGATATAATAGATCTTATCTTCTATCTGCCCCTCACGAGTCAAAAACTCATCCTTATCAAGGCTTAAGAACGTCATTCGATTTGCGAACGCTTTCCAAGCGGCATCACTGAGCGGCCCTAATTGCGAAAGCTTCGATCTAAATTGATCGAGGTGATTTTGTGGGGTGAATGACGCATCCATAGCCCTAATTTAGTGGAAAAATACTTCACCTGTTTCTGGAAAAAATTGATCTATGTTAAGAAAACTAACTTTTTGCCAATTCCGTCTATAAGAGATAAGATTTCTGATCTCTAAATCCGAGTTCAATTCACACTACCCTTAACAGTCATAGACCATTTACACATATCCGGCACGCGCACAAAATATTAATTAATATAGAGTATAATTACCACAAAAACTATTGCAATTTTGATTCTAATTTGGCCATGCAACGTATTTAATCATAGATAATCTTAATTAGTAAATCGTTGACAATAGAAAGCTGAAAAGAAAAAGGTCAAAACATAACTTAAGAAAATAATTACTTCTGTTTTATAAAAAACAGCACTTTAAGCACTTTCTATATGTACATCTCAAGGTGCGTACAGATTTTTTTACCGTCCACCATCAATTCTATATCCGTTCGACAAATAAAAAAGGTGAGTTGACAAAAAACATTGCCAAAAGCATTTTCGCTGTATCCTATGTACACAACTGGAAAAACATTAAGAAGGTCACTATGCCTAGGTTTCGACCGGCGTACCACTACAAAGCAAACTTTGCGTTTTGGTCGAATCCAATAGCGCTCAATTATTCGGCCAAAAATGGATATCGATAATCCGAAGGTGGATTAAAATTCTCTTTAATCGTACGCGGTGAGACCCAGCGCAATAAGTTTAAGATAGAGCCGGCTTTATCATTCGTTCCGCTAGCTCGCCCACCTCCGAATGGTTGTTGCCCAACTACGGCTCCTGTAGGTTTATCATTCAGATAAAAGTTTCCGGCGGCATGCCGTAATCTATCGCTCATATAATTTAATATATGTCGATCTCGGGCAAAAATCGCCCCTGTCAAAGCATAAGGCGACGTTGAATCCACAAGCGAAAGCATTTCATCAAAATTTTCGTCCTCATAAACATAGATTGTCAATACGGGTCCGAATAATTCATCGCACATTGTCCTATATTCCGGATTACGAGTCACGATTACAGTCGGCTCAATAAAATAGCCCGTTGAGTCGTCAAAATCTCCACCAGCAATTATTTCAACTTCCGGATCTTTATGCGCATCCGAAATGTACTCGGTTATTTTAGAAAACGAATTATGATCGATTACTGCATTGATAAAATTTCCAAAGTTTTCAGGGCCTCCCATTTTAAAATCGGAAAGATCATCGATGAGATATTGTTTTACTTCGGACCAAATCGAGGCTGATATGTACGCACGAGAAGCTGCTGAACATTTCTGGCCTTGAAATTCAAATGCACCTCGAGAAAGTGCCGTTGCCACAGCTTTGGCAGGTGCTGACTTATGTGCAACGACAAAATCCTTTCCTCCTGTCTCCCCTACTATTCGGGGGTACGATTTATATTTTCCAATATTATTTCCAATTGTTGTCCATAAATGTCGAAAGACACCAGTACTTCCCGTGAAATGTAATCCCGCAAAATCAGGATGCTCAAATACAACCTCGCCAGCTACAGGTCCATCAACGAAAAGTAGATTCACCACGCCATCGGGCAATCCAGCTTCTTCAAGAATTTCCATTATCACCTGTGCCGAATAAATTTGTGTTTCTGCTGCTTTCCACAAGGCCACGTTACCCATTAATGCCGGTGCTGTTGGTAAATTTCCAGCAATGCTCGTAAAATTAAAAGGGGTAATGGCAAATATAAATCCTTCTAAAGGGCGGTGATCGAGTCGATTCCAAATTCCATCCGAACTCTGCGGTTGTTCACAATATAATTGTGTCATGTATTCAACATTAAATCGCCAGAAGTCAGCCAGTTCTGCAACGGCATCAATTTCCGCCTGAAATGCATTTTTAGACTGAGCCAGCATGGTAGCCGCGTTCATTTTAGCCCGATACGGCCCTGCTAACAAATCCGCTGCTTTTAAAAATATGGCTGCGCGATCCTGCCATGGCATGGCTTCCCAGGTGGGTTTTGCTTTTAACGCAGACTCTATGGCCTGTACGACGTGATTACGATCTCCTTTATGAAAATGACCAAGAACATGTGCATGATCGTGCGGTGGATGCATGGCTACACGATTACCTGTTTCAATTTTTTGCCCGCCAATAGTCATTGGAATGTCAATTTGCTGGCTGCGCTGTTTTGCCAGTTCCGCCTTCAAAGCAATGCGTTCGGGTGACCCCGGAGCATAACTCAAAACGGGTTCATTATATGCTATAGGTGGAGTAAAGATTGCGTCAGTGGCCATGAAATTGAATTTTTAAATGAGGTGCAAATTTATGCAAAATGGTCTTAGTACAAATGATAAAAGGCAAAGTGATGTCGACCGATTCGAGTGCATTTTTAACACTGAAAAACTTCGAAAGTTTTCTTTCGTGTTAAGAGTTAAACCCTCTCCAAAACCATTAAACCAACACCGGCTGTTACTTGATTTTTGAAGGCTTAATGCACATATAGAACCTGCTTGACGGCTTCCATCACTTTTTTGACGTTTGGCAGATATGCGTCGACAAGCGTCGGTGCATAGGGCAATGATGTGTCCGCAGAATTAACTCGTATGATGGGTGCATCTAAATAATCAAAAGCGAATTTTTGAATTTCATAAGTGACTTCGGATGCCACACTGGCAAAGGGCCATGCTTCGTCAACAATAACAAGGCGATTCGTTTTCTTAACGGATTCAACGATTGTTTGGTAGTCCAGCGGTCGGATTGTGCGCAGGTCAATTACTTCTGCTTCGATACCATCTTTCGCCAGTTCAACGGCCGTCTGACTTGCAACTTGAATCATCTTATTGTACGAGACTATGGTTACATCGCTTCCCTGCCTACGCACCGCGGCCAACCCAATCGGCACGGTGTATTCCTCCTCGGGAACATCTCCCTTTAAACCATACAATAATTCAGACTCCATCATACAAACAGGATCCTCATCTCGAATTGCCGATTTCAACAAACCTTTGGCATCATACGGGTCGATACATGAAATAACCTTCAACCCGGGCACATTAGCCATCCAACTCTCGAATGTTTGCGAGTGCTGTTGTGCCAGCTGCCCCGCACTACCTGTTGGACCCCGAAATAAAATGGGACACGTGAATTCTCCGGCGGATTGAGAAAGTGTTTTTGCCGCATTATTAACAATTTGATCAAATGCCAAAACTGCGAAGTTCCAAGTCATGAATTCAACTATTGGACGAAGGCCGTTCATGGCTGCCCCCACTCCTATACCTGCGAAGCCCAATTCCGTTATTGGTGTATCAATTACACGCCTAGGGCCAAATTCATCAAGCATTCCTTTACTCACTTTATAAGCCCCGTTGTATTCAGCCACCTCTTCACCCATTAAAAAGACGGATTCATCTCTTCTCATTTCCTCTGACATGCCTTCTCTCAATGCGTCTCGTAATGTTATTTCTCTAGCCATAATTGACAATAATCTGTGATTTGCAAATATAGGAAAGCCTTGAACTAAGAAAAGGAATTGTATTCGTGGCTATCGATTTAGTGAGCAGCCCGCTAAATCGACAGTCACCAACTACTACCGCCACCCCCGCCAAATCCTCCACCGCTGAAACCTCCCCCTCCACCGAACGATGACGAACGCCCCCCTGAATAACTGGATGAAGACGATGAGGATGCTGGTAAACTATATAAATCACGCTCTATGTTACGCATACCTTTCACCACATTATCTGCGACCAACGTAGGAGAAAATGTATCATACTGACCTCCTCGAT
>JANQSS010000167.1 GCA_028279185.1 Saprospiraceae bacterium | reverse complement strand
GTAACAACGGAGTATAATGATAATCTTGAACATATAAATGAAACTATAGCAGCTATAGAGGAATTACATTTGCCAACAATTTGGATTATGCCTAATATGGATGCGGGGGCAGATGGAATTAATAAGGGTATTAGATTTTTTCGGGAATCAGAACATCCTGATTATATTCATTTCTTTAAAAGTTTACCGATCGAATTATTTGCTCCGTTATTAAAAAATGCTGCATGTATTATCGGAAATTCTTCCAGTGGAATTCGTGAGTCTAGCTTTTTAGGGACTCCTAGTGTGAATATCGGTTCTAGACAACATGGCCGCGAAAGAGGGTCTAATGTTATAGATGTAGAATATGATAAAGCGGAGATAGTCACTGCTGTGTTACAACAAATTGATAAGGGTCATGTTGAACCAGATTTTATTTATGGCGTCGGCTATGCTTCTAGTAAAATAGTCGAAGTGTTAGCAAATTTTAAATTCGAATTACAGAAAACCATTACCTATTAAATTGAAAGTCGTAGTTTTTATACGCCATGTGTAAAGAAAAACCTGTTGCGCTATATTACTCAATCCTCAAATATCAGGCTGATAATTACCAGCGTCTTAATCAGGATTTTGACTTAATTGAGCTCCCTGACCCTAGTCATGATACTGAGGCAATTCTAAATAAAATAGATGTACTATTTGCTCCTTTAGGATATTTTGTTAATAAAGAAAAAATCGATTTATGTAATAATTTAAAGGTTATTGCCTCAAATACAACGGGCCATCCACATATTGATGTGGAATATGCACGTAAAAAGGGCGTAAAGGTAGCATGTCTTAAATTTGCTCAAGCATTTTTACAGAGAATTACGCCAACAGCAGAATTAACATGGGGTTTAATTATAGCGCTCACTAGAAATATTGTGCCCGCGTATAGCTTTGCAATAGAAGGTAATTGGGACCGTCGTCCTTTTGGTGCTCGTGCGATGCTATCTAGCATGAGTATAGGCATTGTAGGCTTAGGACGACTGGGATCTATAGTTGCAAAGTATAGCAGTGTTTTTGATATGGATATTTATTATTATGATCCCTACGTTGAGTCATCAGATAAAAATTTACAGCGCTGTAAAACCCTAGGGGATTTAGTTGCTACTGTTGACATTATTACAATTCATGTTCCCCATAATTCGGAAACAGAATTAATGTTTAATGATAAAGTTTTTAAGTTATTTAAGCCGGGGGCATACTTAGTAAATACGGCTCGTGGTGAATTAATTGCTTGGGATAGTTTACTTCAGGCATTGCGGTCAGGTGCACTCGCTGGGGCAGCACTTGATGTATTTGAAGGGGAGTTTAGCGTTAATTTTGAAAAGCATTTTAAGGTTCATCCAGTCTTGGAGTATGCAAAAGAGAATGATAATTTATTATTAACGCCTCATATTGGTGGCTCAACAATTGATGCGTGGGGAATGACAGAAGCTTATACCATCGATATGGTCGAAGAAGCGCTGTCAGGTGGAGAAATTTCTTAAATCATACTTAAAGCTGATGCGGGAAGATACCAGTCAATTTAATTTGTCTTTTCTATGGCAAGTGGTTAAGCCTTATCAGACCAGGGCTTTGTATGTATTAATGTTTGTGCTTATTGATACTGCTTTGGCGAGTTTAGGTATTGGTATGATTTTACCTGTATTTCAGGCTTTTCTATTACCAGATAAATCCAAGTGGATAACAGAATATATCCCTTTTATAAAAATTGTTAATCATAATCAACTAATAATTACACTTGTGGTTATAACCGTAATCGTATTCTTTTTTAAACTGGTAGTTGGTTTGGCAAAAGCATATTTGTCACGTGAGTTTGCTGAGCGTATGCGTATGCATTGGATAACTTGTATTGGTGAGAGAATCTTGTATGGGGATTATGGTTCATTAGTAAATCAAAAGCAGGGTGTTTTACTCAATAATTGGTTGAACGAACCGGCCTCTGCATCCAGGTTTTTTGTCAATTCAACAATTTATCTATCTTCACTAGCACTTGTTATTGCGTTGTTTGTTTTAAGCCTGTGCATTGACTGGAAGATAACAATTATATTTGTAACGATTGG
>JANQSS010000196.1 GCA_028279185.1 Saprospiraceae bacterium | reverse complement strand
TTTGACATCCGGGCTCATGAAGTTTTTTTCCGGATAGATGAAATCCAGTACAGGAAAAGGATCGCGCAAGTCCATAATCCATGGGCAGAGATTAATTTTTTTGGCGAAACAAGCAGCGTAATGCACTGCCATTGGTGGGCCTGATGAAATGATTAGGTCATAACGCCCGCTTAGTCGCTTGAATAGGATATTTATAGTGACCATTAATGTCCATATTTTTAGGGCGTCACCTAAAGCCACCATAGAAAAATACCAGCGTCTTAAGGTTTGGTAGAGATTTTCTTTTGTTATAGCTGGATTATTACGATTGCTTTGATCAATATCATCATTTAGCGATTTTATCGTTCTGTCTTTTTTGAAACTTTTTAATGCTTTCACCAGTATGCTGATAATGTCGGGTGGCACCGGGATACGACTGGCTTTGATGCTTTTTATCCTGTCATTAAGTGCTGTATCGTTGTTTAGCTTTGCACAGATTACTGAAACGGTATGTCCAGCTTGTGTTAATGATAACGCCAGTTCCGATGGCCGCTTGGCTCCTACAGAGGTATCGGGATAAAAATGGTAACTAAGGATTAAAATTTTCATCTTACAGCAATCTAGATGCAACAAGTCCGAATTTTAGACCGGCTATATTGTATGGCTTGGGTGGGTGTATTCTTTTGAGAGGGATTATGCCCAGGTTTTTTTGGGGATTTATGCCGTGGATATAGGAAAAAAAGAGTTTATATCCGTGTTGTTTGCCTATTTCTATGATTTTTTTATCAAAGTCTTTAATCTGCCCATTTGGGAAAGCTAAGGCTGCAACGGGCATTTGCATTTTTTCTTCTATTACTCTCTTTGAATTAAGCAGCTCATCGCTCAATTCAGTTGCTTTTAGCTGGGTTAAGATAGTGTGCGAAGTTCCGTGTGAGCCAAAGCTGATGTTATGCGATGCCATTTCTTGACACTGCTGCCAGCTAAGTGGCTTACTGGATAGAGTATTATCTAATTTTTTTAAATCTAGATGCTCAGATTCAATATCATTTAATATACGGTCTAGATTGTCAGTTTGCTGATACTTCAGTATTTCCACGCATTCGTTATAGATAATACGTCGTTGTTGCTTTGAATGACCTAGCTGACGACTTAAATTAATTTCAGGAATATTTAGCACTTGCTGCGATGATGTACAGATAGCACAGGACAACCGTTCAAACCAGAAGGGCCTTTCAGTGCCAATATGATCGGTTGTTAAAAATATAGTTGCTGGAATGTTGTATTTTTTTAGAATCGGATAAGCATTGTGATAATTATCATCAAAACCATCATCAAATGTAACCATGATCGGATTATCGGGTAAAGGTTCCCGTTGTTCGATATGGTTTAGCAGCTGGTCAAGCCCGATCGGCTGATAATATTTTTTGATGAATTGCATTTGCTGATCAAATTCCGAGACGGAAGCATCGACGACTTCGATGTCAAAAGG
>JANQSS010000144.1 GCA_028279185.1 Saprospiraceae bacterium | reverse complement strand
GCCAGGCATCTATAGATGCCTGGCGACTATGAGCTTAAGAGGGCCTAAAATCAACCACTAAGCCCCACCAAAATTATCAGTTTTTTAACAGGAATTTTGACCCTCATTCACATCAATGACATGCCTTGTCAATCCCAAATACATATTTCCCAACCACGTCGATTTCACCTGCGGTTGAACTTCCTTCAAAGCCCGTAATGGCTTCATTGGACATTTGTTGACGCGCAACCGCCATGTATTTTCTAGCAAGCGGCATATACGACCAATGCCAACGCTCCTCATTGTAGCCATCGGGCCGATTTACCCCCTTCTCCGAATAAGGTTGGCAAAACCCGTAGTCGTGCGCGTTGGCCTTCAGCCAATTATATACCTTGTATCCTTCTCCATGCTCAAAGTAGTCATTGGTAAAGGCGTTTAAGTCAATATCGGTTCCCCAATGATGACGACTGGTTCCCGGCATGGAGCTCCATCTTAGAATTTTTAGAGCACGAGCCTCGGGATCTGGGGTGCTATCTTTTAAATTTTCACCACCGTCGACGAGCCTTCGCCCAGTCCATTTGCCTTCCCAAATAAATTTTTGACTAAGGAAATTTCGTGTGGCTGACCGAATGATTAATTTAATACCATCCGCATTTGCGGCCGCATGCATTTTCTTAAATGCCGCATAGGTTTCTTTGTGTAAGTACATGTCTTCACGACCGGCATATGGCGCTTCAATCAATGTAAATTTTTCATCCGTGGGAGGATTAAATTTTCCCATTACGCGATCCAACGTTATATCACTGACAGTTTTGGATTTATCTACCGAAACTTCTTCGGGTGCCAAATTGGTGTTTTTTTTCGATTTAGGATTTTCTGATCCACAACCGAAAAAAAATAGGAATGCAAATAAAACCAATGTGATAGAAATGTAATATCTCATAATAGACTTCGTCGAATTAACAGAAATAAGTAATAATTTTTAACTTTTTATTGCAACAGATTTCCACCCAAAATAACCCTTGTTCCGGATAATATCAGCAAGACCTTTAGGCAATTTGTCTTCCCAACCTTCTTTATTTTCTTTAATTTCTTGTAGTACTTCATAGGGGAAGATGTCGAGATTTTGTGCATTGTATTCTGTAATATCGACAATAAAGTTTTGTTCGATTAAATGTTGATATAGATATTTAATCATAGGATGGACAGGTAAGTTTTTTGAAGTAAAAAGCACGGTTTTGTCATCATTGTAAGCCGGATATACATAGACCGTTATATTTCTTGAGAACAATCGGCCAAAAGTAACAAGCATATTTTCCTGTCCTGTCATTTTTGTATTTTCATTGATTAAGTCTTCGAGTTCACGAGCCCCAACAACTAAGGCCAGGTGTGTGGTTTTATAATCCGCCAAATAGTTGACAAGCGTTTGATGATCCAGGCAACTAGATACTATAGTGTCATATCCCATGGCACAGAGCATGTCTGCCCGAGCTAGATAATCCAGATCCTGCACATCTCCTTCGCGCGTGAGATTCTGCATTGTTATTTCCGCCATTAAAGAGGCGTTGTCATCGTCCAATTTAAAATCCTCCTTGAATTTGCGAATGCCTTGTTCAAATACATCTTCTGATACGATCGTCGGAGGTCGATATGTTCCACGCACAACCATTAGAGATTTTCTGTACAGAAATTCTGACGGATGCATGCTTTTACCGTTAGCATCAAACATGGCGACATCGGTCAAATCGTGTTTTACCAAATACATGGACAAAAGACGATTATCGACATTGGGAAAATTAGGACCCGAAACTTCAATCATATCGATTGAAATACGATCGTGTAAATCGTCCATTAGGGATGCGATTAATGCTTCAATATTGTGATTTAAAAAATAACAACCATACACAAAATTTACACCCAGAATACCGATAGCGTTTTGTTGTAGCCGATAATCATTATCGAGCATACGCACATGCAGCAAAATGTCATTGGGTTGTCCTTGTGGCTCTAGTTGAAATCGCATTCCAAGCCACCCATGGCCTTTAACGGTCTTACTATAATTGATGGCGGCAACCGTATCGGCGAAAACAAAAAAACAAGTCTTGGGCCGAGATTCCGTCAGCCGTTCATCCATCAAACTATACTCATGATCGAGCATTTTATGGATACGTGATTCACACACATACCTTCCGCTCGATTCTTCGCCATATATGCAATCAGAAAACGTTTTGTCATAAGCCGACATTGACTTGGCAATTGTACCTGCCGCGGCTCCAACCTTAAAAAAATGTCGCGCAACTTCCTGTCCTGCTCCAATTTCGGCGAATGTGCCGTAAATTTTATCGTTAAGATTGATTTCCAAAGCCTTCTGATCCGTATCTATTCTACCCGTCGTGTTGTCCATATGATTAAAGCAGTTTCCTATTCATATTGGTACTCGTTAAAGTATCTACGAGCCCCATTTTCTTCGAACAAACTTAAGTCTTTTACCTATCATTGTCTATGCGAATAATAGAAGAGAAGGCCGTTTGGCTCCTTGTCATTACTGCCAGATACATTCCAGTCATGGTGATGATTGCGGCGGGTCATTTGTGTGTGGCTCAATCATGTGATTCCCTCATGGGTGCTTACATCAACCAGGATAGTTCTATTGTGCACATAAAAGTGGATGACGGAGGCTTTTTGAAAGGAAGCTATCAATCGAATGCAAGTGATGATACCATTTTGTATCCACTGTATGGAGTTGTCAACCGGCATTCAGACCTGACTACGCTTTCATTTCATGTTTCATGGGATGCGTTCGGAAGCATAACTTCCTGGACAGGATATTGCGAAGATGATGAAAATGAAATTAAATTAACGCTCATGTGGCATCTCGTCCGGCCGTACGTGAAATATGACTGGGAGCGCATGGTTACAAATAAATCGGTTTTTACTCCTTTTATTAAATGAAAATTCTCGCTGCGCTACGCTTAATTATTTTCGCGTCCATCATGTCGACGTATATTTTGATCGTCGTTGTTGTATCCATTTTTATAAAGGGCGATAAATCAAAGGCATCTATTTATCTGCGACGACCGACTATAAAATCAATTCTGTTTTTTTTAGGCGTGCGAATCGTACAATCTGGAAACATACCAAAAGGCACGACCTTGTTTATTGGCAACCATATTTCTTATTTAGATCCCTTTGTGCTCGTCAACTATGTCCTAGGTCGCCCTGTTGCAAAACAAGAAGTGGCGAGCTGGCCATTGATCGGATATGGATGTCGTGTAAGCGGTGTACTTTTCGTGCAACGGAGAGAAGTAGATAGCCTCCGCTCAACTAGAAATGAAATTTCAAAGGCCCTGCTGCATGGCGACTCCGTCGTCGTATATCCGGAGGGAACAACAACAGATGGGCGGAGCATATTGCCATTTAAACGCGGTGTTTTTGACATTGCATCGGCAAACAATATTTCAATCACACCGGTGACCGTATTTTATGAGAATGCACAAGCCTCCTTCGTACGGAAAGACAAATTTTTACCCCATTTTTTTCGATTGTTCTCAAATTGGCGCATTCGTGCGCGCATTCATTTTGGGGATTCATTTATTGCATCCGATGGAATGGAGTCTGCAGCGCGCGCACAGGACTATGTTTCATCAATGCTGCGTACCCTTATTCATCAATCGAAATTCGCCTAATCGTTATATTCCGCTTTTCGTTTTCGTTGGATATTTCCAATTGAATCTGATTTTTTGATCTCAACTCCCTTTTGAACGTATTCCAATACGTGCACATTTCATCTGGATTAAATTGGGTGACGTCGATATTATCAATTTTGTTAACGGTCCATCCGATAATGTCTTCGCTATATTCGGAGTGGGCTTCGTATAGTTTATACACCTGAATAGTGTTATTCAAAAAATCGGGATACAAGCTTATTTCGAAAGGATTTAACGTATCTGGTTCTATCGTTTTTATTGGATCTAAATACAATTGATCAGAACCCCAAAGTATGGTTAAAACGAAATTCTTTAAAAATTTGTTACCGATCAGATTAGAAGCACTCGTGTCAATCGTTATGGTTTGACTGAAAAAAGGAAGTCCTGCTACATGTGCAGTGTCGACAATGATTTCGGCCAAGGAGCCAACATTGACCTGGTGAATGCTTGCACCAGTAATTCCTTTGCTAAAAGCAGTAGAATAATTTGATAAAAGTTCACTATAGTTGGATTTCAACTTTCCGGAGAAACCGGTATCAAAAGTAGCATACCAACTTACATCACCTGCTCGTACTTTTAGCTTTACGTTGCCGACTTTTCCGGCATGCATTTTTATTTCATGTGCATCCGCCGATGGCGTAAACAAATTATTATGATCGGCTAGCCTGATCACCTTGTTGACATAATCTATTTGAACATTTGCTTTGCGCATGAAATTGTTTCCAATGATGCCCTTCACATCGGCGCATCCAAGAAACTTGGTAAAATGACTTAAATTACCAACAATTGCTACACTTCCAAGAACTTCTACACCCCCAAGAATAATACTGGGTACTGTGAGATAATCCATCGTCAGTGTATTATTGTTACTACCGGTGACTTTTAACTGTTTTAAATTGTCAGAGCGAATTTGATGTGCGATAGATGAGTCGATGACATTTAGTCCGGCACCAGTATCAAAAAGAAATGTATGGGTTGTACTATTGATAGCAACATCTACGAGAATTAAATCATATTCATATCGAAAAGGTATTTCGACATTGAAATTCTTGTCTTGAATTTTACCCTGCTTCTGGAGACGTGCAGCCGAACAGCCAATAAAAAAGAAGGTGTATAGGAGTAAAAAATGATGTAGTCTAAGCATAAAATTTTTCTATGACGGTATCAAAATGAAAATAGATATTTATTCCTGAATGCCGTCTGAATATAATTACATTTAACATTGGCTTAACTGGAAAGCTAAAAATGAACTTAAGCTTTAATTAGCGGGTTGATGGATCGATAGAGGAAACTTATGTGGATGTAAAGGTAAAGCGTTGCAAAGTCAACCGACCAGCCAGGGTGTTGGTCAAATGAGTTTTATATTTCATAGTCATTTTTGCATCGATCACCATATTTTATTCAACTATCTTTACGCACGTTTATTAAATAAAGAATCCATGGCTTCAGATGGCTCAATAAGTCTGAATAAATTCATCAGCGACAGCGGTATGTGTTCGCGCCGGGAAGCGGATAAGCTTATCCGGGCAGGTAGAGTCGCGATCAATCGGATGCCAACGCGTCCGGGCAACCGTGTTTATCCCGGTGACGAGGTGCGTGTAGACGGTAGGCCTATAAAATTTAAGCCAGCACCCCTGTATATTGCTTTTAACAAGCCAGTAGGAATTGTCTGTACAAGTGATGATCGGGAAAAAGACAATATAATTCGATACATCAACCATCCTGAACGACTTTTTCATGTTGGTCGACTCGATAAGCCGTCGGAGGGTCTAATTTTTTTAACGAATGATGGTGACATTGTCAATAAGGTGCTTCGCGCCGGCAATAGCCACGAAAAAGAGTATATCGTTAAAGTCGATAAACCAATTTCAGAGAAGTTTTTGAAAAACATGCAAAATGGTGTACGTATTTTAAACACGATTACCAAAAAGTGCAAAGTCGATAAAATTTCAACTAATACATTTAAGATTATTCTTACTCAGGGATTAAATCGTCAAATAAGACGAATGTGTACACATCTTGGATATGAAGTTCAGAAGTTAAAGAGGATTCGAATCATGCACATAGCACTGGATAAAATTCCACCTGGCGAATGGCGAGAATTTACGAAAGAAGAGGTTGACACATTGCACGATGTTCTCGAAAAATCAACGAATGATTCGGCGGCTAAATCCTATGGAAAGACAAAATTTAAAAAAGAATATAAGGGGAGATATAATCCTAAGGTAAAAAAGAAAGGAATTGATAACCCCAAGAGCAAATCATTACGAAAATCAAAAAAATCTAAAAACCGTCGTTAAGCTTACGGTTATCCACCATTCATGTTTAACAAAAGCACCTTATTATATACGATGTTGTTTGTATGTGCTGTTATTTGCGCCGTTGTCGTCATTTCTCACGAAAAACAAAAACGACATATGAAAGAAGATCTGGTCGAACTTTCGAAAATCAAATACGGACTTTTTAATGTAGATGAGTGGAAGGGGCTTTTGTCTAATATTATCACCAAAAAAATTGAAGAATTTGATGTTGGTGAAGCGAACAAAGAAGTGTTACGAAAAAAAATTACCGACTTTTTAAATGTTGTTTTAGCAGATTTTGAAGATCGATACTATGAAGAGAATTCATCGTCGTTAAGTGGATTGTTTAAGTCCGCCGTGGCAAAAGTTACGAGTACATTCGATCACATGAAAAAGGATATTCCAAAGTTCGCTGATCAAATTGTAAATTTTTTGGACGAAGAAAAAAATCGTGAGGCTTTGCGCGGTTACATCCTTGATAGGATCGATGACTATGCTGATAGAACGTTTGCAGAGACGGACTATACGAGTTACAATGAAATTCTTTCCAAATATGGGTTTAGTGAAAGGAGTGAAGTACGTCAAGCTTTAATGAAAGATATTGAATCGATCAACAAACAGGTGCGTCCATGGAAAATTGGACTCCTGGTCATTGCTTTCATCATTGGCATTCTATTGATTTATAGCAGTGGGTTGACAAAGATAGACTTACTCATTGCAAGTGTAATATCATTCGTATTCCTTATCATCGGTCTGTATTTGCCGATGATTGAAATCGACGCGCGTATTTCAAATATGAAATTGCAACTCCTTGGAGAATCCGTGAGCTTTTACGACCAGGTTTTATTCTATAAAAGTAAGAGTATTCTGGAAGTGGTTGCACTTATGATGACGAAGGCAAGACTTGATTTGATTTTTGTTGGATTGCTCGTACTGTGTTTTAGCGTATTATTTCCAATTTCTAAATTGATATCATCGGTCATCTACATATTTAATGAGCCAACCCGAAAACGGCCATTTATTCAATTTATGGTTTTTAAGACGGGAAAGTGGTCAATGGCCGACGTACTAGTCATTGCTATCTTCATGGCCTATATCGGATTTGACGGCATTATTACAGAACAAATGAATCAGGTTGAATCCATGATGAAAAATCTTGATATCTTAACAACTAATAATTCGGCCTTGCTATTTGGTTTTTTTGCCTTTACGGCTTTTGTCATCCTGAGTTTATTGATTTCGCAGCGGATTGACAAGGTCGCAATGGCACGAAAATTGAAGTAATTTGTTGCACTGAAATTTACAATGATATGAGAATGACCCGAGTTAGAGGAATCTTTTTCTATTTACTATTAATGGCGAGCTATTGCACAGAAGCACAGCTTGTTGATGACAAGGAGTATGAGTTGCTTTGGCGCATTGAAGGTAATGGATTAGATGCACCTTCTTATATATTTGGTACGATGCATGTGGACGATAGTCGCGCATTCAATTTCAGTGATTCCGTCATGCTTGCCATCGAGAGATGTGAGGTGTTTGCTTTGGAAAGCCACAGCGATTCAATTGAGCAGATATTGATGAATACGATGGATGGCGAAAAAGATACCACCAACTACGTGAAAAGGTTGTTGGACTCCTTAGAATATACCAGGCTGCAAAAAATGTTTTATAAATTTAATGGGTATAAGTTAGAGGAGTTATCTCGCTTGGATATTCGCACAGTATCCTGGTTCTTAGAACCCAGTTTAGACCGCAGCGATGATAAGTTCACAACTGTTGATCCGTATTTACTTGGGATTGCCAAAACGTTGAATAAACAAATTGCTGGACTCGAGAATGCCAAACTTCAAGCTCAATTTCTCATAGAAAAAAGTAATTCCGAGAGTGATCTACGTTATTTAAAAAAACAGCTGGAATATAGTATTGCGGAGTATGAAGAATACTTTAATGAATTAATCGAAATGTATGAGATTGGAAATCTGGAGTTGATGCAAACAGCGATCAGATCGGAACTGTTGTTTAATGACGAATTTTATAGACGGAATGAGGAGATGGTAGCTAGTATCCAATCGATCACGAAAGAGTCTACGTTGTTTGCCGCAGTGGGAGTGTCGCATTTGTGGGGAGAAAAAGGCCTCATTCAGATATTACGGAACAGAGGGTATAGAGTATCAGTTGTAGAGGCAACATTTACAGATGTTGCAGACGATTATTATTATAAACCAGAGAATAGTAACTGGACCTCTTTTACCGACAGCGTGATGGGCATATCAGCCATGTTTCCAAAATATCCACAGACATATACCGATCTGACATTCGCAAGAGTATACGGAATGACTGACGAAATTTCGAAGGTCAGCTATTCTTTAGCCGCAATTAACAACGTGATGAAACTTGAGGAAGTGTCAAAGATACATCTCCTCAAAGGAGTCTTTTCGTTTCTTTTAAATAGACCGATTTCGGAATTGTCAGAGTGGACGATCGATAGCTTGGATGCGATAAAAGCTACCTATGTCGATACAAATGGAAATAAAAGCATAGTGCAAGCATGGTACGGTGGAAACCTATTTTATGGAACGCTAATGTTTGGAAAAGAAGAATTTTTAGGGAATGAACATGTTTCAAAATTTAGTAGTTCAATTGAACTTTTTGAACCGGTTAAAGTAACTAGAGGTGATTGGATAACAAAAGCTGATACCATTGGTGCATATCAAGCTCAATGGCCAGAACAGCCCAACCGGGCATCTCGCTTAAGCCCAAATACTTTTGATGTATATGGCCAACCCATTTACGTCCACATCGAACATTATTTGGATTTAGAAAACTTGCGCCAATATTTAGTTTCTTATAACGATTTTCCCTTGGGATATATCGTCGAGGATCGACACATGTTCTGGAATTCTGTACATGAGCAATTGAATACGACAGCCGAAATTATGGAAGAACCTGAAATTATTCGATTCCGCGGCTACGATGCCCGAAAATTTAAGATGATGCTCGCAAGTGAATCGTATGCTGAAACAATAGTCGTACTACGCGGAAATAGAGTATACAAAATTTTAGTTCAAATATTAGAAAAAAATAAAGGTGATATTGGGGATTGGCGGTTTTTTGAGAGTTTCCAATTCACCCCATATGCAGTACCCGATAAATCGAAATTGTTCATTGAGGAATACAATTTCGAAATTCAAAAATATCACGACCACATCATTGAAGTAGATTCGACCATTGGCGATGACGATGAGTACATTGATGGATCAGCAGTAATCATGCACGATACTTTTTCTGGCAATGTATATGCGTGTCAATCGGCAACCTATGGATCCTATATGTATGCGGAACATTTAGATTCATTGTATTTGCGTATTATTGAAAATGCTGAAACATGGCGCGATACGATCATACTCGTCAATGCAGTGCACATGAATGGCAAACGCGCCATTGAATATATTCAGCGCCAACGGGGTGGTCGAATAGGCTCCAGAAACCGACTGTTGTTGGATGGGAATAGAATGTACATTTTGTCAGCGTTTGTGGACAGCGTGGAGATTTTTTCGGATGCCTCAGATGAATTTTTTAATTCATTCAATCTGACAAAAAAAAATCAACCCTATAATCTGCATGAACGAAAGTCCAGGCTTATTTTGTCTGATTTGAATTCGGATGATACGCTGGTTCAAAGACAAGCTTTGGGTGCATTTAATTACTATACATTTATAAAAGAAGACTTATCCATATTACATGAATCTTTGAATACTATTCGGCATGATGACACACTCTTTGATGGAGGTCGAGCTCTGATCGTTGAAGAATTGGGGATTTTGAAAGATTCTTCGTCCATTCCCCATCTTGAAAAATTATATACAGACCGCAATACTACAGAAGAATTAAAATTGAAAATTCTATATGCTTTCTTGGATATTGAAAGCGATCAGTCGACGGCTTCATATTTGGAATTCCTGTTCAACGATCCTCCAGAAAATCAACAAAGGATGTGGAGATTGTTCGAACCATTTTCAGACTCGGTCGACCTCACTGCTCAATATTTTGATGAATTGATTGAATTACTCAGTCATGAAAACTATCGAACGAGTATTTTAAACTTGGCCATCTCGTTGACTGATTCTGAAGATGAGTTGTATGTCGACCTAGTTCACGGGAAATTCGATGAGTTGACAAAGTATGTTAAAAAAGACTTAGATATTTATAAACAAGAAGTTGCGGACCCGACCAATCTCTATCCATATATGAACAATCGCTACCAGTATTTGGAGCTTATGAGTAAATTTCATGGCAAGGAGATCACTGATTTTATGACCTCTGAATTGATAAAAGTCGATACCGGAGGATATTGGTTGGGACGTACCATAGGAGTGCGAATTGAAAATGATCTTCCGGTACAGAAAAAATTGGTTGAACGCTTGTTTAATAATGTAGAGTCTCGTTTTCCATTGATGAAGACTTTTATCAAGCTCAAGAAGTATAATAAAATACCAAAATTATACCGAAGTCCGGATCAAGTAATGAAAGTTTGTTTGAACGAATACCTGTATGATGATGAGGGTTATGCTGACAAAATTACCTATCTCGGTTCGATTGAACACAGTATGGGTCGTGTTGGTGTCTATCGATGCACCTTTAGCTACTCAGAAAGTGAATATAGTTATTTAGGGCTAGTAGGTCCGCAAGTGGAACGGTTGGAGGAAATTGTCGATATGGATAAAATTAAATCGTACTCGGATTATTCCACTTACGATAAAAACTGGAAGGCAAAAGCCATGAACATGCTGGAGGACTATGATGAATATGGTTATTAATATATATAATCTCCGCCGATAACCACTGTAATTATACACCAAAGTAAAAAATTGAAACGAAGGATTTAATCGGATAAATTTCTCAACAAGAATTATGCAAAATGTTATAATACGACCGGCAAATCACAATGACATAGTGGATTTAGTGAAAATGGAGCAAGGAGTCATAATCGCCGAACAACCATTCGATCCTACGTTAAAGGAAAATGCGGTCTACTATAATTTTAGCGAAATGCTAGTGGCGCCACATATTAAAATTTTCGTAGCTCAATTGGAAGACGGAAATTTAATCGCGTCGGGGTTTGCACGAATAGAAGAAGCTGCCCCATATTTAAAACATGATCGATACGCTTATCTGGCTTACATGTATGTGGCGCCAGAATACCGTCGACAAGGCGTAAATAAAAAAATTATAGATGCATTGGTAAACTGGGGTCGTAATGAGGGAGTTAGGGAATTTCGCCTAAAAGTATACACGGAAAACAGCGGCGCCATTGATGCCTATAAAAAGGCCGGTTTTGAACCTTTGGCCTTAGAAATGCGCATGGACATTTAGACACACGATTAACATTTACAAACCCAACAACAAGAAGACTTCATTGTTATAGGTGGATAAACAAGAATGGACTTTATTAATAGAAAAGCCTATGCAGAAGCTTCTGACACAACTTATCGGACTTTACTTAAATACAATCAACTTCATTTTCCCAAAAGTTGGAGGTAAACAGGCTTTTTTTGTGTTCTGTTACCCCTTTAAAGCTAAGTTATCTCCTAAGCAGCAAGCGTACCTTAATTCCGCGCGACGGCAACAGCTTTCTGTCGAGGGGAGTGCGGTGCCACTTTATTCGTGGGGAGAAGGAAATCACAAGATTCTCTTCGTTCATGGCTGGCAAAGTAATACATATCGCTGGAGACGATACATAGATCAGATTGATACATCTCGATTTACGGTGTACAGTATCGATGCTCCGGGGCACGGAAATGCCGATTCGAAGTTTGGCAATGTACCGTTATTTGAAAAGACGATTCATGAAGCTGTCAAAACAATTGGAAGTGTTGATGTTATGGTGGGACATTCCATTGGTAGTTTTAGCATTCAATATTTTTTACACAATCATCCGAATTTTATGCCACGGAAATTTGTTTCGCTCGCTTCACCAGGTCGAGCCGTGGATTTTATAGAAGTTATGATTGAAACTGTTGGACTTTCCAGTCGCTCAGTTGAAAACATGCGAACTTATTTTAAGCAGTATGCAGGACGTGAGCCAGAATATTATGATATAAAGAATTTTGCACCGAAGATATCGGCTGAGTCACTTATTGTACATGATACTTCAGATCGGGATGCACCCGTAGCGTATGCCTATGCGTTACATCAATTAATTCCCGATTCAAAATTACGTGTCACGGACAAATTAGGCCATCGATTAATTGATCAAGAATTACTTGAAGAAATATTACTTTTCATTAATAGCATTGGTACTCGAGCCAAATCGACCACGTAAGGGTTGTTTTGTATTTATTCTATCAATTTGCTTGTATGAAAGTCCAGAATTTGATCCTCCAACGCAACAATTTCTTCTTTTATTTTTAATTCAGACACTCCGGAGTCCTTAAGTTTCCCATGAATCATTGGACTTATAAATTTTTCTACTTGTTCGAGTTCTCTAATGGCTTTCAGTTCAGATATGGAAATTGATGTCATGAATTTTGCCGGAAGAAACGGAAAGGCTTTATGGTAAAGCGTTATCGTTTCTAGTAAGTCAGTGTGCTGGATGTCTTGTTCCAGTAGGGAAAACACACGTGCAAACTTTTTTGGAATTCGTGAGGATGTTGTAAAATGGACGGCTGTTTCGTCATCTGATGTAGAAAATTCTGGTTGACCAATAAAATAGGGGATGGGCAATAGTTGTCGATTACCATCAAGGTGCAGTTTCATTAACTTTCCTTTACCATTAAATCGAGCGTGGGAAATTTTAATTTTCGAGTTGTTGTCATTGGTGAGTGCTAGTTTTAAACAAGGCAACTTGTAATAATAAAATGCCTCTTTTAAACTAGCACGTTGGCTCCGCGCGATCAGCCAAAGGATTCCACCAAAAAAAACTCCAAACAGAGGAAATTGAATAAATGCAGCGCTAAACGGTACGAAGCGCTGTACATACCACGGGGCAAAAATTATGATGATTAAAATGGCCGTGGCAGAAAGTGTCGAATTAAGTGTCAATAATGGTCTGAGAGATTTATTGGTTCGAAGTTTTAATAAACGATATATTTTTTTTCGCACATCTTTCCAGTAGGAGGCTGCCTTCTCCAAAGATGTCATCGGTGATTTTTTAATTAATCGACTTCGATAACGTTCTTCCATCGCAGTATTTCTGTCAATGAGACGAGCGTTGTACGGCAGGTCTTCTCGGTTGACAATACGTGAAAAGTACTTTCTAAAATCCCCGCGAGACAGTGCTTGATAAGCACAATATCGACCGTATTCATTGCTGAATGCGCGTGCAGACTCACTTGCAAATCCACCAAAAGCTTCAAATTCGGCACCAGGAAGTTCGATCGTTCTGGGCTGTTTAATATCGTCGGTCTTTTCAACGTTGTATCGTACCGGTGTAATGGCCATACGCATAGCGCTTGGGTCCTTTCCATCTGCATCTAGGATTGCCTGCAGTATGTTTTGATAAAAAAATTTCTTAATCTCACTCTTTAGAGCTGGAGGAATTGTTTGATTTAACTCAACGGTTATATCTGCGATAGATATTCCATCTTCTTGGTAATTGCGAATGGTCGCAATAATTTCATAAAAACTGACGAAAATATCTTTAAACAAATTAATCTTTCCACGACCGACTAAGTAGCGTTTTAATATATTTTCAATAAAAAGACGATCATTCACATCAAACGTACTCACATGATCATCATTATTTTGCTGTGATTGAAATCTTAAAAATTCGAGAACTGTCTCGGTAAAATCTTCAGAAAAATCACCATTAAACGGACTAGATCTGATCAATGCACCCAATTTTTTATTGAGGTTGATCGAAGACATGTATGTGCTAATTTTGTGCTCTTCCTTAATCGCACCCTGATCACGAAGAGTAGCAATTAATTTTGAAGTAAAAGAAGTCAATCTGTTCCACTCTCCATTTTTTCGCACATACAGACGGTTGTGTTTGTGTTTAACATTGTATTTATAAAATGATGGTGAGTTGTGCTTAATCTGTTCTGTTCGTACGATTGGGTCAACAAATATGACAATGCGATCATAGGCGAAAGAGGGAGTGGAATCGCGAACGTCGAGGTAATTGGCCATACGAAAAGCCTCGCGTATGGGTTCATTGTTTAATGTACCACCATCGATATAGCTAAAATGGAAAAATTCATCTCCTTCGGCCGGTGAATCGGTTTCATCTGGTTTTATCCGAGTAGTCCAGGGTACGCTTTGTTCTATTTGACGATTGTACTTGGTCGTGTAGGAAGATTGAAACGTTGGAATTTTGTCCTTAAAATGGTGAGTTTCGAAATCCGCCTCAAAGACGATTTCATTAGACTCGTCCGGCTCCGGATCAAGCTCTGCTATTTTGTATTCATATTTGTATCGCTTGAGCACTACCGGTTCAAAAGCAAACGGGAATGCTGCGCAAGCCAAGCAAGTAGCTGCGATGACAGACCATGTTTCAGCCTCGTGTAGTTGAAATTGAAAAGTTTCGTTTCTACCTATAGTGACCGCCTTTGTTAATCGCGATTTTTCCTCATTTACATGTTTGTTTAATTGAAAGTCAAACAATCTCAACTCTTTATGATTATACGAGGCGTGTGCTTTTTGTAGTTCTTTGACAAGCGGTTCTGTAAAGTCATCTTGGTTATCACCGTGACCAAGTGCTAACGGAATTAAATTTGTCAGTGAGCATGCGAATAAAAATCGGTTGTCTGAGATTATGTACGCTTCACCATCATTTATGTTTTCAATATCAGCAAGTATGTAATCATTAACCAATTCAATAAGTAAGGACCGATCGAGTAGGGAAAAATTATCTTTTTGTTCAGGATTAAAATCCTTAATTCGGATTAACTCGTCCATGTTCACTTTTTCAACCCACAAAACTTCTTGTAACTTTTGTGCAACTTGAAGAGCACGAAGTGGTTCTATGTACTGTTGATGTTCCGCTTTCCAATCAGGGCCAAACTGTTCTCTTAATTCGGCGTCGATATCTTCTATTAAAAATTTGTGGTTATGTTTTTTTACTTCGGTAGTAATATATCTTTTGTAATTAAGGAGGCTGGAGAGCATGATACAAAGTGAGACGGCCCCCGCGCTTGCACCGCTCATGCTATCGAGTTCGATATGCGTATATCGTCTTCCCTCGTCGTCCAACCCGCCTATAAGTAATAATTTAAGTGCTTCGGTCAACGCAGCACCACTGAACGCTCCGAGCGAAACACCTCCGCCCATTGCAAAGGATAGCTTAAGTTTTTTTACAGGGGGATGATTCGATTTCATGGTCGCGGGTAATAGTTAAAGCACCTTGTTCAAAGGGAAATTTAATTAAACAATTTGAAAGGACACTTATAACCTATCGATTGCTTTCAGTATTTTACGGCCGCGACTTTTAAATCCAGCACTTCCAGTAGGCATTTGAATTTGAATTTGCCTTCCAAGTTCCTGTAATAAATCGTTTTCTCCCTGACAGGCACGCCATAGAGCGGACATGGAAAAGACCTTGATGGCCACAGCCTGTTTATTATCCTCTAAAAGCCGAAAGCAAATATTTATCACCTGTTCTTTTTCTTTTTTTGGTACGTCAATCATAGCCAACGTGCGCAACACAGCCCTTTTGATCGCATCGTGTGCATCACCATCAATTAGTTCAAGTAATTCACGCAGATGCGGGATGATACGATTTGGATTTTCATTTGACGCATGCTGCAAAACCCAGGCACCATATTGTGGTACAGGAGGACGACCATGTAAAATTAGGTCGATAAGCTCTGCATAATGAGCTGGATTACCAGCTACATAATGTGCCATATTCATCATTTTGGTTTTAGAACATCGTTGCCTCAACGATTCTTCCAATTGCATACTTATTTTAGTTATTACCTTGACGGAGTGTAATAATTAATTTGTCAATCAAATCTACTACCTCCGTTTTTCTTGACCAAATGATAAAGTGGCCATCGTCTTCAACCTTTATGTAGACATGTTTTGATTTTATTTGATCTCGTGACTTAAAAGTGTCAATATTCTCTACTGGCACTAACATATCATTTTTTCCATGAAAAAATAATAATGGATGACTGATGTGCTGTATTTCATTTTCCATTAAAGTTAGTTCATCTCGAAGTGCGAGTATTTCTGCATTGCATTTTCTGAGTGGATTTGGAATAGCCCATCGGATACCGTTAAAATTTACGATACGTCGCCACCAATGACCTTTTTCAAGTTTTGGGTCGATCGGGGATCCTATCAATACAGCGGCATACGCCTTGTCTTTATAATTGGCCAGATATTTCAGCGCTACACTGCTTCCGTAGGAATGGGCGAGAAATATGATTGTGTCTGCCCGAACGTATTTTATTATAGAGCGTAAATGCTCCACTTCTTGTGCAAGCCGATTGTATTGTTCATGCCCTTTTTCCAGACCGAAGCCACGTCGGTCATAGGAAACAATTTGCATCTGTTGGCGTAATTTCTGCGTTTGAAAATAGAGTGCTAGATTATCTGCGCTTCCAGGGGAACCATGAATGCCTATAAGCGCTGTACCCGATTTATCGTTTCCTCCAATAAGATAGGATATGCTATCAGATTCATGTTTAACTCGTTTACTGACAAATGTACCGTTGTCAAGACTTGATCGAATAAAATTGTCATAGGCTGTGCTCATCCGCCACATCGAAACATGTAGAAAGGCTAGTGTCGCTATGACGACTGTAGCCAACGTATAAGCCAAATATTTACCTGCTTTTTTCAACGAAATTTCAGAATACTAACGATGATTGAGGAGCACAATTCATTGTGGCCGATATTGTTCAAGAAGTAAGAGTAAAAACATGGTATGACATGGTTAGTTCAATTACTTTCTGATTGTGTCAATTACAAAAGATATTGTCTACTTACAAAGTAGTCAAGAATCTCGCAAATTTCTCCTATAACTTTGAAATCGGCATTAAAAAGATTCCTCTCAACTACCCGACACAATACTACGCTATGTAAGTGATATGTACAGCATGATGTTCATGTGTGCTTCAATAGAAATAAATTATTCACTATAAAAAATTTTAGATTATGAAAATGCATGTTTATATAACAATTGGACTTTTCTTTACTATTGCAATAGCCGGTGCTCAGGTCATGCTTGATGCCGAAGGAGATGCTAAAATAAATAACGAAGTACTCATTTGTGATGGACCCGTAGATGATCCAAACCTTGTTGGTCGCCTATATGGCGAATATTTGGGGAATTCGAATACGGGAAATAATTTAACATTGGCAAATGATCCAACTGTACCAAATTCGTTTGCTGATATCAATATTTCATCAAATGATCGGATTTATTTGGAAACGAATGGAAGTAGAAGGCTAACTGTAAGTCCTTCCGGAGCGGTTGGTATCGGGACAGAATCTCCGTCTAAACTACTCCATGTATTGGATGATGCTGTTTTCGGTGGAGGAAGTACAGATTTTTCATCCGCGTCTGAGCATATCCGGTTAGCGGCGCAATCGGATAATTGGTACGTAGGTGCATTAAATGAGAGTACGATTGCTGCATCGGATTTTACAATTGGATTGTCAAGTGGTGCCTCCGGTATGTTTCATATAGAGAACGGAGGGGACGTGGGAATAGGAACAGCGAATCCAATTGCCAAACTCCATTTACAGGACGAAGGACACCAGCTTGTAATTCGAAATGACGATGATCAGACCAATACCTGGTATGTAGGTGCATCGGCTCCGAATTGGTTAACGGGAGAAAACCACCTGGTTTTTGATGACGATGGAAATACCAGCTTGCCTATCCTTTGCTTACATGGAACAGAAGAGGCAGTAAGCATCGGCACGTCGTATGCTTCTCCAGGGTACAAATTGGCCGTCAATGGCGCCATTATTACCGAAGAAGTTCGCGTGGATTTGCGAAATGACTGGCCCGATTATGTATTCGCTGATAATTATCAATTGATGTCGTTGCCCGATGTAGAAAAAGCCATTAACGAAAATGGTCACCTACCCGGAATTCCTTCAGCAGATGAAATAGCTGAAAATGGTCTGCACCTTGGCGACATGCAAAAAAGAATGATGGAAAAAATTGAAGAGTTGACCTTGCATGTGATTGCCTTAAATAAAGAGATCGAACAATTGAAAGCTGATCGATAAAAATTATTGACAAAATTGCATTAATCAATTTTAAATTGTTCAATCATGAAAAAAATATTTATTCTTGGATTTTTAATTGCGTTTTCAATAAATGCATTTAGTCAACAAGTTTCTTTGAAACAAAAACTAAAAGGTAAACGAAATCTCGATGAAATCATGACTGTTGTCAACGATCATTATGCAGATATTGAATCGGGCGCCATTTCACGAACTGTCGAACCAAAACATAAACACTGGATACGATGGGCATATTACATGTCCATGCATACGGATAGAGAAGGAAATCTTGTAAATATTACCGAAAAAACGAATACAGCACTACAAGAGGTAAGACGATTTGATGATAATCGAAGTAGTACAGGTAATTGGGTTTTTCGAGGGCCAAAAGAAATCGATGATAGTAATAATACTGAATCTGCCATTGGAATTGGTCGTGTAGATAGAATAGCATTTCATCCAACCGACCCGGACATTATGTACATCGGAACACCTGCAGGTGGATTATTTAAAACTGTTAATGCCGGGGGAACGTGGAATCCGATCAGTCGGTATTTGCCGTCCACTGGAATATCAGGTATAGTTGTCAGCCATAATAATCCCAATAAAATTTTCATTTTAACGGGCGATGGTGATTCTAACATTAGTGGATTTGTTGAAGACTTTGGCTACATCAGATGGTCAGAAGGTGTATATTCTTCAGATGATGCCGGTGATACGTGGTCCAAATTGGGTGACTTTCCAATTGCCAGTAATTATGCTGGATATCAATTAGTTCAGGACCCAAACAATGCAAATGTGTTGCTGGCAGCTACGAGCACGGGAATTTATAGAACGACAAATGGGGGTGCAACATGGTCGGAATCAGAAACAGGTCGTACCTATGAATTGAAATTTAAACCAGGGTCATCAAACATTGTATACGCTACGCAAAGCGGCGCATTTCTGAGGAGTACAAACGGAGGTGTTTCGTTTAATGAGGTGGGTATGACACCTGCTCTGCCAAATGGGCGGGTAGCGTTGGCGGTCACCGAAGCGAGTGACAGTTGGGTCTACATTATGTCTGGTGGAGGATCTTCTGGTAGCACATTTGGAGGTGTCTATTTTTCCTCAAATTCAGGGGCGTCATTTGGTCAAGTGTCAAATTCACCTAATGTCGTAGACGCAGCTTGCGCAGGTGACGGCTCAGCAAATCGCACACAGTCCAATTATGACTTGGCACTTGGTGTTTCGCACACGTTCGGCGGAAGCATGGTTATGGGTGCAATCAATTGCTGGGGAAGTACGAATTTGGGTATTACGCTCGTCAATCGTACACCACAATGCGGTGCCGGTTCAACCGGATATGTGCATGCCGATATTCATGACATAGAATATAGTCCACTCACAGGTGAAGTATTTGTATGTTCGGATGGTGGGCTGAATAAAAGTTCCAATCATGGTGTCGATTGGGTAAGCCTGTCCGATGGAATCTCCGCATCTCAAATATATCATATGGCGGGTTCTAATGCATCAATTAACAACATGATGATTGGTCTTCAGGACAATGGTATAAAGTCACGTGATGCAAATTCTATTATTTGGAATCATAGATCAGGTGCCGACGGCTTTGACTGTATTTATGACAACGCAAGCGCGACAGCGGGATATTTTTCACGAAACAGGTCAATTTTGTCTTTTACGGGTAATGGGGCAAATCGAGTCAGTATTACCCCGACACTACCAAACGGACCGGAATGGTTTGGCCGCGTATCACGTGCAAACAATAATAGTAATATAGTACTGGCCGGATTTACGGATATTATGCGATCAACAAATGGAGGTTTGTCTTGGTCAAACCGCGGAGCACGTGGAAATTGGGATATTGAGCATTGTCCGAGTAATAATAATCGATTTTATGCGGCCGGTGGTAATGGATCAACATCAAGTGCTGGTCGCGGACTATATCGATCAGATAATGCAGGATTGACATGGAGTAATATGTCTTCGACAAACCTGCCTCCATCAGGTGATAATTTAAAAGTTACGAGTATAGGCGTACGCCCAAATAATTCGTCTAATGTTTGGCTGGTTTTCGGTGGATATGGCGATGGACAAAAAGTGTATTTTTCAAATAATGCCGGTGCGGGTTGGACAAATATGTCCGGCTCACTTCCAAATATTCCAGTTAATGCAATAGTCGTTGATGGATCAAATGGTGTTTATATTGGAACAGATATAGGTGTTTATTATCGAGGCAATACAATGACAGACTGGGTCCCATTTTGGACAAAATTACCACTTGTTCCAGTTACAGATTTAGAAATTTATGAAAGTGACGGAATAATCCGGGCAGCAACTTTTGGCAAAGGCGTTTATGAATCTGACCTTTATTCGACCTGCACTACGGATTTGGTTTTAAATTTAAATATGGAGCATAACCTCCTTTATGAAGCCAGTGGCACGATTGAATCGTCAGGTACATTAGCGGGTGGCGCAAATACGCAAGTTACAATGAAAGCCGGTGATTACATTCGCCTTTTACCCGGCTTTCGAGCAATGAATCAAGCTAAATTCCACGCATACATCAAGCCGTGTGGAGAATATGATTTGGAGTAAGTTTTACCGTATTTAATATTAACCAGATTCGGTGCACTAAAAAATAAAAATTGTTAAAAAAGTAATGGGCAACAATTGCGATTTTGAAAAAGAAAGCTTAACTTAGCAGGACATCGGATTTAAAATCTGGTTATTAAATAAATAAAACATCGCTTTAATATGGAACCACCATACCATTCATTGGCAGATGTTACTGACTTCTGCCAAAAATCAAATTTACTTTGACAGCTTAGTCTCGTTCTATTAATTTTAGGCCTGTGATTTTTTCAATCTGGCTACATCAACATGATAATGAAAAACATCGAGACCATCATTGAAAATGAACCTCTAATTCAATGAAGAGTCGTTGAAATAAAATAAAAAGACCCGCAAATAAGATTTGTGGGTCTTTTTATTGATTCCCAAGAACATTATAAAATGTCTTTAATACGAGACATAAACATACTGCCGACTAGGGAATCTTATCTTTTCCTAAATCAGAAACCAAATTCAAACAATTCCTTCTTACCTGGCGGAAACATCTAATGGAGATTTAAGTCCTGACACCCTTCTGCTAAGGGCACGGTTAGGGTTATGAGGTGTGCTTAGCCAGTTCCAATACCTCCCCCACTATAGTGTCTTAAGTATTATATCATATTACTATTTTCTGCTATGGCATCCTTTTTGCCTTTGAATGAATGATAAAAAAGTACAATAGGATAGTTTGCTTATGAACTCCGAAGAATCTAGACGTGACATTGACTTGAAGGACAAGCGATTTTGGCTTGCCATAGTCTTATTTGCTGGTTTTCTTGCATACCTTCTGCTTTTATCTCCAGCTTAAGTCTTAAGTCAATCAACACCATCCTCAACATATCGGACATTTGGCTGTTAAAACCCTTTATCTACTGAAATTTTATCTTCGCACGGGCTGTTATCATTAAGGCTTGTCAGATAAAATAGAATAATGTCGTATGGAAGGAAGTAGCAGTTACCAGGAGCTCTTAGCAAAGCTGGATCGATTTACCCGCAAATACTATGTCAATAAGATTATAAGAGGGGCCCTGCTTTTTGTGGGTCTAGTTCTTTTCTTATTTATACTTTTTTCAGTTCTGGAGTATACCTTCTACTTCGATACGTCTGTTCGTAAAGTGTTGTTTTTCAGCTTCTTGACCGTATTAAGTGGCAGCTTGTTTCTCTTTATCCTGAAACCCCTGTTCGCCTATTTTAAGTTAGGAAAGACAATTAATCATAGTCAAGCTGCCGCTATCATTGGAAAACACTTTTCTGATGTCAAAGACAAATTGATTAATATCCTCCAACTCCGCGATCAGATGAGTACAAGTGAGGATAATACATTGTTGATGGCTTCCATTGATCAAAAAACAGCTAGAATTCGACCTGTACCTTTTCAAAAGGCCATTGACCTCTCAAAAAACAGGCGATACCTCAAATATGCACTGCCACCGGTTTTACTATTGGGAGCACTGCTCATCATGGCTCCAAGCCTGATTTCCGAAGGGAGTGGCCGAATAATTAAGAATAATGAATACTTTGAAAAGCCAGCACCCTTTCATTTCGAAGTTCGAAAGGCTGATGAGCTTTCAGCGATTCAGTACTCAGACTATGAAATTTTGGTTGATACTAAAGGCGAATTTGTGCCAGAACGCGTTTTCATCGATCTACATGATCAACGATATGAATTGGAAAAGGATGACAAACACGATTTCCGATTTGTAGTTAAAAACATAAAAGAGGATGCGTCATTTACATTGACCTCTGGTGAGGTGACGAGTCGTGAATACCACATAGATGTGCTTAAGAAGCCACAATTTCTCGACATGAGGGTTCGAGCCGTCTACCCTAGATACGTCAATCGACGGGCAGAAACATTTGAAAATAATGGTGATTTAACGGTTCCAGCAGGTACGCAACTTTCATGGACAATCAACGCTAAGCAAACAGCGGATATTCAAATACGATTCCCTGAAAGTGATGATTTGAATATGCGTTCTTTTGAAAAGGGAGACAACGAGCAATTTGAGTATAAAAAAGGCGTATTTCGAAATTCACCGTATGTCTTGTATGCGTCAAGTGATGAGTTAATATTGGCTGACTCAATGCATTACTTTATTGAAACAATCCCGGACCAACATCCGACAATTTCCGTCGTTTCGGTAGAAGATTCGCTTGATCAGGACTACAGATATTTTACGGGCAAGGCTGATGATGATTATGGACTGAAATCACTGAATCTGGTTTATAAAATCAAAGATGCCTCAGGTGTTGAAGGACAAGAACTAAAAATTTCCTTAAAACAAGTTTCTGGTTTATTTACAACATTTGATTATTTGTTCGTAGCTGATTCATTTAATTTAAAAGATGGAGAAGAAATAGTTTATCATTTCGAAACCTGGGACAACGATGGTATTCGAGGAAGCAAATCGGCTCGTACAACATTATACACGTATAAAAAAGCATCACTTGACGAGATAGAAGAGCTGTCGAAACAAAATACGGAGGACATTAAAAATGCAATTAAAGACAATCTGGATAAAACAAAGGAGCTCAAAAAGGAGATAAAAGATCTTCGCGAAAAGTTCTTAAATAAGAAAGAACTCAATTGGCAGGACAAAAAGGACGCCGAAAAATTACAGAAGAAGCAGGAAGAAATTCGAGACGCGCTCGAAAAAGCTAAACAAATGCTCGAAGAGAATAGGGAGAATCAGGAAAAGCTCAACAACATGTCTGAAGAGCTTATGGAGAAGCAGAAGAAACTTGAGGAGATGATGGAAAAGGTAATGGATGACGAGCTTAAGCAATTGATGGACGAGATTAACAAATTGCTGGAGGAGATGCAACGCGAAGAGTCAATTGAGCAGATGGAGCAAATGGAAATGAATTCCCAGGAAATGGAAATGGAGATGGATCGAATGCTCGAATTATTTAAACAGCTTGAAGTCGAACATCAATTGCAGCAGGAAATCGATAAATTAAACGAGCTCGCTGAGGAACAGGAAGAGCTAAGTGAAAAAACGAAGAAGGAGGAAGAGTCCAATGAATCTTTGAAAAAAGAGCAGGAGGAATTAAGTGAAAAATTTGAGGAAATTAAAAAGGAGATTGAAGAGCTAAAGGAAAAGAATAAGGAATTAGAGAACCCGAAAAATATTGAGGACACGGAAGATTTAGAAAAAGAAATTGATGAGGAGCAGCAAAAAAGTGAAGACGCCCTCAGCGACGACAAAGAGAAGAAGGGCGGCGAAAAGCAGGATGAAGGATCGAAAGAGGAAGGCGAGAAAGAGGAAGAAAGTGAAGAATCTGGAGAAGAAGAGGAGAAAGGAGAAGAAGAGAAAAGCCAAGAAAGCGATGAGCAGCAGCAGTCAGAATCAAGCAAACAAAAAGCATCAAAGTCGCAGAAAAAAGCCGGACAAAAAATGAAGCAAATGGCGCAGCAAATGCAGGCGGCTATGCAAGGCGGTCAGATGAGCCAAATGGGTGAAGACATAGAAATGATTCGCCAATTGCTTGAAAACATACTCACGCTTTCATTTGACGAAGAACTGCTTATTGGCCAATTTAATCGCACAAATAAATTAACTACTAAGTATGTCGAATTAGTGCAAGAGCAGTTCAAAATTCAAGATGATTTTTCTATTGTTCGCGATAGTTTACACGCTTTGAGCAAACGCAATGAAAAAATCGAAACATTCGTCATGGACAAAGTAGCTGACATAGATCAGAATTTGGAGAAAAGCTTAAAGTTGCTCGAAGATCGAAAAAAGGATAAGGCATCAACATCACAGCGATTTGTCATGACTTACCTTAATGACCTCGCCGTAATGCTTAGCGAGAGCATGGCGCAAATGCAACAACAAATGTCGAGCATGATGCCAGGTAGTCAAATGTGTAACAATCCAAAACCTGGTCAGGGTGGAGGTAAAAAACCAATGGATAAAATCACACAGGGTCAGCAACAAATAAAAGAGGGCTTACAAAAAATGATGCAAGGCATGAAAGATGGCCAAAAACCATCAAGTGAACAATTTGGAAAAATGGCTCAACAACAAGCTGCTATGCGTAAGATGTTACGCGATATGCAAAAAGGTAAAAGTGAACGCGGCCAAAATGATCGAATGCTCGAAGAAATAATGGAAGCCATGGACGGAATGGAAAAAGACCTTGTTAATAAGCAGTTGACGAATGAAATGCTCAAACGTCAGCAGGAAATTGAAACGCGATTGCTCGAAGCGGAAAAAGCGGAACGAGAGCGTGACCTGGATGATAAACGCGAGTCAAAAACTGCAGAGCGTGTTGAAAGAAAAATTCCTCCCGCGATAGAGGCCTATTTGAAAAATAGAGAGAATCAATTGCGTGAAGTGAATCGAACTTCGCCACTTCTTACTCCATACTATAAGCGATTAGTAGAACTTTATTACAAGTCATTAAATTAGCGGCTAGCTGTAAATTCTGATGCGATTGATCATTAAAAGTGTGCCCAAGAACATAGCGCAAATTGAGCGTTTTCTAGGGGATTTGTTCGCGGAGCACAACGTGCAAACCGAGCTTTATCCAGACATGCTCATTTCGCTGACGGAGGCCGTTAATAATGCTATAGTGCATGGAAATGAACTCGACCGACATAAAGAAGTGGCGATCAAGTCCATCGTCCAGAATGATGTTATTCGGATAAAAGTTAGCGATGAGGGTGAAGGGTTTGATCCCGAAGATATTGACGATCCATGCTGCGATGAAAACATAACATTAATCGGCGGGCGAGGTGTTATGTTGATGAAAGCGTTGAGCTCGGAAGTATTTTTTAGCAATGGGGGCGCTACGGTAGAACTTGTTTTTAAGCGCCGATGATTTCATTTGATTCACTCGACTATATTCCGGAAAAATACTTTTCAAATGAGTCCCTTATTGACTGGCTAGTCAGGTGCGCAAAACATTATGGCCATGGCATTTCTCGATTGGCATATCGATTTTGCGATGAAGCTGAAATGCTCCATTATAATCAGGAATATTTGGACCACGATTTCTTTACCGACATTCTTACCTTTCCTGAAAGTCGGAAAACCAATCCGATTAAAGGGGATGTGCTCATTAACATAGATCGATTACGGGATAACGCTATTAGGTATGGTGAACCTGAAGAAAAAGAACTTTTACGCCTACTCGCACACGGATTGCTTCATCTTTGTGGTTTCAACGATTTGACAGATGCCGACAAAGAAGAAATGACGGGAGAGGAAAATCGGTGTATTGCTTTTTTTAAGTAGATAGTGTTGTAGTGACCGTGTGATTGAGTGCCGTAGGGTTGGACTGTCCCACTTAAACAGTACAATACCACAACACGCGGTCACTGCAGCACTGCGACACTTGTGGACTGCAACACTGTCTACTGTCTACTACCTATCTTCACTAGATGTTAGCTACAATACAGATTTCAGATTGCGACTACATGATCAACCTGGACAAACCCATCGAAATTGGAATTCCACTCAATCCTTTCGGGAAAAACCCAAGTTGTTTTCATGCAGGACAACCTAAGGCAGAACCCATGAATTTTCAAGGATTTATATGCAGTATAGAAAAAGGCGCTCCTGTAAATTTTTATTCTACGACGATCGTACCGCATGGCCAGGGAACACATACAGAGTGCGTTGGCCACATTTCAAGGTCATTCCAAAAAGTCAATGAAATATTGCCTAACCCTTTTATGCTTGCTGAATTAATTACGATAAAACCTGAATCCCTTGAAGAAGATCATGTCATTACCAAGGCTCAAATTGATGAACACGTAAATAATAAATTAGCCACGGCACTCATCATTAGGACTCTTCCGAACAGCGATGAAAAACGAACAATTGATTATTCAAATACTAATCCACCATATTTAACGACGCAGGCTATAGAGTTTATAGTTAAACAAAATTACAGTCACTTATTACTTGACCTTCCCTCTGTTGATAAAGAAAAGGACGATGGTGCGGTTCAAAACCATAAAATATTTTGGGATGTAGACGGAAAAATTAATGAAAACCGGACGATTACCGAATTGATATATGTACCTGACGAAGTAGAAAATGGTCTGTATATTTTAAACTTACAATTGAGTAATGTAGTTTTAGACGCTGTACCTTCCAGGCCAATATTGTATGCAGTATTACAGAATTAATGATTTCGTTAATACTATCTTTAAATGATAAACTCATAAATCTAGTATACAATTCATGGTGTGATGACTTGTTTTCACAAATAAAAATTTATCAAACATGTCAAAAAAAGCAATATTCCCTGGTATGAAGTATGAGGACGCTTCAGCAGCTATCGAATGGCTCTGCGACGCATTTGGATTCAAGAAACATTTGGTGGTTCCGGGCGAAGGTGACAAAATTGCGCACGCCCAACTCGTCCTTGGCGATGTCATGATCATGTTGGGGTCGACTGGAAACGGTGAACTCGATAAGTATATGAAATCTCCTGGTCAACTCCGGGGGATTAATACACAAAGCGCATATATCGTCGTGGATGAAATTGACAAGCATTACGACCGCGCTAAGGCCGCTGGTGCCAAAATTATTCTTGATATTAAAGACGAGGAATATGGTGGGCGTGGCTATACTTGCCAGGATCCTCAAGGTGTATTGTGGAGTTTTGGGACCTATAACCCCTGGGATGACATGTAAGTAATCCTGCAGTCTGTGAAGTGATTGTTGTTTTTTCGTGTTGACGTCTTTGTCCGTTTTAACACCTTGTTTTAACAGATTCACCTAACAGTTGAGACGATTTTAGCGTTATATTTGGTAAATGACGGCTTGGTTTTCATATCGCCGTCAATCCTAATAATATGGACAGGCATTCACAAGTGTACATCGAGTTTTATGAATTGCATCGCGATTCCTATGATTCAATCGTGTACTTCTATGAGCATCAGCAAAAAGCCATTCGTCAGCTACCATTGGAAGAGCAGCTTGAGCTGTTAGCCGAATATCTTAATGCCTGCTTTGAGACGGCCCAATATCATAAGTATTTGGCTCATGTAGATGAACTGATCGAAAGTTTGATAATTTACAATGTTCAGACCATCCATGGAAAGGACGAATACACAGCATCAATATTTAGAAAAGCCGCAGCACTTTTTAATTTGGAACGGTACAATGAATCCATACTCCTCGTTAAACAACTGAGACGAATGGAGCCACATAATCAAAATGCACGCATCTTATATCGACGCAATTTGTATCAAAATTTACCAAAAGGCCATCGGTATGTTCGACATGCTTCAGCTGCAGGGCTTTTGGTCGCGGCTGTATTAACCGCCACAGAATTATTTGCAGGCCGATTTATTCAAGCAGAATATGTAACGGTCATTGCAGCTTTACGCAACGTTGTTTTTGCTACTTCATTAATTACAATATTCTTGCTCGAATTGAAAATTAGGTATATGGTGGAGCGAGTATAGTTGTGTTTGCTATCTCATTTTTCCAATTATCTGCAGGTGTCTGAAACGCATAATTATTTGTTGCTGTACGGGTTTTCATTCCGTTGGGATATTTGGTAGACTCTTTTTCATTTGAGAAAATATAAGCAACTTTTATATCTACGATATTTAGTTAATCTTGTTCGAAATAACCTTTTTCACCACACATGCGAACGACTTTCGGCAAAAATTTCCCAACTATTTCAACTAAATCAGCCTGTTGCCCCATTACGTGGTGAATATCTTTATAAGCCATAGGCGCTTCATCAAGCCCAGAACCGATGACATGAACGCCGACTTTTTTTAGATGACGGTCTACCGTCCTTCGATCCAGCATTTGTTTTGCTTTACTACGTGACATCTTGCGGCCAGCACCATGTGATGCCGAATGCAACGATTCCGTGTTTCCCTTTCCTCTTACGATAAAACCCGGGGCCGTCATCGACCCTGGAATAATACCTAAGACACCTTTACCAGCGGGTGTAGCACCTTTCCTATGCACGATTGCTTCGCGTCCGTCCGAAAGCCTTTCTTTCCATGCGAAATTGTGATGATTCTCAATTGTTGCTATCGGTTTTGTCTCAAGTGATTTGGCCATTCGATCATGAATTTGATGGTGACACGCCGATGCGTAATTTCCAGCCAGGGTCATTGCCAACCAATATTCCTGGCCTTCCTCGGATGATATATCGAGCCATGCAAGGTGCTGTGCAATTTTTGGTAAAGGACATTTCGTACGGGCCACTTTTGAATAATGTTGTGCTATAGCGGCGCCAAGTCCGCGAGAACCGGAATGGGAAAGAACTGCCAAATATTTATTTGGTTTTATCCCCCATTCATTTGCACCATCGAATATTTCCACAATTCCAAATTCAACAAAGTGGTTACCACCACCTGAGGTACCAATTTGTTTGTAGGCACGATCGCGAAATTTTTTTACTATTGGTACTTCCTTAAATAATGGATCGTGCAAAATTTCATGGTCACGTGGCCGGCTAAATACAGCTTTCCCAAAATTCGTATTTTCCATTAAAAGGCCTTTATAACGCTCAATATCAGGATTCAAAAAATTAGGTGGTGCATCGAATATAGACATGCACATACGGCAGCCTATGTCCACTCCGACGGCATAGGGAATGACTGCATTATCGGTGGCTAATACACCTCCAATTGGTAATCCGTAGCCATGATGCGCGTCCGGCATCAATGCCCCACCGACCGCAACAGGGAGTCGCATAGCCGTGCGCATCTGCTCCTTAGCTCCATGTTCTATTCCGTCAGCACCAAACGTTGTATAGGGTAATGCTTGTTCTCGTAATTCGACCTCATGTTTTATTTTCGCAGGAGTAATTAATTCTTGAGCAAAAGCACCGAATGTCTTATCCGTCAGGAAATTGTGTGGATACGACCTTACATCTTCTAGTTTTTTTAGAATAGTCTTTTTATTCTTTCCTTGAATTTTATTTGCTGCAACTAATGCAAGTCCAACCGCTGGTCCCGGCGGAATGCCCAGGGAAACAATATCTTTTCCTTTAATTTTCATACTATAAAATTGAAATAAAAGGTCAGGACAGATAAAATAATTAACTGACCTGACCAAGTTAAGTCTATTATTTCACAACGAAGATGTCGCTAAGTTGATCTATAATTTGATTACCTCCGGAAAGTGAAATGTTACTAATTTTTTCTGCAATTTTTTCAACGTATTCCATTTCTTTCAGTTTCAATAACATTGCATTATCCTCCATCAATTTTGCCGTGTTTAGGAGACTTCGGGTTGAAGCCGTTTCTTCACGACGCATGATTGTATTTGCCTGTGCTTGTTTTTCAGCCATCAAAACCTGGTTCATAATGTTTTTCATTTCTCCAGGAAGAATGATGTCTCGAATATCAGCTGTATTGATTTCTACACCTAGTCGAATGGCGCGACCTTTGACCTCATTCAAAATGTGTTGAGACATATCGGACTTGTTCGCCAATACATCGTCTAGCGTTCGCTTACCGATGTAAGTGCGCAAAGCGAGTTGAACAAGGACATACAATTGCTTTTCGTAGTCTTTGTTCTTCAGTAAGGCTGTTTCGACGTCTGTAACGCGATACTGGGCATATAAACTCATGCGCAATGCGGCTTTGTCCTTAGTCAAAAGTTCTTGACCTGAGATTTCCATTTGTTTTTGACGCAAATCCGTTTTGACTAAGGCAACTTCATTTGAATTTCTCCAAAATCGGTAAATGCCCTGGGTTACTATTTTTTGTGCTTCTCCATCGACCAGTAAAATACCTTTTTCAAATGAATCAACATGAAAAGATCGAATATATCCTTGAAGAGCATTTAATACTGCTGCCGATTTTTTGACACTAGTTGGAACGAAGAGTTCCGACATGTCAAAAATGTCGTAGCGATAGGAAATCAAACCTTTCCAGTTAATATATCGACCTGGTTTAACGGTACCCATTATGCGATCGTTAATGTACAATACGGCCACATGGTTATCCGGTATTTCGGTAACTTGGACTAAGGACGCAAATTGCGTATCGTGTAGGAGAACATCTAGGTCTTTTGAAATGGTAAATGCCTCATTCACGTTGTATTTAGATACATAATCGAATGGTCGTAGCCAATACTTTCCTGTTGTCAAGGCACGATAGAAATAACCTTTACGATAGACAACACCAACCTCGTAAGGTCGTAGAATTAGACGTTTCATGTTTTAAAAATTTTAGGTCTGTTAAAAAATAAATGTATTCGATCGAATTAATTTTTTGGTTAAAATTGAAAGCACGCCATGCTACTTCATCAGGCTTCAACGGAGTAAATATTGAGTGCTATCGACGCTAACAAGTTCTCATTCAGAATTAATAGTTTTCTATTAAATATTTAAATAAAAAGTAGTAAGCTCTGATAATACGGTATCCTATTAACTTCAGGCTTCGGCCTGACTGCTCGCGGAGATATAATTGTCCTCATGTTCGTGCCTCAGCTTCTCGTTGAGCGGAAATACCACGTTGTACTTTCAAAAAGAAATCATTTTTAGAAGTGATAAGCTTCATCATCCTCTTGATTAACAATCAAGCGCTCTACCATTGAGCTACTAGTGCGAAAACTAGACGGGAATCGAACCCGCTTCAGATCCAATGCTCTAACCAACTGAGCTATTTCGTCCCTTGACGAAAGCCGGATTCGAACCGGCGACACTTGGCGGAGAACTTAGACAGTAAATCGGACGCAGCATACTTCCTTCGTTGAAAGGAGGCACTATGGTGCTATGCAGAAACACACATCAGGCCGTACACATCTTACGCCTAAATCCATCTTCAATCATTGCGTGCAATGATTATGCTATATCGACAGTATGGTCTTCACTTATACTGTGGAATTTTATTTTTCTCTTTTTAACTCTTAGTGATTTTATCCGAGATTTTTCTTCCAATAAAAATGCCCGAGCATATTTATGATCACTTAACTTTAAGGCTTGTTTTACTAGTTTAATCGCTTTGGAAATTTCACCCTGTTTTGCACGGACAATTGCCTGGCCATATCGCATTACGGATTTATCTATCCCTTGAATTCCCAAACCACTCTCGAAAACTTCCCAGGCCTTTCCAAATTGATGTACATTGATCAACATAAATCCATAATACATGTACACATCAGGAAATAGTTTGTCATAAAAAAGGGCCGCTTCGAAGTAAGCCTGCGCTTCGTCAAATTGCTTTAACTGCTCACTGAATATTCTTCCGAAGAGACAGTGGACACCGGCGTGTTCTTCATCGTAGCCATGTGCATAATTTAATGCTTCAATGACCACCTCCATGTCATATGGATAATGATCTAGCGCTTTTAGATAGTATGATTGTGCTTCTGAAATTGACATAGCAATAGTATTTATCATTTGACAATAATGCCAGACGACGTTAATAATTAATAAATGAGCCTATACTAGGTCATTCATGTGTTGTTTAAAAATAGTTGAGAACGCCCGGTATGGTTATGTTTCCGGGCCTGGAGCAGTAAAGTATTAACTGCGATGGAGACCCGAGGAAAATAACACGAAGAACGTCCGTTCTTTTTTGTTGTTATCTTTTTCTATTAGCATATACCTCGTGATTAATAATTAATTGAAGCGCAAATGTAGATTAAAATATTTATTGTACAAGAAAATTTTGCTATTAATTTAAAATAATTTGGTATTTCACTTTCTCACATATCTGCGCCAATGGATAAATATATTACGGATTTGTTTCGATCGCATTAAGCAGAGCTATGCGTTCATTTCATTTCTAACCACAATCAAAGGTGTATGATAAGTTTGCAAGGAGTCCCTATTTTCCGAAGGTATATCGCAGTCCACCCGAAACCTGGGCGAGTTGAATTTTTGTGGAAAGAAGATGTCGACTTACCGTCCAATCCTCAGGATGATATCTAAATTCGGGTCGAACAAAGAGTTCCATATTGTCGTTGATTTGCCTTCCTAAATGGAGGTCGGCCGTAAATGAAAAACCGAGTTTATCCTCGTAGACTAAATCTTGATTGTCGCTGTCCAGCGTTATGTACGTACCGTTTTGACGAATGGCTATTCCATCAAAACCGTATTGCAAGTGGAATATAGCACCTACATGTCCGCCAAGATTCCAGTCGTTTACGTGCATCATATAGCCTATACGCACGGGAATATTTATCAGACGATGATGAAGCCCGGTTGTTTTCTTTTCTGTGGTAATGACCGTTTGTGTGACCGTATCGGCAACCCAAACGATATTTCCTACGCTATCGCGATAAAAGTAGGCCATCGGATCAAAAATGCGGATGCGTTGAATAATTGTTCGCTCGGACTCTACCTTCTCATTTAATTCCTGATATTCAGCACCTGCTCCAATTTCAAATCCTCCGGGACTCTGCGCTATAAATTGCAGGCCAGCTTGATAACCACCGACAGGTGATTGGCTGTCTTCCCATAGATTCAAGTAATCTGTAGTAAGTTCGCCATTTACAAGCTTGGGTTCATTGTTAACAAGCATATGCGCATAGCCACCGTATGCCTCAACCATGAATTTCCATGGCTCTTTAATTTCGCAAAGGCTCCAGTCTTTTTTAAATCGAACTGGTGGCCAATAATCTTCGGTTGGTACATGTTCTATTAAGTTTTCAAGTACGGGAAGATTAGAAAGAACATTTTTCAGACGTAATTGAGCTTGAGCAGTTGCAACATGGTCGGGCGTTTCATTCACAGCATTTATATTTTGCGCCGTCGGTGTTGTAGTGGGTAAGTTATTCGTCGTTTCTAAATTTTGATTCGTGTGTTGTGAATTGATATCTGCTGTGCTAGCCTGTTGAAGTTCAACAGTTTGCTTTTCACCATAACGGTTAGATTGACTGGAGCTTATTTCCTTTATTGGCGACTTGTCTTGTTGTTTTATATGCCAAGAAGTAGTTTTTTCAACACTCACCGCTTCTGCCTTTTGGATCGACTTCTCCTTTAACGGAGAAGAAGTTGGCACTTCAATCGTTTTCGTTTTTTCATCATCGGCTATCGATGAAATAGTTTCTTTTGGAGAAGAATTTTGCTGTGTATTGAATTCCTGGTTGGCTGAATTGTTTTCGCTTGATTCAGATAGTGTAGTATTGTTAAAGGCTGATGTAGTATAATATATGCCTCCTGAAGTCAGGAGTAAGCCGGAAAACAACAGAATAAAAAATAGCCAACGTCTTTTTTTGTTTAATTGTGAATCTAAAGTTGCCCACATGGCATCCTGATCAAAATCCATAGATTCGGATGCTATGTATTGTGTTAGCCGGTCGTCGATATGTTTATTTGACATTTCCATAGTAATTTTCTAATTCTGACCATTTTTCATAAAACATAGTACGTGCGCGTGTTAATTGAGATCGCGATGAACTAGTGCCGATGTTGAGCATTTCGCCAATTTCTTTATGTGAATAGCCTTCAATCACATAGAGTTGAAAGACGGTTCGATATCCGTCGGGTAATTTATCTAATGCCAACTTTACGTCTTCCAACTGAAGTTCACTCGTTGATGAAACGCTGTGTGATCGTTTGCTCACTTGTCTTGCTTGGAATGATTTATTTTGTTCCAGGTACCGTAGCGCTTGTCGTGCCGTAATTTTTTTCATCCAGGCAATTAATGTTCCTTCATGGTATTGCTTTAATTGATGCATGGAGTTATATATTTTTATAAAACTCTCCTGTACGACATCCTTTGCGGCAAATTCGTTTTTTGTATACCGCATAGCAGTGGCCATTAATTGCTTAGAATAGGTATAGAAGAGCTCTTTCTGAGCCCTTCTATTTTGCTTGATGCATCCCTTGATTATATGCTCTACGGCCATGCGTTTTATCTATCGCGCCTTATTTTAAAAGTTCCGTTAATTATTTTATTTCCTAACGACATTTGATTTTGCCAGACTTCAACTTCCCCTTCATAACTTCCTCGGACGATGTCGTCCACATCCGGCCCGTAGGAGGTAATTGTTACGGTGATCGGTGATCCAACTGTATTTATCCAAATACCTGTTTCCTCAGGTATATTGTAATAATTTAACCAGATGGAATCAACTTGATATGTGCCCGTGCCGGAAACCGGAGGATCGAAGCCGCCAATTCCAAATGAAAAGATTTCGAACGTGTCATTTCGGAAATTGACACCAAAATCACCCGGCGCACCAAATAAATATGGGTTCAGTGTTAATGTATTTGTGACATCCGGAATAATGACGTATAAAAATTCATCCAATTCGTCACATGCTTCTAAAACTTCGATATTATTAATACCAGGTGTAAGTGTGACATTTACCGGAGCGCTCATCTTCAGTGCATCATAATCAAAAACAACGATTGTTGCACTTTCTACTTCGAGACAAGCTGGTAAATCCAATGAGTAAACTCCATCGGTAATTGGTACTAAATATTCATCGCCTAAATCTGTAGTGATTTGGGCATAGCCATTTGTGATATTTTGATTGTCACAGTTCAAAGCTGTTCCAATAATGGATACTAAATCGGTTGTAATTAAGTCTACATTAATAGTACCCAGGTTTTCATCCGCGTCAAAAGGTCCGTAGACTTGTTCATAAATTACTTCGCCGCATTCATCCAAGATTTTTAACGTGAATTCCTCGTTTTTTGGAAAATTATAAAACTCAAATTTTCCATCCGGGCATAACCAGCCACCTTTTGTTCCTATCAGGTCACTGCAGACCAGAACTCGTGCCCGTAGGACAGTGCCTTCACGGTTTTGACTGTTGATTTGTACGCAGCCGTTGATCGTTATTGGATCCATTAAAAAGTCAACATTCCATGCGCTGAAGTGACTCACATCTCCGACATAATTGTTCCCTTCTAAGATTGCAAATGATTCTTCAATCCACGTACCTTCTACTTCATCATATGACCAAAGGGGTATGGTGTTGGGAGCGCTAGTAAGTCGACTACTTGGGATTGGATAACTTAATTGCGCCAACTGACCTTCTTTTATATTTAATTCTTGTCCATTTGCATCGGATAGTTCGACATGTACCATGCCGTAAGTTGCCAGCGTAGCGGTGTTTCCTTCAAGCGAAATTCCACTTAAATCGCCTATCATTCTATCAGGTAAATCAGTACCAGTTGGGTCAACCCACGCCATTTCAACACGTACATCTCCTTCATATGTCTGACCATTTGAACGAAGGATAGCAGATGATGGCAATCGCAGCTTCATACCCGTAGATGTACTCACTTCACCACCATCAGCTGAACTGATTGTCCCTACAAATGTTTTATCCAACAGCTGAATTCGTGTAAAATTATAGTTGTTACGCACCAACGAAACACGTCTGTAGCCATCAAAATAGCCTTCAGCTTCCACCTTTATATAGGCCGATGCACCGATATTGTTGTATCGGAGTATTTGAAAATATCCGTTGGAATTCGTCTGCAGAACTTGCATGCCTTCTAGCGTTCTGATTGTGACGTCAGCTCCTGCGACAGGTTGTCCTGCGTCATTGAGCACTTGCCCATAAAATGAGGAGTTAATCACTTCCTGTGGGTCTGGGTTGATCTCTGTTCGTACGGTTTCCAGGCTGTCCTTTACGCAGCTCTGAAAAAGGCCAAAGATGCAGAGCAGGACAGCGCTCAGGGTTATCAAATTTCTATATCGCATATTCTGAATCATTTTCTCGTAATCTTTGCCCGTAAGAGAAAGATAAGGAAAGAAACGCTGCGTAAGTTGATAAAGCGCTGATATAGTCCACTTTTAACTTCCGAAGAGTTCCAAGAACTCCTTTTTTCTGCTTTGTGCTACGTCCAGTTCGTGACCGGAATGTAGAACAACATACCCTCCCTTTCCTTTGTGATAGCGCTGAATGAATATTTTGTTGACTATGTGAGAACGATGGATGCGGAAAAACCCAGTTGTCTGAAGTAAATGTTCGAAATGTTTGAGCTTTCGGCAAACCGTGATTTTTCGACCATCTTCTAGATGTACCTGGGAAAAGTTATCCAAAGCGCGAATAAAAATTATTTGGGACAACTTAACGAGCTCGAACCCATCAATTAGAGGTAATACGATTTGTTGGTCTTGCTTATTCCCTACATTCATATTCGACAATAAAATTCGATTTGAAAAGAGCTCCTGCGCATTTTGTAACTTCTGAGAGACCTGTGCAACAGCTTGAGTCAACGCATCGATTGATAAGGGTTTGAGCAAGTAGTTGGCGGCACTCATTTCGAATGCCTTTACGGCATAGTCATTGAAAGCTGTAATAAAAATAATTTCGAAATTTATTTCTGTAAATCGATCAAGCAAATCAAATGCATTACCACCTGGCATCTCAATATCTAAAAAAACAAGATCAGGTGTATTATCTTGAATTAAATCTGAGGCTTGTTCAATATCACTGGCCTGGCCTACGATTTGTACCTGTCCGCAATATTTTTGGATAAAACTGGCTAAACTTTTTCGCGCTGATAACTCGTCGTCTACAATAATTGCTTTGATCGTATTTTGATTTGTATTGTTTTCTGACATTTAGTGATCTTACCTTAATTCTATTTTTATTTCTGTTCCTACGTCTTCAGATGATGGAAAGGCATCCATTATATAGAGATGCATGTTTGTGTTGTATAGACGGTTGACAAGTTGGATACGCTTAGTGGTATTGGATAAACCTGTCGATTTTCGTAATTTTTGATTTTGAGTCTTCAACTCTTTGGATTTCAGACGTCCGATGCCGTTGTCAATAATTCGTATGACGACTCCGGTATTACTGTTTTTGATGTTAAAGAATAAGGTGCCTTTTTCTTTCTTATAGCGTAATCCGTGCCAAATCGCATTTTCAAGAAAGGGCTGTAAGGTTAATGGAGGAAGTTGAAGATCATCGGGCAAATCATCATCAACTTCAATGTTGAAATCAAAATGATCACTAAATCGGCGATGTTCCAATTCCAGGTAAAGCCGTGAAACATGTAATTCGTCATGTAACGGGATTAGGTCTTTTTGGGAGTTGTCTAATATATGGCGCATTAAAGATGAAAAATCGGTCAAATACTGATTTGCGCTGCGTTCATCTTGCGTGATAATATATTCGTTAACTGTGTTCAGTGCATTAAAGAGAAAATGTGGATTCATTTGTGCCCGAAGATTCTTCAATTGTAATAAGCTGTTTGTTCGTTTTTTTGATTCAATATTTCGCCAAATGATATACAGCGATATCGCCGCAATGAGAAGCAAAGATGAGAGTAATACAATAATATAGCGTTGAGTTTTGTAGAGGCTTTTATCGTATGTCGTTTTATTGTATGCGTTTATGTAGTCCTTTTCGTCCAAGTCTATACGCTGCTGATTTTTGACAATGGCCAGTTGTTTATTTAAATTAGTTTCAGTTGCGTCGAGCGCGGCTTGGCGTTCTTTTTCATAAATGCGCAGTGCTTCGAATGCTTTGTCAAATTCACCTTGTCTTGCAAAAACCCGGGACGATTTACGATTAATTTCAGCCTTTATTTCGGGCGCATCAATGTTGCCAATAGTCTTATCCGCCTCTTTTAAAGTGCTGAGGGCTAATTGTGGTTCATCAGCCAGCACATAAAGCTCGGCTAGTTTTAACTGTTCAACAGCTTTTTGTCTGGGATTTAAATTATTTAATTCAATATTTTGTCCCCGAATGGCTTTTTGATTTTCTAAACTGGTTTCACCTGATATTATATTTTCTTTGGCTTGATTGTACACATCCAGAACGACATCATTATTAGGCGGTGATAGCTGTGCATTCGAATACGCATTTTGAAAGTTGGTGCGCGCATTGACGATGTCATTTTGTGCATAGTAGGCATTGGCCAATTTAGCCTGGATACGTACCAAGTCTTCCGGATGATTTTCATCCTGATAATGTTGTTCTAAATCTAAATATAATTTCAATGCAGGTGAAGATTTATTTAAAGCCACTTGTGCGTCGGCCAGCCCTTCCCTGCAAGCAGAAGCATATTCTCCTTTAGGGTTTTGTACTAAGCACGAATTAAAATAGGAGATGGCCAGATTGGGGTTTGACTTCAAGGTAGCCGTACCTTTTTTGAGGAGTAATCGTTGTCTTACTTTATCCATCGAATCGTCCGAATAACTCCACGCTTTTTCATATCGCTTAATGGCCAAATCGACCTGATCAATATCTATATATATATCACCAAGCAGGGTGTATGCTTCAAGTAGAAATCCGGGATAATGTTTAATATTTTTTTGATTGAGTAAAGCACGCAGTTCTGCACTGGCTTGTTGGACATCACTTTTCATCAATGATTTTACGTGTGTAAGGGAAGTGTCGGGCCTACTGCCGTCTCTATGTTGGCTATGAATTGTAGCCGATGTAAAGAGAAGACAGACGATTGATAGTAGTAGTGATATAGCGTAATTGCTCATATGTCAAAGGTAACGCTCCCTGTTCGGATGGTCGTATTTGTTACAACGACAGAGCGCTGGTTTACAAAGTTTATAGGCTGATTCACGTATCGGTGAGGAATGTTAGCCAAGATCAACTTGAAACGTGTTGATACCGATAGGATATTTGAACTGCAAATCACAACATTTTATCACAAATCGATTAAATTATGAAAAGTATTATCTCTCTCATCGCATTATTTGGGTTAATGACTGCGTATGAGCCCCAGGATACAAGACTTTATCCAGAAAAAAGCCATAGTCAAAAGCAGAACAAAGTGCAAGTGGCATTACTGCTCGATACAAGTAGTTCCATGCGTGGCCTTATCGAGCAGGCAAAAGCAAAACTTTGGAAAATAGTTAATGAAATTGCCGAACGAGGAGGCGAAGATGTTGTGCTTGAATTAGCTCTGTACGAATACGGAAATTCTGGCTTGAGTAGTAATGATGGATTTGTTCGCCAACTTTCAAGCTTTACGCATGACGTAGATCAAATTTCCGAAAACTTATTCTCCTTAACTACAAATGGCGGAAAAGAATATTGCGGAGAAGTTTTGAGCAAATCGTTTAAGGAGTTGAAGTGGGATAATAGGGCTATGTATAAAGTTGTATTTATTGCAGGCAATGAATCGTTCGCGCAAGGCACTGTTGATTATATTGATGTAATGGAAACAGCTCAAGGAAAAGATATTTTGGTTAATACTATATTCTGTGGCGATTTTCAAAGTGGCATTTCGTTACAATGGAAAGATGGTGCACTTCGCGGAGGAGGAGATTTTTTTGTTATCAATCACAACGAGCAAATTCAATATATTAATACTCCTTATGATGATCAACTGAATGCATTGAACAAGAAATTAAACGAAACTTATATTCCATATGGAAAAGATGGCAAGTTAGGTTATGAAAATTTACATAAACAAGATAATAATGCGGCCGGTTATGGCACAGCAAACATAGCAACAAGAAGCCTTTATAAAATAAGAGGGCAGTACAATAATGCCAATTGGGATTTAATTGATGCATACAATACCGATAAAAAAGTAATAAGAGATATTCACAATTTGCCTGAATCGTATTCAAAATTGACTGAGTTAGAAATTCAACAAAAAATAGAACAACTCATTTTAGAACGCAATGCGATTAAGGGTCAAATGAAAGAAGTTGGACGTCTTCGAAATGAATATATACATGGTATGAAAAATAAAGACAGCAGAGCAAATGGGTTAGAAGATTCGTTAATAAAATCGATTAAAAAGCAAATGAAAATAGCACGAACAGAACCTGTGGTACGTCAAATTAAACCGGCCCGCATTGATTACATCGGCTTCTCCGAAGCTACGGCTGAGGTTCAAGCACATCGACAGAAGAGACTGATCGATCTTAACACCTTCCTGTCTTACGCAAAGGATACCCATACCTTGATTTTGGATACGAGAAGTAAACAGATGTACGAAGCCAAACATCTTGCAAATGCGGTGCACTTGAATTTTTCGGATTTTAGTGAAGAAAAACTCGCCAAATTAATTCCGAATAAAGATACTCGCATTTTAATTTATTGTAACAATAATTTACTCGGTGACCCCATACTCTATGTCGGCAAAATGGCGCCTATGGCATTAAATATTCCGACGTACATAAATCTGTATGCGTACGGTTACAAAAATGTTTACGAATTATCGGAAGACGTACATGTGTCGGACGAGCGGCTCAAATTTGAAGGATTAGCTGTAAGGAGATAGTGGTAAAAGCCAATTTGGTTGTTCGTATTTCGGTAGCTCGAAGGCAGAAATTGAGCAATACGGTAATAGGAAAAATAAGTGAGACCCAATTCGTTAGAATTGGGTCTCACTTATTTTAACACATCTATGTATTTATTGGCCGATCTCTTTGCATACGGAGAGGGATACGTATGCAGCACCTTAATTGTTAAGCCAAGAAACCTAAATACTATGAAGCATACATTGCTTGTCCGATTTTCAAGTCAGTAGCGGTTGAGTACAGGCAGGGCATTTCAAGTATTACATTAAATTTATCTAGATTCTATGTCGATCTGTCTAATATGTACCAGTTCTGCCTGATAAATCACTTCATTTACATGGAATTTGAATGTGGTTTTTATTCGTGAAATCCGACAAGACAATGTAAATCAGGCAGATCACATGTATTGTTTTTATCAACCATCACCTACGGACTCACCATTCGTGGAGCGATATTTTTACAGTTCGCATGACGAGCTTGACGCCCCTGCGTCAGAAGAGTTAATTTTTCCCGATGGAACATCGGGGTTGATGTTCGTAGAGAAAGGTGCAATCCGTCGAACGATGGTTGGAGCACAATCCGGCCTCACGATTGACCAGTCTTATTTATTTGGCCAAAAGACTCGGGCCGTTCGATATGCTTTTCCGACTACACAGCTAGCCGTTTTTGGGGCAAAATTTAAACCAGGTGCGCTGCATCACCTTTTTGGGTTATCATCGGACCAATTAACCGATTCGTATGTTCAATTTTCTCATATTGTTGGTGAGCAACTAACTGAATTAGAAAAGTCATTATGGGCAAGAAAAGTGTTTTCTCAGCGCATTAAAATACTCGAACACTTTTTATTTGATAGACAAACGAAATTGGGAATTGCCCAGGACCCAACAGTTATGCCAGAAATCATAGCCCATATTCATGGACATGGTGGTGACGTTGCCATAAGAACAATTAGCGAGCAGTTCGGCCTCAACTACAAAAGATTGCAACGTATGTTTAAACTGTATGTTGGGATGACACCTAAAATGTATTGCAGAATCGTACGGTTCAATCAAAGTTTTAAGGCTTTTGAAAATTTACAAGAAAAAAAATTAACATCCGTTGCATATGACTGCGGGTACTTTGATCAAATGCACTTTATCCGCGATGTTAAATATTTTACAGGCGCCGCACCTCAAAAAGTGTTCAGAAAGAAAAACAATCCGATGGAAAAGATGCAGTTGCAATATTTATGCGGACGATCTTAGTGCTTTAATTCATGTTTGGCTTGTAACGCTTATAGATTTTTTTGAACAATTGGATGCAAAAAAATAATCGCTAATTAATTTTTTTTGTATTCTTTGAACTTTGAAGTTTTCTCTGGCCGAGGAAAGAAATTGTTAAATAAATCAACATCGGCTGTTATGCCTTTCGGATCGATAGCAACATGTTTTAGTTTTTTGTCAAAATAAAATGTCTTCTTTATTTTGTATTCGTTATATCGCCATATTTCAGCTGGGATATAGACTTCTTCTTCCGTACCATCTTCAAAGGTAAAGTGCATGAGAATTGGCATGACCAAACCACCCTTGTTGCTAACGGTTATCTCATAGAAATTTTTACTTCTTGAAAAAGCGACTACGTCATCATGTTTAATTCGTTCTTTAAATTCCCAATAATGGAAATCTGGTGCCGGCACAATGGCTAGGGGATTCGGCTGATCTAACGAGATATCAACTCGGTTATCACTATTTGGTCCTGGTTTTTTTGACTGGGAAAGTTGAGCGAGCATATTGTCGGAATCAGCATGATACCAAATGACAGTGTCCAGTGCAAGGTCAACTTTTTCTGTACTGTAAAACCACCCTCGCCAAAACCAATCGAGATCAACTCCACTCGCGTCTTCCATTGACCGAAAGAAATCTGCCGGTTTCGGATGTTTAAAAGCCCATCGCTGTGAAAATGTTTTAAACGCCTTGTCAAATAATTCTGGCCCCATCACAATTTCACGCAGAATATGCAATGCGCTTGCAGGTTTCCCATATGCATTGTTACCCAATTGTACTACTTGTTCAGCATTGGTCATGATTGGACGAATATACTTTTGGTTGCCATTCATGTAATTTACTATGGTTGATGCGGGTCCACGTTGGTGTGGAAAGTTTTCATAGTTTTCCGCTTCAGTTCGAAATTCGAGATATGAATTTATGCCTTCGTCCATCCAGCCCCATTGTCGTTCATCCGAATTAACAATCATCGGAAAAAAATTGTGCCCAACTTCATGAATAATTACACCAATTGTAGCAAATTTCAATCCGTCACTATATGAACCGTCACTGTTTGGTCTCCCAAAGTTGAAACAAATCATCGGGTATTCCATTCCTATATTGGCACTATGCACAGAAGTAGCAAAAGGATAGGGGTAGTCAATGGAATAGTGTGAATATGTTTTTAAGGTGTTAATCACAGCTTTTGTAGACTCACGTTCCCAGAGAGGATTACCTTCCTTTGGGTAAAGCGACATTGCCAGTGTAGTTTCCGATCCGAATTTTATGGCCTGAGCATCCCAAATAAATTTTCTGGAAGAAGTAAAGGCAAAGTCTCGGACATTTTCTGCTTTGTACTCCCATGTTTGATAACGAGACGACCGGCTTTTTTCATTTTCACGCGCTTGGGTTTCTGATATAATTATCAAAGGCTTATCAAATGAAGAAAATGCTTTTATGTACTTGCCGTACGTTTTTTTCGGAAGAACCTTTTTGGCATTCGTGAGTACACCTGTAGCGGCTACGACATGATCATCAGGAACGGTAATACGAACGTTAAAATCTCCAAACCCGACGGTGAACTCACCGCTACCAAGAAATTGTTTGTTTTGCCAGCCTTCGTAGTCGTCGTAAACAGCTAGTCGTGGGTAAAACTGAGCGATAGCGTAGAGGTAATTGCCATCTTCCGGAAAATATTCAAAGCCACTTCGGCCGCCTATTTCCATGCGATTATTTAAATTATAACTCCACTTTAATTTAAGTTTTTGAGTCTTTCCTGGTGCCAATGATGTAGGCAAGTCAACGCGCATCATGGTCTTATTTATCGTATATGAAATAGGCTTGTCAGTGGCGTCCGCTACGCGAATTATGTTCATTCCACAATCCAGTGTAGATAGCCCGAATTCAGATACCAGCGATTTACTCGTTACGGTATCTGACATTTGAGTGGTTTTTGTTAGATAAAAATCACTATGCGAATCGCGTCTATTTTGATCCAGTTGAAACCATAAATAGGTAAGTGGTTGTGGAGAATTATTGTAATAAGTTATGGTCGCCGACCCCGTCACTTCCTGATTTTCGTCATTAAGGTAAACGTCGATTTCGTAATCGCATTTTTGCTGCCAATACGCTGGTCCGGGAGCACCATCGGCAGCTCTATATGAGTTCGGAGTCGGTAATTCTTGACCGAGTTGCTCAAATTTACGATTACAGGATTGGTCTTGGCAAAAAGGCGTGTAATAAAAGGACACGATTAAAACTAAGATACAGACGTTTTTCATAATATTTTACTTAAGCTGATAAAGATGTAGGTAAATTCCCACCTCTAATAGTAAAAATTCGACATGAACGAGGATAAATTTTACTATGTCGCGAATATTTAATCCAAGTAACTTGTGTTACTAAACTAATTCGAATGCGTTATTTAATTCTCTTTATTCATTTGTTCACCATGCATATGGCGGTTAGCCAAACACTAAATCTTTACGGAATAATTAAAACTTCAAATATGAAGCCGTTACCCTTTGTCAATGTGATGGCATTTTCATCTGATTCGATATTGTTGACAGGTGTGTTGAGTGAAGAAAATGGTGCTTTTTCTATTTCAACCACAGATAAAGCTATCGCTTATGTTCAATTTAGTTACATAGGGTACCGAGAACATCAGGAGCGTGTTTTACAGGACTTTTCAGAAGAAAACATTGACATGGGAGATATTATTATGCGCATCGACGAACATATGCTTGATGAAGTTGTAGTATCGGCTGAGCGACCATTTATTGAACGTCGACTCGATAAGCTTATAATCAATGTTGAAAATAGTATTATTGACGTCGGAGCTAATACCTATGAAGTGTTGGAAAAATCACCAGGTATATCCATAGATCAAGATGGAGCAATTTCATTGAATGGACGACCGGGTGTACGCATATTATTAGATAATAAACCCGCGCGATTACTGGGATTGGACTTGATAAATTTCTTGCAGACTCTCCCTTCGGGCTCAGTTCAAAATATTGAAATTATCAATAATCCATCGGCCAGATACGACGCCGAGGGAACAGCCGGGATTATAAACATTGTTCGAAAACGTGATGCGGGACACGGCACAAATGGTTCAATTCGCCTTTCCTATGGAAGAGGAATACACCATAGATCAAATGGTAGTTTTCAATTAAATAAACGGAGTAGTAAATTAAACTTACATGCTAACGTAAATGGGGGATACAATGAGTATTCCAACAATTTATTAACGCATAGAAGGTTTTCCATAAATGATGAAATCGAGAATACATACGACCAGGACGCGACGCTCGTCCGTGGGATACATGGATACAGTGTTACTGGCGGAATGGATATGTATGTAAGTGATAAATCGACTATTGGTGTCCTATTGACCGGAAATTTCAATTATTTTAAACCTAAAGGTAACGGGGAGTCACTCATTTTTGACCGAGATGAAATGTTTACGGGCGGGTTTAATTCAACCAACAGGTCAGTTGTTAAGCGAGGGAATGGAGCAGTGAATGTAATGTTTGAACACAAATTGGCCAAGGAAGAGTCACAAATTCGGGTAAACGTGGATGTTGCGCAATACAGCAGCGCTGCTGACCAGCATTTTACCACATCATATTTTGATAAAAACCATGCATTTATCGGATATGAGGGCCTTCGCGGTGATATTTCTGGTGACATTTCGTTATATGCTGCTAGTATTGATTTTTCTTATCCTATATTGGAGACAGTTCAATTCGAAACCGGATTGAGAAGTAGTTTGGTTAAAAATGACAATAATTTAAAATATTTTGATCAGGTTAATGACCAAGAAATACTGGATACGGATCAGAGTAATCACTTTTTGTATGACGAAAATATTAATGCTGTGTATTTTACTCTGGGAAAAAACGCAGGAAAATGGAATATGCAGGTTGGTCTACGGGGTGAACAAACCGTGGCTGATGGAAATCAATTGACTACGGATACGTCTTTTCATCGTAACTATGTGCAATTGTTTCCAAGTGTATTTGTCAACTTCACGCCCTCAGAAAATCACGTATTTAGTCTCAACATTGGCCGCAGAATAAATCGACCAAGCTATGCGCAACTTAATCCATTTCGAGGATTTGTTGACGTGACTACGGCTCGTGATGGAAACCCATTTTTACGGCCTGAGTCAAGTGTAAATATAAATTTAGGATATACATTTAATCAGCGGTATTCTGCCAATTTAACTCTGGCGCAGACAAAAGATAACATGATCAATGTTTTGCTGCAGGATGATTTGGAGCGAATTACCATTGTTACATTCGTAAACATTGGGACATATAATTATGCGGCACTCAACTTGTCAGGAACGATAAATCCTATTGAACAATGGACTTGTCGGATGGATGGGACCGTTTTTTATAATCAATACAAAGGCATCGTTTCAAGAACCGATTTGAACAATGAGGATTTGTCTTACAATGTGTCTTTTAGTAACGGATTTGCCATCGGAAAAGGTTGGCGGAGTGAACTCAACTTCCGCTATCAGCCCAGTCTTACGTATGGCATTTCCGTTATGAAAGCACGCTATAATTTAGATGTTGGTTTGCAAAAACAGATTTGGAAAAATAGGGGACAAGTGCGATTTAATGTTCGAGATATTCTGTGGCGCTCTTATCCACGTGGGCATACCCGGTTTGGAAATATAAATGAAGAGTTTGAAAGTATTCGCGATACACGAATTGCCACTTTATCATTATCTTATCGATTTGGCAATCAACGTGTGGCACCACGGCAGCGAAGGCAAACAAGTGCTGAGGATGAAATGCGACGTGCCACTTAGCAAAGAGAATACGATAATTTTTACCATTCAGTGGATTTATTTTAAATTAAAATGGGAATAAGTAAAAAGGTACATAAATTAAAGCTGTATACGCTATTAGTTATTACGATAAACTGGTTTGCTGCTGTAATATCGGGCCAAAATTTTGAACATAATGTTGATGTCATTTTGGACGCGCATATTGATGCAATGGGCGGTACGGATTTGTGGAAAAATATGCGAACCTACACCTTGTTTCAAACACGACCAAATGGCGTAGTCGTTACAAACCACAATCGCAAACCGGATGAGTACAAAATAGTAAGTTGGCGCGATGGACGTCAACGAATTAAATCGTATGACGGAAAACAAGGCTTTCTATCAATTGATGGAAATTATATAGAGATGAGACCAGGAGAGGAAATTGAAATGGAAGAAGAGCCGGAATTTTATGAAGAGCTATTGTTTGCCAGAAATTATCCATATACGGTAACACGGCTAAAAGATGAAAGGATAGATGAAAAGTCATGTGCGGTGCTGCAAGTAGTGAAGTCTGTTGTAGATACGCAAATGTATTGGATCGACTTAAAGACTAGTTTAATATACATGACAGGTGAGTATTCCGAAGATCCGGCTCACGCAGGAGTATACTATAAGACCAAATTCTACGATTTCAAAAAAGTGGATGGCTATCCTTTTCCTTTTCGGATAAGCTTAATTGCAAGTGATGGTCGTCAATTTGAAATGACCTATGATAGCATTAAGGTCAACGAAGAATATCCAGTTAATTTTTTCGAATTCCACCCTAGGACAACAATGGGCTATTACGCCTACCTAAAAGATCAGTTTCGCGATCAGAGGTTAGATGGATTCACATTCTATCAAGAGACGGTACGTTTTGATGAAGAGGGTAATATACAGGACACTTCTTATTGGCATGAGGCTGTTCGATATCCACATCAATTTCGAATTGACTTCGGTTCTGCGAAGGATAAAAATCGCAACTTGTGGTGTGCGGACAGTTTATATGTATTAAGAAAAGGAGAAATTGTTCATGCTGCTGGAGAGTATCAAGCTTCGCTATTATTTAAAAATGGATTTCACCACTATGATGAGGCGGAAATAAAATGGCGCCTGGATAGTTTGGGTATCAATACAGAAATATTTCGAACTGGAAAATATTTAAACCGCCCCGTATACATTATTGGAGCGAACGAAGGAGATTTAACCTCGCCTCAAGTTTGGTATGATGCCCAGCATCATGCCGTCGTCAGGCGTATTAGTAGAACCAAGAGCGGAAAATCATTGGATGTGCGATATGCAGGCCATGAGTCCTATGGACCGTACTGGATAGAAGGGGAAGTTTATTTTTATATAAATGGCAATCTACGTCAATCAGAATACTATCATAATATCCAAGCACCACGACTATTAGAACATAAATACTTCAATCCAAGAAAATTTGATAAAAACACATGGTACGAATGAGGATTTTTTCAGTATTGACTGCTACATTTTTAATGTGCTGTTGTGCAATGGCACAGAATAAAGCTGTGGAGGGTATTAAAGCGAATTTTAAAAAACAAGAAATGTGCTGGAATAATTCAGATCTCGTTTGTTACATGCAGGCATATGCTACGACAGAAGAGATTCAAACAATTTCCAGAGCTGGTGTAACAAAAGGGTATGACGTTATTTTAAAGCAATATCAGCAGTACTTTCCACCAGAACGCATGGGAAAATTGCATTTCGACCATATGCAATTTCGAAAAATAGGCGCTAAATATTATTATGTCATTGGCCGTTTTAACCTGACATTTGCCGAACAAGAAGAGGTACGGCAAGGATACTTTTCCGTTTTGATGAAAAAAATCAAAGGAAAGTGGTTCATCGTCAGCGACCACAGTTCATAGACTAAAGAGCTGTCTGATAGGTTGTTTATAAATGCTAGGCTCGCCTAGGAGGGGTTTAATTATTGGATCTAGTGCAATCGAGGTGAATGTAAGCGGCGAAATGGTCTGTAATTTTGTCTCGGACCTTGGCGCGTACAGACTTTTATGGAAGCCCAACATCAAATATTGTCGTGGTTCGTCTTGCTCAAGTGCTTCGCTGTTATCGAATGTGGCTTCGGCAAGAATAATGACAATTTCATTTGGCTGCATTACACCCAATACTCAAAAGTCTTCACAGACCTTTGAAGTGTCATTGCCCTGGTATTCAAGATGGATCGAAAACGTATTGGGAGCGGGATCGCCAGGGGGTTACATTGTTGGCTATAAATTAATACTCCTTTGCAGTATCGATCAGCGTAGATGAAATTTTCCTATAACCAACGGTTACAACACAACATCATCTAATCACTGACCTTTCGGCGGACCGTATGTTCGTTAACCAATTTACCTCCTTGTCCACAGTCAGCTGCATGAATAAAACATGTAGCTTTTACCTGGGCTCAATACAGCAACAGCAAAATTGCCGCGAGAGGATATTTTATCTTAACAGAGTCTTTAACCAGATGTTAACAAATCGAATTTTTTACATAAATGCAAACAAGAATTGTTTGCATATGATGTCGATACGCTCATCGACTTTCGACCCTTATTAGTAGAAAGGTGGGAATAAAATTTAGGGGCAGGGCAACACGACATGAGCGTATTAGGTTTAATTATCCATCACGCTAAGAATAGCTTATTATAAACTTTAAAAATTGTTAACCCAAAAATATTTTGTAATGAAGATGATTAAAAGTTCTGTGCTCTTATTATTCGTATCGGCCCTATTTAGTACATCTGCTATCGCCGACACAAGTCCACCTACTCCAGATGAAACGAAATCACAGCTACGAGCAGAGGTATTGAAATATATAAATGATGTCGACCTGGAGTTGATTGACGGGCGTGAAGTAGCCACCGTGAGTTTTATGGTTTCGGCCAAAAACGAGATCGTTGTGCTGTATGTTGAATCTGAGAACGATGACATTTCATCCATTATAAAACGTCGTTTGAACTATAAAAAAGTTAAAACACACCTCAAAGACAAGAATCAGAAGTATTTTATCGATTTAATATTTCAGAAAGAGCAATAACCGGTACATATCAAGTGTAGATGAATGTGAAGGCATCTGGTCGAAGGATCAGGTGTCTTTTTTCATTATGATGGCTTTGACATAAGAAATTTATTTGTGTTAAACGAATATACCTTTTAATATGCGGTATTCGTTTACTGAGTTTTCTAATAGGACTTATAGTAAAAATGTTTATCGAGTATTTGCATGAATTTGTAGAAGGTAATTGTTAATATTTTGATGAAGTAGCAATTTTATTTCATCGATAATGTTATAAGAGAGTCACAAAGAAATTCACATTAGTAGAACATTGTTAAAACGAAATAATTTGCCAATGAATTGAAACGTACTCTTTTGATCGTGTTTCACACGCACGACATTATCTAGATTTTTTAACCACAAATCACAATCTATGAAACTTTTAAAGAGTCTTTCTTTCGTTATGTTGACAATTATGCTTTCAATCTCATCTGTCTCCGCAGCGGATATTTCAAATTCAACAACGAAACAGAAAAAATCATTACGCGCCGAAGTCACCACACACCTTTCGCAAATGGGAATTGATGTCGTAGACATTGCTGCACATGTTACGTTTAAATTAAATCGGAAAAATAGAATAGAAGTAATTGAAGTTGATTGCGCAGACCACGAAGTTTGCAAAACAATTAAAAAGCAATTGGAAGGAAGAAAGATAAGTACAAAATTATCGGATGATCAAGCCGAATATGAAATTTCTGTTGAGTTTAAACAAGAATAAGATATACTCCATAAAATCGAGAAAGGGTAGTCAATTTTGACTACCCTTTTTATATAGTAGCCGATTTTGTCTGCTATCATACGTTCATCAATGAGGCAATTTGTCACGTAAAAGGCCATATGTAAAAGTTCCTAATACCGCACTTGCAATAACTAAAATGAAAATTGTAAATCCATTTCCCAATAAAGTAAACATTGGTCCTGGGCATGAACCTGCCAGCGCCCAGCCGAGACCAAAAACTATACCGCCCAGAAGATATCGGGCTACACTTCGTTGTTTGTCTTGAAATTGAATTGGCTTACCATCTATAGATTTGTAGGTATTGTATTTAAGAACTCGCGTAATGAGCACACCGAAAAGTAATGCTGTCGCTATAATACCGTACATATGAAATGCTTGAAAACGGAACATTTCCTGGATCCGGTACCAGGAAACAGCTTCGGATTTTGTCATTATGATGCCAAAGAGAATGCCAATCATTAAATATTTTATGTACTTCATCTATGGTTGAATTAAAAGATAATGGGAAAAAGTAGAAATGTCATGATGAGGCCTCCGATGAAAAACCCAATTACGGCAAGAAGGGAAGGAAATTGAAAATTTGAGAGCCCACTAATCGCATGTCCTGATGTGCATCCACCTGCCCAACGCGCACCAAATCCGATAAGGAAGCCACCGACAATGATAACCAGGAACCCCTGAAGAGATAGTACGTGCTCCCAACTAAACAATGATTCAGGAACCAGACCTCCGGAGAACGCGATATTAAGTTCTGCCAGGGATTCTACAGTTGCCTGTGAAATTTCCAGGTCATGATTTCCATTCAACCAGGTAGACGCAACCCACCCTCCAACTACCGCTCCGCACACAAAGACTAAATTCCAAATTTGATTTTTCCAATCAAAGTCAAAGAATTTCACCCGTTTACCGGCGCCTAAAATAGAGCATGTACTTCGTAATGTGCTGCTGACACCGAAGTTGCCACCTGAAAGCAAGAGAAGTAACATGACTAAGGCGATCATTGGTCCTGACACGTACCATGGCCAGGGTTGAGAAATGAAGTCAAGCATAGGTTTAATTATTTATAGAAAAGAAATGTATTACATTTTGTCGAGAATAGCAAAGGAGCCAAAATGCTATAATGAGTGGTTCTTCGGTATGCGGTATCGTTTGAAATTATTTTTTTCAATAAAAAAGTTCGATTCACCGGTATCTTTTTGGTCTTACTGGTATTAATCTGCATATGCGGACGCCGAAAAGCTAGAAAAGAGTAGGCAACTTATTAAAAATAGTAATCATGAAAAAGAACTTGTTTATTTTAATTTTATCGCTATGCGTAGTTGGTTTGGCTTTTGGAGCTTCCTTTAATGTTGATTCGGATGATCTAAAGGAAGAGTTGATTACCGAATCTGCATCTGGCCTAACCGTATCTTCTAATTGTGGTGATATTAACGTTACCATTTCCGGTTGCGGCTCTGGAACATTAATTATCGCCTATACGGTTAAAGATGGCAGCGGAAATACAGTAGCAAGCGGTACTGGGACTGCTCCAAATGCATGTTTTTCTGTTAATGATTTGCCCGATTGCGAAGATTTAACAATAACGGTGGTAGTAAGAGGTTGTAATACGTATACGGCATCTTTCGACACCTATTCCTGCAATGGTGGGTCGGTTTGTTAAATCACCGGATTAGTAAAAATTTGAGCAACAATCAATCAGAAGAACACAGTTCTGATTGATTGTTGTATTTTAATTTTATGTTAATGCTGTACTAAAATTCGTTCAGCATTTACTTATTATGTTTTAGAATTTTTTAAAAAATGTTGGGATTACACATTTTACAAGCCTCCTTTCCGAAGATTATGACCGAAGTTGCGGCTTCAGTTTTCCCTCGTTATCCACTGCTCCGAATTGCTTCATCACAGTAAAGGCTCAATGCCATTATAGATACATAGCAAATGATCAGCACCTTAGACTTAGCATGCATAGCGACTTTTAGTCGCTCTTTGCAACTGCTCAACGACCCTCAAGTCGATAAGCAGCGGGGTTGGCCCCCGGCATTTAATTAACGTTCTCCAAGGCAGGCCTTGAAGCCGGCTAAACGAATGTGCACTACCCGCACAATGCTTGCGGCATTATCCGGCCCATATATTACAATGGGTTTAGGCAATTACTACTTTGCTACGTCCGAGACTTTTGCTTTTAACAATAAAGTCGATTTGGGAATCGAACCCAATACTTTCTGATTAGTTGTCAGACGCTCTACCAATGAGCTAATCACATTGTCTGGTAGATTTTGAAAGAAGTGTCTCGGATGCAGCTCCGAAGATTTTGGCCCTCAGAATACTCCACTCCTTTCTGCAAGTCTCCCGACTCACCGTACAGCAGGATAACGACTCGTCACCGAGCACCTATCCCTCGTACTGCAACCAGCATATAAAAAAATGGATAATCTTATATATACCGAATCACTACAATTTTCCCTATTGATGTCTCCATCTCAACCCGCGCTCCACTGCTTGGGTAATTGCAACCAATGATCTCATCGCTTGACACTGACCACTAGGTTTACAATCGATAATTGCTTGCTTACTCAAACTGAATTTCTCCAGTCTCCGGATTGGTGAACTCCAATTCCAGATTTACCTGTGTTACCACAGTTATTTTTAGGATAACTCCTGGGACAATAAGCTGCCCTTATTATTTCCACACACCTAAGTATGTGTAATATGTCAATGAACTTTTTCGGTCGACAAATTCGACAATTAAAAATGAAGTTGGCCTGGAAGGATTCGAACCTACAACTCTCCCGTTAAAAGCGGGATACTCTACCGTTGAGTTACAAGCCAATTTTTTTCGATTTTTCACTTGGCATTGTGCATAGCACGGCCCATTTTATTCATGTCAATTCATGATAAAATAATTAAAATCAATTCAGTTTCTAAACCGAGAATCCAATGCGAATATTAATGAGAAAAAATAGTTGCATTGGCACCAGCCAACGCTTGAGTCAAGAGAAGACTAGTGGACCATTACGGCCGTCATCGGATTACTTGAAAAGCACTCCTTCGATAAGATGATATGTTTATCTTGTTTTATCATTTCGACACAAAGGTAAATGCAAATAATTTTAGTTTCCAAATTTATTTGAACTTTTTTTTATTTTTTATCATCTTGTTTGGATCTTGTCTGCACGGAAAGCTAAAGACTGGTGGATGACTTTGTTGTGTCGAATACCAGGAGTTGTACAAAGTCATTGCGGATTTTATTGATGAAATAAAATGGCGTACTTAAATTAAGTAATAAATGACCGACTTATTATGTTAGGGATTTGGACCTTTTTGTGTTTGCTGATTAGAATAAATCTACTATTGGTCATACACAATTGTCCGCTATCACTTTTTCAAACCTCTGTAATGTGATTTAAGTTTGTCGAATATGAATATAGCGCATGAATCGATGATGTGTTAATAAGCGTTTATATTCACGTATTCACGCAAATTTTACGACGTTATCATTTTTCTTCCGTCGGATAGAAAGAAATTGGAGTAACTGCTTTCAGTCTGATAACAAACTATGTCGTCAATATTGACTAGGTGAATGGCATCGCTATTTTCAACATAATTTTATTCAGCTTCTATATCTTTGTCATCTTGCTACAAATGATTACATGATGAAGCGCGCTGGGAACAGACAAGACTATACAGACGAAGAGGTTGTGCGTATACTTCGAAAGCGCTCATCGGAAGAGGATAAGGTAATCGAATATCTCTATACGACTCATTACGGGATGATCAAAAAGCTGATAAGAAGTAGGGGAGGAAATGATCAAGACGTACAGGATATATTTCAAGACGCACTACTTGTGTTTTACGAACGAGTGAAATCGGATGACTTTAAGACTCAAGCAAAAATAGGAACATACTTATATACTGTCAGTCGGAATCTATGGGTTAACCGATTGAAGAAGAATATGAAGCTTGTTCATGATGATATGCGGGAGGAACGATATCCTGCATTGACCTTATTGCCAAAAGATCAATTGACAAGAGCTGAAGAAAATGCCTTTGTCAAATTGATTTTGAATGCATTAGGTGATGACTGCAAAAAAGTGCTCACGGCAGCAGTTTATTTGGACAAATCTATGAAAGCTATAGCACAGGAAATGGGTTATGACAATGAACAAATAGCCCGAAATAAGAAATACAAATGTCTTCAAAAATTGAAGAAAATAATTGAAGAATCTATCGATTTGACCGCATTATTAAACGAGTTGCGATGATAGAAAAAAAACGAAATATAATTATTCGCTACTTGAAATCGCTTTTAGAGACGCATGAACATGCTAAGTCGCAACATTCATTGAATGAAGAAGATTTGGCCGACTTAATCACTGATGAAAGTATTCGCAGTCTTGGACGGTCCGAACTTCGACAAAAAATGCACGCCATTCATAACGACATGATAGCAAGAGAAAAAAGAAGAGATCGATTAAAATGGATTCTTTTATTAGTCGCTGTTTTCATCGGAGTTGGCGGTTTTCTGCTTATTAAGTCAATCGGATCAAAAACGGATGCTCCGGCAAACATTTATGCGGCCTATTTTGAGCCATATCCGAGTCTGTTCGAACAAAAAAATGGCAATGAAGCTCCAGTGGATTCGAGTATTCTTTCGCAAGCCATGAAGGCCTATGCCAATGGTCAATATAAATTAGCCAACGAAGCATTCCAAATCGCAGAAAATCAAGGTATCGATTTTAATCAACCGCAACGATTTTATCGAGCCATGTCTTTGATGTCGATTAATCAAACAGAAAAGGCTATCGAAATTCTTCTTTCGCTTAAAAACGAGGGCGGCGGCCCTTTTGAAGAACAAGTCGTTTGGTTTTTGTCTTTGGCCTATTTGAAAACAAACCAAGTCGATAAGGCAAAGCAAATGTTGAGGGCGACGGTTGATTCGACTGTATCACACTTTAATAGAAAGGAAATGGTTGAAGTGTTGGAGAGATTGAGTTTGAACTGACCCATGTAACGACGGATAGTCTCACGTGCGGTGCAGCGCGTAACACTATAACTGAAATGCTTTCTAGGATAAATCACTCGACTTTAAATATTCTTATATTCTAGACATCAATTTTGTTCAAGCCCTTACATATGAAATCCCTAACTTCTTTTATTTCTTTCTGCTTTTTATCGTTTTACCTTTTTGCACAATCTTCAGATACAAGACTGGCAAACGACTATTTGGATAGTGCAGAGGTTTTAACAACAAATAAAGACTACGCAGAGGCTCTACATTTACGTAAAAAAGCACTTCAAATTTATAATAATCTAGAACCGGTAAATGACTCATTGAGTATTTATGCACAAATGTCCATTGGGTATACACATCTTGTTCAGTTGAATTACGACACCGCATTTTTTAGTTTTTATCAAATTCTTAAAAACTATCAACATCTGAATGATACGTTCCCCTTTGCTATGAAAGTATATAGCTATTTGGCAACGATTTCTACTCGAATGGGAAACACCGAGAAAGCACTTTACTATGCAAACAAGGCGGTAAGTTTAGCTATATATAATCGTTATAACTATCTAACTCTTGTGCAGAGTTATAAAATCATCAGCAATTTATATATACGTCAGGATAAAACTCAATTGGCCAAAGAAGCTGTTAAAAAAGGCATTTCCATATGTGAAGAAAACCCTGAATGTCAAAATAAATTGACCTATGTCTCCTTGCTTAGCTCAGCGGGTATGATCCACAATAAATTGCAACTTCATGATAGGGCTCTAGATTACTATCACCTTGGAATTAAATTTTTGGATCAATTGCCTGATGACATTCCAAAAAACTATCCACTCATTTATGGAAATATTGGCAGTGTATATCGAGATATAAATGATTTTAAACAAAGTTTAAAATGGTACAAAATGGCTATCGAAGCCACACATAATACAAAAACAAGGTGGGGTACATTGGGCACAGCGATTTGGTTGGAGAAAATTGGACTCTTACAGCTAAATAACAACGATCCACATAGGGCCATTTTGTATTTTGAACAAGCGATAGCTGCTCGGAAGGGGACATTTCAAGAAAACACTGTGTTTCAGGCCGGTACCTATCATCTGCTCGGCAAAGCTCACAATGCTCTCGGAAACTACGCTAAGGCAATTGAATACATTAAGTTTTCTCAAACTGTTTTCGAGGAAAATGCGGCTAAAAAAAAGACCGCAGCGATTGGCCAAAAAAGAGATTTAAGTTATGCGCATAAAAATATTGGGGAATATAAATTATCTGAACAATACTTACAAGAAATTCTTGATGTACAATTACATGACAAAAACCTTGATGTCAATCAAATAGCCAAAACTCATATTTCTCTAGCTCAATTATTTGAAGAGCAGGAGCAGTATGTACGCTCCCGAAATCACTATCAACAAGCGCTTTCATATAACAAAGAATTTTATCGGGACCGAGAGTCGTGGTATTGGAGTATTTATAAGTACTTGGGGCGTGTTAGCAGTTCATTAGGGCAGATTGATTCGGCCGAAACTTACTATAACCTGGCCCTCAATGCGCTTGAATTGAATTCCGCCTTGCCTGAAAAGATAATTCATACAAAACAAATACGTGCCCTTGTGGAAATACAATATGCCAAAGCAGAATTGCGTATTACGCAGTACCATCATTTCAAAGACAGTATTGAATTGTTACGGCATGCATGGATACACAATGAAATTGCCTTAGAGCAATATGTCAACCTGTATGAACAATGCGAACTCGGTAGATGCGACCATGGTCTCAAACCCAGTTTTCGAGAAGTACTAGACCAAGCATTCCAAATTTATTTTTTACTAAAAGAGAAAACTGACGCACATATTTCGCTCGAAAAATTATTTTATTTTTTGGAGAAGAGTAAGAGTTCTTTTATGAGAGAGCGATTTCTGGAAGTGGAAGCTCAGTCCTTTGCAGCATTACCGGAAGCCATTTCAAATAAAATATATGATACAAATGTAAAAATAGCGCACTACGAAAAGAAACTGTATGAGCAACAATTTTTGGTAGAAAATTCTCAAGATAGCTTGGCTGAAAGGTTTAAATCACGCTTGTTTCACCTTCGGCAAACAAGTGATAGTATAACAGCCTCTCTCAAAGAACGTTACCCGAATTATTACAAAATAAAATACGCGAATGATATACGTTCTATTGAGGACATCCAAAGTGAACTATCTTCGGAAGAGACACTAGTAGAGTATTTTGTCGGTGATAGTAACGCTTATGCATTTGTAATCCGTCAAAACAATAGTATGATCGAGGAAATCTCACTAAATTTTGACTTGGCTTCTAGTATTACAGAACTTAGGAATAGTATTTATTCATATTGGATGAATTCCAAATACAGTGATGAGAAATATTTAGACAATAAGGTGAGTTATTCAAAAGAAGCACACCTTTTATTCACAAAGTTCATCAAACCCTTCGAATCGAATCTCGCAAAAAAACTAATCATTATTCCAGATGGACCTTTACATTATGTACCTTTTGATGCGCTTACGACACAAGAACATGACAGCACCGACGATTTTCGTCAGTACGCTTATCTAATTAATAGACATCAAATAAGTTCTGATTATTCTGCCACTTTGTGGTATGATTTGAAAAATAACACTAAGAGTAACCCTCACAAAACCATGCTTTGTATGTCGCCCAAATTTCAATCAGACACCATTTCTCACGATGACCTGATATCATTACGAAGCGGGTTGAATGCGCTGGAATATAATGTTACAGAAACGATGGCCATAAAGGAGATATATGGTGCTGATGTGGTGACTGGCGATTTGGCAACAACGTCATATTTTTTGACGCATGCGAATCAATATAGAATGTTGCACTTGTCAACACATGGAAAAGCAAATGATAATATGGGTGATTTTTCCTATATCGCTTTTTCAGAGACCAATGATACCTCGGATAAGGACAATCTCCTGTATGTTCGTGATCTGTACAACCTGAAACTCAATGCCGATCTTGTTGTGCTCAGTGCTTGTGAAACGGGCTTAGGGGAACTCCAGGAGGGAGAAGGCATTATTGGGATGGCACGAGGCTTCACTTACGCCGGGGCTGCCAGTACGGTTACCAGCCTTTGGAGTGTTGATGATGCACAGACTTCCGAGCTGATGAAATCTTTTTATACCTATCTCAATCAAGGAATGCAAAAGGATGCTGCACTACGACAGGCAAAATTGGATCACTTAGCTTTCGGTGCCCAGCCTGACCCATACTTTTGGGCAGGATTTATCGCTTCAGGTAATATGGAGCCAATTTCATTAAACACGAAATGGAAAAAGATAAGTTATATTTTATTTCCATTAATATTAGTTCTACTTTGTTGGGGTGTCATTAGGATGAGATAAGGAGCCAGGTATGTTAAGTTTATGATGGAGTGGTCATCTGCTTCACTAACTGGTCCATGTTGTTTCTGTCTTCAGAAGAAAGGTCAAATTATTTCCGTTGCGTAATTATGTCTAATCGTAATCTTTCTACTCGTTTTTATTCATACTTTTTGAAAGCGGTCATCTTTTATAGTATTTAATACACGTTTTGATCATGCTTGGTTAAAAAAGTTCAGCTATTCCGGTTACGTTTTGGATTCTAGGTTGATCTATGAGAATAATCGGTCTGTTTGGCAATATTGACCTGTATCAATTAATTAAACAAATTACCATGATTTCGAGAATTGCTTTCTTAATAGTACTCTGCTCATATCTATCTACATTAGATCAACTAGCCATAGCGCAATGCGGCCCTCAGCCCATAGGAAACTATTTGACTATGTCCGATGTGCTGTACGAAAATGGTCGTTATTATATGGAGGCGACTTGGAATACGGATGAATTCGGCGAGTTAAATTTGAATGCTTTTACGATGGATGTTGAATTAAGTTCAACATCAAATTTCGATATTGACGAAATCAGAACGGTAGCAAGCTTAAATTCAACATTAGCTGACGTCGGTGCTAGCTTGAGTTTTATAGGTGCGAATCGCAAAATCGTACGCGTTGCGGAGGCGCGATATGGCGATTTTTATAACCTTCCTGGAGAACTGGTTGCCTTTAGAATTTATATACAATCTGAACCTGAAGCATGTATTCGATCTTTATGGCTGAAAAACCTTTATTGGGACCCCTTTCCGATAGAAATATTTGGCAATGAGTGCTTATCCTGTTTTGTGTCACCGGAACTCTTCATTAACCTAAATATACCAAATGAACATTGCGATTTTGAAGACTATATCTTTGAACTAGATGTGTTTGGAGAACCCAGTGGAATGGTATCAAATGATTGTTCTGTTGATGCATCTATATCTTTAATTCTGAAGAATGACTCAGAAGAAAGAGAATACACTTATAACGCTGACATCAAGCACTATCCTAGTTTCCCAGGCGAATGGTTTATTTTAGGGGTGTTCGGAGGCTCTGTATCATTTATAGACTTTAATACTGTATCAATTACAATTTCAAACAACGATTTTATTAACCCTGTTGAGGAAGTTAAAGCCACTATTACTGTCAGTTCTGTTTTTATTCCAGATAATAATGGCGGGTTAATTTATTCTTGCGAGAACGTTTTTAGCGGTCTTACCCATGTAGGCCTCTCCCAGCAGAGTCAGTTATTATACAGCAACCAATTCGAACTATTTACCGATGATATTAGTGTTGCATCAGTTGGATTCGAAACAGGTGCTGTTGCCCAGATCGATCCTTGTGGTACGAATAACACAGAATGTCCAGCGCCCGAAAATCTTTCAGTGGTTACAAATTTACCAGGTCCGGATCTGCTCACATGGGATCAAGTTCCAGGTGCAATAGGTTATGAAATATACTTCTCTGTTGGTGGGTTAACTCCTTGTATGTGCAAAGCAGATGTTGGGAACCCCATTGAAGATATTATTTATCAAGGTGTAAGTTTTGACAATTCTTTTCCTATCCCATCCAACTTTGAGCAGGGCTGTTTTGCATGGGCGGTAAGGGCAATTTGTGTCATTGGATTGGAATCCGAAAAATCAGCAAAAGCATGTTATCCTGGCAACTTGAAAGAAAATACGAAATTCAAACATGTCGCTCAACTCGAAGACGCGAATGATTTCAAAGTGCAACTGAGGCCCAATCCTGTTGTTGACGAGCTACAAATATATGTCGACCACGAAAAAAATGACTTGAACCCATATCAACTTGAGATATTAGACATGTTTGGAAGAAAGGTGTTTTCGGATTATTCTGAAACGGCTATTACTCATGTTCCAACTGGTCAATTATTAAACGGGATTTATTTTTTAGTGCTGGACTCAGGATCAAGACAGATCGTAAAGCGATTTATAAAAGATTCTAACTAAAGCAAAGCGACCTTTTTTGCTAATCAATTCACCGATAGTGTTTATTTAATGCAGTTGTTGTGGAACCAACACAACAAACCGATAGCTGATAAATAGTTGACGGGCAATAAAATCGTAACTACTTGTATGCACCAACCAATAACTTAGCGTCTTTTGTTTTAAATGAGATCGACATAGAGTATTTAATCCTGGAATGCGTATTTTATTTGAAATTACTGCGTATAGATGAAGACGCAATTATTGGGTTGACAGGGATTATCTATCTACCGTCGACATTTTCCGAATGGTCGCGAGCCGATATTCTTAATTTCAGTGACCGATTTTGTGAAACTACCTATTTTGGAGGCCACCTTCTGCTGAAAGCCGGCAAAGGATTATTTCGTCAATGCTGCGTATCCCCGCATTCAACGATTGACGACATATCTTATGGAACTGTCTTGTGAAATGGGTGGCACAAAACAAGCGAGTAGTAGTGTCGATTACCAATCGCTCTACTCAAGTTACGATCACGAGAAAAGATATTGAATTGTTAAGATAGCTAAGCACACCGAAGCTCAATGGCACTGGTGCTCTTGGAATCGGAAGTATTGTGGAAATAAAGAGAAAAATGGATAATGGCTTTCTTAGATTCGATTTTTAAGTAATCGTAGATCAATGTACGTTAAATGGAGCTAAAGTTCTTAATCTAGAAGCATTTCGAATCACAGACTTTGAATGAAATGGAATTCAACTGAGTTATCAACTCCAACATAATTCTCTTTTCTAATTGGGTCTCCAAATATTATGTGAACGGATAACACCGGCTTTTTACCTCCTGAAGATAATAAAAGGGATATATGGGTGCTGGAAAATTGATTATAGTTTGACTATTATTAAATAATTATGAGCACTTAAAAATAATTGTCTACTTGCCATTTTCATTATTTTCTACTTCATTGATAATACTGGTGCTTGTTGTCTTTACAAACATGACCCAGGTTTGTATTTCATAATTTATTTATTCTTGGCTTTTATTTTTTATATTAAAAGATCCAAGAGGTACGACTGCCTAACCTAATTAAGCTAGGCTCATACGGTATAATCCTGTGAATAAGACAACAAACAGCAGCAAATAGGCCATCATAGTTACAAAGGAATACAATGTCCATTGACACATTTGAATCCTGGTAGACAACTATCGATACACTCATCTCCTCTAGGTGTATCATGGCAATCTACCTGGCCCTGGCAATCATAAGAGAAACATGTTTGTATAGGATTATGGTCACTAGGATTTTGAAATGTTTTGGTGCAATAAAATGTAGTTTCGCGACGTGTAGAAAATGAAACTTTCTTTTCATCAAAGTTGGCCCTACCAGCAATATTCTGGTACACGGGAGAATTCAAATATTCTTGATTATTGATATAAGTTTGTGCTTCTAACTCCGTATTGAATGTACTAACGATAAATTCCTCTAAAAAATACTCCAAGACGACATGGTGTTTTTCGATTTCATATCCTTGTATACATCCGGTGAACGTCTGGGTCGATAGATCGTCGTAAAATCCGGACACGTTATCAATGAAAAAGTAGTCCAGAATTTTTGTTCCTTTGCCACCTGTTGGTGTTCTCTCTCCGTTTGCAATGACAAAAGTAGGTTGCCCTAATACGACTTGCAGTACATCTTTAAATTCATCCGTATCAAACGATATATTAAAATCCCCGCCAACAATGATAGGTGTACAACCATCTTGATGCATCATGTATTCTTTTATTAAGGTCATTATAGATTCAAATCAATCAACAGATATTAAATGGGTTGCAAATCGATTTGAGAAAAAGATAATTCTATTCAAAACTCATTATCATTTGTTGCATGTTGGATTCTCGCCAAATATACCAATTGCCTTTAATCCGCAACGCATTATTAAATTTAAATGAATGAGCTTCCTTTAGACTAGTGTTTTCAGACTTGTACCATAATGAGCAGCCTTGGTCAAATTTAAACTCTATAAAGTCACCAAGGTATCTTTGACTTGAGATTTTATACAAACCAAATTCATGAAACAGGCTTTCCAATGATCCACAAAAAACTTTAATTGCTTCTTTTGGGTCACCTGCATCTATATTTAAAATTTTGGCCAATTCATCATAATCAAACATGCTATCTCTTGTCATTAAGTATATTTCCCGACCTTTCGATTTATTTTTGGGCTCTTGAAAAGACGGAAACTCATACACATTTCTATTCTGGTCTGTATATGAAATTCTAGACACTATTGTCTCTCCATTTTCATCTTCACCGCGCACCTCCGCTGAAACTCCAAAAAGTCTATTAATTTTGGTTTCATCAAGATTGTCAATTAAATAATCAGCCTTCTGTTTGCACAATTCAACACGATTCAATTCACAACTGCAAGTAATATGAATAATACAAAGCCAAATTATACTTCTTTTAGGCAGCGTCATAAATCAAAGTTTATATCCCGTAGGAAACTGTGGATTAAAATTAGGTATCGCTTGAAAATGGCCATATCCATTTCTTAGTGCTCGCTGATCTGCTTTTGAGTCTAGCCATCCAGAGCGAGCTCTGGAGCCATGATCAGAAGGTCCATTGATAATATTATTCCCATGTCCAAATATCCCTGTCCATTCAGATGCATACCCAAGTTTCCTCAAAGACAAGCCCGTTAAATAATTGGCATAATCGGCTACGTTATATGCTAACGTTCCACCTTCTTTACTCTTTGTTATAGTTAGCTTATAGGAATCTACTCCAAATGGGCCTGAATTATAATCAATAGTTCCTCCATTAGCTCCTTCTTTCATTGTATTATTTAAGGATCCATCCATTCCTCTTATTCCGGCATCAACTTTACTATTTATATCTGCATCAGAGGCAAAAGTCACACTTAAATGGCCACTGATTGCATCTGCTCTGTCTTCTGCTTCATCGTTATAACTAAAAGAAATGCCGTCCGAAAAAGTTGTACCCCCATTTTTATCTTTTGAAGAATTCTGGAAATATAACCCGGTATTTGATTCTTTCCCATCATCAAAAGTATAAAAGTGAGTACCATCTGGCCCAAAAATATCCAGCGAGTCACCGTTAATATCAATGTATTTAATCGGATTTCCTGCACCATAACTGTATGGAGAAATTGAAACATATTTTTCTGCAAATCTATCTTGTTTCATAAAAAGCCCCAAACTTGGATCATACCACCTAGCCCCATAATCCAACCAACCCGTCAAATCATTCTCAATTTCTTTTCCATTGTACGTATATCGATCATTCTCTTCACTCGCCACAGGAATACCCAGCGGATCCGGATCATTCGGATCGTTTTGCCAAATGCCTTCCTGCGCCATGCCGAATGGATAGTAATTTTCCTCCTGCAATATTTCAGAGTGATCACACCTGATCTTTCCATCTTCATTTAAATCTGCAAACCAGACACGACCATTGCCGAGATGGTCCGAAATAACGTATTCGGCTCTGAAGTCGCCGGAGGCGTCTGTAATTCGGCCCCCATCAGCATATAAGGATTCATCGGTCGAACTGACGACCATGCCATTGAGGTAGGCAAATTCCTTATTCACTTCACCTGGTCTGCTTACTTTCATCCATAATTTATTGCCCTCAGCATCATAGTCCATTTCAATGGTCGAGTTATCGTCAAAAGTGATCAGCTTTGGAAAATTGTAGAGATCGTACTGAATTTCTGTAATGCCTTTGTAGTTATTCTCAGTCATATTGCCATTGGCATCGTAGGATATGACACCACTTGAGGGCATCGCACCACCAAAAGGCTTAAACCCTTTGTTCAGAAATTCAGGATCAGGCGATTCTGTAATACCCGTAAGTTGATTTGGTTTTGTACCGTTGCCATACGTCAGGCTCAGGTTGTCTATAGGACCAAAGTTTAAGGCTCCATTGGCCAGTCGCTCTGTCACCCCGGATCGATTGATGGATTGAATATTACCTGCTCCGTCATATGATACAGCAACATCATATATTGAATTCAAACTCCATTGATGATTGCTTTGTCCGGGAAATGAAGGCGCATATTTTCCGGAAAGCGCTGTGAGCATTCGATCGTTGGCATCATAATTATATGTGTATGACTGCGGAAGGCCACCATAACTCGTCGTCCACTTAATATGCGAAATATTGCCGGCATACCAGGGCGTGGCATTAATGTTTGGATCTTCTTGTTCGTAATAGATTTCTTCGGCAAATAAATCACAGAGCTGTGGACAAGGAGGACAGTCCAGGCAGGTGCTTGGATCGGCTCCGTCTTCCAAACACGTCGGGTTGAAATCTTCAAATATATCGACGTCAAAAAAGTCGCTAATAACACCTGGTAACACTTCTTCTATCCAACACAATAGGCCTGCCTCACACATTGGTTCACATGTTCTAGTAAAAATGCCGCGGAAAGACCAACTACCCTGACTTTGCGTATAAAATTCTAATTCATCAAAAGGGGCGTTAGTACCAATGACATCGATTCCATCCGTGCGGACAACTACCTGTTGATAGAAATACCCATTCAAATTTAAATAGTCAAGAATAATCTTCTTCATTTCGACGCGATTGTCACCAGAAGAAAAATACAAGAAAGGAAATTCGATTCCTTTTTTTCCTGAGCCTATACTTTTTAAAGGGCCTGTCGTTGGGTCAAGCAATCGAGCGTCGGTAAAATGATAATCACACGTTAATTCACATTTGGGTTCAGCAGTCAATGGTGAAACAAAAAATGCCCGAGAGTATATTTTATGCTTGATGTCATCCATAAACATGTACTCAAAGTCATGAGCGACAGATACATTCTCAAATCGTATACCACTGTATTCTGGCGTATATTCAACTATTGCCTGCCCGCCACCATTATTATTGAGTAACCATGAATTTAAGTCATCCTCCAGTCTTATTCGATCGGGAGGATAATGGAAATTATATTCATCGTTCAGTATATTTTGACCATTAATACTGAGGCCGTTGATCACAACCACATCATCTGCTATATATGCTTCAAAACTGCAGTCCTGGCAAGCTATATTTGAATCATTGATATTTACCCCTGCATCTGTGGCTACATCTCCTTGAATTACTTTAATGATATCATTAGCGTCAGGAACTCCTTGTATATTGTAATTACTGATCGTAGTAAATGTTGTATTCGATTTGCCTCCAAACAGTGGAATTTCTTTTTCTTTACTAAATGGATAGCTGCCTTTTTTCTCTCCAGTCAAAATATTGACAACACCATCCATTTCTAACCGTAGATTTGTCGGACTGCAATTTAAAATATCCGTTATATCGTACCCAGTTTCGAAGTCTATTAATATTTGGATTAAATCATCTTCATCAATAGTCGGGACAGTACCGTTTGTTTCTCGATCCAGGATTTGTTGAATGGCATTGATATTTTCTAACCAACTACGTTCATTATATCCGAAATTTACTTTTTGCAACGGCTGATTTTCAGTTCCTCCTAAATAATGAACGGTCCGCCAATCATTATCATTATACTCATTAAATGTATTTATTGTAGTATTATTCCAGTTCGTCGCAGTTGATATAGGTCGACCTCCATGATCATAGCTCATGTCGTGGACGATCCCGCCGCTGCGATTCGTTGTTTTGACAAAATCGGCATTGTCTATTTCGACATGATGTAGTGCCATGCCTAAATATCCCGTCGACACGGACTCATTTGTGACACGCCCATATTGATCATAGCTGTATGTCTTTTGAACTTGCCCACCGCGGCTTTTATAGATGTTGGAAGTGAGCATTTTTCCTGCATTTCCAACTCCATTTCCATATGTGTACGAACTTATTGGATTGCCTGAAGTACTCGTTCCTGAATACACATTTTCTAATTCACCAAAAATATTGTATTCGTTCGTTGTCGATTGTCCTTTTGGATCTGTTGTCGTTTTCAATAGGTCATTGTCGTAGTAGGTATAGCTATACATCCCACCATCAGGAACCGTTTTTGATAGTAGTCTTCCCAAGCCATCATAACTGTATGAATAGGTGCCGGCCGGCCCATTAATGGATAAAATATTTCCCCGACCATCATAGTCATAAGATGTAGGCTGTCCCAGGCCATCAATTGTTTTCCTGGTGCGGCTCAAGCCGTCCGTTAGGGTTTTGGTTTCAACATTGTCTTCGCTTATCCTTTTGGTCATGAATAAGTTGCTTTCCGCTCCATACTCATACGATACAGATTTGGGCCAGTTTCCTTGTGTTTCCGTATGCAATCGCTGCAAGGTAGAAGGATAGTAAGTATATGTATAGCAACTACCTTGAGCGGGGTCACATTTATTGATTACACTTCCATGTGCGTTGAAGACCTGGCTTTCAACCCAATCCGCTTCCGAAGCTGTATAATCATGTTTGATCGAAGCTATGGGTTGACCAAAGGCATCGTAGCGCTGCTCGGTATCAAAAGCGTAGTTGGCATCTCTCACTTTTACACCTTTATAAACAGAATTTCTTCCATCGAAAGGCTGATAGTTGTACGTATATGTATTTATGATTTTCTCTCTATTTATATCCTCTTCTACAAGTCGCCAAAGGGCATCGTACTTGAAGTATGTCGATTGTCCATCTGCCGTTATGAGACTTTTTAATTGGCGATGGCCATCGAAATAATAGTCGAAATACTGTGTTCGACTTTCGCTTGCGAGACGACCTGTGCTAATAGAAGTTAGCAGTCGATCCTGCCATGTCAAATTTTGCTCAATAATGGGTTTGGATGCGTCAAATCCACGTTTTTCTATCGTTTGTGGCAGGCCATTTGAGGTATAGTTGATGTGCCTTGCAACCCATTCCCAGTTTCCCGAATCGTCATTCCATCGATAGAATTCATGCGGTACGATGTAGCCTTGCTCTTCTTTAAACGCAGTTTTCGATCCGCCACCTTCTCCTCCGTTAATTTTTGTCTCAAGTGGTATAGTAATCATATACCTATCCAAGAGCAGTTGGTCATTTAAATCTTCAGCGAATTTGTAAGAAGTAATTTGCGAAGCTCCAGGGCCAGATATAGCAACCTTTATGGGTTCAAGGTGACTCCCACCATAAGTATAATTTGTACTAGTGGCTAGGCCATCTGTTGTTTCTACAGTACTATTTAAGCGGTAATACCCTGGAGGTTCTGTAAAAAATGTAACGGTTGTTATGTAGTTTATTGAACCGCACACATGTTTAAAGACCTTGAGCTGCGAGTCGTCCTCGTAATTACCATTTTGTGTTATGAACTCTTCTCCAAAATATTCTTTTTTTCTTTCTACAACTGTACCATCAAGAAAATCGAGTGATTCTATTTGTGTTCCATTATAGTAATGTATAGGCGCAGGGATAATAGGAAAAATAGTATTGTCTTGTTTGAATAATTCATACTTATACGTTGATTTTACATCGTCTATTTGGGTAGATACTTCCTTATACCCAAAAAAATATCCATTTATATCAGCTGTATTGGTAAGCGGCGAAGAAGTAAAATACTTTAATACGCTAAAAATACCATTCCCATAATTTGAGTGAATCAAATAACCATATTTTGGCTCGATCAAAATCTCACCACTTGAGGTTCCGTCACTGTGGTTGTAGTTAAAATTAGTTACTTCAGCTTCTCCATTTCTGATTCGTGTAATTCGATTCACTCGTAATCCCCCGGCTTCATGATTTTCTTCTGGTATGTAACGAATACGAAAATGGCAGGTTACATCCCCTTGAAAACTTGCATCGGGGTGCTCTCCTACACTGAATTCATAGTCTACATTGGATTGAAGCGGTGGGTCGAAATTTGATGTCAAAGGATGCTCACCCCGCTGAATATATTCGCAGGACGGAAAATTGATTTGATCGGAAACGGAAGAAGACGGAGTTGCTATCTGATCGGTAAATGTTGAAACCGCGGCACCTACTCTTCCATTGTCATTGCAATCACAACCGGCAGGTCGTGTGTCACGATCTTCGTCGAAACTAAATTCATACGTGGCACTGGCCAACTCATCGTCGGAAAAAGAGGCCGTAAATTGCTGTTCGAAGTTTGGTAAACCGCAACTGCTCCATCGAGCATGCAATTCGTCTGTGCTTCGATCTCGTCGTGGGCCATATTCTATATTGGGACCTAGATCAAATATATCCACCCCTCCTGTTGGATAGGTAATTTGTTTGAGCGAGGCGAGCTTCATATAGTCTCCATTTACATTGCGGTTTGCACCATGGTTTGGGTCACCACCAAGATATTCCAATATACGACCATCGTCAAGTTCAATAATTGCTGTATAAGGAATAAGTGTAGGTTTATTTTCATTCGCCGCAGCACCGTTGTAGTATCCCCAATGATCAATTTGCTTACTTATTCGACTAGGAAGGGCATGTACGACATCATTAATTTTATCTTCATATATAAAAGAATACGGAGGGATTGCCGTTGACCCCAAACATGCTTTTTCTTGTACTTTAAGGAGTTTTAGGCGTTTTTCTTCACTATAAGTATTTAGTTTTCCAAAGTAGTCAAAAGTAAACTCGAATGATTTACATTGATTTCCTTCGAAAATTTCAATATTATTGAGAACTTTTGCTGGATGACTAGCGACGGGGTAATTGTTGCCCACGATGGGTTCTAAATCATATCTATAATCTCCTTGATTAAATTTTACTTCAAACCCAGCTCTTGTTGTACTTATGGAGGTGAGCTGTTTACCTCTAATTAAAATATGGTATATTTCAGGTTCCGTTTGACTACCACTATTACATGCTCCATTGCTGCCCGCCTGGCTGATTTCAGTAATATTATAATTAGACCCCCTCACCTTATATTTATATTCTTCGGGTGCATAAGAATACGTTACAATGTATTTATCATCAGGAGATCTAATTTCTTTTAAATACCAAGCGGTTTTATCGGCTGTAAAGGGGTCAAAGTGTGGATCATTTATAGTTCTATTCGTACTTACATCTGTATATTCAAATTCTCCCATTCCGAACAAGTATTTAATGCCTTTCGGGGTGGTAAACAAAAAACCTTCTATTTCCGGGCCATCGTTATGAATCGTCTCCACTTTTAAATCACTCAGGGGATAGATATACCATCCACCATTGCCATTATCCTCACTCCTCGACCAGACCATCTTTCCGGAATAACCACCAAAACTAATATTGAATATATCCGCTTCCCCATCGGATATTCCATCAACAACTTCACCTACAAAGTTGCCAGATGTACGGTACTGGTCACTCATATAGCCTCTTCCATTCTTGTCATCATCTGCTTTACCAATTATTGAACGACTTACCATACCACCGGTCGAAAGATTCCAACCCAATCCTACCCAACTTGCTGTTTCCCCAAGCTTTATTCCTCCGGCATGATAAGACAAGGAGATTGGCACTTGGATGGGGCCTTCCTGAATCGTGTAGATCGGAATACTAATATTGGGTACTCCTGTGAACTTACTGACCGGTATATCGGTATACTTGTTAATTGCAGCAACATTAGGTGATGGAGGAACTATATCACCTACTTCATTATTTATGGGTTGCGCAAACAAATTGATTAAAAAGCATGTAAATACGATCGTTATAATCCCTCTGAAGTTCATTTTTTTATGTCTTTTGGTAATGCTCATGTTTATTGTTTTCATACTTATATACTGTGTCATATACCTTGGTATATGAGCAAGATTATTGCTTTAATAAATGATTTAAAAATATCCTTATTGTTGTGACGATTTCCGTATATATATTAAGGATGTAGTTACGATCATTGAATTATATTATAATTAATTGGTTGCCAGACTTTGCTATTTTACTTTAACGAACGGCTGTGTTACAATTATTTTTTTGGAGTCTTTCTCAATACAATGCAGCAGGTATGTTCCAGCGGGCCAATCATTCGCGACTATTTGTTCCGTATGGCTGATTTGCTTCTTTTCCCATACCCTTCTTCCTAAGAAATCAAAGACTTCCAGGCTGTAATTGCCTGCATCAGGTAATTTTAATTCAATATTAAATAAGGCAGCACTCGGGTTTGGATAAATATCGAGAGAAGCTCGTTTTTTTTCAGAATCGGTTAAGCATTGTGTATTTATACTTTTCAATATTTCTTCCAACTCATGATAATGGTCAAGAGCGATATAGTTATTCTTATGAATGGTTGGTGGAGTAGCTGACGTAACGCTTTTATTCAGACCCCTTTGTTCGAATCCGGAAATAAAAGGAAACCATTGATCGATGTTGTGGTTATTAAATTTATCGGTTCCTATTGCAACAAGTCGAATACCCATAGCTTTTAATTGATTTGCTGCGTTTGATGCATGAGATAAAGACACAACACCGGTAGTTTCTTTCGTGTCCAAATAATTTGGAGGCGTATCCGTTATGAAAACAATAAGATCAGGACGCTGTTCTTCCACGGAAAAATTACGTAAATAATTAAAGGCCTTTGACCAGTCCGTATGTCGATTTTGTTGCAAGTTGACATAGTTTTTTAGCGCGGTAGCTATTTTCGCTTGGTCTGTTACGTTTATGCGATCAATAAGTGTTACGGCCTCGTTGTCAAACATTAATATAGAAATGCTTACTTCGGGCTGTTCTGTACGCATCATTTGGAGCCAGTTTTCAATATTTTCTTTTATCTGGATTCTTTCTTCGAATTTCATTGAACCCGACCCGTCGAGCATAAGGGCGATATGATTGATGCAGTCAATGCTCGGATTTTTGACAAACTCCTCTACTTGAAATGAATAAAATTGTTGTTCTATTTTTTGTAGAGCCGTCTTATTGTTCGAGGTGATTACGAGCTCGGATAGTTCTTGTTTAAAGTAAACATGGATATCAGCAATTAAACCGGCCTTTACTTGTATTCGGTTATCACTAATTGAAATCAACGACGCATCGTTCGTAGGGACTGAAAACTGAGGAATTATTTTCTCTCCTTTAAGTCCTAAACCATTAATTTCGATTTCGATGTTTTTTGGCGTTTGACTTGCTCGGGCGATGAAAGCCGATGGAGAAACACTGAACATAAGGTTTTTGGTGGGCTCATCAAAGACAAATATGAGATTCTCATTTTGGTTATCCACTCGGGCAGTTCTGAATTTTGCCTCTTTCGCCTGTTTTGCATATACAGGTGCTATCTGTGCAAATAGGGATGTCCCGAAAAGCGAAAGAATGCATAAAGCTACAATGTTTAATTTTGTCATTTATTTGATTTTAGTCGTATTTTTTTTTAAAACTGAAGCAACGTTATCTGAATATTTTTTGTGAAACATACTTGGTTATATGCCTATTTAAATTAACTGTATTCCAAGTTTTTATACAGTATTCTGTTTTGGGAAGACACATCAGACTTCCGAAAACAGGGTGTAAGTATGGTCCCGTTGCATTAATCAGTTCAATGCAAAAAACGTAACCGGCGATCTACTTTTTTTTCGAAAAATTATTAATGCTTACTTCGAATAACAAGCACCTTGAATGTCAGGGTCGGAGATTTTTATTCAGTACTTCTTGGAAGTGGCCCATCGCTTAAGCCCCAAAACTGTTGCTAATAGGAAAACCCCAAAAACTAAATAATAGTACTTGCTACCGTTTGTAACATGTGAAATTGGCTTCATATTTCCAGATACTACAAAACCAGCCCAAAAGTAAGGATCAGCGTGGGCTCCATTTTTTATAAGATCAAGTTTGGCAAGTCGCAGTGCAGCACCTTTCTCATTGCCTTCTTTGAGATAAGAATAAAATTGCTTCATTAGGTAAGCAGTTTGCGCGTCGTCTACGCTCCAAAGACTGGTTACCGTGCTGTTGGCCCCTGCGAATGTAAACCCCCTGGTCATTCCGACTATGCCTTCAGCATCCTTCAGTTCCCCTAAACCTGTTTCACAAGCACTTAAAACGACCATATCCACATTATCCAGATTTAGGTTGTAGAGATCACGTGCATAGAGTCTGTCAGCGAATATCATAGAATCCCCAGTGTTGGTGAAAGCGATAAACGAATAGTCTCCCATCTTATCATTAGCCTTAGCGTGGGTTGACAGGTGGACGACATCATATGAATTCGCGTTAGCTTTGAAGTAGGCCGCTGTTGCCTCTTGCCCCTTCACAATGTCTGCGTCAAAAATTTCTCCAATGGCCACAGCTTCAGAAACATTGTTTTCCAAATGGCCCAACCCGCCACGAATGGATACCAAATTATCATGGTGTACGGAGTCAAAAGGGAAATCCGGGGACATACAAAGGACCTTTTTACCTGAAGTTGTATTCGTAGATTCACGAAGTTCATTCCATAAAGTTGCAGAATAGCAGCTATTGATTTCGTAATGGTTAATCATATAGGCTTGCTCCCGATAGCCTTTATTATCAGGGCTTTTTTGTGTCAACAAGGCGTCAAATGGAATATAATTCAACACGCCATCTGGTATTACTACGAGTTTTTTGGATTGTGGTAAATCTAAAAATCCAATCAGCTTTTCGTAAAGAAGATGGGCCTGATATACATATTTTAGCTTAGCATTTAAATAAGATGTATCTGAATTATTTGATTCCATCCAGTAGGCATAAATACTGTTTCGAAGTTCTGACACGCTTTGCGAAAGATCGAAGTTGATGCGGACTTCTTTAATCTTGAATTTATCTTGCGTAAGTATAAAAGCATAAATAGTACTATCACTAACCAAATATTCAACCAGAACCTGACTGGATGTTAATTGTTCTTGGACGTCGTGAACAGAAACAACTTGGCTACTGTAATTAATTTTATAGTAGTTAGGATAATCCGTATTAAGAACGGCAATGAAGCTATCTATAATATTTTGGTGCTTAAATAAATTCGTCTTGAATAACTCGACTAAGCTGTCTCTTGGTTGTTCACGTGCGTATTGTTCATGGAACAGTTTTTTCTCAAAATATGCAACTCTGATGTTTCCATCATGTATGTGATCAAGGATTGTCTGAGGTATATTTGTATTAGTTCGATCTTCTATATTTAGAATATTAGATCGCATGAAAGCACTCTTACTTTTTTCCAAGTAATAAAATAATTTTTCCTGATTTTTTGTAGACAAGCCTTCCTTTTTCAGTAAAAATGTGATGTGCAATGCCTGCTTTAGTACTTCGGACAAGCTGGGGCCTCCAATTTTTAGACAATCGCCATCATTGCAATTTTCCAACAATCGTTCATAGCTTTCGAGGGCAACTTTATTTTCGTTCAAAGCATCTAGTAGGTACTGCAGATGGGTATTATTATCGTTGAATTGCCGGATTCGTAAAGCCGCTTTTTCCAATTGAATTTCTATGATGGGTGTTAAGTGTTGCGTGCTGTGTTTAAGTTGCGTAGCAATATCATCATGGCGTATCGCGTCATATGCTTGATTGAAATAGTGTTCAGCCTCATCAAATTGACGCAATTTCACATATGTTTTGCCCAGTTTTCTATAAATATCCCAATAATGTAATTTTTGATTCCCGTAGAATTTCTTTTTGAGAGAAAGCGCTTTTTCAAAATGACGAAATGTCTCCACAGCTCGTCCTTGTCGCTGATATAATTCTGCTAAGGCTAGGTGAGTGGTTGCAATATTATTTATGTCCAATCCCGTTTCATTAATTTGAGCTGTAAGGACTCGTTGTAAATACTTTTCAGCCAGAATCCAGTCGCCGTTATAATTATGTGCAATGCCGAGGTCTCGTAACGGAGCCTGGGAAGACACGGAGTTCGGCCCAGCAATGTTTTCTGCAATGGACAAGGCATTTTTAATATTATCAATGGCCTTTATTTTCTTTTCCGAAGCGAGATAGGCCTTTCCCAAGAGGTGATAGCTCCCCGCCTGAGCAAGGCCACTTTCTAGCGGTGTTCCTTTTCGGGCATATATGGCTTGCTCAAAATAGGGAATTGCCTTTTCGTGAAAGCCACCTCGTGAATATATGACGCCGATTCGCTCTAACCATACGGCGACATCGAGCCCTTTCAATTTGTGTTTGCCTTTTTTTGAGTGCTCAATGGCTTTTTTACACCATTCGATTCCACGCTTGTGATCTCCTAAATCACGATATACACCTCCGATATTTCCATAGAGGAGAGGGAGGGCCTTAGCCATTACTTTATTTTCTGGATGTTGAACTATTTGGTTAATTCCTGATGTATAATAGTTCAAGGCCTTATCATGATTCAGTAGTTTATTTTGGATCAATCCTGCTGTGTTAAGCATGAAAACATAAGAGGCCCGCTTTGTGCAATTTGGGTTTAACTCACAAACATTGATACCTTTTTCTATATACTCTTTGGCCTTTTCAGTTTTATTTAACCCTAAATAGGTGGCGCCCAATACACGGTGACATTGGATAAGTTCTAAATAGCTGTGACGATTTAATTTCGCTAAGCTTATGCCCTTTTCTAAATAATTAATGGCCTCCAATTTATTTCCGGCTTTAGATGATATTATCCCTAACCACGCGTATATTTTCATCCCAAATGGCAATTTATCATTATCTAAGTCATGGTCAATAGTTATTCTTTTAAGTTGCGCTAATGCAGAATCGAGTTGCAGTTGTGCATAATATGCGTAACCAATCTCAAATTTGACATTGATAAGCAACGAGTCATCTCTTGGTTTTTGTTTTTGAAAAATGGCAAGTGCCTGCTGACGATATTGTACCGCCTGAGTAAAGTTTTTATTGCGCATAGCGACTACAGCGCTGTCCAAATAGTCCGCAGCATTTTCGGACATGCGGTCTTGGCCCATAAGAGAATGGTATGTGATTAGGCAGAAGAGGATGGTCGCGATATGTTTCATTGCGTATTGGAAAAATGAACTTTTTTAAATGTACAATGCCTAATCAACAATACAATATATTGCTAGTTTATTAGGCTCAATTTGACGTAGTTTTTACATGTTGAAGATGGCTATTGACTCCGGCCAATGTCTGGGGGGTTAGTGCGGTACAAGCAAAATTATCTTATTTATTTGCATTTAAATGAATGATTAATCAGGAGGCCGCGTACGAAAATCGAGATCATTTCAGGAGGTTCATAAATGAATGTTTGTTTTGTTACTTATTTTGTATTCAATCTAATCAATCTGCTTTAAAGGGAAAGTTCTGAAGCAAAGGATAGTACAACTGGAGCAAATTTCAGCAAATACGGAATGGCCTTTGGTACGGCGTCCAGGTTCTATTCCCTCATGAGATTACAGCCTAAGCTTAAAGGCTTGTGTTGTCTCTTGGCCGTTTTCATGTGTCAAAATTTTATAGCACCGTAATGCTGAAAGAAAATGAATTGGCTTGACCAAACGTAAAGGTTCACCACTATCAGCTTGATTACGCTAGAGGGTAAAATTGCCAAATCTTTGATGGACAGCGGATTAGGGATTTCTCATATTCCGGACTTTTTTACGAACTTTGCGCGGCTAAGATGAAAGCAGTGCGCAAATTGTAATCCATTGCAACGTGCTATTTGTCTATAGTTAAGTTTATAGGTCCCTTAACTTCCTCCTACTTTTACACTTCGGTGGGCAAGTTGTTAGGGATGATGAAATTGACATACGACTCACCAAACATGGTGTTTTAGGTCCCTTAGCTCAGTTGGTTAGAGCACCTGACTCATAATCAGGGGGTCCAAGGTTCGAGCCCTTGAGGGACCACATACGGGTGCGTTTGAGAGTTATTCTGTGTCTATCTATGCAAATCAACAATTAAGGCGAGAAGTTATCCCGTCCGACGGAAGAGCAACGAGAAGCCCTTGCATTATCTGATGCACCGTTGAGAAGTCGGAGGGGACCACGCACAGATGTATGTTTGCTTAACCGAGGGCCAAACCAAGTGTCTTGTTTCACATGCCAAAACAATAGCAAAGAAGTAGCCAACGTAGCCTCTGATGATGGAGAGATTCAATTCTCAATGTCACCATGTATTAAATTTGATAACCTAAGATTAGAAAACATGAAGGTCTAGCGTCCGAATCAATTTGGTTTGAACTTGATGGAATAATTGCGATTGAATGTTCACGTCGTTTTCTTCAACAGCCTTTCACGACGATCGATGTGTTTTTCCACCATTTTGAAATTGCCCGAAGCTTACAAAGGGCGGCCCTTATATTAATAATTCGACTCTTTTAAACGACCAAGTGTGTAGGTCAAACGACGCCTTGATATAGGTAGGCTGCATTCGAAATGCTGAGCCTGTATGATAATACGTTTGTCTTGTGAAATTTTATCCACGTACGATCCATTTACAAGATAAGAATGGTGGCATCGAATAAATTTCCGCATGTTAATGGTCTTGGAAAACGCCTTCAATGTTTTGCATATAGCATACAATGTCGAATTGGACAAATGAATAATCGTGTAATTTCCTTCTGCCGTGCAATAGACAATGTCATCTTGGTTTATGAAAATATATTCGCCATTAAAATATATGACGACGTTTTCGCTGGCGGCCGGCGATTCAGCCTTGTTAAATTGCACAGATAAATTAGTACTTTTCTTATTCTTTGGTTTGATCTCTACCTGTCTCGGATTGGACAATGCGAGGTTGCCATTATCCAAAACGGGGCTGATGTTCATTTTTATTATTTGTGCCATATCTGAAATTTCGAAGGTAAATGGGAGGCTCACAATGTGTTGAATTTTGTAAGCCTCCAATAATAATTATGAATGAGTAACTCTTTTACTAATGTTTAAAATCGGTGTATAATTGAGTAGACGATTTATAAGTCATATTTACTTTTCAGATTTATTCATTTTTTCTACCTCCTCAATAGCCTTTTCAGTTTCTTCTTCAAATGCAGCTTCTTTATTCGAATCGGCCGGGTTTAGAAGCGTGACCTGATTGAGGTCTGTGCGTTGAGAGACTCTTCTGTAGGCTTCGGGATGTACGTATTTTCCTTTGTTAAAAGGCTCTTTTTCAACAACTGTGGAAATTCGATTCGCGTTCGCAAATGGATCTTGCCGGATGCCCGTTACCTGCCATGATACTTCGGAGCCAGGTTTGCCTCCAGCTATTTTAAAAATATTTCCTGTAATTTTTTGAGCGATGTATAAATTAGGTCCGGGAGCACCAATGGAAGTGAGTTGATATCGATAATCGCGATTCAATGCGTCAAACCAATCTTCCATTTCGACCGTCGCTTCTCCGTTGACATCGAGTATGACAATTCCATTGTACACGTTCATCATATCCGGACTTTCAACAAAAGAGTGATAGAGGTATTTATTTTCGGGGTCAAGTGGGTGATCAATTTTGAATGAACCACCACCTTTTGAAAAATTACCTGTAACACCTCCGTTTCCATTTTCATTGACCCAACTGACAAAACTTCCTGTCCCATTTACTACTTGAAAGAAGTCATTGACACCGTTGGTATTATTGTCTAGGTTCATTGAAATATGGCCTGCAGATTCAACAATTCCGTTTCCACCTAAGAGTATATCCACATTTGCGTCATTACCGGCAGCTACATATAGAGCTGAGCTCGAGGAAGATGCTGCGTTACGAAACCAACCTGCTTGCAAGCCAGATTGGTCTGAATAAATTCCATGGTTCGAAGGGTCGTGCACATATATACCTGTTATACCAGCATTAATTTCGAGCCCGTGACCTCCCGCACCCGTGATGAATATGCCATCATCTCCGGCATTTGATACATGCAAACCATCATCAGATGGACTGTCGGCCCAGAAGGCATCCACCGTTGCGTCGTGTGATGATACGGTTCCGTAAAAGTCTGCTTGTCCATTTTCATGACACCGGAATACATCATTTCCATTACTGTTACGAATGGTAAAATGGTCATTGATATCCGAATCGTCAACATCTATTCTAAATATGAAACTTCCCTGGGTTTCAACCGTACCGTTACCTTCCAAGCTCAAGTCGGAAACATTGTCATCAAAGGCTCGAACGATGAGTCTTGCATGCGCGGTATTTGTACCTGTCGCATCTGTGTCACCAATCGTCACATTTCCCATGCCATTATTTTGAAGTCGTAGAACGTTTGGATTTAAAAACAACGGGTCACCAGAGTTAATGAAATTATGACCGACGTCCATAAATGATGGAAAAGCACCACCGGTACTTAACTTCAAATAAACGCCATTTACTTGTTGGTTTGATTCAAGACCAATTTGTGCATACACCACACAGGCGCTCAATAAAAGTAGAAATAACAAATTAAGCTTTTTCATGAAATTCAATTTTACATTTGATAAAAATTAACGTTCTCCGTAAGAATCATCATTACAAGTCATGCCAAACATGGATTGCCTGATTTTACGAGATGTCACCTGTTTATACCGGTCCCAAATTTGACCTTAACATGAATTCAGAAGTTTTTTCAACTTTTTTATATACTCGCAACGGCATACTAGTTTGTAGCTATATAAGCTCCTGTTGCGTTTCGATATATACGACAGTCTCGCATTCAAGGAATTACGTTTGATAGGGCCAACAATATTGAGTATACTTGTTAAGGTTTATTTAGGGGCAGGTATAAATCAATGAATTCGGAAGAGGAAATTACGCTTGAAGAAGTGCAGCAGGCAGTTGCGCAAAAAGGAATGGCAGGCATCATTCCGCTATATCGTGTGCATCGTGGGTCTTTTCTGTCTTTTGTCCGCCGTTACTCAAAGGACCGTGACCTCTGTCTGCAATCTTATCATGATGCCGTAATCGAACTGTATCGAGCAATAGTAACTAAAACATATGATCCTAAGCAAAGTAAACTAAAAACATATTTGTTTAATCTGGGTAAAAACAAACTGATTAATCGGCTAAACAAAGAAAGAATTTACAATAATCGCGTATCATCAAATGACATTTCGCCATTATCAAGGCCTTACGAAAACGAAGAACAACAATTGACTGAAAATAAGAACCAAGGGTCGATGATTACTGAAATTAATAGAGAGTTTGATCGACTCGGGGACAAATGCAAAAAATTAATATTGTACTTTTATTATGATGCCCTGGATGCTGATGAAATAGCGAAAATAATGGGTTATGACAACGTACAAGTTGTATATAGTTCAAAATCTCGTTGTCTTAAACAATTAAAAAAACTAGTTCATAATAGACGTAATGGAGCTGAATCCTGAACATAGTAGATTGATAGACGCATACATTCTCGGGCGACTGACCGAAGAAGAATCAGATACGTTTGAAAAACTGATGACTGAAGAAGCATTTTTTGAGGAAGTGGAGTTTCGACAAAATGTCATGAATTCAGCAGAAGTTAAAGGCAATGCCGAATTGCGCAGGATGCTAGAGGCAGAGGATCAAGGAATAAAGCAGGATAGCTCATTATTCCGATCGAGGCGCATTTTATATTGGATTGCTCTTACCCTTGGAATCGGCATTTGTGCTCTGGTATATTATACATTGAACCAACGTCAGAACCCGGACCAATTATTTATTGCTTTTTACGAGCCATTTCCTAATTTAATTGCGCCCACGAATCGTTCGCAAAGCATTGATAGAGATGGTATTGAAGAAGCCATGCACGCATATGATAATGGAGCGTACACCGCTGCATCAGCTATTTTTGATACACTGACTAATATGAATCAAAATTTGTCAATCTATCATGCGATAGCGAATATTGAAATTGAAAATTATCAACGGGCTGAGAACCTATTATTGGAAATGACACGCGACAAAAATTGGAAATACCATGATGCAGCCCAATGGTACTTAAGCCTTCTGTATCTCAAAAATCGTAACGACGATAAATTTGATTCTGTTATTAGTCAAATTCTTTCACAAGCAGGACACACTTATCGCGCAAAAGCAATCATTCTAGAACAACAAGTAAATTGAAATGGTATCACATAGGTTGATAATCTGTTGTCTAATTAACATTGTTGTTTTCTGTTCTTTTAATTTATTGGCACAGGAGATCGTGTCGGATGAAAAAGGAAATATTCCACTGTTTGATGAATTAATCGAGAAGAAACTCTATGATTCGTTGTTGACAATTGGAAATCGAGTCATTCCTGCGGTGGGATCTGAAGAATCGTCAATAGATTCGTCGGTTTTAGTGCGCGTATTGATATATCAGGCAGATGCAGCCGAACGAGTTGGAATTTCATCAAATGAAACAGAAAACTTTATTAAAAGAGCTCAAATATTGAGCAATAGTTTAGGGTCGGAGCATGAACATCTTAGATTAATGGCTGCAATGATGTACACCGAGCACCTCATCAAAACTGAAAACTACAAAAAAGCTCGAGAACAGTTTAATTCAGGGGTTAGCGAATTTTATTACTTGAGCGACGATATTTCAAATTCGGAAAGAGCATGGAGTAAAATCCTCAATGGCATATTATGCGTTAAAGAAGGGAAATATGACAAAGGATCATCTGATTTGAAAGCGGGGATTCAATACTTTAATTATGTTGGTGATTCAAGTAATTTAAAAAGTATTCGAGCGTATGGATACTTGGTAGAGACTCTTCTAATTGAAGATAGATATAAAGAAGCAATTGATTGGAGCCAAAGTGCTATTTCGCTTCTGACCAGAATTCATCCATCCAGGCATTCAATGATAGCTCGATTGCACCTTTATAAGGGGACTGCATGTACCGTATTAGGTTATAGTCATCGACGAATTCGCAACTTTGAGCAGGCTTTATACCATTATCAAAAAGAAGATAACGCCAGTCAGACAAACATCGCTGAAGTCTACAATGTCATGGGGAATTATCATGATGACAGTGATAATTACCACCGCGCAATCGACTTCTATCAAAAAGCAATTTCCATTTTTGAATCAGAGAATGATTACAAACGTCTATTTGCTCCTAAAATAAACCTGGCGATAGTCTATCGTAATTTGTCAGACTGGGATCGGGCATTTAAATATTTAGAGGAAGCCTCAATTTTATTTAAGAATAATTATGGAGAGAAGCATCCTTATTTTTTGCAAATTTTATACATCAAAGCGTACATTTTGACCTCACAGGAAAAATATTTTGAATCCAATCAGGTTATTAATAGCGTACGTCAAATGTTCGGAAAGTTGGGTATTGATAATAATACCCTGTGGTCCAACTTAATTTTGATGGAAGCCCATAATGTCAATATGTTGGACTTCCCCGAGCGCGCATTAAAGCTTTGCCACAATTATTTGGAGTTCTCTAAAGAGCATTTTGCAGATGGATATGCTAACGATGATCAGGCATACGAAATTTTGTCATCCGTGTATTTAAAAACGCTGGAATTCGATTCCGCTCACTTTTATAATGATAAAATCATAGAAGAACTTTTAGTTGGGGATCAGTTGCGGGACATCTCGTCTTTCAAACAACCCTTAGCATTGATAGATGCTTTTAGCAGGAAGAGTAAAATATTTTATCGACAATATGAACGAAATGATAACAAGAATTTTTTGTTGCAGGCTTGCAAATCAGGAGAACAAACATTCAAGGTCATTAAAATATTAATGGAGCATAATGATCGAGAAGAGACCAATGCCTTTTTGAAAGAAGACAATCGGTGGATTTTTGAAGGTATTATCGAACACAGGAGTCAGCTCTATTTCGAAAGTGGTGATGCTGCATTATTAGATTTAATATTCGAGCTGTTTGAGTTTAATAAGTATAATTTATTATTAACAAGTTATTTGCATCGTCAAGAAATTCGTTACGGAAACATTGAACATAATGTTCTAGAAGAAGAACAACGTATTTTGAATACGCTGAGAAGACTAAATGAAAAACAACTAAACATACAAAATAGCGAAGAAGTTGACTCTATACAAGAGCGCCAATTGATTGATAGTCTGAGCAGTGTCAGAATAGTGTTTGACGAATTCAAGAAAAATTTAAAACAAGAACATCGAAAATATTACAATCAAAAGTATAGATTGACATATGCTACATTATCTGAAATGCAAAACACATTGGCCAATACGAGGGATTGTATCATAGCGTACTTTGAAGGAGATTCAGCACTATATTCATTCGTAATTGACACGAGTTCTGTTACTTTTTATAAAGAGGCATCGAACCCCGCAAAATGGTCGGATTACATTTCTTCAACTAGGTCGACAGGATTGACTGAAATTCAAGAATTAAATAGATTTGGTGATCCTGCAGTATTTGCTGGAAATTCGATTTTAAAGCATGTTTCAGACTTGTCTAAATATGATCATATAATCATTATTCCAGATGGAAAGTTAGGGTATGTGCCATTCGAATTATTTTCCGATTCCCTATTTATGAATGAATTAAATCCAAATGGATATTGGGGTTTGCATAGTAGCATTGGCTATGCATATTCAGGAAGCTTGTACTATGAACAATCGAAAAAAAAAAATAAACAAAAAATGTCGTTTGCGGGATTCGTCGCTGATTACACTAGACATACTTTAATTGACAACGGGCCCATTGATTTGTTTAAGGAGCTGACTAGATCGGGTGACTTGCATTTAGCAAATGCGAAAAAGGAGGTACGTGAAATACAACATATAGTCGGGGGACAAGTGTATGAAGGAGTGGCGGCGTCACGATCAAATTTTATAGAAAAATCGACCGATGTTAATATTATTCACTTAGCAATGCACGCTTTACTGAATGATTCCTTACCAATGAATTCTGGTTTTTTGTTTACACCAATAGACACGTTTTCTAATAATGTTCTAACCATGGCCGACCTATTTGCATTGCGACTTGATGCTGAACTGGCCGTATTGGCGGCATGTCAGACAGGAGACGGTGTTTATAGAAAAGGAGAAGGAATTTCCAGTCTTGCTAATGCCTTTGCATACGCCGGAGTAAATTCAACCGTGATGAGTTTGTGGAAGGTGCCAGATAAAGCAACTAGCGAAATAATGATAACGTTTTATAAAGGTCTGAAAAGCGGCTTACGCAAAGATGAGGCACTACAGAAAGCTAAGTTAACATATTTGTCAAATGCAATAGAATTAGAAGAACGACATCCGTATTACTGGGCTGGATTTATCGTCCAGGGAAATATGGACCCGGTGGTCTTCTCAACCAACAGCAATACTCTATATTGGATAATTGGAATGGTATTGCTGATAAGCGTTTTTATATTATGGCATTTATTTAAATCAACTGATAAAATTTAAAAGCATTATTATACTTTTTAGAGTAATGAGAAGGTGTGATTAAGAAGTTTTAATACTATAAAAACCCGGCAACTTATTCAATTGCCGGGTTACTCAAAATAGTTAAATACACGTAATGTTACATTTTAATCCATTTAATGGTATGTGATGTTTCATCGCCCCTGAAGTTTATGTAGTATACTCCTGATGGATAATTTGAAACAGAAATCGAAGTAGAACTTTGATTAATAACATACTGTTCACGTAACGATTCCTTTCCATTTGCGTTGAAAATAGAAATAGTCAATTGACCGACCAATTGACCAAAATCAATTGTAATAAAATCGCGCGTAACTGTTGGATAAACCGAAATACTTTCGCTAAAAATATTATCGCGAATACCACTATTGCATATCGATCCACTTGTATCTCGCACGACAGTAATGGTGTTTGAAAATGCGATACAACCCGTCACATCACTGACATTATTACCTACTTCTACGCCTTCCAAACCATCTGCATATTGAATATTCCAGATTAAACAAACCCCTATTCCGGCACCGTCTAAATCAAATGGTGGTGCAGCAGGAACTCCCAGGATTTCACCTAACGTATCGGTAATCACGTAGCCCATATTTTGAGCTGAGCCACCGGTGACTGTTACATCAATTGGATCTGGATTTCCGTCTCCAGCACAAATGTGCACTTCTGTTAAGCCATCATCTGTAGCTATGGTGGCGGATTCAACGCCATCTCTAATAACCGTGATCGGATTGGATAACACGTAACAACCCATGATATCGGCCACGGTATTACCCATTTGCAAACCAGTGAGGCCGTCTTCGTATTGGATATTCCATATTAGGCAGACGCCAACGCCAGCACCATCCAAGTCGAATGGTGGAGCAGGAGGTACACCTAAAATATTACCAACCGTA
>JANQSS010000141.1 GCA_028279185.1 Saprospiraceae bacterium | reverse complement strand
CACCACATTATCTGCGAACAACGTAGGAGAAAATGTATCATACTGACCTCCTCGATAATAATCCGGCGGTGCCTGCATCAAATCCTGAAAACGTTTCGACCAGGCTTCCGCTTTTCCTAATACGATGGCAAAGGCGAGTGTATTCTGAAAGTACGCGCTATCATTTTCATATAGATGAGATATTTCCTCCGGCTTCGCCTCATCAATGAATGCACTGAACTTTTGTAACGAAATAAAATACTTACTTCCCAAAGCAGTCTTTTTCGGCAAATAATATCCGAAAAAGACACATGCCATTCCAACGATCAATATGGGCAAAGACCAGGAAAAATCTCCCCGACCTGCATAAAGGCCCAACACGACCAAGCCAGCTCCGACTATCAAAACACCTAGAATCACGAATAAAACACCAACTCCCCTGGTCAATGGTTCATACAGATGTTTGGCCTCAAATTCCTTCTTTAATGCGATTCTTGCTTTCGACATCGTCGAATAAAATTTGCGTTTCAAAGAAGAAATTCGCACGCGCGATTCTCCCGTTGTAAATAAATTATTAAAGAGTATTTTTTCATACCCATTTGCGTCGACTGGTAAGTCATCAATTTTTTCCAAATAATATTCGGGGCTTTTTCCCCCGGTATCTTTTTCTTCAATGACCAATAAACCTTTCGCCGCCCAGTGATATATCAGCGAAATTAAATCCCTGCCATGAAGTTTTCCATCCCACAAATAACCTGCTTCAGCAGGAGTCATATAGTCTGGAGGACTGGATTCCATACTTCCATCGTACTTTTCATCACGCCCAAACCGATACCAAAGCCAATATAGCCCCCCGCATATAAGCAAGGCCAACCAAATTGTCTTATTTGCACTAAAAAATCTTCCTACTCGGTCACTTGATTCTAAGTTCGTCAATTGGGATTGCGTGAGCGGAACAGAAATGAAATTAAATCCATTGTATTCGAACAATTCTACTCCATCTGCTGAATCCGCTTGAACAAACAACTGCTTAGCCAGTTGGGATGATTCACCTTCAAGCGTTAATGAAATCTTGAGGTTATCTATTGGGGCGGTGCTTTCTGAAAAAATAGGGACCAATAGGCGACCATTATCTACGAGTAAACTTGTTTTATAGTTTACATCGAAGTCGTTACCCCTATCAACGTTGGTTGATCGAAGTCGCACATATTCTCGGCCAGAAGATATGACATAGCTATTTTTTTCAGGATTCACTTCTACGTGAAGGTCAACTTCTTTTTTGAGCAAACTTGGATTATCTACTTTGTACGGAAAGGTCCGACTATCGATGTTACTCCCAGCATAGAAATTAATCGGATGGTTGTTTTCTTTTAACCGTAAATCAATTTTTTGATATATGTTACAATCATCTTCACAGGATATATCGAGCGCAACTTCTTCCATTAAAATATCATCAAACAAGGTGTTTTTTGGAAAATACAGTTGGCTCGCTTCAAAATTATTTAATATCAATCTTTGTTGGAGCTGTCCGTACAAAAAGTTCTTACGAATAAATTGATATCTGAGCGGATTCTCGGATAATTTTGTCGTTTCATATCCTATAAACTTAGGTACAGACGCTAGCGACGCACCGTTCAAATTATAAGAGATCACGATTGTATCAATGGGTACTTTTTCTTCAAAAGAAGCCGCGTCCCACCAAATAACTGTCCTTTTATTTGAAGTAACTGTACTTCCTTGCAAAGTATACCGTAAATCCAGGTTCCGACCCGATTGCGAATTAATAGGAATTACGACTAAGTACCCATTCTCAGACTTGTCCGCATACACGGGCACACGATTATTATTCACATTAGCAACCATAAATTCCGGGTAATTGTAAATTCTACCGTGTTGATCGTCATCTTGTTGGATGGAAGACATAAGTCGAGTTACCGAGGTACTGTTTTTTAGATATCTAACTCGGTGTTTTTCGTGCACAATTAATTCACCGGAATTCAGTAGGTTTAGTTCTACGATGCTCTTTGCTATATAATATTGATCGGCTAGAACACTGGCTGGCACCTCTTGCATAGGAAAATTATGATCCTTGAATCTCAAAGCAACGCTAATACCTTGTCTGGCCTTCAATTTACCTAAAAAACGTATTGATAGATTGTTACCCTCTAAACTATATTCAGTATCGCGCAATGCGATTTGTCGATCTGCAAAATAAATCAATATATCATCTCTCGGTGATTCCACCTTAAATGGCATCTTATATTCCACCGAGATGTTTTTAATCGAAGTATCCCACTGATTTCCAACTATCTGCCAAGGAAATTCTGCATTGCCATTAAATTGTTCAATTGCTCCAATAACATCATATCGGATTATATATTTTTTTTCTCCGGTTAAATATTTATCCGGCGACCCAATACGAATGCGTTTTTGATATTTTTCATCAATTACAATATATGGATCATCGACAACGGTCACATTTTCTATAATTATTGCATTTCCATCACGTGACTTTGCCGTTTTATACTTCAATGGTATGTCCCTATAAATACCTCGTCGCTTTTCACTGAAATCTACCGTAATCTCCTCTTGAACAGACACTACGCCATTATCGTTAATAATACACTTTACGAACATGTTCTCTATTTCATATCCTTGCGAAAACAATGGCAGCGCACATATCAAACAAAAAGCAAACATTGTCCAACGAGAAGCTGAAATTCCAATTTTAACTATTGAAGACATAATGAAGTTTTAATTTTATATCCAATGCGCGTGAATGCTCCATCACAGTGGTCTTCCAAAATGATCGAATCGACTAACAGAGGATTCAGGAAAGCTATTAGCTAACTCTTTTTGCAGGACTTCATAGTCACAGACAATACATAAATAGGCTCGATCCGGAAAAATATAATTATTGGCTGATTGTTGAATTTCATCACTGGTGATACGTGCCAAATTGTCTGCAAATCGATGGTAAAAGTCCTGTGGCAAATTAAAGCGTAACATATTTAGTACTCGGTTTGCAAGCGTCTGCGGGTTCTCAAGGGAACGTGCAAAAGAACCTATCATGGAATTCTTAGCCAATACCAAGTGCTCGTTTGATACCGGTTCATTTCTAATTCTATGCATTTCTTTAAAAATCTCTTCCGCAGCAGGCACGGTAACATCGGTTCCAACGCTGGTGACAGCCTTAAACTCCGCACATACATGGTCGACATGTAATGTACTATAGGCCCCATAAGTAAATCCTTTATCTTCTCGTAAATTGCTCATGAGATAACCGGAAAATGCACCTCCTCCTAAAATGTGATTCATTACCGAAGCTGAAATTCTAGAGGGATTTGATGGATGCAAGTCAATTGGATAAACTACTCTTAGTTCCGATTGGACAGCTCCCGGCCGGTCGACAATGCAAATTCTGGTGTGCTCGGGTAGCTCCGGTTGTGCATACTTGCGTTTTGTTACCTCAATTGGAAGCCATGATGAAATAATAGGATCCAGCTGCCTCAAAATTGAATCTTTATCGAAATCACCCACCACAGCTAAGTATGAACAATTAGGTCGCCAATTTTCAACTATGTGGTTTTTGCACGCATTGGGCGTAATATTTTCTAATGTTTCTGGGGTCAACACATCCGAATATGGATGTGTCTCACCGTATGTTACTCGTGAGCACAAATTATAAGCCATCTCACTCGGCTCCGTCCGTACTGTTTGCAACCTAGATTTGTTTCGCGTTTTAATTTTGTTGAATTCCTCGATTGGGAAACTGGCATTTAATAATATGTCTTGGAATATTTCTAAAAAATCCGATTGATATTTTGTTAAAACGGATCCAAAAATACCTGACCGATTTGATTGAAGTTTGGCGCCTACGTAGTCGATCGCCTCGTCAATCTGAGCTTTGGTTCTACTATCGGTCCCCCTACTCAGCAGTTCCCCTGCCAGGTCAGCAAGTCCAGCGTGACTGCCCTCACGTATTGGATCATGATTAATAATTAATTGAAAAGCGACCTTCGGCAATTTACGATTCTCAACGAATATTACGGTCAAACCATTCGGTAATACGTGCGTATCAAAATTACCAATATTAATCGCAGGAAATGGCCCAGAAACAGGTGGATTAGTTCTGAATTTTTGGTTTAAAGTATAGCGTGATGTCATATTATATTATTCAGAGGATGTTGTTACTTTCGGAAGATAATGAAGTACTACTCGATTTGAAGAGTTCAAATATTCATTCGAGACTCGTTTGATATCATCAATCGTCACGTTCAAGTAATTTTTTATATCCGAATTAATTAAAGACGTATTTTTGAAATAAGTGTAATAACTCGCCAGTGACTCGCCTATGCCCGTTAGACTTCTATAGCGATTAATGAAACTTGTTTCAACTTGATTTTTCAGCTTTTGAAATTCATGATCAGAAATATAATTTTCTTTTAATTTATTAATTTCAGCATCCATCGCTTTTTCTAATTTGTGCACGTCGACCTGCATATTTGCAATGCAAAAAGTTAACATAAGACCAGGCTCTTCCAACATCATTGGAAAATTATATACGGCGAGGGCCATCTGCGATTCGTCGACAAGCGATCGATGCATACGTGAGCTTTCACCTTCGGATAATAGCTTAGAAATCAAATCAAGTGCGTACATATCCGGGTGACCAAGTTGCGGTATCCGGTATGCTTGAAGCACTGCCGGTAAGTCAATTTCATCATAAACAATGTCACGAATTTCACCGGACAATGGTGGCTCAACAGGGCGGTTATTTTCGATTGCTTCCGTCCCCATTGGAATATCTGCAAAGAAACGATTGACATGATGACGAGCTTCGTCCAGATCAAAATCCCCTGCAATTACGAGAACCGCATTATTTGGAACGTAATATTTTTCATAAAAAGCTCGGTAATCTTCTTCTGTGGCCGCATCCAAATGGTCCATGGAGCCTATGACCGACCATCGGTAAGGATGTTCTGTATACGCTCGTTTGACCGTTTCTTCTAACACCGTGCCATAGGGTTGGTTATCGTAGCGCTGTTTTCGTTCCTCTTTTACAACGGATCGCTGGGTTTCTATTCCAATTTGATCAACCTTGGCATGCAGCATGCGTTCAGACTCAAGCCAAAGACCCAATTCCAATTGGTTAGATGGCATTATTTCATAGTAATATGTTCGGTCTCTCGACGTATTCGCATTTAGTGTACCGCCGGCACGTTCGACATATTTATCGTATTGGCCCCTTGGAATATTTGCGGTACCCTCGAAAAGTAAATGTTCGAAAAAATGCGCAAAACCTGTGCGATCGGATCGTTCATTTTTGGATCCGACGTGATACATTACGGAAAGCGCAATAATTGGTGTACTGCGATCTTGATGAAGAATGACGTGTAAACCATTGTCCAAATCGTATTCCATGAATTGAATAGATAAGGTTCCATGAGCCGCTGCTTCCATTTTTTGGGTATTGAATTGAGCGGACAAATTACTGAAAATCAGAAAAGAAGCGAAGAGCCGGCAAGACCCAATTATGCATATCGAGATGTTTTATTTCAATTTGGTCCAATTGTCCGTTAGACAACCTTATCTGCGCAGCTTGAGGATGCGAATGCGTCCGGCTTAGCCTTGAAAACAAAACCCATCCCAAGTATATAGCCCATAGCATCTTTAAGTGCACTGTTGCTCTCGAATTCAGGATCGGTATTAATATCCGCATGAACTTCTAACTCTACGTTGTACCGATCGAGCAACTTGCACAGATCGTAGGCTATTTGAACCGACTTTGATACTTCCTGTATCATTCGTTCACGTATCGACATTGATCCGCGGATTTGACTATTGCTTATGAACATGAAACCTCCACGTTTTTCGCGAAGAAAAACAATTACGGTGGCAAACTCGATCACTTCACCTTTTACCTGTGAATCCGTGCCAATACAAACTTTCAATCGGTGACCAGCATTGTGTTCCGTTATAATCGTTTGTTCAACTTGCTTAATAATATCCCCGCCTAAGGGTGTCCCATTTAACCTTCTCCATTTCATACAACTTGTACTTGTTGCCTTAAAGCTATGAATTATTGGTGTTTATATATGATTTGATCTCAAATATTTAATCATTTTAACGTAAATGCTTCTCTGTTTTATTCGATTACTTCCCTTTGCCCATAAAATAAAATCATGGATGCAATAAGTTTCATTGACCTTGATCATTGCCACTTTCCATCTATCTTGCGGCTTCAATTTCATGTAATCATGCTCCGATCGAATCTATTTTTTATTCTTTTTGCCCTCTTGTTATCTTGCCAGTCTTCGTCCCAAAAACAGTCAGAAATGGAGCATAAATACACGAATGCTTTGGTGAATGAGTCAAGTCCCTATTTACTTCAACATGCGCACAATCCAGTCGACTGGCACGCCTGGAACGACAAGACCCTTTCAAAAGCAAAAGATGAGAATAAATTGATCATTATCAGTGTCGGCTATTCGGCCTGCCACTGGTGCCATGTCATGGAGCATGAGTCGTTTGAAGATAGCACCGTTGCTGCTTTGATGAATGAGCATTTTGTCCCGATTAAAGTAGACCGGGAAGAACGACCGGATATTGACGATGTCTATATGACGGCCTGTCAACTCACATCGGGTAGAGGTTGCGGGTGGCCATTGAATGCTTTTGCGTTGAGTGACGGTAGGCCGATTTGGGCAGGAACCTATTTTCCAAAAGACCAATGGATGAAAATTCTGAATCAATTTATACAATTGAAACTGACATCACCATCCCAACTTCGCGAGTATGCAGATAATCTGGAAGAAGGCTACCGATCCGTAGATGCAGTAGAAATTCCGCTTGAAAATACAAGCATCGAAGACGTTGACATGACCGCTACCATGGCTATGTTTAAAAACCAGATCGATGCAAAGTATGGCGGACGAAAAGGAGCCCCGAAATTTCCAATGCCTAATAATTATGAAACATTGCTCAAGTACGGCCATTTGAACGGAGACAAATCGGCTTTAAACCTGGTCTACACCACCTTAAACAATATGAGTTCTGGAGGTATATTCGATGCCATTGCCGGCGGATTTGCCCGTTATTCTACCGATGCAATTTGGAAAGTACCTCATTTCGAAAAAATGCTTTACGATAATGGGCAGTTACTCGATATATATAGTTACGCTTTTAAAAAAACCAAAGACCCTACTTATAAAAAGACTATTGACAAAACAGTCAACTGGATAAAACAAGAAATGATTGATGAAAGCGGCGGAATATATTCTGCATTAGATGCGGATTCAGAAGGAGAAGAAGGAAAATTCTATGTCTGGAAACATGACGAAATATCGAATGCTATTTCCGACGAAACGGCTCGTTCCATTTTTGTGGACCGGTTTGAAATTACTAAATCAGGAAATTGGGAACACGACAAAAATATTCTGCATGTAAAAATGACGCTTGACCAGCTTGCGAAGAAGTACGATATGACCGAGAAAGAAATCGAAAAGTCAATCGATGAATCTTTGCAAGTATTAAAAGTAATTAGAGATAAACGAGTGCGTCCAGGGCTCGACGATAAAATTCTTACTTCCTGGAACGCCCTTGCCTCACATGGATTGATCGAAGCATATTTTTCAACAGGAAATAATACGGCCTTTCAGTTGGCTGCTGACAACATGGCCTTTTTACTAAAGCATCAAGTTCAAAAAAACGGACAGCTTTGGCGAAACTATAAAAATGGAAAATCGACAATAAACGCTTTTTTGGATGATTACGCTTTACTTGTTCGAGCATTGATAAAATATTATGAAGCAACTTTAGATGAAAAATATTTGTTCGATGCCGATCGAATCCTTTCATTCGCTGAAACACATTTTTCGGATGATACCACCGGATTATTTTATTATACAAGTGACCTAGATCCACCTCTTGTAACGCGAAAAAGAGAACTTGCCGACAATGTAATCCCATCTTCTAACAGCATCATGGCGCGAAACCTATTGCATCTGGGTTTATACCTATACAAGCCGGCGTATATTAAGCGTGCCGAAAAAATGGCAGCTAGCATGAAAAGCGCAATATTTGAAGGACAACAACCTTCGTTCTATAGCAATTGGTTGCAACTCTATATGGATTTGATTGAGCACCCCTATGAAGTTGCTATAGTTGGTGACAAAAGTTTGGATATGGTTGTCGATTGGAAGGCAAGTTACTTGCCCAACGCTATGATTTTGGGTGGTAAAAAGGAGGGTAATCTTCAATTGCTGAAAGACAAGCTACAAGCAGGAGCGACTATGATTTATGTTTGCCGAAATAAAGTTTGCAAATTTCCCGTCGAGGAAGTTTCAGCCGCCATGGAGTTGGTACAGTGAAGTACTATATCCGTCTTTCATGGGTTAATTGGACACGTACCCTAAAAAAGGAAGCGTAGAATCTTGGGCGCACCGCATTTTTAACTTATTTACACAACTCCCTTTACTGCATATTGTTACTATACCGACGTATATTTGTAATCTAGAATCGTCAGCATGAAAAAAATACCGATCATCATTGTTTTACTGGTTGGAGGAGCCATAGCACTCTTTATGACTGCCGCTGACCAGATCAGTAGCTATTCGACATTTGAGACGGCCGAGCGAGTTGCTGGAAAAGTGAAAGTTATCGGCACATTGGCTTTGGACAAGGAAATGATATACAACCCTGCCAAAGATCCTAATTACTTCTCATTTTATGCAAATGATGAGAATGGTCAACAATCAAAAGTTGTGTTCTTAGGAGAAAAACCTCAGGATTTTGAAAGAAGTGATCAAGTTGTAATGACTGGAAAATTCAAAGATGGCGTTTTCGTCGCCACTGAAATGCTGACAAAATGCCCGTCGAAATATAAGGACGAAGAAGTCTTCGTTCGATCAAATGCCAAGGCAGGATAATCCTGCACCTCTATGGATGAAATTCAGTATATCGGGGAACATCTCTTACCCCGCGCCTTGGGTGCCATTGTTACCGTAGTCAGTTTTTCGGCAATATTATTCGCGGTCTTAGCCTATGGTCTTTCATTAAGGAGTACGAATGCCAGATCGTTTATTCGTTCCGGACGCACTTTCTTCTGCATTCACGCTTTTAGCACGTTTTCCTTAATCGGACTGATGTTCTTTGTAATGTTCAATCGTTATTACGAATATGCGTATGCCTTTGAACACGTATCAAATGACCTTCCATTCGAATATATGTTTTCAGCATTTTGGGAGGGGCAGCAGGGCAGTTTCCTATTGTGGATGTTTTGGCATATCATTCTTGGGTTTATTTTAATAAAGAAAGCGCGCGAATGGGAGCCCGGTGTGCTTTTTGTCATGTCCATAATTCAACTTTGGCTCGCATCGATGCTTTTAGGTGTTTACGTGCCATTTACTAATTTTAAAATTGGTGACAACCCCATGCTTCTGCTGCGTGAAGTTTTGGATATTCCGCTATTCGCGAATGAAGACTACCTCGGTCTGATCGAAGGTAAAGGGCTTAACCTTTTGCTCCAAAACTACTGGAACGTTATCCATCCACCAGTTACGTTCCTTGGGTTTGCCTCCGTATCTGTACCCTTTTCATTTGCCATTTCCGGCTTACTAAAAACAGAATATAAGAACTGGTTGAAACCTGCCTTGCCTTGGGTCTTGTTTGCTGTAGGAATTTTGGGTGTCGGGATTCTGATGGGTAGCGCCTGGGCCTATGAGGCTTTAACATTCGGTGGATACTGGGCATGGGACCCCGTCGAAAATATGTCCCTGGTACCCTGGATTATGCTAGTCGCAGGACTTCATGCGCATCTTATAACCAAAGCTACAGGTTATTCGACACGCAGTGTTTATCTCTTTTATATTCTGGCTTTTTGTCTCAGTATATATTCAACATACCTGGTTCGAAGTGGAGCCCTTGAAGAGACATCTGTGCATGCCTTTACGGAAATGGGAATGGGTGCCCAACTAACAGCATTTTTATTATTTTTCATCGTTGCGAGTGCTGTCCTCTTGACGCGGCATTGGAATAAAATTCCTACACCGGACAAAGAGGAATCCGCATACTCTCGGGAGTTCTATATGTTCATCGGCTTAATGATTTTGGCCATTTCATCGATATTAATCACCTACAGTACTTCTCTACCAGTAATTAATAATATCGTTCGGTTTTTCAATCCAGAATATGAGGGCCAGGTAATTCAAGATGCAAACGAACACTACAATAAATATCAATTGTGGATCGCGGCATTTATTTCCCTCCTGTCCGGTTTTGCACAATGGATTCGTTATCAAAAAAACATAGCACCGGGAAGTAAAATCTGGTTGCGTATTGCTTCGCATCTATTATTGGCATTGGCTGGAACAATTGCCATTTCGATAGGTATGAAGCCGCACACATTACCTATTAAAATATTATTGTTTTCAGCGTTATATGGCTCAATAGCCAATTCGGATTATTTAATTAATCGACTAAAAGGTAATTTTAAACTATGGGGGTCCGCGCTTAGTCATACCGGCTTTGGAATCATGCTGGTAGGCATTATTATTTCCGGAATTAACAAACGGCAAATAAGTCAAAATCCGGCGCTAATGGCGGGTATATTTAAGGATTTGGATGAAGATGTAAAGATGAAAAATGTCATCTTACTTAAAAATGAGCCCATCTATAGTCAAGGATATATGTTGGAGTATGAACGTGACACCTTTATCGGCACGGAAAGGCAGTACTTCGTATCATTTAAGGAGTTAGATGATGCAGGGGATGCAATTGATTCTTTTGGCGTAAATCCTAATGTCATCTACTCTAAGGCATTTGACAACGTCGAAGTTTATCACCCTTCCATCATACGCGGGGTAAAGGAGGATATTTTTACACGTATCGCCACTTTACCACGAGAAGAAGTCGAACCCAAGTTCGCACAGGCGGTAGAAGATTCGTTGGTCTATTCGGCGTATCGATTTAATTTAGGTGATACTATTCGCCTCAAAGATCTTGATGTCGTGGTTACTGATGTCATACAATCACCTGAAACTGCTGACCTTCCTGTCCAGAAGCTGGATAAAATTGTCGGCCTCGAATTTAATGTAACAAATCGACAAACTAAAGTTCAACATTACGAAACAGCTCGGGCCATCTTGCGAGGGAACTTAAGTTACGTGCTTCCAGAAAAAATCAATAAGGAGGAATTACGAATAAAAGTTTCTGATTCAATACTACTGCCTTACTTACCTTATCAAGATTTTGAGAACGCTGCAAAAGTTGAACTGCGATCAGGTGAATCGACAACATTTGGAGAATATAGCATCCGGTTTGATTCATTTAATTTAAAACCGAACCACCCTTTCTATTTTGCTCAAAAAAATGATATTGCCGTTGGGGCTGACCTGACTATTAAAGGTGCTGAATCTTTAAATATAAACCTCCAGCCAAATTATATAATTCGTGGAAATCAAGTCATACCTGTGGACGATTTTGATCCAAACTCAGGTCTCCATATACGGTTTGCGCATATCGACCCGGATAGCGAAACGCTAACCCTCGAGATTAAAAAGCTCGACCGTACGATGACGTTGTATATAGCCGAAAATGTTCCGCGAACAGATTTTTTGGTACTCGAAGCACTCGCATTTCCAGGTATAAATTTGTTTTGGCTTGGTGCATGCTTGATGCTGGGCGGTGTATTTTTTAGCTGGTGGCAACGTCGTAAACAACTGCGTTCATGAAGTTCGGATTTAGTGTAAGTTTAATTGGATATGGACGGTTGGCCAAACATCTTGTTCCGGCTATGGTCAATAGTGGAGTCAGAATAGAGGAATGGTATGTGCGCAACAAAACCCGTCACGAGGAAATTACAACTCAATTTGGAATTCGACCGTTGAGCACCGCAGGCGAATTAAATGCAAGTGCAGACTTTATGTTTCTTTTGGTTTCGGACGATGCCATTACGGAGGTCACCAGGGATCTCAATTTGTCAAAAACAATTGTTTGTCATTGTTCTGGAATGACAGCCATGGAAAATATTAAACATGACCGGCGGGGGATCTTCTACCCCCTAAATACTTTCAATGGACTTGGAAAGTGGAACCCTCAAACACCCATTTTCATTCAAGCTGAACATACGGATGATCTGGCAAAATTGACCAAGTTGGCTTCCTGCATAAGCTCATCCGTTCATCACCCAGCTCCCACTGATTTACGCACAATACACACCGCGGCCGTCATTTCACAGAATTTTTCAAATTACTTCATTACCAGGGCTGAAGAGCTGCTTCAGAAGAATAATTTGGAACGACGTCTTATACACCCACTTCTTAAAAGTATGATAGAAAACTTAACTTTATCACCGGCTCTTCAAAATCAAACTGGACCTGCGGTTCGTGGTGACAAAATCACGCTTACGGAGCAAAAGACATATTTGTCCAAATACCCGGAACTACTCACCCTGTATGAATTGGTAACTCAGGCTATTCAATCTCACGATTTTGATTAAATTGCTGTTTGCAAAAACATCTTGTATGAAGCATTATCTATTATTCGCCGTCGTTTTATTATTGACTTCTTGCGCCAATTATAAATTGCATCACAATGCAGCCTCCAAAAATTGGGAAAATTTGTACAATTCGAATTATCCGTCTCAAACACCCGATTATGTCCTGTATGGCATAGGGGACGCTGGGTATTTGCCAAATGGTAATACGTCGCCCGCACTAGTCGGCATGCAAAAAATGATGTTAACTGAATCGGCTCCTACAAGTGCGGTCTTTTTAGGGGATAATATTTACCCAAAAGGAATGCCTAAAAAGAAGGCGGGAGATCGAAAAGAGGCGGAAGAGGCCATTATTGCACAGATGGATATTGTTAAAAATTTTGGAGGCCACGTTGTTTTTCTTCCGGGAAATCACGACTGGCGACAGCAAGATGCACAAAAAGGAATCGAACGTCAAGAGGACTTCATTCAAGATTATATGAGCAAAAAAGTCTTCAGCCCAAATAATGGCTGCTCAGGTCCGACAGACTTCAAATTAAGCGATGATGTAGTACTTATTGTTTTTGATAGCGAGTGGTACTTACAAAATTGGGATAATCAAATAGACTTTAATGAAAAATGTGATTATAAAACAAGATTCGATTTTATTTATGAATTAACCGATGTGATAAAAAAGTACGCAAAAGACAAGCGGGTAGTCGTGGCCATGCACCATCCTATTTTTACATATGGCGTACATGGTGGTAAATTTTCAGCTCGAGATAATATTTTCCCATTTGCTGCGCTCAATGAATCCTTAAAAATTCCGCTTCCTATTCTTGGTTTTCTGTATCCGATATTACGTAAAAACGTGGGCCAGCGGCAAGATATAAATGGCGAAAAATATAAGGAGCTCAGACAAAAATTGCTAACCGCAACGGACGCTTTTGATAATGTGATTTTTATTTCTGGACATGAACACAATATGCAGTACATAAACAAAGAAGAACATCATCACATTATTGCTGGTTCAGGAAGCAAAACAACAGCTGTAAGCTTAGGAGAAGGTGCTGAATTCAGCTATGCAGCTTATGGCTTTACCCGACTTTCTTTTTTTAATAAAGGTGAGACTTGGATTGAATTTTTTGCATGCCAAAATGGAGAATCAAAACGCGTCTTTTCTAGAAAACTAACACCTGAACTTACAACATTTGAAGCCAAAGAATTGAAGTTCGAACCGCCGACAAAACCTTATGTCGAAATACCTATTGTTGAAAAAAGTACGGCTAAAGGTGGCTTATTTAACTTTTTCATGGGCAAACAGTATAGTGAATTGTACAACATGCCATTACGAGCACGTGTAACAAATCTGTCCATTCGCGAAGGCGGATTACGAGCAGTGAAACGCGGCGGTGGTTTTCAAACAAATTCGCTTCGACTGACAAATTCGAATGACAAAGATTTTGTCATGAGGGCTGTGAAGAAAGATCCGAGTCGGCTATTACCCGATGAATTTTTAGGGACGGTAGCCATAGAAGCTGTTGATCATTTTCTCACAACTGCGCACCCCCTATCTGCATATACGATACCTCCCATGGCTCAGTCTATCGGAATATTACATACAAAACCCGAATTGGTTTATATTCCTAAACAAGCCGCACTTGGCGAGTTCAATGAAGATCATGGTGATCAACTCTATCTCTTTGAAGACAGACCAGATGGTGATCGAAGCGATCGAGATAATTTCGGAAACTCGAAAAATATGATCAATACACCTGACTTAGTCGAAGAGATGAAAAAGAGTGGACATAATCGACCTATGCAGTCCGATGTTGTTCGAAATCGATTGTTTGATATGATCATTGGAGACTGGGATCGGCACGATGACCAATGGCGATGGGGTGAATTTAAGGGAGCAGATAAAAAAAGTAAAATTTATCGTCCTGTGCCAAGAGACCGTGACCAGGCATATGCAATTTTTGAAGGTCCGTTAGTTGCTTTTGGACGGTTACTCTCTCCAGGTATCGCTAAATTTCAAACATTTGATGAAAAAATTAAAAACGTCGAGTATTTTAACTTCAATGCCCGATATTTTGATCGGTCCTTTACGAATGAAATGACATGGTTAGACTGGCAAAAAGAAATTCAGCATATTCAGACGACCTTGACGGATGTTATAATACATGAAGGGGTTTCGAAAATGCAAGACGATTTTTACGCTATCCATGGAAAAAGTATTGAATCTAAAATTAAATCCAGACGCGATAAATTAGAAATATTTGCTCGTAAATACTATAAGTCCTTGGCCAAACATGTTGATGTACACGCAACATACGATGACGACTTGATTGAGATTATTCGCAGTCACGGTCAACTAACATTACGAATCAGTGATCTGGATAAAAAAGGGCAGCTCAATTATACCTACTACGAACGCACATTTATCGACAATGAAACGAAGTCTGTCAATGTGTATGGACTTGATGGAGATGATATTTTTAAATCTTCCGGGGCCGGCAGCAACATAAAAGTTCGATGGCTTGGTGGTACGGATGACGACACATACAGCAACGATGGCAAAGGTAAGCGCATACATGTCTATGACTACGCCGACAATTCACACACAGCTTCGAAAAGCGGTCTGGCACTGCACCTATCAAATGATTATTCTGACAATGCTTACGATCGTAAAGCTTTTAAATACAATCACAGTTTTGTCCTTCCGCTAATCGGCTTCAATCCGGACAATGGATTCTTGTTAGGAGGCATGTTCTCAGGTGTATGGCATGGTTTTAAAAAGGATCCGTATAAAATGTCGCATAGTCTATCGGGTTTGTACAGCTTTGAAACGGAAGGATTTAAATTTGGGTACGAAGGTCGTTTTATTGAAGCGGTAGGAAGTTGGAATATTTTGTTAAGCGGACTCTATCAAGACAATTTATTTTCTAATAACTTTTTCGGTATTGGAAATAATACAATTAATCATGAAGATGAATTTGATTTTGAACTTGACTACAATCGCGTACGAAACTCTATAATTAATGTTGATTTATTTTTGCAAAAAGAGCTAGCCAATAATGCGCATTTTCACGTAGGCCCCAAGCTGGATGTGCGGGAAGTTGAACGCACTGCGAATCGATTTATTACAACATTCGCCGACATCAATGATCCTGTGTTTGATAAAATATCATATGTTGGTGCTGAAATGGGGTTTACATTTCGCAATGTTGACAATGAGGCAAATCCGCACCAGGGTGTAGATTTTGGTCTGGCTGTCGATTACATGACGGACCTGGATGACTACAATATCACGAAGACAAGTTTAGAAACCGGTTTGGGTATATATTTTCCATTAGATAACAAAGAAAATTTCATCTGGGCACATCGCATTCACGCTGGATTCACATTCAGTGAAGAGGCGTTATTTTATCACCAGCAGCAAATAGGTGGTAATAAAGCTTTGCGAGGTTTTAGAAACGAACGATTCACGGGCGAATCAGCCTTAGCTTATAATACAGATTTGCGCGTAAAATTATTCAGCTTCAATAGTTATTTCGCACCTTCAAGCGTAGGCATTGTAGGTAGTTTTGATATTGGAAGGGTATTTCAAGATAATGACTCATCGATTGACGACGATACCTGGCATACAAATTTTGGTGGAGGGCTTTATATAACACCATTCGATCTTGCTGTTATAAAAGTGAGTTATTTTGCAAGTGGAGAGGAAGATCCTCGTATTTTATTTGGCCTGGGATTCGATTTCTAACTGATTGATTAAAAATGAATATCGAAGAGCGTGTAGAAACCATAAATCCCCTTTATTATAATGGTCGCCTAACGTCCAATACCTCAAAAAGCTATTTACAGCGCGCCCTCGCGCTGAGTTTATTAGCGGATGGCCCAACAAATCTTGATGTTCACTCGTGGTCCGAAGACAGTCTCAAGGTGAAGAACGTCATTCAACAGCTCGGGGCAAAAGTCAAAATTGATAATTGTGGAACATGGATATATCCAGATAATAAACTATGTCCGGAGGAATTAAATTTCGGTGAATCAGGGTTAGCCTTTCGCATGTTCGCCTCAATCGTTTCGCTTTGGCCCCTGCCCATTACGCTCAATGGAGCGGGGTCCTTGCAAAATAGACCAATTAAGCCGATTGTCGATACACTGGCAAAGGCAGGAATTCGAGTTAGCAGTTTAGGAGAGACGCTTCCAATAACGATCTCATCCCCAATATCACAGCGTGAAATCAATGTTGACGGGAGGTTTAGCTCACAAATATTGTCAGGGTTGTTAATTACTGCCCCACTACTAGACCAGGATACAGTTATTCATGTAGAAAATCCGACCAGTATTCCATATATAGACTTGACATTGGATATCATGTCGGCGTTTGGTATCGATGTCGAACATAAAAACCACGAGGAATTCATGGTTCATGGCAACCAATCGTATCACTGCCCTTTTTATTCGGTCGAGGGGGATTGGAGTGGCATGGCAAATCACGTTGTCGGCGCCGCTTTATCCGGAAAAGTTATTATTGATGGATTGCAGGAAGATTCAAAACAAGGCGATAAAGCCATTGTCGAAGTTGTACACGAAGTTGGTGCTAAAATTGAATTCAACGGTGATCAATTAATCGTTAAAAAAGATAAACTGCTGCCTTTCTCTTTTGACGCAACACATTGTCCTGATCTATTTCCGCCTCTCGTAGTTCTTGCGCTCGGATGCAGCGGAACGTCAAAAATAAAAGGTGTAAATCGGTTAATTCATAAGGAAAGTAATCGATTGCAAGCATTGATCGAAATGTTCGGAAAGCTGGGAGCCATTTTGACTGTCGAAGGATCGCACCTAGTCATTAATGGCGGTCAAAACCTTCATGGCGGCACGGTCGAAAGCTTCAACGATCACCGAATGGCAATGGCTGCTGCCATCGCGGCGACCATTAGCGATAGTGCAATTGAAATAAATAACTGCGAAGCCGTAACAAAATCCTATCCAGATTTTTTTTGTGATTTAGCTCGTATTACAGCTGAAATTAATTAACCTTTTTTATAATCGGCAAGAAATTTTTCGAGTCCAATATCCGTGAGTGGATGATTAAATAATCCAAGAATTGATTTCAATGGACACGTAACAACGTCTGCACCAGCAAGAGCTGACTCAACGATGTGGCGCGGCGACCGAATCGATGCGGCTAATATTTGCGTTTCGTAAAGTTGTATAGCATATATTTCAGCTATCTCTCTAATAAGCTGTATGCCATCCCAATTTGTGTCATCGATACGACCAATAAATGGAGATAAATAAGTCGCTCCCGCTTTAGCGGCGAGAATGGCCTGCCCTGCCGAAAACACGAGTGTGCAATTCGTGCGAATTCCGCGATCATAAAGCGTTTTTATGGCTTTGACTCCTTCTTTTATCATAGGAATTTTCACCACAATATTCGGTGCGATTTCTGCAAGTGTTTCAGCTTCCTTCATCATACCGACATAATCTGTACTGATTACTTCAGCGCTAACATCGCCATCTACAATGGCACAAATTTTTTCATAGTGTGCATTTACAGCTTCACCACCGGTGATCCCTTCCTTCGCCATTAAAGAAGGGTTTGTGGTAACACCATCCAATATTCCTAAATTATTTGCCTCTTCTATTTGTTCGAGGTTTGCGGTATCAATAAAAAACTTCATTAATATTTTTTAATTTAATTAATCAATTTGGGCCTAAACTAACGACCCATTTTTTTCATTCCACCCATCATATTTCGCATCCCCTGACCTTTGCTCAGGGTATGCATCATCTTGCGCATTTGATCAAATTGTTTGATGAACATATTTATTTCGTGAATATTTCTACCGCAACCAAGTGCTATTCGTTTTTTGCGGCTCATATTTAATAGTTCGGGATGTGCACGTTCTTGTGGCGTCATAGACAAAATAATTGACTCTACCTTACCGAAGGCTTTATCATCAATGTCCAGGTTTTTTGTCATTTTGCTCATCCCCGGAATCATATTCATTAGGCTCTTTATGTCACCCATCTTTTTGATCTGAGCGAGCTGGCTTAAGAAATCGTTGAAATCAAATTTATTCTTCTTGATTTTCTTTTCAAGCCTTTTAGCTTCTGCTTCATCAAATTGCTCTTGCGCTTTTTCAACAAATGAAACGATATCACCCATCCCTAATATACGTTGAGCCATCCGATCCGGGTGAAACACGTCAAGTGTGTCCATTTGTTCACCCATACTAACAAACTTGATAGGTTTGCCAACGGTATATTTTACTGTCAGTGCAGCACCACCGCGTGTATCTCCATCCAATTTTGTGAGCACTACCCCATCATAATTAATGACTTCATTAAACGCCTTTGCGGTATTCACGGCATCCTGTCCGGTCATCGAATCAACGACGAATAGTGTTTCATTGGGAGAAAGTGCCTCTTTTAAACTGGATATTTCATCCATCATATATTCGTCAATAGCCAGTCGGCCAGCGGTATCGACGATAACAATATCATTTTTATTATCCTGGGCATGAGCAACAGCATTCAAGGCTATTTCCACCGGATTTTTGTTTTCTACCTCCTTGTACACATCAACGCCGATCTGCTCTGCCAAAACGGTAATTTGATCAATGGCAGCCGGTCGATAAACGTCACACGCTACAAGTAGTGGCTTTTTCTTTTTCTTATTTTTTAAGAAATAGGCTAGCTTACCTGAGAAGGTGGTTTTACCCGAACCCTGCAAGCCAGCCACCAGAATTACCGTTGGATCACCTTTTAAGTTAATACCAGCTGCCTGCCCACCCATTAGCGCGATCATCTCATCCATGACAATTTTTACCATGAGCTCACCAGGTTTCACAGAGTTCAGAACATTGCGTTGTCCGAGAGCCTCATCTTTAACTTTATCCGTGAACTCCTTCGCAATTTTGTAGTTCACATCAGCTGAAACGAGCGCTCGCCGAATCTCTTTAATGCTTTGAGCTATATTTAGTTCGGTTAGCTTGCCATCACCTTTCAATGACTTGAAAGCACCTTCCAATTTTTCATTTAAACTATCAAACATTCCTGCTAAAATTTAGGCTGCGAAGATACGTTTTGTGCGTGATAAGGATTGCCTCCACTAAGTTGGTGTACCTGAAACAAATCATTCCTTTCGCGCTTTCAAAGTCATAAACTTTTTGATATGATGTCTTTTTGAATCCTCCGAAAGGCATCTTTGTGTGGACAATACAAGATAATTTGTCAAAAATTTGTTCCACATCCAACCGCGGCTGCCGATTTACTGGGCTGTTCGCTAAGTGAGCAGCCCAGTAAATTGACAGCCAACAAGCTCAATCTTTCGTATGTCGTCTTGTATGCGTCATGCGCCGATCAATTTAGTTGTTTGTCGAACATCACCGTCAATGGGCAACTATCATGATCATTATACCATTCATTTATGTGAAACATTCTTCTCCAGTGTTATGGGAAGATGCTCGAATTGTTCCATCAACCTCATTAATCAAAAGCGTACCTTTGCACGCCATTAAAAAGAAGCGCATTAAAGCAGCATATGGATAGGAATTACATAACCGGGATGATCTTACTATTCGTCCTTTTCATCATTTATACGCAAATAAATGCCCCTACACCAGAAGAACTTGAGCGTCAGGAGTTTGTACGCGATTCAATACAACAAGCACAAGCAGCGATCGAAACCAAGCCGATAGAAGAGGTGGAGGTCCAGCCCGAAACCATAAGTCAAAAGGAGGATTCGTTGTTCAACATTCAGATGTTGTCCGCCAACATGGGATTCACTCCGGCGCCAAAGGGGCAAGGAAGAACCACTGTACTAGAAAATGATGTCATGCGCATTGTATTCGATGAAAATGGCGGTCAGATACGTGAAGTCTTGATGAAAAACTACGACGTACTTCTTGAAGACAGTCTTGGAAATGAAGTAAGGTATCCGGTCAAGCTGATGGACCATATCAACAACACTTTTCATTATGAAATTCCACTGGCCAATGGCACCACACTAAAAACAAGTCGACTATTGCATTCGATAAAAAAGTCGAATAATAAAAGTTTAACGCTGACAGCACAATCGAACTTGGGCGGTATTATCGAACAGACTTTTTCGCTCCGAGACGGATCCTATGTTCTCGACTACGACATCAACATCAGGAACATGGGAAATGTAGTAGATGAGGAAACTAAATCAATCCAATTGTACTGGAAGAATCATCTCAACAAACTTGAGAAAAATGTACAGTTCGAAAAAATGTATTCGACAGTATACTTTTATGAAGCCGACGAAGGTACTGACTACTGTTCGTGTCGCGGAGATGATGAACAGGCAATCGAAAATCGAATTAAGTGGGTATCCAATGCTAATCAGTTTTTTTCAAGCAATTTGGTTGCGGATAGTGCCTTTTTAAACGGAGAATTTACGACCGAAACCACCGAAGAAGATGATCCAACATTAAAAATTCTGACCTCTTCGGTTTCTGTTCCTATAGACAACTTCGGATCAGATCAATTTGGAATGCAATTTTACATCGGGCCAAATGACTTCGACGCACTTAAGGCAATGGGAAGCGATCTCTCGGATATCGTACCCTTTGGCTGGAGTATTTTTGGTTCCATTAATCGTTGGATTATTCGTCCCTTGTTTAAATTTCTTTCGTCTTTCATTGGCAACATGGGCATCGTGATTTTGATTCTTACATTTATTGTGAAGTCACTCGTCTTTCCCCTCACATACAAGATGCTTCATTCTCAATCGAAAATGGCCGCACTCAAACCTGTGACTGCAGGTATCAAAGAAAAATACAAGGATGACATGCAAAAACAGCAAATGGAATCCATGAAAATATACCGAGAATACGGTGTTAATCCTATGGGTGGCTGTTTTCCAATGCTCTTGCAAATGCCGATTTGGTTTGCGCTGTACCGTTTCTTTCCGGCGTCTATAGAATTTAGACAGGCATCCTTTTTATGGGCTAATGATTTGTCTACCTACGACAGTATTATCCAACTCCCATTTAGCATTCCAATGATGGGAAGTCATATTAGTTTATTCACCTTACTTTGGGTCATTTCGTTATTGGCATACACCTATTATAATATTAAATTAAATATGGACATGACGACGGCGATGAATCCTATGATGAAAAACATGCAGTTCATCATGCCCATTATGTTTTTTGTTTTTCTAAATCAGTATGCAGCTGGACTCACCTGCTATTTACTTTTTAGTAACTTATTCAATATTGGTCAAACCATTGGAACGAAGAAATTTTTGATTAACGAAGAGAAAATTAAAGAACAACTCCGGGCGAACAAGGCTAAACCAAAGAAGACAAGTGGATTCCAGGCGAGGCTTCAAAAAGCGCTTGAAGAACAGAAAAAGATAGCAGAAACGAAACAGAAAAAACAAAATCGCAAACGATAGACAGGTATGAGTAGAGCCGCTGTCGGAGTTATAGGATCAGGCAATTTCGGACTGGCAATTTCTAATTTACTCGCTGTAAATCAGGACGTGTTTCTATTCACACGACGTGAAGTAAAACGCGATCAGATAAATTCTGAACACAGGGTCAGTGATACACGTTTGGCGAAAAATATATACGCTACTTCGTCTATGGAGGAGCTTTGTCGCACATGCCAGATTATTTTTCCGATCATTCCTTCGGCTCACTTCAGAGATGTTCTACGCACGGCCAGCGAATATTTAAGGCCATCACATATCTTAATTCATGGAACCAAAGGACTTGATATTCACGAATCCATTGAAAAGGTGGATAATTATCAGGCTATTCGAAAACGCCACATTCATCGCATGAGTGAGGTAATCCAACTAGAAACAAGTGTATTGCGAGTCGGCTGCTTATCCGGGCCTAATTTGGCAAAAGAAATTCACGAAGGTCAACCAACGGCAACGGTTATTGCCAGTGATTACGATGAAGTCATTGAAGCTGGTCAACATGTATTAAATAGTGACCGATTTTTTGTCTTCGGGTCTCATGATCTAGTGGGAGCTGAATATGCCGGAACGTTTAAAAATATTATTGCGTTAGGATCTGGTCTTTTAGCAGGCAAAGGGCTTGGAAAAAATATTCAGGCCATGATGATTACTCGTGCACTTCATGAAGTGATTTATCTTGGAAAAGAATTAGGAAGTTCCAGTCGTGCTTTTTTGGGGACCGCTGGAATTGCAGATACAATTGCCACTTCACTGAGTGAGCACAGTCGTAATTATCGAGTCGGCTATACATTTGCAAAAGGGAAGCCACTGGATGACATTGTCAACTCCATGGAGGAAGTGGCTGAAGGGTTGCGCACAATAAAAATAGCCTACTTTCTATCTAAAAACTATAAAAAACATACCCCGATAATCGATACGATTTATCGCATCTTTTACAGGGATTTGCGGTTGGATCGAGCGATAGAAATGCTTATGCGCTACCCTTACGCTCAAGATGTGGACTTTTTATAATGCCCTTAATTTCTACTAAATACAAAGCTCCCTGGTACTTTCCAGGAGGAATGGTACAGACCATCGTAGCGGGCAGATTGCCGAGGCCTTCTATTACATATGATCGCGAAACTCTTGAGTTGTCTGACGGTGATTTTCTCGACCTGGATTGGAAACGGCATGGAAGGCGTTCACTTATAATCTTAACACATGGCCTGGAAGGCAGTAGTCAATCTCAATATGTGACCGATTTTTATTGCCAAATGAACACCAATATTTATGATTTTCTGGCCTGGAATTGTCGCTCATGCAGTGGTCGATTAAATCGACTACAAAAACTTTATCATCATGGAGAAATTGAAGATTTGAGCGAAGTCGTTGAATATATTGTAACTCAACATAATTATGAAAAAATCTATTTAGCGGGTTTCAGTATGGGTGGAAATATTATCTCCAAATTCTTAGTAAAAAAAGTTCATCTTGCAAAGCATATTGAGAAGTCCGGAATTGTTTCTACACCGTGTGACCTCGCCGAAGCGGCGGCGGCCATGGACTTGCCCAAGAATAAGCTAATTCGACATTATTTTTCTAAAATGCTTCGAGATAAGTTAAATGCCAAAGAGAGCCAATTCCCCGGTTCGTTTCCAATGGAAAAATTTGACCTTATGAAATCCTGGTACCAATTTGATGATCAGTTTGCGGCACCCTTCTTTGGCTACCAAAGTGCCGATGAATTTTATATGGATGCTTCGGCTAATTCCTTTTTACCTGATATTGACCGGCCATTATATTTAATCAATGCAGTTAATGATCCGATATTAGGTCCCAACTGCCATCCGATAACAATTGCAAATCAAAATGAGCATGTAGTTTTTGAATTATCGAAATCCGGAGGGCACGTATATTTTCCTATGCACAATTCCAACTATGCCGTTCGGCGTGTATTGCAATTTTTTGAAAGTACATTGGCTTAAATTGCTATTATATGTAATACCTGACCCTAATGGATTCTATAATCTAATGCACAAGAATTCTTTGCCCACATCCAATAATCTATATGGGTCAGAAAGGAACTAGGCGTAAACAGCAGTCTCAACGGGAATCACCCATCCATGCGGATCTGGTATTTCACCTGCACGAATTTCGTTGATTTCCCTTTTCAGGCTTCGAGATAGCTCCCAATTTGATTCATCAAAAGTCATTTTCTCGTCTCCATCTTGAATTAAGGCGACATTGGCAACCACTGCTGCAGTGCCTGCCCCGAAAGATTCTACAAGATTGCCGTTTTTATACGCGGATTTTATTTCGTCAATAGACAACTTTCGCTCCTCCACTGCGAGACCGCGTGATTGCATCATCTTGATAAGTGTATTTCTCGTAATACCTTTGAGTATAGTCCCTTCCGTTGCTGGAGTGACAATTTTGTCTTTGAATACAAAGAAAATATTCATCGTCCCAACTTCTTGCACATATTTAAATTCGTGCGCATCCATCCAAAGCACTTGATCAAAACCCTCCTCTTTCGCTAATTTCGCAGGGTAAAGGCTAGCCGCATAATTTCCGGCGGCTTTAGCTTCACCAACACCCCCATCGACAGCCCGTACATATTTTCGCTCTACTTTTAATTTAACAGCTTTGTCATAATAAGGACCTACTGGTAGGCATATGATGATGAACTTGTAGGACTGAGATGACGCTACGCCAATATATTCATCCGTTGCAATCATAAAAGGTCTGATATAGAGTGCTGAGCCCTTTTGCGGTGGAATCCAGGCCTGCTCAATTCCGACTAACTTGTGTAACGCCTCTAGAAAAAGTTCCTCCGGAACATCTGGCATGCACATGCGACGTGCTGAGGCATTAAGTCTTTGGGCGTGCATTTCAGGCCTGAATAGTAGAGGCCTTCCATCAACATGCTTTGTCGCCTTCATCCCTTCAAAGATTGCCTGCCCATAGTGAAGTGTTAACATTGCCGGATGGACAGACAATCGCTCAAGAGGCTTAATTTCGCAAGAATGCCATTTTCCATCGCTATATGTTGCCTCAAACATGTGATCTGAAAATTCTCGACCGAAGGGGATGTTATCAAAATCAATCGCCGAAACGCGCGATTGATTGACTTTTTGAATTGTTATATTGTGGATCATAAGATGAGGTTTTGTGTAAAGGTAATAAATTTTATTAAAATTTTAAAATCAAGCCCAAATACTCCTATTTTCCATATTTAATTTTGTTATTTGCGTGTTTTATGCTTATTAATTCTAAATATTATGAAATTCCAAAAACGTCCGACCAACCACACATGGGCGATAACGTGCGGCTCGTCATATATTCTCCTAAGTTAACATCGGATGAAGAGGAATTGTTATTCAATATTCTGGCCGCATCAAAGCTCGAAAGTACTGAATTCCTTCATATTATTACACCTAACGTTTATTTTCCTTTAAAAGATTATGCAAATAGCTCTTTTAAATTAAAATTAATAAGTTTTGGCTGTCCATTAACGCAAATTGGCTTACAGGTGGAAATAAAGAAGTATCAGCGCTTCAAAATCCGTAATACTGAAGTGGTCGAAGTTGATACACTAGCAGACATCGGCGAGGAAAAAATGTTAAAAAAGTACATTTGGAGTTTATTAAAAGAATGGTTTCTAGATGAATAAAATAGTTTTTGCAACAGGGAATCAACATAAGGTTGAAGAAATCAATCGAATTAATCGTCGCATTCAATTTTTGTCGCTTCATGATGTAGATATTAACGAAGAAATTCCTGAAACTGGAAGTTCTTTTGCTGAAAACGCGTATCAAAAGGCCTCGTATGTTTTTAATAAAACCAAATTACCCGTATTAGCTGAAGACAGTGGGTTGATCGTGGACGCTTTAGATGGACGTCCTGGAATTTATTCAGCCCGATATGCTGGACTACAAAAAAATCACCAGGATAACATCGCAAAAGTATTACACGAGATGAAAGGTATTGCGGATCGTCGAGCAAAGTTCATTTCGTGCCTTTGTTTTATAGACAATACGGGCCAATCAAGTTATTTCGAGGGTTTTTGTCATGGCTTCTTATTTACCCAACCGCTGGGCAATGGTGGCTTTGGCTATGACCCAATTTTTATTCCGAATGGCTATGACAAATCTTTCGGCGAATTACCTAACGAAATCAAGGATAAAATAAGCCACAGAAGTAAATCATTTGAAATTTTTTCGAATTTCCTGAAGGAAAATTTCAAATAGTTTTAAAAATAATTTAAAACTCACCGTGTATATTCGACGACTATATTTTGCCGTATACAAACCCTTTGGATATTTATCACAATTTACACCGGACATACCAGGACAATTAACCTTAGCTCATCTGTATGATTTTCCACCTGATGTGTATCCAGTAGGTCGGTTAGATAAAAATAGCGAAGGATTACTCATTTTGACAAATGACAAAACCCTCACGGAAACACTGATACATCCCTCGTCCAAAAAACTCAAGGTCTATTGGGCGCAGGTCGAGGGTGTTGTGGCTCACGAATCACTTGTGAGGCTCGAATCTGGTTTACGATTACGAATTAAAAAGAGAGAATTCACGACTGCTCCTGCCTTTGCCCGAATACTTGAAACTCCAGCAGTTGAAGAACGAAACCCACCGATAAGGTATCGTGCCAACATTCCAACTTCATGGCTTGAGATAAAAATCACAGAAGGAAAATTTCATCAAGTACGAAAAATGTGCGCTGCGATTGGGAATCCTGTCCTACGCTTAATTCGAGTGAAAATTGCTCAATACACTCTTCCTTCATTGTCAATCGGACAGGTATATGACATACCGAGTAAAGAAGAAATCATATAATTAGTTATATCTACCGCGAATAAAACGATGAACTATTAATCCGACATCAGGGACAATTTTAATTTTTGCAAAACATTGGTCATTTCTATTGCTTCCTCAACCGTAATATCAAATTCAAAAAAGTTCTTTACAGTTGCTTCCATCACAGGATTTAATGCAGTAAGCATTTCGACTCCAGCAGGCGTCAGCGTAATATCAATTTTTCTTTTGTCGAGCGTGTTAGCCTTTCGCTCGAGTACATGCTTCGAGCTTAGACGATCAATTAGGCGTGTTATGTCAGGACTACCAAATATCATACGCTCAACTATTTGCTTTACATTTATAGCAGCCGGATATACCCCTTGCAATATGCGTAGAATATTATATTGACTATGCGTTAAGCCATAACGTTCCAAGACAACCTTTTGTCGCTCATTGATTAAGTCGACTACTGATAGCATAGTCGTGTACATTTTTTTATGTTGAGTTAAATTCCTGTTGCTACCCGAATTCGAAGTCATAAAGTTTGATATGTTATGTGATTAAATACGTCTTATTCTTGAATAATCAGAATTATCCAATGCCCACCTCCGAAGGAACAAAGGCCGAGACATCTCCCTTGCCTTTAATTATTTCCCGTACAATAGTGGAACTAATATGGCTGAATTCCGGACGGGCTATTAAAAATACCGTCTCTAAATCATCACCTATGATCGTATTCAACTGGCTTATGGTTTTTTCGTAGTCGAAGTCTGAGGCGTTACGCAAACCACGTAGTAAATAATGTGCACCGACAGATCTACAATAATTCACTGTCAAACCAACAAAGTTTCCAATCTCGACCTGAACATCATGCTTAAATACTTGTTGGCACCATTCAATTCGTTGCTCTAACGAAAAGAGATATTTCTTCTGATCATTTATCCCAACAGCAACATAAATTTTATCGAACAATGGTAGAGCTCTACGGACCAAGTCCACATGTCCTTTGGTTATGGGATCAAACGAACCTGGAAATACACAAATTTTCATTCTCTTAACACCTTGCTTCAGGATAGAAAGATGCGATAAATATGCCGACTGACAAAATCAGGTGGGGCTATTCGAACAACTTGAATGAATGTAAAAATCTATTAACACTTTGTCTTAATAACGATTTCGGAGAGGCTACCACCGTCAAGAGATAGTAGCGATGTAATCTTCGTACCAAAAGAACTTTTGCCGATCTGTTATGAACACCCAGTCGATACCTGACAAGAACTGCCGGCCAACCGTTTCGATACATGTGTTCTGCGTATTCTGGATTTCCTTGAAGACGATCTGCAATCAGAACCAAAGTTGAATCGAGCATTGTCCGTGCCGCCACCATCGAGGAGTCCAGGGATTCTTGCGGGTTCTCCCATAGATCTATTCGGAAGTATAAAGTGTCAGATTCATCAACTTGACTTCCCTGATAAACTGTATAGTAAATGTCATGATCCAGCCGGAAGGTATCATAGTTCAATATCATATGCTCTGGTGTAAAGACTGAAAATTGATAGGAATCATCTTCCAACAGAACATAATTGTGCTGTGCATTTATATAACTTTGAGCTATGCACAATACAAGTAACCCGTACAGTCGAACTATAAACTTCAAGTTTACCACCGCTATAAAACGTCTTTTTTTGTGCATTAGTCCCTTCTGCCTATTCATTTTTTCTGCTTGCGAACCGGAACCACCAATACTCCACCCAAATCCTAAGATGCAGAAACATCTTGAAGATTATGCTCCACCTGCTGGGAAATGGGGTTTCATTAATGACAAAGGGGAAATCGCAATTGGGGCAAAATACGACGATGTCCGCCCATTTACCGAGGGTCTGGCAGCTGTTGTCGATCGGGGCTTATGGGGTTATATTAACTCGAAGGGAGAGTCTGTTATTGAAACTTCTTATATGAAAGCTCACCCATTTGTCAATGGCCTCGCGCGCGTGCGAGGAAGTACGGGCCTTGTCGGCTTAATTAATGTAAAAAATGACACTATTACCCCATTGATATATCATGAAATAGGCTCACCAAAAGCTGGATTATATCCGGTAACACTAAATCGTAAAAAAGGAATAATTAATGAAAAAAACAAAATCGTAATTGACATATTATATGACGATGTAAAAATCGTCTATCCTACCTTATTTGCTGTAAAAAACAATGAAAAGTTCGAAATAATAGATGAAAAAGGTAAAGCTATTTTAGCGAATGTATCTCGTGTCCGATCAAACGGTATTATTCAAATAGGAAATAAATGGGGCGCAATAGACGCAGCCGGTGATTTTATTATTGACCCAAAAGAGGAAAACATTTATAGTGGCTCCTTTGAAAAGTATATTGTAAAACGGGGGAAGGCGTATGGACTGCTAAACACAAATGATCTAACGTGGAATAGAATGTCAAATTCGCGTATACGGTATTTGGGCAGTAATCGATTTGGAATAAAAAGGGAGGGTAAATACTTTTTGACAGACGAAAATGGTAAGGTACTTTTTGACCAGGGTTGTGACGCCATTTACGCTTTTTCCGAAGGCGTTGCAGCTTATTGCCAAAACGAGGTATGGGGCTACATTGATGTGGAAGGAAAAGTTATCGTTGAACCCGTTTTTGTCCTCCCCTGGAAGAGTTCAGAAAGTAAAGTCCGATTTTTGGCTCAGGGCGGATTCGGATTTCATGACACAAATGGACGTCTTGTAATCGAGCCCAGGTTTGAAGATGTGCGTGATTTTTCGGAAGGACTCGCAGCTTATATGGTAGAATAATTGAGCGCTTTAAGATCCCTTTTCAATCTATAAATGCCACCTAATAAAACAGGTCTTAAAACGATCAGCAAAAATTCAATTTAAATCAGGGGAGAAGTAATTAAGCTCAAAAAATGATGCAAAATCAGTATTTTCTTTCTACTACTTTTCTCCTTTTTTATTCACGATAGATTCGAATAACTCCTGGTCCGTTTTACCGATATGCTCAACCAAAAACTTGGCATCATCAGCGTACGTGTTATCCGGATGTTTTTCAATAAACTCGTTATACAATTTCTCTGCGATGTCTTTCTTGTTCAATTCATTATCGTATGTATACGCTTTAAGAAACATGACATGGCCGGCCTTTGGATGATCTGGTTGCTTTTGCAATAGCCAATCGTAAAGTGCTACCGCCTTTTGCGCAAAACCAGGAATTCTTCTCGCCATATTTCCAGCCTTAAACAATTGACTTCCTGCGTCTTCATCTTTAGGCGAAATCATCATGAATGCTTCAGTCATTTCGATAAATCCTTTTGCATCGGGCACACTAAATCGGTTGAAGTTAGGGTTATCGATCATCTCAGTTTTATTGTCAATTAATGTGATAATCGTCTTCACATCCTTCACCTTTCCGGAATATTCACTTTGCGGATACTTTGTTACATAGGCGGACTGAACTCCTTGATAGAAGTCAACAATAGTTGGCTGCCCTTTGGCGAAATGAAGAAATATCGGTGCGATTCCCTTAATATGCTCTTCGGTATCAAAATTAAACAGCACATTTTTGAAAATGTCAACCGCTTTTGCTTCATGCCCTGCATCAAAATTCTCTTTAACCGCTTTTCTAAATATGTCAAGCTGTTTTGATAAATCACCCTTCGCTGCCTTAAACTCTTTCAAGACTTCAACAGATGAAACGGTTTGATCGACAGTTGTATTTTGATCTGAACGTGTAGGACCGGACTCATTGGTACACGACAGAAATAAACATAGAAATAGGCAACAACTTACTATTCTCATTTAAAAAGTGATTTTATCAATTATAAATTAAAAGTTTACTAACTTTTGTCTTTGAATCTCCTTGTATATACACGGTATAGAGACCTGTCGCCATATTCGGAAGGCGAATAGAAGCAATATTTTCGATACTTGACCATTCCCCCACAATACGACCGGAAATGTCATAAATAGCGATCTTTTCTGGTGTCAAGCCTACACCCCAAAACAGTTCGCCCCCCGAAAAATTTGGATTGGGAAAAATTGTCATTCCATCAGGAATAAATATGTCCGTACTCGAAGAAATTAATTCGCCTGTTGATTTAATGTTGGAATTATAAATGGCCAAACCTCCGCGTTGATTGCCCATAACCAATTCTAATACACCATCATTGTCTAAATCTCCTAACGCAGGCTTTGAAATAAAACCTTCATCTACACCACCTAAAAGCGAGTCTATTTTCAGCCATGGCTCTGTAACGTCCCCTACACGGTAGCGGGCGACGGTACCATCCTCTAATCCGGATACCATTAACAAACTATCACCCGTGTCATAAAAAAATGGTGCCCCATGAGCGTTGTTAATATTGAAATAATCAACATTAATTTCACCCAAACAAACGCTGTTCGGCGCGACTTTTGGATCTGGATTAAAATTGGGTTCAGTAAGTGTTCCTATATTTTGGAAATAATTAATGTTCCCACATTTAACATTGGTAGTAGGGTGATTTTCCAGGTTTCGTACACCAATTATCAAATCAGGAAGTCCATCATTGTTAACATCAGCTATATTGGGCACGGCAAAGGACCTCGTATCAATTCCCATCCATCCATATTGTAAATTAGGTATCGATATTGTCTGGCCCGCACCTGCAACATTTTCACCATATATTAAGAATCCTTCCTCATCTCCAACGACTAGATCCATATCTCCATCGTTGTCCATGTCTCCGAAAGCTGGGGCAAAAGTTCTGCTTCCGTTGGAAAACACACTAAGTCCCAGATAATCGTCATTTACTAAATTAAATGAGAGATTATCCTGATCCCCATTGCTCAGAAGTAATTTTAGACTGGCTTCTATCGGCTGCGTATTGCTCTCATCTTTCGCTAAACCCATAACTATATCTAAGAAACCATCGGCATTTACATCAACCAATGACGGCGCTGATTTAGCTCCCAAATCAAGGGTTGATTTCGCGATAAAATCATCTGCGACAAATTCAAATGAATCCATTTCCACACCTATATTCTTGTAATATAGAACGTTATTTATTTTGGCACTTCCATTTCCTGTGTTAGGTGAAACTAAAATGTCTTTTTTCCCATCACAATTCACGTCTAGATTAAAAGCGGCTAAAAACGTGGCCATATTTATCGATTGATTGTAGGCTGGGAATTCAAAATCTTGCGAGGTCATAATCGCATTTTGTAAAGTCCCTCCATTTTGCAGGTGGACAATTTTATCCGAAGTAAAATCGCCAATCAGCAAATCGGGGAGCCCATCTTTGTTCGGGTCCCATACCAAAGTTGTTGAGCCATTATGTCGGGAATTCGCCCCTAGATTTGAAGAGGCACATTGACCTGTGCTATCCGCTAAATAAATTTCCTCATTAAAATCACTTTCATAAAACTTCCCCCAGCATTCATCTCCGAGCTCAAAATATATTTGATCGTATCCCAGCCCCTCTTCAACTTGCATATTTTTATATTCGACAATATAACCTCCGTTAGATTGAAATGTTAGAATGTCGTAATCTCCATCATTGTCAAGATCAGCTATAGCCGGTAGGTCAATTCGACTTATAGGCACATTCGACAATATTGAACCTACATTGTATGCCAGGACGTTCGAATAATTTTGATCCAATTCGACTAACTCAAATTCAAGATGATCTGTCCGGTCAATTCCACGGTAAACCTGTATTCCATCAATACCAATATTTGAATGGGTAAACAGATCTACAATTCCATCGCCCGTATAATCGAGGGGAATTGCAAATCGCCTTAGATCCGGGAAGTATTTTGACAGTGACTCGTTTAGCACATATTTGACGCAATCTCCATCCGGCACTGCTTCAAACAGCATAGACTTAAAGCCGTCTCGATCAAAGACGAACAAATCATCCAGCCCATCCAGATTTGCGTCAATAGAATAAAATTGCGGTGCATTGAACCCTCCGGTCATTCCATTTTGAAGAGCGGCGCTATGATCTTCAAGTCTAACATCTGCTAATTGATATTCCTGGGCCAAAGAATAATAAAACATACCTAGTCCAAGAAGGCATAATTTCCATTTCATAGATTGCAAATATACTGTCAATACACCGCTTTGATTATGTGCCACTAAGATGATCAAGTATTCTGGCTTTCGCTGCCTAGACTAAATCGACGAATTCCTTACTTTCACAATTTACATTGCAATTCAAGCCAGGTTATGAAACATTTAAGCCACGTCCGACTTCTACTTCCTTGTATCATATGGCTTTTATTCTCTTCTGTGGTTACTCTTCAGGCTCAAAACCTGCATGTTGAATGGAATAACGGTCAAGTTTCGCTGACGAACTTCAAGGTGGATGATGAAATTACGCTTGGCGGCGAATCACTCGAAATACCGGAAGGAGAAAACTTCATTAATGTGAATGCGGAATCGATTGCTTCCGGCTCACTTTGCTTTGTTAAAAACGCAAAGAGTGGCGAGGTTAATATGTATCATTTGAAGGCTGATAAAAATGGGGTGCGCATTCAACATGTTCCATTATGGATGTCCATTTTACCTCCGCTAATCGCTATTGGCTTGGCTCTACTTTTCAAAGAGGTTTTGGTCTCTTTGTTTGTAGGTATCTGGGCCGGCGCCTTTATCGCGAATGGTTTCTCCTTATCTTCAATGATTGCCAGCCTTGTAGCGGTAGTAGAAAAATACATCATTCAAGCATTGGCTGATGCGGATCATATGGCCGTAATTGTATTTTCTATGCTAATCGGAGGTATGGTAGCTATAATTTCAAAAAATGGTGGAATGGCCGGTGTGGTTCAATCCCTCTCCAGGTATGCGAAGAATAAGCGAAGCGCGCAATTTATCACCTGGCTATTAGGAGTCGCCATTTTTTTTGATGACTATGCCAATACATTAATTGTCGGCAATACGATGCGATCGGTTACAGATCGATTTAAGATATCACGAGAAAAACTTGCCTATATTGTTGACAGTACAGCCGCTCCAGTAGCCGCAATTGCCTTTATTACTACATGGATCGGTGCTGAGTTAGGCTATATAGACGATGGAATGTCTATCATCGGAGCGGATTTTAATATGACGCCCTACTCCATTTTCATTCAGTCCCTCAAATATTCGTTCTATCCAATATTGACTTTAATTTTCATTTTGATCATCATAAAATCCGGTAAAGACTATGGTCCCATGCATAAAGCTGAAGTTCGGGCCCATACAACAGGAAAAGTATCCAGTGTGACAGAATCGAATGCCGATGAACCCGATATGGAAGATTTGAGCCCTGTTGCCGGAGCCCCTTTGCATTGGTCCAATGCTGTTATTCCCGTTGCAACTGTCATTCTCGTTACCATTTACGGATTAATTCACACCGGCATGGAATCTCTGGCAGCCGACCTGGCATCAAATGGCATTATATCGCTTACCGATGGCTGGAGCAGTATTTGGGCAAACCTGGGTTCTTTGGCAGAAGGCGAATCAGGATTTTTTCGGAAAGTAGGTATGTTAATCGGAAGCTCAAATTCCTATACGGCATTGCTCTGGGCTTCTCTTTGCGGTGTAATTGTAGCTGTTGTTATGACGGTAGCTAAAAAAATTATCAAGCTTTTCGACACGATGCATTGGATGACAACCGGTTTTAAAACCATGCTCCCAGCCATTCTCATATTGACATTGGCTTGGTCATTGGCCATAACAACTCAAGAACTGCATACAGCTGACTTTCTAACTCAACTTCTCTTGGGCAGTATTCCACCGGCCTTAATGCCTGTATTGACCTTCGTTTTGGCCGCGCTAATTGCATTTTCTACGGGTTCAAGTTGGAGCACAATGGCTATATTATATCCGATTGCCATTCCAACGACCTGGGCTATTACACAGGCCGCTGGCATGACACCTGAAGCTGGTTTTGAAATTTTGTTAAATGTCATTGCCGTTGTGCTTGCTGCCTCCGTATTAGGTGATCATTGCTCTCCAATATCAGATACGACAATTCTATCATCACTAGCATCGGATTGCAATCATATAGACCATGTTAAAACACAATTGCCTTACGCACTTACAGTAGGTATAATAAGTCTTGTGGCCTGCGGATTGAGCGCTGTTATTGGTGGAAGTTGGCTATTGAGCTCATTGCTGCTAATCGTTTCTGTGATCGTACTTTATTTGATCGTGCATAAGTTCGGCAAGCCGTTGCCAACGAGCTGATCACGTTGTTTCCTGGAGACGCTGTTTTATCATGCTGTCAAATAACTGCAAGGCAGCTTCCATGTTGTAATTATTATTAATAATGATGTCAGCGGACTCCATGATAGGTTTGATGTAACTTTCGTATGACGGCATAACATGGTTTTCATACCTATAAAGAACATCTTCAATAGGATAATTTCGTTCTATTCCATCGCGCTTTATTCGTCTGATTACCTTCTTCACCTCATGTGCATATATGTACACTTTCATATCTAGCAATTTTCTGATGGTTTCACTGGCAAAGACGAATAGTCCTTCAACGATTATTACTGGCGCAGTTTTGAACTCGAGCATTCCAGGCTTTCTTTCTTCGTTGTTGAACACATATTCTTTCCTGTGGACAACCTCACCTTGAATAAGCAGCTGAATGTCTCGCTCAAACGCCATCAAATCGATGGACTCCAGCCTGTCAAAGTTTCGAACACCTTCTTCATCAACAAGTTGTTCATCGCGATCTCGGTAGTAATTGTCTTGGGACAAGACGCAGAGTTCATCGCAAGAAAATCGATCACGCAATCGCCTCAAAAAAGTCGTCTTACCTGAGCCACTCCCCCCAGTTACTCCGATAACGTATGGTTTTATATCAGACACAATTCCACAATTCTATGAAAAAAAATAACAACCGAGGTGTTTTGACACAGAAATTCGAATGCGAAATTTCCAGGAATATGGTAATGTAAAATGCTGTTCTGGTCAAGTAAATTCTATCTGTGATAGATGCCGGGTATAATCTGTAAGATGTTTGCGACACAAGGGAGTTATGATCATTCCTTATATTGTCAATTCAACATCAATATCCAACCAACGAAATGGACGTAATCCGAGGGATTCTAGGAATGGTGATTCTGGTTGCCATATGCTACTTGCTCAGTAATAATAGACGAAATGTGGATTGGAAATTAGTGGGTGCCGGGCTGGCGTTTCAGGTAATCCTGGCTATTCTAATTTTAAAGGTTCCTTTTGTCTATGATATCTTTAATTTTATTGCAGATCGATTTGTCGATTTACTGAATTTTACGGAAGCTGGTGCTTCATTTATTTTTGGCTCTTGGCCGGATGACGCCTTCATTCAAGCCACGGATTTTTCGACTTCTCCTCCCGGAAAGATATTATTTAAAGTCGGTTACGTCTTTGCGTTTAAAGTACTTCCAACAGTATTATTTTTCTCCGCTTTCTCAGCTATACTTTATTACTTGGGAATATTGCAACGTATAATTTTCGTATTCGCCTGGTTAATGAGTAAAATCATGAAATTAAGTGGAGCGGAGAGCATCGCTGCGGCTGCAAATGTATTCATCGGACAAACTGAGGCACCACTTGTCATAAAGCCTTATTTAGAACGGATGAATAAAAGTGAAATAATGTGTTTAATGACAGGAGGTATGGCGACTATTGCTGGAGGTGTTTTTGCATTGTTTGTCACATTGCTAGGAGAAGAATATGCGATTCATTTTTTAACCGCTTCAATTATTAGCGCCCCCGCGGCAATCGTTGCCGCCAAAATATTGTTTCCGCAACCTAAGAATATCGACCTAAATCGATCAGTTAATGTTCCAAAAGACAAACTAGGATCAAATTTGTTAGACGCCATCTCGCTTGGAACTACCGACGGTGTGAAATTAGCTGTTAATGTAGGAGCCATGTTATTGGTCTTCATCTCGCTTGTAGCACTTGTCAATGGAATTTTATTATACGTGGGAGATGTTGCCAATCTAAATGCAGACATTCAGTCGTCGACCGGAGGTCGATTTTCTGGATTAAATCTTGAGTATATCCTTGGACTCCTATTTTCTCCTATTGCATGGGTTATGGGTGTCACATCAGATGACTTAATGCTTGTTGGTCAATTACTCGGAAAAAAGACAGCCATAAATGAAGTTGTAGCCTATGTAGACATGAGCACAATGCTCGCCTCCGATCCGACAGCGCTCTCGCCAAAATCCAAGTTGATCGCGACCTACGCCCTTTGCGGTTTCTCAAATTTTTCCTCTATCGGAATCCAAATAGGAGGTATAAGTGCTATTGCACCAAGCCAGCGAAAGACCTTAACTGAATTAGGAATTAAGGCACTTATAGGCGGCACAGTGGCTTGTCTACTTACTGCAACTGTGGCCGGTATGCTCTACCAACTATAGAGTACTGGATTCTCTATTAGTGGCTACCGACTGTTCACAGAGGTTTGTTTTTAATCGTTCTCTTTTTATTCACGGTATGAATGGAAAAATACAAACGAATCGATTACATGCCATCATAATTACCATCAACTTTTCTAACTAAATAAAATACTTATGGAATCATGGGATAATTTTAAAAGACGGATTTTAATCAATAGGCCAATTGAAGATATTTTTAAAATGTGGGCATCATCGGACGGACTAACTACCTGGTTCTTGAAAGTCGCCGAATACGCTGATACCGACGGGAATCGAAGACTGCCATCTGAACCTTACCAGGCTGGTGATAAATACCTCTGGCGATGGCACAACTGGGATGGATCTTCAGAAGGAAAAGTGCTTGAGAATAACGGCAAAGATTATATCAAGTTTGAATTTGCAAATAGTATAGTGGAGGTAAAAATAGAACCCTTTGAAGATGGTCGTACATTACTTTCTCTAATCCAGTCGGAAATAGCGGATGATAATGAGACGAAAATGCAAGTTTATTGTGGATGCAGTTGTGGTTGGACCTTTTGGCTAACCAACCTAAAGGCTTATTTGGAACATGGCATTCTCTTAAATGAAGTCGGAGAAGAATTAAAAGGCAAATTTGACGGTTACCAAATTGTTAATACTTAAGTATTTGATACCGAGCGTAGTATCTTTACGAGCAAGACCAACACTGGCTTGACCGTAATTAAAAGATATGGTTCAACTTGCAACGATCTTTTTCTTGGTGCTTTCTTCGTTTTCGGAGGTAAATAATAAGCCCTACGAGGTATATATATTCTTGCACGATGAATGCATTATCAGTCGTTATTACACTTTAACACTCAATGACTTATATGCAAAATACAAGGATATTGCACATTTCACTGGTGTCTTTCCAAACACCCAAGTCGATCAAGACCGCATGGACGGTTTTCAAGAGAAGTATGAGGTGAAATTTGAACTGCTATTTGACAAGGACTATGTATTGACAAATGAATTTGGGGCCACTGTAACACCTGAAGTTTTCGTTGTTGACATTGAATCTGATGAAGTTGTATATTTCGGTAGGATTGACAATGCTTATGCCCGAGTTGGGCGAAAACGCACTAGAGTTACTCGTCATGAATTGGCAAATGTGCTTGATGATTTGAGAAATAAAAAAATGACGAATGTCGCTAATCAGCCAGCTATCGGATGCATTATAACACAGGTAATTAAAAAATGATATGAAAAATCTATTATTAGTTTGTATAATGGTTCTCACAACATATTCAGTTAATAGTCAGGCTACTTATGCTGATGATGTTGCAGAAATACTATATGATAATTGTACGACTTGCCACAGGCCAGGAGAGATCGGACCGTTTTCGCTGACAAGTTATGAGGAAGCGGCGGTATGGGCAAACTCAATTAAATTTGTAACGGAACTCAAATACATGCCTCCATGGCCTCCGGACCGAGAATACTCTCACTTTCAAGGTGAACGGGGCTTAACTGAGGGCCAGATTCAAACATTAGCCGAATGGGCTGACAATGGGGCTCCTCGTGGAAACCCTGACAATGAGCCGGCAGTTCCAACATTTCCGTCTGGATCTCAGCTTGGCACTCCGGATCTTGTTTTGTCATTTGAAGAGGCCTATTTACACAAGGGAACCGGAGTCGACGAGTACCGGGTATTTGTACTTCCTACCGGTCTAGCGGAGGACAAAGTCGTCAAATCGATAGAATTACGACCTGGAAATGGAAAAATCGTTCACCATGCATTAATAAGTTATGATCTATCCGGAACTGCTCAGCAGCTTGATGACGACACACCAGAGTATGGTTATACGAGCTTTGGAGGCTTTGGAGATGGACTAGAAATTGCATTTCTTCGTCAGTTTCCAGGATATGTACCGGGCCAACGTCCATCATTTTTTCCTGATGGCTTGGGGCAACTCTTGCCGGCTGGAGCCGATCTACTGTTGCAAATACACTACGCTCCAATTGCGGCAGATGAATGGGACAGCACATCCGTCAATATATTCTTCGCTGACGAAGATGAAGTGGTTGATCGAATGGTACAAAACAGCATTATTACGCCTTTCACAGCCTCAAACCCCGGTCTACTTTGGCTTCCAGCTAATCAGATTAAGCGTCAGCACTATTACCTAGACATTCCTGTTGATGTCAGTGTCATGGCCATCTGGCCGCATATGCACCTTCTGGGAAAGGATTGGGAAGTGTTTTCGGTTAACGGAAACGACACCTTACCGCTGATAAAAATTGATGATTGGGACTTTAATTGGCAAGGTGCTTACAACTACAACCGATTTCAAATTATACCAGCAGGTTCACGCATTCATGGGTTGGCAACCTATGACAATACGGTGGACAACCCATTGAATCCTAACGATCCACCTGCACTTGTCACATGGGGCGAAAAAACAACCGATGAAATGTTTTATTTACCCATTTCATATGTCCAATATCGATCAGGTGATGAGGATATTATTTTTAATGACAGCCTGTCTTCCACGTACAATCCCGGACCAGGCAGCGTCCACCGGCTGTTCCCACCTTGGCCTAACCCTTCAAGGGATCAAATCGAATTTTCATTCGAATTAAATCACAGGGCCGATGTAACACTCAACATATATGATGTTTCGGGAAATCGGGTAGACCAATTGATCAATAGAGTAAAAATGGAAGCCGGTTTACATCATATTAATTACAACATCAGCAGTTATAGTCTTGGGACTTATTTTATTACTATGGAAGGACTCGACAGAACATATTTTCGAATGTTCCAAAAATTATAAATAAAGAAGAAATAAACATTTAATATTCGATTAATACGTCGATGCAAATTGGCGAGTAAGTCCATTTTTAACAACTAAATCAACCAAAGTGAGAAGAATTTTATTGTTTGGAGTATTACTCCTGCTTGGTTTACTATTATTTAAAATGATAAAATCCAAAAAACCTAATGATACTTCGGTAGACGTAACGTCTTTTACTAAAGCTGAGATCAACAATCAACCATTATCATATCCACAAAGTCGTGAAGACGATGTGGTGGATACGTATCACGGAAAGGAAATCAGTGATCCATATCGATGGTTAGAAGATGATTATTCTGAAGACACGAAAGCGTGGGTTACAGCTCAGAACAAGGTAACATTCGGCTACCTTGATAAAATCTCCTTTCGCAAAGATTTACGTAAAAGGTTAGCTGAAATTTATAACTATACAAAGTACAACGCTCCAAGCAAAAATGGTGACTTCTACTACTATTTCAAACAAGAAGGTCTACAAAACCAATCCGTCCTGTATAGAACCAAATCACTGGAGAATGAAGGAGAAGTTTTTCTAGATCCAAACTCATTCAGTTCAGAAGGAACCGTTGCGCTAGGCACTATGAAAATAGACAAAGACCATAACCATTTTGCCTATTCCATCAGTCGAGCAGGATCGGATTGGCAAGAAATTTATGTCAAGAATATGGCGGATGGCCAGCTACTTACAGACACTATAAAATGGGCAAAATTCACAGGAATCGCATGGAAAGACGATGGATTCTATTATAGTGCCTACCCTGCACCAGATGAAAAACTCGCATTGACAGAGGCAAATAAAGCAATGAAGGTATATTACCATAAGTTGGGTACGCCGCAGTCATCAGACAAGATAATATATGAAGACCCCAAGAACACAAATAAGTATTTTGGCGCCAGCACGACTGAAGATGAACGTTTTTTAGTTATCGGTGCGGGCGTGGGTACAAGCGGAAATGACTTGCAAATTCAGGATTTAAACGACAGGAATGGAAGGCTGATAACAGTTATTGATGACTTTGAATCGGATATTAATTTGGTCCATAGCAAAGGAGACGAATTGTACTTCATGACAAATCGTGATGCTCCGAATTGGCGCTTAGTTAAATTTAATATTAACTCGCCGAATAATTGGGAAGATGTAATTAAAGAAGACGACAAGGCAGTACTGCGCAGTGCATCTTTTGTCGGGGGGAAATTATTTGCCAATTACATGGATGACGTCAAAAGTAAAATTATCCGTATGGATGAAAATGGCAAAAATCCAACTGAAATCAAACTCCCGGGAATCGGAACGGCAAGTGGGTTTGGAGGTAAAAAAGAGCATAAAGAGACATTTTACGTTTTCAACTCAATGATCCAACCACCGTCGATATATCGCTATGACATCGAATCAAACACATCGACTTTGTTTAAGACTCCGGATATCGATTTTGATTCTGAAGCCTATGAAACAAAGCAGGTGTTTTATCCCTCAAAAGATGGGACAAAAATTCCAATGTTTATCGTACACAAAAAGGGGTTAACCCTAAATGGTAATAACCCTACTTGGCTTTATGGCTATGGCGGATTTAATATATCACTCATGCCCTCTTTCAGTAGCGTACGGCTAGCCTGGCTGGAACAAGGAGGAGTTTACGCTTTGGCAAATTTGCGTGGCGGCGGCGAATATGGAGACGCCTGGCATAACGCAGGAAGACTTTTGAATAAGCAAAATGTATTCGACGATTTCATCGCAGCTGCCGAATATTTGATAGCCAATAAATACACTAATTCAGACAAAATAGCAATACATGGTGGGTCAAATGGTGGACTGCTTGTCGGTGCCTGCATGACACAGCGACCCGATTTATTTCAAGTGGCCTTGCCTGCTGTTGGAGTCCTTGACATGCTCCGATACGAGAAATTTACCATTGGATATGCGTGGGCCTCCGATTATGGAAGTATGAAAGAAAAAGAACATTTTGATAATGTCTTAAAGTTCAGCCCTTTACATAATCTTAAGCCTAGAACTACTTATCCCGCGACTATGATCTTGACAGCCGATCATGATGATCGCGTTGTACCTGCGCACTCATTTAAATACGCAGCGGCGCTACAAAAAGCACACGAGGGTGACAATCCTGTTTTGATACGCGTGGATGTAGATGCCGGCCATGGCGCTGGCAAACCTACGGCAAAGACACTTGATGAGTACGCCGATGTGATGTCATTTATGATGTACAACATGGGTGTTGAACCGGATTTAACACGGGAGGTGAAGAATTAATTTTTTTACAATATTCGGATAATTGAAAAATGAGCTATTCTTTTGCGGGTAGCTCATTTTTTTATTTCAATATCCCATAATTGATTGAATGTAAAATAGCCCAACGCCAATCTCCTTTCTTCAAAAATCACCCGATCGGGTTATAGACAAGCGCAGAATATTAACTGATTTTTGTTCCATTACTAAACATTAAAATAAATTAGCAATGGCAAAAGTAAAAGCACAGGTTCGTAAAAAACAAAGAATTAAACGGGCCTTAGAAGTACACCGCTTCGTAACAGGGAAATTGACATATGATTTATTAAACATTTGGCGTGTGTCCGAACCAACGGCTCTAAGTGAAGGTGAAGCAAAACCCGACCCATCTCAAAATGGAGCGACTGGCAGTTTCACTGTTATCTTGACCGGAACCTGCAAATCCAAAGTAACCGTAGGGACGGATAGTAATGGCAACCACACTACCACTACCACTACTACATGTCCAAATGGAGATGGTTCAGAAACTGTTGTCACGCAGAAAACAACAACGACCTCAGAAACCAGACCTGCTCAGTAACTATTAGCAGACACAAGGTCTTAACTAGGCTTCATTCCTTTCCCTTGCTTTTCCATTTACAAACCAAGAATTTTTCCAATGAAATACATTATATGCTTCGGTGTACTCTTCCTTATTATTATAAATCAACACATTCAGGAATCAACAAATACCAAGAATAATTCTGTAAACAAAGAAGAAATAAATGCAAAAGCATGCATTTCTAATTTATCAGATAATATTGTAGATAATGAGATTTCGCTGGTTTCCACTGGGGCCGATAATGCCAACGCTCAAGTCTCAATAAAATCCACAGGATGCACACCAGCCACAAATACCTGGACCGGAGCCAATGCGACAGAAAACTGGAACGACGACGGCAATTGGAGTTTAAATCACGTACCTCTAGCCTGCGAAGATGTGGTTATCTCGTCTGACAACGTCGTCATCGAGTCATCCGTACAGGCATATGCAGCGAGTGTATTAATACGATCATCGGGAACCCTATTGATCGATTCGCTTGCGATGCTTAACGTTGACGGCAGCTCAAGTTTAGCAAATGACTACGGTGTTAGTCTTGATTCCGGATATTGTACATTGACCAACCGTGGTGAGATAAAAATCGTCAACACAGCTCAAGTGGGATTATTCGCAGATTCTGGTGATACAATACGGAATGAAGGCAAGCTGTTAGTTAGCGATTACAACACCTCAAGCATAAATACAATCTTTGGAATAAGCATCAAAGGCTTCTTTTCCACCCCAAGTGTTCTTTATAATTCCGGTAACATACACGTGTCCTCTTCTTCCAACAGCCACAACTCAGACGGGTTTGATATTGGAACAGCATGCCATTGTTTAAATACCGACACAATCTCAATTACGAATATCAAGGGACCTGCCTCCAACGCAATGGTTAGCTCAGGTACATTTCAAAATTTCGGAGTAATCCTCATTGATAGCAGTGAAGCTGGGGCTATTGACCTAATTAATTTAAATGAAGATGGACATTTTCAAAATTTCGGACAAATCCATTGCTCGTCAACCGGATTTATTCAGAATAGCCCGTCGGGCAGACTTACTAATCATTCCATTGTTTCCGCTGGCACCTTGAATAATTTGGGGGTCCTGAATTACTCTTCAACGATTATCGATGCACAGTTTCTTTGCAATCTCAGTCAAAACAATCCTAACCTCAATCCTACGGATACTTTTAAAATAGCAGGGAATGCCGGACCTGGAGTGGCCGGTGGTCACGATGTCCTTCATTTTGATGGTGATATTGATCTGGGAGGCATCTGTGTAATCAAACTCAGCAATTATAATCCCGTCGATACCGATACCTTTATTTTATTTACGTACACAGGAATTTTGGCAGGAGAATTCGATACACTTGCACTTCCCACATCTATGTCCGATGACTGGATGTTGGACTACGGCGATTCCGTTCCGGGTCAAATTACGTTGCGACATGTTTCCCCATGCGACCCGGTTGTCAATTTGTGGACAGGTGGCGGCGATGATTCCACGTGGCACGACCCCATGAACTGGAACCAGTCCCACGTCCCACTCGCATGTGAATCTGTAACATTATCCGGTAGTGGAACACACGTAATTATTGAATCTGGGCAAATGGCAAATGCAGCGCATCTCTTTATGATCCATGATAGTCGGCTGCAGGTACAGCATGATGCAGAACTGCTCATAGATGGGTCGCTTGCCGGTTCGAATAAGCACGGAATACATCTGAGTGCGAATGGGAATAATTCCATTACGAATAATGGCTTGATAAATATTCGTGATGCCGCTCTCCTCGGCTTTCTTTTATTTAATTTTGATACGCTGTACAATGATGGAAAAATAATAGTAGAAAACTATGCGGCAGCAAGCAATCAGGGTGATGGAATTGTATCCGTCAACAGTTATATTGTAAATAACGACTCTATTTGCATTCGATCAAAGTCTACGGTTGACAAATCTGATGGTCTCTTAAATCAGGGCGGAACTCTCATCAACAACCACTTCCTCGGTATCAGCAATGTCCAGGGAAGTTTTCTTGGATCGAAAGCCATTTTCAATGATGGCATTATTTATAATTATGGGCACATCCATTGCGACAGTTTGTTTGAGGGAATAAATCATTTTGTGAACCAATCTGTTGCTGGAAAACTGATTAATCATGGGAAAATTGATTTAATTGGGAATGATGTTTCCATGCTTAATCACGTAGAGGCACAAATCCTAAATTACGATACCATCCGAGTGGAAAAATTGCATCAGGAGGCTCAATTCGGAGGATATCCAGATATTAAAATCGGCGTAATTATTGGCGATTTGATTCACGATGGTTCTACATCGTTTCCGGCAATCGACACATTTACTTTAGCAGGAACGGCTGGTGCTGGATCTGCCAATGGCCATGATCATGTAAAGATTCATGGTGATCTGACCCTGGATCAGAAATGTCACATTAAATTGCAAGGATATCAGCCTAATAGTAACGATACATTTCTGCTGATCTCCTATACCGGCATGCGCTCGGATACATTCGATTCACTAGAACTGCCGCCGGCGATGGAAGGTAAATGGGCCTTGGACTATGGCAATTTCCAGGTCGGTGCCATTTCCTTGTATGCGACCGAATGTACACATCCCGACTTCGAACCTCTAATGGTCTTATATGATAGTTTGAATGGCGAAAATTGGAATAACAATACAGGTTGGAATGCTGGAGCGGCTGGCACCAATTGCGATCCATGTAGTGGGTGGTGGGGCGTTGGTTGTTCTGGCGGTCGAGTGGTCAATTTATTTATTCAAAACGACACAAACATCAGCGGCCAAATTCCATCAGCGATTGGCGAACTCGATCGATTACAATTGCTGCTCATGTCTAATAATAATTTGACAGGGAAACTGCCAAAGACTTTGGGGCAACTAAGCAACATGCGTGATATGCGATTTATTGGAAATCAACTCAGTGACACGATTTGGCAAAACCTCTTTCAATTACCACGGATTCGTATCATCGGCCTCCAAAACAATGCCTTTACCTCATTGGAAGAGTTCTCAGCACCGCCTTCAGACAGCCTACGTACGATATGGCTTCATAATAATCCAAATCTGTCCGGACCACTTCCCCCTACTTTTGGGAACCTCCCATTTCTAGGTACATTGTACGTACAAGGAGATAATTTTTCAGATTGCTATCCGACCTCATATTACAAGCTTTGTGCTATCAATACAAATTTCCATGGCAACACCTTGTTGCCAAACTTCTCCACTTTTTGCAACAATGATGGTCAAGGGGCCTGCTTGGATTGCATAAACATGGACATAACTATTACGGACAAACCTATTGAAGATGGCACATTTTTAAAAGTCAATGACCAAATCACATCTACAGGAGTAGTGGACCCAGCGACTAAAGTTATCTTTCATGCCGACATGGATATCGTACTCGAGCCGGACTTTGAGGTAAAGTTGGGCGGAGAATTTAGTGCAGAAATAATAGATTGTCCATGACCGATTTCAGAAGGCAAGTACAATTTCATATTTTGTAGAATTGATTTAAGGATGTATCAATCTTTCCATGAAAAATTCGCTTCTGACATTAGTATTGGCCGCAGTAGTTTCTATACCTCATTCACATTGTCAAGAATACACTGTCGCAGAATTGGAAGAAATAGTAGCGACGGAACCAGACGGCATGATGAAAGTCGATGCACTTGGAAGACTTACGCGCATATATGGATATACGTCGCCTAAATCTGTACCATTACTTGTAGAACGAATGCGAATTTCGCAAGCACAGGACTTGGACTACAGATTGCACGAGGCGATGTATGACTACGCGGTGAAGTACATATTGGAATCTAATCATGAAAAAGCCGATAGTCTATTAAAAGAATGTTATCAATATTATTCATCAAATGCTCAACCATATGATGCATTTTATATGCAAAAAGTGCTTGGGATAAATCATAGATACCAAGGGAATAATTTCAATGCATTGCAGCAATGGACTGAAGCGCTCGACAACTTAAATGCTCTTTTACCTGATTTCGAACCCTATGATAAAATTTCTATTGACAATATGATGGATCTTAAATCAGAAATATTGAATGATCTGGGTTCATTGAGTCGCACCGTGGGCAATAACGAAAAAGCATTTAAGTATTACCAAGATGCCTTATCATTGAATAGGAAGTGGCAACTAGAAAATGACGCATCCGTATTATTGGGCAACCTAGGGCTCATATTGGTGGATGAAGGAAAACATGACGAAGCTATTGACAAACTGATAGAATCGCTAACTGACGCTGAAAACAGTGGTCAGGCACATCAAATAAAATCTGCTCACCTTCGATTGATTGACACGTATATAGATATTGGAAATTTGCCGCAAGCAAACTTTCACATTAATTCAGTGAGGAAGGAGATTGAAAATTCAGAAAATCAACAGCAAAAATCCAGACTCTACTATTATTTAGGCAGACTCGCTGAAGCCAAAAATGAACTATCCCCTGCCCTGCGCCATTTCAACAAATCATTTGCCATAGCGAAATCAAATAACGATGAAAAGAGAATCAAGGACAATAGTTTTAAACTTTTTAAACTCTACTTGGCCCTGGGCCAGTCCAAAAAAGCCCTTGAACATTATGATGTTTACATCAAGTACAAATCGCTCTTTGATGAAAAGAAAAATGATAAAAAGGTAGCATATGAAAAAGCCCGATGGGAATATGACAATCAAGTCATGGAATTGGAACTTGCCAACACAAAAGAAAAATTCAACAACGAACAGCGCCTTATAAAATTAAATCACTCGCGAAATCTCTCTTTCGCAGGACTACTTGGCGCCACAATAATATGCGCTCTCTTAATCAGAGCATACCGAATAAAACGCAAGTACTCCAACAATTTAGCTTCGAAAAATGAACTCATCGAAAAAAGCCTGGCAGAAAAAGAACTGCTATTAAAAGAAATTCACCATCGAGTAAAAAACAATCTTCAAGTCGTCTCTAGCCTGCTAAGCCTACAATCCGACGACCTCGATGACGAAAAAACAAAATCTGCACTAAGAGAAGGACAAAATCGCGTAGCGAGCATGGCCTTGATCCATCAGAATTTATATCAAGAAGAAAATCTGGTGGAGGTTGAGACCAAGCCGTATTTCGAGCGATTGGTGGCACAACTTAAACAATCCATGTCAAGTGGAACGACAGATGTTAATATATATGCAACTATTGACCCGATGAGATTGGATGTTGACACGATGATTCCTATTGGACTCATTGCAACGGAGTTGATCATCAATTCATACAAATATGCGTTCAAGGGAAGAGCGCAAGGATCCATCCTAGTAAAATTTCAGAACATAAATAACCGTATCGAATTACAAGTAAAAGATGATGGTATTGGATCCGATAAGAATGAAACGCAACTCGAAGAATCATTTGGAACGAAACTAATTAGGGCCTTTTGTCAAAAGCTCAATGCCGATCTCTCCGTTCAAAAGTCGAATGGTGTAAGTACAACCATTAGTTTTAAAACAAATCAGAAGTAATTATTGTGGCAAAAATATTAATTGTTGAAGACGATATAGTCATCGCCGAAGATATCCGCTCGAAGGTTAAAAAACTTGGTCATTCTCCGATAGGTATCGTGTATAAAGGAGAATCAGTCACAGATAAATTAGTGGCACAGCGACCAGATCTAATCCTATTAGATATAGAATTACAAGGCCAAATGTCAGGAATAGACGTAGCGCTGCACCTCAACCAAAAATTTAAAATCCCCTTCGTATATATTACAAGCTATGCTGATCGTGCGACAATTGAACGGGTTAAGTCAACCAACCCACTTGGATACCTCGTTAAACCATTTAGCCAGGATGATATTCGTGTATCAATTGAAATGGCACTTTTTCGTATTGAACAAAAAAAAATGGGTATACCATCGCGAGAACAATTAAATCGAATACTTAATATAAATATTACCGAAACTGAATATGAAATAATACTAGACGTAAAAAGAGGCCTGACAAATGACGAGATTGCAATGGAGCGGCACAACTCAGTAAATACGGTCAAGGCTCATATTAAAAGCATTTATAGAAAATGTCAGGTAAATAAAAAATCACTACTCATCGACAAGTTGCTGAATCTAAATTAGTCGCTTATATAATTTAAGGGAGTGCGTGATATGGTCGGCCTTAGCATACCTTAAACCAGGTAAGGTGTAAATCTCAAAAAATTTAACTTGTATTAACAGGGTATGAGCTGAATTAAAATAGATGAAGATGTAATAGCTTGTAAAAAAAATCCGCTGGAGGTTTTTCCAGCGGATTTTTTATCCAATTTAATTATTTCACTTCTATTTCACAATAGTTACTTGCTTAATTAAAACTTCTTGTTCAAGATGAATTCGAACAAAATATGTACCGTTGGCAATATCATCAGATTTTACTACCACACGATGTAGTTCTTTATTTACATCGACATTCTGTACAGCCAAACCATTCAAGTCAAAAATGGAAATATTTTTGACCATTGATCTGTCTTGTAATTCAACAGTAAAGTCTCCTGACGTTGGATTTGGATATACATTCGCTTGTCCTGTCGTTACAATAGCATCAGAACCACCATCAAACGATTGTGCTCCAAGACCCGTACCATCACCTTGAGGGGCGATATCGAAGTTTGCCTTGTCGCCTAATTCATTATTAACAATCACTCGTAAACAATAAATATCATTACCGCATCCATTTCCTGCAGTCAAGCATACATCGTAAGTACCCGCCTCTGCATACACATAGTCTGAAATATCTCCTGAAACAATGTCACCATTGCCCATGTCCCATTCGATTTCATTCGGATTTCCAGTAGTCAGATTGTCGATAATAATTGTTAAATCATCTGCAACAAAGACCCATTGTGCTTCCACATGGACACTTTCGTCTACGACTTCGATACTGACTTCATTCGAACAACCGGTATTTGTGTTTATTACGGTCAACGTATAAGTACCGGCTGCGCTAACAGTAGCCTGATCGTCTGCCGCAGATGAAATCATTCCATCATTAGTGGACCACTCGTACTCATACTCATCCCCTTGAGAAGAAGATGAACCATCTAAATCGACCAATTGATTATCGCAATCAATCACAGGCGCTGAAGCAATTTCCGCCAATGGTATATCCGCATCTTCTTCAACTTCGATAGAAGATGTAGATGAACATTGCGTTGTTGTATTGGTCACAACCAATGTATACGTACCTGCCGAACCGACTGTAACCATAGCCGTGCTGCCTCCGCTAATTATTTCACCATCATCAGTAGACCATTCATAGGAATAATCATTGCCGCTCGAAGAGTTCGAGCCATCAATTACCACTTCCGTAGTTGTACATGAGAAAGCTGCTGGGTCTTCGATAACCACCGAAGGCAGATCACTCGTCCCTTCAACAACGATTGAAGATTCAGAGAAACAACCATTGGTATTATTGACTACAACAAGCTGATAGGTACCCGGTGCATCAACTTCTGGTGAAAGGGAATATTCACCAGATACAATATTTCCATCAGGGGTTGTCCATACATAACTAAATTCAGGACCAACACTAGCACTTGCGGCAAGTTGAATCAAGCTATTTTGGCAATCCAACTCGTCGGCGGGAAAAATCTCAAGATCGGGATTCGGAATTTCATCAACAGTTATTGGCAATGTCCAGGAACAATTGTTACCATCTGTAATTACAAAATCATAATCCCCAGCACTTACATTCGTAAATACGCCGGTTTGATTGGTGCTTGGACCATATGAATAGGTCAATGCACCTGTTCCGCCCGAGCCAATAGCAGTTATAGTAGCATCATTTCTACCACAATTTTCTTCAGACATTTCAATCTCTCCTTCTACCGCATCAGGATCCACAATTTCTGCGGTAATTTCTTTGAAACATCCATTATCATCTGTTACTATAAGTGTAAACGATCCCCCTGGTAAGTTCATTACATCTTCAGTCGTTGCTCCATTATTCCAATTAAATGAATATCCTGGTGTTCCTCCTTCCGTCGTTACATCTATTGTGCCATCGCTATCGCCATGACAAGTAACATCAGTCTGATTTGATACGGAAGTGATCAATTCACTAAGCGGACCGTCAACGACGATATCCGTCAATTGTCGTTCAACCCCATTTGCATCGGTCGCCACCACAGAATATGTACCGGGATGCACATTGGCCAAATCTTGTGTATTATGTCCAGAATTCCAGGCATAACTGATATTTCCGGCTCCTGCAACAATATCAATGTCAACTGTTCCAGACTGGTCTTCATAACATTGCATTCCTGAAGAAGAAACAAAAGTTGCATCAAAATCACAGCTTTGTTTCCACGTGTAATGCGTCGCTCCATCTATTTGTCCTGATTGATATATGAACCCATCGGGACATACGGTATAGATGGTTGGAAAGAATGAAATAGCAAAATCGTTGTACGTCGAGTTGTCCGGCATTTCGATAATAGGATATGGCGTACCTGCAACCCAATTTCCCTGAGTACCGCCGGTGCAATCGGGGCCAGGCCCGTATAAACAGGCTTCCTCCGTATCGGTATCGGCCTCAATGTAAATTACCCTAAAATCGTCGGTACCATTAGGACCATGTAAATTATATAAATCCTCAAGTGCTCCCGACTGGTGGTAATTCCAGCAAGGTCCGCACCATGTAGCCGAGAAGTCCAGGACAACTGTTTTTCCTTGTCCCAGATAGGTATAAAGGTTGTGCGTTGTTCCGTCTAAGTCGGTAAGAGTAAAGTCAGGGGCTACAGAACCATCGGGAAGCTGTGCATGACTAACTGTGCACGCAAAGCAGAGAGCCAAAGCGAACATCACAGTTCGTAAACATGTTTTCATTTTGCAAAGATTTTGGTCAGTAAGATAATTACGACCAAAAATAGCGACTTATAACATTAAAATCAAAGATAAAGACTGAAAATTAGGAGATTACGAATTATTATTGCTTTGATCTACCAAATATGTCCTTCCCTTTTTGTTCTGAGCGATCTTTTCCTTCGTCCAAGGGCTCATCGCTGACTTGATTAAATAACTTTCTTCTATATATCCAGAACCCGGATTCATCCTGTTGATAGCCTTCGTAACTTCCATCGGATACGAAGGTCCGGCCCTGACCTGGAAAGCGCCCGCCGATTGGAATCAAATGATCATGAACGATCATGGCTAAGCGCTCATCATAGTCTAGCACAACCCGCGACTCTGCAGAATAAGTTAGGACAATTCTGTGTCCACATACAGAAGAACTATCGCGAAAAATCGGCATACCAAACAACGGATCGCCGCTTTCATCAAAATGAAGAACATCGAGGACTTTTTGACGATTCCATTTGGAGTGCGCGTTAAAACCAAATAATAAATAAGCCAAACCATTGGGTGACTCAATCGATCTCATCGTCGAATATCGTGCACCATACCAATTTTTTGAATTTAATTCTTTGTTTTTCAAATCATTAGCACCCCTGTCATCAAGCAATACAATAAATTCACCGGAAGCTTTTTGAAGCCGGCCTCTGTAGTAAAAAGATGAATCACCAACATTTACTTGCCAGGAAAGAATTCTGAATGAATTCGCATCGTCTTTGATGGTTGAAATCCAAGGAACACTTTCGAGCGAGACATCAAATGAACCCGGTGTACTAAGAAAAAGATCGACTTGATCCGACAATATGGTATCGGCACGGAGCCTATGCTTGGTAGCTGCACTATTCATCACAGCGTCTCCATAAAATGCCATATTACCTTTCAACTCGTCAAATGACTGAGCAAAAGTATGGGCTGTAACAAAAAGAAGTAGGAATGATAAAGTGAATTTCATTGAACAAAAAACGGCTTGCGAGAAACAAGCCGTATATTTTTAAAGTTAAATTTTCCCTTTCATTTAAAGTATCCCCATTCCATCAAAAGTGTCCATAACATCACGAACATGCTTGGCGCTATCGCTGAGCAACTTTTGTTCACCTTCATTCAAATTGAGTTCAATTAGCTCCTCTATTCCATTCTTGCCAAGTTTTACAGGTACGCCCAAATAGACATCATTCATGTTGTATTCACCGTCTAGTTTAACACAACAAGGAAATATTCGCTTTTCGTCTTTGAGGATTACTTCAACCATTTGTGCGGCAGCGGCCCCAGGTGCATACCACGCCGATGTGCCCATCAATTGAACCAGTTCACCACCTCCCTTTTTTGTTCGCTGAACTATCGCATCCAATCGATTCATATCAATTAAATCGGTCACCGGCATACCAGAAACCGTGGTGTAGCGTGGCAGCGGAACCATGGTATCTCCATGGCCGCCTAAGAGGAGTGCCTGAATATCTTTTGGTGACACATCGAGTTCACTGGCAATGAAAGCGCGATATCTAGCTGTATCAAGGACTCCTGCCATTCCAAAGACTTTGGTTTTTGACAAACCTGATGCCTTATGCGCAGCATAAGTCATAACGTCCAATGGATTGCTGACGATGATAATGATTGGATCGGGAGTATGTTGCAATATTGAATTGGTAACAGATGTGACGATTTTTGCATTTGTAGAAATCAAATCATCGCGACTCATTCCTGGTTTTCTTGGAATACCGGCAGTTACTACAAAAACATCGGATCCGGCAGAATCTGCATAATCCTCTGATCCTCGTACATAAGTACTATAATAATCGACGGGTGCCTGCTCCCACGTATCGAGAGCTTTGCCGCGAGCCAAGTCCCCCTTTATATCGAGTAATACTATTTCTTTTACAAAATCTTTATGGGCCAAAACGTTCGCTACGGTTGCACCAACATTTCCAGCGCCAATGACAGTTACTTTGCTCATTTATATTTGTTTGATAATTTATTTGGAATTGGGCCGCAAAGCTATAAAATTGACGGTGTTTTTTAAAGCCTGGTGTCGATTGTTTACATCATTATTATATTCGCATCACAGCGCAGTAAGGTAGGTGCTAAGAAACATTTTGCTGTATATTCTCTAATATGAAGTATTTCTTTAAGACAATTATAGTCGCTTGTTTTTTCTCAACGACAGCCTTCTCCCAAATCAATCCTTGCGGCACTCCTCCCGGCAAGTCCGCTTTTTTGAAAGATTACCAAGCAGGAAAATACGGTCAAGTTCGCGATGGTGATGAGTGGTTGGTTCTACCGGTTCAAATTCACATTACCGGAGAGGACGATGGTACAGGTCGAACTTCTACACGGGACATAGGACTAGCGTTTCAAGGAATGAATGCAGCATTTCATCAGGCGAAGATTCAATTCTTCCTCGCAGATGAATATCTGTATATCGATAATTCTGTGTGGCACAATCATACAAGATTCTTTGACGGATATGATATGATGGAAGCCAACAATCTACCTAATGTGATCAATGTGTATGTGTGTGAAAATGCGGCTAACAATTGTGGCTATTATTCTCCTTCTCGAGACGCTGTTGTAATGAATAACAGCTGTCTGGACCTGGAAAATCAAACGCTGGCACATGAACTGGGTCACTTTTTATCCTTACCCCACCCATTTGATGGATGGGAAGGTGAAGATTATGACAATTCATTGCCAACTCCTGAATTTGTCAATGGAGCTCCAACTGAAAAAACAGATGGCTCTAACTGTCAGTTTGCAGGAGATGGGTTTTGCGACACACCTCCTGATTATTTAAGCTTTAGGTGGCCTTGTAACGCGAATGGCGAATCGGATGTACTGCAATTTGATGCTGATGGAATCCCATTTCGTTCTGATGGTTCGATCATTATGGGTTACAGTACGGGTGATTGCCGCACTTGGTTCTCTGGCGATCAGGTAGACGCAATGTGCGCGAATATCACATTTTCAAGGCAAGAGTTATTGAATCATTCGCGTGAATACCAAGAACTTCCTGATTGTCAAACGGTTAAAATTGTCTATCCGGCCAATCGAGACACGATCCATTATGAAGAAGCGACATTGCGTTGGCGGGACATTCCAGGTGTTGATTATTTTAGAATTCAGGTTGCAAAAAATCTAAACTTTACCGACCTAGTCGTCGATGCGCAGATTAATGATTCGTTTTACCATGTTCAAAATTTAGATTTAGGAAGGCTTCACTTTTGGCGAGTGGAAGCTCATGCAGCACACAGCCCATGTCTGCGCGCTACAACTAAATCATGGATTTACGTTGAAGATTTAAGTGTGACGACACAAATTTCTGACAATCAAAATATCGAAGCTAATATTTCAAATAACACTTTAATTATCGAATTAAGTGACAATTTCCAAGATGAGTTACAATTATCCCTATTTGGAATCGATGGTCAAATGCATTTGAGCGAAGTAATGGTTGTGGGACAAACATCGCTTCGAAGGAAAGTTGGCGCGTTGGGACCTGGCGTCTACATGCTTCATATAAGGGGTGGAAAATTTGAAGGTGTGCTTAAATTGCATAATATCAAAGACTGATTTTGATGGCAGTTCATCTGACCTTCACATAGTGGACATTTTATTGATGCTGAATACGAGCATTTCAATATCCCTTTTCATACTTTTGCGCCTTCAATAACATCAAAATTATTGCTACATGAATTTACATGAATACCAGGCCAAAAACTTGCTGAAGTCCTTTGGAGTAGCGATTCAGGACGGCATCGTAGTCGAAGACACTGAAGCGGCGCTGGCTGCCTACTCGGACATCAAAGAAAAAACAGGAATACCGTTTGCCGTAGTAAAGGCTCAAATTCATGCCGGTGGTCGCGGAAAAGGAGGCGGAATAAAAGTCGTAAAAAATGACGAGGAATTAAAGGAAGCTGCACGAAGCATAATAGGAATGATGCTTAAAACGCCTCAAACACCAGGTGGGCTGGAAGGTGAAGGGAAACTGGTCCGAAAAGTGCTAATTGCCGAGGATGCTTACAAACCTGATTTTGATAGTTGCAATGAAGTGTACATCTCCATTTTGATGGATCGCACCACACGCAAAAATGTAATAATCTATTCCACTGAAGGAGGTATGGATATCGAAGCAGTAGCGGAAGAAACGCCCCATCTCGTGCACAAGGAATATATAGACCCGGCTCTTGGAATTCAATCCTATGAACTAAGAAAAATTGCGTTTAATTTAGGTCTTAGTGGTGCGGCATTTAAGGAGATGACAAAGTTTGTGTCAAATCTCTACAAGGCCTATATAGCCTCAGATGCGTCTCTGATCGAAATTAATCCTTGCTTAATTACAGGAGAAGATAAAGTCGTAGCGGTTGATAGCAAAATATCTCTCGATGATAATGCGCTTTTTAGACATCCCGAACTGGCCCAGTTACGCGATACCGATGAAGAGGATCCCGCTGAGGTAGAAGCAAAACAATTTGGGCTTAACTATGTAAATCTGGATGGTAATGTTGGCTGCATGGTTAACGGTGCGGGACTAGCAATGGCTACAATGGACATTATTAAACTTTCCGGTGGCGAACCTGCAAACTTTTTGGATGTTGGTGGGACTGCAGATGCGGAGCGTGTAGAGAATGCTTTTAAAATTATCCTTAAAGACCCAAAGGTAGAGGCGATTCTTATCAATATTTTTGGAGGTATAGTTCGTTGTGATCGCGTTGCTCAGGGAGTTGTGGACGCGTACCAAAATATGGGTAACATTAATGTACCGATTATTGTCCGCCTGCAAGGAACAAATGCAGACATCGCAAAGACTATAATCGATGAATCGGGACTAGAGGTTAAATCTGCAATATTATTGCAAGAGGCAGCCGATCTGGTAAGTGAAGTGTTATCATAATGTACTGGTAAAGTACAAACCTATTCCAAGTGCGACAGATGCGTTTAAGGAATCGGCCATTTTTCGATCATGTCCTTCTATAGTAATGATCAGATCCGACTGATTTCGGATTTGTGGGGACAATCCCTGCCCTTCACTCCCAATCACCAATATTCGATTTCCATGCAGTGATGAAATAGCAGTCGACGGTTCTCCATTCATATCAAAAGCCAATACAACCCAATCATCTAATGTGCGCTTTAATTCATTAAAAGTTGCGTCATATACAGTAACACTCAACAAACTCCCCATAGTGGCTTGAATAGTCTTTGGATTAAATACATCAACACATCCAGGGCTCAAAACAACTGCAAGCGCACCAAACCAGTCGGCTGTTCGAAGTATTGCCCCTAGGTTTCCAGGGTCTTGTATCTGGTCAAGAAAGACAACATTGCCTTTTTCTTCCTTTAAATCGTCAATTGAAGAGAAAAGTGGAACAGAAAAGATACCCAATACTTCTGGGGGGCTAGAAAGTGATGAGAGTGACTTCATTACCTTCGAGGAAGCGAAATAACATTTATAGCCATCGAGCGCTTTAACGTTATCCTTTAAGACCTCCTGATAAACGAAAAATTGGGCTTGCCCACCTGCGTCTATAGCCGTCAGACAAGATTTTAATCCTTCGATAACAAAAGCACCTTCTTTTTTACGATACTTTTTACGTTTGAGGGACTTGACAAACTTTATCTTGGCCTGTGAAATTGGCTTCATGGGTCAAACATATTGTTATTTGAGATTGCAAAATATTCATATCATTTCGAATTACCGCTGCATCATCTTTTTTATCTTATCCATCTTGTCGATGGGAATTACATCTTGCAGCAGTAAGAAGTTCTTATCCGAAGATGAATATCTATTAAAGAAAAATGAAATTAGAATTGAAGGTAAATCTCTTTCAAATAGCGAAAAAACAAGGCTCCGTGACTTGGCTTTTACGCGAATAGCTCTGAAGCCCAATTCCAATTACTTTTTCTTTTTTCCAAAAGAACGGGCCGCGCTAAAACATCGATTTGCTACAGACACCTCCAAGTTTGCAGCTTTTGCAATGAAAATTCTCGATGGTGAACAACCTTCGCTGATCGATTCCAATCGAATTGAGGCAGTAGCGTCCAATCTCACCTCCACCCTACAGTCAGAGGGTTATTTTGATGGACGAACGGAGTACAAGATTAATTACGGTAAAAAGCGAAAGAAAAAGCTTGTAGGCGTAACTTATACGCTTATACCAAAACAAGTGTACCGCTTAGATTCATTTAAAATCAAAAGCGTTGATACGCTGCTATTGCGTGCATTGGATACCTTACAAATTCCTACTCGATTTAAAAAAGGGGTTCCTGTGTCCGCAAAATTACGAAACGAAGAAGCCCAGCGCATTTCATCCGCTCTAAGAAATCAGGGTTACTATGATTTTTCACCAGCTCAGTTTTCCCGATTTATCGCTCGCGACACCACGGATCATGAAGTTGACATGGACTTTGTCATTTATCCTCCTTCTGATGATTCAATTTTTCGTAAGTATACTATTGGTGAAATTTATTTATATCCCAATTACGACTCGGATCAGCCAGAATCGGTTTATCAGGATACATTTATTAATGGTTATCATTTCAAAACGCTGGACGGCAACTTGATTGTTAAACCTAAATTAATCGCGCAAAAAATTGCCGTGAACTCTGGAGATTTTTACACATATCGTGATTTCAGAAAAACAATACTTCAATTAAATACAATAGATATATTTAAAACACCGCGTATTTCAATTCGCAAACGTGACGATGGTTCTGCATTGTTGGATTATCACATTTATTTGTTTAAAGAACGAAAATATGAGGACGAAGTTGGAGTGGAAAATTTTGTATCCTCGCTGTCTCAGGGCTCGCTTTTGTTAGGCGCAAGTCTGCACGCAGGAAGAAGAATAAAAAATGCCTTTAATGGATCAGAAACAATCTCGTTAAACCTCGATGGATCCATAGAAACAGCATTCGCAGGTAGTTCCAATAACAATGACATCATAACGTTGGGAATAGGAGTAGACGTTAATACTCCACGATATAAAGATCTCGTGTCCTTGTCGGCTATCAGATTGGTTCCGGGTCTTGGAAAGCTTCTCATTTCTGATAAGTTTATGAGGGATTTAAATGCCTTAGGGTCGCAATCTCTTCGGCTTTCGTTTGACTATGTCGATTTTGAAAGCTTTTATTCATCAACCAGTATTATATTTTCAAGAGGCGTAACATTAAATCGTGACAACCATAATTACAGCTTTGTATTTCAAGAATTTAATTTATTCTCTCCGGATACTGTTTTGGGTTTTACTGACCGAATTGGTCAAAATCAAGTCTTTCGGCGGAGCTTTAACAAACAGTTGATAACCGGTATCTTATTTCGCTCATTTAATTATTCGTACTCTTCACCAATTACAAATAAACGATCGTATGATATTTTTGTCAACCTGGAAGCATCAGGTTTAGTAATTTCAGGTCTTGATGCGATTCCTGGCATTAACTTAAGGTCAATAAATTTCAATGGAGAACAATTTAATTTTAGTCAGTTTGCCAAGGTAGAATTTGAACCCAAATACACGTATTACTTCAACGACAAATCCTCTCTTGCCTTCCGACTCGGTTTAGGCGTAGCTTTTCCTTATGGCACTGGTATATCTGTGCCCTATAATGAACTGTTTTCGCTCGGTGGTTCGTATTCATTGCGAGGATGGCGCAATCGAGACGTCGGACCTGGAAAAATTGACAATAGCAATAACACTATTCCCTTTGCGGCAGATCAATTCAAATTCGAATTAAGTTCGGAATATCGTTTTGACCTAGGATGGATTTTAGAGGGCGCTTTGTTTGCGGAGGCCGGTAATGTTTGGAATATAAGCGATGCGACAAGTGAAACTCAAATCGATATTGAAACCCTAGCCGTCGATGCGGGACTAGGAATTCGGTTTGATTTAACTTTCTTTCTCTTCCGATTTGACACAGCTTTCAAAGTCAGGAATTGGTACCCTGATCCGGCAACGGATAAATATTGGAATACATCTTCTTTTCGCCAACTTACGAACAATCCAAATTTCACTATTGGAATTAATTATCCGTTTTGATGTCCGTTATTTAGCAAACCAATCAATTAATTATCAACTTCAGTTGATGAGAAATATTTACTTGGGTTGTCGAAAATAGTAAAAATTCAATTTTAGTTGAACAGTGACTTCCTTCCAAAGTCTTTACAAATTGGACACTTTCTAGGATCATGTCCACGTGCCGGGCAATATTCTCGTCCAAAATATATTATCTGAAGATGCAATTTATTCCAATCTGACCTTGGGAACAGTTTTTTTAAATCGGATTCAGTCTTTTGAACATTTTTTCCAGTACTCAGTTTCCACCGATATGCAAGCCTATGAATATGTGTATCCACTGGAAACGCTGGTTGTCCAAAAGCTTGTGAAACGACTACACTTGCAGTTTTGTGTCCAACACCGGGTAATTCTTCTAAAAGTTCTAATTCTTCCGGCACTTTGCCATCGTATTTTTCAACCAATATTTTTGACAAATTTACAATGGCCTTCGACTTGGTTGGAGAAAGCCCAACCGGCCTAATAATTGCCCGAACATCTTCCGCATCCTGCTGAGCCATGTCAAATGGATTATCCGCCAAAGCGAATAATTCGGGGGTCGTCATATTTACTCGTTTATCTGTACTTTGAGCAGACAACAGAACAGCAACGAGCAACGTGTAAGGGTCATGGTGATCAAGTGGCACAGGCACTTCGGGATAATAGCTATCAAGCCTTTCTTGAATCTCCTTCGCTACGTCTTCTTTTTTCATTGATATTTAATTCGAAATATCGATTAACCATTGAACAACATCAACTTTATCAGCATAATCCCAAAGTTCAGGCTTTTGTCCTTCTCCTGGAACAATCGTGTCCAATCCATTAATTTTATTTAAAGAATAGACAACTTGAATCTCTTGTTTCAACTTGTCAATTTCGTTTGCAACTGACTCTAAAGAATCGTATCGCTCATAGTACAAGACTGAAAGAGGTGAATGAAGTTTTTCAGACTCAAGTAAAATAAAAAGATCATTTGTCAAATGAACCACGTGATTCATTTGAAATAAAGCTGTGTGATAAATGAAATTATTTCGATACTTGGAGTGCAGGCTGTAGGCGGCGTAATGTTGACTAGCTTCAAATATATTATTTAAGTCAAAATTGCGTGGAACGTAAATTTTAGAAATATTTCGGCATCCTAATCCGAAGTAAAGAAATACTTCACCCATCGTCTTTGTCAGTGTTTCTATATTGTCTTCTTTACGTATTACCCCTACAGAAGTTCTATTTGATCGAAATATGTGAGGCAGATGACCAAAATAGGATTTAAAGTACCTCAAACTATTATTAGACCCAGTAGCGATGACGGCATCATGTCCAGATAACCGGTTAACGAATTCAAACTGAGACTTCGTGGATGGATACAATTGACCTAATTCGTCAAAGACTGCAGTTATCAAAAATTGGTCTTTATGAGAACATTTTATAAGTGCACGATGGCCACAAGAAAGCGTACAAAGTACGTCCTGGAAGCCCACTAAGGGAATATTTCCCGCACATATAATTCCTACATTTTTACTTGAAGGTACCTGGTCAACATTGTATTTGCCGAGCCATGTTTCTAATTTATCTTTTTGCAAAAAATTATCCACTATGGCTTCAATGGCATTATCCACATGATCTGCAGTAAACCAAGGATTGTTTCGAGTTGCCTGCAACTTAGCCAAGGTCATCTGATCCGACCCCATCTGTAAGCGCACTCCCAGTTCTGACCATATTTCTATCCAATCATCCTTCGTCATCTGTGTTCTTTTCTATTGGCCAGATAGTTTCGCCAACGCTCCATCAATTGTTGAAATCCTTCCGGAAGAGCAACTGTGAATAACATTCTTTCATTGGTAATTGGGTGTGTAAACCCCAATTCGCCAGCATGCAAAGCTTGACCCGGGAGGAGTTTAAATCCATTGTATACAAATTGTTTGTATTTGGAAAATACGGTCCCCTTTCTAACAGCTCGCCCATCGTACCTTTCGTCATTGAATAAAGGATGTCCGAGGTAGCGCATATGCACACGTATTTGGTGTGTCCTTCCGGTCTCCAAGTGACAAGAAACCAGGCTTACATAGTATAAGTCCTCCTCAACAGTATAATGCGTTACGGCGTGTTTGCCATCCTCTTCATCTTCAAATACAAATTGTTTGGTTCGGTCCTTGGGGTGCCTACCAATATATGCATCAACAGTACCACTTTGCTCTTCCGGACATCCCCATACGAGTGCGGTATACTTCCTATGCGTGGTATGGTCGAAAAACTGTTTTGCCAAAGCGCTAAGGGCATAATCATTTTTTGCCACTACGAGCAGGCCGCTCGTATCTTTATCTATGCGATGCACCAGACCTGGTCTGTCAGTATCATTCGAGGGAAGTTCATTTCCCGATTGCAACATATGGTGTGTCAGCCCATTGACCAGCGTATTATCCGGGTTTGAAATACCCGGATGCACAACCATTCCTGCGGGCTTATTGACGACTAACACATGTTTATCTTCAAAAATTATTTCCAGGTCCATAGGCTGAGGTCGAACTCCTTTATCCTTATTGGCCGTCGTAGGAATTACAACTGAAATATCATCACTCGGTCGAACTTTGTAATTGGGCTTAACGACCTTATCATTGACTAGTACTGCACCAGTTTTGATTCCGATTTGAATCTTGTTTCGGGTTACATACTCTAGTTTGTCGAGCAAATACTTATCGATTCGAAGCGGACTTTGGCCCCTATCAACCTGAATGTGGCGAACCGATATATCTTCAGATAATTGCTCTTCCATCGCGCAAAAATAGCTCTAAGCACGGAACTTATATTTCACATAGCCGGTCCTCGGACATTGGCCCCACAATTGAGCCCTGCTGCAAGTCGGCAAATCTCCTGTTACATTAACTTGGCGAATGCTACCTAACGCTTAACTGGTTCGCATCTTCACAACCAAAACAGGTGTTTTTGATTCGAGCACCTAACTGTCGTGTAGACGTGTAGAATTACTAGGAAGTTTTAACATATTCAACGCAGCGCAGGCACCTGCATAGACATCCTTATACTAAAGCACACATTCACAGCGTTTGTAATGCACAAGTTAAAATTGCGTGCAGACAAAATAATTAAAAGCTTACTTTTGCACCATCAAATGAAAATTCGATATGAAATTTAATAAATCAGCCATATTCGCCCTTCTCGCCGTTGCAATGCTAATGACGCTATCGTCATGTAACCGCGGAGTAGGCTGTCCGAGTGATTTTTCCATTTTAGATCCTTTCAAGCAACTTCTTGGTTTGTTCTAAATCCTTGAAATGGGACATTGGACAATCCTCCCTATGAAATATGTTTAACGGACGACGGTAGTAGGACCGTTCGTCGGCTTGCTGATCAAGTTACCTATCATTCCATGCGCGGTGCCTTGCAGGGAAGCTTGCATGTATATTTTCATGCAGGTTTGTCTCACCTCACGGATGAAGCCAAGGACATAACAATTTTTGAGGTTGGATTTGGCACAGGGCTCAATGCGCTTTTAAGTTATCGGTTCGCACTGAAACATCAAATTAAAATTACTTATCACAGTATAGAAAAACACAAGTTGCCCGAATCCGTTTACAGCCAATTGCGATATCCGGAGCTATTGTCTATCAACCCTGCGGTGTTTGAAGAATTTCATGATCAACCAGCAGGTAAATACCGTGAATACGGTCGATTCTTCGACCTTATTATTCATGAACACGACATCTTTTCTCATCGGCACGATGCAGAGTATGACGTTGTCTTTTTTGATGCTTTTGGCCCGGGTGCCGACCCAGAGATATGGCAAGATGATGTGTTACATGAGCTGTACAAGTCCATGCGTTCTGGCTCTTGCCTTGTTACATTTTGTGCTCAAGGGGAATTTAAGCGACGATTGAAAGCGCTAAACTTTTTTGTTGAAGGCCTTGCTGGCCCGCCAGGAAAACGTGAAATGACCAGAGCCTGGAAGTGATGTCTAAGTCTGTTTCATGCACTCCATTATTGTATTTGACATAAAATAATAATACCTAAAAGCTTGCGAACCAATTATTTCTTAATTTGAGAGCTCATAGAAAAGCGACTTTATGAAAAAGATGGCCTTGCATTGGAAGATTCTCATTGGGATGTTGTTGGGAATTCTGTTTGGATTTGCCATGACCTTTCTTCCAGGCGGAAAAGATTTCGTTTCCAATTGGATAAATCCACTAGGGACAATATTTGTAAAACTATTAAAGCTGATTGCCATACCGCTCATTCTGGCCTCTCTAATTAAAGGAATTTCAGATTTAAAGGACATATCCAAGTTTCGAAATATTGGACTCCGAACGATCGTCATTTATATAATGACTACAATCGTGGCAATTACGATCGGTTTGGTGTTGGTGAATATTTTTCAACCGGGAAATGGGATATCGACAGAAACTGTTGAAAAACTGACAAATACGTATGCCTCTAATAGTAGCGTGCAGTCTAAAATAGCAACCGCAGCTGCTCAAAAGAGCCAAAGTCCATTGCAGTTTATTGTTGACATGGTGCCGGATAATGCTTTTAAAGCACTGTCTAGTAATGGCCTCATGCTGCAAGTCATATTTTTTACGATATTTTTTGGCATTTCTATGCTCCTAATTGGTGAAAAAGCGGCAAAACCGATAAAGGACATTTTTGATTCGCTTAATGACATCGTATTAAAAATGGTGGATCTGATAATGCTGACAGCTCCTTATGCCGTATTTGCACTATTAGCCAATGTCGTCGTTTCGTCCAGTGATCCGGATTTATTGTTAGCGCTGCTCAAATATGCAATGGTAGTAGTTGCTGGATTGCTATTAATGATTTCATTTTATTGTTTACTAGTATCCGTAATCGCTAAGAAAAATCCGTTCTGGTTCTTGAAAGAAATTAGTCCAGCACAATTACTGGCATTTTCTACTAGTTCTAGCGCAGCCACCTTACCGGTGACAATGGAGCGTGTGGAAGAGCATATTGGTGTAGATAAAGAGGTATCTAGCTTTGTCCTGCCAGTGGGCGCCACAGTTAATATGGATGGAACCAGCCTTTATCAAGGGGTAGCGGCCGTGTTTATCGCGCAAGCGCTTGGCTACCCATTGGATCTTGGCGGCCAGCTGACTATCGTTTTAACTGCATTACTGGCATCCATTGGGTCTGCCGCCGTTCCCGGGGCTGGCATGGTCATGCTGGTGATAGTGCTTGAGGCAATCGGCTTTCCGGCTGATAAACTTGCCATAGGCCTGGCTTTAATTTTCGCCGTTGATCGACCACTCGATATGTGTCGTACTGTAGTCAATGTTACCGGTGACGCAACGGTTTCCATGCTGGTGGCAAAAGCTGAAGGAAAACTAGGAATACCAAAAACAAAAAACTGGGATGATCACTACGATGAAGTGAAATAATCCCTTATTTATATTTACCATCAAAAAAGAGTATGGGAAATCTTGGAATTGGATCGCGGGTCAATCATCCCGCATATGGTCAGGGAGTTATTACAAAATTGCATAAAGCAGCCTACGATGTTTGCTTTATTCAATATGGAATAAAACTCGTCGGCCGGGAATATGATAAATGGGAAATAATCGAAGCCGTAGAATCCAGTGAACAAGTATCATTTAATGATTTTGAAAAATCATTGGCAAAAGTATTGCGAACATTCTCTGACATATCCGAAATCGTCGAACTTGGGGATAAATGGAAAGGGGGAAAGCTATTACTAAAACCAGAAGATGACGGACTTCAGTCGAAAGAACTTACAATAGAATCTTTTTTTCATAAAATTGTAATGGTACGGGATCGGCTTCGTGTAATGGAACAGCGTATAAATTCGAGTAAAGGACTGAGTGATGAAGAAAAAGTGAATTTGCAGCAATACATTACGCGCATATATGGCAGTCTGACCACATTCAATGTTTTATTTAAATACAAAGACGACCACTTCGTGGGTGAACGAACAAAGTGATTCTACTTGCGTTTTAAGCTAACTTATGATTCGGAATATATCTTTGTTCATCGTGGCTTATGCAATTGTTCACTTTTCGTTGATCAATTGTGTTCAACCTATTTATCCATATACAACAATTGCACCAGGAATATGGCGAGCAGAGCTTTACATTGACCCGAACAGATCAATTAACGCCGGAATCCAGGATCGACGTACAGAAGGAGAGGTTTTACATCAATTAAATGATGTGGGAATCTTGCCTTTTTTGTTCGAGGTAATTTATGCGAATGATTCAACCTGGCACATTGAAATCATCAATGGGTCTGAGCGAATTATAGCATCAGATATTGCATTTGGGCGAAGCAGATCCGATGCAGACGAAGTATTAAAAATAGACTTTCCAATATACGATTCGCATATCGAGGCAGTGGTAAAAGAAGGTACAATGCAAGGTCATTTCGTTGCTCGTTCGAAAGATAATTATCGTATTCCTTTTGCCGCCTTTCATGGAAAAAACAATCGCTTTCATCAACAGAAAACAGTAAAAGAACCGCTCAACGTTCAAGGAAAATATGAAGTAACATTCGATGTTGACGCTGATACTCCCTACAAAGCCATTGGTGAGTTTAAGCAGGTTGGCAACAACGTTACTGGGACATTCATTACCGAAACAGGCGATTATCGCTACTTGGAAGGTATCGTTGCCGAAAATAAACTGTGGCTGTCTGTTTTTGACGGTGCACACGCATTTTTGTTTCATGCCAAAATTCAAGGGGATGGCAGTATGCAAGGAATATTTCGAAGCGGAAAGCATTATCAAAACAACTGGGAAGCCAAAAGAAATGAGGCGTTTGAAATCACACCTGCTGATTCTCTGTCCAAATCCATTACTGATGATATCGAAATTACGTTTCCTAATTCCCAGAATGAATTAATTACCTTTCCAAAGCCTGCATCAAAAAATGTAAAAATTTTACAAATAATGGGAACCTGGTGTCCAAATTGTAAAGATGAAACCCTTTTCCTGATCGACTTCTTAAAAACTCATCCTCAACTTAATTTGGACATTACGGCAGTGGCATTTGAGCGCTATAAAGATGAATCCCGTGCGATCGAATCGATTGGCAGGTACAAAGAAAAACTTGGAATTCCATATGACATTCTTTATGGGGGGCCTGCGAGTAAAGCCGAGGCTTCAAAAGTGATGTCAATGGTTGATCGGGTTATCTCCTACCCTACTATGATTATCATGGATAAAAGTAATAATGTACGAAAGGTGCATACCGGGTTTTATGGACCCGCCACTTCAAAATTTAAAGATTTCGAGAGAGACTTTACAGATTTTATCCTTGCCTTGTCAAATGAATAGAAGGTCATTGTAAAAAGGGGTAAGAACTTCACGATTTCCGTCAAGTCCTTACCCTATCATTCCTCCAGCGCGAATTATTCGCTCTTAACTCCTTAAACTCAGGGTTTTGAACATTTATCTTTTTATTAAAATCTTTTGATCTGCACTTTCCACACCATCTGTAAGCAATTGTAGTGTATAGGATCCTTCGGACAAGTTCGAAATATCAATCGTATTTCTAAATGGAATCGAAATCACAGTTCGACCGGAAGCATCGTATATTTTTATTTCAGAAAACCATCCTTTCTCACCTGCATTAATATTTAGGATTCCATCAGTTGGATTAGGGAAAACTTCAAGCTCCACTATTTTTAGCGGGTCAGCAGATCCACTCATGCAGTTACCATCAGAGAACGTAATTTCTCTTAACACATCCAAATCTTGTGAAATGTATAGGCTACAGCCATCCGGACTCAATTCAATACCATTTGGTTTCGCGAATGTTGACAATAGAGGATCCGGATCGTCTAAGGATCCAAATGTTCCGGTTCCGGCGACTAATTCGACATTACCATCCAGGTCCATTTTATAGATGCGATTTCCGGTATAACTTGCAATGTACAAATGTTGGTCCATGGCACGATATGTGAGATGACCATTACCAACTGGCGTACTTCCAAGCAAAGAGATATCACCATCCGGTGTGATTTTCAATATTCGACCATCAGAAAAATTCGTTGTGTAGAGATTTCCATCACCTGCGTACGTGATTCCATTTGCGCAGTTGATTAAGCTACTCGACGCGAAAACGGAACTCGTCCCATCTTCTTCTATTCTATAAATTCGATTGAGCCCGCACGAGCAAATAAAAAGACTTCCATTCGGTCCTTCTGTAATACCCACTGGGCCAGATACTTGAGCGAAATTATCATCAAGCATGGTACCATCCAAATCAAATTTCATTATCGTATTTGTATTGAAGTTTGATTGATATAGGACACCTGATGTATGATAACTATTGCCAGATCCGACACTTAGTAGTCCATCAACAATGCGGTTGACCATACCATCAGGGGTGATCTTATATATATGCTTTCCGATTGCTGAGTTTGGCGGTAATGGACCGAAATGGGCAACATATAAATTCCCAGCGGTGTCAACGGAGATTCCTCCATTGGCCGTGACATCAGTTAATGTCGAAACCGTCTGTCCAAGGGTTAAGAGGGCAATGCTAAGCAAAATTGTCGTTGTAAAAATTTTCATACAATAAGGTTTTGAATTGATTAAAAAATGGACTACGCTTTAATAATCGTCTTGTCAAAACCAAATGTGTGTGGCTAATTTGAAGGATTTACTCTATTATTATAATACTATAAGCATTCGCAACGGACGTTTGGTGAATCAACGCTCATCGGTAATATCATCACGAAATTTAGCCGGTGTAGTGTTTTGTTGTTTTTTAAATGCCTTGTAAAAAGTGGCCAAGTTGTTAAACCCAGATTGATATCCTACTTCTTTGGCACTTAATTTTTCATGGGTCAAAAGATGACAAGCGTGCTTGATCCTAAATCCGTTTATATAATCAGAGAAAGAACAATTGAACTGTTCGTTGATCGCTTGCGAAATGTGATGAGGTTTTATATCCAGTTCGGCAGAGAGATCAGGTAATCGTAAACTTGGCTTTAAATACACTTTCTCTTCTTCAATGTGTTTTTTTATGCGCGCAGCCAATCCCACAGACTGTTCTGAGGATAATGATGTTGTAGAATATTTTGGTTTTACTACGTCAATCACCTTTTGAAGGAAAAAATATTCAGGTTTGTGATAGGACAGAAGCCCAATGCGAAAAATGCAATAGGACATGGTCAATGAGATTGCATAGTCCCACTGCTGGTTAAACAGGCCAAAGTCTAATAGCAGAAAATAAAAGCTCCGCGCTAGCACGAAAACAACGAAAAGATTCGCCACTAATTTTTCGATTTTCTGACCATGTCGTGGTTTGGAATTAGCGAGCTTTAAAAAATAAGCCGCATAAAGTGCTTGAATTATAGCCGACACCCACCAGTATGATAAATAAAGCAAGTAATTACTGGGAAGGTAGTCTGAATAAAATGGTGGATATTTTTGTTCTAAATACGTCACCTTTTCTTGTGTTGGCATAATACCATATGGCAACCACATCAGTAATAATAGAATTCCCAAAACGAAATGTGGCCACCATTTTTTCCATTTAATTCCCTCCTTTCCCCTAAAAAAGCAGAAAAGTAATGGTCCGTACCAAAAGTTTGATACCTGCCATAAATTGTGCAAATGTGGAAAGACTAAGCTGGTTTTTGTCCAGAGAATGACAAATTGGACTAAAGTGAGTGAAAAGAGCAATAAAACCAAAACCAGTGGTTTCATTCCGGGTCTAATCTTAGAAGGAGATGTGAGTAAAAGCAGACTAACGAAAAAGCCAATCCCAGCCGTACATGAAAAGAAAATCCACCAAACGTTATCAATCATTAAGATCCAATTATGGACAGAAAACGTTCAGAGAGTGGTAAAAGCTGACAAATAATGGAAAAAATTGATTTTATATAATCAACGTACTCAAATAATTGTGGAATTTAAAAATATAATTAGTTTGACTCTAACACCTTGCGAACGCTTCCATATTGTAGCAAACGTCGTTTAGCCTCCTCATATGATATACCCATTCTAGAGGCAACTAGACGTGCACCACGATCGACTAATTTGTTATTACTCAATTGCATATCGACCATTTTATTATCGACCACCCGACCAAGTTGAATCATAGCAGAGGTTGAAATCATGTTTAAAATCAATTTTTGAGCTGTCCCGGATTTCATACGTGTACTACCTGTAACAATTTCCGGACCAACAATACAAACTATAGGAAAGTCCGAAACAGCTTCCAAAGGGCTATTTGGATTACACGTAATACATGCAGTGACAATTCCGTTTCGACGGCACGCTTCAAGACCAGAAACGACATAAGGCGTTGTACCACTTGCCGCAATGCCAATGATAACATCGGTTGAAGAAATATTGTACGCCTGCAAATCCCTCCACGCCAATGTTTCATCGTCTTCGGCAAATTCAACCGCCTTTCTTATCGCTCCATCACCGCCAGCAATAAGCCCAATTACAAAATCATCCGGAACACCAAAAGTTGGCGGACACTCTGAGGCGTCAAGAATACCTAGCCGCCCACTGGTTCCTGCCCCAATGTAGAATAGACGGCCACCTACCTCCATTTTCTGAACTACGATATCCACTAACGAAACAATAGACGGAATAATGCGTTTCACGGATTGCGCTACGGTTTGATCTTCTTCATTTATTCTATGCAATAGTTGCCCAACCGACATTTTTTCTAAATGTCTGTGGTGAGATGATCTTTCTGTTATTTTATCCATCAACGCGTGATTTTGAAAAACCCCAGATACCTAAAAATGCGATAATGGCGTTCAATGGAAGAATTAAAAATCCCAATTCAAAACCACCAAACCATTCGCTCGAATTTAAATTCAGAATATACGAAATAAAAGGTGAGACGATACAAATACCAATTACAGCAATAGGATTTATTTTTCTTCTAAACCACATGGCGAAACAAAACAGTGCAAGTATAGGGCCGTATGTATAGCCAGACGCCAAAAACAAGTCATTAACGACAGAACCACTATTGTATCGATTAAAAAGCAGAATTACTGCTACCAGCACAGCACTAAATCCCATGTGTACTACAAATCTCAATTTTTTTGATTCTTCTGGTGATAGGTCTTCCCGCTTTTCGAAGTTGAGGAAATCAATACAAAACGCCGTTGTCAATGATGTAAGAGCCGAATCCGCACTCGAATATGCTGCTGCCAACAATCCAATTAAAAACAGTACTCCGACTACAGATGGAAGATGCGACATGGCCAAGGTTGGATAAACACGATCGGCTGCATCGGGAATATCTATAGCCATTTCACCGGCATAGATATAAAGTAATGCTCCTAAAGTCACGAAAATCAAATTAGCCACAACCAACAGAGCACTGAATACAAACATATTTTTTTGAGCATCACCTAGCGACCGGCACGTCAGGTTTTTTTGCATCATATCTTGATCCAATCCAGTCATTACAATAGTAATCAGCGCTGCCGATATAACCTGTTTAAAAAAGTTATTCGGGTCACTCCATCCATTTTCGAAATAGAAAATTTGGCCAAGATTTTCTGATTTGATCTTTGGCCAAATATCCAGGAACCCGAGGTCCAAGGCTTGACAAATACTTACAATGGTCAATACAACAGCAGCTATTAAAAATACCGTCTGCAATGTGTCGGTAATGACAATGGTACGTATTCCACCTCTAAAGGTGTACGTCCATATTAATATAATGGTTATTACTACGGTCATCCAAAAAGGAATATTCCATGCATCCATTATCATAATTTGAAGTACAGTTGCCACCAGAAAAAGACGAAACGATGCACCGATAATGCGAGACAAAATGAAAAATGCTGATCCTGTTTTATACGCACCCCACCCTAATCTTCTTTCCAGAAAGCCATAAATAGTCGTCAACTGATAGCGGTAGTAAATGGGCAACAAAACATGTGCTATAATAAAATAGCCTATTAAGTACCCCAAAACCATCTGCATGTACGAAAAATTTGTGTTCGCGCCGGCTCTACCAACTACACCAGGTACGGAAATGAAGGTAACACCTGAAAGCGTTGCTCCAATCATTCCAATTGCTACCAAATACCAGGGACTGCTGCGTTTCGCTAGAAAGAAGTTGTCATTATTCGCGTCCTTTCCCGTAAAATGAGAAATCAACAATAGAATTATGAAGTACCCGATGATAACCGTTAGTACAACGGTTGGAGTAAGTGATGAAATCATGGGTGCAAGGTAGCTAAAGGGCTTTTATGAAAAAGGGTATAAAGCACGAGGTTTGGTCTTTACATCCCTTTAAATAAGATACCCATGAGCAAAATCACATACCCTGTCAAAATCGCTGCGATGGCATATGTTTCCAAGCCAGGAAATGAAAAATAGATGGCGCAACCCCCACTTAAGGTAAGTAAGCTTAGCCACATTGTCTTCGATGCAGGTGCATTTGTACGTATAATCATGATATACTAGCTTGTTTAACACAAATATACACATTATGCTTATTTATAATGTAATTTTAGCTCGTGCGTTGATGCATGATGTGTTTAGCCCGGCTAACGTCGAACTATGGTTTATTTTATCCGTTGTAAACGGCCAGCTGCAGCACTATTAAAGCATTCAAGACGACTTGATCGGAATTAGGCAGAAAACCAAGGATGGCCATCAGCCCTTTTAAAAACAAATAACATTTTGAAAAACTGCACAACTCAACAATCAGAAATACGTTATCTTTGCAGCATGCGCTTCATTGCATTTATAATGGCCATATTCATCTTCACAGGTTCACTGTCTGCTTGTGGTATATCAGATTTATGTTGTAGTGAAAAGCAATCGGAGATCATCACCTGTTGTTCACAATCGGATCAAGGAAACGACCATGAACAAAAAAGTTCTCCCGAGTCGTGTTGCGATGGTTGCATTTATCAAGCGCCTTCTTTATTCCTAGTATCTGACTTCGTCGACGTGAGTCATGACGTAGAGTCGCATGTGGCATTCGAATATGTGAATCAAATTTCATTTGATTTTAGCAACCGCCTCCTCCAGCCTCCAAGGTTTTCTTAATGACTTCCTGTGGACCAGTATGTCTGGTCGATATTGAATTAATCATTAAGAGAATCAAAAATTATGTATTTCATTAGTAGAGTAGTTTTTTTATTTATAATAATGTTGAGCAATTACCCCATTTCGGCTTCAGCTCAAGATACATTGCATACGGACATAACAGTGGCTGGTAATTGTGATATGTGCCAGGACAGAATTGAAGGTATAGCCAATGCTTCCCCTTTTGTTATAGATGCCTGGTATATCATCGATGAAAAGACCTTGCATATTGACCATATCGATCAATTTAATGTGGACAGTTTGGCCCATATTCTTGCGATTGGAGGTCATGATGCCGGAAACTATTTGGCAAGCGAATCGGCTTATTCAAATCTACCAACATGCTGTCAATATCGCAATCAGGTAGAAGTAGAGTCAGATAAATTTGAATCTGAGCAAAATATGATTCATACTGATTTGTTCGTAGATGGAAAGTGTGGTATGTGCCAAGAAAGGATAGAAGATATCGCCAAAAATTTTAGACATGTCATAAATGCCTCCTGGGATATCCAAGAGAGAATTTTGCACGTGGACCATGTCAAACAATTCAATGAGAAAAACCTGCAACGTTTGCTTGCCCGATTTGGACACGACACAGAATTAATAAAAGCTACAACAGAGGCGTATAATCAATTACACGCTTGTTGTAAGTATAGGGGTGATGGCGAAGAGTGTAGCACCGGTGAGGATGGCCTTCTAGAAGGAGCAAGTAAAAATATTGTTCAAGGAATAATATTAGAACAGAATGAGGTCGGTCGAGAATCGGCTCTCATCGGCGCAAATGTTTATTGGCTCGGCACAAATACCGGTGCGACTACAGACATTGACGGCTACTTTCTTATCGATAGGGAGCCATCATCGGATCAGCTCGTTGTGAGCTATGTGGGGTATGAAAATGATACGCTTAGCATTGGAAATAAAAATCATGTTGAAATTATAATGAGTGAGGCCTCCATCATGCGCGAGGTTATAATTACTCACCGTAAAAAAACAACTGAAATTTCCATGCTCTCAGTCAATAAAGTACAGCGTATTGGCGAAAAAGAATTATTAAAGGCCGCGTGTTGCAATTTATCCGAGAGTTTTGAAACAAATGCCACAGTGGATGCTTCCTTAACAGATGCTGTTACTGGAGCACGTCAAATTCAAATGCTCGGACTCGCCGGTCCGAATATCCAAATGACAAGAGAAGGAATTCCGGATATCCGCGGATTGGCTGCAATTTATGGTCTGAGTTTTACGCCTGGAACGTGGATCGAAGGCATTAATATTAACACAGGTACGGGCTCAGTTGTCAATGGATTTGAAAGCATAACCGGACAGATTGATGTTGCATTAAAAAAGCCGGATCGAAGTGAGCGCTTCTTTTTTAATTTCTATGGGAATGAAATGAGTCGCCTGGAAGCGAATATGCATTTTTCGCATAGATTCAGCGACAAACTGGCCACGGGACTTCTGATACATGGCGATATTATTCCAACTAAACATGATAATAATAACGATGGTTTTCTGGATCATCCCATCAGCGAACAATTCGTCGGATTAAATCGATGGAAATTTTATGGAAATAATGGCCTTGAAGGACAAGTCGGCATTAAAATAACAAAACTCGACAGCAGGTCCGGACAAGTGAACTTCAATCACGGTGCTGCCGATCAAAATGCCAATTCCTGGGGTTCCAGAATGCAAGTTGATAAATACGACATCTGGGGAAAGATGGGAAAAGTATTTCCCTCAAAGCCTCATGCAAGCCTTGGGCTTCAAGTGGCTGCCTCCTATTTCGATCAAAACGCCTACTTTGGATTGCGTCCTTATGTGGCGGATCAAACGACGATTTATTCAAATTTGATTTATCAAAGTTTAATAATGGATACTCGACATTCATTTAAGACAGGATTGAGTTTTCAACTGGATAATTATAATGAGTCACTTCGGGATATGCAGGCGCATGAGCGAAATGAGACCGTTCCAGGTGCATTTTTTGAATATGCTTATAAACCTTCTGAAAAACTAAGTGTCGTCGCCGGCCTCCGTGGGGACTATCATAATAACTTCGGATTCTTCACAACGCCCAGGCTGCATGTTCGATTTGCCCCTTCCGAAAAGACAGTATTCCGTTTCAGTGGTGGCCGAGGTCAGCGAACGGCTAGTATTTTTACAGAAAACATTGGAGCATTTGCATCTTCCAGACAATTTCAAATCCTCGGAAGTCAAACAAGTGACAATCCGTATGGATTGGAAGCGGAAGTTTCCTGGTCGACCGGTTTTTCATTTGTCAAAGAAATAGCAGTAAACAATCGCGCCATGGTCTGGCAATTCGATTTTTATAGAACCTCCTTTGAAAATCAAATTATTGTCGATTATGACCACTCACCACAAACTGTTTTGTTCTATAACTTAGATGGAGACAGTTATTCGAATAGTTTTCAAGCACAGGTTGATTATGAATTGTTACCACGCTTCGACATTAGGTTGGCTTATCGATTAAATAATGTTCAAACAACCTACCTTTCAGGTAAAAGGCAGAAGGCCATGACGAATCGTGATCGTGCCTTTTTAAATGTACAATATAAAACAAATAATGATTGGACATTTAATTATACTTTAAATTGGCAAGGAAATAAACGACTACCCGACACAAATCAAAATCCGAAGAACTTCCAACATCCCGGTCGGTCGCCGGATTACTTCGTAACGAATGTGCAACTAAACAAGTCGTGGGATGACAAATTTTCGGCTTACATAGGAGCACAAAATTTATTTAATTATAGACAGGAAAATCCAATATTGGCTCCAGATGATCCATTCGGTCAATATTTTGATGCGAGTATTGTATGGGCTCCAGTTTTTGGACGCGAATTGTATGCAGGTATTCGCTTCACAATAAAATAAAACGCTATTCGGCTAAACAAAAACTAATCCGGCACGATCTACTCTCGCAGCTTGACAAAGACTCGCCCAGAAAGACGCAAATGTCATTGAGCCAGTAACTGCACCCGGTCGTGCCGGATTTTTACGTAGAGCCTTCACCACGAATCCATCCGGGCCTTCGATATTTATTTTTACTTCATGGAAATGATCCTTTTTTTGCGCAATTAACCTACCATAAACACCATCAAAACCAAGTGAACTAGCTGCGAGAGCTAAACCACACATTGTGTTCACATTATTCGGTGCCAACTTAGCAAGTTCTCGAACCGGACCATTAAATAGTTCTATTTCTGCGCTCGTGTTAGATTGAGAAAATGCTATCAATTCTTCTTTTAACGGTGAATTTAAACGTAGCGCATCTGCGTTAAACTTCATCGAAATAGACGCCGATTTGATCAAATTCAATTGTGCCATCTTCTTGATATCATCAAACCCCCAACCCGCACCAGTAGGTACGAAAATGGCGTGTCCCACTTCTTCAGATGTACGTTTTAATCTTTCCAAAAGCCCGTCATCGGCTAGGGCCGTCAAAGAGGTGATAAATAAGGGTGCGCTGCGTAAGAGCGTGACGCCATATTTAGTAATAATATCCGGATGGCTACACTCTACAAAAACATCAACCTTACGTCCTCCATCCAAAAAAGAGTTAATCGCTTCATCCAGATTTCCAGATAATTTTTGATAGGGGGAGATAATTTCCGGCGCTTCATTTAACTTAGATTCCGATCTATTTTGAATAAAAGCCAAGGATACTATTTCCTGGTTGTTTGCTAATATATTATTAGTCAAATATTGACCCAAATTCCCAAAACCTAATATTCCTACCTGCTTACTTGGCATTTGATTGGACAATAGCTTTTATTTGTTCCAATGTCAAATCTTGGATTCTATCTGATTTGCATAGGTCCAGCAATATTTGATCTTGTTTTCGGCCTTTCATCATAGCAACACTATACGGCATATTCTCATCAAAAGTCACCATCGAATATTTGGAATAATAATCTGCAAATGTCTGCTCAAGCTTCATTTCGATTTTTCGTTTTTCGACAAATACCTTGTCATCAACGTGATCCCGCATTTCGTAAAAATTGTCCAAAGCTAGGTCAGCGATGGCGTCTGTATCAATTTTTCGGCGTTGCTCATAAAGCTGACCCACTTTTGACCAATCCCCATCACAATCTTCGATACATTGGTCCAGTACTACAACATCCTCAAATGAGGCATTCATCCCTTGGCCGTAAAATGGCACGATAGCGTGCGCCGCATCTCCTAATAGCAAAGCACGCTTGTCCAAATGCCATGGAAAGCACTTTAATGTTCCCAGTTTTCCGATCGGATTGTCACGATAATCTTTTATCAGCTCTGGCATGTGCGGCAAAACATCCGGAAAATATTTTTTAAAGAAGGATAAAATGTGATCATCACTTTCAAGGCGTTGGAAGCTATCTTCACCTTCGTGGGATAAAAATAGGGTTACCGTAAAGCTCCCATCCAGGTTCGGCAATGCTATCAACATAAATGTTCCACGCGGCCAAATATGCAATGCATTCTTTTCTATTCGCCATTCACCGTTTTCTTTGGGGGGGATGGAAAGCTCTTTATAACCGTGCGTTAAAAATACGGATTCGTTTTGCTTAGCATCGTCGTCAAGATATGCCAACAATTCCCGCCGTACGCGTGAACCTGCTCCATCCGTGCCAATGATCAAATCTGCGTCAATGTGCAACTCATCTCCACCTTGATCAAAGACAATTTCCATCTTATCAAAATCAACGCGCTTACATTTTGCATTAAAATGTAATGCAACCTGTTCATGTCGATCTGCCTCTTCCAACAATATTCTGTTTAAATCACTTCTAGAAACCGAATTAATAAAATCTGACTTGCGACCACTATAAGGTGAAAGTCTATTTAATCCTTCTGTTGGATGAATCATTCTACCGTGCATGGGAATACACTCACTGCGCATGCGCTCTTCCATGCCGGCCAATCGGAGCGCACGAAGGCCTCGATCTGACAAGGCAAGATTAATCGATCGGCCCGCATCAACTTCATGCTTGCGCATATCATCGCGCATTTCATATAGGCTTACCTTATACCCTCTTTGAGCCAGCCGCAATGCTAACAATCCGCCGCAAAGTCCCGCGCCTACCACAGCTATATGTTGAATCTCACTCATGGCTTAAGTTGATAAAATTTTACGTAGTAGTTCAACAAACTTGAAAACATCTTCGAACGAATTATATAAGGGAACCGGGGCTGCGCGAATCACGTCGGGTTCGCGCCAGTCCGTAATCACACCCATTTCGGTCAGTGTTTTGTGAAGTGTTTTATCGGCATTCAAAACCTGTATGGAGAGTTGACAACCGCGTTGGTCCGGGTTTGATGGCGTAATAACTCGGATACGATTATCAGCTATATCATCCAGTAGATATTCAAAATAGCCTGTTAATTTTTCTGATTTTCGACGCAAATTAATCATGCCTACTTCATCGAAAATGGATAGTGATGCCTTCATGGCAGCTAACGAATATATGGGAGGATTGCTTAACTGCCAACCTTCAGCACCGGCTATCGGATCAAAATCATGGCGCATATTAAACCGTGTTTCTTTATTGTGCCCCCACCAGCCTGCAAATCTCTTAAGTTCTTCATTATGTGCATGCCTATTGTGAACAAAACAAGCTGCTAAGCAACCTGGGCCGCCATTGAGATATTTATACGAACACCATGCAGCAAAATCCGGGCCGTCATCATGTAAATTCAGTGGAATATTTCCCGCCGCATGCGCCAAATCAAATCCAACTTTACACCCTTGTTCATGTGCCATTTGTGTGATAGTCCGGATATTAAACACCTGACCTGTATAGTAATTGACACCTCCCAAAAATACGAGAGCTATTTTCGAACCTTCTTTTTCTAACAATTCTGCAATATCCTCTTCTCGTATTAATTCTTCTCCGAGTCGAGGCTTTATTTTTAGTATGGCATCATTGGGATTAAAACCATGGAATTTTGCCTGCGATTCTACGGCATAGAGATCAGATGGGAAGGCATCAGATTCTATCAAAATTTTATACCGACTTGATGTTGGTTGATAAAAACTAACCATCATGAGATGCAAATTCACCGACAACGTATTCATTGCAACAACCTCGTTTTCCTCCGCACCCACGAGCTGCATCAGGGACGGTGTAAGTAGCTCATGATAAGGCATCCATGGATTCTTGGCATGAAAATGTCCTTCTACACCGAGATTGGCCCAATCAGTTAGTTCCTGAACGATGTAATTAATTGTTTTGCGCGGTTGAAGGCCTAGTGAATTTCCGCAGAAATACAATATTTCTTCCCCTGATTCAGATCGTGGAATATGGAATGCAGATCTGTAGCTTTTTAATTCATCCTCTTCATCCAATTTTAGCGCGAAAGGTAAATTGTTTTCGAACAACATTAATGCGTTATTTTTTCAAAATTCTCGGAAATTCCGAGTCGACTTAATATTTTATTTTTATTATCACCAACAAGCCATTGTAAGACATTTGTCGTCCAGATTTTCTTTCGGTCAAGGTTCGATATTAGATTTAAGTTTACGGCATCGTCGATAACTTTTCCAGGATAACTGTCCCCTACTCCGTCCACTTCTCCCAGCGGATAAGGATCATCCAATCCTGCAATAATGTAATCAACCCCCTGTCTTCTGATCGTCAATTCCAGCGCATAGGCATCGTGCATAAGCGTGTCAAAGAATAAATTGTTACTGGTCAATGCTTCTTCCGGGTCATTGGCTTCGACGAATAAATCGGGTCTTCCAATGTAGCCTTGCTTTCTACGCCCAATATTCATTTGGCCAAATTGATTCCCATGTGCAAAACATGTTCGTGTATGCGGAAATTTATTATGCCAGTTCATCATAGTAAACATATGGTAAGCATCAGCCGTTTGAGCGCACATCCACACTAGATGAAACCGCCAAAACTTATCATCTAGATCAATCATTTTTGGTCCATCATAAGGATGAATTTCCACCGCCAGGTTGTATGCATTTGCAAGCTCGAATATAGGTTCGACCCATTCATTTGCAATGCTTCGCCAATGATTTTCTTCAGGATGGTAAAAGTGTGTAGGAAGGCAAAGGACATCCATTTGCAACTCTTCAACACATCGACGCATCTCGTTCAATGCAAAATCACGATCAGCAGCCTGAACGACAAACCCTGGTGTAAATCTAGTTGGAAATCTTTCCTCTAAGCTTGCATTAAAGTCGTTTTGAAAACGGATTACATCTTTTAGCACCTGGCCAGTTAAATCATTTCCATAAAGTTGAGACAGATTTAAAATCACTTCGTGATCAATACTGTGGGCATCCATCCAAGGAAGTCTTTTATCAACGAAGTATGTTTCGTTATCAATTGGTCGTCGCCATTTTCCTTGATGCATGTATTTTCGATCATCACTGATCCAAAACAATTCCTGCTCACGCATAAAACGCGGAATTTCTTCAGGCTCAGGTAGCACATGACCATGTCCATTAATCCGAAAGTATGATATTTCTTTTTTTATATCCAACTTAAATTCCTATTTAATAGGCTATACAAATATTTTTAGGTTCTGTGAAAAAATGTAAGGCGTCCCAACCTCCTTCTCGACCAACACCTGAGTCTTTAACGCCACCAAATGGTGTGCGTAAATCCCGGAGTAACCAGGTATTTATCCATACTATACCCGCATCAAGTTTGGCGGCCATCCGTTGGCTGCGCTGTAGATTAGATGTCCACAAGGTAGCAGACAATCCATAGTCAGTGCTGTTTGCATACCGAAGTACTTCATCTTCATTTTCGAACGGCATAATGGTGACGACAGGCCCAAATATTTCTTCCTGGTTTATACGGCAGTCATGGGACAGTCCCTCAATAATAGTAGGAGCCACATAATAGCCATTTTCAAATTCTCCATTTAATTCAACGCGATGTCCACCGCATAAAATTGTTCCTCCTTCTTCTTTGGCTAATTCTATATAGGACAGTATTTTATTCATGTGTTCAAGGGATACCACGGCGCCAACTTTCGTCGCATCATCATCAGGTGGTCCTATTTTCATTTTTTTTGTTCGCTCGACGAAAGCATCTTTGAATTTTTCATAAATCGGAGCTTCAATAAAAATCCTTGATCCACAAAGGCAAATCTGTCCTTGATTTGCAAAAGAGGATCGCATCGTCACTGATAACATCTTGTCAAAATCACAATCGGAATAAATAATATTTGGGTTTTTTCCACCCATTTCCAATGATAGTTTTTTAAACATCGGAGCAGCAGTTTTAGCGATCGCCGCACCTGTTTGCGTACTTCCTGTAAATGAAATAGCCTTAATGTCCGGGTGGCTTGTTATGGCTGCTCCAACTTTATGTCCAAGTCCATGAACGATATTCAATACACCTGGTGGAAAGCCAGCTTCCATGCAAATTTTACTTAACAAGAATGCGGACATGGGTGTTACTTCCGATGGCTTTGCAACCACACAGTTTCCCGCGGCTAACGCCGGTGCAATTTTCCAGGAAAATAAATACAGCGGTAAATTCCATGGTGAAATACAGCCAACTGTGCCAAGCGCATGACGGATCGTGTAATTAATTGCAGCCCCATTCATTTCATGAGCCGCCGTCGCAAAATGTTTTATTCCAGTAGCAAAAAATTCAAAATTACTTTTGGCTCGCGGTATGTCTACCTTTCTGGCTAACCATAGCGGCTTACCGTTATCTTTAGATTCAGCCAAAGCAAGTGCATCAAAGTGCTTCTCGATGCCGGCTACTACTTTCATCAACATTTCATATCTATACGAAATGGAACTATTCATCCAATGTTTCTGAGCACGGCCCGCTGCCTCCACTGCGTGTTGGACATCCTCCTCATTCGAATCAGGCGCCTTTGCGTATATACGACCTCTTGCAGGTTCATAAACATCGATAAAATCGCTGGAAAGAGGTTTTATCAATTTACCGTCGATGTAATTAAGAATTTCTTCCATATAAATTCATGGTTACTGATCCGTAAAATAAAATCCAAGTTGGCGCTTCAATTCAATCGGAAGGGCCGGAATTTCTGAGCGTGGAATAAGTAATGTTGAAATATTATGAAAATCCCAAAAAATATGGTGCTTGACCGCAGTGGCGTGCAAATAATCATAACCAGACGAACCGCCTGTTCCTATTTTTCGGCCAAGCATGCGCAGAACCATTTGACTATGTCTATATCTCCAAGTAGTAAATAATTCATCTATTTCTACAATATTAGTCAGGAGGTTATAGGGCATCTGCAATATGGGTTCGTCTCTATATACGCGAATCAGTAAAGCGGCTAGTGTGGCGCGATACGATAGGCGCAGTTCACCTTTTTCTATCATTTTAGCGTGCACATTTTCGTCTAGTATAGACTCAAAAAAAGTGTCTGTCGTTCCCAACATACGCAGGCGCATTTCCTTTTCATGTTCACTCAAATAGTCTGATTGGCGAATTGCCTTTTGCTCTTTTTCAATCATGACCATAACTGCATTTCGATAACGATCCAGGAATTGAAAGTCACCTACTTTTAAAAATGGTGTGCGTTCTAGCCAGTCTTCGATGGCATCGAAAAGTGTCCTGTGCGCTAAGACGTCCTGCAATTGCTTCTGTTGTTCAGGATCAAATTCAGCGTCATACCTTTTATTGTTATACGTAATTCGGTCCTCTTCCCGTAATCCCAATAGGGATTCAACCATTCTAAATTGGAAGCTTTGGAACCCAGACGCCGGGAATAAATAATTTCTGAAGTCCAAAAAATCTAATGGAGTCAAAGTTTCTAGCACGTGAATTTGCTTTATCAAAACTTCCTGAATTTCGATAACACGTTTTAAACGAGAAACAGCTGTGCTTATATTCTTCTCGTCCACATCATCCGTATTAAACATTTGTACGACTGAGGTCAACTCATGGATTATTTGCTTGAACCACAACTCGTATACTTGATGTATGACGATAAAGAGCATTTCATCGTGCGCCGGGCTTTCTTCGAGGTCAGAACTCCTTAGGTGCTGCGCTCCAAGTACCTTGTCTAGTTGTAGGTAATTGCTATAGTGTATTGTGGCGTACTTTCCGTTCTTCGTAGACATAGTCCAATTTTATATTGTCCGGCTCAAGATACGACGACTTGGGTTCTTAGGTGGAAGCTTAGACCTATGATTTTTGACAATTATGTGAAGTTAAATTGATTTAAAAATGGTACATTCCATGCATAGAATTTAGGTAATATGTCGGAACAATTTAAGATATCGCTCAAAGAGGCGAAAGCCGTCTTCAGTAAACAGTCCAGTCCATTTATAACACTTTTTGAACATGGAAGTCTGCAAATTGAATACTACAAGCCGGACCTGGTTGACAAGCAAACACCTCATACGAGGAATGAACTTTACGTCATAGCGGGAGGCAGCGGGCAATTTTTGTATGCGGATAAACAGGTTGACTTTGAAGTTGGTGATGTCCTATTTGTTCCGGCGGGCATCGAACATCGTTTCATCAACTTCACAACCGATTTTGCCACCTGGGTGTTCTTCTATGGCCCCGAAGGCGGAGAGCTTTAAACTGACTAGGCATGTATACATTTTTCGAAACCATTGCTTCATTCCTTCGTGACCCCGCTTATCGAAATCTTCTGTTTCTAACGATCTTCATCATTGGATTTGGAAGCATTGTATTTCATTTTTTGGAAGGCTGGAAATGGCTCGATTGTATATACTTCTGCATTATTACATTAACTACGATTGGCTATGGTGATTTTTCTCCTCAGACGAATGCAGGTAAAATATTTAATATCTTTTATATCCTCGTCGGCCTCGGCATGATTTTAAATTTCATCCATACTGTTTACAACCACTACGAGGCCGTGCGACAAAAACGTAATGAACGTAATCATAACAAGTAAACTAGGGTTTTCGTATTTCCAGCTATAAACCTTGAGTAATATGTTTTCGAAAGGTTTTCACTACCTGAACTGCAGATAATATAGCTCCAGTACAATTTTTGCCAAATCGGTATAACTCGAAACAAACTCCAAGTCAGATTCCAATACCTTACGCTCACGATTATTTAGCAGAAATACAGAAGACTCCCCCAGACCAAATTTTAATTTCTCCGCATTATATAAGGTACGGCTATTAAGCCTTTTTTCGTCAATAGCGGCTATCACATTTTCGTAAATTGTTCGATTAGCTATCAAGATTTGCATTCTCATTTGAAGCGATTGCTCTTTGTATATGAGGTCTAATTCTAACTGGTCGATCCGCGCACTATTCAGATTAATTTTACCTCGAACAGATCTATTGATAATTGGAACTTCAAGTTTCAATCCATATTTATAGTCGTTAAAGCTGAAATTCTCCGTCCCAGCGGTCTGCCCAAGATTTAGAATCGTGTTGTATTTAAGATCGAGCTGCGGTTTCAAGTTTTCTTTTTCCCAGCGATTCTCAACGACTAACTGTTCTCGCTGATTTTTGATTTTTCTTATCATTGGATCGTCGTTGACATTAGGAGAAAAGTTAGGCATCAATTCTTCCACCCCAGAGATACACTTTTCAATATACTCTGGGGCTATATTCACGTTAATAGTCAAGGGATTACCCTGCTCGTCCCATAGGAATAGGTTTAATCTTTGCCTATTCATTTCAAGACGAGCTCGCGACTCTAATACTAATTTGTCTGCATTGTTTAAGTTCATTCTGGACTCAACCGTATCAATTGCCGGACGGTCTCCATTGACAAACAACTGCTTAATACCATTATGTCGCTCTACAATTACCTCCTTATACTCCTCATAAATTTGATTGTTATAAAAGACATCCGACCAATCTAAATAGGCAAGAATTGATTGATACACGACTTCACGCTTCAAAACATCTCGGTCAATTTGACCTTTTAATTGATTTAGTTCTGCAGATTTTAATATATAACGTTGTTCGTTGAATAGAAAACCACGAACGATGCTCAGGTTGACCGTTCCATACATCAGTCCTCGATCGGGTACATTATTTTCGGGATTGAGAAAATCTCCATCATTATTTTCGTAACCGATCGAAAAATGAATTGGAAGACGTGTGGGAATCTGGGCCTCGCTCCGCCAAATAGTAAAGTAATTCGTGTTTTTAAAATCCTTGGCCTGATAACTTGATCCTATTTGGGGGTCGACCACTCCCCTGCCTTGAAGAGCGTAGGCCGCAGATACTTCATTATATAAATTAGCTTTCTTAATTAAAGGATAGTTTTGATATAACTGGTCCAAGTAGTCTTTTAAGTACAATGTATCATTCGTATTGGACCTACCAACTGCTTGAGAACAATAAACAAATAATATAATTGTCAAAAATTTATTCATGTCTTATCATCGAACTTGAGATTGATTAAAAACTAACGGCTTTTACCAATATCATTTTAGCTTGCGGATTGGTGCCTTATTTTTTACTTCGTTACTTGAGCTACTTGAATAAAAGTCGGGAGGAAAACCATTTAGCCTTCTCCATAACTCATAACCTACTTTCACATCGTTTAGCAACAACAATCCCGTTGCCCCAGACCCGATTCGAATTAAGTTTGGCCATTCCTTTTCTTCATCATCTTCGACAACAAGTATTCGATACTTGCCATTTTGGCTTATATCATTGTCCACAGCAAAAACTCGTCCACCGAACGTTCCAAAAGAGCGTTTTGGCCAACCACTAAAGATTATGGCAGGCCAGCCATCAAACTGAACCCGAACGTGTCTGCCTTCTTGTATAAGAGGCATATCATTGGGTTCGATGTACAATTCAACCGCCTTTTGGTAAGTCGACGGAACAATTGTCGCAATGTTTTCTTGTGCCTTGACAAACTCTCCTATACCATTTTTCAGGACCTTGGTTATTCTACCATCTATTGGAGACACAATAACAAATGCTTGCTGACGCCTCTTAATTTTGTTATAGGTAGATTGCAGTTTTGTCGTTTCGCCAAGGAGTGAAAAGCGTTTGGAGTCGGCCGACCGAATATCTGATTCGATTTTTGATACCTTTTGATCGTACTCTCTTTTTATCAATTCAACCTCCTGCGCTACGGTCAATTTATCGTTTTGAAATTTATTAAATTTATTCTGCGCCGCAAGTTTTTTGGCATCAGCTTCGCGCTTGGCCAACTTCTTGGTTTCGAGATCAGTCAAAGACTTTACACCATTATCATACATGTACTCCATTCGCTGTAGTTGATTGGTTGCATTTTCCACATATGTATTAGCCGCATCTAGATCAAGCTTGGCTGTTTGAATTTCAAGATCAATTTGCTCTTGTCTTATTTTCAACTGTTCTAACTTAGACAATCTGTACTCCCCTAATGCCATTAATTGATCATTGAGAAATTGTCTTTTAGCTCTAAAAGATTCGGCAGATAAACGTTTCGCCTGGCGTTGGTCTTCCGTATTCGTCAACAACTCCGGGTCTAGATAATCCTCTTTTGCTTCCGTTAACCTAACAATCGTATCGCCAATTGCAACAATGTCGCCTTCTTTGACGTACCACGAATCTATTTTACCGCCGATCAACGGTTGAATGTGCTGCGGTTTGTCGTAAGGATTCAAAGTAGTTATGAAGCCCTTAGAACGAACATTTTGCGTCCAAGGCAAGAACATACTCAAGATTGATACAAGAAGAAGAGCAAGTAATACTTTGATAAGCCATCGCGATGTCGATCTTTGTGCCAAATTCTGGTAGGATCGGTATTGAGATTTATCAATGTACGGGCTAACTGAAATTGGGCTAATGTTTAACATAAATCAATCTGTTTATCAATAATTGAAAAGCGCTCCATTTTCAAGTTTAAATGACTCATCTATGAAATCTTGCCACACTACATCCACTGATGAAACCAGCACACGCCACCGATTTTGACTGCTTGTTAGTCGCTCTACAATTTTTCTTTTTTCATGCGATTCCAGATGATCCAACGTGTCCTCTATGACCAACAACCTTGGGTTGGTGGCAATCGCTCGAGCGAGAAGTATTCTATTTTGCATGTTCCGAGGAATTCGCTTCCCTTCTGGATCGATAACCGTGTTTAAACCAAGAGGCGACTTCGATATCTGCTCTGTTAAACCGGTAATTTGCAATGCTCGATTGATATTTTGCGCCGTGGCTTTATCACGTTCCATAGAAATATTTTCGAGGATTGTACCATGGAATATCTCACTATTGGATAGACAAAAACCAATTTCTTCTTTCAACTCATCAAAATCTAGCGAGCGAAGTGGAAAATCATTATACTTTACTATTCCGTTTGTTGGCTCTAGCACTCCGGCAATAATTTTTATCAAAGTAGACTTACCAGAACTCGGAGGGCCATAAAATAACACGGAGGTGTTTTTGGAAATATTAAAATCAAGATTTTTAAGTGTTTCCACAGCAGCATCTTCATATCGATAGGAGACATTCTCCATACTCAAAGAAAACGAGTCATCGGATTCCTCCAATGATATACCTTCGAAATCATCCATGGGTTTATCAAAAACAAAACCAACTTTTTCCAGAGCAGTTAGCACATCGTAAATTGACTCGATAGTCTTAATCAACTTTTCTACGGAAGCAATAATGAGAATTATAATTATTTCGGCTGCCACAAACTGCCCAATATTCATTTCCTCGTTAAAGACAAGAATACTTCCTACGACCAGTAATCCTGCGGCAATCAACACCTTAAATAATATTAGAAAAACAGATTGCCAGATAATTACCTTAAAATGTCCTTCACGTGCCTTTAAATATCCTTCGACGTGCCGATCAGTTTTAGATAAATTCAACTTATTATCCCCTGCAAGTTTAAAGGATAATTTACTTCGAGCAACTTCCTCCAACCAAAAAGCAATTTTGTATTTTTGATTGGACTCTTGTAAACTGGTATTCAATCCGCTTGGTCCTGTATATTTAATGATTAGATAGACTATAATGACTAAGAGTACACTAAACAGGATAAAAAATGAATGGTACATACTCAATACAATGAGCCCTGCGATCACCTGAAAAATCGCCAATGAAAAATCAATAAGAATTTTTGGGAGTCCCTTCTGGATAGTCATTGTATCAAAAAAACGATTTGCCAAATCGGGGCCATAGTAATTTCGAAAAGCTTCGTATTTTATTCGAGGAATTCGAAAGGCAAACTCAAAAGAAGCATTGCTGAATATTTTTTGGGCCAAATTTTCAACGATTCGAAGCTGCAACAATTGAAGCCCACCTGTCACGGCTACTCCCAACACGACAAAAGAAACCAATACATACCATGAAGTCGTAATTTCTCCGCCCTGAATAAGATTAACAATAGCCTGAATACCAAGTGGCAGCGTCAGATTGACTAAACCATTAAAAAAAGCGTAAATATAAACTTGTGTGATGTCCTTTTGCTCGAGAGCCAATAATCTTCGAAATCGTTGAATAGGAGAATATTTTATGCTCATATCAGAATTCTAGCCGTTGCAAGATTTAAAACATTACATCTTCTTTCTACTGGTATACTTGCGAAGTTTACTTTTTAATTTATCGGAGATTTCAGCCCACAGTTCATTCAAGTTGTCAGCTTGGGAGGTGACTATTAAGTCAGGACCGGGAACACCAAGCTTAACGGTGGCACTAAACACCATGGGTTTCGTCGATTCCTTCCTAATGAAGATTTCGGAATACATGGAAGCGTTATACTTTCTGCAAATGCTTCTAACCTTCCACTTGGCAAAACGGATGTACTTGTTAGCAATTTTAGCTTGATTTCTTACTTCGATTTTCATATGTATCAGTTTGGTTAAATAAGTATTTTGCACACAAATATAAGTATTAGTAACATTTTTTGAAGTAAAAATAACTTTTTTTAATTTTTTACGTAAATTGTGACATAACTAAATGTTTTTAATCAAGTTATACATATAGATAGTATTACATATAATCTCGTCTTCTAAGTGATTCTGTGAAATTCCATTATGAATTACGTTTGACATTGGTAGTCTCGAGTCAATTCTGGGCTCTAACTTTCGAGTTGTGGTCAGTAAGGATTTGACTTGCATTCCCTACATATCAGGCGATATGTAAGTCATAGTATAAAATGCCAATGTATTGTAAATTAATTAAGACTGCCTTAATATGCGCATAACACAACCTATTCATCTTTGCACTATTCAATCTAACGAGTAGTTTTGGAATGGAATTTGGGGTCGCCTGTAGGCGATCCCAAATTTATCGTAACATTATTTTTTTGAGCGAAAAATCCGCCAGAGGCAAGGACACTTAACAACACCCACCGCCATCATAGAAATAGGTTGAATCTGAAATGTAAATATCAGACCTCTCAAGGGTTTGAAGTGCATTTGCCGTCTTATCGCAAACCGCCAACGGTTGGTCTGTCATTAGTACATGCCCATTATTATCATCAAAATATTCCTCATCTCCAAAATAGATGGCCGTCTTACCGGTAAATACGCAAGGTCCATCTTGCGGCATTGGATCTTTGATGGCGCAAACCTCCACGCTTTCGATAAAAAATATTTCATCGACATCGTACTTTCCCGGTGATAATATTCGGTAAGGTCGCTTGGCACGAATCTCTACCGTACCAAATCCGCAATCAGTTATCATATCAATATAGTCTTTTAGCGTTAGAGCTCCGCTTAAGCAAAGCGCTCTCAGCCTTTCGTCATCTTGTATATGTGCGGGCATTTCTTTCTCACAAATCGGGTCACTCAACACAAGTCGTCCATGCGGCTTGAGCACTCTGTACATCTCGCTCAACGCTTGTTTCAGGTCATCTTTTTTGAAGATATTGAAAAGGCAGTTTTGCGCTGCAACGTCAATGGATTCATCTTCTACCGGAAGATTAAGTGCATCACCTTTTTTAAGGTCGATAAACGACGCATCAAACCAAGCATTTTCTTTTTCGGCAATCTCAAAATTGCGCCGGCTCGCTTCAATCATTTCGTCCACAACATCAACACCTATTACAGCACCTTTATGCCGTGCGAAATAGGCAAATTGCAACAGTTCCATGCCTCCACCTACACCGACGTATAAAATACGCTTAGCATCACTTAAATCACGGGGATGGACAGTGCTGCCGCAACCATAATTCATGCGTAACATTTCACTCGGAATGGAGAGTTCAGGTAATTGCCAAATAGGTGTTGTGGTACAACATAAACCCTCTTGCGGATTCTCCGCAGCTTCTTTATAGATATCAATTGTAGTATCGAGATAGGACATGTGATTTGATTTTGTCATGGCTAATAACACAGCATTAGACGATCGGTTCAATCGATTTAACACACAGTTAATACAGACTTCATTTGAAGGTGACCTAAAGCTTGTTCATTTGCAGCAAAATTGAATAGATAAACAAAAAAAATACCATGATGATCAAAAATTTAAGAACGCTATTTTATTTCTTCTTTGCCTTCGGGGCCTTTGGATTGATAGGATGTGATGACGATGAAGGAGGTGATCCTTGTGCGAACGTGGTATGTCTTCCAAATCAAGTTTGTTCTAGCGGAACTTGTATCGATTTGAACGTTGACAATGAGGTAGTGAAATCAGGAATTATTACGAGCAATGAGACTTGGACATCGGACAATTGCTATGTACTTGCCAGCAAAGTCGTCGTAGGTGAAGGTGTGACCTTAACCATTCAACCTGGTACCATAATCAAGGGGCGAGAAGGTTCAGGCTCTTTGGCCACGGCATTAATTGTTGCACGTGGTGGAAAAATTATGGCAGAGGGTACAGTCGACAATCCTATCATATTCACATCTGTACTGGATAATATTGAGATTGGGCAGAAATCAGGAACAAACCTTACTGCTTCAGATAATGCCAAATGGGGTGGATTGATAATACTTGGGTATTCTAAGATATCGGCAGAAGATGGTGATACAGAAGCACAAATCGAGGGTATTCCGGGAAATGAATCTTACGGACGCTATGGAGGTTCTGATGAAAATGACGATTCCGGTATAATACGATATGTCTCTATTCGACACGGTGGAGCTGAAATCGGTGCAGGAAATGAGATTAACGGCCTAACGTTAGGTGGAGTCGGTCGTGGTACGGTCATTGATCACGTTGAAGTTGTCGGAAATCTTGACGATGGAATTGAATGTTTCGGAGGCACTGTTGATATTACAAATGCTGCCGTTATTTATCAAGGCGATGATGCTATTGACTTGGACCAAAACTACGCCGGAACTATATCAAATTTTGTAGTTGTGATGGGCGGTGGAGATGGTGACGAAGGCTTGGAAATTGACGGACCTGAGAATGTAACCTACTCTACCGGCAAATTCACTCTTATCGACGGAATGATCTTGTCAGAAGATGGATCTCATAGCGGATCAGATTTCAAATCAAAGGCGCAGGGTACCGTTCAAAATGTCGCCTTCAGTGGATTCGCTACGGGCAAAACCATGAAAATTCGCGAAAATTTTGACAAGGATAATTCATGTGCTGACAAAACGGATGCCATGGATCGTCTGCGATCTGGAGACTTGATAATTATGAATAATCAAGTTGATTCACCGGGTGCATCTATTACCGACATTTCTAATGTGTACACGGGCGTTGATGAATGTGCAACCAATATTACACAGGTACTCCAGGATGAGGTTGATGTCATAATTGGCAATGGAAGTAACACCGTAGTTACTTCGAATACCTTCACTGTAGGAGCAGATATGTCGGAATTTGCGAATTGGTCATGGGGGGCACTTAATGGTAAGCTTTAATCATCAAGTAAAATCATAAAACCGAGTCAAAGCCCTTTCACACAGATGAAGGGGTTTTGGCATTAATCAAATTATCAATCATTGTCGAAATATTGTTATCATGATCAAACAATTGTTTACTGTATTATTCACGCTCCTCTACCTATGCACATTTGCACAGACCGCAATTCGAGGAGTAATTCACGATGAAGCAACAGGTGAGACGATACCCTTTGCGGATGTTATTATTCAAGGTACAACGACTGGTACAACATCAGATTTAGATGGAGCATTCCATTTGAATGTCGATCCCGGCACATACAACGTTGTCTTCAACTATTTGGGATATACTGACCTTATTGTTGAAAATGTCGAGATCAAAGAAGGCCAAATCGAAGTGCTCAACGTGCGTATGGGAGAAGACTCTGAGCAATTATCGGAGGTGGTCATTACCGCCAAAGCTGTTCGAAATACCGAGGCTGCGGTGCTTACATTGCAAAAAAAATCGGTCAGTTTTATTGACGGCTTATCTGCCCAGACTTTTGCCAAAACGGGAGATGGAAACGCGGCTGCGGCTATTAAACGAGTGCCAGGCGTATCGGTTGAAGGCGGAAAGTATGTGTACGTTAGAGGATTGGGTGATCGATACACTAAGACAATACTAAATGGTATGGATATTCCCGGATTAGATCCTGATCGAAATACTGTGCAAATGGATATTTTTCCTACCAATTTGATCGACAATATTATCGTCTACAAAACATTTACACCAAATTTACCCGGAGATTTTACCGGCGGTATGGTTGAAATAATAACGAAAGATTTTCCGGAAAGATCAACAATTAATGCTTCTGTGGGTGTGGGCTATAATCCAAATGTCAATTTTAACAACAACTTTGTGAGTTATGACGGTGGTAACTTGGATTGGTTAGCAATAGATGATGGAAACAGAGATCTTCCATTCAATAAAAAAACTGTCGTTCCTGATCCCGCCGACGCCAGCAACCGGCATCGGTTGAATGGCATGACAAGTAGCCTCAACCCAACTTTAGGCACAAAACGAATTACCCCTTTCTTGGATCGAAATTTTGCTTTTTCACTTGGCAACCAATTAAATAAGGAAAAAATAACTATAGGCTATAATTTGGCTTTGAACTATTCAACTAATCACAGTTTTGATGAAAATGCAGAATTCGGATTTTATCGTAAACCAAAAGACGTTTCGCGTTTCAATTTAGAAAGTGATGGAAGCCGTGTAGGCGCACTAGGAACGATTACCAACGCATGGAGTGGTCTAGCCGGTATTTCGGTCAAATATGACCGACACAAAATCGGACTCACCGCGATGCGCAGCCAAAATGGAGAATCCAAAGCTGGTGAATTTGCAGGTGTAAATTCCCCGGAAAACCCGGCCAATTTATTCATTGATGTTCTTCAGTTTAGTCAAAGAGAAGTGACCAATTTTCTTCTTTCTGGAAAGCACACCTTCCTCGACGGTAGGTTATCAGCAAACTGGAAGTTGTCGCCAACTTTTTCTCGAATCTATGAGCCGGATATTCGATCCACGGCATTTGAGTTGACTGAATTCGGCAAATATGAAATAAGGCCTTCAGTTGGTGCCGTAGCAACACGAGATTGGCGAGAATTAGATGAAACCAACTATAGTGGAAAACTGGATATCACATATGAATTCAGTGGATTCAATGATATGACATCTAAAGTCACCATCGGCGGACTGTATACCTATAAGGAACGTGATTATGAAATCTTAAATTACAATCACCTTGTTTCCAATCAAGTCTCATTTAATTTTTCAGGTGATCAAAATGAGCTCTTGGAAACGGCCAATATCTGGACACCAGAATCCAGAACGGGCACCTATCTAAAGGGAAACTTTGAACCAGCAAACTCATACGAGGCAAATCAAAACCTCATCGCGGCCTATTTAATGAATGAATTGCCTTTATCGGAAAAACTTAAATTGATATATGGCGCACGTCTGGAAATTTTTGAAACCAAATTTACCGGTCAAAATAATAATGCAACTAGGTTTTTAGTTGATCAAACCGTACTGGACGAAACGGATATTTTGCCTTCAGCCGCTATAATTTATTCAGTGAAGGAAGATATGAACGTTCGGTTTTCTTATGCCAGTACGCTCGCCCGTCCTTCATTTAAAGAAAAATCACTGGTTCAGATCACAGATCGATTGTCAAATCGGGTCTTCATAGGAAATATTGATTTAGAAGAATCGCATATTGCTAATTTCGATGCGCGTTGGGAATATTTCTTCGATCGTGGCCAAGTCGTATCACTGTCAGGATTTTACAAGAAATTTAAAGATCCTATAGAGTTAACAGTATTTGACGACTTATCACCTGATAATTTTACACCTCGTAATGTGGGTGATGCCGAGGTTATCGGTGTCGAAATGGAAGTTCGAAAATCATTGGATTTTTTATCCATTCCAAATCTTTCTGTTCAGGCTAATGTGGCGATTGTGTCTTCTGAAGTAGAGATGAACGAGATGGAGCGCATCTCGCGTATCGAAAATGCTCGTATAGGTGAAACCATTGGAACGACACGCGACATGGCTGGACAATCACCATTTCTAGTTAACGCAGGATTAAATTATCGTCTGCCCAATAATGGATTGGACGTAAACCTTAGTTTTAATATGCAAGGTGAGCGATTGTCGATTGTTGGCATTGGTAATATTCCGGACATTTACGAACAGCCTTTTGAAAGTCTGAATTTAAAAGTTTCTAAACGTGTAGGAGAAAAATTAAAGGTCAGCTTTGGGGCAAAAAACTTACTTAATGCAGATCGAGAATTTCTGTATAAGTCGTTCCAGTCGGAAAATCGATTATTTTCACGATTCTCACCAGGACAATCATTTTCCTTTAGCCTTTCTTATGCAATAAAATAATGAATTATAAACACACGGTACATTCATAAAGATTCGACACTTTTTTGATAATTTGGGAGGTCCGAAGCTCGTGCTTCGGGCCTTTTCAATTCGTAAATTGATCGCAGTCTAACATGACCCCATTATTCGTGCGAAATCTGTTCTTCTGTGTTAAATTTTCCCATCACCAAGCGATTAGCACCTTGCAGATCTTGTTTACAAGTAAATTTTTGAGCACCAAAATCTTGAAATAGTGTTTCCATCTTTTCGATTAACTCAGGGTGAATTTCAAAATAGACGACTGCGCGAGACGTATTTCTTTTTACATCTTCTAATATGCACCTATAATAGTAAAGTGGATCATCGTCCGCAACAAATAGCGCTTGCGCAGGTTCGAAATTCAGAACGCTTGATTCCATATCTGATTTTTCGGATTCCAGAACGTAAGGTGGATTGCTCACAATTATATCGTACTTCGTTCGAATAAAGTTACGCCTCCTTATATCACTGAGCGTAAAGTCCACTATGCAACCCAATCGTTTGGAATTTTCTTTTGCGATATCTAATGCCGCGGATGAAACATCAATACCATCGACATGCCAATTCGGTCGATTTAATTTCAACGTACATGCTATACAACCGCTTCCCGTTCCAATATCCAACACACGTTTTGGATCATTCCCGTGCGACTCCAGTACCCAGTGAACAAGTTCTTCGGTTTCCGGACGAGGAATTAATACATGCTCATTAACGCTGAAAACGGACCCATAAAAATGCTCTATTCCTGTAATATATTGAACCGGCTCTCCCCTTTTTAGACGATTGATGATTTCATCAAAGCGACTAAATCCAGAAGGCTGAAAAACATCTTCCTTTACAATACGCCAAAGATTGGCTATTTCTCTGGTTTTAAAATGCCTTGTCAGGTTTAGCTCGAATTTTTGTTTGTAGTCCAATAACTCCAGGTTAATAAATGATGTAATCAATAACAATACTCAATTGTACCATACGGCATATCCTTGCTTTCGTAACTTCAAAGCCAGTATTTTCTCCTGCTCCAATGCCTTCTCTCGTGTCGAAAATTCCATGCCAGTGTATATACTTGGACGTAAGTACATGCCATATTTTTCAACAAGTCTCGCTGACAGTTTAAACCCCTTTTTACTACGTGCTTTGGTTTTGTGTTCAATCAAACGTTGTTTTGGTGATTTACTTGTCATACCAACATACAGACATTGCAGCACACCATTATATTGGGGATTTGCCTCTCGAAATATCTTGTCTTCAGAAAATGATTTTCTCGACAATTCGATTACATATACGTAGTACTTGCGACTTGGCATGGTCCTAGTTTTTATCCGATATCTTTTGTTCTACCCTATCGCCTAGTAGTTGATTAAAAAAAAATACTATAAGAAATATAGAAACAAGTACACAAGGCGAGCACACTTATCATGTGAACGCGAACCGGGTAATATTCAATCAACCGTTTGTTGTATTTCTGTCTTACTAAAACAATCATAAAAATGCGAAAAACCACATCGACGACTAAGGTCGCAATTGGCACACCCATGATTCCAAAATACTGAAGTAATACAAGACTCAATCCTATGTTGCAGGCAACTTCAGCCAATGAGATCCAGGTCAAAAGCCAACGATCATCGGCACGATAAAAATATACCTGCACAAATACAGCCCTGCTTAAGATTAGCAAGGCATACAAATTAAAATACAATGCTGAAATAAGGTAGTCACTGCTATAAACCAGTTGAAATAATAACGGGGATATCAGAATTAACAGACTCAAAATTGGCGTTAGTGTTTTGAGCACTCTTTTTATTTCTTGTTTAATCGCCTGTTTTTCGTCATTTTTTTGCATAATGAGTCCACTGATTACTGCGGAAATCAGAATTGCATTTAAGGGCAGCTCGCGAGCACCGTAGCGGTAAATGGCAAATGCTGCATCATCGAAATGAGCCTTGATTAACCACCCATCCACATAATCAGTTAACCCGGCAAGCAAAGAATGTAGGATTAGGGGCATGGCAAAGACAACAAATTTTACAGCACCTAAGCGTGGAATCTTCACAAGCACATCCGAAATCAAAAGAATATGGACATACCGAATTGCGAATAAACATGTGATAAAGAGTAAGACATGCCCCATATGATAGCCCGTCAACAATAGAGCGACAAGACCAATCAGTTGGATAAGTTGAACTATTGCGGTGTATGCAACTACGTGAACTGTCTTTTTTCGAATGATATAAAACAATTCGTACGTGTCAATTGGCAAGGAAAAAAATAATAGAAGTGGCAATACGAATTGAACATAATCGAGTTCCAATAATGATGAAAAATCCGTTCCTACTGTTATCAAAATAACAATGCAAGTGATGGCACTCAACAGTCCGATTAAATTAAATCCCCAAAATATATTAGCAAAGTCGCCGGATCTTTCTTTTTGCTTACTAAAGCCAGCGTACTTACCACCAGATAAAAAATAATAACGAGACAAATTATATAAGAAGTAAAATGATTCAACAACCGCAATTAAATAAGGGTCGAGGCCAGCTTTTACAAGAATAATTCCTTGAAAAAGGACAATGCCAAATCGCAGTATCCCGCTTATTTGTAATGCCCTAGCATTTTCATCACTGGCAAGAAATCGGGACATTATTCTCGTTATCATTAAAACGAAGGGCCATTAATTAATTTCTGTGAATGAACTCAACATCATATGACTTTAATTCATTTAATATCGGTATATAGATCTCAGGGTCTACCGGTCGAGTCGATGAAGCATTTGTCACCTGCCTCGTTAGAACAAGCTTTGCAAAAATGGCCAAGGGCAGGCCGACAAGCTTACTCATAGCCGTTTCGACCGCATCCTTCCCTTTCGAAACCAAAGTAGACGTTTTCTTGTGCAGTTTGCCGTCGATTTCATACTCAAACTCATGCTTCATGATAATCATATCCTTATCGTCAGGATTCAATTTCCATTTTTCTTTAATAACCTCTTCAATAATTTGCGCTGCGGTCATGTCTCTAAATATTTTCTTTGACGTTGAAAACAAGTCCAAAAATTTTAACTTTAGTATGACGTCGGACTCCTCCTTCACACCAATGTATGTTGCCACTCGATTCTCCAAACTACCGCTACCAGCTGGAATATGTGCTTGTAACAAATCACTGAGCGAGGTTACCTGCGCTATTTCCACTTCATCATTTGTTAGTCCAAGCTGAACGAGCGCTGACCAAGCATCACAATATCCGCGATGTCGTAAGGTGCCTCGAATAATCGTCTGAACATCTTCTATTCCATAAATTTGACGGTAACTGAGTGAATCGCGGTTGGCGTACATTTCATAGTCACCCATTCCATTGATGGGTACAAGCTCATACCGATTAAAAAGCTGATAGTAAGGAATATACTTCAGGCCTCCATCCAATAAATAAGTGGCGGTGCCTCGTCCAGCAAGCACAACATTTCTTGGGTTCCAAGAAATTTTATAATGCCATGGATTATCATCTGATTCCGGCGCAACTAATCCACCCGTGTAACTCTTAAATGCCAGCATATGCCCTCCTTTCGATTTGATATCGTCGATAACCTCCAGGGCAGACATATGATCAAGGCCAGGATCTAGTCCGAGTTCACCCATAAAGATGATATTTTTTGAACGGGCTTCTGCCGCCATTTTATCCATTTCAGGAGAAACATAAGATGCGGTGCAAAGATGCCGGCCAATGTCCAGACAATCTTTGGCTACAATGTTATGTAGGTGGGCTGGCAACAGCGAAATGACAAGATCCGCACTTTCGATCAGTTTCCTGCGCATGTCATTTTCCATAATATCAAAGGAGACCACTTTCCCATGTTCGTGTCCATTCACCTTTTTTTTGGCTTGCGCAATGTTTGCGTCAACAACAGTCAAGTTCCAACTTTCACCCGATGCATAGGATAAAAGATAACGAATAAGATGTGTTGCCGATCGACCAGCTCCGAATAGCAATATATGTTGAGTCATGGCGTTTTTTATGTCCGGCAAAATTATCCTTAATTTGCAAAGTGATGTTCGTTTTTTTAACTAACATTATTTTAGCTGCATCTACTTATAATGCAGTCGAATATAAATATACAATCGGGCAATATGATCGACAAGCAGCATGCGATTAACTACAGTGAAGGTGATGATTGGCGCCACTTGCCATCACTTCATCAACGACTTATTGAGTCAGCCATAGAAGCGGCGACAAGAGCATATGCACCCTATTCAAAGTTCAAAGTTGGTGCAGCACTGGTCAATCATGAGGAGACCATCATAACCGGTAACAACCAGGAAAACGCCTCATATCCGATGTGTAATTGTGCCGAACAAGTGGCCTTACAAAAAACATATTCTGACAATAGGGAGACGAAAGTTAAACTATTTGCAGTAGTGGCATTAAATGGCAATGCAGAGCTTATCGCCGCCCCTTGTGGTGCCTGCCGGCAGGTACTCTGTGAGACGGTCAATCGATCGGGAACCGATTTTCCAATTATTATGGCAAGTCAATCAGGCGCCTATCGGATTTTTCATTCCGTGAAAGATTTACTTCCTTTTAGTTTTGAGGGAAAGGATTTGACATCATAAAACGATTTTATTATCGTTCTTAATTCAAATACTGATAATTGAGGAGGAATTCTGGGTAACTGTATCCTATCTACCTCAAAACAAGTATTAAATATATTCCATATTTTTGTAATATGAAGCACTTGATTCGATTTCTTGCATTAGGAATGATACTAGTATTAAACACATTCCTTTTTGGGCAAGACATCCATGTACATTACGATAAATCCGCTGACCTCGCTTATTACATCCACGATGTGCAGCCAAAAGAAACCCTTTACAACATTGCTCGACGTTATGGAGCAAAAGTTCATGATATTCAAGAAGTTAATGATATTACCGGCGTTGGTATCCAAGTGCATCAAAAACTCATCGTTCCATTTAACAACGAATCCCTTATGTACGATTCAAGGGGCAAAAATGTAAATGCAATCTACTATGCTGTAAAAAAACGTGAAACCGTCTTTCGAATCTGTCGACGCTACTTCCAGCTAAATATGACTGCGATCAAAGACCTCAACAACTTGGAACGAAACGCATTGGATTTGGGGCAACATCTGCTCCTGGGTTATCTACCAAAAATCGCAAGGAACAATTATCAAAGTATTGATCCTGTTGAGCTTCCATTTGTGGATTTAGACGAAGCTTTAATTGTCGAAAAACAAGAAACAAGGGAGCAGATTGAGCGTCCTTTCGACAGCGAGGAAAGCTCATTTGAACAGGATTACAACAGCGACATACATCTTTATACATTGAGTGAAGAAAAAGGAGCTGCATTTTGGGATAAAAATGCAACTGGCCTCAAAGGACATTTTGTCTTGCATCGCTATGCCACTCGAAATAGTTGGATTGAAGTAACCAATCCCATGTACGGCAATAGCATTAGGGCCAAAGTAATCGGCAACATACCTAGCATTGGTTACCCAAATGATGTATTGGTTGTTGTTAGTCCATCTATTGCCAAAGATCTTGGTGCTTTAGACGCACGTTTCTATGTAAAAGTCAGATATTTGCGCGCTGAATCCAAGCTCACAAGCGGCAAATAACAATACATGTATTACAATAGCATTCTTGATACCATTGGCAAAACGCCATTGGTTAAAATTAATAAGATTACAAGCGAGTTGCCCTGCACGGTCCTGGCAAAAGTGGAAACCTTCAATCCTGGTCACTCCATTAAGGACAGAATGGCCCTAAAAATGTTAGAAGATGCGGAGAAAAACGGTCTAATCAAACCGGGTGGCACTATCATTGAATGTACCTCTGGTAACACCGGTATGGGATTGGCCATAGCCGCATGTGTCAAGGGTTACCACTGTATATTTACTACGAGCGACAAACAAAGCAAAGAAAAGATAGACCTTCTGCGGTCATTAGGTGCTGAAGTTGTTGTTTGTCCTACAAATGTCAGCGCTGATGATCCAAGGTCGTACTACAGCGTTGCAGAGCGGATCAATAAAAGCACGCCCAACTCATATTGGTGCAACCAATACGATAATCCCTCTAATACCGTTGCTCACTACGAATCTACAGGACCTGAAATATGGGAACAAACGGAAGGAAAAATAACGCATTTGGTGGTAGGAGTAGGTACGGGAGGAACAATATCCGGAACTGGCAAATATCTGAAAGAACAAAATCCAAATGTCAAAATTTGGGGAATCGACACATATGGTTCAGCACTTAAAAAGTACCATGAAACGGGTGAATTCGACGAAAACGAAATCTATGCGTACATAACAGAAGGAATTGGAGAAGACATCATTCCCAAAAACGTCGACTTTGATGTAATTGACCATTTTGAAAAGGTGACCGACAAGGATGGTGCAGTTTATACACGCCGGCTTGCCCGAGAGGAAGGCCTATTACTAGGTTACTCGGCGGGCTCAGCCATGGCTGGATTGATGCAAATGAAGGATAAATTCAAACCCGACGATGTTGTTGTCCTCATTTTCCATGACCATGGTAGCCGTTATATAGGTAAGATATTTAATGATGATTGGATGCGCGACAGAGGTTTTCTGGATGAAGAGATGACGCTACAAGATTTGATACGACGCAAATCAGACAAACGATTTATGACCTTGTCTCCCGACCAAACTGTAAAAGAAGCCATAGAAAAAATGCGAATGGAAGATATTTCGCAAATGCCAGTTGTTGAAAATGGGTCGATATTAGGATCAATAGACGAAACAAAATTACTGGCCTACGTCCTTGACAATCCACTCCAACATTCCGATCACCACGTTGCTAGTATTATGGATGAACCATTCCCGGAGTTGTCATCCGAAACTTCTTGCAAAAAGTTAAGCAGATATCTTAATAAGCAGATTTCGGCCGTTATTGTAAAAGATAAAGCAGGACAACGTCATATTATTACGCAATACGATTTGATCCATGCAGTTTAATACGTTGATGAAACAATTAATCGACAACATCCGGTTTACAAATTTTACTTCGGCCAGGCAACGGGGCAAGTTCCATGAGATTCAATTAGCCACTCTCCTTTTTATAGGCACATTGGTATGTTCGGTGAACCACAAAGCCTTCGCTCAAGACTTGAATATCTCACAAACATTTGCGGCACCGCTTACTTTAAATCCTGCATTGACTGGAGGGTATCAGGGAAATTTTCGAATATCGGCCCTATATCGAGATCAATGGTCCGGTATGCTCGGTGATCCGTATAAAAGCTTTTTGTTGTCAGGGGACGCTCGGTTATCCTTTGGCCGGAAAAACACAAATGGCGATAAAATTGGGGCCGGTGTATTAATTGCAAGTGATCGAATCAATCCGTTTGATTACTCGAACAATTCGATTACGTTTAATGGCGCTTTTCATAAAAGGCTTGGAGAAGGGAAGGTTAATTACCTGTCTGCCGGTATACAATTTGGCCTTGTACAAAAGAATTTTTCATTTGAAAACTTTACTTTTCAAGATCAATTCAATGGTGTTGACGAATTTCCATTTTCGTCGAATGAAGAATTGCCGATTAATAATTTTGCCCACTTTGATTTAAGTATCGGTCTAAATTATTCGACTCCAATAAATAAAAATTTCACGTTAGAAGTTGGCGGGGCAGCGTTCCATATGCTCGAACCGAACATTTCATTTTACCAAGATGAAAATTTAAATACAGCACCTGTAGGATTGATCAATGAAAATAGTCTGAAGCGACGGTATGTTGCACATGTTGCCTCCCATTTAATACAAGATTATACATTAGCTTTCACTCCTCGACTCGTGTTCATGACGCAAGGAACGCATCAACAATTATTGGCTGGATCAGGTGTTCGATCCATACTCAATGATGTCAAGGAAATGGCATTACATGCTGGCATTTGGGGTCGACTAACGCATGATATCGACAGCTATGCATTTAGAGATATTGTTGCTATGGTGGGCATTGAATTTCAACGTGTAATATTTGGCCTATCGTACGACGTTTCAATTGACGACATTACAACGTACAGAGCTGGACAACATACATTTGAACTATCTATTCGATATATCGGAGATTATAAAGACGATGGGTATTATTGCCCACAATTTTAATTGTTTATCAAAATTTATCCCTGCGGTATTTTCTTAGGTAATGATCGCCGCAGGTATTCATTAATAAAATAATTACCACACCAATTTAAACACGTATAAATCATGAAACTAATTACTTCCTTCACACTTATATTGTTTTTTGTGGCGAACGCATTGGCCCAGCTTGATTTGGATTATCAGCAGCCGCACAGAGATATATTGAGGTTGGTTGACGCTAAGCTACCTCCGCGTATTTCGGTCGATGACAAAGGTGAACGCGCCATCATGATTTATCGAAACCAATTTAAGTCAATCGACGAACTTTCGGAAAAAGAAATGCGACTTGCAGGTCTTCGCATCAACCCAAAAACAAATATTGGCAGTCGAACATCATACGCAACGAGCATTTCTATTTATCATCTCAAAAAGGGTAAAGAAGAAATGGTTTCCGGACTTCCGGAAAGTCCAAGAATTGCGAATATCTCTTGGTCTCCGGATCAGGATAAAGTCGCATTTACGCATACGACAGATAAGGGTGTTCAGCTTTTCGTACTGGATGTCGAGACCGCTACAGCCAAGTCATTGACTTCGGACAATTTAAATGGGAACATGGGACGACCATTTCTATGGGCACGCGATGGAAAATCGCTCATAGTTCGTGTGCTTGATGAAAATCGAAAACCTCTCATTGACGATACAAAATCAATTCCAACTGGCCCTACAATTTCTGTTAATGATGGCAAAAAAGCTCAAAATCGCACGTACCAAGATCTTCTTAAAAACGCTAATGATGAATTCAACTTTGAGCAACTGGCCACATCAGCGCTATATCGCGTAACTTTGGATGGCGAAATGAAGCTTTGGAAAGAGCCCGCCATGCATCGCGGAATTTCATTTTCGCCTGACGGGAATTACATTTTAATTTCAGAAATAAGTCGACCATTCAGTTATCTCGTACCGCTTGGTCGTTTTCCATTTACAACTTCAGTGTATGACAAAGATGGAAACCTAGTTCAAATTGTTTTAGAATCGCCATTAGAAGAAGATCGTCCAAAAGGATTCATGTCGACACGGAAAGGTAAGCGAAATATGTCCTGGCGCCCCGACAAACCTGCTTCGCTTTACTATACTTTGGCGCTCGATGATGGAGATGGGAACAAGGAAGTAGCACACCGGGATGCCGTGTACCAACTCGATGTCCCTTTTACTGGAGAAGGCAAGCTCCTGGTAAAAACAAAAGACCGATTTGCGGGTATTGAATGGGGAAATGACGAAGTCGCACTCGCAGCTGACTATTGGTGGCCAACCCGAATGACTCGTTATTACATGTTTAATCCCTCTAACAATGACGCGAAAGTTGAAACATTTTTCGAGCGGAATTTTCAGGATAGATACAATGACCCAGGCTCATTTATTTCGATGGAGAATAAATTTGGGCGCGATGTTCTGGCGATTGACAACCGCAAACTGTATCTGCGTGGTGAAGGCGTTTCCGAAGAAGGTATTCTTCCCTTTATCGATGAATTCAATATGGATACAAAGCAAACCAACCGTATTTGGCGCGCTGAAAAAAACAACAAGCTCGAGCGTATTTCAAAGATATTGGACATAGAAGAAGGGACAATATTAACTCGAATTGAATCTAAAACTAACTACCCAAATTATTATATAAGAAACATAAAAACCGGAAAAAAACCCAAACAGGTTACCGAATTCACCAATCCATTTGAGGGCATGCAAAATGTCCATAAAGAAATTATTCGTTATTCGCGCGAAGATGGATTACCATTATCGGCTACGCTTTATTTACCACCAAATTATGATCGAAGTAGCGGGCACAAGCTGCCCATGTTGATGTGGGCGTATCCTGAAGAGTTTAAAGATAAAGCCAGTGCTGGCCAGGTATCGACGTCACCAAACGAATTTACCTTTCCCTGGTATGGGTCACCGATATACTATGTAATGAGAGGATACGCCGTATTGGATGACGCATCTTTTCCTGTTGTTGGTGAAGGTGATGATGAACCAAATGATGCTTTTGTACCGCAATTGGTCGCAAATGCGAAGGCGGCAATTGATGCTGTCGATTCGTTAGGGTACATTGATCCGAATCGAGTCGGTGTTGGTGGACATTCCTATGGGGCATTTATGACGGCGAATCTATTGACGCACAGTGACTTGTTTCGCGCCGGAATCGCCCGAAGCGGTGCCTATAACCGGACGCTCACGCCTTTTGGATTTCAAAGTGAAGAGCGTAATTATTGGGAGGCACCTGACATCTACAATACTATGTCCCCATTTATGAATGCTGATAAAATGAAGCACGCATTATTATTAATTCACGGTGCAGACGACAACAATTCCGGCACCTACCCAATGCAAAGCGAACGATATTTTAATGCATTAAAAGGACTCGGTGCAACTACCCGACTTGTCATGCTACCTAAAGAAAGTCATGGATATCGTGCGCGAGAATCCATTCTTCACATGCTCTGGGAGCAAGATCAGTGGTTAGATAAATATGTGAAGAAAGCGGGACGAGAAGGGAGTTGAGTTAGTCCATTGGGTGATTGCCCAAAATCCAGGCAAGTCGTTATTTGTGTAGTTCAGTTTTCAGCTGTACTGGCTTGGATATCATACATTATTGACCTTAATGGATGGAAAAAGGTATTCGGTTGCTTGTATTTCCTCCCTCATCTTTCATGAGCAGCCGAATTCATACTATGGAATTTAGGCCAGTTTTCGCCTGAAATAATTCGACTCCGATGACAATTGTTAAATTGCAATAATCCTGTCTTAGTACCTGTTAATTACAAAATATTCAGTTGAAGCATTGAACCTATAGAATTAAAAAATACAATTATGAAACACCTCTTTCAATTATTTTCTCTCTTAATGGCATTCCTTCTAATCGGCTGCGACAATGATGATAACGTGAACAATATAGAAGTTGAACGACAATATGACGTATACGTTACCGGACAGAAAGATAACAAGGCAAGTTATTGGAAAAATGGAGAAATTAATTCATTAAATACAGCTGGCTTTGAAAACACCATTGCGAAAAAAATATTCACATTTGAAAATGATGTTTATATCTGGGGATCAACTATTACTGGAGGCATTGCAGGATCAACCTACTTCTTGTGGACGAATGGTAGACTTACCAATTTGAACGAAACCTTCGAAGAAACAGAAGATGAAGTTCATCTACTAACGGACTTTTACGTCCATAAAGGAGACTTATACTTTTTAGGGTTTATGCAAAATAAAATGGACCCCGACATCATGGAACTAGCCTATTGGAAGAATGGTATAAAGAATACGATTCTGACAAACTGTCAAACAAATTTTTATGCTCAGCTTAACGTAAACGAGGACGATGTATATGTATTGACTACAGCAAATAGCGGTAAACCGGGTTTATTTGTAAATGGTCGCTATAAAAATACTCCATCTCCCTACCGACCTTATCATATTACAACAAATAGCGAAGGAGTCTATGTTTTGGGGAGGGATGGAAACAATGGAAGTTTCTATCAAAACCTTAAAACCGATCAGTTAGCCACCTTTCCGTATGCAATCTTCAACCTGGCTTTTGATGAAAATGACGTGTATACAGTTGTTCGAAGTAAAAATGGTGCCGGACGTATGGAAATACAAAAAAACCATTCTCCCTATTATATTTCACAGCAAGGCTTCGAAACTGAGGTTTTGGATTTAAAAGTAATTGACAAAAAACTATATGTCGTACTGCATGAACGTGAAAATAATGTTGGTCCAAGTAAACTGTTGATTAACAATGAAATTGGATTACAGCTTGACAACCCTACTGGGGGCGACCTTCTCAACAGTGTTTTCATTGCTAGCAATCGATAAATTTTAATAACGTTCAATTTCATTCGTTACCTACCTTTAAATACTGTGGTAGTTAGATACAACATTCAATGTCCCAGCGTCAATGCTACCATACAAGCGTAATATTCACTTTTATTCAATAGACATTTTTTTATCCTTGAAAATTAATTGCACAATGAAGGCAGCACCCTGAAGCACATGGAATTAAACCTAAGCAATCTTGATGTTCATTGTTATTATATTATTCAACGCGAATCACGTATTGACAATTAGTTAATTTGTATGCAACAATACCTCTGGTGCGCTTAAGGTCGAGTTACTCACATTGACAGCCGTGTTCGCATCAATAAATAATTTCCCAGTGCCAAACACCCAGTCTTCAATGTGAATATTTTCATATGAATCACCCATTTCCTGTGGTAGGCCATTGACATCCAGCTTCATCCTGACGAAAACGGTTCCATTGACTGTATTGAAATCCACCTTATCCGAGCCAAAATCCGAGATGTTCAAGTCGCAAATACTCCCATTTCCACTTGTACTCTTACTATTTATATCAATATTACCATTTACAGTCTGCAGAACTACAGGATCGACATTTCCTTGAAACTTAATTACACCTAAACTATCGTGAAACAGATGCTGATTGCCGGCAAGATTTTGTATACCTCCTGTTCTCGAAAATTGCGAGGGAAAGAGTTCGTTTGGAATGAACCATTTATCCGCATGAAGTAAAATATGTCCGTCAAGATGCGAAACGTTCAGCAGTTCTTGAGATAACAGAATATCGTCACCACTGTAGCAAATAATAAAATCTGCCTGCGGTGAATTAATAGCAGCCCCATTAATTGAATTACCGGATATTAGAGAAATATCTTTAGCCGCTTTTAACAACGTAACAGAGTTGGAATTGAGTGAAGAAATTTCGACTCCCGTTTCATTTGCAACCGCACGAATGCTGTCATGGGAAATTATTTGAACGGTATCTACTCCTCGAACAAAGACAGCCGCTCCATTCGGATTTTGCGAACTGTGAAATTCAATATTGTCAAATGCTACCATATAGATATTACCAGAAATATTACCTCCATCATGACCAATGGTAACATAGGAGGTCGGGTCATTGGAATGTATGGTTTGGTAAATCTGACGATTGCCGGCTCTAGTCGTAATATTCCCATGAGCATCGCCACCGAAGGCCACATGACCAACCTGAGCATGATTAATGGCCCCTGGGGAGGCAACCATTTCAATCGAGTCTCCCGCGTTTAATTCTATATCGCCAGAGGCAAGTGGGAATACTAAAGCTTCGGCCCGATGACCAAACATTGCAAACGATTCCGGATCCATACCGCTTTTGGCGTAAATATCGCCGCCTGTATTTACGTAGACACTGTCCTGGCACGTCATACTGGTGCCTGTTGTTCGACCAAAGTGTCCAATATGAACGAAATTACCTGGTGAACCGCCTCCGGCACTTGCATCCATGAAGACACCCCAATGCCTTGCCTCTATGGCTATTGCTCCGGACAATTGGCAAGGCACATCATGTGGCAGGTCGATATAGTGCCCGATGGCAGCATTAGCGAAGGGCAGCATGCCGGACTTGAGCACAACACTGCTTGAATCGATGACATTGATGTAACCACCTATGTCGACGTTTGGAATGATATCCGTACTGTTCCGATAATGTCCAATTCGCGCCCAGCTATCAGGTTCGGTTCCACCATTGACAAAAATGTTGCCGTTAGTAGGTGTGTTAACAAAGACAGAGCGTGCAAATACATCTATATTTCCTTGCAGCTGAACATTGCACTCATTGATATTACCGATTTGAGCAAATGCCCTTTCACCTGCCCCATTCAACCAGATGTTGCCTTCTTCTATGTTTATAAAGATACTGACATCTACATTGTCACATGTAGTCCCTGCAACACCTCCGAATCCAATTTTGGCAAATGCATCCGTTCCTCCCGCCTGGACAAGGAGATAGTTGCCTGCTAAAATCTGGATGGTTGCGGTGGTAGATGGGGCTTGAAGCCCTATCTGTGCATATTGTCCGCCGATACCAGTTGCTAACACAGCAGCGTAGGTCCCGGCATCAACCGATGTATGTCCAAGACGAGATCCTGTTTGGACTTCGCGAGGAATCGGTGGCATATACACGGGCAGAAGAAAAGGGAAATAGGCAGGTAGCCAACCCGGCTCGGTACCGACGATGACTGTCGAAGAACCGGCATAGTTGATTGCGCCGCTCGTATCATTGATCACATGAGCATAAACTAATACACTATTATTTGAGGCGACGCTTAAATTGTATGGCGAATTGTAAATAACATCTTCTATAAAGGCTACTTCATAGCTAAAAAATACGTCGTCATCAACTACGACATGCTGCGTGGCCAGCTCATTGATAAGCGTCGTAATATTAAGATTGGCATCCATGGTAGGGTCTATTGGTTTAAATGGTGTCGAAAGCGTAATATTAAAATCGGGGTTATTAGACACAGTATATATTCTTCCCTGGGAATACAATGGACCGAAATTTGAGAGCATCGAAATGAGAAGAAACAATAAAATATATTTCATGATAAATTTATATTTGATTCTATAGACAAATGAAAAGAGCTGACTCAAATACCGGTATGACTATTCTTGCATTTCATGGTAATTTTGAGTCAATTGCCCAAAATATCGTAGGCAACATCCGGTTTTCCTTGATTTTCATGTGTTTTATCACGAACACGTCATTGTTTGCATCCAGCAATACGGATTCATTAATAAATTTTATCGAGCAATATTCCTGGTCGGATCGTGGACTTGTTATTGACTATCGCGACACTTTAGTGGAGGTTTTTGAAAATTCTGAGGAACCGTATCTTAAACTACGGGCATCAAACCTTCTGGCCTTTTATTACCACGACGAATGCAAATATGACACAGCGATACATTGGTACATGGCTGGACTTCCATTTATACATCAAGAAGACAGGCAGGCGCTCTTCTACCGACACAACAATCTGGGACGATGTTATGCACACCTGAATAGGAATGATAAAGCCATTGCTTCGTTCACACTGTCAGCCGAATTTATGGACGAAGAAAATCACTATGAACATTACGACCTGAACTACGCCATAAACTTCTTCTTTACGCGGCAGGAGTTAATCGATCAAGCTATCAAGTATAGCAAATATGCGCGTCAGCATGCATACACACTTCTCGACACATTCTTGATGATTGAGATAAATTATCAGTTGGCGTATCTCAATGATCGAATTATGCAGCATGACAGTACAATTCGTTATCTCAATTTGACAGAAGAATTACTGGAGCATTATCCAGATTCTTTATACACATGGATGGTGCTCGCTTGCAGAGGCATAGCTCACATACAATTAGAGGACTATCAAATCGGAGTGCAGGAATTGGAATCTTCCATGATACTCGGTTCTAAAATTGAAAAGTATCTCTGTTGTGGAAATCAGGCGTTTCTTGGTCTTGGATATCTAGCTTTAGGAAAAAATGAATTGGCGAAGACGCAATTTGAACAAGCTGCCTTTGATGTTCAGGAATCTGACCTCGACGATAAACGGAGTGTTTACGAAGCACTTTATAAAGGCTATCGCCAATTGGGTAATAAACCGCTGGCCCTCTCCTTTTTAGAATTGCACCAATCCGTTAAGGACACGTTGTACGCACGACAGCATGAGGCGGCCGTGGCGATGTATGAAGCTGAACTGAAATTAGATGCTATCACCTCCAAATTAAACACACTTAGGCATGAACGCGATAATGTGGTATTAAAAAATCGATCACTTCGAATTCTACTAAACGTTTTTTTTATTTGCCTACTTTGTTCAATTTCCTATGCCATTTGGCTTCGATACGTACTGGCAACCCGAGCAAGAGCATTTAAAGCATTGCATCAACAAGATTTAAACAACAGCGGGCTGCAACCATCTGAGTATACAACCGAGCCGCTCAAAAAAAGTGGTGAGATGGACAGTATACTCGACCAGATTAAAAATGAAATTGGTGACGCTAAACTATCTGTCGCTTTTTTGGCTGAAAAGCATAACATGAGTACGAGTAAACTTACTAGAATTTCAAAGCGCAATACAGGTATGACACCCGGGCAATTAATAGCTTTCATGAAAGTAGAAAGAGCAAAGCATCTTCTACAATCCACAAATCAAACAATTCAGGAGGTTGCGTATGAAGTCGATTATAGTGACCCATCCTATTTTATTAAAGTTTTTAAAAAAGAGACCGGCGTTACACCAGGTGAATGGCAAAAGAAGAATCAAGCGGTCAACTGAATAAAACCAGTTTGAGTTTTCATGTCTTTTTTAAAACATGTATATCCGATGATCAATATGACATTGATGTCACAACAACCATTTCGGCACACACCGATTGCCCAATCGAATATTAATAGATATTAAAACCCGACAAAATCAACCATTTCGATTCCATATCCCTCTAGGCCTATATTTCGTCGTGGCGTGTTCGTCATTACCCTGATTTTTTTAATATCAAGCATTCGCAAAATTTGCGCTCCAACTCCTATATCACGTTGCACGCCATCTGTTGAACGCTGTTGTGCGCCGTCTCGCCGGTTTTGAAGGAAATTATCCAATTGGCTAGAAAAATCTTCTTCCTCCACGTCTTTTCGAATTAAAAGAAAAACGCCCTTTTTCTCCTTGCGAATCGCTTGAATAATTCTATTGTAACGTTCTCCATACGTACCCGTTAACAAACCCATTACCAGATCTTGATCAGGTGCACTGTACACTCGAACCAAAACCGGTTCGTCTTCGGACCAGGTACCGTGCGTAATCGCCATGTGATGTTTATCCGTGGAACTGTCCGTAAACACGGTGAGATTGAAATCGGCCAATTCACCTACCAGTGGATGTTGTGAGACTTCCTTCACCAGCCGTTCATTCTTCAATCTGAATGCGACGAGATCTTTGATTGAAATGATTTTAAGATCTAATTTATTCGCTAGTTTCATTAATTGAGGTAGACGCGCCATCGTACCATCTTCATTGAGTATTTCAACCAGTACACCGGCCGGAGCATGACCCGCTAACCGTGCCAAATCGATGGCTGCCTCTGTATGTCCTGTACGTCGCAGTACGCCGCCATCTTTGGCAATCAGGGGAAATATATGACCTGGTTTTGCAAAATCGCTTGCTTTAGTTTTTTCATCAATCAATGCTCGCATGCCTTGTGATCGATCATAGGCCGAAATACCAGTCGTACAACCTTGTCCCACAAGGTCTATGGAAACGGTAAAGGCCGTTTCATGTAAGGCTGTATTGTTACTCACCATCATTTCCAGTCCCAGAGCCTCAGCGCGGCTCTCCTCGATAGGTGTACAAATCAGTCCACGGCCATGAGTAGCCATAAAATTGATGATTTCGGGTGTAATACAGGACGCGGCACAAATGAAATCACCTTCATTTTCACGGTCTTCGTCGTCAACAACTATTACTACTTTTCCATCCCGTATATCAGCTATGGCTTCTTGGATGGTATTGAGCCGAATTTCGTTATCCGCTGCTGGCCTACCTTGTGAATTGTGCTTTTGATTTTGCATCGGTTATGACATTGTTCAATTTTGAATTAAACCCAGTCCATAGGTAATTGTTCAGGACAAAAGTACGCGCATTTTTCCCAACCGTTCGGCGTAATTCCTCATCTTCTAAAAGAAGATTTACCTTCTCCATCCATGTGGTTGAATCATTAGCAATTAATATTTCATTGTCTTCCTCTGCACCTATGGCCTCGTTTACAAGGGTTGTCGTTATGCATGGCAAACCGCACGACATAGCTTCTAAGATTTTATTTTGAAGTCCGCTTCCAATAGTTAACGGTGCCACGAATATCTTGGCATTATTGTATGCTGAGCGAATATCATCAACCCAACCCGCGATATTCCAATTTTTTTCGTTGATCGCCAAGATAGCCTTAGTCGGTCTGGCGCCCGCGATTAACACCTTGTGGTTTAAATTATTTATTCTATAATACTTTAATAGATTAAATACGGCTTCTTCATTTGGTTTGTAACCTAAATTCCCCACAAAGACTAAATCATATTCCGGCACCTTATTGATCGGAATATAAAAATTGGCATCAATACCATTTGGGATTACGTGAATCAAGTTCTTGCTTAGTAGTGGCAATTCGTTTTTGTCTCGCTCGGATATTATTGTCGTTTCATCAAAGAAACTGTAAACGCGTTGTTCATATTGACGTGTTAACACTGCCTCACGTTTATAGAATAAACTCGCCGGAAATTTGCGCACTTCCGCTTGCCTTGCCATTCCAGATGACAGCGTATCCATGTAATCCAGAATTTTGACATGAGGCAACGTTTTTACATAATCACTCACACGAATGAGTTGACAATAGATACGATCAGGTTGAAATTGAATTATTTCCTGATATATTTTTCTTTTAATTTTCGATGAAAAAAAATAACCGACTTGCGCCGGTTTTCCGTTTATCCAGTAGTACAAGGCTGTGCAAATGCGCCTCAATTTTGAAATCGTATAATACTTTATTTCTGCGCAATATTGGCGCAATTCTTCCAGCGCACTTTCTTCTGGGATTTCGTCCGCAACACTAATTAAAAGTATTTCATATCGTTCTGATAAATATTTCAATTGGTGAAATATTCTGAGCTTATCTCCTTTTTCGATTGGCCAAGGAAAGCGCGAAGTGACAATGACAAGTTTCAAACTTCGTTTTCGGTTAACTAAGATTCGACACGGGAGCGGATATTGATGGGGTTTTTCCGTGTTTCTTTTGATAGTCTATTAATGTTTGCGCCAAGTCACGCGCCAGATTATGATGACAATAGTTACGATTTACAAAATCGCGTGCCGCCACGGACATGTCTGCAAGTATTTGCGGCTCGTAATGCAAATCGCTAAGTATTCGGACGAATTCATCAACGGAATCGGCAACAAATACCTCAACACCATCTTGTGCCGGAATCCCTTCAAGGCCCAATGATGTTGTGATGACAATCCGGCCGAGTGCCATGGCCTCGATTATTTTGGCCCGCATACCACTCCCGCTAAGTAGGGGCACAACCATGATTTGATGTTGATTCAAAAAGTCTTTTGCACACTCCACTTCACCATGAACCACTAAATTACCCTTGGAAGCATTGAGCAAGTCTTCAGGTGCGTGTCTGCCGGCAATGTGTAGCTCTAAGTCATTAAACGTATTGGTCATCGTGGGCCAAATCCTGTCCAGGAACCATTTCAAACCTTCTAGGTTAGGCATCCAATCCAATGAGCCAATAAAGCCCATGGACAATGGCCTGTAAATGTTTATTGGTGTAGGCTCGTATCCTTCAAGATCCAGACCAATCGGAATAGCTCGAGCACCATTGGTATACCCCATCTTTCGAAATTTCATGAGGTCAACTTCGGAAATGGGGACTAAGAAATCATAAGCTTCGAGCGTATCCACTTCAAATCGCTTTAACTTGCTCGTCAAATACTTAAGGTAGTATTTCTTGGGGAGGAATGTGATATTCTGTTGGAGTCGCTCCCATATTTCATGCTCGACATTGTGCGCCCGCATGACGACTAACGCATTAGAATGCTTTCGAATGGTATCCATATAAGGCGCCAGATAGAGCGTTTCCATTTGGACAATGTCGAAAGTATTATTAGATAGTATTTCGACCAATTTAGAAGTAAAGGCGTCACTTTCAAAGCGGGAAATGTGATACGACTTACGCGAAAAGAGATTCTTGAACGCGTCCCACCTATTAACGCTATTATCAAGTTGAACAGTGTGAACCTGATTATAGTGATTAAAGGAACTAGGTAAAGCTTCTAAATCAATGAAATGTTTACTTGTATTAAGGCTTAACAAGGTGATTTCGCAGCCCTGCTCGGCCATAGCCTTACTCAGATATGTAACCGCAATCGATTCACCATCCTTAGGAGGATACGGGAATTTTTTACATAACTGAAGTATCTTCATAACTGGTTTTCAATAACTTTTCGCTGGCCGACCGCAAATATAGAATTTACAATACTATCCTAACAACATCTTATACGAGTGCCCCCATAGGAACGTTTAGTATTCTTTGTTCCTTTCTATCTATTGACTGTGAATTAATATGAATAAGTTTGTGACACGGCCACTTTTTTGAAAAAAAATGCTTGAAGTTCGTCATATAAGTAAGCGTTATGGTCAGCTCGAAGTGCTGCAGGATGTTTCGATGCATATTGATGCAGGCGAACTGGTAGGCATTGTGGGCAAATCTGGAGCAGGTAAGTCCACGCTTCTGCACATTGCGGGCACGTTGGACAGCCCTGATTCGGGAGATGTTATTATTCGCCATCAGGATGTGACAACCCTTAAAGGAAACGCACTATCCGATTTTAGAAATACGCACATCGGGTTTATATTTCAGTTTCACCATTTGTTGCCCGAGTTTACCGCAATGGAGAATGTCATAATTCCGGCAATGATTGCCAAGAAAAATGTTCGGCAAGCCCGTGAAAAGGCCAAATCATTGCTTTCAGCCATTGGCCTGCTCGAACGAATGAACCACAAACCCGATGCAATGTCAGGAGGAGAACAACAACGCGTCGCTATTGCACGTGCGCTCATTAATGATCCTGACATTGTCTTCGCAGACGAACCAACGGGAAACCTGGATACAGCTTCCTCCGAAGAAATCCACGCCCTTTTTCTGCATTTGAACAAAACATTAGGCCAGACATTTATGATCGTCACACACAATGAAAACCTCGCAAACATTTGTCATAGAAAAATAGAAATGGCAGACGGAAAAATCATTACGTCATGAGTACTATTAACGATTCAGGTGGAGAAATCGGACGAGACTTCAGCCACCTACTTAAATCCCTTGGTAAATTTTTTAAGCAGCTGGTTGATTTGCAAGAGGGAATTGACAGGGAGGGCACAATATATTGGATAAAGAATAATAAGCGCATGCGAGGCGCCAATGCCTGGCTTCTCATGTGTAGTATTATGATTGCCTCATTAGGTCTAGATCTCAATTCACCTGCTATAATTATCGGAGCAATGTTAATTTCCCCCCTTATGTCCCCGATTCTAGGAGTTGGCATGGGTATTGGTACAAATGACCGTGAAACACTAATGATTTCTCTGCAGCACTTTGGTGTTTCGATTGCTATAGCACTAGTAACAAGTTATCTCTATTTCTGGATCAACCCGTTAAGTCACACGAATGCGACTCCTGAAATTATCGAACGAACGGAACCCACTGTTCTAGCCGGGATTGTCGCCATTTTTGGAGGTATAGCCGGGATTATATCTGCATCACGAAAAGACCAATCCAATGCCATTCCGGGTGTAGCCATCGCCACGGCATTAATGCCACCATTGTGTGTAGCGGGATATGGACTGGCGCGATCTGAACCCGGAATTTTCTCAAACGCATTTTACCTTTTCTTTTTAAATAGTTTTTTTATCGCGGTCAGTACGTTTGCCTTTATTCGATACATGAAGTTTCCATTTAAAACCTACCCAAATGCCAAAGAGTCCCGACGAACAACATGGTTAATCTTACTTGTCAGCATTCTTATCACCATACCCAGTATAATAATATTAAAAAATGTAGTTGAAAAAAAGCAACGCGAACAACTCGTAAATAATTTTATCATTGAAAATTTTGGTGATGACGATGATCCACAAAGCCTCGGATACAGTTTCACATACTCCGACACTAGTCGTGCACTGGCTATTAAACTGCTAGGTCGTAAAATCAAGTCAACTGAGCTTCGTCGGTACGAAAAGTTGCTTGAAAAAGCGGGTGTTTCAAATACGAGGATCTATGCAATTCAAGGTGAGTCTCTCGATATCCAGGAATTTGATCGGCTGGAAAAAGAAATGACAGGTTACAAAAAAATTGTAAACCAATTGGAAAAAACTGAGAAAGAAAAATCTGAAGTGGACGATTTAGTACTAGCATTGACCCGAAAAATCGATTCATTGCAACGTGATACGTTTCCGATCACTTCAGTCAACAACGAAATAACCGCCTTGCTTGACGAAGTAGAATTTGTTAATTATGGATTAATTAAAGGACCAACACAGGCGGCCCAGGACAGACACGTATTGTTTGTGAAATGGAAGAATCGCCTAAACACCCGGCAACGCAAAGCCGTTAGAAAAAAGTTGGAAACCTATCTCGCCGGACGTGTTCAGGGGGTAACGTGCGAAATTCGGGAATTAGATTAATGGATACATCAGATTTACATATTATACGTAACAATACCGATCGATGGCACTATTGATGGGCGGATCCGGAAGTACTGGAAGCTCTCTTCTCAAAAATATTCTTGGTCGACACAGTGCAATATTCGGAAGCCAGGAAATGAGTCTGTTTGCCAAAAAGGAAGTGTATGATGATTGGGAAAAGTCAAAAAAGAAAATTTTCAATAGGCATTTTGGGGGATTAAAAAATCACGGATTCCATCGCTATAATCGTATTGATTTCTATCCTAGCGAATTATTAATAAAACTTGACCAAATACGAAAAATAACATCCGCGTCAACTACCCTAGCCTCATTCACAGCCCAATTATTTGCAACAGCGCTCAGGCAACATTCAAAACACTTGTGGCTGGAAAAAACTCCGGCCAACAGTTGCCTGTTTAACCATTTTTTACGCGTATTTCCTGAAGGGCATGTCATCCATACAACACGTCATCCACTCGAAACGATAGCCTCATTAGTCCGAAGGGGATTTAATCCTTACTACGCCACTTGCGTTTATCTCATCAATACAGCGTGTGGCTTAAGTTGCGCTGATGACGAACGGTACATCATCGTTCCATATGAAACTTTAACTGCTGATCCGAAATCAACCATTTCAGATGTTCTGGGCGCATTAAAATTGGAGTATGAGGATAAAGTCCTACACCCAAATCAAGAAGACCACATATCCGTGACTAAATTAAGCGGTTGGATGTTTGACGAGACTGATAGCGTCAAGGTACAACCGAAAAATCGATTCCTGGCATTATCGGATGAGGTGCAAAAGCAAATTTTATGCGCAATACAATTTGTGAAAATAAGTGAAACCGGGCTGAATTTTTACAAATCTAAATTCCGAACAGTTAACGAAATTGCCAATGAGTTAGATTACGAATTACCAGACCTTAGTTTTAAAAAAATACATCCTGCCATTCCAAAATGGCGTAAGGCCGATAAAAGAAATCGACTGCTCAAGGGATATTGGCGACACTATCGAAACTATCCGATTGAATTACAGATATAAAACAATTTTTTATAAATTTTCAACATTGGGTAAGACAGATATTTTAAATCGAATCAACTCTAAATCTACTAAATGATAACTCCTAGTCTCGTTTTTCGTACTAGTATAGTCGAAAGAAATTGTTCGTCGCAGGATTGAATTGTTTGAATTAAATTATGATAGAATAGGAATTGGCAACTAAAGCGATTTCAATACAGCTAGTTCTTTTTCGTTCAGCATATCCGAGGCAACCATTGTGTCGTAGTACTCCTTTGCTATTAGACAATTTTCACCTGATTGCTTACACTGTTGCAATAAAGCCAATGTAAGGCCATAGTTTGCCGCCTTCCCTGATGCTATGATCTGTTTAGCTTGTTGAAATTGCTGCCTTGCTTCGACCATGTCTCCTGCGTGATAGGCTTCATAGCCACTACTGACGAAGTAGTTGTATGCATCAATATTTTTGGTGCGCGTTGATTCTTCCGCTATCATGGTTAACTTTTCATGATGATTTACAAGGGACTGCTCTATTCTGTTTTCCAGGTAATTCCACATTATCCAACTTGAAAAAAATACAATAATACCTATAGAAGTCAGCAAGTAAGTTACCTTACTCTTTCTTTTCTTATCGGCTGTGGTTGGATCATACTTATCAATAGGTTTTTTATCTATATCAACTGGTGGCAATACTTGTGGCAACCTAAAATAGCGATCTCGAATAGAACGCTGTAAAGTCCGGTTATTTTTTTGGCTGATGCGTGCGTGTTGTGATGCACTCATAATATTAATTTAACGAATCCTAATTTCCGTATTCCTCTACGTAATTAGGTATTTCATTTACTATTCTCAAATGCCATTGCAGCACCTATCGTACCAGCATCATTTCGAAATTCAGCCGCCACATAATTAATTCTTTCATCAAGATATTGCGAAAACAAGTGCAATTTCTTAGCCATTCCGCCACCAATTACAAATAGATCGGGCGACATCAATCGATCGATATAAAGCAACGCCGTATTTAAACGATCTGCGTATTCTTCCCAACCTAACTGTTCGAGTTTTCGAGCGGCGTTCGAACTATATTTTTCAAGCATAATGCCATTTTTTAAATATGAAACGCCCAATTCACAATTTGGAATGAGTACACCATCGTACAATACTCCGCAGCCGATTCCTGTGCCGATCGTGACAACCATAACCAAGCCCCTTTCATTTCGGGCCGCGCCATGCCGCGCTTCGCACAGCGCCGCGGCATCAGCATCGTTAACAACCTGCACGGGTGAACCTGTTTGTTTTTTTAGCAATTTGGCGACGTCAACGCCTATCCATGACTCGTCTATATTCGTTGCCGTATGGCATATGTTGTTTTTTATTATTGCCGGAAAACCGACACCAATCGGACCTGTCCACTCGAACTTCTCAATCAATTCATGTGCTGCTCTAGCGATACTCTCAGGTGTTGCCGGTCGCGGTGTTAATATTTTTAGCCTTTCAGTTTCAAGTCGGCCTTTTTTAATGTTTACTATTCCTCCCTTTATCCCTGTCCCGCCAATATCCAATCCAAATACCAAATTTTTCATGCGGTTAAAATAGGGAGAGTTGGCAAATAACCCACATCAATACCTATTCTTCCAATACTTTTTTCTTGGCAATTTCATATTCCTCTTCAGATAGTGCACCGCTATCTCGTAATTGTGCTAAACCTGTCAGTTGAGAAACCAGATCGTCCTCTTGATTAACAGGATCGTCGACTACTTTAATGTCTTCGGTTTCGACTACATCCTTTTCTGCCTTTATTTTTCGTGCGATTTCTTTTCCCTTCTCAAATTTTTCATCATACATCTTCTTCAGTCGTTCGACGTCAAAATCAAGTATCGTACCACCTTTTTCAAAATGTCGTTTGAACACTTCCCCAAGGGCATAAGTCGAAGCTCCGGACATGACGGCTAACGTTACTCCACCGACAATTTGACCAAAACCGGGTATCATTTTAATCACTGCCCGTGCACCTATTTTTGCCAACCCACTGGATGTCAATGCACTTACTAATGCCTTTCCCTCAGATTCCTTGAACTTAAGATTGTACACTTTACACAGTTGTCTGACCATGTCAAGTTGAATGGCACCTATAGCGAGAAAATCAGCTACGGGAATTGGAATGAATCCTGCACCCATGGACCATATCATGTGATTCTTGATAACCGTATTCGCGAGCCTATTACGCTCGTTGTTCATATTTTGTTCTTCCATCTGTTATAAAATTTACTGCAAGTTCTGATGTAAACAGCGAATGTCCGAAAATAATTCGACGAACTACAGAGACAAGTGGAAATGAGTAAAGACATGAATGGAACAGGACTTACCCTCGAACCTGAACATTGTATCAAATAACTCGTACATCACGGAAGGTGTTCGATTCAAATAAGCATGTAATTTAGCTTTGGCCTCCATACAGGATGCAGATGATTAAACATTTTTTGGCAGTATAAATGTTTGTACATTTTTATCCATACTTCAAAACAACAATATAAAACCCAACCTATCTTGTTATTTGTAGCCTTTGGCCTTCTGCGTGGGAAGCAAATTCAGGTGCATACATGCATTGAAGAGTTGCTGTACCTCCCGAATAATCACCAGCGTTAACAGCAAAAGCATCATATTCAATCACATAGGTACCTTGAGCAACTCTATCAACAAAAAAATGTGTGCCGAGGTCAGTCGTTGATTGATAGTAGTACAGACCACCTTTCCATTGATAACCACTCAATACATCAATTGGTTCTAATCCGGCCGCACGGATATCTTTCAAGTGAATAAACTCCATCATGCGATCTACTCGAATTTCAAGTCGTACGGTTACTTTTTCGCCAACGGCTAAAGATCCCTCTGAAAAAGGAATAAGCATTTCGCCGCTATCTGATCTTATTTTTTTGAATAACGAGCGCTTGATATTCAATACATTTTCATCATACTTTTCAATTTCATCAATTGCTTGAAAGTATTGCCAATACACCGCACCCCACGATACTATGTCATTCTCATTGCGAACATCAATACGAGACATATCGGATGTGATCTCATCGGCTAGCCACGATTTTTTAAAGTATCCTGTACCCACTTGAACGTTCGAGTTTCGCGTAGTTTGCGGAGTAGACAATACCTGATCACCGATCGCCACAAAAGGAGCTTTCGTTGTTCCCAGCCAGTCGTCACCACGTAAAAGCAGGGCGTAAATGGCCTTGGCTGTCGAAACTGTAGAACGCCACCGATTGGTCTGCTTATTTTTGAGTAGCCAAATGCGCATTTCATTTAAATCCTGGCTGTCTTCATCAACAAGGGAGACTGCCTCCATCACGTGCGCTTGTGTTTCAATAGGTTGATTGTACCAATAATAACCCTGATTATATTTCCAATACATACCCAATTCGTCACTTCGTAGGGCACGATCTTTAAAAGATGTTACGATGGCTTCAGTAAATTCCCTGTTATCCAATCTGTAAAATGCAGAGGCCAACAAAGCTTGGTCATAAATTCGTCGATCAACCCATGTTTTTTGAGCACTGTTGTAATAATAAATCCAGGCATTAAAATCCAAGTCACCTGTCAGCTCCGTGTAAAAAGATGAAATGTAAATTGCATGCAAACTCGTTTGGTCCAGGTAATTTGCCTTTCGTGCATCTGCGGACAATTTACCGTATCGTCTTTTCATCTCATCATGCGCAAACGTCAACGCTCTATGTATTAAGGGGTTCCACTCATCCTGTCTTGGAACATCAACATTAAGTGCTTGAAGATGACCAAAAACTTCAACAACCAATTGTGTAATATACACGTTAGGTCGACCGCCTGTGAACCAGGGAAAACCACCCGAAGGTAATTGTCGGTCCATTAAAATATTCATTTGACGATCGAGATCCTGTGCCATTCGATCGTAGTCAAATAACATTGCTATATTTTTCATTTGCACTTCCTCTGATTCCGCTTCTCTTAACCATGGTGTCTCTTCAATAAGTGCAGATTTTAAATCGGCATTTTTATTCAGGTTAGAAATTAGTTCATCCTTGCTTTCCCAATTTCGGAAGACCTCTTGAATTTTTGGAAATTGCTGAATAATATGTCCGGCAATTGCATTGGCATATATTTTATGCAATACTTGCTCTGTACAATTGTGTGGATAATCCTTTAAGTAGGGTAAACTTTGCACGGCAAACCAAACCGGATTTTCCATGTATTCTAGCGTGAGACGATGAGGTCGTATACCTTTTCCTTCAAGGCTGCGTAAACCATCAAGATTAAATGTCTTTTGCTGGTTTGCTCTTACTGTCATGGGTAAGGTCTCGGTGACGAGCATCATGTTCGTCAATACAGGTAAGGTGTTCGATTCTCCGTCGGTATGTTTACCCGCCTTTGCGCGAACGATGATCTCTATTGGGTCCAAAAATCCTTGTGGAATATCAAGGGTAAAGTCAACTGCAACTTGGCTGCGATTTTCCAACGTAAAATCGAGCGTTTCTGTTTCCACTAATCTACCTGTCAAATCCTCACCATTACGTGCATTTTTAATTTCGATCCAAGCACGTCCATCAATATTCTTATCTACTAATTTGTTAATTTTGGCGCTTATAATCGATTTATCACCCTCCCGCATAAAACGGGGTATTTGAGGAAAAATCATCAAGTCTTTTTGTGAAATTATCTCCTGCTTATTTAATGCGGACTTTAATTCTTTGCTATGGGCTAGGATTTGTAATTTCCATGCAGTGAGAGCCTCATTCATAGTAAACTCCAACACTATATTTCCTTCCTTGTCGGTAAGTAAATGCGGAAAGAAGAAGACAGTTTCATTTAAGTTAGTCCGAGGAGAAAAATCTTGCTGATTTGCTGAACCGCTTTGTTCCTTATTTGGTGGGGAATCATCTGTCTCTACCGCAGCATTGCTATCCATCGCGGCAGATTCTTCAACTAATTCCAAATCCTTACTCATCCGTTTCATAGTTCGAGGAGCCCCAGCCATAGTGCTTTCCAGTTTCATATTTCCGAAGTAACCTGACCCATGCAAATATTTCCATGATGGAAAAACACGATTAAAATCGCGTTGATAATCCCGTTGAGCATTGGAAAAAGTATTTCCTCTTACGAACCCGTATCCACCCAAAGTCAATGAAGACCATGAAGCGTATGTTGGAAAAATATTAAAGCGCCAATCGTGCGGAACAAACTCGTCGAGGCTTGCATCATACATGCTTGCAAGAACCTCGGCAGCTACTGTTTCTTTTTCAGGGCCGGACACGGTTAATCGCCATTTTTCGACTTGTCCTGGCCGTACATTATTTCGAATTGTTTCCCATGACACATCTAATTTTTTATTGGACCAGGGTACGCTAATATACTTTTGCAAAGAAGTCATTCTATTTTCAATACAATGCAATACTCGGATGATAAACCCACCTCTGTCATTTTCCAATACGGGTATTTCGATCAACTTTGAGGGTGTTAGTTTATGCCATCGTTGCTCGACAATTTTATGATCTTTCTCCACTTGTACCAAAACTCTTGAGTCTGGAAAAGGACTATTTACCAGAACCTTTACCCGTTCACCAACTTCAAATAATTCCTTATTTGTAATAAAAGTGAAAATATCAGCTGATACAACATCGGAACGATCGAAAGAAACACTTGAAAAATAATTAGTGTATTTCTCATTCCCTTTTTCGTCCAGAACGACGATACGATACATTCCGGGGGACAGTGATTTTCCTAACTCAACCTCTTCTTCTCCGGATAGCGTGTAGGCTTGCTCAAAGACTATATGATCAATTTTATAATCCGATACCGCAAAATCTGCATCGTGCGCTAAAAACGGAAATTTCTTTTCAAATTGTTTTCCATCGACAACCGGGTGATCCACGTTATCCCAAAGGCGATTGAGTCGCAATTTTTCAGGAAGTATTAATTTTTCAATTTTGACATTTACGTTTGCAGTAGATGGTTTTCCCATTGCATTTTTACTCGATAGAACAAACGAAGAAAAATTGTCTCCGTTGACACGCGATGAAATATCGGTGGTCACATAATAAGGCTCGGCACCCAGGCGAAGCTGCAATTCTCCTGATCGCGTTTCCCCATTATCATCAACGACATCCGTATTAATCGTATAAACATATATAGGCCTCCAATGATCATTATTTTCATTTTCAACCAAGGCTTCAAATGGAACAACGAATTTACCATCCACGTCGGTCGTGGTATTTCCTACTGCAATGACCTGACTGCCCTGATCTCGTCCGCCTCCATATTGGTAACCATGCCACCAATAGTAGTGGTATTCCTTGCGCCGTGTTACTTGATATGATACAGCGACATTTTCTACTGCAGTTCCAGCGAATGTTTTTGCCAAACCTGGTACTTCAATCGACTGCCCTGCTGTCAATTGTCCTTCCGGCACTTCGAGTTGTACGTTGAATTTCGGCCTTTTATATTCCTCCACTCGAATACTATGATATCCCATACCCGCGATGCGAATTGTGTATTGCCCATTTAGACCACTTGATGGAAGCTGAAATTCTCCGCTTACGGAACCATAGTCATTAGTAGTTTGGGAAAAAGATTTAACCACTTTTCCATGTGTATTCACTAACTCGACCACGACATCTTGGTCACTTAACAAAAGGGGCTCCTGGCGTTCATTTTTTTGATATGCAATTGCCTTGTAAAATACGACTTGCCCAGGTCTATAAATGGCGCGGTCGGTTAAGATTGTGGCCTCACTTCTAACGCGGTATTCACGAAAATTTCCGGTGTAAATATTTTCATAAGGAAAATATGCGTCGTTGTTTTTAATAAATTCAACATAAAACGAGCGAGATGTTATATTTTCCACCGTAAATATCCCATTTATATTAGTGATACCAGTCATCATCGGTTCGACAAATCGTTGCCAATTGCGACCTCGGCTTCTATCATAAAGACGTATCTCAACACCCTCCATTGGATGTCCTGTGACGCGGTTAAACACAATGACTTCCGCATTAGATCGGCCCATGCCTGTTTTCGCAAAAGCGATATCCGTTACATGAAAAAATTGGTGGGATTTGATTGCACTATTTTCTGTTTCTACGTATATTAAATAAATGCCAGATTCAAGTTCATCAATTATATGTTCAGAAGAGTAATTGACAAAATTATTTTGTTGAATAAAATTGATGTCGCGGGTTTGTATTTGTTCTGCTTCCCGAATTAAAGTCGACAAATTTTGACGATACTTATGATCTGTTTGATAACGAATATATTGCGTCCGTGTTACACGAAATATTCTCAAGAAAGCCTGGTCAATTTCTTTTTGACCAATTCGAATTAAAGCGGGTGCACCAATGGGGATAGACCTCTCGATAGACATGGATAATTCAGGACGTTCAATGTCTAGCAGCGCATTTTTACAAAGCTGAACGCCATAGCCATCTTTGAATTCGGCGATAGCCCTCGATAAAACTTCATGAGCCTTGACGAGCAACTCGCCTTTTTTGGTCTTATCTGTTTCAGCATTCGCCATTTTTCTAAAGTGCGATGCCAAAGCATGATCTATCAGTGTCGATTCCTTTGATCGGGAAAATTGCCGCTTCAGATCATTCAAGGCCGCAACGTACAAATCACCCTTACTGCTTTTTTTAGCTCTTGAATATATGTATTGAAGACGTTTGAGTTCTGTATAAACATATGCATCTTCTTCATCAGCACTTGACTGACCTTTTAATAATTTCTGAAATAATTCTAAAGCCAAGCCAGCCTTTCCTGGATTATCCGTTACAATTTTAGGTGAATTGATAAATTCAGTTGCATCAATTAAGTATTCATCCCAATCAATGGGTTTCGTCTTTCCCTGAATGGCATATTGTTCATTCGAAGAAAAGTGATCAATGGCAAGATGTGCAATGAAATCATAGAGAGAAGGCATTAACTGGGAGCTATTTTCTCCTTTATTTATTATTAAGTAATATGATTCAATTGGAATGGATTGTAAAACCTCGACTTGATCAATGGCACTTAGGTAATGGCTAGTAATCGCTTCTTCGAAATCAAGGGATGACCAAGTGGTCTTGTCATCCGGTCGCCCGCCACCAACATCAGTTCTATTATTGAGACGATAGAACTGATTTCTTAAATAATTTGTGTATCGCGCCGCTAATGTCACGTGAAGGAGTGCCTTTTGTTCATCTGTTGATTCTTGTAGTTCTCGTTCTACAAAGTCCATCGCCTTTATTGCGCCGCTTTCCTCCAGTTGTTCGATTAAATTAGCCTTAAACTGGACAGCTTTAATAAAGTGCACCTTAATCTCTTCATTCTTCGCTTTTTTCAATATTTCTTCGACGATCTTTAGTGCAGCTCGAGGTTGCCCTTTTCGCTGCAAATTCTCAACCTGTGACCAAAGCGCTTCGAGCTCAGGATTTGAAGGACTAGCATTCCAATTAAGCAATGCCATGAGAGGTAGAATGATGAGCAATGAAATAGCTGACTTCATAAGTTAAGATTAGATTCGTATAGTAATAGAATTCCATATTAAGACGAGAACATTGCTTGTTGTGCATAATATGCACCTTTTAATAACATTTGATTAACAGATGATATAAGCAAGGTAAGCATTAAGGTAGTATTGCTGTGCTTATTTCACTGGCCGATCCACTGAAGCTCTGGCCTCAAGAATAAGCTTCGCTACCACATCGAAACAATTATCGCAACAGTGTTAGTTCTCCATAGAAAAGCTGTATTTGGTCATCGGCATGACTTATCTCTATCGTATAGACATAGACACCTTCTGGTGCCCGTACACCATTCGTCAAGCCATCCCAACTTGCCCGAGGATTTGAAATCGTAAGATTCCCAATTTGAAAAACGCGTTGTCCCCATCTATTATAAATAGACATGTTGAGCAACGTGATCTGATTGTCGGCAAGTCCAAATACCCGAAATGAATCGTTTATACCGTCGTTATTCGGAGAAAAGACATTTGGAATAAATACGGAAGATGGTGTCCTTGTAAATTTAATGGGAATACTGAATTTAATGTCACACCCCATTGAATCCACAATAATTGCGTTCAGCACCTGGTCTGTCTCGCCTAAGAATTCCGTGCGTATGCAATCTTCACATGAAACCGAATCTGCTGGAATCCAATATACTGCTTGCGGGTCACCAACTCTATCATTGACATAGGTTGTTATATCAATATTCCTGTTCGCTTCAGTTAAAATAATCGCCAGAAGCTGTATTTCCTCTACCGCATTAAAATGCAAATCGATCATCACGAACGTGTCGCAACCGTTCAGACTTTCGATTGTTTCAACACCATTTGGATTACTTTCATTGTAAATATTCCCGTTAAACTCAATTTCATATCCATCTCCAGAACATCCTTGATACTCAATATCCAGGTCGACAATTTTCATAAATTCTAATTCAATAAAAACAATCGAATCACAACCCGATACACTCGTCATAACCTCTGTTCCTATTGGGTTCGATTCATTGTATTCGATATTATTTACACTTATAGAATAATCATCACCTGTGCATCCAACATATTGGATGATTTCTTCCGTATTATTTGCGAACTGCAGATTCACAACAACAATCGAATCACATCCTGCTGTTGATGTCAAGGTGTCAAGTCCTGAAGGGTTATCTTCATCGTACATCATTCCATTCACTATGACTGAAAAATTATCACCACTACAGCCCGAATACTCTATTTGTTCTTCGATAAAATCATTAAATATTAATTCAACCCGAACCACTGAGTCGCATCCCAGATGGCTGATCATGGTCTCCAGGCCAATGGGATTCAATTCATTAAATTCAACAGCATTAACTATAACAGCATACCCATCACCTCTACAACCTGTATACACAATTTCTGACTCTATTCTATCTGTGAATACTAAATCTATGACGACAATCGAATCACAAAGCTGTTGACTGGACATTACTTCCCTACCAGTCGGATTCACTTCATTGTAGACCACAGAATTAACTCGAACGGAAAATCCATCATTCACACAACCCGAATAATTCAACGTATCTTCAAAAGATTCATAATAAGTCAAATCAACAAAAACAATTGAGTCACAACCTTCGCTGCTGCGCATCACTTCCATTCCGGTGGGATTGGCTTCATCATATCGCATGGCATTGACAACTACGGCATGACCGTCACCTTCACACCCGAAATAATTAATATTTTCTTCAACAGCGGGAAAAAACGCTAGCTCCACCATTACAATGGAATCACAACCTGATATACTTTGCAACGTTTCCATACCAGTTGGGTTCAACTCATCATATACCACATTGTTTACAATCACAGAATGGCCGTCTCCAACGCAGCCGTCGTAAATCACCTCCTCTTCTATTTCATTCAAAAATTCTAACCTGACTGTTACAATGGAGTCGCAACCTGAAGAAGAAGTAGTTGTTTCGACACCTGTTGGATTCGACTCACTGTATATAACACCATTAACTGACACGGAGTAGCCGTCATCTACACATCCCTCGTAATTAATAAATGTCTCGACATCGGGCAAAAATTGCAGATTGATTTGTACTATCGAATCACAACCGGCCATACTCAGAAGTGATTCTTGCCCTAGGGGATTTTGTTCATCGTACGTCACATTGTTTATTACAACCGAATAACCATCGCCTTCGCATCCGGTATAGTTTACGGTGTCTCTTAATTCATTATTAAATGTCAAATTTATGTGAACGATTGAATCACAACCTTGGATACTTAACATAGTTTCGGACCCCACAGGATTTGATTGGTCATAGGTTACACCGTTCACGACAACTTCGAATCCGTCACCGACACATCCTAAATAACCAATCGACTCTTCAATTTGCTGCTGAAAATTAAGATCGATATGCACTATAGAATCGCAACCCCAAACATCCGTCATTATTTCTGTGCCTACAGGATTATGAATATCATAAATCACATTATTTACCGTAAACGAAAAGGTGCTGTCGCTGCATAAATCTGCGCTAATTTCTTCCACAGAAATGGGCTGAAAGATTAAGTCGACTTGAACCACCGAATCACAACCGTTGGCGCCTGTAAGAACTTCCATTCCAACTGGATTTAATTCATTATATAATGTGCCATTTATCGATACAGAATATCCCGAACCTTCGCAGGACAATTGAGTAAAATTGCCATTCGGGTTATCCAGAAAATTCAACTCAACAAATAAAATGGAATCGCAATTGTTTGCAGCAGCAAAAATTTCCGAACCCGTCGGATTATCCTCATCGTATAATGTTGAATTAATTACAATTGAAAAATTATTTTCAATGCAATCTGAAAAAGTAAATGTATCATGAATGGGAGGCGTAAACGTTAAATCCACGATAACCACGCTGTCACATACTGCGGGTGTTTGTATTGTTTGAAAACCATAGTTATTTGATTCGTCATAGGTAATCGTATTCACATTAATGCTGTATCCATCTCCGATACAACCCTGATAAGTTATGTGCATCGTGTCGACCGATTGACGGCGTACGCGTACCGTATGTGTATAAGTGGTCGCACATTGATCAGGTTCAAATGTGTAGGTGAAGACACCAAAACTATCGGTGTAAATGGTATCGGCTGTCCACATCCCCGTAATGGGCGGTATATTGTTGGATTGCGCGGGTAGCATAATTTCATCGTCATATTGACAAATCAATGTCGGAAGTCCAGTGAATTCGGTTCCAACCATAGCTACTTCGGTAACAGCAATGTTCAAACATCTAACATTACCATTAAAATCGGTAACAGAGACAGCGTATGTGCCAGGCGGAAGATTGTCTTGATCCTCGTCATCATCCCAATCACCTACTCCATCCAGTGCCCAGTCGTATATGTAAGGCGGGGTCCCATTTTGAACCGTGAGATCAATCATACCCACAGAATCCCCGCTACAACTAGGTACGACTAACACATCCACTTCTAAGATATCAACACAGGGTAAAACTTCAACTAAATCAACGAAGACATAAAAGATATCCGAAATATTGCACTGACCTCCTATTATGAAGCTACTGTAGTCTTGTGCCGCGACGAAACATGGGGATATCTCGTGATACCAGCCGGACGAATCCCATATGAATTCCAAGGTTGCTAACGAATCGTAGCCATAATTCGTAGGACAAATAGAATTCGATTGCATCGTGACGCATGGCTCATCCTTACCAAAAAGCACCAGGTATGTCGGCGATGTGGGTGCAATACCGGATAAATTGGTGTTTACCCCTAAGTAGCATGAGAACCTATACGATTCTGAGGCCTGCATCGCTCCAGGAGAGCAATTTTGCAGGTGCTCGCCAAAACTACCCACGCGCCCAAACCCGGCGAGGCCATTTCCGTCAGGAATTCCCGAGGGTGGTGCAAATGTGATCGGAATACCAAAATAACCACATGAGTGATAATAATCAGCAGACACGGTGTCCTCCCAATGGATAGCACAACCCAATTCATTTTGTTCAGTCGGACAGCAATTTTGATCTTCGAAGGAGGAATTCAACAAAAATGAAGTAATACATTGCGAATGCAACGGAGAAGACAAGGACCACATCAAAGTTAAAGTTAATATGGCCTTTTGAAAATTCATCTCGAAAAAAAGTAAAATAGGATATCGCAATTTAAGGATAAATACTTTAAATCTCGACGATGCTCGCTTTGAATTCGAATTCGGGCTGTAGGTTTAAAACATCCGGCTAGGCATAATCGCAATTTCGTAAACCCAACTAAACGGTATACATTATTGTATAAACAACAAAACGTTCATATTTCAATGGTCTTTTCGCCTTGCCTGTATGATTTCCTTGCGCCGATTTTTTCGAAAATTATGTATTAATTTATCGTAAGGCTTGTGACGACTCTTAGGAAGAAGTGCATAGACAGCATTGTCAGTCTTTTTTTGCACCGCAGAGATTGACGGTGCTATTTTAAGAAGGCTTCCTTCGTGTTCATTTAACATTGCTGTAATCTCATCTCCACTCGATTTGATGACGGAGGCAAATCGTATAGCCTCGTCCCCCTGCAGTTGCAGAGAATCGATAACCAAGCGCAGTTCTTTTTTAATGATTTGCTCATCTTCCTTTATCTCCTGCGCCTCAGCCGAGGTGACATGTGATATTACAAGCAATAAGAGTAACAGCATCACAACCATCTGATACCCTTTCCTTATTTTGCCTCTTACTTTCATGAATATTCGATACAAATCTAAAGACTTTTTTAACCTTGCCGGTCATACCATACTGGGCATTGACCTCATTACATGGGTGAAACTACAGGTCGCTAACATTCGCTGTTTCGACTTACGCTATTTACCCAAAATGATTGCGCTCACCGGGCCTATAGTCTTCAGCGCTCCGTTTCAAATATACGAGCGAATTCGTCACAATCGCCGTATTCGAAATTGTGAAATTAAACGACCCGTATTTATCATTGGACATTTAAGAAGTGGCACCACATTTCTTCACGAATTATTGTGTACAGATGAACAGTTTGGTTTTTGTTCAACCAATCAAGCAATCAATTCTCAAACTTTTTTGACCCTCGGCCGTCTAACTCGTGCTGTTTTAAAAAATATAATCCCTGAGAATCGCCCAATGGATAAAATGGCATTAGGAATTGATCGCCCACAGGAAGAAGAATTTGGTATGGCAAATTTGTGTACCGCCTCGTGGTTGCATGGATTCTATTTTCCCAGAAACATGCGTCGTTATTTTAAGCGGTACGTAGTATTTCAAGATAAGGATCGTTATCGTGATAAATGGTTAAAAAACTATAAGTATTTGCTTCAAAAACTTCAGTTAACCAATCCCGGCAAGACGTTAATCCTAAAAAGTCCAGGAAATACAGCTCGTATCAAAGAAATACTCACATTATTTCCTGACGCCCGATTTGTTCATATTCATCGCAATCCTTACGACGTCTACAGATCGACCATTCATTTATTCGAAACATTGCTTCCTTTACTCGGATTCCACCATGTCAATGAGGCTGATTTCCAATCTTACATACTAGACGCCTATTACGAGATACACTATAAATTCCTGGCTGAAAAAGATATGATTCCTCATGGCCAACTGTTTGAAATAAATTTCAACGCATTCATAGCTGACCCAATGATCGGTTTATCGAAAATATACTCATCCTTAAATCTCAGTGGATTTCAAACAGCCTCTCAAAATTTCAAACTAGAATTACAGCAATCAGCTAATTATGAACCAAATGTATTTGACCCAACAATTGAAAAAGAACGGCAGTCGATTTATCAAAAATGGAAGTTAATGTTTGAAGCATACGACTATGTATCCTAATTTTATCTCAAATATTCGAAAAGCTTCGACTCAAGTGTAATCATTTCATTATTCGAAATTACGTTTTCTCGGTATTGCAATACAATATGAAAATGCTCTTCATCCGGCACCACGGCAAATGTCGCTCCAGGTGGAAAGGTGTTTGGTGGCAAGCTCATCGAATGAATTATAGGAAAATTCAAAAGAGCGTTGACGGATTTAGGTAGTGGAGCAGCCATTGTAAAAAAAAATGACGCCAAGCTCGGGCCTCGTGAGCCTCTGATTAATCGATAGTACAGGCCCGAAGGTAAACGCCGAAATCCGCGCATCATACAATCATATATCCCCACAGCATCTCTATTCAATTGACTAACCGTTTGCTTATAAATGGACTTGGTCAGAACATCCACATCCTGTAAATGTTCTTTTGCTAATTTGTAAAATAGAAAACTCAATCGATTCCCAATTATGTTTGATGGAACCCCCTTTGAGCGTATGCTTTGGGGTACTGGGATCCAAAAATCTCCTGGAGGAATATTCCTTTGGTGCAAAACGGTTTGTACGGCAATTGCAGTGGCCGCAAGAAGATAAGGCATTACAGTTAAAGGTGCTCCACTTTTTTTTATTTGAGAAGCTTTGTCAAAAATGCTTCTTCTATTAAATTTCCAAACTTTGATTTTTTCAGGCTTCTCAATAGCCGACGCTCCTTCTAGAATACTGTGATTTCTTTTTCGCCATTTAGGTGTCCAAAACAACCGCGTGTAATACCAAAAGAGCCGTAGCACGCGAAGCTTTTTTTTGAACGATACACATAATTTGATTTCATTATCCTGTTGAATCAAGATATCTTCTGAGTTTCCACATAAAATGGACAATAATCGATTTACGCCATGGGCATCCATAAAAAGATGGTGCCATGACGTAATAAGTGTAGAGGAGCGATTTGGATGAATTACTAAATCAAAAGTTAATGGATCCTTGTCCAAAGATGGCTGGCGCTCTTGGACTTCGTGCGGAATAATTTGTGCGCTATGATGTACAATAACTTTAAGAGTCTTATTTCTTTGTCCTTGAACAAAGTAAGGAACACCGAAAAATTTTTTTTGTATTTCTAAATTAGCTATTCGATTAATTACGTAAGAGTCATTAATTACTTTCGAAAGATGATCAACATTTAATACACCGCGCACTGTAATTGTTTGCTGACAAATGCCACCAGATACTGAATGCCTATTATTATGTTGTTCCATGGCCAGAAAAAAACAATCCGCACTACTTAATTCAATCTGACGTTCATGATTACTCATCCCTACTCCACTTTATGCTCGTAAACAACGATTAACATTAATAAACCATGATGTGCAAACCATAACCGCTGTGAATAACAACATCATTAAAATGCAATAGAGAATATCAGACAATCCGGCATTTTGAATCATCAAAGCGTAGAAGCCCTTCAAAGACCAATTTAAGGGAGACACAATGCTAATGCTTTGCATTATATCAGGCATAATATTCAGTGGCACCCAAATTCCGCCCAGCGCGGAAAAAATAAGAACACTAATACCTCCAAAAATCGAAGCTTGGGGTGCGGAATTAAAGAACGTACCTAAGAAAAGGCCATAGGCCACAGCACTTATGGCCACGATAATAGTCAATAGCGTAAATGCTCCAAGGTTGCTCCCAAGCTGCAATCGTGGTAATCCTAATTGAGGTAATATATAAAGACCAATACACACAATTATGGCCATTTGAATACAACCGATGATTGTGAAGAGCAACAATTTTCCCGATAAAATAGAAAAATAGTTACCGGGTAGCGTTCGCAATCTGGTAATCAGTCCATTCTCACGTTCCTTAATAATACTTGCACCCAGTGGTATGATAATAAAAAATATAGAAAATATTGCCCATGCCGGAATGTTATGTTGTACAGCATTTGGAGCGAAAACATCGTCTTCACCCGACACGGCATAGTATTCATTAAAAATAAAAAAATCCTGCGCAGGAAAGGTCAATTTGTTTTGGTTTCCCGAAATTTCATTTAATTCCGTGGACATCATTTCAAATAATATTCGTGTTTTCACCGAGGCTATAAATTCACGAAGTCCGCTTCCGATGGCCATTATAAATGATTTACGAGCGATAGGATCAGCGACAATTTCAATTTCTACCTGCTTCAACAATGTAGAGTCAAGCTTTTCATCTTCTGTAATTGCATCCATGATTAATTTCACGTCTTGTCGTAAAACAGACGTCGCATTCTCGGGAACATGGACGGCGACAACATACTCTCCTGAGGCTACCAAATCCACATAGGAGGATTTCACACTGCTCTGCTCATCGTTATACACCGTTACCGAACACAATTCGAAATCCTCAAATGCCCGCTGAATCGTTTGGCCCAATACTCCGTTGTCATCATTAATTAAGAGCACCGGAACGCCAGTCTCATTTAGGGAACGATACGCTTCGTGTTGAATTAGGGTCATAATAAAAACGAGCAGTATGGGTAGTACAAACAGAACCACTAACCCCTTCCTGTCTCGCCACAATAGCTGACATTCCTTTACCAAAGTCGCCCAAAGCCTCTGAATCATCTGCATTGATCTTGTGTGACCTTTACGAAAACCTCTTCCAAGGACCCAGCCTGAAAGTGATTACGCAACTCAGCAGGACGACCTACGATTAAAAGTTGGCCTTCATTTAGAATACCAACACGATCGCAAAAAATTTCCGCTTGTTCAAGATCATGTGATGTATACAAAATTGTTGTCTGCTTTTTTTTGTTCAGGTCTTTTAAGTGTGACATTATTTTACGCTTATTCTGGACATCAAGTCCCACAGTTGGTTCATCTAACAGCAGTATACCAGGATCATGCAGTAAGCCAGCAATTAGATTAATACTTCGTTTCATACCTCCTGAGTATTTCTCGATTGGTTTCTTTCCAACACCTAAGAGACCGAATAAAGAAAGATTCCATTTTATCAATGAGGTAATTTCGGATTTTCGAATACCGTGCATTCTACAGAAGTATTGGAGATTCTCTACTGCCGACAAGGTAGGATATAAGGCGATGTCCTGAGGCACAATACCAATTATTTTTTTTATGCGTTCCATTTGTGTTATTATATCGTTTCCTTCAATTTCAACTTTCCCGGAATTCATTTTAACCAGACCACATAAAATTGAAAACAGCGTTGTCTTTCCTGCACCATTAGGCCCCAGTAATCCGAAAACCTCCCCTCGAACTATTTCCAGATTTAAGTTGTTCAACGCAACATTCTGTTCCTTGAGATAATGTTTCGTTAGATTTGATATGTTAATTGCAATAGGTGAACTCATTTTTTATGAAGCTTTACACGACAGTGCTCCATTCGATAGAGCCCGTTGTCCCTATCGGTGACAAATCTATGAGGCTCATTATGTTGAAATGAAATATACTCAATTTTCGATATGATATGTCGAAGGGTTTCTTCGGTGATTCGACGGGCCAGATTAGATCCCAAACAGTAATGCTGCCCTTGACCAAAGCTCAAATGGCGCATAGGTTTGCGATCAAAATTAAACGTACATCCTTGTTCGTCAAAAGCCCGATCAACATTCGCCGCACCTGGCATTAATATTACCACTGCTCCCTTTGGAATGGTAAAATCCTCAATTCGTACATCTGTGGTAGTTCGGCGTAAAAAACGCGTAACCGGCGTGTATATGCGCAATATTTCTTCAATGAAATTTGAAATAAGATCTGGACGTCTTTTCAGTCTTTCGAAAATTTCCGGATGTATTGTTAGATGAGACACCGCGTTCGAAATTAAACTTACCGTAGTTTCATGACCAGCAAACAATACAAAGGCCACGGCCAGAATTCCGTCCAATTTCGAAATCTTACGTAGGAGAATCGCATCATTAATATGTTGAATAGCAGGCGATTGGTTTGCTTCTAGATGTTCAGCTATTTGATTGCATAATTGTTCAAATGCCAAAATACCGGCGGGCATCTCCGCGTAATTTGGACGAGGCATCGTAAATTTTGTAATATTTTTTCTTCCATCAACGCGAATTTTCCGCCACAATTGTTGAATTCCGCTTCGCCCTAAATGTTTCAACAATTTAAGAACTTGAATCGAGTTGCATAATTGTGAGAGGACTATTCTGAATTTTTCATCAAAAGTAGGGTTTAAGGGACGGCGTGGACCTGTACCGCCTACAACAAAAAAGGCTTTATTAATGGCTAACGACTGTTCATATAACCTCATTACATCTTCTTGATTATTCGGAAGACCAAAAATTTGACACAATATTGTCAAGGGTAGCGGGATAGCGAGATCATCTAATATATCGGCATCCAATTGCTCGCAAAATTTATCGACAGCCTTTTCAATTACCACTCGATGGGTATCCCAAAGGGTATCCAATCGAGTGGATAAAAATATTGGCTGCAGTACCTGGCGTACGGAGCGGTGCGCGTCTCCATCCATTAAAGCAAAAAATAAGCTATCCTTGGTTGGAATAATTTTGCTGCTAAATTGCTTCGCATCCAAAAATGCAAGACGTACATCTTCATACCGGTGCAGCACATAAAAATTATCTTCTTGGGGCAATTTATATACACGTCGTTTAGGGTCAGCACGTAACCAATCATAGAATGGCCAAGGTCTAGCTCGCATCTGAGCATCTAGCATGTCGACTTCGCTGATGTCATCGACTCGATGCATAGGACATACCTTCGGCGATGTTTGGCCTCCCATGGCTGCAAGGTATGCAATCGACTCTACACGCAAAAGCCTATCGCTCTTCGTTATGTCAGAGCAAGTATATTTGCCCCGCGTCCGTTAATCGTAGTACATGAAACACTCCTCACAGAACAAAAAGCTTCAATGCGCGGTCATTGGTGCTGGAATTGCAGGTATAGCCTCGGCTATAAGGCTGGCTGCCCGTGGGCATACGGTTCATGTATATGAATCTCATAGTGAGCCAGGCGGTAAAATGAGAGAACTGAAAAGAAATGGATATCGCTTCGACCTTGGCCCTACCGTATTAACGTTACCAGAACACATAGATGAGCTATTTCATCTATGCCACAAAGATCCTCGTGATTATATTAACTATACAAAGCTTGCCCAACCCTTTCGTTACTTCTATGAAGACGGAACTATAATTAACTCGTATGCCGATAGTTCGCGATTTGCTCAAGAAATTGAGTCCAAAACGGAGGATTCGGCCAAATCCCTGCACGCCTTTTTAAAAAATGTAGAAGAAAAATACCGTATTACAAAAGACGTTTTTATTGAAAATTCGCTTCACGTTGTTAAAAATTATTTTAGACGGGAAGCCTTGACAGGGTTTATCAAGTTACGAAAGATAGAACCTTTCATTAGTCTAAATTCTGCACACAAGAAATATTTTAAGGACAGCCGTGTCATTCAGTTATTTAATAAATGCGCGAATTATATTGGCTCCAACCCTTTCGTGGCTCCGGCCACATTAAACGTCATCCATCATTTGGAGGTTAATTTAGGTGTCTATATGCCTACACATGGCATGTTTGATATTGTTCATGCTTTAGTTGCTTTGGCTAAAGATAGTGGCGTTACATTTCACTTCAATTCGAAGGTTGATGAAATAGTACTGGACAATCAATTTGCAAGAGGCATTAAATTAAACAACCGTGAATTACCATATGACCGAATAATAAGCAACATGGATATCGACTTGACATATAGCAAGTTATTGCCACGAGTGCAAAAGCCAAGACGAAGTTTAAACCAGCCTAAGTCCAGTTCCTGCATTGTATTTTATTGGGGTATGTCCAAAAAATTTCCCCAATTAAACATCCATAATATCTTATTCTCTTCCAATGAACAAGCAGAAAACGATAGTATTTTTAATAAAAAAACAATATACTCCGACCCGACCGTATATATCGGAATCACTTCAAAACATGTCGAAAATGATGCTCCTTCAGGATGCGAAAATTGGTTTACAATGGTCTCGGCACCTAATAATGAGGGACAAGATTGGAACGAAATAGAACGAATAGCCCGAGCAAATGTTATAGCAAAACTAAATAGAATACTCGATCAGAATATCGAGCCTTTTATTGAATTGGAATACGTATCCAATCCCGTCAAAATCGAGCGATACTTTTTAAGTGCAAAAGGAGCTGTGTTTGGCAACAGCAGCAACGGTAGGTTTGCCGCTTTTTTACGTCATCCAAATTTTTCGTCCCGCATAAAAAATTTGTTCTTTGTTGGTGGCTCCGTTCACCCGGGTGCCGGACTCCCAATGGCCCTCAATTCTGCCAAAATAATGGAAAAGGTATTCAAATGAATGGGACGCAAAAAATAAGCGTGCAAATCATATTGATGTTGATAATAACGCAATCAGCGCTATCACTTTTTGGACAGAACTTATCAATAGAAGGCTTTGTCATCGAACGGGGCACCGAATTACCGATACCTTTTGCAAATATTCAATTGAAGGGGACAGGAATCGGAACAGTCTCTGATTCAAATGGTTATTTTCATTTATCTCTGAATTCCGAAGAAGTTGTTGTCGACAGTCTGCTCATTTCGCATCTTTTATTTGATAATAAAACGATAGCCATTCAAAACGAATCGAAACAACCATTCAGAATTTTATTAGACGGCGATTTATTATTCTTAGAAGGTATTACAATTAGACCAGGAGAAAATCCAGCATGGCGTGTGTTGCGATATTTTCATAAAAACAAGCGCGAAAACAATATTGACAATAAGCCACATTATACTTGTCTGGAGTATGCTAAGACCCGATTTGATTTAAATCACTTTACAGATAAATTAAAACGCAATATTTTGGTTCGGCCATTTGACTATATCTGGGACCACGTCGATACGACTGAGGACGGGATTAAATATTTACCCTTGCTGATGGTGGAGCGCGTAACCCATAAATATCATCAGGCAAAGCCAAGGATTGTTCGAGATAGTATTTCCGGACTCCGTCAAGTTGGCTTACCTGGAAAAAAAATGTTGGAGTTTACTGAAGATCTCTACTTCACGCCCAATATGTACGATGACTTTGTCGTCATTTTAGGAAAGAACTTTGCCAGCCCACTACACAAAAATTTCAGTCAATTTTATTCGTATTACTTGTTAGACAGCATGTTGCAAGATGAAAAAGTGTATCGAATTGCCTTCAGACCCAAAAACGATCACAGCCTAACCTTCAGAGGCGAAATGTTGATCGATGGAACTACATACGCCTTGCGATACATAGCGCTACAATTTGATGTACAAGCTAATGTGAATTTCGTCAGAAGCTATTTAGTCACGCAGACGTATGATCAGCTTCTACCAAATCAGTGGTTGCTTTCAACTGCGAGCGTAATCGGTGACTTTACGGTCATGGAGAACATATCCGAAATGACAGGATTTTTTTGGCGAAAGAAATCCACATTTACAAATTATAATTTTAATCCTGACAGGGGTCGATATTTAAATCGTGATGAAGATATCGTTCAGTCAAATCAAGCCACAGAACGTCTTGACTCGTATTGGGAAAAGGTACGACAAGACACCTTCAGCAGACAAGACAAACAAATCGTTCAGATGATCGACCGGCTCGAAAATGATCCTAGATTTGTTTTTCGAAAGGACTTGATCAGAAGTATTGCAACCGGTTACATTCCAGCGCGTTTCTTTGACATTGGAAACATTTACTCCTTCTATAGTCACAATAACATTGAAGGAAATCGATTAAAATTTGCATTGCGAAATCAGAAGCAAAACACAAGAAGGCTAAATTGGGATGCCTTTGGTGCATATGGATTTGACGACGACAAGGTAAAGTATGGCGTTAATCTCGACTACAACTTTGGTAGAAATCGAGCGTGGTTTATCGGTGTTGGAATCAAAGAAGATATTTTTCAAATCGGTCGAAGTTTCAATCAGCTACCACAAGACCACCTATTTTCATCTTGGGTGCAAATTTCAGATCAAGATCAGTCTCTGATTTATAATCGTCATACAAATCTATTCACCGAATTTAAACCGGCTTCCGGATTGGCCATTCGAGCAAGCCTGTTCTACGATAAAAAAAGTTCCGTACCTGGTCAGACTTTTTTAAAATGGGAAGATGAAAATAATTTAATAGCATCAGACAACTGGAAGAGTAATGGCTTTAGCGTAAATATTCAATACAGTTTACAAGACAAAGCAGTACGCGCTGATTCAGAGAGTAAAAAAAACTTACGCCACCGATTTCAGCCTTATCCCCGAATTGGAATAAATTGGACATTCACCGACGAATCTATATTTAACTCCTCATTCGGTTTCCATAAAATCGAATTACGTTTTCGACAAGAAATTCGTACTGGAAAATGGGGGTTCTTTAAGTACACCGGAAAAGCTGGTAAACTTTTCGGCACAGTCCCATACACGCATTTATTTACCCCTTACGCAAACCCATTGGTCTTCCTGGATGATGAAGCCTTTAATCTCATGAACTTCATGGAATATACCACAGACGAATTTGTAGAAATTTCAATTCAGCAACACTTCGATGGTTATCTATTTAATCAAATACCTGTATTACGTAATTTAAAATGGAGAAGTTTTCTCTTTGCAAAATCGTATTTAGGTGGTATTTCAAGAGAAAACAATAATACCATTTATCCGTTTCCACGTAGTTTGCAAGGATTAGACGGCTTTTACCAAGAAGTAGGCTTTGGCGTCGAAAATATTTTCAAAATTGCGCGTATTGATTTCATCTGGCGATTGCAAGATAGAAATCGTACCGACGTATACTGGTTTTTAGTCAAACCCTCCTTTTATTTCGCATTCTGAAGGTCAGCAAACCGTCCAATGTCTACTTCTTTTAACAGGGGCTCATTGTTTTCTATCAGATCTAGCAGCTGATTGCCGAAATATGGAGCAAGCAATGTGCCTTTGGTGCCTAGCCCATTAAAAATATACAGTCGTTTAAGTGAAGGGTGCTGCCCAATCAAAGGCCGTCTATCCTTAACGGTAGGTCGAATAGCCGCCAGGTGCCGATGGATAAACGGTGTCGGACGATAAAACTTCTTCAATTTTTGCAGCAATATCATTTCGCCTTCATTTGACGGCTTGTCATCTGTAAATTCCCAAAAATTCAATGCCCCGCACCAAAGTATGTCCGAATCTTTGGGTATCAGGGCTAAGTCGTGTTTATAGGCAAAATGTAATAAGTGGTCTTGTTTCAGTTCGAACAACTCTCCTTTTGTCGGTTGAAATGGTAAGTAGTCGAAAAATGGATTATTCCTGCCTGCTGCTCCTTCACAAAAAACGATAGTACTGGCTTTTCTATTTTCATATTCAATATGTCCCTCCTGGACATTAAGTCGATCGAACTTAAAATTCGATTCAAGAAAGCAGCCAATTTTTTCAAAATACTTTCTACATGCTTCAATCAAATTAGAAATGTCTACCCGAAATGCGTGATTAACTTTATATGTAAGAGGTGAGTCTGCTATATAGGACTGTTTTGGCACTTCAGTCCTTTGGATAAATTTACCGTAATGTTCATCCATTGTTTTTGCTTCAATGTCATCCACAAATCGCCGATCTTCTACAACACGGATAAGTGGAAGATCAAAAATGAAATGCTCACCAAACCTTGCTTCCATGTCTCGGTAAAAATTTCGGGCATATGCACTCAATTCATCGAACTTCCAACTTTTAACAAATCGCCTACCGGTTATTGGGTTTACCAACCCGGCGGCAATTTTGCTAGATGTATTGATTTTACCTTCATCAATGATGAATACACGTTTCCCACGTTCGATTGATTGGAGTGCCAGGATCGAACCAGCCAACCCTTGCCCGATAATGATTATGTCTTCACGCATTTTTGGAAACGGAAAGTCGAACGTTTTTTGGTAATTTTGAAAATACCAGATCATAAGAATGATCTATAAGCGATTCGACTAATTCAACATCAAGATCGCGTTCTGTGTATACTGTATTCCAATGCTTCTTATTCATGTGGTACCCTGGAATGATTGCATCATACCGATCACGCAATTCTTCGGCACGCTCCGGGTCGCATTTAAGGTTAATTGCCGCTTCTTCCCACTCCAACCCCATAGCGGCGAACATTTTATTTCCTATTTTAAACACCAATGTGTCAGGCCCAAAAGGTATTGTCTCTTCAACCCCGGGCTTCGATAAGCAGTAATTTCGCAGGTCTTCTACATTCATTCTGTGAAGTTAGAGAATTTACAAAAAAGAAATAGAAATCGCACTTACTTATCGAATGAGGTGGATATTTCCGGATTGAGTTATGAGGTTATCGTTGTACGTACGGACTTGTAATACATACGCGTAGGTTTCCGGGCTAAAATTGGAATTGCGTATGTACCCACCCCATCCTACATCCATTTCGGTTGATATGAAATTCTGTCTTTCAAACACCTTGTTCCCCCACCTATCAAAAATCGTAAAGGCCACGATTTCAACCGGACAAGTTGATGAAAATATTTTTAATACATCATTTATTCCATCATTATTAGGCGAAAAAGCGGATGGAATGAATAGTTTAAAATCGCGTTCTAATTCAATCAAGACATTTTGTTTTTTAATGCAGCCATTCGTGTCCGTGACCGTAATGGTCAATAAAGGTGCGTGATCCGTTAGTAGCTGTGGACTTAAGCAATCACTGCACGACAAGCGATCTGATGGGGTCCATACAATCGATTCGTAGGCGGTCGAACTTATTTCCGTATCTATTGAAACACGCTCACAAAAGTCAAATTCGAGTATATCATCAATCATAATTTCCAAGTAAGAAAGTGAATCCCGAATGACATCCACTGAATCGAATACTACACATCCCGATTCAATATCGGTAATCGAAAAATAATATTTACCTGGCGAAAGAATTGTGGGACTAAACACATTTCGGTCAGACTCAAATTCTCCTGTATTTGTTGTCCATTCAATATCATATTTATCTTCTGTCTCCATTGGCGACACCAATATCTTCTTGCCGATATTCCGACACTTTAAAGTGGGAACATGAACTAAATCAATTTCTGGGAGCGAAAAATCTTCCAGAATTTCAACTGATGTTTTGTCAGGGCAGCCAACATCTTTATCATGTATGGAAAGGATGTAAGTACCTGGGCGATCAACGGTGATAGTTTGCGAGTTAGCACTATCAATTGGAATTCCATCGGTGCGACTCCACTCAAATATTAAATCTTTAAATGGCGGTGATAATCCACCATTAAGTTCAATAATAGGATCATAACAGTTTAATATTTGGGCACTTTCCGCAATAATCGCATCAGGAAGAATTTCATCGATGTGAAGTCGAATAATACTGTCACAACCAAACCAGGTTTGATATTTCCAAGAAAAGACACCCGGATTTTTAAATATTGTATCGCGTATTTCCACTTGGCCTCCGCTACAAAATTTTGCAAATAAATTAATTTCTTTACCGGGTCGAATTGCGACCTTATTAATATCAATTAATGTTCGAGCATACCACCATGAATTTATAGTATTTTCATTACCAAATCCAGCATTCGGGTTGGTTTCCTTTAAACGCCAGGTATGACAAGGGGTTTCACATCCATTTAAATTAATAAGTGGGCTGTTGGTCCCGTTGGACTCTGGAATATCTCGATCATCATAATATAATAGTGGTGCAATGCCAACTGGGCGTACCGTTTCAATTTTAAATCCGACACCAATATGTTCAACATCATAAATAGGAAAATGGTAGATTCCTTGACGTAAAAAAGTACGAATTGATATGGAATCGAGGTTTTCATCTCCAATATAATTTCCAAGTCCGTCGACTCCATCCCATGGAACGCAAATCTCCTGGCCAATTTCTGCCACATCCACTTCTACATGAATTATGACATCTTTTGAGTTTTCATCGTATTCATTATTGCTTCCATGTAGATCAACAAGCATTTCGATTACGCCATTAACAAATGGACGAGCTCGAAAGCAGAAATTATGAGGCATACAGCCGGAAGATCCTAATATTTCCAGACCATTAACGTTTGCAGTTTTGTACAAGTCAACAGGATCGTTTAGAAACACCGGATATTCTTCAATTATAGAATTACGATTGTATACACTGCGCCTATTCTCTTCAATTGTTCCATCACGTCTGGCACCAAAACTGTTGAGTGCAACACTAAAGGCTGCACCGCGAAACTGACTATTATTGAAATCCATTTTGGTAATAAACGCTGACGTTGTATCTACATCATCAGGATCGACTATATAAAAAGTGCCATTAAATGGGCGATCAAAATTCGATCCGGCAGAGGTAGCGGGTGGTGTAAAAAGAGCCCACTGATAAGACCAGACGCGGCCGACTCGCTCTGCATGCTCGCTGCGTGAACAGTCGGCAACGGTGATATCCCAAAATGGAATATAATACGGTTGAGAGGGATTATCGATGCGTTGAAATTTTACAAAATAATCCCCTTCGCCGGTCCATCCAGCACTCTGAAGAGCCGTGCTTGAAATATGAAGTGCATTGTAACCTTGGTTCCCCACAAGCTGAACAGGGCCATTAAAGGCCTCTCGCCAGTTCTTTATCTGAGTGGTGGATGAGTCACTTATCGTATCACTAGAAAATATCAGGTTACCTGCTGGGTCGAAAACATGCGCTACATACATTACCTGACCAAGCCCGTTAAAAGGTTCGTCAGCACTGCTAAATCCAATGTATAAGCATTCGCTAGCGGGATCGAGGATACGCACATTTAGCCGTGTCGACGGAAGTTCACCATTGTGATTAGCGAAGTTACCATAGGAACTCGCACCAATGTAAATTGCGGTCACATCTGTCGTTTGTACACCCTTGACCAAAATTGAGGGGTTTGGTGCTAGTTCTCGTGTACCTTCTGCACAAAGCGACAATACTTGAAACACCAATAGGGCTAGAAATGACCATTTCATCTGCATTAAAGTACAACAAAACTGGCGTCCGCGTTCACACCCAGAACCAAAATCGATCGAATTAAGAAGGTTGGAAAAGAAAAAAGTGAGCAATCACGCCGAACCGCTACAACCGCCTACCCTTGCTGCGTTTCCGCCCTGGGGGGATTTAGCAGGAGCTGGCCGCATGACGCTCACCGGCCGCAAATATAGCTTGTTTATTTGTGATGCAAACCAGCTAAATGGAATATTAAGTGCATCGACCAACCGCCGAAAAATGGATTGGAGAAAGGGGTCAAATTACCCTTGGAAAGAATGACTGCGCAAAGACGGTGCAATCGGTGTGAAGTGTAGGAATAATCGTGCATTCTTGACTCATAAATGCTTCATTTTGTCACCCCAAATCAGTACCTTTGGAGACTTTTTCGGAAACACTTACATAAAAGAAATATTTCATGAGTAACGATCAGAGAATCATTCCAATAAATATTGAGGATGAGATGAAATCGGCTTACATCGATTACTCGATGTCAGTTATTGTGGCGCGTGCATTACCTGATGTTCGAGATGGTTTAAAACCTGTACATCGACGCATCCTGTATGGAATGGAACAACTCGGATTAACACCATCTAAAGCACATAAAAAATCGGCAAGAATTGTCGGTGAAGTACTCGGTAAGTATCACCCACATGGAGATGGATCCGTTTACGATGCCATGGTCCGTATGGCACAAGATTGGTCTCTTCGATATCCATTGGTTGACGGCCAGGGAAATTTCGGATCGATGGATGGGGATAGTCCAGCTGCAATGCGATACACAGAAGCCCGACTTGCCCGAATCGCTGATCGGGTAATGGATGACATTAAAAAAGAAACCGTCGATTTTGAGCTCAACTTCGATGACTCACTTGAGGAACCCACTATTCTTCCCACGCGCATCCCAAACCTGCTAATTAATGGTGCATCGGGAATTGCTGTAGGCATGGCGACCAATATGCTGCCCCACAATTTGACCGAAGTTGTAAATGGCCTTGAGGCGTATATTGATAACCCTGATATATCCATCGAAGAATTGATGGATAACTATATAAAGGCTCCCGATTTTCCAACCGGAGGAACTATTTACGGTTTGAGTGGTGTGCGTGAAGCTTACATGACGGGTCGTGGACGGGTCATCGTACGTGCAAAGGCGCGTATTGAAACAGAATCGAATGGGAAAGAAACGATCATAGTCGATGAAATTCCTTTTCAAGTTAATAAGGCTAACCTTATTCGAAAAATAGCGGATCTTGTAAATGAAGACCGCATTCAGGGAATTAGTGCCGTTAGAGATGAATCAGATCGAAGAGGGCTGCGCATTGTGATCGAAATCAAACGGGATGCATTGGCAAATGTCGTACTGAGCAAACTCTTTAAGTATACGGCGTTGCAATCCTCTTATGGAGTTAATAATATAGCTCTAGTCAATGGTCGACCGATGACATTGACGTTAAAAGACATGCTTCGTCATTTTATCGACTTCAGAATTGAAGTCATTGTTCGCCGTACAAAATATGATCTGCGAAAAGCTGAAGAACGGGCGCACATATTAGAAGGGCTGTTAATTGCCTTGGATAATCTTGATGAAGTAATCGCCTTAATCAGAGCAAGTCGAACAGTCGAAATTGCCAAAGATGGATTAATGTCAACATTTGATTTATCAGAGATACAGGCAAAGGCCATCCTTGAAATGCGACTTCAAAAATTAACGGGTCTCGAACGGGATAAAATCAAAGAGGAATACGATGAATTGCAGAAAAAAATAGCGCATTTCAAAGCGATTTTGGCAAGTGAAGAAATGCAAAAAAATATCGTTAAAGAAGAATTAATTGAAATAAAAGAGGTGTTTGGTGACGAAAGACGAACGGACATCACATATGCTGATGGAGAAATCAGTATTGAAGATATGATTCCGAATTATAAGTCAGTCGTTACTATTTCGCATTTAGGGTATATAAAGCGCACGCAAGTTAGCGAATACCGCGTACAATCCAGAGGTGGTCGAGGCTCAAGAGGTAGCAAGACTCGCGATACGGATTATATCGAGCACATGTTTGTGGCAAGTAATCACAATTATCTTTTGTTGTTTACGGAACAAGGTCGTTGTTTTTGGATACGTGTTTATGAAATTCCAGAAGCATCCAAAACTTCGTCTGGACGCGTAATTCAAAATTTAATTCAATTACCTAAGGAAGATAAGGTCAAGGCCTACATAAATATTGAAGACTTAACGGATGAGGAATTTATCAACAATCACTTTATCGTTTTCTGTACTAAAAAAGGCCTTATAAAAAAGACTATAGTTGAAGCTTTTTCTCGTCCTCGAACAAATGGGATTAATGCCATAACAATTAACGAAGGCGACCAACTCATCGAAGCGAAATTAACAACAGGCGATAGCCAAATATTAATTGCTAATGCAGATGGTCGCGCAATCCGATTTGAAGAAGAGAAAGTTCGTGCCATGGGACGATCGGCTGCCGGTGTTAGAGGGCTTAAACTTGACGACGCCACTGATTATGTTGTGGGCATGATTTGCGTAGATCCTGAAGACGATTCCACATCAGTACTCGTCATATCTGAAAAAGGACTTGGAAAACGTTCTTCACTAGAGGACTACCGTATTACGAATCGCGGTGGCAAAGGTGTCAAGACGCTCAAAGTAACTTCGAAAACTGGCCGGATGGCTGCTTTGAAGGCCGTAACTGCGGATGATGACCTAATGATTACTAGCAAAGACGGTATTGTAATTCGGATGAATGTCGACGACCTTCGTGAAATGGGACGCGCCACACAAGGTGTTAAAGTCATCAATTTACAAAACGAAGATGCGATAGCAGATGTGGCTGTTGTTCGAAAGTCAGACGACGTCGACGAAGAAGAATAAAGACTTTCCCGTTGAAAGCAAATGTGTTTCACTTTTGAGCCGTTTGTATTCGTAATTTATTTTAACTTTCGTCTTTATTAGCGCTGATCTTGATCATGGCCTGGCGACTGGGGTATAAACTAATTTTCTACTGCATTTTTATGTGTGCTGTATGTGCATGCAACGATAATGCCAATGAGAAAAATAGTTCTATGAAAAATTCGAAAAATACCTCTGCGCAAACACTTTTCGAGAGCATACCGCCTTCAACGTCAAAAGTTCATTTTACTAATCGCATTGCTGAGTCTCCAACTGAAAATTATTTTTCCTACAATTATTTTTACAATGGCGCTGGTGTTGCACTTGGCGATATAAACAACGACGGTTATATCGATGTTTACTTCGCCGGCAATCAGGTTGGCAATAAGCTCTATCAGAACAATGGTAATTTTAATTTCACGGATATTTCGAAGGCCTCGAAAACAGATGTTTCTGATCGCTGGTGTACAGGAGCATCCATGATCGACATCAATGCTGATGGGTGGCTGGATATATATGTTTGTGCTGCTGGTGGCAGTCAAGATCCGACTAAAAGGAAAAATTTGTTGTTTGTCAATCAGAGGGATGGAACATTTATAGAATCAGCCGAAGCCTATGGTCTGGCCGATCCCGGGTATTCCACTCAAGCCTACTTTTGGGATTACGACAAAGACAATGATGTCGACATATATGTTGTTAATCATCGTGTTGATTTTAAAAACAATTCAAAAATTAATTCTGAAATAGCGCGTGATATTCATCCAGCAACTTCCGATCAACTGTACGAAAATCGTAATGGGAAATTCATCAACGTTACCGAAAAAGCCGGAATACAAAATAAAGCCTGGGGGCTCAGTGCGTCAATAGCAGATTTTGATGAAAATGGTTGGCCGGACATTTATGTCACAAATGATTTTTTGGAACCTGATCTTTTATATCTGAACCAAAAAGACGGCACATTTATCGAAGCGTCAAAGCGTCATTTTAAACATATTTCGTTTTATGGTATGGGATCCGATGTCGGAGACATCAATAATGATGGACACATGGACCTGTTTGTCCTCGATATGGTCTCGGAAGATCACGTTCGATCAAAGCGTAATATGGCTTCCATGTCGAATACAAATTTTTGGAATATGGTTAAAGTTGGATACCATTACCAATACATGGCCAATACATTACAGTTGAATAATGGTCAGGGTTCGTTCAGCGAAATTGCAAGTTTAGCCGGAATTTCAAAAACCGACTGGAGTTGGGCACCACTGATTGTCGACTTCGATATGGACGGATACCAGGACATCTTCGTTACAAATGGAATTAAACGCGATGTTACAGACAATGACTTCAAAATAAGGGCGCAAAAAGTGGTTGATAATGGTGAAAAGTTAACAGCAGTTCGAGCACTTGAAATGATGACAAGTGCAAAAATTAGCAACTACGCTTTCAAAAATAAAGGCGATCTCACTTTTTCGAAGTCTCAAAAACGATGGGGCCTGGATCAACCGCTAAACTCTAATGGAGCTATGTATGCCGATCTTGACAATGATAATGATTTTGATCTTGTAATTAATAATATCGATGCGTTTGCCTCCATCTATTCAAATTCCACGAACAATAAACGTGTCGTTCGCTTTGAATTGAAAGGGCCACCTTCAAATCCTGACGGTATTGGTGCGACAATAAACGTCAATTTAAAAGGCGGAGGTAAATTATCCAGAACGAAATATCCAAATCGCGGATTTATGTCATCCTTTTCTGGTGATATACTTTTACCGCTTGGCAACCATGAAATTTCTGAAATTGAAATTATTTGGTCGGATGGGAAGAAACAGACTATTTATGACGACGTCAAAAGTGAATATGTATTGTCGTATGAAAAGGCCGTTAGATCGACCAAGAAAAAAAGCATGACATCTTTGTTCCAGGAAGCCGGGAAAGGATATCAAATCGATTTTATCCATCAGGAAAATCAATATGATGATTTTATCAAAGAGATACTTCTACCCCACCGTCAATCCAGAATGGGCCCGGCCCTCGCCATTGGTGACATAAATGTTGACGGTCATGCAGATGTCTTCTTCGGAAATGGATTTGGGCAATCACGCTCTTGCTTTATACAGGAATCCGATATGCTTCTTAAACATCAATTCTCTCCCTCGGGAAAAGACAAAGAAGATGTTGATGCCATATTTTTTGATGTAGATGGAGATGGAGATCAAGACCTCTATGTTGCCTGCGGAGGAAATGAGTATCTACCTGGCCACAGCGCCTACCAGGACGAATTATTGATTAATAATGGAAAGGGTTCTTTTTATAAATCAAGTCATCTGCCCACAATTAGATCCAGTAGTCGTTGTGTAAGTGTTGGTGACTATGATGGCGACAATGACCTGGACCTATTTGTCGGTGGAGGTAGCATGCCTCAGCATTACCCGCGTTCCGAACGATCATATCTACTGAAGAATGAAAATGGTAAGTTGACGGACGCAACGCCAGAACACCTTCAAAACCCTGGTATAGTTTCTGATGTAGCCTGGTCTGATATCGACGCTGATGGTGATATGGATTTATTGATTTCAGGTGAATGGATGCCAGTTATGATAGCCTATAATGAAAACGGAGTATTGGGTATCCCAAAACCTATTTCAAAAGGGGCTGGATGGTATTTTCATGTTTCAGCACATGATATAAATAAGGATGGCAGAAAGGACATCATAGCAGGTAATATTGGAAAAAACAACAAGTTTCAACCTTCATATGATAGGCCACTCCATATATACTTAAATGATTTTGATAAAAACGGAAGCCACGACATTGTTTTAAGCAAGGATAAAGGAGACTATGAACTTCCGATACGAGGCCGCGAATGTTCATCTGAGCAAATGCCATTTATTCAAGATGAGTTTCCAACTTACCAGGCTTTTGCAGAGGCTAATTTGACAGAAATTTATGGAGACGAGTTATCCGATGCTTTCCATTTAGAGGCGCACGATTTTGCACATCATGTATTTTTCCAACAGGATGATGGTGAATTTAGCCAGCAGGAATTGCCAAATGATGTACAGCGTTCACCACTTATGGCCGTTCAGTCGGTTGAAATTAACGGGACTACGTATTATGCCTATGCTGGTAACTTTTATCCGGCTGAAGTTGAGACTATACGATATGATGCCGGCATTGGTGGTCTTCTTGTGTGTGACAACGGCACCTTGATGAGTGTTGACAATAGTGGAGTTTTATTGGAAGATGATACACGGAAACTTGTTACATTGAATTTGATCAATGGTGGCACTGCCCTAATAGCGGCGAGCAATAACGGAAAACCCAAAACGATAGTGGTGAATCATCTAAACCATTAAAATGCAAAATTGTCATAATTTACTATGCGCATTAAATAAACAAAATGACACAGCATACGAGTTGACTTGCCAACTCTGAATATGCTGTGGGATAATAAAACAGTAAGACCGGCTACTAGTTACAGGTCAACTAAGTGAAACAATCCAAATCACATCGACATTTACCCGTCTACCCTACTATCTTTTCGGCAGACTACAAATTAGTTGCAAGTGTATTATTTTTCATAATTGTAAATGTATTTGTATTCCCGTTTTGGATTTACATAGCCGATGAAATCAGTTACGTGAGTCAGACTTTAACTATTTTACAAAGCCATGTATTGACGAATATAGATGTAATTCTAAACGGCAATAGTGGAAGTTTCGAAATTGCCAACTACCCTATGGGAACAGCTTTTTTCTATGCTCCGGCCATGTGGGCATTTGGATTAAAGGGTGCCTACGTGACGAACATTTTACTCGTATCATCATCTGTTTTCCTTTTGCGAAAAGCGATACTACTGCTCAACAATGCTCGAGCCGGCCTAGGCACATATGTTTTGTCTTGTGTTCCAATACTATTTTTTGCTCGAACTATCATGAGTGAAATACCAAGCCTATTTATTATCAGTCTGGCCTTTTATCTTTACTTCAGCGGTTTTTATAAAGCAAAATTTATATTTGGTTTTGGCCTACTTGCGGGACTATCCGTCTGGTTTCGCGAGTTAAATATTCTATTATTTCTTATACCATTAATTCAGATAATCGTTCGTCAACCGAAAATGTGGCATGTCGTTTTGGGAGGGATCCTAATGGGTTTGATCCCACGCCTTCTTTCGGCCTGGTACTATTTCGGTGATGCACTCTACGTAAAATCCCCTGGATATGGTTTTAGCATCGAACACATATCGCATAATTTGACCTTATATCCTATCATTCTAGTCATGTTATTTCCAGGTTTTTTGTATTTCGTTCTACATATACGTACGACTCGACAACGAGTACTGAATGGGTCAGTTATATTATATCTTTTTTTTCATTTAATATATGGCTACAACGGATTTGATGCCAGTGGATGGAAGGCATTATTACTTTCCGGTCGATTTATTATCCCTGCACTGCCGCTAGCCCTTATAAGTTTTAGCATAATACAAAAAAATTGGATCACGAAGGCCGCTGCAATTATGCCATGGGCAGCAATCTGTGGAATGACCTGCTTCTTTGGAGTAGTATATTTTGTTGAAAAACCTGCTAAACAATTTTCCAAGTATATAAAAAACGATATTCATCAAGGTGGAACTTTATATGCGAACCTACAAGAAGTAGAAGCAATTGAAATAGCACTTCCTATTGCATTAAATAGTCGCTTGAAAATAAAAGACATTGACAATATGCAAAGTCAGGAAACGGAGTCCAACCAAAATCGGTATGTCTTGCACGTCAATAGAATAGAAAATGAAAATCGCCAGATCAAACAAAGGTTGAATGACCACCGTTTTAATCCTGAATACATAAACCTTGAAACCGAACTTGCATACAGATTCATGACTCCGTACCAGGAAATTGAAATCTATCGCTTAAAATAATTACGAATTATGTTTAGGTAATTGTTTGCCAGTTCATTTCCGCAACTCGTCATATATGATTCCGGGTGAAATTGTACTGCGTAAAATGGTTGTTTAACATGTTGTAGCGCCATAATTTGTCCCTCTGAATCCACTGCAGTCACGCGCAACTCATCGGGCCAGTCCTTTTCGACTGCCACATAGCTGTGGTAGCGCCCGACCAATGCCTCATCAATTCCATTCCACAGTCCACCGCTATCCTGGATAACTAGTTTGGACTGAATACCATGTTGCACTTTACTCAAGCGTCCAAGTTGGCCACCAAAATAAGATACTATAGCTTGCAAACCCAGGCAGACGCCTAATACCGGAACAATATTTTCCGCTTCTTCTATCGCATACAAGAGTTTTTCATGATCATCGGGTAAGCCAGGACCAGGAGACAAAATGATTGACTGATACGATGTTATAATATCTGAGGTGAACTCGCTCGTTGGCCGTACAGTTACGCTTACATTATCAAATTGTAGAAATAGGTGGCGCAAATTTTGCGAAAAAGAATCTCGGTTATCGAGTATTAGAAGACGAATCTTTTGATCGACTTGATTCATGGTCTACAATGCGCCAATCTGAGTATTAATTCGCGAAATATGTCTTCGGAATTTAAATCCCGAACGCCAACTCCTTTACTTTTTAAGTCAAAATCGCGTAAAGTATGAATCATTTTCTCCAGCTCACTACTTGAATATTTATTGGAGGCTGAAATATATTTTCTAAGAATAAATTCCGAGCGGATATGTACTACTTTCTTAATTTCATTCATATTCTCTCTCAGCGGTTTTATCATGTATAATTTCGAAATATAGTTGAACAAAGAAGGGATAATTAATTGTAGTGGATTTCGCTTTATATCTTGCTCCATAACCTGACCAATTTTCAAGATAGATGCCAGGTCCCGTTGGCCTATGGCTTCTTGTAATTCAAAGACATTGTACGAGCGGCTAACCCCTATGGTATCCTCCACCAATTGATCGCTAATGGTTGTATCAGTACTTGCAATGGCTAATTTATCCACCGCATTTGACAATTTTTCCAGGTCCGTCCCCAGGTACTCAATTAATAGCGTGATTGAACGTGGAGACAAAGAAACATTTCTGTCTTTCATGATCCCGTTTAACCAGATCGGCACTTTATTTTCATAAAGTTTCTTTGAATCGAACATAACAGCCTTGGCCGCTAATGTCTTAAACACGGTCATCCGCTTATCAATGCGATCTTTGTGATAGCCAATAACCAATACGGTGGTCGAAACGGGATTTTCAAATATGGGCTTCAATGCATCGAAGTTTTTAAGTTGCTGCCCTTCTTTTACCAGCACCAATTGCCGTTCTGCCATCATAGGAAACCTGCGTACCTGGTCCAAAATGGCAGCCGGTTCTGAATCCTTTCCATAGAAAATCGTCTTATTAAATGCTTCCTCACCTGGATTGAGTACATTTTGTTCAGCCAATTGGAGCAATGCATTGATAAAATAGGGCTCCTCCCCATATAGAAAGTATATAGGGGCGAAATGCTTCGCCTTCATATCACGGCTTATATCATTGTAGCTAAGCATGGCCATATCAGCCACAAAAATGCAGAAAATATAGATACTTCCATCTAAGAATTCATGACACATTACCGATTATCCGAGTGATGACTGGACATGCTTTTAGTATGTAATTACACAAAGAGATTCTCACCACAAACATTCACCATTGAACTGCACCGTTCAACATAAACAAGGAAGCCGGGTAGTCGTGTGGATAAGAAGAAGCACGAAATTTTGGTAACACGAAATGATGGCAAAACTTTATGGAATAGAAAGCCCTATTTTTGCGTTCAAATTAAATACATGAAAAGACCTTTAATTCTTGTAACAAATGATGACGGCATGTTTGCACCCGGCATCAAGGCCCTGGTTTCAATTGCCCGAAATTTTGGCGAGGTGGTCGTTGTCGCACCAAATAGCCCCCAATCGGGCAAGGGGCATGCCATAACCATTGAAGAGCCAATTCGGCTACATCGGGTAACCGTTTTCGATGATATAGTGGCATATGAGTGCAGTGGCACACCGGTAGATTGTGTTAAACTTGCGAAGAACGTTCTCTTGAAAGATAGGCAAATAGATCTTTGTGTTTCGGGAATCAATCATGGCTCCAATGCCTCCATAAATATTATCTATTCAGGTACCATGTCGGCGGCCATGGAGGCAGCCCTCGAAGGGGTCGATTCCGTAGGTTTTTCTCTGATGAATTATTCGTTTGATGCTGATTTTGAGCCGAGTAAAAAATATATCGCGCACATCATAGAGTCAGTTTTGAATGAAGGCATAAATGATTGCAACCTATTGAATGTAAACATCCCTGATTTACCGTCGAAAGAATTAAAGGGAATTAGAATATGCCGCCAAGCTCAAGGTAAATGGGACGAAGAATTTAAAGAAGGTATCGATCCTAGAGGTCAAAAATATTACTGGTTGACCGGTAAATTTTACCTCGATGATGAACGACCAGATACAGATATTTCGGCATTAAACGATGGATACATTGCCGTCGTGCCTTCTCATCATGATTTGACAGCTCAAGCCGCGCTCAGTTCAAATCCACACTTAATCGCATAGCATTTGAAAAAGGATAGATTTATTTTTGGATTTGCAGTGGGTTTACTCTGGCCCATAGTTGTTTATGGCATTTTTCTAACGTTGTATGACTTGATGGATAGTTCTGGTGTTATGAGTAAAACCAATTTCGCCGCAGATTTTCATACACGTACCCTCACATTAGTAGCGCTTGGGTGCAATGTATTCATAATGCAATATTTCAATAAAAAACGCCTGTATAATGCCATGCGTGGCTTGGTGATACCGACGATGGTTCTTGCTGCTATTTGGCTTTACAAATTCTACGATGTCTTGTTTTAAGAATCGCTAAATTCGCTCGTTCATGAAATATTTTATTATTGCCGGCGAGGCCTCTGGTGATTTACACGGAAGCCATTTAATTCAATCCATCAAGCGAATTGATACCAATGCAATAGTAGAACATTGGGGTGGTGATATGATGCATGAGGCAGCGGGCCCTCCGCTTAAGCACATTTCGGAATTAGCTTTTATGGGTTTTTGGGAAGTTATCAAGAACATCAATACGATTCGCGGTAACTTTGGGCTTTGCAAATCCCAAATTTCAACGTTTGCCCCTGATGCCATAATATTGATTGACTACCCGGGTTTCAATTTACGTATGGCTGAATGGGCGAAAAAACAAGGATACACGATATTTTATTACATCTCACCGCAACTGTGGGCCTGGAAAAGTAAACGCATAGAAAAAATTAAACGATTTGTAGACCGTCTATTTGTAATCTTACCTTTTGAAAAACAATATTATGCAGAGCGCAATGTGGATGTTAGTTATTATGGCCACCCACTCTTGAAGATTATTGACGATTACAAAGAGGAAAACGCTTCTGATGAAAAAGAAGTTTGTGCTATACTGCCGGGAAGTCGGAAGCAAGAAATCGCTCAACTTCTTCCCCGAATGATGGCTGGTGCCGCCCTTACTTCAATCAAAACTTTTTATATTTCAAAAGCTCCAGGTGTTCCCAGATCCTTTTACGCTTCCATAATAAACGAAGATGATCGTTTTCATCTATTTGAAGGTGACTCTTACGAATTATTCAACCACAGCAAGTTGGCTTTGGTAACCTCAGGAACGGCAACATTGGAATGTGCTTTGTTCAACGTTCCCCAAGTTGTGTGCTATTACGGGTCACAATTATCTTATGCCATTGCCAAGCGTTTGGTGAATATTGAATACATTTCCTTGGCAAATTTAATCGTTGGAACAGAAGTCGTTAAAGAATTAATACAACGTGATTGCAGTCCTCAAAATATCAAGACAGAAATAGAATTACTCCAACAGCCAACTAATAGAGATAAAATACATTTGGGCTATTCGGAATTACGTCAAAAACTGAAAACATCCCAAACACAAGATGTTCCTGATCTGATAGCCAGTGAAATAATTGATAAATTAAAAGTAAACAATGCTGACAACATCTGATATAACCCTGCAATATGGAAAACGTGTGCTTTTCCAGGATGTCTCCATCAAATTTACGACTGGTAATTGCTACGGAGTAATTGGTGCAAATGGTGCAGGTAAATCAACCTTTTTGAAAATATTGTCCGGACAGATTGACGCAAATCGTGGCAGTGTAAATTTAGAGCCAAATAAACGTATGGCTGTTTTGAGCCAGGATCATTATGCATTTGAAGAACATCCTGTGATAGAAGCCGTCATCATGGGTCATAGGAAGATGTACGATATAATGAAGGAGAAGGATGCTATCTATATGGACCCAGAAGCATCGGAATCTGATGGTATGCGAGCTGCTGATCTCGAAAATGAATTCGGTGAGATGGGTGGTTGGAATGCGGAAAGTGATGCAGCAGAATTGCTGAGTAATCTTGGCGTTGATGAATCCCTTCATTACATGTTCATGAAGGATTTAACAGGACAGCAAAAAGTTAAAGTGCTATTAGCCCAGGCCCTCTTCGGTGATCCTGACATACTATTGTTGGATGAACCTACGAATGATTTAGATGCGGCGACTGCAACTTGGTTGGCTGATTTTTTAGCCGATTTTAAAAATACCGTTATCGTCGTTTCGCACGACCGATATTTTTTGGACATGGTTTGCACGCATATTGTCGATATTGATTTTCAGCGGATTCAAATATTTACCGGAAACTATACATTTTGGTACGAATCGAGTCAGCTCATGAGTCAACAAATGGCAAATAAGAACAAGAAAATAGAGCAAAAGCGAAAAGAAATGCTCGAATTCATTCAACGGTTTAGCGCCAATGCATCAAAATCCCGGCAAGCGACAAGTCGAAAAAAAGCGTTGGATAAATTAAATGTTGAAGAGATTAAACCGTCTAGTCGTAAATATCCTTTCATTCACTTCAAACCAGAGCGAGAAGTTGGTGATCAAATTCTCCATGTCGAGGGCTTGTCAGCTAATCATGAAAATGGTGAAAAATGCTTTTCCAATGTAACGTTCACAATGAATCAAGGCGATAAAATTGCGATCTTGGGTAAAGACTCTTCTGCTATAACGCGTTTTTTCGAAATTCTTAATGGAACGAGTGTTCTATTCGATGGCTCTTTTGAATTTGGTAAAACAATTACTGTCGGTTACATGCCCAATGAGAATAGTGACTATTTTTCAGAAGCCGATAATTTAGATTTAATAAGTTGGCTTCGGCAGTATTCAGCGAATAAAGATGAGCAATTTGTTCGTGGATTTTTAGGCCGAATGTTGTTTTCCGGTGAAGAGGTTTATAAAAAATCAAATGTGTTGTCGGGAGGAGAAAAGCAAAGATGTATGCTATCCAAAATAATGTTAGAACATCCGAATTTTATAATGCTTGATGAACCGACAAATCATCTTGACCTCGAATCCATCACGGCATTAAACAACGGATTGAAAGATTTTACGGGTAGCCTTATCTTCAATACACACGATCACAAATTAATTCAGACTGTTGCCAATCGTATTATTGAGTTAACTCCAAATGGTATTATTGATAGCTTATTAAGCTTTGATGAGTATTTGAAGAGTGACAAAATAGAGGCAAAAAAAATAGAGTTAACAACATGAGATGGGCTATTGTTTTCTGTCGATTTCAGTGTTACGGCATTTGACTTATGGATTTGATTTACTAACAGAAAATCGGTAACCAACTCGATCCTTGCAATAATACGCATAAATGTTATTTGGCATAAAATTTCCTTTGTGGTAGATTTGTTTATGCATCTATTTTGCGTTTCACTTTAATTTCAGCTCTTCAGTTCGAGTAATTATGTTTCACAAATAATCTGAACAAAAATCTAATACTAGGAGCTCCGGATTAGATGGCACATGCTCTCTACAATAATTATAATGCGCCGCTAAATTCAATTTTATAAACTCGAAATTCTCTAAAGGAGTTGTTGATAAAATCGTACGATTTATTAGAAGGTAACATGGCGCATCCTTTTTGCTAAACCATTTTTCATATAAAAGGAAAAATTTCATCCTTACGGGTATGAGAAATGCGATTTTGCAAGGATCAAGTGGGAAAATGGTACAACAGAGTGGCTTGAGTCAATTGACGTAGGACATCAGTTAAAAAGAGAGCCATGCACAAGCATTTCAGACCCAACTCCACAATTTTCTCCGGCCTCCCCAATTGCGCACAGCTCATATAAATACTCGATCGCAATGATCGCTTTTTAAGCGAGTGCATTTTTTTCGAGGGCCTATATCGCTTCAGTCGTTGCCCAAGAGTCACCCGCTCTGACTCCATCTTCTCTTTCATTTCTAACACTTCCTCGGTAGATTCAAATACAAATCGCTCGTAGTTGGATTTAACCTTGCCTCCAGAACGGCCAGACCGAGCATTCGCGCCTTTCACATACGTGCTCAGAAGTATTCTGACCTGATCTGATAGCATTCTCCAAATTTCTTTATGCTCATGCACCTTTTTACATTTCTTCGAATGCGACCTCCGCAATTTATAGGCTTTCTTTATCGCGTCTGACGAATTTGTGGAAATGATCATGAGCCAACCATCACGATTATTTTGGAAGTTGTTGATCTTCAAATACGGCTCCAGGTGTTCGTCAGCAAGTTTGAGAAAATATTTACAATCGTCCTCCGTCTCGAAAAATGGCGAGTTTGAGACGCTGGCACCGCGGATTAAATACACATGATCCGCCTGCATCTTTTTTATTTTTCGCATAGTAATGACACTTTAAGTCCAATTGTAAGTGTCGCGAACACGTAAAATATACCCACATCGAATCAGTTTTTTTACATTTTTTGATTATTCATAGTCTGAACTCTAGTCCTCAAAGTGTTTCCATCAGCTTGGAATCTATAAACTGTGAAGGGGTAAAAATGGACAATCCTCTTCATTTCATTCGAACACGCAAGTGAGCATATAGTCTTTCACAGCCACCTTATAACCACACATAATTACCTTACATTTGCGCCCTTTTTCATATTGGAAGGCAGTTAACCAATTGGTCTTTCTGAATTAAATATTATGGTGGACTTTATAAGAAAGCGCGCAAATAATGATATATTAAGTGGGCTCACCGTAGCCCTTGCACTTGTGCCGGAAGCCGTTGCCTTCGCGTTTGTTGCCGGTGTTGATCCGATGGTTGGTTTGCATGCAGCTTTCATAATAGGTTTGATTACATCAATTTTCGGCGGTCGACCTGGTATGATCAGCGGAGCAACCGGTGCTTTGGCCGTAGTTATGGTAAGCTTAGTCGCCGAGGGAAATAGTATGGGCGCTTCAGGAGAAGACCTCGGGCTTTATTATCTATTCGCAACAGTTATCCTAATGGGCATTATCCAAGCGGCTGTGGGCTTCCTTAAGCTCGGAAAATTTGTTCGGCTTATTCCTCACCCGGTCATGATGGGATTCGTCAATGGCCTTGCCATCGTCATTTTTCTTTCACAGTTGGGTATGTTCAAAGAACAGGTAAATGGACAAAGTCAGTGGCTTCAAGGTTACTCTTTATTGATCATGGCAGGTTTTGTAGCTCTTACCATGGCCATAATGCATTTCCTTCCAATGATCAACAAAAAATTACCAGAGGCCCTAATTGCCATCGCGGTAGTTTCGGCGATCATTATTGTCGGCAAGCTGGATGTAACGACAGTAGGTAGCTTCATAAAAGATGGTGGGGGCACCGGATTGAAAGGGGGGCTACCTAAATTTCAATTCGATATTTTTAATAAAGTACCCCTCAGCATTGAGACACTAAAATTCATTGGTCCATATGCTATCATTTTGGCCGCCATAGGTTTAATAGAATCACTCATGACCTTAAATCTCATAGACGAATTAACCGAGACCAGAGGTCACTCAAACCGTGAATGCATTGCCCAGGGAGGTGCGAATATTATCACCGGACTTTTTGGCGGTATGGGCGGGTGTGCTATGATCGGCCAATCAATTATTAATATAAAATCAGGTGGCCGCACAAGAGTTTCTGGTATTGTAGCTGCAATAGCGCTCCTCTTTTTCATTTTGTTCGCTTCAAACCTGATTGAGCAGATTCCAATTGCCGCTCTCGTAGGCGTTATGTTTATGGTTGTTATTGGAACATTTGCTTGGAGTAGTTTTAGAATTTTACATAAAATTCCCTTGAGTGATGCACTTGTCTTAGTCAGTGTATCCGTCTTGACAGTTCTCTTTGATTTGGCCATCGCGGTCGTCGCCGGGATTATTATCAGTGCTTTGGTTTTTGCGTGGGAAAATGCAAAACGTATCCGAGCTAGGAAACACTATCTGGAGGATGGCACAAAAGTATACGAAATATGGGGTCCATTATTCTTTGGTAGTATTCAAGCTTTTAAGAGTAAGTTCAGTGTTAATGACGACCCGGATAAAGTCATTATTGATTTTATAGAGTCGAGAGTGAGTGACCACTCCGCCCTTGAAGCCCTATTTCAGCTCGTCGAAAAATATCACGCCGTGGGTAAGCACGTTCGCATTCGTCACCTTAGCGAAGAATGCCAATACTTAATGAAAAAAGCCTCGCCCACTTTGGCAAATGCCATCGAAAAAAGTATAGACGACCCTCGATATCACGTGATGGCGCAGGTAAATGACCTGGTTTGAGTGGAATAATTACATACAACGGTGCAACTTTTAATCAGAACATTTAGCTAAGTGCTAAGACAAGACTAATCGATGCTCAGAATCAGTTCTTCCAATGATTCACCAGTCGACATGTTGAGCTTTTTTCTCAGTCGATATCGCGCTTTTTTTATTCCTTCACTTGAAACATTCAGTAAGTACGCAACCTCTTTATTGCTAAAATTCATTTTTATGAGTGATACCAGTCGAATTTCATTTGCATTTAACCCATAGTCATCAACCATCGTGCGCACAAAATTTTTATGGATGTTTTTAAACGCATGTACAAATTGATCCCAGGAATCTATCGAACTTAAATTAGCGCGAACGTGTCTTCCAAGCTTAGTCAATTGAGTTACGATCGATGAATCCGAATCAATGATGGTATCCAGCTTATTCGAAATTCCTTGAAGTAGTTCATTTTTTTGAGCAATAAACAAAAGATGGGTTGTTAGCTCGCGCTGTTTAAATTCTAATTGTTGTGTCAACTGACCTCGTTCAAGTTCTGATATCTTCAATTGATTTTCCTGTTCACGCTTTCTTTTTTTATAGCGTTGATATTGTGCATAAAGTAGGACCAAGCCAAGAGTTACGCTAAGCGCAAGGGACAGCATCAATCTATTTCTCTTAAGCCGTTCGATTTCCGCATTTGCTTTCAATAATTCTATTTCGTGCTGTTTACGTTTCGATTCAAACTTCGTCTCCAACCGGAGTACTTCCTCTTTCTTCTTCTCTCGGAATATTGTTTCCTTAATATTTTGTGACGTTACCAGCCATTTAATTGCCTCAGTATCTCTACCTCGCCAATGGTACGTTTGGTATAATGTATAAGCTGAAAGTTCGCTTAACTTTGGAAATTCGATCCTTTGGCTTATCTCGAAAGCAATTTTAGAATAATACGCGGAGCCTTTGTAGTCATCTTTTCCTCTGTATACAATAGCCTTCCAATGATTGACTAAGGCTAAATTTTTCTCATCTTTTCCTTCTAGGTAAAACTCCTCAATGGCCCGCAATTCCTTCAACGCCTCATCATACCACCCTTGTTTAATGAAGGTTATAGCCAGATTGATAGAATATTTTTTCGATTGTGGGTATTCCGTTTTGTCAATAATTTTATTTCTTCGATGATGTATATTTTTTACATCTGCTAAGTTTCCTTTAAGTGCATAAGCAGCTGCAAGGTTTGACAGTCCGGCGATGAGGGCCAAGGTATCTTCCAATTGAGTAGCTAATTCGATTTTTTTATGCCCTTCTTCAATACTTTTTTCATACTCCCCTTTTCGTGAATAATAAATAGCCAATTGTCCGGCGACCTGGGCTAATCCTCTTTTGGAATTGATTGCATGAAACAAATCGTATGCGCGACCCATGTAACCAATTGCGGCATCATATTGTCCCATACTCCGGTACGCATCACCTTGAAGAGCCAATCCCCTCCCGATTTTTACAGTGTCTTTTTGCTCCTGCGCCAATCGTACATATGATTTTAACGTATTAATTCTCGCCTCTTGGTCATGGATATCAAAGAAATAGCGCTCTTTCGCATTTAATACATGAATCTTTGCGTGGTCCAATCCATATTTATCGACTTGCAATGACATGCTGTCCAGATATTGTTTCTCCAAATCCGTCTTACCTAATATCGAATAGGCCCAAAAAAGCATGTTAAATGCTTCATAAACGGCTTGGTGATCTTGTACCTTTCTTGCATAAGCAAGTTTTTCTTTGACAACGGAAATACTGGAAGCAGGTCGAGTACGTATACCTGATTTATACATGCTTCGAATCTCACCCACCAATGATGTTTGGACTTGTTGTGATAATGCTTGTGAACACATTATAGCTACCGTGCTTATCACAGTAAGCCATTTAATAAATAGCCTTTTCCTTCTCATAAATAATTACAGTTACATCAAAATAGCTCCGGATGATTTTACTTTACATAGGAAGCATACAAGTTGATAGATATCGTAGGCCTTGAAAATACGAACTAACTCCTATTCGACATGCGCACCTTCGATTTTCAATCTAACTCGTTGTGATTTAATTGGTGTGGATTAGTCAAATTCCTTATCGTGTCCTAATAGCATGCCAATTACTTGCGTTTTGTTTCGTCGAGAAACCGGAATTTTGAAGTCATACGCAAGGTGGATTTTGAGACCCTTATTTTTTACGTATCCTATGATAAAATTTCTATTTACGACATACGATTGATGGCATTTTATAAAATGGGTCAGATTGTATGCACAGATGACTTGACTCAACGAACGAGAAATAATATATCGATTAATGCTTCCATTACTTCTACAATATAAATATGTGTAATTTCCGGCAGCTCTTAGAAAAATAATATCGGACGAGCTAATTCGTTTATAGCTACCGTTAACGTAAATGTCGACGGTTAAATTTCTTTTTACATTTTTTTTATAATTATTCAACTCCCTTTCCAATCTCCGGACCTTCGCTTGCAATACTAGCGCACGCCGTTGCAATTTCAGCTTTTCATTGACATGCACAACATGTGGCATGCAGATGGAATTTTTTATATCTACGATCATAGTAAAGTGAAATAAAATTCTTAATTGAAAATGTACTTGAATTAACGAGAAAGAAGTCCGCACTCTTAATTAAAAGCGCGGACTTCATCCACGCCAATTATTCAAACGCTCGAATTGGGCGTACGCGTTGAAGATTATTTTTTGGTCTTAAAAATGCTCCAGTAACAGGCATAAATAAGTCGCGGGCGTCCAATGCACTAAACTCCGTCGAGCTCCAATATCGTTCTGTTGCAAATTGGCCAATATTTGTCGACCCACCAATTCCAAGAAACATGGCGAATATCTCATTGCGTGAGGGTAAAAACCAATCGTCATAACCACCACTTATATAGTCCGCGCATTGCTTAGCAGCAGTATTTGGCGCAGCACATGATACTATTATGTCCATCGTGTTTTGATATCCTGCACCGATCTCATCGCTATCTGCGCCTGGTAATATTGATCCGTAGCACCCCCATTCCGCGCCACCAGTATCAATATCTTGAAGGGCCGCCACGAGTCCGCGATCTGGTGTACCATCACCATCCAAATCCACAGCAGGGTTGGCCAAATAGAATATATATCCACCAGCGTAGATATCACCAATTGCGAGGTATTCTTTGGTAGAAAAACTAATTCCGCTTACGCTGATCCAAGTACTTGCGTTTGCTCCGGTTAATGCCCCTTCCACTACCCATATTTCTCCATCCGGCTCAATATTCAACCGCACAGATGCATTGCCCTGCTGTCCAAAAACCATAATTCTCGAATCAGGTCGGCAGCCAACTGGTAATGTTGCCAACACATCAGTATTTTCCACAAAACCCGCTTTCTTTCGAAGCAACCCTTGCAAATAAACCCGCTCTTCATGCTTATAATAAAACGGTGATTGATAACCCAGCCCATAATTGGAAAAATCAGGATCTAACGGCAGGGCAATTGGCTCTTCGACTTCATTCGTCAAATTACTACTTGCAAGGGCAAGTGTACCGTCGGTTTTTTTTACAACAACATGAGAGGAAGAAGTTAAGGTATCCATGGACATCACTTTGAGCTTTCCGTCCACCTCCATGTCCCCTTGCGCACGTAACTGCGAACAGAAGAAAAACACAAGTACAATGGTCAATTTTGCTTGTTTCATTTTTTTAAAATTTTAGCTTTTTTGAAAAATTTTAACCAATTCATTCGCTGAATCGATCGTACAACAAACATATCTTGATGGCGCTGTGATACCTAGAAATAAAGGTGGACAAAAGGTGGACAACTTAGAAAAAGATAATTTTCCATCACTCTTTCTCAACTTGTCCCGCGATCTCGGTCATGCGCCAGAACCAAAAATTTTTCACATTTCGGCCTACTTTTTGATCGCATTTGTGCAAGAATTTGCATGAAGTTGCAGTCAAGATCGCTCCTTTCGTATAAGACATTTATTCACGTACTTTCTCCTCACCAACAATTATCTTTGCGGCTCATATATAATTCGCAATGAATCAAAGCACTGAGTCCGTAATTCCAACTGTCGATACAGCTCAAAAACTGGGCTTACTTCCAGAAGAATACAACAAGATCTGCGCCATCCTAGGACGTAAACCCAATTTTACTGAGTTAAGCATTTTCTCGGTGATGTGGAGCGAGCACTGCTCCTATAAAAACTCTATAACCTATTTAAAACAACTACCAAGAGAAGGGTCTGCTCTCTTAGTTGAAGCGGGTGAAGAAAATGCGGGACTGGTCGATATTGGAAATGGTCGAGGTTGTGCATTTAAGATAGAATCCCACAACCATCCTTCTGCTTTAGAGCCTTATCAGGGTGCTGCAACAGGCGTGGGCGGTATTCATCGAGATATTTTCACAATGGGTGCACGCCCAATTGCAGCATTGAATTCACTGCGATTTGGCGACGTTTCCACGAAACGCACTAAACATTTGATGCGTGGGGTTGTGAGCGGCATTGGTGACTATGGAAACTGCCTTGGTGTTCCAACTGTTGGAGGTGAAGTCTACTTTCATCCTTGCTATGAACAAAATATATTAGTCAATGCTATGTCTGTTGGCATTTTAGAGCCGGGTCAAGAAACAGTCAGCGCAATTGCAGAAGGTCCTGGTAACCCGGTTTTTATAGTCGGATCGGCTACCGGTAAGGATGGGATACACGGAGCGACGTTTGCATCGGCCGATTTGACCGAAGACAGCGCTGACGATTTACCAGCTGTTCAAGTCGGTGATCCGTTTCAGGAAAAACTTCTATTGGAAGCGTCTCTGGAAGCGATAACTACCGGTGCAATCGTAGGCATGCAAGACATGGGAGCTGCCGGCATTACCTGTTCCACATCCGAAATGTCTGCCAAAGGAAATGCCGGTATGCGAATTGACCTTAGTAAAGTTCCAACACGACAAGCTGATATGCAACCGTTTGAAATATTGTTATCAGAAAGTCAAGAACGCATGCTTATCGTTTGCCATAAGGGCCAGGAACAAAAGTTGTTAGCTGTTTTTGAAAAATGGAATTTGGAATGTGAGCGAATTGGAGAAGTGACCAATACCGGACGCCTTGAATTTTATTTTAAAGGTGAATTGGTTGCAGACGTTCCTGCACATGACCTGGTACTTGGCGGAGGTGCTCCAGTATATACCAGGGAATACGAAAGACCTGCCTACATGTCCGAGTTAAAAAACCTGGATATCAATGAAATTTCAATTCCAGGAAATATGGTGGACATCGCGGAAAAGTTATTTAAATCACCAAATATTGTTTCTAAGCGATGGGTGCACGATCAGTATGATAGCACGGTCAGAACAAATACCCTGACCAATACAAGAGCCAGTGACTCAGCGGTAATAAGAATTAAAGGATCAAAACAAGGTCTTTCTATGACAGTGGATTGCAATTCCACCTATGTTTATGCTGATCCTTACAAAGGAGGATTGATAGCGGTCAGCGAAGCGGCTCGAAACATAGTTGCCAGTGGCGCTAAACCTTTAGCTATTACCAATTGCTTGAACTTTGGAAATCCCTACAACAAAGAAGTTTATTATCAATTTGTCCATGCCTTAAAGGGAATGGGTGACGCATGCCGAGAATTTGATACCCCTGTGACCGGGGGAAATGTAAGCTTCTACAACCAAACAGTACTAGATGATAGCGCTGTTCCGGTTTACCCTACACCAACAATAGGAATGATTGGCCTCATGCCTGATGCAGATAAAATGATGACGATGAATTTTCAAAATACAGGTGATATTATCGTGATGATCGGACAAAGTCGGAGCGACATTAATTGTTCGCTATATGTTCGAGAAATATTGGATATAGAAAAGAGTGTTGCCCCGCACATAGATTTGACGGAAGAGCTATTGCACCAAAAAACAGTTCTGACGCTAATTGAACAAGATCTTTGCCAAAGCGTTCATGATATTTCAGACGGTGGACTTTTTGCCGCAGTGGTGGAAAGTGCTATACATGGCAATCTCGGTATTACTATTTCAAATGTGAGC
>JANQSS010000130.1 GCA_028279185.1 Saprospiraceae bacterium | reverse complement strand
GTGCCATGTATGGAAAAAAAACCACGGTTCTTGCCGAAAGTGATATCATTTCTTCTCGAATGATTTTTTTTGGAACTTTTGAAATTAAAGTATCGATTTTACGAAAGGTAGTTAAAACTCACGCAGCTTCGAGAAGTTCACGACCTTGACCCTCAAGTGTTTGCATTTCCGGATTTGATGGTTTTTCAGAGACGTCGGCATGTTTACACTTATTTCTCGAAATATTTGACATTATTTGCTACAACTAAACTCCCTAAATTCAACTACGACGAGAGAACATTATTTTTGTCTGAGTACAGGGATAGCTTCCGTGAGTCTTCTTACGACAGTTCTAATCTTAACATGGTTTAAATTTCTAATTGACCTATGGCAATGCCAGTAAGCAGTTCAAACTTTTCGTTAAATTCCAGTGGTTGTTACTTAGATTTTTCCATGTTTACGTACATTCAGAAGAGCGACAGCAGATCAAGGACTAATCGCTTTCCACATGTACAGACACACACGCTCACCTACATCTACCTAGGCTACAACGATACAGTAACTACTGGCTTCTTCTTTGACAAAACAAGCAGTGTCGAGTACATACAAGGCAACTTTTTATGCACGTATGAGGATCCAGGAATTGGTAATAACTCAACGTTTCTGTTATGACTGCCTGGAAACTTTAGACGACAGAAAACAGCGCAAAGAGTATAGTGATACTGACTTAATAACAAACATTTTTATCGAACTCCAGTTGGAACTTACTGAACGGTTAATATCTTCTCTGTACCCGGTGGCCTATGGAGAAATTTGACAAACTTATTCCTTAATAAAAACTGTGATACTACTACATATACTGTAATAGTCTGAGCAGCCGAGACACCGGATAATACGACAAACACAATATTGCTTCAAAAAAACAGGAAAGTTATTAAAGTCAAATTCGAATACGATACAAATGTTTTTCGTGGGTTTTTGTTTACGGAGTTGTGTGCGAAATACTAATAACAGGAACATAGATGTGCATTTGAAAACTTTATTCACGCTACAAACTCAAAGCAAAGCACAGCAAACTTAAGACAAACAAACTCATACTAATAAATTATAGCATTCTCGGATAGAAATTGGATACTTTTCGTACTAAACTCAATTTAAAAAAGTACTGTAGTTTATATTCAACCTATATTATGTGAGCATGATCCGTTAAGATAAACTGTATGATTAAAAAGTACAGTACCATAATTACATCTTTCTCTATACAGGTGCATCCGTTTACATTAAGGGAAGAAGTAGAACTACTATTAATATACGTCCAGATGGAAGTGAAGCAGTAACACTAAGAGTGGCACTACATGTACGATCAACACAGGTTTCTCTATACATCTACATCTGTTTACCTCAACATTGAAGGGAAAGAATTCAATGACCATAGTATTAATCAACGTTTACTCGATACAGGTCCTTCGATCAACACAAGTTTCTCGATACAGCTACATGTGTTTACCTCAACATTGAAGGGAAACGGTACAATGACACAAGTATTAATCAACGTTTACTCGATACAGGTCCTTCCTTTTACGTACGTATGGAAGTGAA
>JANQSS010000126.1 GCA_028279185.1 Saprospiraceae bacterium | reverse complement strand
GCTTCTATGTGTGTTTGTTTACATGCGGATGCAGCACAATACACTCATGACGATAGAACGGTTACAAGGTTATGTGGTTACATTTGTGGAGAACTGTTTCCGAATTTATGATTTACCATTTTTTTGCTTCACTAGTTCTTCTTCACAGTATCTACGTTTATGGGTTGATGATCTGAGTATCTAAGTGCGGGATGCGGATATCCTGCAGTCTGCGAAAGTAATTAAACATATTAATTTAAGGTGTGTTCACACAAACAGATAGAAAGCTAGCAATGTAATAAAATTTAACATGCTTCAGTTGAGCATGCACATAGGGCGAAAGCGAACTCGACATAATTGGCATTTATTTCCTGCACATATATTTAGCGAACGGGACCGTTATTTCGCTTTTGTATGGGATTTCGATATGTGTGCATGTAGCTTAAGAGTTAAAATGACAAATTACCCTAATTGTTTGTGGGTCGTTCTCCTTTAATATTTTCAAAGATAGGGCTAAGAATCTTTTCTGTTTCCCTCTTTGCACCACTGTGACCTGCACTCTGTTTGATTGTTGCCTTGGATCCTCGTTCGTGATCCCTATGACGTCATTAAAGTCTGACTCAAATACAAAGCGATCTTCTTTCTTTTGATAGCTATAGTTTAGGAATAGTGCAGATGGGTTCCTTAGCACAGCGATGACAACTCTATTTGCACTATATTCTGGTAAAACATACGATTTGTCAGTTTCACTTAAAAATTCATCCGAGTGAAGTTCCCTGATCCTTTCGGCAATAGCAACTTGTTTGTATTTCACAGCTGATTGTACCCTTAACCTTATTGTCTCTACTGCAGTAGGTGCATCTTCATCCTTCGCGGTGGCCATTGAAAAGAAGACATTTCATATAAATGATTTGATTTGGCAATTTCAATGATTAAAACAGTTCAAATTTCAACAGTCACCACGTTCTATGGACGCCAACGGAAGTAGGACCGGGTGACTAGGTTTTTAAATAGGAACAGAGACGGAAAGCCAAGTCAGGGCCCAGGGGACAAGGCTACGATGGTTGCCAGTGATCTCGGACCAATTGAATCTCGGCCCACAATTGCCATCACCTCGGCTTATTCCAGCAATCACCTCAGACCAGCTTCATTCAGTTCAACATAAATATATCAGATATTTTTGTCCATTTTTCATTTGAGATGAGGTACCTGGTAGTCCGGGCCGGGGGGACGTGGGCCGAGATTCAATTGGTCAGAGATGTAAACTGACTAGCACCATCTCGTGTGGATGGGCCTTTATCAGGCTGTACTAGCTCGGACTTTTTCTACTTCAGTAATGGCTAGTTAGATGATAGAACATGTGACAAATGTCACACAAGTTGTGAAATAAGTATTAAAAGTTTAAAGACATGCGTACATGCAGTATGACAGAAATACTAAATACAAAATAAAAACTGAAAATCTTAAGTGTTTAAAGAGCGAAAGTGACAGTGCGAATATTTTTAGGAACAAAAGGCCGTGGGTGGTGGGAATATGTAATTTCATGGATAAAATACCTGTTGAAAATTGGGACTACAATTGTTAAGGGCAAAGTAGGTCGGTGATAGGTGGAATTATAAGTGTGGTGCTTGTGAATTGAAATTTTTTACGATTTCCTAAAGAAAATTATGAGTAAAATACTTTGTTTCTGTTTTCGTTTCTCGGCTTGTGGGTGTTGACAAGATTAAATTAATACTAGACCATTTATAATGTAGGGAAATAGAATTTTTCAAATTTTGTAACGTGGGCCTTAACAATATGTTGCCTTATAAGGTAATAATGGCGACGGAATGAATTTTAAATGAGGAAGATTCATAGTAAAGTACAGGCTTCAATAACATGTTTCTATAATTAACGCCGATTAAATAACTTTAAATATTTTTAAATGACTAAGATAGGTTACTTGCGGTTTTATAAAATATAGTTTATAATGTACAAAAATGTACTTACGGTGAATGTTCTACTGAGTGTTGTTTTCAGTTCCTAGTTATGTGGTGCGTATTTATCGAATGACTGTGTAGAAGCACAGCAAAGCGAGAGGCTGCCAGCATTCTAACGTCTGTTTATGCCAGTCAATAATACTATGTGTGTCATCTCCATGGTTTCTGCATGTTTAAACTGGCCCAGGTATCAAGTGGCACGCGAAAGGCTCTTGGTTGACCTTGAGAGATATTTATTTAGTGCAATTAGGCTTGATAATAAGTGCGACTAAGTGAGTGTGTGGATAATGTTCGCAATTGTTTCAAATTGTTTTAAAGCGAAAAAAAAAGTAATATGGCTCGCTTAACAGTAGCAATGAACTTTGATCTCAGTGTATTTATGTCTATGGCACGATTCCAAAAATAATATTTGGATGCGGAGATGCTGATGTAAATTAGATATTGAAATTGTTATTGATTTGTGGGAATAAATAGTAAATAGTAATAAACAATAATAATCGGTGATAACTTACCCTACTGTTTAAAATTCTGTTGAAAGGTGTTGGATGAAAGAAATTTTAAGTAGTCTCGGAAAACGTTTAGATGCAATTGACTCTTCACAATGAAAGCTGACTTCATAAAATAATTTCTCTTCCGATGTTCCCTAATCCTTACAATTACGAGACAGTCTCTCCCACGATTTCTTGACTCTATGTTAAAAATGAATGGGGCATCGCTTTCTTCTGTTTCAAATTCCGATATTATAGTTGCTAAGCTATGTTTCAATATATCCCCCGACATTGGGTAGGATTAGTTGAATGTAAAATATTCGAAAAACTTGATTATTGTCAACTTGACGTGAACAATGATACTGCAGTTTGAAATAACAGCAAAAATTGTGAACATGACTTGTACAATGCAACCGGGTTGTGCATTGTAACTATACAATTTCAAGTGTTTAGTCCCACAGCGCACTTGCAGACTAAAGTCTGCGGGTTATCTGGAATGCATTTCTATTGGTTGAAGCGGTGTACGCACGTTGGGTAGGATTGGTAGACTATAGTCGCCATCGGCCAACGATGAGTTAATGTAGATGTGTGCTATGTATAAAGAGATTGTGTATTGTACAAATGCTGGACATCTGGTAACGATGTAACATCACCGTTCTATATGGTTAATAAAGTTGTATAAACATATCACAGTTTTGGGGTTTTTTCTTGGGATAGCAGCAAATT
>JANQSS010000110.1 GCA_028279185.1 Saprospiraceae bacterium | reverse complement strand
AGACGTGGTTTTAATTTTAATACAAAGGAATTTGATTCGAGTTCACGCTTTGATTTTTTAGCTGGACTAAAAATTGGCTTCCAGGTCACAATAGTTGGGTTTAAACAAGGAGAGGAAGATGTTTGGTATTAAATTACGTTCTTTCGTCTAATTTTGTAGTATAAAATTCTACGCGATTTCTGCATTTCTTTACAATATTATTACAGTATTCGGCCAGCTAGTAGAAGTCGTGTTTTCCCTCTTCAATGAAAAGGCTAGAAAGCGTGTCCGGGTTTTATCTGAGCAGATAAAAAGCGCTCCAGTAAAAAAAGAGGGGAGCAAAAGATTATTATTTCATTGCGCCTCCCACGGAGAATTTTTGCAAATAAAGCCGTTGTTGTCCCTGATAAAAGAAGCATTTCCTTTAAGTAAAATAGCACTATCTTTTTTTTCGCCAAGTGGATATGAAATTGGTTCAAAATGGAAGCTTGTTGACGAATCGTATTACTTGCCAATTGATACAAAATCTAACGTTCGAAGATTTATTGATTTAATTGATCCGGATGAGGTGTTTTTAGTGAAATATGAAATTTGGCCTAATTTGATCGATGAATTACATGATCGGGGAATTCCTGTTTCGTTGTTATCCGCACGATTTTATAAAGGTCAACTATTTTTTAGGTGGTACGGAAAATTGCTGCGTGATGCGTTGCAAAAATTGGACACAATATATGTGCAAGATGAGCAGTCCGAACGAAGGCTTTCAACGATAGATGTAAAAAGTATTTATGCCGGCGATACTCGAGCTGATAAATCATTCCAACTTAGTCAAGAAAGAAAACGTGAATTGCATTTTATTTCTGAATTTAAGAACGGCAAAAAAATGCTGATTCTTGGCAGTATTTGGCCCGAAGATTGGGCAATTTTTACTCCAGTTTTAACAGCAATAAGCCGACAATTTAAAATAGTGATTGCACCACATGAATTTGAACCGGTTTTTCTTGCAAAAATTGAGCACGATGCCTGTGATTCCTTCGCCAGATATTCAACACACAAACAGCGTCCACTTTCAGCAGTTGACATTTTGTTATTGGATACAATTGGCTATTTGGCCGATGCCTATTCATTTGCTGATTTGGCCTTTATAGGTGGCGCATTTAAGCAAGGATTGCACAATGTTTTTGAACCCGCAGGTCATGGAATTCCGATAATTACAGGACCAAACTTAACAGGATTTAATGAAGCAAGGGAATTGTTGGAGCGCAACGCTTTAGTCACCGTTCGCTCTTCCGATGAATTGCTTAAAGTGATCGAAGCATGGTCTGACGTAGATGCACGACAGCATGCAGGCAATGCATCGGCCGCTTATATCAAAGAAAGCGCTGGTGCGACTCAAACGATTTTTGCACATTTGAAGGCAAAATGGGAAACGTGATGATGCAGGACGAATTGACTGAAGCCTTGAAGGGCAAGCGTGTGGCTATTATTGGTGATGTTATGCTCGACCGCTACATCGTAGGTTCAGTCAGCCGAATGTCACCGGAAGCTCCGGTACCCGTTCTATTGCATGAAGATTCAACCGCACGTCTTGGCGGTGCCGCGAATGTTGCTTTGAATATTAAGGAACTGGGCAGCACCCCATACATATGTGGATTTACAGGTGAGGATGAAGCGGGAAATGAACTCCTATCTCAGATTAAATCTTTAGGGTGCACAACGGACTACATGGTCCAACTGCCAGGTCGGAAAACGACGGTCAAAACCAGATTGCTGGGCAACAATCAGCATTTACTTCGATTGGATTATGAGTCAAGTGGACAGATTTCGTTTTCTATGCGCACGCTTATGAAGGAACGCATTCGTCAATTACTGGAGGAAGAATTGGATATTGTCATTCTGCAGGACTATAATAAAGGCCTTCTTTCTGAGGATGTCATAGCATTTACACTTCGTCTATGCGCAGAAAAAGGCATATTTGTTGCTGTCGATCCGAAATTTGACAACTTCTTTTCATATCGCGGAGTCCATTTGTTTAAGCCAAACTTAAAGGAAATTGGGCAGGCATTGGGAAGGGCTGTGCAATCTGAGTTTACGTCCTTGCAGCAGGCAACGGATGAACTCAATCGGCACATTAGTGCGGGCTATGTTATGATAACCCTTTCTGATCAAGGAATTTACCTGGCTGCTGCGAATAGTCCGGGTAAAATTATGCCAACCGAAACCTCCGAAGTGATTGATGTTTGTGGTGCCGGTGATGCCGTTTTAGCCGTCAGTGCGTTAATGTTACAAAGCGGGTTGGGGGTCGAACACGTTGGCCATGTAGCTAATAAGGCAGGCAAAATAGTTTGTCAGAAAATCGGGGTTGCACCCGTACTTCTGACGGAACTTATAGAAGACGCGTAATAATCTATAAAAGGTTGGATGGATTCTTATATGTTAAATATAAATTCATATTTTTGTTTGCCTATTTAATTGGGACCCCTGATTTTATTTCGTTTAATATCAAAAATTACAATTTATGAGAAAAGGATTTACTCAATCATTTACTAATGCCTTTATGACACTGGCTTTAATAGCAGTGGGTTGCTTAAGTGCACATAGCCAACATACGATGGAGGTATTGGCTCCTTCTTCTATTGCAAGAATATTTGAAATTGGAACAGCAAATTATGGACCACTTGCGATTCCAGAAGTGGCAGGCGTGCTGGAATTAACAGATCCGGCTGAAGCTTGCGGACCTGTATCAAATGATCTAACAGGAAAAATTGCTGTAAGTGACAGGGGTACATGTAACTTTAGTATTAAGGCATATGAAGCTCAACAAGCAGGAGCTGTAGCAGCAATTTTATGTAATACTAATGATGAAACATTCAATATGGCTCCTGGTGATTTTGCCGATGACATTACCATTCCACATATCATGCTGTCTAGCTCGGATTGTAATGTTGTTAAAGGAGCCATGGGTGATGGTGATGTTACAATTCGAATATTTTTCGATAATTGGGGATTCGACGACGTCCTTTGGGGTGATGGCGCAGATGGTGGCGACTTCGATGATGATTTGGCAACATCTGGTTGGACGACTGTTGGTGTATCCGATGCGGCAGCATTATGGACACAGGCGGAAAGACCCCAGACGGATGGTGGATGTGGTGCTTTTTATATTCAATCACCAACATCAAGAAATGGAGCTGTGTTCATGGATGCGGATAACTTTTTAACAGGTGGTATTGATTGCGCTGGTGCCGGCCCGGTTAACAGTGAATTGATCTCACCAATTATTGATGCCACTGATTTTGATGCCGTTACACTTCGTTTTTGGCAATTTAATTTGCCAATTGGAATTGATGAATCGAACGATGAAATGGGAACAAGCGTGCAGTTCAGTACTGATGGTGGTACGACATGGTCACCTTCTATCAATGTTCCTACGAAAAGTGAGCAGAATACAGCTTCTGATTCTTATGTTAACTCAGAGCGCATTGGTGTAAATATTCCGGAGGCCGCTGGTGTGGAAAACTTCCGGTTTAAGTTAATTTATAATCGAGCGCGAGGATTTTATAATTGGATGGTCGATGATATTGCACTTGTTCGCCCACCGAACTACGATGTTGTATTAGAAAACTCTTTTTATACACCGTTGTCTTTGGTGACACCTGAACATCATATCATAACAGACACGTTTGGATTCTCAGCTAACATTCAGAATGCTGGAGTGATGGCGGATCAGCAAGTTGTAACACGGGTAACCATCACGGATCAAGACGGCACGGAATGGATGAATCAGGTTGATATGCGTACAGTGCCTCCACAAGGTCGTGATACAATTACGTTTATGAGCATTCGTCCAGAGTTTCCGGTAGGGGAGTATATGATCAATTATACACTAAGTTTCGACGGTGGTGCAGTTGACGAATTGCCGGAGAATAACGATTACTCGTATCCTTTCTTCGTATCGCAAAATACATTCGCGAAAGAGAATGCTGTGCAAGCAGATTTAAATAATTCATATATCGAGACAAGAACTACCTTGTATTGGTGGGGGAATATTTACACGATCAGCGGCGAGTCAACGCCTGAACAAAGACAATTCAAAGGTGTTGAGTTGGCCTGTGGTACCGAGGATGCCGATGGTACATGGGATACGGAATCATTTGCCTTGTATCTGTTTAAGTGGGTTGACAACAACAATAACTTCCCATCAGTAGCTGAAATGCGTCAGCAAACGGTCAGTCCATTGGAGCAGCATGACAATTTTGAATTAGTTGCATTTGCCAGCGTCGCTAATACGGGTCAAGCAGACAATGAATTGTTTGAGCTAACAATGGAGAATGGTGACTGGCTTGGTGACGACGGAAGTCCTATTTCTGAATTGACATTAGACGCAGGAGCATCTTATGCGATACTGGGTGAGTTTGATGACAACATGGAAATCGGATTTACGACTGTTCAAAAAGTTGATGACTTGGCAGGAACGGAAGGTGTGTTATATAATCCTCAAAACGAGCAGAACTACTTTTCTGGATTTAATGGTTCAAACGCCGTTATCAGAATGATGGTTTCGAAAATTGACGCTGCAGAGGATATTCAATTGGATGATGTACAAGCGCGCGTTTATCCGACGCTTGCCAATGATTTTGTCAACATCGAATTGAATTTGAATGAGAAAACAGAAGCATTCCTTTCTATCGTTGATATGAATGGAAAGGTTCAGGTATTCAACTCGCTAGGTGAAGTCTCAGAATTTAGCTATACGCAAGATGTGAGTAATTTTGCAGCAGGTACGTATATTGTAAATATTAAAACTGCATTAGGCCATAAGCAAGTACCGATTGTAGTAGGGAAGTAATACGATTATTTCTAAATAGATAAGTAAAAAGGCCTTCTTCCTGGTGGAGAAGGCCTTTTTAAATTAACCCATTGAAAAATGTTCAATCTTGAGTATCGAGTGGTAAATCTGAGCTGTTCGGGCGTTGCCATTTTATCAGATACCATTGGTTTGACTATTGATGAAGACTAGTATTTCTACCGTGTATTTATTGGAGTTACTTTGAATGGTCATAATGGGAATGCTGCAAGTGGGTATGGAGATTTAGATTTTGAATAATTGTAATGAAGTAAATAGGATTTAAAATCTGATGCAAAAGCACTATGTGGTCTTAAACCTGTAGTTTGACCTAACTATCGAGGGCGTTGGGATAGAACAAAATCCACAATTTCAACACCATAATGATGAGCCGGCTAGTTCTTATAATTATAATTTTATTTTTTTCAACCTGTGCGTACAAAGATTGGAAAGATGAATGTGCTATTCAGAGCGTTCATTTGCAAGCTGTTCCTAAAGGTTTGCACCTATCCATTCCTATTAATATTGAAGACGTTGGGCGGTTAGATGTTGCGATAATCGACAAAGATGAAGATTTGAAGCCAATATCCGGTTTTCTACTAAATCTGGAAAAGTCTACAGGTGAAAGCAAGTTTTTTATAGGCGACGTATATTTATTGGCAAAAATATTTTGTTCCAACGGAAAAAACATAAACTTAATTTATGATCGTGGAACAATTAATATCGAAAACGAATATTACGAAGTTAATGAAGAATTTATTGATTACTTGTATAAATTGTATAAGACCCAAGTGAAATGGAATGAGATTAATCCCCAATAATGATCTGGTAAAACCCTAGCAGATTTAATTGAATAATTAAAGCCATCACTTGCATTAATGGCTATAACAAGCGACATCTTCTTCATTTGTGAAATGGTTGATTGTTGACAACAACTAGTTGTCCGCTCAAAAATTCTGACCCGCCTTTAGGGGAAGTAACCATCGGCCCTGTATTATAATATCGTAAGCATTGAAAGTTGATTTGGTAGAATAGCATAATGGTTGATTGTAATTCTTCTCACTTGAAAATCATTACTTATTGGTCAGCCATCATACTATGAAAACACATTGCTACGAAAGTTCGAATTGTGAGTGGTTAACAATTTTGTGCACAATCTTATTGGACATCCTATCGTGCACGTATCGAGCAAGAATGGAAAGACAACTGTCTTTCCATTTTCTTTTTAATAAAACATGATTATTTTCCATCAATGTTGTCGTTTTGCAACTATGTACAGTAAGCAAATGTTGGTAGCTTTTTGATAAAAATATACATCCAGTCATTACTATTTTAAAGCTATAATCAGTGTTAAATTTTAAGGACTGTAGTCCGTCATCTCGGATGGGCGCCGCTTATTTAAAGCTTCTTATACTCTTATTTAATATTAAATCTCATCTGTGCCTTTTTACTGCTAAAATCGTATACCGGCTAATCTTCGACAAAAATAATTCTATTGCACCCACCTCGACTTAGAACCAATTAATGATCTACTTACAAGTTCTAATAGTTAATTTTCAGGTGGCACCACACGACTTGAATCGTTTTACTATAATCATTGCATCTCTACTGCGCAGAACTTTCGATAGGATCAGGTATAAAGCTTTTAAGTCTTTTAGATGAATAGTACATTTTTGAATGCACCTTTTCTCCCCGCACATCTTTTTTGCTTTTATCCACTCCTACGTCACTTTTTTAGCTTTGATTCTGATGACTAAAATATTGATACATTTCAATTACATTGAACTGTATACGCTCCATCGGAATATCAAATTTTCAGATTAGTTGGAATTATTTGATATGGGTTGCAGCGAAAGCCCTATCAGCTGAATTATAGGTGTGTTTTAAAGAATGAAAATCATGTATCGCTACTTTACTTTTATAGTTACCTGCGTATTGTCTCTTTGCTTTATCGGATGCTATGATGACTACGAACGCACAAATCAAACCATTATTCCGGAAGAAAACGACACATTTGTAGATGGGCGAGTGGCTGGTATAGCGATGGACGAGAAGGCCATGCCGCTGGAGAACTATACTATACAACTTTCTAGCTCCGATGCATATATAGGAGAGAGAGGCCTGTTTCATTTTAATGAGCTGCGATTACTCCAGGAAGGAGAAGGAATTACCATAATCAGCCCAAGCGGCTTTACCTATCAACACACTGCAAGACCTCGGGTGAATGATGTATTTAATGCAAGACTTCATTGCTTTACGCAGTTGGTAGAACAGGATATTTTATCAAATGAAACTGCAGAGATAAAAATGTCTGAGGCTGTAACATTGAAGTCAGCTAATCCCTCCTTCCAACTAAACAATGTGGCTTATAACGAGCCGGTTCGGTTTCGAGGATATCATCTGTCACTGGATGAAGAGCAAAACTTAAAATATGCGCCAAAGGCTAAGACTTCGGAAACCGAACTGAGGTGGCTGAATGACGGCCAGATGGTGCATATACAGTGGGATACATATTCGGGTGATCGGTTGGACTTGCAGACCCAATCCAAATTTCGAGTTTCGATCGAGATGGAGGACACAAATGCTGACCTGTACGCATGGCATTACAATGAATTGACGTGGCGGTGGGACAAACACCAAATAGTTGCCTTATCTGATGGAAAAGCCGAATTCGAGGTAGACAATGATGGGTATTGGGTGGTAGCACAAACTAAAGATGCTGTTAGGCTATCGGGACGCGTTTTATCCAAGGAAAATGGAGCCGTGATTACAAATCTGTTAGTCAAAGATTCAGGCGGAAGAGTAATCGATAGAATGCGGACATCAAATAATGGAAGTTGGAATTTTCTGGCGCCAAAAGACCAACCATTTTCCGTACACATTCTCGATCAGTGTGGTTCAACTGTTCATACAGAAAGTTATAGCGGCCTTGGAACATCGCAGACCGAAATTTCGATTCAACTTTCAACAACACAAAATTTTAATATAGCCGTCAAGTCATGCGAAGATGAATACATAATGAATAGTTTTGTTTTATTGAATGACGAATTTGTCTTCAGCCCATCCGGAAAAATTGAGTTTTGCATTGTTGCCTGTTCGTCTATGATCGAGCTTTCCGGACTGGTAGCCGACCGGGGTGAATCGAGTACGAAAATAAACTGGACTGCAGAAGCAATAAATAATGTGCAGTCCTTATTTATTTGCCCCGATGTTCAGGGAGATTACATATTAATACACGTTGATGACAAAGTTCATTTTTATGGTGAATCCATTGCTAGCGAATCTGATCAGTCGAGACTTGTCATTTCATCGAAACAATTAGTTGATCCCGATTTTCTGCTTGACATCATTGCATCAACTAATGATGTTGGTATCGTTGTCGATAATAAACTTAATATTCAATTTAATGATAGGAATATGGGTGTGGACGGCTACATTTTAAACTGCCCAACCTCGCCTTTTGGCTGTGGTTTTGAACACTTTGAAATTACGCATTTCGGTTCATCAACAGGTGAGTGGATCACAGGATATTTTACGGGTGAATTTTGGATGCAAACAACCAATCTCATGCCCAATGTGGCGAGATCAAGGACCCTTGAAGGGGAGTTTAGGGTGAAACGAATTTTTTAAAAAAGGTTAGCCCGCTTAGCGTGTGAGACAGCAAGAGTTAATCAAATATTGCCAAAAAGGAGATCCCAAATATCAACGGATATTGGTGGACACGTACGCTGGCATTTTAATGGCCACTTGCTTACGGTATTGTAAGTCGGAAGATGACGCTAAGGATTGTTTGCAGGAAGCCTGGATTAAGATTTTTAAGGCCATACACACGTATGAGAACACCGGCTCTTTTAAAGCATGGATGCAAAAAATTGTTATTAACTGCGCACTTGTTAATTATAGAAAAAGAGCTTCGATAATCCGAATTGAATCGAGCAATAAGTCCAAACATTTTGAACCTAAAATTTATGCTGAAATGAGTGCCAGGGAAATACTCGATTTGCTGCATAGATTGTCGGACATAAAGCGTTTTGTATTTCTATTATTTGTGGTTGATGGATATCGACATAGTGAAATTGCAGAAATGCTGGAAATTTCAGAGAGCACGTCGCGTTCCATTTTGACGCGTGCACGATCGAAGCTAAAAAAATTAATTACTTGTTATGATAAAGCGTTGGAATTATGAAATTAGATCATCACGAGGAAGTATTTAGGAATAAACTTCAACAGCACAGGGTAGACATTGATACAGATGAGCTATGGGCCAATCTGGACGAAATACATCCGAAATCAAAAAAAAGACGGTTTGTCGTTATATGGTGGCTGTTTGGTGTGGCCACAATAGTGTCGCTGCTCTATTTGAGTTCTATAAATCAAGCGGAAACGCTATCGGATTTGGTTATAGAAAAGAAGGAGAATACTTCATCCGGATCTGAACCATTACTCCAGGGTGAAAAGGAAGATCATGGCTCCATGACAAATGAGGAATGGGAAATGGAGAAAAGTAGCATGGATATGGGTACTATAGGTGCAACGATAGGGGCGACAACTACTTCCGATATCATCGATGGAAATAGGCAGAAAACGGGTAAAAGTATTTCGCTTAAAAGACATCTATCCGTCATTGATGACCAAGTCCCGGTGGTAAGTACGAAGCGACCTCAGGACAATTTGATCTTGAATGTAAATGAAGACCCCATTATGGAAAATAGAAATTCATCGAAGGTGAATGTGCATAAAAACCAGACAGAAGAGGTTTTAAAACACCAGACAGTGGCAACGATGGATGTAGAAAGAATAGGTCAAATGGATAAAAGTGAATCCTCTGTTGAAAAATCAACAAAAGACATCACTAAAAAAATGGATTTCATTAAAATAAAGAAGGTGGAACATCGTGCAATTGCCATGAATGCTCCATCCATCAGCAAATACCGAAAAAGATCAAGACTGTTTCTTAATATGGATTTCGGCTGGGGAGATTTACGCACAACATATGATGAGCCCCTGCCAGAAGATGCAGGTTATATCAATTTATTGAATAGTACCAGTGTTGGTTTAAGTAGTCAGCATATCAATTTGGGTATTAAATACGAATTTAATAATTCTGTTTTTGCTCAAGTTGGTTTGTCATACGATCGTTTGGTTCGCCGTTTGACATTGCGCAACACCATACAACTTGATACCGTGGTTAATGGGGTGCAAGAAATCTATTACCGCTCCGCTGGTGATAATATAGTCGTTTCAGGTCCGGTAAACGGTGTGAATATTATCACACAAGACATACAATGGCATACCTATCGACAGTTGATCGATATTCCCGTACATGTGGGATACAAACTTTCTCGAGGAAGATATTCTGCTTCTGCACTTGCTGGTATATCTGTAAATATTGGTCAATATGTCTCAGGAGCGTATGTCGATCAAGATGGATTGTTGATAAAATATACATCCGGAGAGGAATTGAACCCATATAAGAAAAATATAAAGGTTTCCCTGCTAGGTGGATTGCAATTTGCATACCGGATTTATGAAAAAACCGATTTAATTCTAAGTATACGAAAACGTTGGATCCCAAAAACTACAATCCAATACGATAAAATTATAAATGAAAAAACCAGTTTTACATATGCTTCTGTTGGAGCATCAATAAAATTGTAGACAGTCAATGCATTTAACTGAGGAAATTGGCCAATCCTCAAATACAATATTATTGACCATAATTATTTTAAACATTTGCAAAAATTACTAAAAATGAAAACTTTACTTACAATATTTATTTGGGTATCCGTTGGCCACATGTTGATGGCAACCGCTGTAGGTCCGATAATGGAAAGCCGCGGTACTTCAACTACGAAGGTGAATACTGCAATGCGCACATATACGAATAACGCGACTGTTGGTTTAGGTCCTGATGAATCGGCCCGAATAACTCCTGATATGGTTGCTGAGCGTCTATTTAAAGTTGATACGGCAACCGGACCTGTGGCAGTTTGTGAATCATACATCAATTTACCGCTGGACGATTCAGGTCAGGCATTCTTGACAGCCGATATGGTAGATGATGGCTCTTGGGGCAGTTGTGGTATTGCCTCCTTGACTATTGATCAGACTGATTTTGATTGCAACAGTGCCGCACAGGTATTCGTTGAACTTACCGTAACGGACTCTGCCGGAATGTCCACTTCGTGTTGGACTGAAGTGAATATCCTGGGTGTGCCGACTGCATCACTCACATGCGTTGACGAGCGTATCATTGGCATTTCAGATGGTGAAACGGTGACGCTCGACCCGGAAGACATGACCGAAATGGGGTCGCTTGCCTGCTGGGATTTGAGCCTCAGCCTCACAGATATTGATGGAAATCCTATTGTCAATGACGAAATCACTTATGCCCATGCCGGCGATACGTTGATTGCAATAGTCTCTGATAATAACAGCACGCTGACTTGTTGGAGTTACATAATTGTTTTTGGTATAGACTGCTCTACATTTGATATTTGCGACACCGAACCCTGGAATACACCAGTTGGGGATTGCAGTTCAGGACACACGTATACAGATTTTGTGGAATGGCCTGATGACATCACGGTCACTACGTGTTATTATTCTCCTGATTATTTGCGCGACTTTACAACGGTCGGTGCGAACAACGCACATCCTCAAATATTAGGTGATTGTGACTATATTGCTGTTGCCTATCAAGATGAGGTATTCACTGTTGTTCCTGTGGGAGACCTTAAAATAATTCGAAAATGGACAGTAGTTGATTTTAATGAACCTTTGGAAATTTGGTATTATAATCAAGAATTAATTATTCATTTAATTGATTGTGCGTCTAATGTAAATGTCAATAATTTTGCTGGAGTTCCTGTTCCAGATGTGAACATATACTCAGATGTGTTTACAGCGGATGACGGAATTGCTGTTATTGACGATCCGTCTCATAATTATTTTACGCCTACATTAGAAACAGAAGCATTTATGGAAGGTCTGGATTTGCACGACGTATTGATGATTCAAGAGCACATTTTAGGGTTACGATCTTTAAATGATTTTCAACTAATAGCGGCCGATGTGAATAAAGATGCTGTCATAGACATTCGTGATGTTTTGGATATGAAAAGATATATTATTGGTTCTTCTGCACCGCCTCCATTTGCGGATTGGGAATTTATTGGAAGCGCCTACGATGAATTTCAGCGCGAATTGTCGGAGCCAATAGCTGCCGGAGATTATTACGGCGGGGATGTCCAAGTAAGCGGGCTAAAGCGCGGAGACCTTAATGGAGACGCAAACGCCTATGCTCAAGCGAATGATATCGTTTCGCTGGAAGGTGTCGATCTGTTTGTAACGGATCAATTGCTTAATAGAGGGGAGATATATGAGGTGGATATTTATGCAGAAGATATTGAACAAATAGCAGGTCAACGCCTTGAATTCTACTTTAATTTCGGCGCGATGAATTTAATGGAAGTTACGAGTACCGTTATACCAGGATTTAATGAAAATAGCTATGAAATCGACAAGACCAACAATAAAATATCGATACAGTGGATTGGGGAAAATGACTTTTTATTAAATGGAGGCTTGGAAATCGAACGCTCAATACCGTTGTTCAAAATTAAACTGAATGCAGCTGACAACGGAATATTGAGTCAGGAATTTGATTTGTACAATTTGCCTACAAGTACTATGGCTCGAATAAATGATAATCGTCGATTCGTAATAAGTTTAGAATGGGTAGATCGAATATATTCACCGGTAAATGAAATTTTTTCTGAATTGACCGTCATGGAAATAGTCCCAAACCCGGCCTCTGGTTTAGTGCGTTTTTCTATAAGCAACGAACTGGAAAAGGAGTATACCCTAAAAGTATTTGACAGCATGGGAAAGCTGGTCTTTTCAGAAACTGTATCTCAAGAATTTGAAATTGATACAAAAAATATGGGAAATGGAATGTATCACATCATCGCGGTTGATGAATCCGGGTATACACTGTCTGGGCAATTGTCGGTTATCCATTAGCAAGAATCGATAGGATTTGATTCCAATAGTATAGGGTATTTTCTATGTGAATATTAGTTGTTCTGGTGTTTTTAGGAGACCTTGGCAATACGCCGGTTGATTAAAAAGACCAATTGAAAAGGAGAAAGGCATTTGAAGGCCATTTGGCTTTCAGATGCCTTTCTTCATTTCAAGATCATGTATAACATGCCTATGCTCTTCGGTTTGTTTTCATGTAACAGAGGGCTGGAGTGGTATTCGAATTTTCATTATGATCGATTTGACAAATTTGAATTGTAACGTTTTAATTTCTTGGCCCATAGGAAGATACCGATACCCGTCTATTACGCGCTCTTATGGGATAGACTTTTCTGAATGAACCATCAAGCGTTAAATTAAGTCATGGTGTAAATAATTTTACTGCACTTGATTTTTATATCAAGTGATCGGTATAAACAAATGAATTTCCTGAAAAATTGAAACCGTATCGAGTGGATTGGTTGCTTATCATAGCATATCGACGATAAGCGTGTACGGATCGTTTAATCATACAAAATCTTCGATAAATTGCCAATTATCACGGAATCTATGGTAATACGTTAAAATTTTATCATGTTTTATGTACTAGCTACAAGCTATGTGTAGCCTGTGTCGTAGCGGATTTTGGAGAAATTGAGCCATTGCTTATTAATGTTGTGTTATTCGAATTTTATAATTAATTTGAAATAATTAGACACTAATCAATGTGATCGTGCGTTCAGATTCAAAGTGGACAGAAACGACTTGTAAAAATCGGAACTACAATTGTCATTTTAATTGGACAATATTTTGACAACTGTATTTAGGGGTTTGCAAATTTTGTGCCTGTACTTCTTTTTAATTACTCCTTTGTTAGTAGTGGATGATAAGCTGTTTACGCTTAATGCAGAAGTGTATTAAGCAGCAAGTGTATTTATTTATTAATTAAACACGCAGTCCATGAAACCTAAAATTACGACGAAGTTTTTCTTTTTCTTTTTTAATTTATTGTTAGCAACAGGTATTGTTGCACAAACGACATTGGAAATTGTATCTCCGGCTTCGATTTCCGGTCGAATTCAATGTGCCTTTGCCGATTTTGGACCTCAAATTACAGCGGGAACCGTTAGTGGTGACATAGTCTATGTGGATGGTGCTGATTCGCTTGGATGCAATCCACTCGGGATTGATTTGACCGGAAAGATTGCCCTGATTGATCGCGGAGGGTGCCAATTCAGCGACAAGGCATTGAATGCACAAAACGCTGGTGCAACTGGCGTCATCATCGCACTTGAACCTGGTCGCAACCTAATGTTTGTCGTCCCCGGCGGCACCGTAGCGGATCAAATCACGATACCCGTCATCGCTATGATTGAACAGGATTGGATCGGCATTAAGGAGGTGCTCAAATCAACACTCGTTCGAGGAGACATTTACATGTACGATGAATTTGCCGGAGAGAACATTATCTACGAAGAGACATTTGATGGAGGCTTAAATGGATGGACATCTGTTAATCCTGCACCACCTGATTCACCATGGGTATGGACAGCTGATGGCGGTGCCGATGGTTCTGTTTTCTTTGTCAATGGCCCTTCTACTCAATTGAATGGTGCCGCAATATTTGACGCTAATAAGTATAGCGCGGCCGTGGCAGGAGGTCCCCCGCCTTACCCCGATTATCGAGCAGAGCTTATTTCACCGTCTATTGATGTAAGCGATCATGATGATTTATACATCGTATTTTATCAAGCCAATTGGCCTTTGAATGCCCGCGACCCCAACCTACCTCAAATGGGATTTCAGTACAGTACAAATGATGGAGTTGATTACTCGAACATTATTCCGGTTGAAACTGAGAATGTGTTCACAGCGACCGAAACGAATGTTGTGCATACCGAAGGGGTTCGAATATTAATAGAGGACTTAAACTTTACGGAGAACCTCAGACTAAAATTTGTATTCGACGGAGACTTCTATATATGGGCCCTTGATGATATTCGACTCGTTGCACCGCCTGACGATGAATTGGCAATCGAGAGTTCATTTTATCCTTTACTGAGTTATGCTACTCCAACGGAACACATTCCATATGATACTTTTGGGTTTAGTGCTTCGATCTTGAATGGTGGAATTAATGACCAGTTCAACGTTGAGGTTAAAGCTTCTATAGTAGGGGAGGATGGAACCGTTTATTACACCCAATCAAGAACAACAGACCTTATGGCATTTGAACGATTGACCATATCTGATTTTGATGGTCAATCAGCGGTTTTAGATCCTGGTAATTATTTTCTAGAATATAATATTAGCAGCCCTGGTATGGTCGATCAAATTCCTGGAAATAATACACAGCGCTATCCTTTCGTCATAACAATCGATACCTTCGCTCATGAACTAACTGCCCAGCAAGATATTCTGCAATCGTTTACAGCAAATTTAGGCGACTACTATTTCGGAAATTTCTTCAGTGTTGGTTTTGGCGGTGGGCCGAATTATTTTTTAGGGTCACAAATAGCAACCAGTGCGGCAGATGGTACGTTGGATGGTGAAGCCTTTACGCTTTATCTTGTTAAATGGGTCGACGACAATGATGGGTATCCGGACTTTGCGTCAGAAATGAATATGGACAATGTTTCATTGCTCGCACATCCACACTTCGAACTACTAGCTGTGGCGCCTATTCAGCCCCCTAATGGCACCGCTCAACACGAATTATTTGATGTCAATATTGAAAATGCGCAATGGTTCGATGAAAATGCCCAGCCAATTACGGAATTAATGTTGGAAGGCGGTACGTATGCAGTCGTGGGTGAATTTACCGATAATAGCATAGGGTTTTCCACGATTGTTGGCGAACCCTTAGCCGGGATCACAAACGTGCTGTACAACGTTTCGACCACTGCGCCAAATACATGGTTTACTGGATTTACGAACAATTCATACCCGATTATTCGCACTACAATATCGTCGATTTCAGCTACTTCAGTAACTGATAATCCGGAATTAGAGGTAAATATTTATCCTACACTGGTCGAAGATTTAGTGAATATTGAATTTAACCTAAATGAGACGGTAGATGCAGAAATTATCGTTCGGGATATGAATGGTAAAGAAATAGTGCGGCGCCAATTAACAGATGTTCGCAGCGATAAAATTGCACAACGTCTGGGTAATATCCCTGATGGATTTTATTTAATCGATGTAAACACCACGATTGGTTCCTTACAACAAAAGATTATGGTCATGGAATAATTCCATGTGTTCATACACGATGTAATTTTTGGTATTAGACGAAAAAGCGTGGTCGACTAGACGTAGCCCGACCCGCTTTTTCGCATTTTTAGCGCTGAACGTATCCGCAAAAGCGACGCTAGAACTTTAATTGCACCTGCGTATCACGGGTAGATGCTTTAGACTGTTCGCGGGTTTGTAAACTTTGGCTGACATTCGACTTTCCTACGAATAGATCTTAATAAGTGGATGACGCGCTTTACTATAAAGATGAAGTACGTCAATCAGTACCTACTTAGGTCTTAACAAAAAATTATCAGCATACGTCGAATGTCAACCCTATCTTTGGCGTTTATTGAACGTATGAAAAAAATTCTCACGCTTTCCATACTCACCTTTCTAGTTGGTGCGAGCACGGCTCAGGTCAAAATTGAGACGGAACAAGACAAGGAATATTATGACCTGTATAATAAACGTATTACCAAATCACATTTGAACGAAGTCTACATCCCGGTGGACGTGGACGATGCATTTAGTCAACTATTAAAGTTGTCGGAGCCGGCTGGAATAGCGAAATTTAAGCGTGCGCCCGAAGAGGTAGTTGCCCAAAAGCTAAAAGGAGGGCTGGGAAGATGGATGCTAATCAATTGGGGCTTTATCGAAGGCTCAAGGCTATCTCATCATATAAAATCTTTGGGAATTGGTCACCCTGATGATATGGCACAGTTTTTACTCGTCAGTTTTCATAGACACCTAAACGAAAAGCCATTAAATATTGCAGATCAAGCGAAGCAGTTTCAACTTTTGAGATCCTTGGAATATCAGTCGCAAGTTGAGCGGGATACCTTCCCAAAGCAGTGAACACCTGACATGTACTTGATTGTAACAATTTGTAAGGGCAAGAACGCAATACCACAAATCTAAGAATAGCAATTGTTTGTCGAGAAGGCAAAATTGTTATAAACAATTGCTTGACATTTGTCATGTATTTATTAAAAGAAATCGATCATGGCAAGATTAGCTACTTTGGTATTTTTTCTTCTTACTTTTTCGACATCCCGAATCTTGGCTCAAGCAAACCAATCCGCTTCGGTGAGCGGGGTTGTATACATGTCCGAAAATGAAACGGCTCCTTTTGCAACCGTAATGATATTTACAGAAGACGGAACCTCATTGAAAAAAGCGGATGCCACGGACGAAAATGGAAGTTTTAAAATTGAAGGAGTAGAAATCGGACCATCGATCATTAAAGTATCTTTCGTTGGTTATGCTGAATACCAGTCAGATCCGGTTATGTTAGATGCAGGACAAAATGAGGACATTGGTAATATATTTCTGGGAGATGCCATTGAAGAACTTGGCGAAGTTGTTGTAAAAGCGAAACGTCCGCTAATCGAAATCAAACCAGATAAAACAATATTCAATGTCGAAGGAAGCATTAATGCACAGGGTGGAAATGCCTTGGAATTACTCCGAAAGGCTCCCGGCGTTATTCTCGATAATAATGAGAACATATTGCTTCTAGGCAAATCGGGTACCATAGTCTACATAGATGGAAAGCCCTCCCCATTGAGCCCCGATGATCTTGCGAATTACTTAAGAGGCCTGAGTTCGACGACAATTGATAATATCGAAGTGATAACCAACCCTTCATCTAAATATGAGGCCGAAGGTAATGCGGGTATCATTAATATTCGACTAAAAAAGAATCAAAACGAAGGAACGAATGTTAGTATCAATGCCGGATTGGCAGCGGCAAAACACACGAGCTATGATGCCGGAATAAATATTAACAACCGTGGAAAGGATGTAAATCTATTCGGTAGTTATAATTTCGCAAATAATGAGAATGAGCAATTTATGGATTTTATGCGCCGAATTGGACCGACTCTCTATGATCAAAAAGCCACAATTTTTAATGATCGACAAAGCCATAATATCAAAGCCGGTGCAGATATATTTTTGAATGAAAAAAGTACGCTTGGTGTTCTTGTGAATGGGTTTGTTCAAGATGGTGGCAACACGAATGACAGTCGCTCTGATATTTATTTTATTGAGGCAACGGGGCAAATTGACTCTATATTGAATGCAGGAAATAACATTACGGATGAAAGCGACAACTACAGCTTCAACATCAACTATGCATTCAATAATAAAAAAGGTAAAAGCATCAATGTAGACCTTGATTACGGACTTTTTCGAAATATCTCGCATTCAGATCAACCGAATGACTACCTGGATGGTCAAACAGGAAAACTTGACCGAACGATTAGTTACGCTGTTGACACGGATACCGATATTGATATCTACACTTTTAAAACTGATTTAGAACAGCCATTTTTAGAAGGAGTGCTTGGCTATGGTGTTAAAATTGCACTGGTACAAACAGATAATGACTTTACCTTTTTCAATGTGGGCGAAAACGGTAGTCAAACATTAGATGTTGATCGCTCAAATCGTTTTCTGTATGACGAACAGGTAAATGCGGGGTATGTCAACTTTCAACGGGGTAATGATAAATGGAATTACCAATTGGGATTGCGTGTCGAACAAACAAATAGTACGGGCGAGTTAATAACAATGAATGGCGCAGAGGGGCAAAAAAATAAAAATGATTATCTGGATTTCTTCCCAAGTGGTGGTTTAACATATACCCATAATCCTAAAAATAGTTTCAGGCTTTCATATAGCCGACGACTGAATAGACCGAATTATCAGGATTTGAATCCCTTTGAATTTAAGTTGGATGAGTTAGCATTCAGAAGAGGAAATCCGTTTTTAAATCCAGAATATACACATAATGTCCAGATAGGTCATACTTATAATTACACGTTGAATACGACATTGAGCTTTAGTCGTACAAATGACATGATTACACGTATTACGGACACAGAAGATGGTCGCCAGTCATTTTTGACATGGGAAAATTTATCATTGCAAAATGCGATAGCTTTAACCGTGAGCTATCCGTACAGTCCAACCGAATGGTGGAGTACTTACTTTAATGTAACCGGGAATTATATTCAGAATAAATCCAAACCTGGTGATAGCCGATTTACAGAGGATAAAAACGTTGATTTGGAAGCAACATTTGTATCGATTTTTGGACAAAATACGATTCAACTACCGAAGGATTATTCACTTGAAATATCTGGGTTCTATAATAGCCCGGGTGTTTGGGGCGGTAATTTTGAAACGGACAATTACTGGAATCTTGATGTCGGTATACTCAAAAAATTCTTAAATGATCAATTGAGCGTCAAGGTTAGTGTTTCGGATGTATTTAAAGGCCAAGAATGGCATGCGACAAATCAATTCGGACAATTGAGCCTTGATGGACGTGGAGGCTATGAAAGTCGTCGATTCAAAGTTAATTTATCCTATAATTTTGGCAATGACAAGGTTAAAACACGTCGACGAAAGACGGGTTTGGAAGATGAAAAACGCCGAGCTGCCAGTTCTGGTAATGGACCGGGATAAAACTTTTATCAGGCAATCACCGTTTTATGTTTCTTATTTTTTCCTGGTTCTTTTTCTGAAGGAGTTTCATAGTTAATGTAGTAGCGCATTGCACGTAACCCGGTAATACCCTGTAAATCTTCGAGTATGTGATACTCAATGGAACCGGTGATATAACCTAGTGCTCGCAAATATTCGGCGTATTTATCATATTCAAGACGTTCGCTTTGTTGCGTGTATACGATGGATAGCGTTCCCGGTTGCGTAAGTCGCTCCGAACTTCCTTTAATATAGGATTTATCGATCCGTTTTTTAACAATCTCATAGCGTGCATTGTATGCACCATCTACATCAAACTGCTTTTCGTCCATTCGGAATCTAATGCTTAGTGGGGTAGAGTAGGCCAAAATTAGAGACGCAATTTCGAGCGATGTCTCCAGGGAGGGTTTAATTTTCGCAAATTGTCGCTCAAGCTCGCACATCGTTGTCAATTGCCACAATTTCAAATTATTCAAATAAAGTGAATTAAAGGAATGATCTTTAACAAGTGACTGCCCTATATACATGTTATATTCGACCCCATCTGTTTTATAACGTTCAAAAAAATGCGGAAACATTTTTTGTGCTTCTGCCGCTCTCTGATCCAAATGGTGCGCCAAATGTTGATTAATTTGCATGACAGATTGATCGTATTTTCGTCTTTCCCTATACACCATGTTCAAATTGTCATCGAGCATAGACATGTAATCTTCAATAGAAGAAGCCATTTTATGATCTGTCGACCGCAAATGAGCAAAGACCGGGTACACATCAGATTTCAAAAAATCCAGTATCTGCTGGTCGGTACCCGCCGCAAGCCCTTCCTGAAGACCAATGTGAAATTGTTCTAATCGAAAAATTAATTCGTTATAAATGGGCAATGGCTGTTTCTCCAGGGCTTTTCGAATAACCTTCTCAGCAGCGGTAAGCTGCGTGAGTAAATCGTTTTTAATGGCCAAATTTCGCGCATCGCTTGAGCCGCGTATGTCGCTTTGTCCGTATAGTGGGTAAACGTCTTCAAACACAATTTCCGGAAATTCGACTTCTGTATTTCCCTTTTGTTTTTCCCTATGAAAAATTTCTGCTTCTTCTTCAAATCGCCATGCCACGGCTGGATGGATGGATGTACATTCTTCTTGAATAATCACTTCGAGCAAATTTTTTAAATTCTCAAGTCCTTGTTCCATTACCATAGAAAACACAGGAATAATGTCATCCAACTTATTGGCGTTAATGCTATTGAGAAACCGCTTTTGTGGTGAGGCCAATTCAATAGTGGCTATAATTTTGCCCTTTGACATAATTGGGGCGCATAAAAAACTCTTAAATCCTTGAGAGTCTAATTTTTGGAATAATCCATTTTGTTTGCTTTGAATCCCATATTTTTCAACATCGGAAATGGTAACGATTTGCTTTTCTTGAAAAAGGGCATTTTGCAGATATAAACAAATGGTTTGATCGCAGTGCGACTCTTGCTCCTCGTGCAAAATGATACTGCGGACTAAGGGATCGGGAATTGCCTTAAATAAATTTTTGCTTGAATCATAAAGCGTAATACCAAGCCTCAAATCGTCGTGATCAAAAAGGTATTGGAGGTTTCGTTCTATTTTAGGAAACGATGCACCTTCTCGACTTAGTAAGTTGGTTTTTAGATCCGAAAGCGTTTCATCCAATGTTAAATCAAACATATTGGAAATTCCGAATCCTTTGAAAATATATGAATTTGGTGGAAACTTCTCTTTCCAAATATCTACATTGTCAAAGTTATCTATTAATTCTGCGACATCGTCATCGGTTATTGGAATTGCATTTTCGGTTGAGTGTATTTCCATGAAGTCACCGTTCATAACTATCCGATAGTTTTTCATATGCCCATCGGCCGTCGGTATATCATAAAAAAATGGGCGCTTGAAATCTATTTTATAACCATAGTGAAAAATGAGAATTAAGCTACAGGCGAAAATGTAGGCGTTGTCGCTATCCATATTTCGCGTTTCTAGTACAAAGTCGTCTCCCGCCGCTTCGAGTATTTTAGTAAAACGATCACTTTTGTAAAACAGAATGTCAGTAAAAGGAATGGAGGCAACCTTGATCTCATTGTTCCGCAAAGGAGAGGGGAATAAAAATTGCATCAACGATGCAATTTGAGCACTATTTTGAATTATTTCATCCTGACTTTTTATTCCGTTTCGAACAGCATCAAAATTTGAATCGGCCTGTATTTTATCATACCCAGGTGGTTGGGACCTGTCCAATTCATCAAATAGCTTTCGAAAGTTCAATTCGATAATAAGCGGGAAGTCGCCTGACCCCTTAAATAGCCCTTGATTGTCCATAAGTTGTTGATTTATCTGTGCAATCTGCGTCTAATACAACAAATATGAGACCAAATTGGTTTTATCCGCTTTATGTAGACGAAAGCTTAAAGCTTTTCAACAACGCCAGCGATTCCCTGTCCTCCTCCCACACAGGCAGTTACAAGGCCAAATCGCTTGTCTTGACGCTCTAATTCGTTGATAATCTGTGTAGTAAGCTTCGCTCCGGTACATCCAAGCGGATGTCCAAGTGCAATTGCCCCACCGTTGACATTGACCTTTTCTATATCCAAACCCGCCTCTTGAACAACAGCCAATGCTTGAGCTGCAAAGGCTTCGTTTAGTTCAATCAAGTCGATGTCGGCCAATGTTAGGCCGGCTTGCTCTAGCGCTTGAGGTATGGCCTTACAAGGGCCAATCCCCATGTATAGTGGATCGACACCCCCAACAGAACAGGATAGTAGCCTGGCTATAGGTTTTAAACCATGTGTTTCCACGAAAGATTCAGACGCAATCATCACGAAAGCAGCTCCATCTGAAGTTTGTGAAGAGTTACCAGCAGTTACGCTGCCGCCATTGGCAAATGCCGGGCGCAATTTAGCCAAAGCCTCCATGGACGTGGATCGTCGTACGCCTTCGTCTTGGACCACGGAATACTTTTCTTCCTTACGCTCACCGTCCTCAACATAGATGCGCTCGACGTCTATGGGTACGATTTGGCTTTCGAAGTAGCCTTTGTCAATCGCATTGGCAGCCCGTTGATGTGACCGCAGCGAAAACTCATCTTGGGCTTCCCGACTGATGTTATATTTTTTAGCAACGGCCTCTGCTGTTAACCCCATACTAATAACATAGTCCGGGGTGGTTGAAGCAACATTGTACGCTGGGGCAAGCTTATAGCCAGTCATGGGTATCATACTCATGCTCTCCGTCCCACCGGCAATATAACAGTGACCCATTCCAGCGGCGATCTTACCAGCTGCTATTGCGATGGATTCTAGTCCCGATGCGCAGTATCGGTTTATTGTAAATCCAGGGACGTCTTTTCCCAAGGCACGCAGTGCTATTTGCCGTCCGATTTGAAGCCCCTGTTCGCCTTCTGGGTTTGCGCACCCCACAATGACATCATCAATTTCGTCGGCTCGAACTTCCGGTACACTTTCCATGATGTATTTTATTACTTCCACGGCCATGTCATCTGAACGCGTAAATCGTAAGCCTCCTCTTTTTGCTTTGCCAACAGCCGTTCGATGAGCGCTAATTATGTATGATTTCATTTTTATTTTTTATTGAATTACATTAAACAACTCCGATTAATTCTCGATCAATTAATTTCTTAGGGGTTTTCCTTTTTCCAACATATGTTGGATTCTTTCCAGGGTTTTAGGCTCCGAACAAAGACTTAAGAATGCTTCACGTTCGATGTCTATTAAATAATCTTCAGAGACTTTTTGTTTTTCGGACAGATCACCACCACATAACACATAAGCTATTTTATGTGCTATTTTGATATCATGTTCACTCGCATACCCAGCCCGATACAGCTCATTAGCTGCGGTATAGAGTGCGCCCAATCCTGTCCGACCTAATACAGTGATGTCATTTCTTTTTATTGGTTGACGATAATCGTCTGACATTGATAAAACTATTTTCTTCGCTGTACCAATATTTCGACTTTTGTGCATCACGACTTGATCGCGACCGGGTAATAATAATCCATGTTCAAAAGCCTCAACAGCTGATGTCGCGACATGCCCAGTGGCAATTGTTTTAAATTTTTCAATCAAAGTGGGAATCTCAACATCGCCTTCAAAGAAAGAATCGCTGGCTCGTAAAGCAAATTCTTTTGTTCCACCGCCTCCAGGTAATAGACCAACACCAACTTCAACTAAGCCGATATAGGATTCTGCCGCAGCCGCCACCGCATCACAATGCATAGATAGTTCACAGCCTCCTCCGAATACATACCCCTGGGTGGCTGCTACAACCGGGATGGACGAATATCGGCAGCGCATCGTCGTATCCTGAAATTGTTTGACTGCCATATTCAACATGTCATATTGCTGTTGAAAGGCCATCATGCCAATCATCATAAGATTGGCGCCTACCGTGAAATTCTCGGCATGGTTACCAATTACAAGTCCATTCCATCCATCTTCCTCGGCAATGTCAATCGATTTTTGAACTCCTGTTAATATACCCTCACCTATGGCATTCATCTTTGACTTAAATTCCAAACAGAGCACACCGTCACCGATATCATGCAGGTGCACCTCGTCATTTTCATAAACGAGCGGTTTCGAATCAGACGTGCGCAAATGTATTATCTTGTTGTGTTCAGGAATACGAGCATAAGTTGACGTGTTGATGTTATAATAATACCTTCCGTCTTCGCGCCATTCATAGAAAGAAGTAAGGCCATTTTCCAATGCCGACTCAACCCACCCTGCAATATTAAATCCGGCTTCTTTAGCTAGGTTCACACCCTCCTGGACGCCTATTATATCCCAGTATTCAAATGGTCCATATGACCAGCCAAATCCTGTCTTCAATGCCTTGTCAATTTGCAATATGTCTTCGCTAATTTCTGGAATGCGAAGAGATGCATATGAAAATAATGCGAGAAGCGAATCACGAACTAGCCCGCCGCCTGCATCGGTTGCATGAAACAGTGCTTTTATCCGTCGTTCAGCATTATCCGTTTGTTTTGCCTGAGCTAAAGAATTGAGTGTTTCTCGTTCCGGTTTTTGATATTCATGTGTTTCTAAATTCAATTCGAGAATTATGCGTTTTCCTTTTTCATCTTTTTCTTTCGTTCGTTTGTAAAAGCCCTGACCCGTTTTATTACCAAGAAATTTTTGTTCGAGCAAGAAGTCGAAAAAGCGGGGCATCTTCAGCTCCTGAATGGCCGCGTCATTTGGACAATTGTCCCGAATGCCTTGGATCACCTTGGCTGCTACGTCCAAGCCAACCAGATCCCCAAGACGGAATGTACCTGTTTTGGGTCTGCCTAAAGCAGGGCCTGTCAATTTGTCTATTGTAGATGCGGAAAGCCCGCTTGATGCGGCCTTTGCATAGATGTAGGCCATTGCGTATACACCAATTCGGTTGCCGATAAAGGCCGGCGTATCTTTGCAGTGCACGATTGTTTTCCCAAGCACACTTCCACCAAATTCCGAAAAAGCTTTAACCAGTTCTCTATCGGTGTCCACACCTGGAATAATTTCCAGGAGTCGCAGATAGCGCGGTGGATTGAAAAAATGAGTGCCAAAAAAATGTTTTTTGAAATCATCGCTTCGCCCTTCAACCAACATATAAATTGGAATTCCTGAAGTATTGGTGGTTACCAAAGTCCCCGGTTTACGGTACTCTTCAATGCGCGAATACAGCGCCTGCTTTATGTCGAGGCGCTCAATTACAACCTCTAGGATCCAATCCGCTTCAGAAATGCGATGCAAATCGTCCTCAAGGTTTCCTGTTTCAATATTTGTTGCCAACCGCTTCGAAAATAAAGGGGATGGTTTTGACTTGATGCAAGCTTTCAAGGCCGAATTAGTGATCGCATCCCTAGCCGCTTTAGGTGCGTTAGGTTCAATATCTGGTGGCACAATATCTAATAGTAAAACGGATAGACCTGCATTAGCGGCATGACAAGCTAATGCTGATCCCATGACGCCTGCACCTAACACAGCGACGCGTTGTAAGTTTTTCATAAGAATAATTTGCAGTTCGTTAAGTCTTTTTTGCTCTCCATCCGGTAAAATAGGCGGCGAAACACAAGAATCACTTGGCCACCTGCGTTTTACAGATCAGTTGAAAGGAGAATGCCGAAAGATAAGAAGTGAAAATCAAAAAAGTTCATCCATAAGGCTGTAAAACCTACCCTCAAATCATGAAAGGTAAGGTCAGGAACAACATCTTGACTTATCGGCATGTATTGTGATACAGATTACGTTTTTTAATAATGTATAATATTTATCACTATCTTCGCGTTATGTTGCGATTGTAGTGATACATGACCAATAAACAGACAGCTAACCACATAAACGAAAATTCATGAATTTGCTTATAGCCTTATTTCAAACAGGTACAACGGACACTGAGACAAAGACACAAAGTTTGCTTGACATTATTACGGAAAGCGGACCGTTAGGCATGATTATCGTTGGCATCCTGCTTTTGCTTTCATTCATCGCACTTTATATTTTTATCAACAAGTATTTTGCCATCAAGCGCGCAGGCAAAATTGATGCTTCCTTCATGAATAACATTCGCTCAGCCGTTCAAGCTGGTAATATTGATGGAGCTCAAAAATTGTGTGGAAACTATAGTTCTCCTGTTGCCCGAATGCTTGAGAAAGGACTTATGCGAATAGGTAAGCCGTTGAAGGAAATAAATGCGTCAATAGAGAATGTTGGAAACCTCGAACTATTCAAACTCGAAAAAAACCTATCGACATTGGCTTCTATTGCCGGAGCCGCTCCAATGATTGGATTTTTTGGAACAGTAACCGGAATGATCATGGCTTTTTATGAAATGGCAACGCAATCAAATGTTTCTCCAGATGTTTTGGCAGGCGGTATTTATCAGGCACTGATTACAACAGCTTTTGGATTATTTATTGGAATATTTGCTTTTGTCGGATACAACTACTTAGTTACCAAGGTAGAAGGAGTTGTTTTTAAAATGGAACAATCGACAGTCGAATTTATGGATTTACTACAAGAACCAGTTGCGTAGCAAGTAAGTCGAATGGGTATTAAAAAACGAAATAAAATTAACGCGGAATTTAGCATGTCATCCTTGACGGACATTATATTTTTATTGTTGATTTTTTTTATGCTCACGTCTTCATTGGTTCAAATTAATATGGAGTTACCTGTATCCGATGCTAAAACTGTCGCACCTTCGGATATCTCAGTAATGATTACAAGAAGTGGAGAGATGACATTAAATAGTAAAAAAACCTCTTTACGGGCACTGAAAGGGCAGATATCCACATTATTGCAGACGATGGAAAATCGAAAAAATGCAACGATTACAATCATTGCAGAAAAAGATGTGCCATGGAGTAAAACCACTGATATTGTGCGTGTCGCAAATGCATTGAATTGCAGAGCAATTATAGCAACACAGCCATCTAATTAAGTAATGGGAGTTAAGAAGCGAAATAAAATAAGTGCTCAGTTCAATATGTCATCCTTGACGGACATAATTTTTTTATTGTTGATTTTTTTTATGCTCACGTCGTCACTAATTGTTCCCAATGCGCTAAACTTGAAATTACCCGGCCAAAGTAATTCCACATCGACAGTTAGTCAAAGGCCCGATGAATTACGTATAAGTTCGAATGGCTCTTTTTATTTTAATGGAAATAAAGTAAGTGAGTCTGCGTTATATTCAGCACTTCGCGGTGTTCGAAGTTCTAAAGGAAATGAAGCTAGTATCATCGTAACTCCAGATGGCCGGGCTCGAAATCAACACGTGGTAACGGCATTAGATTTAATCCGAAAAGCGCGATTAGCAGCTATATTGAACGAGGCTGCAAATTAGAAGTGATCGGCTGCAAGGGATAAAAAATTATGCCCCTAAAAAATTTTAATTATGGTGGAGGCAACGGTTCAACGGCAAAAAGACCAGACCGATAAAAGGTCTTCTCTTTTATCAATTATCCTTTTTTTATTGTTTTTGGTGGCACTTGTACTTCCCATCTTCAGCTATCAAATTCCACCTCCTAAGGAGGAGGGTGTGCTTATAAGTTTTGGCCAACCCGAAGAAGGTGCAAGAGCACAACAAGCAGAGACCCAAAACCGTAATCCAGAACAACAAACTTCTCAGGACAATCAGTCCGACAAGATTAAAAGTGATGAGGTAAAAAAATCCAAGGTCAAACCGACAGCCGCTGCTCCTCCTAGTCAGAATAAGCTCGTTTCGAAAATCGAGAAAGATGTGATCGTGCCCAAGTCCACACAGCAAGCCACGACCGTTTCAGCTGAACAATTACGACTACAAGCCGAAGCTGATAAACGCAAAAAGGAAATAGAAGCCCAGGCAGCAGCAGCAAAGGCGGCCGCAGAAAGACAAGCGAAGTTTGAAGAATCAAAAAAACAATTCAGCAATCTCCTGACTAGCGGTGTTAAAGGGAAAGAAGCGGAATCTGGAAATACAGGAAGCCCGGATGGAGATCAAAAATCCGACGCGTTGGCTGGTGTATCAACAGGGACGGGTCGGATCGGTGGTG
>JANQSS010000109.1 GCA_028279185.1 Saprospiraceae bacterium | reverse complement strand
GTGCCCAGAGCACTTAGTAAACCGGCAGGGATCTAAGTAGGTTAGAAGCACTGTTTCAACCAATCAGATCGCAGGACTCACAGTAGCTATATTCTAATTTAGGATAGTGCACAACTTGAGTCTTAATACACAATAGCGACGTTACATTTAAATTGAAACCAGAACATGTAACTGACAGTTATTTGCCTGCCACACCCAGTGATACGATCTACACTATAGATTGGCCTTGTTTCAACAAGGCACTCAGGCATAAGAACTAGGCTAACACACTAGATTTACATAGGAAAAGTTCCACTCTTCATTTCCACTTTCAATCATTAAAGTGGCAGTGACATTGCTTGGCTCACATTGTGTGTACATACAGTGACAGAAATACTCGACCAGTCTTCAAGTCCTCGTCAGTCCAAAATCAGTCCTAATCTCATCCTATAGTCCATGAATCCATTCCAGAGTCCAGAGTACAGGTATTGTTTGCAACTCTAAGCCATCACGTGAATTATGAATAATCTTCCAAAATTGTCACAACATTAATATGCGAGAAGCGACCAAGTCTTTTTTATCGCTCGATAAGCTATGGAGTTTCACAACAGATGTGTATCCCTTTCCCTGATTGTCTTATTAATATCTGGACTACTTACAACGCAGAATTCGGGTAATCCCTAAATAAATTTCAATCTGTAATAGTATTCTGTGATAGCCTCGTCGTCAGGCATCGCCCAGCAGGATAACGTTCAACGTGCAGCATCGAAAAGCTGGATGGAGCCTGGGGACGAGGCTAATTCTGTGATAGTGTTTGAGACAGGTGCAACTACCCTTTGCAATACAACCCCTTAAACGTTGGTCAATGGTCTTTATACAGTATGCGTACTCAGAATGGATGTTTTGTAAGTTTGATTGCAATGGTTGCTTCTAAGTATAAGAGTACACTTTGTATAGGAAGTCTGGTTAATATAAGCTATCACTCACAATAGAATTAAATTGATGTAAAAAAAAAAAAAAGAAAAAGAAAAAAAAAAATAGGCCTTAGCGTATTATGCTCAAATTTATGCTAATTCTTTATTAATTTTTCCACCTATTCTTTTTCTGCGTATGCATCTGTTATTCTCGAATATGCTATGTAGCTAGCCGGTATTACTTAAGCGTATTTGAATATCGGGCGCCGCGAGCAATTTAATATATTTAGTACGAGCGTTTTCAAATTGCGAAATCAGTATTTTTACAGATATGATTGACTTAACCTTTGTTCTACGCTTTACCACACTTAGCTATGTACAGCAACCAAAATGGACTTACCTGAGTACAATAAGCTTGAACTTCTAAGCGTGTCGATCGCCCAGAATCCGCTAGTCCACGGAGCCCGTTGCTATGGGTAGCGATTTCAGACCTCCGAGGGCCTCCAGTAAATCGAAAATATCTCGGCACTGGTTAGGAGTACACTCACGAGAAAAATTGCGCTAGATAGCTTATTGAATAAACTGTCTACTGACGCCTTAACCGTGCAAATCCGTTACGCGGAACCGCCGCTAGCTCCGTTTTAGTTTGTATTAAGTTTCTATGGGAAAATTTTAGGAGGGCGCGGCTTCTTAACGGTTTTATCTACGAGCGCGTTACAAGCACCATTGGATAGCGCTTGTGGAGAGCTACCTTCTGATACTCGAACATTGATACCCCACTGGGAAATACTCCGCGGAAAAATTGGTGAAATTTGGAG
>JANQSS010000103.1 GCA_028279185.1 Saprospiraceae bacterium | reverse complement strand
CTGATGACACTTTGGGGGTGTGGCAACAGTTGATCGAAGCGCCTGTCTTGACCAAAACTGGCTGACCTGTGTGCTTGGATGAATGCTGCTACCCGTGATCATCCTATAGATTTATTATTTCAAGACTGGACACTATAAATCAGGCGAGAAAAAGAGGCACTTCAGTTATCTGGACTATTTCGCTTATCCGGACGCCTAGAATTTGTTGTGACCAAAGCGGTCCGGATAATTGAGGTTCTACTGTAATACTATCATGGCGTGCATAGCATGCCCCCCCCCCCCACCCAGGAAAACTTTTAATTTACAACCTCTGAGACTACCTTTCTGACGATAACTTTCCCAGGCTCATGGGAATTGCAATAGAAAGTCCCAAACTTGAGTTAGTTAATTTTGAGGAAATTTTGGACAATTTTAAGGAGTCAAACAGGCGCATTTCACTTTAATTCCAGTTAGCATGGGTAATGTATTGTGCATTAAGCTGTCAATGGTTATTATTAACAATATTATATATGGCATGCTTTCGGGGCGAAGGGGGTGGGTGGGTGGGGGGGTGGGAAGCCATTCGGGGGGGGGGGGTTTATCCAATGGTTCCCCTCCTTCTAAATAAAACACTAAATGGTATAAATGTACCCGCTGCTTACAGCTGCAGCTAGTTAACCAAGCTAGAAATAATGTGAAGTATGTTCTATATTTCAGGATGAGCCTGAGCCAGCCCCAAATACATGGGAGACAGGAAGCAGTTTTTTATATATGTTTGTGGGGTGATCATTTCAGTGAATAAAGAGTTAAATATGAAATTGCGCATGCGCATTATGCTCCACGGATTTAAAAATGCAAACTCAGCAATTTTGTTTCTCTCGCGCAAAGCAAGCGCTCTTCTGTCAACAAATCGAATACATGATCATCCAGTGAAAGCAGCCTGGAAGAACAAAGAAAGGAACAGAAAAAAAGCTTGTCACAGAGAAGCTCAAAAAAGGTACAGGCTAGCTAGAGCTGAAAGAGAAACAGCAGAACAAAGTTAAAAACACCTTGGTAGAAAAAGGCAACAGACTGCTGAAAAGAAAGTATGCGAAAGTAGTCAGTCCAATGAAGTTAGACTTAAAAAACAAAGGATATATGCAAGTTTCTCTAGAGATCAGGAAAGACTGAAATAAGGCACTAATATAAAGTGACATTCCAGCCATTGATATACTCTATGCCATCAGTGAGCAGGACATTTTGAAATTTTATGACT
>JANQSS010000071.1 GCA_028279185.1 Saprospiraceae bacterium | reverse complement strand
TTTTTCGGGAATGATACCTGCTGCAATATATACAACAGTTGCCATGTCACAACCATATTCATACTTATTGTTACAGGAGAAGTATGGTGCGACTAATTAATATGAAAATTTTAATTGTTTCATTGTTCATTGTAGGCTGCACGCCAAATTATCCGCGCGGAGGTAATTTCGGGATTGTTGAACCTGCGGAATTTGATATGCAAGATATTCCATATGAATCTTTTACGGTATATCGATTTGTATCACATGTTAAATACTTTATATCAGAAGAAGGCACGTATCCCGAGCTTGTAAAGGAGCTTATTTCGAAATTATTAAAAGACAGGAATATGTGTGCTCAAGGATTTATTGTTCCTGATAGTAAAATAGGAGGGTATGAAGGAGGACATATTGAAGCACTGGTCGTATGTAGAAAGGCTAAACAATAGTTTAAATTTAATCCTCTCGAATTATGAGGGGGGTATTTGCGGAACAATTGAAATGATTCAAGTGTAGATTACGATGGAAAATACTACAAAAAAAGTACTTATAGTTATTTTTCTTTCAATTATATCGGAAATTACACACTCCGAGATTCCGGAATGGTATAAACGTGATATCGTGATCCATATTCAACAAGCTAAGGCTGTGGTTCTTTTTAAAGTTAAAAATGTTTCGTTAGTTTCAGCATCGAAACATGGTGTACACACTATATACTCATATCGAGTGGATACAAAAACTTTAGAGTTATTGAAAGGTGCTGCTCCAACAGGTCAGTGCTATATGATTCATACAGAGGAGCAATGGCAATACCCATACAACGCTGGCGATGAAGAAATAGTTATCTTAAATGTGAAATATGGAAGTTATTGCGGAAAAATAGAGCCAGGATTCGCTGTTCCTGCCACACCAGAATATATTGAGTTATTTAGAGCTGTATTAAAATCATTAGATAAATCATAGCAGTAGATGTTTTGTTATGCTTCATGAAATGAAAAATGTGCTCTACTTTTTTGCGGTCTTTGTTCCTGTTCTTGGTAACGCTACTTCTGTTATAACTGAACCTGAGTTTCCAAAGGCTGCCATAGATAATTGCATAAACGGAGAGGT
>JANQSS010000070.1 GCA_028279185.1 Saprospiraceae bacterium | reverse complement strand
TCAATGCACCAGACTTAGGAGCACACGAATACAATCCTTCAGCTATCCTGGAATCCGAACCAAAAGTTAATGCTTGCAAACTGTTCTTCCCTACGATTTGCAGCGGACAGATTCAATTATACCAACCAAGAGACCAGATTTCGATTCTATCAGCTAATGGCCGACTGTTACAGCATTTTGCCAATGTGGAAGGAATTCTTGATGTTTCCCACCTGCCTCGAGGTGTATATTACATTCATGACCGGACGTGCGCGCAACATTTAATTCGGCACTAAATTTTTTTAAACACAGGCGATTACCTCTGGACAATTTTTCACACTATATTGTGTTATGTCCAAAGTCCTTGTTTTCGTTACCATCGTTTCTGTCCTATTATGGTGCCCCGATGGACATGCCCAGGCTGTAGTCAATATCGAGCAAAAAAGAATCGTAACCGATACGGTAGGTTGGGCTGGAAGTATGAATATCAGTTATTTGTTGAATAAAGATGTAGACGAACAATACTCGGCTTCCGGGTCTATGCATGTTCAATATAAAACATCTAAATCGCTCTACCTTTTATTGGCAAATTTGTCATTACTAGAGGCGGCATCTAAGAATTTTATAAATTCGGGTTTCGCTCACTTAAGATATAATAGAAAGTTTGGAAAAATACTGCGCTGGGAAGCATTTTCTCAACTACAATTTAATAAAATACTTCAAGTCAACCAGCGCGTTTTGGTTGGAACCGGTCCACGTCTCAAATTACTCAGCACCAAGAAGGTCAAACTTTATCAAGGGACTTTATATATGTACGAATATGAAGAAATAATTTCACCCCGGGAATTTAACAATGATCACAGACTGAGTACGTATCTATCAGGCTCATGGTCACCTTCGGATAGAGCAACTATTTCGTCAACATGGTATTTTCAGCCGTTATTGTCCGATTTTAATGACAATCGACTCTCCGGACAGATGAATTTAGAATTAGGAATAACCAAGAAGTTGAAGTTTACAACATCGTTCAATTATTTGCACGATACACGTCCACCTACGGATATTCCGAAAGTTGCCTATCGCATGCGTAATGGCCTCACGTTTAAGTTCTAATTAAAATTTAAGTTCCATACTAATAGGGCAATGATCTGAACCCATTACTTGATCATGTATGGTGGATGCCGTGAGGTGTGACTCTAAATCTCGAGTAATTAAAAAATAATCAATGCGCCAACCGACGTTTCTATCCCGTGCGCGCAGACGTTGGTTCCAAAACGAATATTGAACTTTTTCAGGATAAAAATGACGAAATGTATCAAATAATCCGATCCCATATAATGCATTAACACCATCGATTTCTGCTTGTGTAAATCCGCTTGTTTTGTTATAGTTTTCCTTAGGGCGGGCCAAATCAATCTCGGTCGGTGCCACATTGAAATCACCTGTGACAATGAGGGGTTTTTCTTGTGTTAATTCGTACAAATACTCATTGAATGCCTCATCAAATAAGCATCGATAACTGAGTCGTTTTAATCCACTTCCGCTGTTCGGAACGTATACATTTACAAAGTTAAACTCGTCGTATTCGGCCTTAAGAACTCGACCTTCGGTATCATGCTCTTGGATGCCAATATCTGGCATGACGCTCAATGGCTCTTTTTTACTGATGATACAGGTTCCGCTATAACCTTTTCGCTCTGCACTATTTGAGTATATAAAATAGTCGTCCGCCAAATCAGAAAGCGCTTCGGTAACCTGATCATCCTGAGCTTTTGTTTCTTGCACACAAAAAATATCGGCATCAAATGACTTGAATGTATCGACAAAGCCTTTTTTTACGGAAGCGCGAATTCCATTGACATTCCAAGAAACTAGTTTCATTTTAGTGGTATTTAAAGTTAGTATCGCTAAATTATAAAATGTGGATTGAAATAAAAATGCTGATACCAACGTATCAGCATTTTTACTATACGTGTTATTGCATATTTAATATTCCAACATAAGCGGAAGTCGCGCCTGAGGTGCTTTGGAAGTTAAGCATGAATTATAAAAATCATAATATGGAATAAATGATCCTAGTTTTGCGTCGATGGCGGATCGGGCAGAATTACCTTTCGACGTAAACTCCTCAAGTAGTTGCTCCCAAGGATTTTTAATTTTTGGATAATCATAGACTCGGTAGTCATCTAATTCGGCTAAACTCGCAGCTTCAGCGATAGCATCTTCGAGTCCACCTAATTCATCGACAAGTCCAATTTCTTGAGCATGTTGACCCGTCCAAATTCTTCCCTGTGCTATTTTATGCACTTCATCAATCGTCATGTTTCGTCCTTCGGCTACACGTTCTAAAAATATTTGATAGTAATTATCCACCGCTGCTTGCAAAGCTTCAGATTCTTCAGCATTCGGTTCATATATGCCATTTAATCGTGTAGAATATCTCCCAGTCGCCACAGTGTCAAAGGTCATTCCCAATTTGTTCTCCAAGAGTCCACGTGTATTCGGCATCATCATAAATACTCCGATAGATCCTGTAATCGTATTGGGCTGACTGAAGATTTTATCTGATCCACAGGAAATATAATATCCACCAGATGCTGCCAAGTCCCCCATAGATACCACTACTGGTTTTCCGGCTTCTTGTATTCGTTCAATTTCATGCCAGATATCATCTGACGATATGACGCTACCACCTGGCGAATTTACTCGGAGGACGACCGCTTTCACTTTGTCGTCTTTTCGCAATTTTCGTAGAACTCCAACATATTTGTCACCGGTGATAAGTCCGGGTTCATCTTGTCCATCCCGTATTTCGCCTTCGGCATAAACCACTGCCACTCTTTGCTTACTGTTTCCTGTGCGGGTTTTGCTATATGAATTGTAATAGTCCGCAGGATCCACAAGACTCATTTTATCATCATCTTCTAGGCCGATTAGTTCTTTTAATTTATCAAGGGCATCTGAACGATAGCCCAGTTTATCGATTAATTTTTGTTTTTCGGCGAACTTCGGATTCCAGGTTTTTAGCGTATTGGCGGCCGCGCGCAAATCTGCAACTGTTACGTCTTTGTGTTCGGCTATATCCCTGAGGTATAAATCATATGATTCATCTAAGAAAGCTCTGGTCTGAACGCGGTTGGCCTCACTCATTTCTTTTCGTCTAAAGGGTTCAGAGGCACTTTTGAAGTCGCCGGCGTAAAACACATTCATCTTCACACCTAATTTATCTAAACTTCCCTTGAAAAAAGGGCTCACAGCTCCGAACCCTCGAAAATCCATGAAGCCAGTAGGGCTCAGATAGACGTGGTCGGCTGTTGAGGAAACGTAATAGGGCAGTTGTCCATAGTTATTTGCTTGGCTGACTACCGGTTTACCGCTGGATTTAAAATCGATTATAGCATCTCGAATCAATCGGCTACTGCTAAATCCTGTAGAGATTTCATCACCGTCAATGAAAATTCCTTTGATGTTATCGTCTTCCTTTGCGTATTCAATCATGTCGAGCATGTCATGCAGTCCAAGCACATCGGGATGATCAAGGTCGAACTGCTTGTTGGACGTATTGTTCGTCAATTCGGGCATAACCTTATTGAGTTTCAAGGTTAATATGCTGTTCGTTTTTATTTCTTTATTGGCTTCCGCACCTGATGTGGTTGAACTGATTGCGGCTCCAACAATCAAAGAAAAGAAAATGGCGAAAACAACGGAAGCAAGCAACACACCTAGGCAGGATGCAAATGTGAATTTGAAAAAATCTTTCATACGTTCTTTTTACTTTTTAGATCGAGTTCATGAGAATTGTACGCACTAAGCGTACGATTTCATTAAGACATAAAGTTCTGAAATAGTTTACGCTTGGCGTGCTTTTTTTGATGAAAACGGAGATGTGCTCTACTAACAAAGGTCGAGACGCATTTTTTTTAATGCACGGCAGAGCGTGATTAACTGAGATTACCATGCCGTTACCAGCAGGTTGACCAAAACATCTTATTCAGAAAGAACCTTGAATTACATTCCAAATTCGACTTCAAGATGAATCAGAATGAAAGCCCTGTTAAGGAATACCAAGTATCTTATGGGTTTGGATGCTTAACTTCCACTTGGGATTTTCGGAAATGTATGCTTTGCACGCTTCGGTGTTTTCCGCTGTCCTGGCACCAAACATAGGTTGCAAATAGAGATGTTCGAATGACATGTGTGCAAACATCATCGGTTCGATACCTTTTTGCGGATAGACAATCTTCAGTTCGTTGCCAGAATCTACGATGACATTGCTGTTTGCTTTAGGACTCATACAAATCCAGTCGATTCCATCCGGAATGGCGATTGTTCCATTCGTTTCGATAGCGATTATAATATTATGGTGGTGACATGTTTCAATTAATTTACTGTCGAGTTGCAGGAGTGGTTCGCCTCCTGTAAAAACCACATAAGGTCTTTCTTCATTATCCCACAAATTTAATATGAGACGCGCGAGTGATGTGGCTGTATATGACCCTCCAAGATTTCCATCCATACCGACAAAATCCGTATCACAAAATTGACAAATTGCTTTAATTCGATCTTCTTCACGCCCACTCCAAAGATTACATCCCGTGAATCGAACAAATACTGCGCGTCGTCCTGTATGAAATCCTTCACCTTGCCATGTTAAATGGATTTCCTTTATTTTATATGTATTATTTGGGGGCATTCAAGAATTGCGATTAGCCGATTGTATATTTAATTAATGCTACTATTTCGCCAAAATTAGGTACTTAATTTTTCAGCTAATACAGCTGTTGCCTCAATTTCTATTAAATATTTTGGATCTATTAAGCCTGATATTTGTATAAGTGAAGTAGCGGGGCGATGCGAATCAAAAAATTCTGAGTGGGCGCGGGCAATTTCTTCCCAATGGTCTATGTGCAAGCAATATACTCGAGTTCTGACAATATTATTTCGAGCACCCCCTTCGGCTATCAGGTATTTTTCAATGGTTTCGAGTATGGCTTGCGTTTGATCATATTCGTCTCCCGGAAATTCTTCGGGACTTACTGTTCCTGAAAACTCAATGACATTATTATATCGAACCGCACGGGAGTAGCCGAATACTTCTTCCCAAGGAGCTCCAGATGAAATACACTTTAAATTAAACATAACTCTTGCTGTTGATGAAATTGAATATTAATTTAACTAGAAACAAATTTGGCAAATTCTAAAAGGGTTGAAAAATAGAGATTGGGTTTATTTTTTTCGACCTCATTTTCCCAATGATCAGAGGATGTAATTCGGACTGTTTTCATATTGAGTCGGTTTCCGAATTCTATATCTGAATCGCGATCACCCACCATAAAAGAATTTTTAAAATCAATTTCTGGAAATTCTGTCTTTGCGCGAATTGCCATGCCCACATTCGGTTTTCTGCATGGTGATGCAGCGGAAACCCGATCAGGGCAATAATAGACACCGTCTATTCGTCCACCGGCTTTTTGTACTTCCTCTACCATATGAGTATGAATGGCTTCAAGTTGCTGGGCTTTCATATAGCCATATCCGATACCAGCCTGATTGGTCACAACGACGATGGGTTGAAATCTTTCGGCTAACATTTTCAACGCTTGGAGTGCTCCATCGGCGAACACAAACTTTTCAACCGAGTTTGCAAACCCATTTTTTATGGTATTTATAACGCCATCTCTGTCAAGGAATAGATGCTTATGAGTAGTAGCCATGGTCACAAAAATAAAGGCAATCTGAGCAGTGAAATTAACAATAGTCGTTTGACGCCGATTGATGGCAAACGACCACAATCTTCAATGTATTGATAATCAATCGATTAGATTGGTATTTAACGCATCGAATTTCCGAGCATAATACCGCTAAATTTTATTGCCACTTGAGCCCTATATAGAATCAAATTATCATTCGATTAAGACAACTTTCGTCACAGAGCCATTGATCATTATAAAATGAAATCCGGCGGTCCAATTCGTTGTATTCAGGAACATTCGGCCTCCATAGGTTTCATATTTGGCAACCGGTTGTCCCAAAGCACTGTACACGGCTATTTCTACACGTTCTGGACCATTCCATTCAATCGTCAATTGGTCGCTTGCGGGATTTGGATATAGTTTAAGATCGTAAGCGTAATCGTGATCCATTGTTGAAACCAGACTATCGCAAAAATCAACGTTAGGATTGGTTTCGATGTAGCCTTTAGCCGATAAATCTCTACCCTCAAATGCCGCATTATCAGCAGGTATACGCTTCATACGAAACGTGAGATTGTTATTTATGCCTAGAACAGTACCTTGATCCACAGGATTGCCTCCCATTAGTGGCGTTTTATATTCCCAAACTATTTCATTCGATGGTGTCAGTTCGAAGCTATACCCAAATCGGCCTGAGCATAAAAGTCGGTTACCATTCGGTAATATTTGCACGCTTGAAAGTCCTGTTGAATAAAGCATTTGAGGAATCGGATGTGCAATCGTATCAGAGGCTACTTCTGGCAACCACTTGCCGTTGTTCATTTGATAAGAATAGGTATACATATCAAAGACCGGCTCGACAATATTTGCAACAGAAAAGTCCGAACCTATGCGATTATTAAACACCGCGAGCTTTCCAAAATCAGGGTGATCGATAGGCAAATAGTCGTCAATCCAATGCGCGTCATGTTGAAAAAATAGACGTTGATCTGATGTGTCCCCTGCTTGATAAGCCAATGGATTGCCCCATCGGAACATCAAGTCACCACCCAAATCACTTAATCCACCAGAATGTGACGCCGCTTCGGCTGTACTTGTCGAATGATCAATGAACCATACTTCATCAAAGTAGGGTATGCTTAAAGCGATTAAATCCAAAAAAGGATTGTAATCGATAGAATTTGCGTGCATCCAATCCGGGTGTGTGCGCGTTATGGGATAATTGATATCCACAAGTCCCGGATTATTGGCTATGACTCCAAAATTTTCTCTGCTTGGGTCATGGTCCTGGATTAAATGATCCCATACATACCACTCCCAGATTATTTCATCTGTTTCGGGATCGACCTCTATTATATAATCCGGCCACATTTCATTCCTGTCCAGTAACGAAGTGTCACGTCCGGCATCAAGACACTCTTGCAAGGTTTTAAGCTCCCATGCGATCATCAGAATCGTGCCATCATTGGTTACCGCGAAATCGTGATGCAATCGATGTAGTGAATCGTTTAACTCAAAAGACCATTTTAGATTATTGTCCCAATCTCGAATTTCAATTATGGCACCACCTCCACCTGCCCATATTCGGTCATCACTAATATTGAAATGCCGTTTTCCTTTAACTAGATCGCCATTTTCAAGCAAGTAGGCAATATTACCAGGCCGATATTGTGCTGAGTCTTCCCAGGTGTGGACGATCTCACCGCAATTATTGATCAAATAAACGTTGGGCTGATTATGTGGAAAAAATAAGTTATAACCGTCATATGCCTTCATGGGGTCATAGCTAAGGAGTCCAACGGTATTGGTTTGAGCTATCATTGTTGCAGCAAAGAGCAACGCAATAAAGGTCAAAAAGTGTTTCATATGAAGAGCAAGTTGTTTAAATTAAAAACGAAAGATAGGTACACACTGTTAAAGTGACAAGGTCATTACCAGGGATTTGTGTAAAATTTGACACAATTATGAACAAGTGAGTCCGTATTCTGAGCTATGGATATTTTGTACTTTGCACTCCCGTAGCTGCATCTTCCAATGAATTGGATGCTGCGGCGTTAGCCCTATTCCGTAATCAATTATGACAAGAATCCTCTCTTATTTACATGAGCGTAAAAAAACTACAATGTTCCTCATTGTGCTGTATACGGCGTTCAATATTGTAGGGCATGAACTCGCACAAGAACCCTTCTTTTATGTAGTTAGGGAGTTTGGCCGTGATGCAATGCAGTGGACGTTGAATATATTCTTTTTCTTACTCGTCTTGATCGGCGTATCTCTGGTGATTAAAAAATTAAAACAACATCCACAACGAAGACGACTGGCCCTCTACTGGACGGGAACGCTGTTTCTATCAATATTAGCTTATTTGTTCATTATGCCATACAAATCTGAAGGGGCACATTTCATTCAATATGGAATAATGGGTATTTTGGTTTATACGGTATTTAGAAAATTTGTTGAAGCACTAATTGCGGGAAGTTTAACAGGCATATTAGATGAACACTTTCAATATTTCGTAACAAAAAAAATATATCTTGATTTCAACGACATGTTGCTCAATTTTTTGGCGGTGGCACTGGCTTTGCTGCTGTGTCATACGATTAGTAAAAGTCAGTTCTTCGGTGAGGTGGAATCACGAATCCCTGGTATCGTCTTATGGGCATGGGGGCTGTTTTTGCTGCTGGGCTTACTATTAGGCTTTGTGGTTTATTTTGGGGATCAAGATGGATATATTACACTCATGATTCAAAATGAAGCCACCTTTCAGCGAAAGTTTTGGTACGAGGTACCCTGGGGTATCTGGCATCAGGTAAGACCGGTAGTAGGAATACTACTGCTCTTGTCGCTGCCTTTGTTTTATATCCCCTTGAATGCCTTAAGTGATGATGTAAACCATGAAGTTGAAAAATAAAAAGACCGCCTCTATAGTAATTGCAGCAATTTTTTTTGTTGTCGCGTTTATTTTTAGGGTAATGGATACGCCTGACATCGTATTTGTCGAAGATCGTGTAGAATTGCTTGGAGTTGACTCCTATTTTTATTTACGCCATGCAGAATATACTCATAAGCATTATCCTCAACTATTAAAAAATGATTTTGAAACGCATTATCCAAATGGAGGATATGCCGATGCAGCCGGACTGTATCCCTTATTTCTAGCTTCACTATCAAAAATTGGATCGATGTTCAGCGAGGACAGCCAACTTACAGCTAAGATTTCATCTTGGATGTCTCCTTTGTTCGGTGCACTATCAGTCCTATTGGTTTTCTTAATTGGTCGTGTAGTTAGCAATTTAAACGCTGGTATCCTTGCAGCCCTTGCCTATATGTTGTTTCCAGGTACGGCTCTGAATAGAGCCGCATTTGGCTTCGTCGATCATCATATTTTGGAAGTCGTCTTAGCTCTAGCAATCATCCTATCTTTCTTTAGCGTGTACAGGCAGAGTAAAGTACATTTTACGAGATCGGCACTTGGAGGTGGTCTGTTTACATTGCTCTTTATGATTTGGGCGGGTGCACCATTGTATTTCATCATTATAGGAGGAGCGTCGGGCCTACTTTATTTATTAAGTTGCTTTCATGAACAATTTGCACGTCATCAAGCCATAAACTTATCAGCGTATTTTTTAGGCGCTTTGATTTTTTACGTGGTATTCAATATTATATGGTCTGATCTTTTTGTGGTTTCAGGCCAATTAAATCTGAAGCGGAATATTACTGGATTGGTTGGATTGGCTGTTATGCCTTTGGGATTTCGATTAGTTTGGAATGAAGGAAAGAAGAGGATTAAAAATGCAAAACTATTATTCGCCATAATCATCAGTGGACTCCTGATCGGAACTTATTTGTTTATGGCTTTTACCAATATTGGCAAAGTCATTGATTTTTGGTTGAATTTTAGATACGCTGGGCTGGTTGAAAATAGGGCCGTTACGCATCAGTACTTTTTGGATCGCTTTGGGCAATATGGTTATTTAAGTTTAGTTGGTGCAGTACTGCTAGTCGTTTCAGCATTTTTGAAATCATCGTTTGTATTTTATTCCCTGATTGCCTTTTTTACCTTGTTCTTGTCTTACTTCTGGTACAATACCTATGACCTGGATTACATGCCGGCGGCCTTTTACGGACTTTCATTTGGCTTACTGGTCAACATGATCATCGAAAGGTTCTTACCAAGATTTAAAAAATTGGACAAGCCATTTGTTGTTTTCCTATTTGGACCGGCTTTAATACTAATGCTCTTTACGATTGCAAGGCTTACGATTCCTAACCTGACGAAACCGTATCTCACCAACGCTTATATTTCTCAGGCAAAAATTTATCCTAAAGCATGGTTTTCTGCAACAGATTGGCTACGTGAAAACACGCCTCCCCCGGCTATAGATATAGCTTCCATTTTAAACCAAAAAGCTGGAAGCATTGCTTATCCGCCTGGCGCGTATGGCATTATTTGTCCTTGGGATTACGGGAACCTCGTAAACCAAAACGGAAGGCGATTTCCAGTATGGAGTCGATGGCCTAAACCTGTGGCAACGGACTGGATGTTCAGCCAGTCGGAAGAAGAGTCACTGAACAACCTGTGTGAGAGCTGTGCAGACGGTGAGCAAATTAAATATGCAATTGTGAATGCCAAAGTAGCGGGGAGCTGGTTTAATTCCAAAATGATATTAGGCGGGTTGAAGCCGCAAGCCTGGTATGAGACACGGACCTTCAATTTGCCAGAAGGAAAGAAATCATATTACGTTTTCAATGACAAGCATGATAATTCTACATTTTTGCGATTGTATAAATTTAATGGTCAGGGAATGCAGCATTATAGGTGGGTATATGCTTCACCTGAAGAAGCATGGATTGGTGAGATAGGAAAACCTAATCGCAGTTTTGCCTCAGAAATGCTACTTTCGACCCCTGAAGTTGAGAAGCAATACAGAAATATTTTATCACAGGGGATTACGAAATCAAATTTGGGACTTATATATCAACAGTATATAACATCGCAGGTGAAAATATTTGAAGTCGTGAAGGGGGTGCGGTTATTTACATCTTTTCAAAACGCGACAAGGGCTAAATTAACCTTGCCGATGATGCACGAACCGTCAGGAAGAACATTTAATTATATGCAAGACGGTGTGCGGATTACGAGTGGTGATATTCGATTCATTGTGCCCTATAGTTCCCAGCCCATGAAAGGTTGTGATTTTCAGGCCACTGGTCCTTTTATAATTGAAATGTATAATGAAGCAAATCAGCAAATATTGCGAAAGCAGTTCGCCGTTCCAGAAGCGGCAGTTCACACAGGTGATACCTTCTCTATTAATTTTTAACGCATATTTTATTTCGTTTATTAAGCGAAATAAAATATTAGTCGGTAGCAAAAACTGAAGGACTTTCGGACAATACTATTTTATTTTTAATTATCACTTTCAACATTAGACAACTCATTACCAACCCGGTAGCAGGAAGTTTAACCCAAATTCTCCCTTGGCATTTTCTCTTAATGGAATAGCGTAATAGGGTTCTAAAATTAAAGCACCAAATAGATTCAGTCGCAGACTTAGTCCCCCGGTTGCTACAACAATGCTGCTGTTGGGTAAGCTTGCAGCTTCATCGCGTTTTGAGGCAAATTCGATATTTTCGTATTCGTCAAAAGCTACTCCGGCATCAACAAAGGCGGCTAATTCGGTGAACAATAAATTGGAACCTATAAGAGCAAGTTGCTTTGGTCCGGTGAACGGAAGTCTTACTTCGGCCTGACCTAAAAATAATTTAGATCCTTGCAATTGGGAGACAGACAGGCCATATCGATTGAATAATTCATCAACGGAACCCACATCACCGATGCCGCGGACAAATCCTTGCCATCCCAGGAAAATGGGATTGAAACTATTTCTATCGACTCCGGTCCGTGCATAATGAAATGCTCGAATTCCAAAAGAAACCGGTTTTACCCAAAAATATTTTCTCAGATCTGCTGATAAAGCACCGAATTTATGTGTACCGGTGTAGTAATCTGCTGAAAGTCTATATCTGTAACCTGCCATGGGACTGGCCATTCCAAAGAAGGAATTGTCCCCAACAAGTGCAACACCAGCATTGTGCAAAAAGCCTCTTCTGATACGATAATTTCCCAATTGCAGTTCATCCCCAGGACTTTTTATTTTATTATTTATTCTTCCCAATATCTGGCCCGTAATATTATCACGAAACAGTGTATCGACACGGCGACTAAAATATTGATAACTAGTCGAAATATTTCCCTCTATTCGAGTATTTGTATTAATCGGGTACAATCCAAGTACGGAGAATTGATCCTGAAATATTCGAATAATATCCAATGTAGTTACATCGATTGTTGGTTGTCTTTGAATTAAAAATTCTCGGCCGAATCGTTGTGGTGGAGCATGTCCTAAACCCACGCCCCAATGCACGCGGCCTTTTTTGTTGATATATTGTACAGCAAGACCGGCATCCTGTAATTCACCATTTATATTTGCCAGACCAATCAAATTATGGTCGCCCAATACATCCGACCAAATCGCTTGAATACCGCCTATTGCCCCGGTTTGATTGCCAAAATTTCCATTCGAAATTCCGACACCTGCATTGCCACGCACATCGTCAAGCGTAAGTTTAGCCTTGTATTTTTTCGGTTTAAATGTGCTTGAATTTGGCACAGGTCGATCGGCAATGGTTGCCAGCCCAGTATTTACCTGATCCGTTTTACCCAGGTCACCAGGAAGTGTCCCGGCAGTACGCTTGACGTCGGTCGGTGAAACAGGCTTCCGCAGAAATGCCTTTTCGCGAGCACCATATATTTTATATTTTCCATCAAAATAATGGGTGAATGCAACTTTGTCCCGTTTACGCGCAACACTCAGTGCGGGAGCGAACCAGGAAATCCCGCTTACACCCGTTAAAAAATCACTTTGTTGAAAAAGACTATCCACTTCTACTTCATATTTATAGATATTGCGATAACCATCTCTATCTGATAAAAACCAAATATTATCATCACCATCGAATTGAGGATTTAAATTATCGGAGAAAGGAAATAGACGCAGTTGCTCCTTTTCTTTTGATTGAACGGTGAGAATGGCCAAATTATGAAACCAGGGCCCGGCTTTTTCTCTGCCAGACATGCTTACTTCATCTGTAGCGTAGACTAGGCGCTCACTATCTGTACTCCATGATGGCTGGATTTCCGAATAGATGGTATTGGTTAATTGCGTGACTTTTCTAGTTTTTACATTGACCATATAAAGATCAACCTGACCATCTTTAAGCCCTGTGAAAGCAATGTATTTTCCATTTGGTGACCAGGTAGGTGAGTTAATTCCATTAATTCCATCAACAAAAAATTCGATATCATCTTTTGCATTATCAACAGTCTTCACAAAAATTTTATTTCGCCCTTTTGTAAAACCAACGAATGCATACCGTTTACTATCCGGTGACCATGTTCCTGAGGATTCAAATGCATCTAAATTATCGAAGTCATTATCTTTTAATGTAGAGGCTATCTTTCGGATTATTTTTCCATTAGAAGCATCGGCGAGGTACAATTCAGTTGTGAATATTCCTTTTTCAGATAGAAAGATGACATATTTTCCATTTGGACTTAGAGCGGGTGAAATATTCAAGTTTCCCGCATTCTCGTCGTCAAGCAGAAGGCGCCCAATAAAATCTTCTTTGTCCCGATGCATTAAATTTGTGTAGTGGGCCTTTAAATCATCTTGCCAAATTTTCGTCAATTCATCCATATCTATTCCTAGCAAGATTGGTACCGCTGTTTCCAATCCATATTTGGCAGTAGCTCGAAGTAGTTTCTGCATTATGTCATCACCATATCGGTCGGTCATGATGGACCAAAATGCCTGCCCATATCGATAGGGAAAATACCTGGGGCTGAACATTTCTTTTACTGTTGGAACTTTGTCATTAAGAACGATATCTCGCATCCACATACTCGTATAAGGGTCAATACGTCCTCGCGTTATATACTCAGCCATCCCCTCTACCATGAAGAGTGGCAAGTTACCCAGGCTTTGCAGTGAAGTGCTGTCACCCCGAATTATCATGTCAAATTGAAAGGCATGCACCAATTCATGACCTAGTACCTGAAAGGTTTTTTGATTGGCCACTGTTACAGGCATAGTTACCCGATTCTTAAAGGCTTCTGTGACACCGCCTGTTGTCACACCCACGGAACTTGAAATGGTATTGGTTTGTTGAAAATCGCCATGATCCGCATAAAATATCAGCGGATTTTGAAAGTGAATAGTATCCAAAACAATGGATTGAATAAATTCGTGCCAAAGTTCGCTTTGCCAGGCCAGATTTTCGATTATTGCTGGATTGTCGAAGTAATGATAAATATCAAAATGTGTTGTTTGATACACTTCGAAGTCGAAATTTTTATATTTCGGTTTGTTTCGACCGAATCCTTGTGCAACGACTTGCGAAATAGTTATCGCGAACACAGAGAATACGAGAAAAACTTTATAAAATTGCTTATTCATAGCGCAGTAGAATTGTGTCAAATTAGAACGATTTGTAGCCAAAATAGTAATATGAATTTATATGTGAAATATATTATAAATACGCTATTGTATGCGACTTGTCATCTTTTTGTCATTGTTTGTTGCTTACCGATAAGCGCCCAAACAGATTGTATGTTGCAAATTCCATTCGAAACCAACGATAATTACACAGCCACATATCAGGAAGTACGTAGCTTCTTTCATAATGCTGCTAATTGTGCGCAATATGTGGACTACGTCACTTTTGGAATGTCGGATGCGGGGAAGCCTCTGCAAATGCTGATCGTCGATAAATCTTCGAAGTTCGAGCCATTGGGACCGAAAGATAAGCGAGCGATTATCTTAATCAATAATGGAATTCATCCGGGTGAACCTTGTGGGATTGAGGCTTCAATGATTTTGGTTCGAGATCTCATACAAAAGGATGTGCTTAAGGAGGCCTTAGATGATGTTGTGCTTTTAATCGTTCCGGTGTACAATATTGGCGGAATGCTAAACCGAAATAGCCATTCACGCGCAAATCAAAATGGACCTGAATCATATGGATTTCGGGGAAATGCCAAAAATTTGGACCTGAATCGCGATTTTATAAAAGCGGATAGCCGTAACGCAAATGGCTTTCACCAATTAATCAGTAGGTGGGATCCGGATATTTTTATCGATACGCATACATCGAATGGAGCGGACTATCAATATACGATGACACTTATTGCCAATATGCAGGATCGTCTTTCTTCTTCACTTAGGGCGTTGGTCTATGACGACATGCTTCCGGTCATCTACGAAAATATGAAAATAGGTGACTATGAGATGGTACCTTATGTCCATGTACGCTCCACACCCGATGAAGGTATAGCGGCTTTCAACGATTTGCCACGCTATTCTATGGGTTACGGTGCATTGCATCATATACCTAGTTTTACAACTGAAGCTCATATGTTCAAACCGTATCGCGATAGGGTGGCTTCTACCTTGCTTTTCCTGAAAAGTATGATTATGTACACGGCTGATAACAAAAAGGAAATACGGGCAGCACGTGTGAAATCTATAGAAGAATATCAGAATTTAGCTGTTGTGCCTATTAAATGGTCATTGAATTTTGATCAGTCGTCAGAAATAATGTTTAAAGGTTATCAGGCAAAAACAGAAATCAGTAGAGTAACCGGTAAAGAGCGCTTGGTCTACGATCGCAGTGCTCCGTATGAGAAAAGTATTCCATATTATAATAGATACAAGACAGACCATGAGGTGGAAGTTCCGAAGATGTACGTGCTACCTCAGGCTTATCATAAAGTAGCACAGAGATTGCGAGACAATGGAGTAATCATGCAGCGCGCCAGACGAGATTCTACGGCATCCTCTAAATCATATCGCATAACGAATGTTGAATCACGAGCCTCAGCGTATGAAGGACATTTCTTGCATTCAAAGGTGGATGTTGCAATGGAAAATACAGTGTATTCAATTAGCAGCGGTGATTACGTCATATTTACCGATCAACCCAAACGGCGATTTATCGTAGAAGTCCTGGAACCGCAAGCACCTGATTCATACATGGCCTGGAATTTTTTTGATGGCATACTGATGCAAAAAGAATATTTCAGCCCGTATATCTTTGAAGATAAAGCCGCAAAATTGCTTGCCTCCGATGCCAAATTGAGAGCCCGGTTCGAGGAGAAGAAAGCAACCGATGCTGAATTTGCCAATGACAGTTATGCACAGCTTGAATTCATATATCGGAGTTCAGCGCATTATGAGCAAACGCATATGCTTTATCCCGTCGGAAGAATCTTTTGACATAATACCTTCAGAATACGGAGAAGGTACCTATATAGAAAGCAAAATGAGGTAACCGGAGTATCAGGCAAGCAAACTTCAACTTGTCAAAAAATACTTAGGTTTGTCTAAATGTTCTTACGCTACAGTTTTGTTCTTCGCATATTGTTGAAAGCAGGTATCCTAATGATGCTGGCCTATATCGTTCAGTTCTTTCTCGAGAAAATGATGTTTTTCAACCAAAACTGGTATTGGATGTCCGCCGCTGCTGTCGTTTTTGCTTTGATTGAAGACAAGTTGGCAATAGAGCGTAAGCATACATTGATTTACTTACCAATTAAATCTGAGTTGTCGGCTTTCGAATGGTTGGAAACAAAGAACTATGATCTACTTTTGAAGAAACGCAATCGACGAATTTATGTGGACAAAGCGAATAAGTGGTTCGAACGGAACGATTTTGTGCGCATAACCTTAATGAAAGAAAAGTTGAAATTGAAAATGGACAATCAACTGGCTAAGCGATTTGAAGAAGATTTTATGGCGGTCATTCAACAGACTTAGTGATCGAACTTTTCAATATGAAAACGTACCCTTTATTATTGCTTTTTTTTATTTGTTGGATTGATCCAAGCCAGAGCCAGTGTTTATTGACTTTTGTCGATATCGAATCAAAAAGCCCCATTGAGCATGCTCATATTTTTGTGGGTGAACGTTTGCTAGTCACCAATGAAAAAGGCGTAGTAGATTTAGGAGGACAATCGTTGCAAGATTCCATAACATTTAGCCATCTTACCTATGGAGATACTTCGTTTCGTGTAGCATGTGACAAGACGATTAAACTAAAAAGCATGTTTGGTCAAATGCCCGATATTGAAATAATTGCGTCCTTGTCAAAAGGAGAGTACAAAAAAATAATTCGCACAATAAAATCAACTATTAAAAAAATTCGAACCATTGATGGAAGAGGATTGGCGGAAAATTCAGTCTACCACAGCGGAAAACTAACGGAGTACAAAAATTTTCTTTTCAACTACCGTCAGAATACGAATGGTTTCTCTAATGTGGACTGTATAAATTCATTTCAGAAAGTTAATGGCGATTCACTCCGGTTTTTCGAAAATGTGCACGAATTACTTGAACATCCTAAGTTAGGATTACGTAAAGATCATATCGATTCCTATTTGCAGAGCTTTCTGTATAAGAAGAAATTATGGAAGTTTGTTAATAAAATAGCTTTCGATGAATCGAGAAAAGAATATCGATTCAATAATGGTGGCAATGAGATAATATTCCGCCTCGTTAATGATAAACTCATTTCCGTGACTTTCATTAATCCCGAGCTCCTGTTGCCTAAAATTGAATTGAATAAGAAAACACCGGAAATTGTAGAAGGGCGTGTGACCATTAACTTTGATCACGTCGATGACCGGACAGTTGACATACAATCCATGACAGGCTTAATTGATATTTGGCACACGCTGACTGTACACTTTCGCGCCGCATTTACACATGGTAAAGTACATCGACGACCTATATTACCGACAATCGAAAACATTAACGAACCCTATATTCAATATTTGCTCCTGGCAGTCGACAATTCTATATTCTCACTCGATTCTGTTGCTCTTCCGAATGTTGTTCAAATAAAAAATTACCTTAACCAGGGTAATCATGCGCCTATTGAATCGTTATTATCCCATTTTAATATCTTCCCACTGACCGATACAGCTCAAATTAATGCTGGCTTAGTATTTGGAGATCCTATATTAATTCCGATGGGGCAATTTACCTATATAAAAGACTACTATGAGTTAAAACCTATTGTAGGCCTTTATCCCGTGATCATGCAGGAAATTGCCACAGGTGATTTGCAAGTAAAGTTATATTTCGATCCGCATTCAACACGGTTGTTGCAATTTTACGATTCTAATTTTAATAATACTTGGCGAATCAAACAACTGACGCACATAAAAAATATGGCAAACGAAATTATCAAGCTGTTACTTGATCATTATTCAAGCCTTACGCTAGATGGTGAATTTTCTCCGGATGATTGGGATAAAATGAGTCATGTAGTTTATTCTGCTGTTGTGGATTATTTGTCGTCTTCCATGTTTAATTCATTTGACTTATTAAAGGCGGGAAGAATTCAGCAGTTCAGAATGGAGGCCTACTCCAGAAGATAAGATCTAACGCTAATACTTTAATGTTGGAGATGCTCCACCACCTGACAAACTATTAAATATCAGGGTATATACTTCCACAGCTTATAAAATTGTGTTTCCGAGATACCAACCATCACCATTGGTGCGAAATGTCTTATTTTTTAGACCAAGACATAAATTGAAGATATAACACAACTAAAGTCACAAAAATAGGAGCGGACTGCACATCAATTTAGGACTAAGCCAGCTGAGGCACAAGAATTGTTTTGCTTAATGCCCGATCTTTTGGATAGAAGCTAGTTTAGCTATCTTAGCCGTCCGTTTTAAACTACTTCTTATGACATACGACAATTTTACGATAAAGGCTCAGGACGCCATCCTCAAGGCACAGGAAATTGCCAAGGGGTATAATCAGCAGGCCGTTGATACATCCCATTTACTTCGTGGAATGATGGAAACGGATGAACACCTTTTGAATTATTTATCAGGAAAGTTAGGAGTAAATGCCTCACGACTTCGTGATAAATTGAATGTAGAGATCAACCGCTTGCCGAAAGTCAAGGGTGACGTAAAGCAGTACCTGACGGATGACGCAAACAAAGCCTTGTCCAATGCTAAAAAATTGATGCAGGAATTTGGTGATGACTATATATCCTTAGAACTCATGCTTATGGGTATCTTGAAAGGTAAGTCACGAGCCGCACAACTCCTATTGGAAGAGGGTGCAAGTTTGGAGGAGTTGAAAAAAGCAATTATAGAGTTACGTAAGGGTGAAAAAGTAACGTCACCATCCGCAGACGAACAATTTAATGTGCTGGCCAAATTTGCAATTAATCTCAATGCTCGTGCAGAGAGCGGTGAATTAGATCCCATTGTTGGAAGAGATGAGGAGATTCGCCGACTGATGCACATTCTTAGTAGACGCAAAAAAAATAATCCTATTTTGATTGGAGAGGCTGGAGTAGGAAAGACGGCTATTGTGGAGGGAATTGCCTGGCGCATTGTCAATGGAGATGTTCCGGAAAATTTGGCTTCAAAGAAAATTTATACACTTGATATAGCCTCATTAATTGCCGGAGCAAAATATAAAGGAGAATTCGAAGAACGGTTGAAAGCCGTCATTAAAGAAGTTGGGAATGCCAATGGGGAAATAATATTATTCGTTGATGAAATTCACACCTTAATTGGTGCCGGTGGCGGAAATGGTGCAATGGACGCTGCCAATATTCTGAAACCCGCATTGGCAAGAGGCGAATTACGCACTATCGGCGCCACAACACTTGACGAATATCAAAAGTACTTCGAAAAAGACAAGGCACTCGTTCGTCGTTTCCAGACCGTTTTAGTCGAAGAGCCGAGTGTGGAGGATACAGTTTCTATCCTTCGCGGTATTCAAGAGCGCTATGAAATGTATCATAAGATGGAAATTCTCGATGAAGCACTTGTGGCTGCGGCTCAGTTGTCACATCGATACATTCCCGACAGAGCATTACCTGATAAAGCTATTGATTTAATAGATGAGTCTGCTGCAAAATTACGATTGGAATTGGATAGTGTGCCTGAGGAAATTGATGAGTGGGATCGAAAAGTTACACAATTGGAAATTGAGCGGGAGTTCATTAAAAAAGAACACGACGAGAAAAAGTTAAAAGAATTGAATGAACAAGTCGCAAATGCAAAGGAAAAACGTGACTCGCTACGAGCAATGTGGCGAAATGAAAAAGAAATTGTTGACTCCATTACATCGATTAAAAAGGAAATTGATGAATTAGAGCATAATGCAGAGGTAGCAGAACGCGAAAGCGATTTTGAAGAGGTGGCTAAAATTAAATATGGAGATTTGAAAGAGGCTCATGCGCGATTGAAGGCGGCTGAAGAAAAGTTGGATGGGGTGCCCGAGGAAAATAGGTTTACAAATGAAGAAGTAACGGCTAATGATGTTGCAGACATTGTGGCCCGATGGACAGGAATTCCGGTGACAAAAATGATGAAATCGGAAAAAATTCGTCTATTAAATCTGGAAAATGAAATTGGAAAACGACTGATTGGACAACGTGAAGCTGTAGTTGCTGTGAGTGATGCAATTAGAAGGTCAAGAGCTGGGTTGCAGGATACGAAACGACCTATCGGTTCGTTTATCTTCCTTGGGCCCACGGGTGTCGGAAAAACGGAACTGGCGAAAACATTGGCTGAAGTGCTCTTCGATGATGAAAATGCCATCACTCGAATAGATATGTCGGAGTATCAGGAGCGACATTCTGTCTCCCGCCTGGTGGGAGCCCCTCCGGGATACGTCGGATATGAAGAAGGTGGACAATTAACGGAAGCCGTGCGTCGAAGACCGTATTCGATCATCCTGTTAGATGAAATTGAAAAAGCCCATCCGGATACCTTTAATGTATTATTGCAGGTGTTGGATGACGGACGATTAACCGATAATCGAGGTAGGGTAGCAAGCTTTAAAAACTGCATAATTATCATGACGTCGAATATGGCGGCCGAAATTATTCTGGAGAACTTCGAAGATCTGGAGCATGTTGGTGACGACCATCGAGAGGATATTATTCAGTCGACAAAGGAAGAAGTTTTTGAAAAATTGAAAGAAAACTTACGACCTGAATTTCTCAATCGCATCGATGACAAAATAATGTTTCAACCCCTCACTAGGGAAGAAATAAAGAAAATTGCAGGCCTCATGATGCGCAAGGTCCATAAAAATTTGAAGCTGCAAGAACTTAAAATGGAAATTAGTGATGCCGCCATGACACATCTTGCGGACTTAGGCTACGACCCCCAATTTGGTGCACGCCCGATGAAAAGGGTGATTCAACACGATCTCGTCAATGAATTAGCGAAACAAGTTTTGAGCGGCGAATTTGCGCCGGGAGAAACCATTTATGTACATGTGGACAAAAATAAACTGACATACACAGATCAGCGCCCGGATGATTGGGATAAAATCATGGAAATAAAAAAAGATAGTAATGTCCCGGCCAAAAAGAAGGAAGATAAAAAAGTTGAAAAGCTAAAAAAAGCAACGGCAGACTTAGAAAAGGCGGTTGAGGAGGTTAAAAAAGATCAGGATATTGGTGCCGGCGAATTGGAATAATTAATTTCTTGTCATACGGATATATGCATTCTGATTTAGAACTGCTCATTAAACACGCTCAATCTGAAGTTGACCATCTCACGGCGTTAATGGAACAATGTATAGCAGAAAGAGACTTTCAGGGTGCTCACGAATATTCAAAACCTCTTCGTAATTCGGAACGAAAATTATTCACACTGAAATGTCTTCAGAATCCTAACTACGAAAAGATCTTTGAAGTTAATAAGCGGATTTCAAGGTTGAAACAAAACCTGGGAAATAACCAATTGGGATTGCAATATACCGATGAAAAAATACGGCAGCAATTAGCAAAACATTTCGATGATGCGTCAAAGAGATTAATTGAAAAGGCCAGAGAAGAGCTTGGAAGACTGCATGCTGTAGCGGTGGTGAGCAGAGACGAGAGTGATAACATTTTGGGATTGCTCGATTTAATGGCACATAGCAAGATCACAAGGGTGCAACTCGAAATCGTGCCTGACCGGGTTTATTTAACGTTAAAGCATGAAAAGGAAGATCTTATCCTTAGATTCGATGCATCGTCAATAGCAAATCTGGATAGTTATTTAACGCGGCATGCGAAGCGAAGACTGATCAAATTGGGGTTCAACGATAACGGTTTTGTTAAACGAATAACTGATTTCAGATCATGCGATCCTTTACGAATTCTAGAAAGTATATCAATAGTTTACTTCGATGTCTTTGGAATATTCGGTACGGAGATTCAGATCGTAGCTGATTGAGAATTTAGTTTCGTACGTTAAACACCTTAAGATTTACCCCCAACGTTACCATTCAACATCCCAATTAGTATACTTACTTCGTTAAACCCTCATACAACCAATTGGCCAATGTCTGTCGTTGAGAAGGAACGATAATTCTTTTTTGATCCATGTGATTTCTGATGTTAGCCAATTCTACGAAAACAGCTACTGGATCAGTGTGACGTAAGACGTACAGACCACGTTCCGATACCGTCCCATGATAAGCACCATTTTTGCGGTGTATTTTATATTTCTTCCGAAATACATCTTGAATATTATTTGCTAATTTCTTTCCTGTTTCACTTCCTGGGCAGTGATAAAAGAATACATCTTGTCGTTTGTGCGTAGGACGAGAATCTACATGAATAGAAACTAATTTATGCTTTTTGTACTTGCCTTTGGATTTCCGATAGGCATTATTTGCTGCCACAACACGTTGTTTTAGACGATGAATTTGTTTTCTCGGTATGGCCTCACCTGTCATGCAGACTTCATCGTAATCCAAGGGCAGAAGCGGATAATCTCGTATACCATCATTTTTATCTTGAATGATCATAAAGACTTTTGCTCCATTGGCTTCCAACTTTCGGGCAAGCCGAAGACTGACATCATAGGCATATTCGTCTTCACACAACGCTGATTTTCCATGCGTGCACATTGCGCCCGGATCGGGTCCTCCATGTCCACTTATAACATAATAAGCCTCATCTTTTAAGTCATCGGATTCTTTTTCAAACCGCGCGTGTTTGCCATATAAACTGTTTGTTAGGTATACTTTTTTTTCCTCCGCGACTACCTTGTTATCCTTGTTTATTTTTTCGCCTTCAGGACATCCTAAAAAGTGGAAGGGCACGTACAAAATGGCATCCTCCATGTAATAATTCTTTTTCAATCCATTATCCACGAGGGAGCGATTATAAGCGGCTATCGCTCGAGCCATATCCCAATCATCGCGACCTACGGTGGACCGAATACTTTCTCTATTATAGGTATAAATGCGAATTGGCAGATGATATGTCTTACCTGCGTAAAGTCCTTTGCCCTCTTTTAGACCATTAATCTTGTAAAAGGCCTTTTGATTACAAGAATTGCTGGATAGTCCATAACGCTTAAGCAAATGAAATACACCATCGCCCTTTTTGGCCTTTGTGGCGACATGCTCAAATGATGATACTTTTTCTTCTTTAGCTTGTGATGAAGGATTGGCCGTGACCTCTTTGCTTAACGATGCGGTTTTCTTCTCATCAACCTCTGGTCCAACACGTTCGCCTTTTACTTTTCCAGGTATGAAACAATCCATCATATGAACCGGAACATAGAGGACGGCGTCCTCCAGGTAATAGGTTCGCTTTATTTTTTTATCTCGTAATACTCGATTGTAAGCGGCGATCTTTTTTGCCAGGTCCCAGTCATCCTTTCCTATTGTTGATCTGATACTTTGTTTATTATACTGATATATCGATATCGGCATCTTGTACTCGCTCCCGGCATATAAAACATCTTTCTTCTTCATTCCATTTATTTCATAAAATGCGTCGATATTGCATTGATGGGAGATCAGGTCATACTTCTTTAGCAATTTAATGACACCGTCCCCACGTTTGGCTTTGATTTTATGGTGATCTATGAAATTAGATTCATTGTACCCTTGGGCCATCGGAAAAATAAACAGCGCTGAGAATAGAAAAGAAAGAAACGTCTTCATGAGGTCGTGTTGAGTTGATGTTTATAACGTTATAAACACAAATATAATACATTATTATTATTCATAATATGTAATAGAAAGAAAATGCTGTACTTACGATATTTATTTTAACAATATTTGGTTTAAAGAATTGGACAAACGTTGTTTGGATAAATGCAAATGAAGATTATAAGTTTTATTCAAATGTGTAAAATGCTAATTTTCAATTTACTTAATCGAAAGATGGAAGCAATTCTGTTAACTTGGCCTTGTTATGGTCGGTTGGTTGAAATTTTATAAAAGAGTAAGACAGTTTTTTTTGCTTTTTAATTTGCCACGTATAATCCACATCTATTCATGGATGACTGTCGTATTTTGGCCATTTGAGTTAGTCGTAGGCATACTTCACATCCTGGGCCTTGGTCATTTTATCCAATTTATACTGCAATCTCGTAAGACGAGGAAGCTAACATCCCATGAATGTGAGATTGCGCGATCGATGTTTGGTGATTTAATTGATTTGGATGCAGTTAGACTAAATCCTATATCCCGCATTGCTGAAAGGATGAATATTGCTTTTGTAACGGCAAACCAAGTGAACTTTAACACCGTCATGTCTGACGCATTATTAATTCATGAACTGACGCATATCTATCAATATCAACAAGTTGGGCTCGTTTATATACCAAGATGCTTGAAGGCTCAAACCTCGAAAGCCGGCTACGATTTTGGTGCAATAGAAGATCATTACGATATTTTAAATGGCCAAGCTGGACTTTGGAAACTCAATTATGAGCAACAGGCTGAATTCCTTGAATCCTTGTATGTATCACGTCAGACCAATACACTTTTGGCGGGAGTCAATTCGTCATTCAACAGTTTGAACTTCACAGTATGATGGATATCGAATTCAGGTGGAATGCTAACCGGCCCAACCTTTTTTCTCTATCTTGCGCGCGTTAAAGCCATTAATCTTTAATATGGAAGTGCCCAGTTATGATTCGTTACTATACACAAGAAGCCAACCGTTTGGTGGAGCTCGAGGAGTTAACGCCTTCATGCTGGGTGAACATAAGTCCACCAATCGAAATGGCCGAGCTCAAGGAGTTGTCGAGCCGCCTGAACATTCCAACCGACTTTCTTTCTGATTCACTTGATATCGATGAGCGATCGCGGTATGATCGAGAAGATGATATCCGACTTATAGTTGTTAATACAGCGTACTTTAACAACAGCGAACAAGAGAATGAAGCGATTTACATCACTGTACCGATAGGTATCATCTTGACACCTGAGAATGTAGTCACCATATCGCCTAAGGATAATGAAGTACTCAATCGATTTTTGGAAGGGCGGATTCGGAACTTTCAGCTTAGTGACGAACGAAAATTTGTTCTCCAGATATTTGATCAAATTGTTTTGCATTATCTAGACTCACTAAAAAAACTAAACCTCAAGCGCCACATCATCGAGAATGAATTATACGATAGCTCGCGTAATGCCGAGTTGAAACAATTGCTGCGCATAGAAAAAAGTTTGGTCTACTTTGTCAATTCTTTGTCCTCGAATGAATTGGTGAAGATGAAAATGAAGCGGACCGATTTCTTGCGTATTCAACAAGATGAAACCTTAAGTGATTTTTTTGAAGACATTATCATTGATAACAGTCAGGCGTTGGAGATGGCCAATGTACACACGAACATCTTATCAGGCACGATGGAGGCTTATGCATCAATTGTCTCAAACAACTTGAATAGTTTTATTCAGCGCCTGACGATTGTAACCATCGTTTTAATGGTGCCAACTTTGGTAGCGAGTTTCTATGGAATGAACCTAAAAAATTTACCACTTGAGAATAGCCCGTATGCATTTTACATCGTCCTGGTCGCCTCACTTATTTTTAGCATTTTATTGGTCTGGTTTTTCCATCGTAAAAGACTCTTTTAAGGAATTTGCAAACATTCCTGGCCGCTGTCCACAACGCATAAACTTTTTTAATTACGTAAAAGTCTGGCCCCCAAAGCAATCCGAAAGTTATCCACACGGTGTGCAAAAACTCCTAACATATTAGAACTTTTTTTTATCTAACTTGCAGTCACCTTTCGAGGTAATTACATCTAGCGATACTATTTCAAACATATCGCAACAATCAGTAATGCAACTCTTAATCAAGAGGTTATGAATTACTGAATTTTTTTGCTCTAAAAAACAGATTATAAAAAAATATAATATAAGCCATTTTCCAAACCAAGAAAAACGAAATGAGATGAGTGAAATGATTGAACCTATTCTGCAAGACAACCCTGGACGATTTGTCATCTTTCCAATTCAACATGATGACATATGGAAGTTTTACAAAAACAGCGAGGCGTCCTTTTGGACTGCTGAAGAAATTGATCTTTCCGGAGATCTGAACGACTGGAATGAACGACTCAATGATGACGAGCGACATTTCATTAAACATGTCTTAGCCTTTTTTGCAGCCAGTGATGGTATTGTAAATGAAAACTTAGCCGAAAACTTCGTCAGTGAAGTACAATATACAGAAGCCAAGTTTTTCTATGGCTTTCAAATTATGATGGAGAACATCCACTCCGAGACTTACTCACTACTAATCGACACCTACATTAGTGACACTAAAGAAAAAGACTATCTATTCAACGCGATTGAACATTTACCCTGTGTTCAGAAGAAGGCTAACTGGGCGCTGCGATGGATTGAAAATGGATCCTTTGCCGAGCGCTTAATTGCTTTTGCTGCCGTTGAGGGTATTTTCTTCTCCGGTTCTTTTTGCTCAATCTTTTGGCTGAAAAAACGAGGGTTGATGCCTGGACTTTGTTTTTCAAATGAATTGATATCACGTGACGAAGGCATGCATTGTGATTTTGCTTGCCTACTTTATAATAAACATATCATCCATAAATTGGATAAGTCCGTAATTTCTGAAATCATTTTGGATGCGGTTCGTATCGAAAAAGAATTTGTCTCTGATTCACTTCCCGTAAAATTAATCGGGATGAATGCGGATTTGATGTGTCAATACATTGAGTTCGTCGCAGATAGATTGTTGGTGGCGCTTGGAAATCAACGCGAGTTTAATGTTGAAAATCCATTCCCATGGATGGAAATGATTTCCTTACAAGGGAAAACCAATTTTTTCGAAAAGCGAGTTGGTGATTATCGCAAAGCCGGTGTCAGTTCAAGCCGGGAGGAGCAAGTATTTACACTCGACGAAGACTTCTAAAATCTTCACCTCTTTTAATTAATTAAAAAAATATTTATCGACATATACCTATACCTCTAGTCAAATGCAAGTACAAAAAAGAAATGGAAGACTCGAAGACGTGAGTTTTGATAAAATCACAGCGCGCATTAAAAAATTATGTTACGGTCTCGATACAGATCACGTGCACTATATCGAAATCGCAAAAAAAGTTATTCTTGGTTTATACGACGGCGTTACAACATCTGAACTTGACAATCTCGCTGCAGAAACAGCTGCGACGATGGCAGCACAACATCCTGATTATGCATTGCTTGCGGCGCGTATTGCTGTATCAAATTTGCACAAAAACACGAACAAATCTTTTTCACAAACCATCGATGCACTATATCACTACATAGACCCTAAAACAAATGAAGCTGCCGGATTAATATCGAAAGAGACATACGACATTGTCATAGAAAATCGAGATAGGCTTGATTCAGCTATAATTTTTGATCGTGATTACAGTTTTGATTATTTTGGATTTAAAACCTTAGAGCGATCATATCTTCTTCGGATGAATGGTACAATAGTTGAGCGACCACAGCATATGCTGCTTCGAGCAGCAGTTGGTATTCACGGCGCAGATATCGATGCTGCAATTGAGACATATAACTTAATGTCCGAAAAGTGGTTTGTTCACGCAACACCCACGTTGTTCAATGCGGGGACACCAAAACCACAGCTATCGTCATGTTTTTTACTAAGTATGACAGAAGATAGTATTTCAGGCATTTTCGAGACACTTTCAAGGTGCGCTAAAATATCGCAGTCTGCAGGCGGAATTGGTCTTAGTATTCACAACATTCGGGCAAAGGGAAGTTATATCAAAGGAACAGGTGGTTCATCGAATGGTATCGTTCCCATGTTGAAAGTATTTAACGACACGGCTCGATATGTCGATCAGGGCGGAGGCAAGCGAAAAGGTGCTTTCGCGGTTTATCTTGAACCTTGGCATAGTGATATTTTTGAATTTTTGGATCTGAAGAAAAATCATGGAAAAGAGGAAATGCGTGCACGGGATTTATTTTACGCATTGTGGATTTCCGATCTCTTTATGGAACGTGTGAAAAATGATGAGGATTGGTCACTATTTTGCCCAAATGAGGCCCCCGGCCTTGATGATTGTTATGGTGGAGAATTTGAAGCCTTGTACCATAAATATGAAGAAGAGGGTAGGGCTCGAAAGAAGGTGAAAGCTCAGGATTTGTGGTTTGCAATTATGGAATCTCAAACCGAAACCGGAACGCCGTACATCCTGTACAAAGATGCCGCTAATAAAAAGTCAAATCAGAAGAATCTGGGCACTATAAAGTCCAGTAACTTATGTACCGAAATAATCGAATATACGGATAAAGATGAGGTGGCAGTATGCAATTTGGCAAGTATTTCATTGCCAAAATTCGTAGACAATGGTGTTTTTAATTTCGATAAACTCTTTGAAATTACACGTGTAATAACACGGAATTTAAACAAGGTTATTGATATTAATTATTATCCGATTCCGGAAGCGAAAAATTCGAATATGCGCCACCGTCCCATCGGAATCGGTGTGCAAGGTTTAGCTGATGCTTTTATATTAATGCGTCACGCTTTTGACAGTCCCGAGGCAGTGCAACTAAATAAAGATATTTTTGAGACAATCTATTTCGCAGCCTTGACCGAAAGTTGCGCCATCGCAGAAGTAGAGGGCCCTTATCAAACATTTGAAGGATCACCAGCAAGTAAAGGTGAGTTGCAATTCGATATGTGGAATGTAACACCTTCAAGCAGATGGAACTGGACGGCTCTCAAAGAGAAAATTCAAAAGGATGGCATTCGCAACAGCCTTTTACTGGCTCCAATGCCAACCGCATCAACTTCGCAAATTCTCGGCAATAACGAGTGCTTCGAACCTTACACATCGAATATTTATACACGAAGAACGTTGTCTGGTGAATATATTATCGTCAACAAACATTTGCTGAAAGACTTGATTGGACTGGGTCTTTGGGATAATGAAATGAAAGAGAAATTAATGTTAAACAATGGTTCAATTCAAAATATCGAGGAAATTCCAGATACACTGAAAGAAATGTATAAGACTGTGTGGGAATTGAGCCAGAAAACTATAATTGATATGGCTGCAGATCGGGGTGCCTTTATTTGCCAAAGCCAAAGTTTGAATTTATTCGTTGAAAACCCAACATTTGGTAAGTTGTCGAGTATGCATTTTTACGCCTGGAAAAAAGGACTTAAAACCGGTATGTACTACTTACGATCTAAGGCTGCCGTTGATCCAATTAAATTTACGCTTTCAGAAAAACATCAAAAGAAATTTGTCGAGGCAAATGGTTCCGCATCTGTGGCTGAAGAAGTAGTGATGGGTGAAGCTTGCACGATGGAAGAGGGATGCCTATCTTGCGGGAGTTAAAACTAATAGAAGGATATAATTCAAAACGAATTGAAAACCAAAGCCGGATCATTTTGATCCGGCTTTTGATTTTTAACCTGGAAAGGTCTCCCGTTATCAGCTGATGTTCCGATGATACCTTTTAGGTACAACTTCCGTATTGCTCAAGAATGCTGTGCGTATTGTTGACCTGAAAGATATTTTAAACACCATAATAGGGAGTTAGGTATTTAAATAAATCAACATGAATTCTCAGTCAATATATTTATCCAATCCCATTCAATCAACAAGTATAAATTCCATCACTTACAAGGAAAATAAGAAGGGATTCTTTCGCTCCCTTGTAAATGGCAAATGGGTGTCAAGTTTTTTTTCAAATTGGGCCTGGGTCACCAAGTCCTGCCATATCTTAAATAACAGCTTAAGCCGTAGCTCAGAACTGTCACATGATCAGCCGCTTTTTCAAGCGTCCTCGATATTATCCGGTGTGAGCCTGTTGAATTCCGGAGATGTTGTAGGCTCCAAAAGAAATCAATTTTTTGAGGATAATGGATTCTATGATATGTTTCAAAGTAAACATGTCTTTATAGAAGCGTATGGACATGGTGATAATCCACTAATACGAGGCGATGATGACAATATCGAAATTGTTTCATCTACTTGGTTCTAATATAAAAAGACCGATAGAAAATTCCCACCGGTCTTTTTATGGAAGATATTGTTATGTAAATTTCTAGTGCAGATAAACTGATTTTCTGTTTACATGTCTGTGTTATCCGCTTTTAGTATTATTGATTAATAATTACATAGTGAAGAATGACCGGGATCGGTCCGGGTGGACAGCCGACAACCCCTGAACATAAATCGACATCAACTACAAATTGCACCCCAAATGTACCAGGAGCTATTCCTTTCGTAATCGCCTTGATTCCAATGTTTGGAATGGCACATTCTACGGAATGCATGATAACACTTCGTGCAGGATCACAATAGATATTGGGAATTGTGATTACGTCTGAATTCCAAGCATGCGTATCTCCGCCAGGGCCTCCAGTACAACCTGCGCAGTCATCCATTGGCAACCAGGAGACGAGTTGAAGCGGAACTTTTTCGGCCGGTGTATTAGGTGAAACGGTCTTTGAAACACGGATTGCGCCATCGTGAGCGTTAATAGCTGCAGCCCCTGCAGCTGTATACCTTCCTGTGCCCGTTACACCTGATTGTAAAAAGTTACTATCTGTGGCAATACCGTGAACACCGTCACCCATACCTAAGTTTTCCGCCTGCACCGTTGCCATGGTCGTAGCCGGATTCGTCGATTCAAAATATCCGGCATGGCTCATTCCGTGTTCTTTAGCATCAACAGTGGGCATCATATCCGTAGGTTCCAAACCTTCGAATTTTCCTGCAATTCCGGGACCTAGTTGCTGAACATCAACAGCTGCCATTGGATTCATCATATTGTGAGAAATAAAAAGAGCTGTATTGCCCAAACCCAATTGATTTACTTCCAAAGTGGGTAGCGGGGCCATCATATTCGAGGTGTTAAACTGTCCGGCTCGACCCATTCCATCATGCGTTACGGTAAGCGCATCCGTTGTCGCAGCCATATTCGTTTGATTCAAGGTTAAAACTTCACCATCATCTGCTTGTGTCATGGATACAGCGGTTACGTCAGAACCTGCTGCGACCACCAACGTCGATGTAGTGGTAGCTGAACCAAAAAGGGTTACGGCTCCCGTATCTACAAAAATGGTGTTGCCCATTGCAGGGCCACCGCAATCATATGCTTCATCCAGCGTTTCGCAATCAGGGACAGGGCATCGCCAAACACTACCGGTATAGTGACAAAGTGCATTTAATGTCGTGTCGTAGACTATTAATCCTTGAGCTGGAAGTGTTATGGCTAATCGGGCTGCAGAGGACATGCGCGGAACAAGAACGCCGCGTGTTGATGAAACGACATCGAGCATGGCCGATGTGTCGGGATCAGCACCCGATGCATTGATGCTTACCGGTTGCTCAATGTTGCTGTCATTTTGTGCAAGACAGAGCACCGGAAGTAGAAAAATAATAATGAGATGTAAGTACGATTTCATATTGTTTGATTTATACGGTCAGTAATCTTATAAAATTAAACTAAATAGTTGAGGGGTGTGTGAATATTCGACATTAGGAAAGTCAAAGACAACTATGTAAAATTAATTGTTTATGACAATGAAATGAAGTAGCAAGCTTCAATACGTGATAAATTCTTCATTTCGAAAAAATCAAGAAAATTGATTGAGGAACGTTTTTATAAAAAGTAATTCAACAAGTGACAAAAACAAATCTTAATTAAAGCACTCAAAAATTAATTTGCTCAATTTCAAAACACCAACGGTAGCCGGTGCAGTAATTACGTGTAAATTTCGTATGTCTAAATGCTGAACATCAGCTGGATTTTTATCAATGTAAATTACAGGACAATTTTTCCTGGCATACTGGACCAGCCCTGCGGCAGGGTAGACTTGCATACTTGTTCCGATAATGACGATTAAATCAGCAGAGGCGACTGCCTCAGCGGCTACGGATATGAGCGGCACGGCTTCACCAAACCATACAATATGAGGTCGCAGCTGATGTCCCTTCTCACAAACATCTGTGGTTGTTAAATCAGTCGACCAATCATAAATTAAATTAGGGTATTTTGTACTTCTTACCTTTAATAACTCGCCATGTAGATGAATGATTTTATTGGATCCAGCACGTTCATGTAAATCATCAACGTTTTGTGTAATGATTTCTACATCATATTCTGCTTCCAATTTTGCAAAAAATAGATGGGCTGCATTCGGTTTTACATTAGACAACTCGCGTCGACGTGTGTTATAAAAGTTATTAACAAGTTCAGAATTCTTAATCCAACCCTGAGGAGAAGCTACTTCCATTACATCATGACCTTCCCAAAGTCCATTGGCATCGCGAAAAGTCGAAATGCCGCTTTCAGCACTAATTCCCGCTCCGGAGAGTACGACAATTTTTTTCCTCATTATTAATTTGGATTATCTAATAATTCAAGACCCAGAATGTCATCATCTATCTCATCTCTATTTAATATTTCGTCTATATAAATGGCACGATGTGATTCAATTGCTCCTAAAATTTGTAATAAATCCCGTGCCATTCCACCTCTCACACCAAATTGATCACGTAATATTTCACCGGCGAATCCATGCAAACAAACTGCTCGTCGAGTGGAGATAAAAGCATCATTCCATTGCGCAAGACATCCAGCCAGGTATCCTGCCAACACATCTCCCGAGCCGGCAATAGCTAGACTGTAATTTCCGGTCATATTAAAATAGCTTTCTCTATTCGGTGTTGCAATGAGCGTATTTCTTCCTTTTAAAATGATATAACATCCGAACTTGGCTGCCATGGCTTTGGTTTTGTGAAAGCGTGCTTCGCTGTTCGCTGAAGTACCAAATAGTCGATCAAACTCTCCGGCATGCGGAGTAAGAATGCATTTTTCATTTAACTGTGATAGCATATCCACATTACGGGCAAGCAGGTTGAGTGCGTCTGCGTCAATCACTTTCCACACGTCATCTTCTTCAAGTACATGTTTCAGCGTGCTCAGCGACGATTGAATTTGTCCGAGTCCGCAACCTATGCATACGACGTCAAACCGAGTTAGCTTTGGCAGATCTTGCACATAGTGCTTCCCATCATCAATACTAAGCATGACTTCAGGTGCTCCAACCTGCATAATGTCTACTCCACATGCCGGAACATGTGCGGTTACAACACCACAGCCGGAACGTAAAGCGGCTTGTGAGGCGAGCAAGGCTGCACCAATCATCCCTTGACTTCCGCCTATGCACAATACATGGCCAAAATCGTACTTATGGGCAAATGTCGACTGATAACGTTGGTCGAGTGCAGTGTCAAAGATGTCCATGGTGTACTTATCGACTTGGGTTTTACGCACATAAGCCTCGCTTAGCTGAAGTGGAAGTACCTCTGTCAAACCATAATACGGCTCATTTTCGGAAAAGAAACTGGAAAACTTAATAGAAGCTATGGAAAGGGTAACATGAGCCTTGAAGGCTTTTCCCGGCATAATTTTATCGGGGTGAACTCCTGATGGGATGTCAATTGCAATTCGTTCGGCAAATGGAGATGAATTCACGATACTGATAACTTCTGAAAGCAAGCCATCAATGGGCCTGCTGATACCTGTGCCCAAAATAGCGTCCACGACAACAAAGTCTTCGTCAGGAAGTGATGGCATATCATCAATATGTTGAATCGAGGTGATTCGAATTTGAGTCGATTGAAGTGCGTTAAGCAAGGAGTTAAAGGCTTTTGTGCCGGTTGGTCGATGGTGGAGGACAAATACTTCAAGGTCACCGATAAAATTGCTTAGAATTCTTGCGACGACAAGACCATCAGCTCCATTATTACCCATGCCACAAAAAACCCTAACGGGACTTTCTTTGCCTTGTAGAAACTGTATTTCGATTTCTTCGGCAAGGATTTCGCCAGCTTCTTCCACAAGCTGTAGAGTAGTGATACCTTCTTCCCGAATGGTATATTGATCCCATGCCGCCAGCTGTTGTTGATTAAATATCTTCATTTGATGCGTTCATTGACCGTCCAAAATAGATCATTTTCAACTGAAAGAAGGGTTTTAATTGCTGGTATTATATCCGCATTTTTCGAAAGAAGTCGAACGAAAACGAAGCTTTATATTCATATAATGGAATTTAATATATCAATTGAAACGAAGTCGAGAAATGATGCGTTAGTGATTTAAGATTTATCCCCCGAATACTTCGAATTGAATTAGATGTTTCTTGGCCTAAATGATTGACGTTTAGGCACATGTTGATGTAAAAAATTGTGTAGTTACATGCTTTAAAGCACATAAATTACTACCTTTATATAGTAAACCGATGCAAATCTGTACAATGGAACAGTTTTTGCATCCCATACCATGAACAATAAACGTGTAGACTTTGAAACGACTATTACTCTCTTTTTCGATGGTCTTCATTCTTTCGGGCATTGTGGTTGCGCAGGACATTCACTTCTCGCAATTTTTCAATAGTCCGTTGAATACGAATCCGGGTTTGACCGGGATTTTTAATGGAGATATACGCTTCGGCTTACATTTCAAGCAGCAGTGGGAATCCGTACCGGTAGATTACCTGACCTTTTCCGGCTATGCTGACAAGAAATTTTATTCTGCAAAGAACGAAAACGGGTTCTTCGGGGCCGGCATCGTCTTTAACTATGACAGGGCAGGAGATTCGCGGTTGACACTGGCCCAAGGTGGACTCTCGGGTTCATATACGCATCTTCTTAATGAGCAAAATCTGATAACCCTTGGGGTTCAAGTGGGAGCTAGCAATATGGCAGCGAGCTTTGGACCCGATGACTTAGCCTGGGGGAATCAATTCAACGGCCTCATGTACGACCAACTTCTGAATACGGGGGAGCCAATTCAAGGACGCGAATCTGTCACGTATTTTGACCTCGGTGGTGGAATAAACTACCGATGGCAAAAAACAGCCCGAACCAAAATTGATGTTGGCGTTGGTGCTTACAATTTCCTGGCTCCAGATCAGGCACTTGCGCCAACTACAAATGAGTCAAAATTGCCATTGCGGTTGTCTGCTAATCTTTCAACTTCCTTCCAGCTATCAGAACTTCTTGATATTCAATTGCATGGGTTAGCTCAGTTCCAGGATGAATACAGAGAGTATGTGCCTGCGTTCAACTTTCGCTTGCATATCAATCGTAAGAAAGGAAAAATGTTTGCCCTCGACATTGGAGGAATTGGACGTTTGAATCAAGATGAATTGGATGCATGGACGCCGTATGTCGGATTCGATTTTAATCAATGGTTCCTTGGATTGAACTATGACGTCAATGCCTCCAACTTCAAAGTGGCTACAGATCGGCAGGGTGGACCCGAGGTTTCATTTCGATACATTATCACAAAGGTTAAGCCACTGGATGCCTTTAAAAGCTGCCCTATTTTTTAATGAAGGTCTATTGATATCCCATGAAAAGAAAAACATTTACATCGATTTTACTTGCTCTGGCTGTCACGGCGATCTTCGCAGTAACTGGATATAGCCAAACCAAGAAAGCTTACATAAAGGCTGCTGAGACAGCCGCCGAAGCACATGACCATTATTCGGAGATGGTATACTACCAAAATGTACTTGAATTTGAAGAAGATGACATCGACTTCTTATACAAAACGGCTGAAGCTGCGCGTAAGATCAATGCGTTGACTAAAGCAGCCGAGTATTATAAGCGTGTCATAGAACTTGATGAAAATAACGCCTATCCGGAGGCTACCTACCATCTTGCTCGCATGCAACAAAAGCTTGGTCAATATGCGGATGCACAATCAAATTATCAGATTTTCCTAACCGAATATGAAGGAAGCAATTCAAATTTGAAGGCACGTGCTGAAAAGGAATTATCCGCTAGTGAGTGGGCAGAGGACTACAGCCAACAGTTGTGGGAAGAATTTCAAATTGAACATCTCTCCTCAAACATCAATACGCCGTATTCGGAGTTTGGCGCTACGCCAATGGGTGATTCACTCTATTTCTCCTCCTTACGATTTGAGATAGAAGATGACACGTATGATCCGGATCGATTGCTGACCGGTCTTCTGATGTCTGAAGATATGGGTGTCGGTGAGAAGCTTGGAGAGGAAATCAATTTGAAAAATACACATACGGCTCACTCTGCATTCACACGTGAAGGCGATCGAATGTATTTTACTATATGTGAGTATGGATTACCTGATAGTATTCGCTGTGACTTATACTATCGTGATCTTGGTGACGCCGGCTGGGGCGATGCAGTTGCCATAAGTTCAGTCAATGGCGCCGGATATACATCAACTCAGCCAAATGTTGGGTACGATGATGACAACGGTGTAGCATACTTATACTTTTCATCGGATCGTCCCGGCGGTAAAGGTGGATTAGACATCTATCGTTCGGCGATAACAGAAAGTGGTTTTGGCGAAATTGAAAATATAGCCGGTGTGAATACGGCGTACAATGAAGTGACGCCGTTCTATCATAGTCCAACAAGAACATTGTATTTCAGCTCCAATGGTCGAAAGACGTTAGGAGGCTTGGACGTATTTAAAAGTTCTATGCGCAGCGGTAGCGCTGGCGTTGTACAACATTTGGGAGCTCCACTCAATGGTAGCTATCACGATCTTTATTATTCATTAAATGAAAAGGGTGATGTGGCCTACTTTTCATCAAATCGTACAGAATCATTCTACCTCGTAGATGACATTGAAGCTTGTTGCTATGACATCTATAAAGTAGATATTCTGCCATTTGCAAATTTGATTGCGCAGACTTTCGAAGCGCAGACGCTTGATTCGTTATACGGAACAAAGATTCGGGTAATCAACTTGACGACTGGAGAAGAGATGATTGCGATGGACGATGAGTTGGCTTCTGGTGTATTTCCGTTAGCCAGAGACAATGAGTACATGATCATTGCATCCAAAGAAAACTATATTTCTGATACAGTCAGATTCAATACGCTTGATATTCAGTCACTTGACGATATTGTCAAGAAGCTTTACTTGAAGACGGATATATTATACTTAGACGCCTTTACGTTTGATGATCGCACGAAAGAGGCACTTCGAGGTGCTACTGTGACACTCTATGATTTAGATGATCCGGATGCTGATCCGATCATTGTGACAAACTTTGACGCCAATGATTTCCATTTCGAGCTAGAACGTGGAAAACGGTACCGAATCACAGCTACACGTAAGGGCTATTCTTCTGAAACAGTCATCATTGATACGAATGACCATAAGGACAAATCAAGAATTAGACAAGATCTATTCTTGAAGATTGGCGAATTGGACGATTTCTTACCGCTTGTATTATACTTCGACAATGACCATCCAAACCCAAATACATATGTTGACGATACGGAGCTACAATACACGGAAACGTTCCCGCCGTATTTCGCCCGTAAACAGACATTCATCGACCGATTCACTCAACCACTTGCAGGGGTGGAGCGGGATGAAAAGGCACGACAGTTAAATTCATTCTTTGATACGGAGGTGAAGAAAGGAAATGATGACCTTCTGGTTTTCATGGAAGTACTGGAAGCGCACCTGGCTCAAGGTGACAAGGTGAGTATTTACTTGAAAGGGTATACGAGCCCAAGATCGACGCGCTTTTACAACCTCGCTTTAGGAAATCGACGGGTCAATAGCGTAAGAAATGACCTGCAGGCATACGCTGGAGGAAAACTTCAAGGGTACCTATCGAGTGGTCAATTGACAGTAGAGCAAAAATCATTTGGTGAAACCACAGCACCGCGTGGAATAAGCAGCAGTATACCAAATGAAAGACTATCCATATACAGCTACGAAGCGTCGAAAGAAAGACGTGTTGAGATCGTACAAATTGAAATTAATTAATGAAAAACGATCACATCATGTACAGAAGAATAAAATCCATGAATTCAAGAATAAATACAATGAAACTACGAGCAGGCGTGATCATGACGATGTTGTCGATCATGATGTTTCCAGCATTCGATGCCATGGCGACGCACATCGTCGGTGGGTCGATTTCATATGACTGTGTCGGAACGAATGTCGACACGCTTCGTGATCTGGAGTTTAGCTTAACCGTGCGGCGCGATTGCGACAATGCGGACCCTGAAGCTGAATTTGACCCAATCGCACATATAGGAGTGTTCGATTTTAACTTTCAGCCCGTAACGAATCCATTATATGGTTTCGTCAATGGACGCATCGAAATACCACGTCCTGGTTCAGATACGTTGATGGAAGATTTTAATAGTGGATGCGAAGTATTAGGAGAGGAGGTTTGTGTTCAACAGATAATTTATCGCGGGTTACATCGAAATATTAGACAGCACCCAAGTGGTGGCTACATATTTGTTTATCAGCGTTGTTGTCGTAATGTGACATTGACCAATGTACTCGATCCTTTAAATTCTGGAATGACGGTTGTTGCACGTGTATCAAATGGCGAATTGTTTGATTGTAACCGTACGCCTGATTTTCCTGATTTTCCTCCAATTTATGCTTGTGTTGGAGTACCGGTATCATTTGACCAGGGAGCTGGTGTAGATCCTGATGGGGACGAATTGCGTTATAGACTCTATCAACCTCTTTTGGGATTGGACTCTGTAGTCCCAGTATTGCCTAATCCAACCCCTCCTCCTTATCAAGATGTTATATGGAATCCACCGCACGATTTGAGTAATTTGATGAATTCCGGAATGGACCCTTCAATCAATGCAACCACCGGTGAGTTGACTTTCACCGCAGATCATATAGGACAATATCTGGTTGGAATATGTATAGAAGAATGGAGAGACGATCGATTATACAATACGACATGCCGAGAATTTGAAATTAATACAAGAGCCTGTGGTGATCCTGCGGTGGCCATCCTTAACCCAACTGACACGATTATTTGCGACCAATTAACGATAGATTTTTCTTCAGCTGGTAGCATTGCTGACTCGTTGTCTTATGACTATGGCGATGGCAGTGAACCCGATCCTTCGGGTACACATACGTTCCCCGGACCCGGAGATTATTGGGTCAAATTATGGGCCGTCAATGACAACGGCTGTTACGATGTAGACTCGTCTTTAATTACGCTTTTGAATTCAGGTGCTATTGAAAATGACTTCACAGTAGAAATGTTGGAGTGCGTTGATACGATAATTGTAAAAGTCACTGATCAAAATGAGTATGATACATTAAATCCGCCAATTTCGATTGATTGGGATGTCAGTATTGGAGCCGTTTCGATTGCAAGTGATACAGGGTCAATGTTCACATTTGGCTTGGAGACAAGTGCGGAAGTGACGATTTGTCAGTACACTACGTTGGCAAATGGTTGTGAACTGGAACAATGCCGTACTGAAGAGTTTAATCTACTCGAACTTGATTTTGACGATGACATCACCTTGTGTTTGGATGAACCCCGCACAATTACGGTCATGCATGCCGCTGGTGACGACATTACGGTAGATTGGACCGACCCATCAGGTATCATTACGACAAATAATGGAACAAGCGTTGTAGTCGAAACCTCAGATTCGATATCAACAAAACTATATTTTACAGCAACAAATGAATTCGGATGCTCCACTTCAGATAGTATAATGGTTTCAACTGCAGGCCGTAGACCGGCTCTTAGCTTTTTTGTTATGCAGGAATGCGGATCATTGAAGATATCCACGGTGAATACATCTGCCGATTCTGTCGCGGTCGTGTGGGACTTTGGAGACGGTTCTGGTCCCGTGACGGACTGGGAGCCGATGCATACATACGCTTCTGCAGGAACGTATACGATTTCGTTGAGTGGGGGGATGTTTCCATGTGATACAACGGTTGAGATGACGGTTACGATCCCAATCATAGATATCGACTTACCGGATACAGTCTATCAATGTTTTGATGAGGCCATTACATTAAATCCTGGCGGAAATTCAGATTGGATATATGACTGGAGTCCAAATGACCTCTTCTCCGATACAGCAGCCGTCAGCCCTTCAATACTTGTTACAGAGCCTACGACAGTATATGTGACGATCACAGTCTTTGATGGAGACAACTTCTGTGTGCACAACGACAGTATTTTCGTCTTTCCCGTACCAGACTTTCAATTCGATGTCGATCCGGCTGGCGATGTGACAATATGTGGTGAAGAAAATACGATTACTATGTCTGTCCTGACAATGGATGGAGTAGACGTGACATGGAAAGATATTAATGGAATGGTTCTGTTTGAAGGAGACACTTTTAGCACGGTACTGGAGGAAGGGTTAAATCAATTCATCGTTATGGGTGTCTATATGGGCGTTGAAGAATGTATGAAGTCAGATACTATTAACGTAACGCTGAATCAAATAGAGTTGTCATTTGAGATTATCAATCTTGACGATGGAACAGACATGTTCTGTGAACCAGCTCCGGGTAAGCTTATCGTCAATGTCGATGGGCCTCCAGGTAACTACGAATATCAATGGGCACCGGCAGACGGTGTGACAGCTGGGTTAAACAATGACACCTTATGTATCGATGTATCAGGCGATATCACCTATTGTGTTACCGTGACGAATACCGACCTCGACTGCTCGGTTGATGGTTGTTACACGATAGAATTTGGTGCGGATGTAGTCGCAACAGTTTTGGATGCAGATGGTATTGTTTGTGTAGGTGATAAGGTGACGGTTGTTGCAACCATTGATCCTCAAGGGGCTGACTGTAGCTATAATTGGAGTGTTCCAGGAACCATAATTGGGCCATCTGATCAAGATACGATTTGCTACACCGCAACTAGTAGTGGAACTGTCATTGTCTCCGTAGGATGTGTAGGTGGATGTACGTCGTCCGATTCTGTATTCGTAGAAGTTCGTGATTTAAATGCACTGATTTCCGTTTCAGTTGATCCGGATACAATGACATTTGACGGACAGATAATACAGCTTGATGCTGTGGGCGGCGAAGAAGACTGGACGTATGACTGGGAAGGTGAAGGTTTAGTTGAGCCTTCAAATATTAAAAGTCCGACAGCTGATCCGGGTCCGATAGGAGACTATACTTACACTGTTATGGTTGTTGATGAATTTGGCTGTGAGGCTACCGCAAGTGGTACCGTCCGAAGACCTAGAAATGTTCCGTGTGAGCATCCTTATGTTTTTGTACCAACAGGCTTTTCACCAAACAATGACGGCGAAAATGATGAGCTTCGTGTATACGGAATAGATATCGATGTGATAGAAGAATTTATTGTCTACAATCGCTGGGGGCAGGAGGTATTCAGAGTAGTGGATGCACCTTCAGCATCTTGGAATGGTACCTACAACGGCGACGACTTAGAGGCCGACGTATACGGATATTATTTACGCGTGTTATGTATAAATGGTGATCGCTCAACACAGCAAGGAAATATTAATTTGCTTCGATAGCCTTATAAAATATGAATATAGAAATGCCGTACTCGACCAGTACGGCATTTTTTATTGACGCTTATATAAAATCATTACAGAGCGAGAACTAATGTCCTGCTCACTTCGTTTGCTTATTGGTACAATTTTTTAAAACACAAAAATCCAAATGTATATGATAGTCCGCATGATTACATTTTTCATTCTGTTATCGTTTTCTTTCGCCGTGAATGCAAGTTCAGAAGTCATTGGCTATGTCCCGGAAGAAGTTATTGAAATGGCTAATCCGAAAAAGAAGTATCAATTTAAGCACCAATATTCCTATGAAATTGTTGTTACAGAAAATGGCACTACAGCCGAAAAGATCTCGATGGATTTTCTTGTTCCGACACAGGATAACCCTGAATATGTTGCCATGAAAATGGCTGACCAAGGTATGACGGGTTATGTCATTTTTGATCATGAATTAGAATCTATGGTCATGCTGTTGGAAGGGAATACCGGAACCGTGATGAGTTTTGATGCGATAAAGCAATTTGCGGCCATGTCCGGGGCAAACGCGGAAGTCGAGAAAGATGGGAAAATTGAAAAAACCGGAAAGACAGGTTCGCACCTTGGCTTCAAATACGAGGAATTAAAAGTAACAAGTAGCGATGGTAAAGGGACTATGTGGATTGGAACGGATTCGGCTAAAAACGTATTTAGCCTGTTCATGAAAATGAGTGGAGTAGGAGGTAATTCACCCTTTTCACCTGAACAATTTAGGGATATGGATGGCCTCATCATAAAGGCAGATATGGAGTCAAAGGAGAATGGTCATGTCCTGATGACATTGGTCAAAAGTAAGGGTATAGACAAAACACTGGACACGTCTGCATATGAGTTGATGGACTTTGGCTCTATGATGGGGAATTAGGCCAGCTTTCTTGATTGGCACGATTTATGCACTACTCCGAGAGTATAATCCCATTGTAACCATGTAAAGGGCTGGCCACCATGTGTCTGGCCTTTTTTATTGCATTCCATTAGCCATTACCCACTGGAACTGATACTGGCTTTCTGGCAACTTTATGCGCTGGGCAATACGTGTTAATCGATCAGGTAGATTCATTAAATAATCACGTGCGCGTTCAGCTTCGGCCGTTAAGTCGGACATATGTTCTAAATCCCAATGAGAGACTAATTTCCGTAGTATGTCCACGTAGTCCAGGCTTGTGTAGACTCCTATGCGCTGCGCAGCCACGGAAAACTCCTCGAATATTCGTCTGCTACCGTCAAATTCTTTAAGCATAAAAGCAGGCATCACGATTTTCTTTTTCATCATATCAGCAAAAGCAAGCATCATTTGGCTGGGATCGACTTTGAAGATTTCATGGACAAAGCTCCTATAGGCAAGATGATGTCGCATTTCATCACCTGCAATTGTCTTGCAAATTCGACCAAGAAGATGATTCCCTTTTCGACTGGCTAATTCGCCGACACGTTTATGCGAGATGTACGTAGCAAGTTCCTGAAATGCAGTATAGACGAAGTTTTTGTACGGGTCACGATCGGTACCCGGATCAAAACCATCATTGATTAAATAATGGGTGCTTTGCTCGACGCGCTTCATATCGACACGTCCGCTTAGATACAGGTACTTATTCAGGAGATCACCATGGCGATTTTCTTCACCGGACCAGTGTCTGACCCACTTGCTCCAGCCATTCGCTTCATGTTGATCGATACCCTCTACATCCATGAGCCATGACTCATAAGAAGGTAGTGCTTCTTCGGTAATCATGTCACCAATCAGAATTACCCAGAAGTCGCTATCCAGCTCTTTAGCTTCTTCTTGAATTCGATAAATTTTATCGGTGAAACCTTCTTCTCGACTATCCGGTAAGAAATCTGCGGGTTGCCAGATCTTGTCAACAGGAAGTAAAAATCTGTCCATAAATCCAGCGACGGAAGATTCCAGGGTGCGCATCACTTCTAGCCTGATATTTTTCAATGACATGGAGTAGCGTTGGATGAGGCGGCAAGGTACGGTAAAAAGTGAAAGTTTGGCAGAACTATCAAGGTGAGTATTTATAGCAAATTATACTTTTTATGCAGTGGCTGTTGATTTACTGGGCTGCTAGCCAATTGAGCAGCCTAGTAAATCAACAACCACGCTTTGAATTGGGAAAAAAGCACCGTCAATTTATATTGACGATGCTTTCTAAAACCATTAAACAAAATAAAATTTTATATCAGAGATCCAGCTCACGTTTCAGAACCGTCGTTCGGTTTTGGGCTTGAACTGTCGGCACCGATTTCGGTTTCAGGAGCTGTCTCGACCTTTTTAACCAAAGCATCTGGTAAGTTCATTCCGGCTTGCTGCAAAAAATCGTTAAGCTGAGGCATCATTCCGTAAAGCCCCTGGACAAAGTTTCCGACGCTTTGCCCATTCCCGTTATCGTATACGATAACCTTGTCAATTTCAAGATCTTTAATTGCATTGACCTGAATTTCTGCTAGCTCTGTTAATTTATCGATCATCAAATACCCAATAGCACTATTCGCATCGCCTCCTGCTGCCTCAACCAGCCTCTGAAAACCTTCGGCTTGTTTGGTTAGTAATTCTTCTGTTCCTTTCGCCTGGGCGAGTAATTTGGCCAATAGGGCGTCGGCTTCGCCTCGTGCGATTTCGCGCTGGCGCTCTGCTTCGGCCTGAGCATTGATAACGGCCTTTTGCTTTTCTATGTCTTCACGGACTACTTCGTCGGCTTGCATTTTGGCTTTATCACGTGTAGCGCGTGCCTCCTCAGCTTGTCGTTGAGCGTGATATGATTCTTCCAGTGCTTTGGCTTCGGCCACCTTTTTTGCAGCGATTGCGCGTCGATTTGCTTCTGCGATTTGAATATCACGTTCTGCATCCGAATTCGCAATTTCAATATTGGCCGTATTTTTTCCTTTGGTGGCGTCTGCAAAGGCATTTGCTTCTCCAACTTCTGCAAGCGTATTTGCCTCTGCAACTCGAATCCGCTGTTCTCTGTTGGCCTCGGCCTCACCGATTTCGGCTTGCGTATTTGCTTCGGCTACACGAATTCGTTGTTCCTGTGTAGCATTAGCTTGACCAATTTCTGCTTTCGTATTTGCTTCGGCTACACGTACGGTTTGTTCTTGCTCTTCTTCCGCTTCACCAATAGAACCAAGTCGTACTTCTTTTGCAACTTTAATTTTAGCTTCATTTATCGCTTTTGCGGCTGCCTCTTGACCAAGTGCTACGATATAACCAGACTCATCTTGAATGTCGGTAACATTGACGTTAATTAATTTTAAACCAATTTTATTTAACTCATCACCGACATTTGTATAGACCGAATCGACGAATTTATCACGGTCAGCATTTAATTCTTCAATATCCATATTGGCAATGACTAGGCGCATCTGCCCCATAATGATGTCATGCGCTAAACTGGCGATGTCATTTCGGCTCAAGTTCAATAAACGTTCAGCAGCAGACTGCATTAATTCTTCTTCTCTCCCAATTCCAACAGTAAACTGTGCCGGAACGGATACACGAATGTTTTGTTTGGATAAGGCATCCTGTAAGTTTACATCAATGGACAACGGAGTTAGCTCGAGATAAGCATAATTTTGAATAACTGGCCAGATAAATGCTGCACCGCCGGCATAACATTTAGCACTTTGATTCCCAGAAGTCTTTCCGTAAACAACCAATATTTTATCAGAGGGACAAGTCCGGTATCGACTAATTAAAAATATTACAAACAAGACAGCGATTACGCCAACAAACCCAATAATGGGAAGAAAGTCAGACATAGTGATTTAGATTAAGTGATAAAATAATTATTTATTTAATTCGGAAACGATTAGGAATCCATCCTGGTAGTCAGCTATAAATACTTCGGCTCCTGTCTTAATTTCGGAACCATCAACTGTTTTTGCCTTTAGTTCCCGATTTGTTCCATCCACACTGACATGCACAATACCATTTCCATCAGAAGGAATTTTCAAGTACGTCTTTCCTGTTTTGCCCACGGCTAAATCAGGGGACCAATAAACCTCTTTTTGATTCTTTAATAACAAACGTAGCATCATCGTAAGCAAAAGCACCGCGACAACACCTGCTCCTACGGCCGAAGCTGCAGCGACGGCGTAGTTGTTTGTCGTGGCGACAATCACTTTGGCTACCCAAGCTGCTACGGAAAGAAATGTTAACACAGATTTAAAAATTCCGAGACCTCCTGTATCCACATCACCACCGCCACCAAAATCAACATCCAAATCAAGACCACCCAACAGAGAAAGCAGCATTAATATTAAAAGCAAACCACCGCTTATTATTGAAACGTAGGTGAGAATATTGACGAGTTGATCCATTATTTAAAATATGTGTTACGCAAAAGTTAAATACGTTGGTAATATAATGAAAATGGGGGAGGGTAAAGTTTCAAGCCTAAAGTATCTTAGTCGTATAATCTATATCCTTCGTCGAGTGATGATTTTTTCAACACGGGAATATGGCTAGGATAGATTATCTATTTTTTGTTGGATGAGCTTACGTGTAGATGGGCTGTTTGTCGCTTCGTATGCCCTTCGAAGCTGTTGTGCGGCTTGTCTTGTATTTCCACTAGCCATGGCAATTTCAGCTCCAACAGAATGATACAATGTAGCATCGCATTGACCTTGTTCGATACAATCGTACAGATGACGTGCCTTGTCCAGATCTTTTAATTGTAGTAGAACGATCACTTGATTTAGCCTTATTTGTTCCGAAGGTTTGAGCGCGTAAAGGTTTTTATAACAGGACAAGATAACAGTCCAATTCGTGTCATTGAACGTTTTCGCTGCGGCGTGTTGAGCGGATATAGCAGCTTCCCAATGGTACGGGGAGGAGAAACCATTTTGACGAGTTGCGAGGTGTAGGTGATATCGTCCAATGTTTATTAATTGACTGTCCCAGAGCGAGCGATCCTGCCTGTCAAGTAATATCATGTCGCCATTCTCATTAAGCCTGCTATCAAATCGCGAAGCGTGAAAGCACATGAGTGCAAGTAAGGCCATATTATCTGGATGCCTTGTTACCGGGTGTTCTACCGTAATTCGACAGAGACGCATTGCTTCAACACAAACATCTCTGCGAATATGGTCGACATGATGTGAAGAAGCATAACCCTCGTTAAATAATAAATATAATGCCAGGTGAACCGAAGCCAATCTTTTAATTAATTGATTTCCACTTGGAATGGAAAGTGCGATATTATTGGATTTTAAAAAATTACGCGCACGCTGAATTCTTTTTTTTATAGTTTCAGTTTTTGTTAGAAGTGCCGATGCAATTTCTTTTGAACCAAATCCTGAAACGACTTTCAATGTCAAGGCAATTTGATCGGACTGTGAAAGATCAGGATGACAACATGCAAATATCATCCTGAGCTGGCTGTCAGGGATTTCAGCATCCATAAATAATTCTTCTATTTGGATTGTTGCCGGCCCGGTCAAACTGACTTGAAATTCCCGATTTTTATCCGACTTTTTCTTTCTAATCAGATCTATTGCTTTACGCTTTGCGACTGTATTCAGCCAGGCAGCCGGATTATCCGGTGGTTTTGTCGTTTTCCAGGATTGTAAGGCCTGTGCGAAAGTTTCTTGGACCAAATCCTCTACAACATCTAGGTGGGAGAGACCCAGAAATCGAGATAGGGTAGCGACCATCTTTCCATACTCATATCTGAAAAGATGGTCGACGAGTTGTCCTGTATTGTTTTCGTTGGTCATTCAAAAACCATGATCTCACGAATCTCCACAGTGCCATCAAGATCGAAATCTGGAAAACCTTTTGCCACCTCTACTGCGGCTTCAAGCGATTCCGCCTTTATGACATAGTATCCTCCAACTAATTCCTTGCCCTCTATAAATGGACCGTCAACGACCACTGCATCTTTCCCTGTTATGTGTTTTCCGTGAGGTTGAAGTGCATTTCCATGCTGCACAATTCCTTGCGCTGTCATTTTATCATTCCAGGCGAACCATTTACCCATATTGGCCTGCATTTCTTCAGGAGACATTCCTAGAGATTGATAATCAGGACCCATAAAAATCATCATAAATTCTTTCATTGCTATTAATTTAGATTAATCGAATACATTTCCATCAACTGACTGTCGTTTCCTACGGAAAGGAAGCGATACGTTCAATAATTACTCAAAAACCATTACTTCCCGGACCTCAACAGTGCCACCATAGTCGAAATCTGGATAATCTTTGGCTATTTCGACGGCGGCATCAATATTTTCTGCTTTAATTACATAGTATCCACCGATTAATTCTTTGCCTTCAACGAATGGGCCATCGCTAATGACGGCATCATTGCCTGTAATATGTTTACCGGTTGGGTGCAGCGCATTTCCATGCACTACGATACCTTGTTCACGCATTTTTCCATCCCAGGCAAACCACTTTCCCATTTGGGCCTGGATTTCTTCAGGCGAGAGTCCTGCATCTGAATAATCTTTGCCTAAAAAAATCATCATAAAATCTTTCATCATTCTTCTTTTTTAAATTATTTGAATAAATATATCACCGAAGTGACGAATCAGGTTTGAACAAGGGGACATTCAATCATAAATTTTTTTAATTTTTTTTATCATCCACAGGTAAGAAGCTGTTAATCAACCAGAAGCGACATCTCATAAGTTGTATAACAGGAAGTGAGGAGAAAGCCGGAAAACACTTGCTCTTGAATTCAATTTTATGACTTTGGTTCGCGACTAAGTCGTCCAGCAGTGATTAGAGTGCTGCTGTTAAGGCCAATTTCGATGGATAATGGTCAGTAATGGTCGGAAAATGATAGTTCAGGGTAGTTTTTATCAAATGACGTAGGACATTACCCAAAAACAAGCCAAAATCAAGGCATTGGAGCCTGAGCTCGGTAACCTTTTCTGGGATTCGCAATGGAGCGGAGCTCAAAAATGGACTCGTTCTTATTAATTTCTTTCTCAACTTATGAAGCTTCTTAGCAGGGCGATATCGTCTTCTTTTTTGCTTCTGCTCATACTTTTGAGTTTCGAGTTTGACCTTCATTTCAAGCGCCTCTTGTGCGCTTTCAAAAAGAAATCGCTCATAATTGCATCGCACCTTACCGCCCGTACGCCCAGTCTTCTGATTTGTGGTTTTTACATATGTGCTAAGGAGAATTCGAATTTGCTCAGACAGTATTCGCCAAACCTCCGAATATTCGCACTCCTTTTTGCATTTTTTGGAGTCTGCTCGCCGCAATTTGTACGCTTGTTTAATGTCTTCTGCCGATTTGGTTGTAATAATCATTGCCCAACCGTCGCGGTTATTCTGGAAGCAGTTTATACTCAAATAGGCCTGAAGATAGTGATCAGCCAGTTTGAGAAAAAATCTGCAATCTTCTTCACTTTCGAAAAAAGGGGAGTTGGCCGCACTTGCACCTCTGATTAGATAGACATGTCGCGCGTTCATTTTTTTAATCTTTTGCATGGTAAGATCTTTTAGTTTCTATGATGAAGTGTCGCGAACAAGCAAAATATACCCACCGTTTCGAAATTTTTTTGATTTGCTTAGTACAAACGTGCGTGCAGCGTAGGATCGATGAGATCCTTTGCAAGAATTACGTATTGTCCTTTTTCAGAAATTAAGATTCGAAAGTAATATTTTGAATTATCGAAATCATGTGTTTAAATTAAAATATCGGGATGTTAGCCATGTTTTAATTCACCTTTGAATTCTTGCTAAGCCCTTTGCTTGAGAGACTGTTGAGCGTAATCGTAATTAATAGGAGGGTGGCCGAACTTGTTGCAAAAGCTGAACCAATATCGTATCGGTCTGCAAGGAAGCCCATAAACAGTGCAATGCCAATAGCTAGAACGGATTGATAGAGTGATTGGACTGAAAGAATGGAAGTTAGTACATCACCAGGGACGGCATCGGCCAACTCCCCCGTGAGTATAGGTTTTCTAAGGTTTTCTATTAGATAAATACTAATGAAAAAAACAAGTGAGGCAATGGGCAATTGGAACTGATGAAAGACGCCTGCCACTACACCACAAGACAGTCCCAGGCAAAGTGTAATTAACGAAAGGTTGCCATGTTTTAATGTGAGAAGAAAGTGTGCATATTTGGATGCCTGCGACGTCAACAAGAACAATATGGTGTACAAAATGCCAATTACGAGGGCATTTTTATTTTGTATATTCGGTTGTCCCATTAGTGGTAAGAGAAATGCCACTTGTAGCATAATGGGTTGGATATAATCCTTTAATGATTTCATGAAGGATGTGTGCATCGCTGCAGAATTAATTATTTTTAAAGTGTTTGGCTGTTTGAGGCTATTAATGAATACTGTAAATATTGATGAAGTTGTTACTTGGCTCTGCGTATTTTTTTTTGGTGAAAAATTCAAATAATTAGGATATGAGTAAATATTAATTAAATTAATGGAATAGGGGAGCAGAGCGATTAAAAAAACAAAATTGTAACTTCCCTGGAAATAAACCAGAATTCCGGCTATTAATGCTGATAAAGCCGAGCCCCGTTGCGACCAGGATCGAGTCAAGCCGTAGTAAGCTACTTTGTATTGAATCCATCCATTTCTGCGCAGGTAATCCATGATCATGCCTTTATTTGTGCCTGATCTGAATGCATCACCCAGTCCATATAGTGTCATACCGATAGCGTAACCCCAAAATTCTCGACTGAAGTAGAATACCAGAAAGGAAGCGATGTACGCGATAAGTCCTGCTAAGAGTGCATTCTTCCGTCCGAAGTTGTCTGCCAATAGACCACTTGGTACTTCCATGATGTATATGATGCCTTCTCTAATAGCATAGAGACTGCCAATTGCCATGTAGCTTTGATCATTTTCATATAAGAACAGCAGGAAAAAAATGTCAAAAAATCGCAAGTTCTTTAGAAAGCCGTACGCACAAAAGCGTCGGAATTGAATGTCACGATGGAAATTGGACATTTGCTAAAATAAATAGTAATTCGTGATATTCGCTTTTATCTCAGAATGGAATATACACGGGAGCGTTATAGATGATGGACCCGAAGCTAAGAAATGGGATATTTATACAAAGTATGGCCTGAGAGAGGTACTACAAAATTTTGAGGAAAGGGCAAGGACTTTTAGATGGAGTATATCCTCATAACCTTATTTAACATAATATTAATTATAGGCAAATAGAGTGCCCTTAAAGCCTCCAGCCTTGCATGATACCCCGAAGCAATGGATTCTATACTTTTTTCAACTTCAATAGCGTATTAAATGTATTACCGATCAACGGGTGCGTTTCCACAACTTTCAACCCGGCTTTTGGAATCAATGGCAACAGATCGTCAAGCTTAAACATTTTACTGTTTCCATTGGCAATACACGTAAAGTATAATGACAATCCAACGATGGCATATGCACCTGCGCGATATGCTTGATTATCCCAAAACGATTCCATAATATAGATCGTCGTATGTTCATCGGCGGCCTCATTGACTTTGTTCAGAATGGCCAGGATTTCATCGGTAGAGAAACAATCCAGAAACTGGCTCATCCAAATTACATCGCCAGATTTGGGAAGGACGGTTTCAGCTTTTAACATATCGCACGGATAAAATTGAACCCGATTATAAAACTCATATTGGCTTAGATTTTCTTTCGCTGATTTTATTTGACCAGGAAGATCGGCAATTGTAATTTTAATTTCTGAATCTCGCGTACAGCATTTAATTGTCCATTTACCAGTGTTGCCACCTATATCAAGTAGATGACCTATTTTTTCTTTAAATACAATGTCAAGTGCATAGGGAAATGAGTCCGTCGAATAATAGTGGTCAAAGCCGAACCACGACTTGCGGACGTCGTCCGACAATTCGGCCAAAGCATGATAAACCGTCTTATGTGAACCAAAAACACGCAATCCCTCAGGTTTTCCGGACACGATCGAATCCTTCAAATATTTTAAACCGTCATAGCAAACATCTCTGGTGAAATTAATATTGACATCTGTTAATTCATCAGAACGCAAAAACACACCGACTTTTGTCAATTTATATCGCTTATCCTCCGCTTGTTGAACAACGTTGCTCAAAAGACCGGCCTCAAGCAAGACACTTAAACCATAAGAAGATAAGTTCAATTTCGTGCTTAAGGCTTCTATGCTGATTCCGCTGCGATGTCTGCTAATTTCATCTAAAACGCCCAAATCGCGCATTGCTACGATTGCCTGAAAGAAAAAGGGACCAAAAGCTAGCTTTTGCGCTTCGAATTTGGCGTCTAACGCAGTCATGTTATCTACCTTCAATGCTGTATTTTTTTAGTGGTCGGCAAAAATAAGAATTGGAATGCTGTTCAGTGCTTATCCTTCAATATTCAGGTGTTTACCATTTTGTCTTTTCTCCGTACTATTTGTAATAGATAAAATGGCTTTCACCTTAGTTAAGCGCCATCCATTGCATAGCACCGAAGAAGATACTATAGGAAATGTTTTACATTCAATATCAATCCATTGTGAGATAAAGGGCAAACCATACCTGTAAATCATACATGCCGTACATTTACACGTATGCCTGACCTCTTTACAATCCTCGAATATACTGCCGTTTGTGCAGGACTTTTATGTGTTTATTTACAAACTAAGGAAAACATTTGGGCCTGGCCATTTGGAATTGTTAGCGTAGCCATTTACGTCTACATTTTTTATATGAGTAATTTGGTCTCAGATACTGTATTGAATATCATTTACATTTTCATGAACGCCTATGGTTGGTATTTTTGGTCTACGGTGAAAGAGTCGGAATCCCTAAAGCCGATAACCGTTCTAGATGGGAGCAAGGTTGTAGTTTGGTTTTTGGCGGTCACGATAGGTACAATAATTTGGGGTTTGACAATGAGTAATTTTACAAAAACGGATCTACCCTATCCAGACGCTTTTACGACAGTTGGAAGCCTCATAGCCCAGTACCTACTCGCTCGCAAAATATTGCAAAATTGGTTGCTTTGGATTATTGTTGACATTGTGGCAATCGTCATTTATATCTATAAGGGGCTCTACCCCACTGCAGGCATGTTTTTCGTTTTTTTACTACTTTGTATCAAGGGGTACTTCGATTGGTATAGTCATGCTGCAAAAAAGTGAAACTAGAAGGACAACGGCAGTAGCATTTTTTATTAATGATTAGCTAGGCAAGATTTAATAATTTCCTTAAAACTTGATCCGGTATCTCACTTATTGGAATTATTGGATGCGGTGTATTTGACTTACTCAAAACCATTGAATAAAAATCCACATTATGCCATTTATTGAATTTGAATCCAATACGATTTAAGTGTGCTTCTAGCTTGTAACCCATGGCCTCATGAAATTGCTGACTCTCCGGGTTAGGACTCGTCATGACGGCTTTTACTTGACAATATCCTTGATATCGCAGAATCTTATGAAGAACGGTGTAAAGACTTCTGGCTACTCCACGTCTTTTGAATTCTTCACCGACATATACAGAAACTTCGGCGATCCATTGATAGGCCTGTCGTGAACGGAAGTCAGAGGCATATGCAAAACCCACAACATTCGTGGAACTCTCCATGACGATGAAAACATGCCTGCTGAATGATTTCCTTATGCGATTTTCGATTTCTTGTAATGATGGTAATGCATATTCAAAACTCACAGCTGAGTCGGTCACATGCTTGGCATATATAAACCGGACATCAGAGGCGTCTTCAACAGTTGCCAGCCGTATATTCATATCGTGAGTCATTTAAAAGGAACAGGAACAACTTCTGCCGTAATTGATTGTTCATTGTTTTACATCTTTGTGGCGAAATGACAATGTACAAGAAAAAGATAATTTTGGCATGGCTGTCACTATGCTTATGGCTACTTGTATCAGGTACAACGCACGCGCAAACAAAATTGATTGACGAGCGCTTCGAAGATTGGACTCAAGCCGATTTGCTGTTCGAAGATGCCTTGAATGATGGCGCAGGGACAGGACTTGATTTTTCGTCCCTATATATATCTGACGATGAAATCAATCTTTATTTCAGAATTCATGTTGGACGGGAAATACAAATCCAGGAATATGAAGACCTTTTACTCTTTATTGACATTGACAATAATGTCAACACTGGCGTGAACTTTGGAATAGAAGGGGCCGATTTTATTTATGAATTCGGTGAACGACAAGGTACGGTACGAAGTAATAATTTGATTTACGATGTCTTTCACAACGATATAGATTTAGTTACGCTACCTACTGTTAGCGCTAGGGAATTCGAGATTTCAATTTCGAAATCGCTTGACATTTTTCAAGGTAGTATTCAGATGTCTAATACGATTAGATTGGCATTTATAGACCTCCGCACGAATGGAGATCGAATCCCCAACAATGGTTCACTTATATACAATATGTCCAATTCTAATCCCGCAGACCTCCCCTACTCCATATCCAAAATTAATGAAGATCATATTCGAATCGTTTCATACAACGTATTACGCGATGGAATTTTTGAATCAGACCGGCAGCCAGCTTTTCAACGAATAATCAGAGCGATCAAACCTGAAATAATTTGTTTTCAGGAAGTATATGATCATTCTTCATTGCAAATGGCTCAACTGATGGAAGTTTTTTTACCATCTAGCTTGAATGAACTTTGGTACCATAGCGCCGTTAGCCCGGACATAATAATTGTTAGTCGCTACCCTATTACAAGGACCGCTTCGTCGGACGGAAATGGGATTTTTGAACTAGATATTGATGGCACGATTACTGTAATAGCGAATGCTCACTTGCCCTGTTGCGGTAACGAAATTGATCGACAACGTGAAGTAGATCGGCTCATGAGTTTCCTACGTAATTCAATTGCCGGTGCAACGAATATTCCCATTGCAAATGAAACACCCATATTCATAGTTGGTGATATGAATCTGGTGGGTGAAGCGCGACAGCAAGAAACACTTATATCAGGTGATATTTTTGATGAACAATTATATGGTGCTGATTTTAATCCTGATTGGGATGCTACGCCCCTTGAGGATATTCGACCGATTGCAACCGGCCGGCCACATGCAGTAACATGGTATAATCCCAGCGGATCATTTTCTGCTGGACGTCTCGATTATTTATTGTACACGGGATCAGTCGTTGAGGTTTCGAACGCATTTGCACTCAATACGGATGGTTTGACGGATGTTGAACGTTCAATGTATAATTTATTGGCTTCTGATACATATACAGCTTCTGATCACTTTCCGTGTATTATGGATGTCGATTTAGACCCTGCAAGTGGAATTTCCGATAGCCCGATAGCGACACTTGACTTTCGGCTCAGTCCAAACCCATGTGCCTCTTACATAACCATTGCGGGTATTGAAAATTTCGGGCCGGTTGATCGAGTAAATATTTATGAAGCGACGGGAAAATTAATCAAAGTGGAGGTTGGTGTCGAGATCGATAATCAAAAAATTATCATAAATACTCATTCTTTATCTAGTGGGATTTATTTAGCTGAAATTATAAGAGGTAATAACCGACTCACCGGCCAATTTATCAAAGAATGATTTATTCACATTTTACTGATAGTACACTGTTACCTGGATTCTTTTAAGATTTTTCTGAAATTAATTTTATGCCCTACTTCGTATCCAAGGTCGAATAACTTGGCTTTGTTAGTCGTATTATACGTTGGGTATCTGCTAAGTTTTTTAGGCGAAATGACCACATCACACAGCGCCTCATCTGATTTATTATTATGCTTGTGATAAATGTCAACAGAGCGTTGAATGAGGTGCCTTTTACCAGGTAATTTTTCATATGAACGTTCTTTAAAAGGTAGTAAATTAACGCCGATTAAAATATCACAATCATATCGAATTGTGGATGCTGGTAAATTCATAGTCAACCCTCCATCTACATAGATATTCCCATTACTATGAAACGAATTAAATACGCCCGGAATCGCACAAGACGCCATAACAGCTTCCACCACATCACCAGTTTGAAATATCTCGGTGTCGCCAGTAGCGATATTCACAGCATTAATTTTAATAGGAATAGCTAATTGTTCTATTGTCAAGCCACCTAAAAATTCGTCCATGTACTGCCTCAAAATCGATGTTGGATTAAATTTGGTTCGAATTAACAGGCTTGGTTCGTAAAATAGTGATCGAATCCGTTTAGGGAAACGCTCCATAACCTCATGTTGGTTCACACCGGCGGAAAATAAGGCACCGGCAATCGCACCTGCACTGGTTCCACTGATAATATCAATATTTATTTTTTTCTCATTGAGTGCGTGCAAAAAACCACTATGAAAAAAACCGCGTACGCCCCCGCCTGATAGTGTTAATCCAATTTTTGACATAGTATTTTTTGTTAAAAAAGGCCGATACAGTGCTGTATCGGCCCAATTTTCTACTTCAATTGGTCGGCACGACTATTTTTTATATACCCGGCTCGTCCCAATACCTTGATCAGTCCGAGCTGAAATGAAGTAGACGCCAGTGGCGAAATCGCTTATATCTATCAATACATTTTTGGAATTCACTTTTTGGTGTAAGTGTAATTTCCCATTAAGGTCGAATACTTGAAATTCTTCGATCAATATATTTCCATTTAGGTGAACAAAATCGAATGTTGGATTTGGATATAAAGGATTCAGTCCGACATCTTCAATATCCAATGTACTAACGTCATCGATGATGTCATCATCCCATCGTGGAAAGATTTGATAGCCCGAATCATAAGGAGAACTGCCATCAAATTGTCCCCCGAGCCCTATGACGTCAAAAGTGCCCAATGGAGCTGATCGACTAAACATGATGTCCGCATCTATGCGCATGGTGACAGTATCTACACCGGAAAGTAGGTCGACATTTCTGCTTTGACCCGGATCAGGCCATTGAGATGTATCGATTACAGTTACATTATTAATTCGAATGAAAGAACCTTCCGTACTTTCATCAGGTGCATTTACGACACGTGGGTCCAAAAGTGTATTATCCTTTGATTCCACAGAAATCACCTCGGGTACGAGTTGAATGAGCCCATTGAACTGGTTTATTCGACCGCTGACGATCAACTCATCACCTTCATCCACGACGTAACCCGTGTTGTTCGAAGTTGTACGAACATAAACCCCTTCATTATTTCCGTTAATAAGGAAAAATTCCACTCCGTTGCCGCTTCTGAAGTTTGGACCATAGACAATACCGCTGACGGCTGCAAGGCTGTCCTGGTAAATGGCCTCACCGGATCCGTCCACTTGCTTTATGGTAGCCATGTCTCTAGCCGGATATGAGCTCACCACTGTAACAGTGCCTCTCATTCCCAGACCAAGATGTGGGTCGCAATGGTAATCATAAGTTCCAGGCGTATTAAAGGTATGTGCAAATGTCCAGTTTAGTGAAGCAGGCCCGTTTCCAAAACCTTCAGGATTGTTGGGATAATCTGCAAGTGTTCCATTGACATTGTGAAAGCCAGAAACATTGGTCCAAACAACTGTTTCACCCAGTTCAATCGTGATGTCGGATGGTGCAAAGAAGTTGTTTTCGACACTGACATGATGATCCCCTTCCTCACGAACAAGTACCATACCCGTCATGCCTACGTTGAAATGAAGGTCGCAATGGTATTCATTTGCTCCGGGATTATTAAATCGATGTTGATAGCTCCAGGGAGCTATTGCTGGTGCACCACTGAAAAAATCTTCGGAATTATTAGGAAATGTCGCTGCCGACCCATTCACGTTGTGTGTACCCTCGACATTGTCCCATTGCACGAGATCGCCTACATCGACGACCAGAATGTCTGGGAGGTATTCAAAATTTCGAGCAGTGATAATGTGATCGGGTGTTTCCATTCCGCCACTATATGATTTAAGTGGCACAGGATTGTCTGCAGTTGCATTTGATGTTGCTCCTGTAAGTCCATCAATTCCGCTAAATGTCCAATTCGACTCGTTGAATGTGGTTCCATCTGGGCCTGTATTTGGTACTCTGGCAGCCCAGCCATTGAGATACTCCCAGGTTGTACCAGTACCATCCATATTTACATCGCCAAAAACATCGATTATAACACCATTGAAGTATAACTCCATCGCATCGTCGCCATTGATATTGGCCGCTCCATCGACATAATCAGGCATGAATCCAAAAAATGCATTGAAATTGTCTGTTTCAGATGCAAAGTAGGCATATTGACCTGCTGTTGCCGATCCAGCAGGAAAGACGTATTCGGGCGTTCCATCTGAACCGCCACCATTGTTCACCGAAGCAATACCCATCATGCTGAGATCAGCCACATTTTCAGTGAAATATATTTCAACCCCTTTGGGAGTTCCTCCTCCCAGCGGTCCGTCAAAGACGGCCGTAATAACTGCCTGCCCCGACATGGACGAAACCAATAGCATAGACATGGCTAATAAAACAATGTTTTTCATAAGTTGTAAAATTTTATTGGTGTTGCCGAAATATACAAAATCCAAGTCGAATCGCGACCGCTATTATACAAGATTTCATCGTTGATAAGTTTACCTGGATCGATAGACAGGCTGGTTGTTATCAAAGAATATTTAAGACGATCTTATTTGGTGAAATAAAGAATCAAAAAAGACGAAACGCAGCGGGAATTCACGTGAGACTCATTTCAATGCGTTTCTCCAACGCCATAATTTCGGATTGGAATTCATTGTCTGTATCTAATAAATTCTTAATCGACTTGATAGCATGTATGACCGTAGTATGATCTTTCCCAAAACTTTTACCTATAGATTTTAAGGAATTATTTGTCATTTTCTTGGAAAGGAACATCGATAATTGACGAGCTACTACGACATCTCTGGTTCTCGATCGAGATAATATTTTATCGATTGACATGGCATAATGTTCGGCGACAATTTCTTGGATACCCTCGACGGTAATTTCTTTTCGACCATCCGTTATGTATTTTGTTACAACACGTTTTATAACAGGAAAAGTAAGTTCCTTTCCGTTTAGCGTTGTCTGGGCCATTAATGATATGACGACCCCTTCTAATTCTCTTACATTATCCTGGATATTATAACAAATGTATTCCATGCCTTCCATCGGAATTTCGAGGTTATGAAGCTCAAGCTTATGCATGAGAATGGCCATACGCGTTTCGAATTCAGGTGATCGTAAATCAGCTGTCAATCCCCACTTAAATCGAGAAATCAACCTATCTTCTAGTCCATCAAGGTCTTTTGGAGCTTTGTCGCTCGATAAGATGATCTGACCACCTGAATTGTGCAGGTGATTAAAAATATGAAAGAAGATTTCTTTCGTTTTTCCACGTCCGGCAAAAAACTGGATATCATCAACTATAAGTACATCTAAATCTTGATAAAATGCCACTAGCTCTTCCGTAGCCCTGTTTTTTATGCTTTGAATTATTTGATTTGTAAATTTTTCAGACGAGACATATAAAACTTCCTTATCTGGATTTTGCTTTAATATTTCATTTCCTATCGCCTGAATTAAATGTGTTTTTCCAAGCCCTACCCCACCGTAAACAACCAACGGATTGAAGGAGGTTCGACCAGGTTTACTTGCAATATTAATACCCGCCGATCTTGCTAACTTATTGCAATCTCCTTCAATATAATTATCAAAAGTATACTTGGATACTAAATTATGATGAACATTCTTTTTTCGAATTCCGGGTACGACGAAGGGGTTTTTTATTTGGTCAACAGCATATGTCCCTGGAGTAAAATCCGTATCATCTTTTTCATGCCGTTTATTTTTACGCGAATCCGGCATTAATATTTGATATTTCAAGCGACCTTTACTTCCTAATACTTTAGATATTGCCGTCCGTAAAATATCAACGTAATGCTCCTCCAAATATTCATAAAAGAATGGATTAGGCACCTGGATGGTTAAGACCGACTCTTTAAATTGGATAGGCTTAATAGGTTTAAACCATCGATTGAATGCATTTACGCTCACATTAGACTTGACTTCACCTAGGCAGTCAACCCATATTTGTTTCGCGTTTTGATCCATTCAAATTTTCTTTTAGCAGGTACCCTGATTTTGGGGAGGGGCAAAAGTATCCAAATATACCAAGTCGGTGGGCAAAATTTTATAAAACATCCGTAAAAAATAATTAAAACCAAGGAAGAACTTCGAATTCATCAAGTTAGGCAATTAATGACCACAAAAGTGCTGGTGATTACTGATCATGTAAGCAGTTGCCTTAAAGAAGGTTGAATGCATAAGCCTATTTAGCGGGAGGTGATTTTGGCTTTGGTCAAGCAAACTATTCGATATCGAGCCGCTCCAATTCGTTTACCCACAAGCTCCGGCTTTCGATGCGATTGTTTTGTCGCGGCGAAATGGTAACGTCAAGCCGCCCCAATCGGATACCTGCCCAACCAACCTGATTAATCAGGACTGGCTGCCCTTGAATGTTCCGTCTGGCATCGGGCATATCGAGGAATGTATGCGTATGGCCACCTATAATAAGATCAATGTTCGCCGTAGATTGTGCAAGTATGACGTCATTTATGTCCAATGATCGACCCTTATAGCCTAAATGTGATATGCAAATCACATAATCACATTTTTCCTCTTTTCGTAGTCGCAAAGCCGTGGTGCTGGCATGATATATCGGGTCAAGGTACCTTGTTTCACCATACCAGGCTTTCGGTACCAGTCCTTCAAGTGCAATGCCTACTCCAAAAATTCCGATTTTTATATGTTCAACTTGTTTAATCACATAGGGTATGACCAATCCGTTCATTGGCGTATTGCGAAAGTCATAGTTTACATTTACAAATTGAAAATTAGCGTTTTTCGTATTTGTAGCCAGTTGTTCAACTCCAGCGTCAAAATCATGATTCCCAATCGTGGCAACATCATATTTCATAGCATTCATTGCCTGGAATTCTACTTCTCCTTTAAACAAATTAAAATATGGGGTCCCTTGGAGAAGGTCCCCTGCGTCCAATAAAAGCACATGTTTATTCGAGCTACGGATTCTGTTAATCAAGGTGGCTCGTCTCGCTACACCTCCAAAGCCTTCCAACTTTCCACTTCCTGCAGGAAAAGGATCCATACGGCTATGGACATCGTTTGTATGAAGAATTGTAATTTTTACAGCGTCATCAGCGATGGCGCCCAAACTTTTAATGGGAAAACTGGAAATGATAATTCCAGCTTCAGCCGCTTTGCGTAAAAAACTTCGTCTTTTCATTTATCCAGATTAATCACACGTTGGTCCAATGCAGGTTCCAATTTATTTCCTGCATCTCTTATATTTCTGAGATAGGCCACGACGGCGTCTCTGACATAAATATTGGTGTTGTTCATTTCTTTTGCAGCCAAATAGTCCTGGTAGTTAGCGCTTTTTACAACGTAATCATTCGTAGCCATAATGTAGGTCTTATCTGCTTCGATCAAATTTCCGTCAATTCGCACATCCATTGCCAAATCATTTTGGATTTTGTAATGGAGCGAACTGCTAGAGGGCCAACCTCCTTTTGACGCCATGAAGTTGCACATCTGTTGTACTTCAGCGCCAGAAAGTGGTACAGTAACGAGATAATTGTCAAAGGGCATCAATTCATATATGCGGCCGATAGTAATAGGTCCCTTGCCAATTGAACCTATTCGCAATCCGCTGTAGTTGTGCATGGCGAAGGCCACATCTTCATTCGTATAAAATTCTGCCATAGCTTCGGTAGCATCAGCTGCAAAATTTCCTAGTTTGCTTTCAGGTCTTCCCATGCGCATATCTGAAGTCGATTGAACAATGACTTCATTCATTTCCGCATTCATTTTTTCTCGAAAGGGCTCAAGTAATTTCTGGATTGTTGGATCGGGCTGGTATTTTTCTTCTTCTACCTTATAATCAACATAAGCGGTTTTGACTACCTCGTGATGATTTCTACATCCCAGAAGGAAGAGCAACAAAATAAAATAGATTTTACATGTTTTCATTTGCACATTAATCTTACAGCAGCAATGCAGCCTCTTGCCTTACAGCAGACTTGGCCATGGAAATAGGATTTGGACTCCATTCCGCATACTTCTTAATTAGTCGATTTCTGTATTCTTCCATCGTTTGTTTCTCATCTTCGGCGAATGCTTCCGTGATTAAATTAGCCAGATCTTGTTTGGCTAATCGGATAATACCCCAAAGATTTTCTGAAATATACACCTGTTGCGACAGATTATGCTCAAATTCCTTCTGAATTGTCATTAAAAGTGCCGTGTACAATGTATATGCCTCCATTTCAGCTGAGCTTATACGCATCATCATATCCGGAAAAGTGATTCGCTCGAGATACAGAGCAAGGCGCTCATAGGCATTCAACTTCAACTCGAGCGTGTCTTTTTTACGGTCGCGCTGCACCTCCATCGCCTTAAGCCTAATCTGACCTTGAAAAAACTGCCTGACCAAAATATAGACGACAAGTACAAGAAGTCCCATCGGGATGATAACCTTCGCGAGGTCAATGAGCCAGGCCATATAATTAAAATTTGTTGTAATCGTAAATATAACGTCTTTGTACAGAGGAGGATTATCAAATGAAACTCTACAGCGGGCTCTACCAATGCAGTACTTTTCCGGACGTCTTTATTCCCTAGCCAAGCTAGATAACGCTGGCATACCCAAGAAACATTTGTTCAGATGGACAGTCTTTGACCATTTTAATGTTGTCTATCATCCTTACGCACATTTACGCTGAAACTCACCTACAAATCTTGATTACAGCATGAAGGGGATTTGGGAACATATAAGGGGCTTTGATTTGAATGAATCGATTTTTCCGCAAGAAGATGAAATTTATGAATATTGACGGAAGGTCAATCAATTGTATCCGTCGTTATACGCATATGCGATATAAAACGAATGGAGGCAGGTTTATGAACTAATTCAAAATACAGTAGTTTTGTAGACAAGAATCATATTAAGTAATGGCAGAATCGATTATTAAAGAAGCTCCGGTGAAACTGACAGACGGTGCGATAAAACAACTTCACGAAATAAAAAAGGATCAATCATTACCGGATGAATACGGCTTGCGTGTCGGTGTGAAGGGAGGCGGTTGCTCTGGTTTTACCTACGTACTGGGATTCGATGAAAAAAAGGAACAAGATGAAGTCTACAATGTCGGCGGCATCACGGTCTTCATGAATAAAGCACATGCTCTTTATTTGTTGGGTATAGAAATCGATTGGGTTGATGGACTAAATAATCGCGGCTTCCAATTTAATAACCCGAATGCTTCAGACACATGTGGGTGCGGTACCAGCTTTTCAGCATAAAAAAGCCAGGAATTAAATAAACTGCGCTTTTACCCTCAGCTTTACTTCCTGGCTTTTGTTGTATGTATTTCTTCTTGGCTACATATTTGCAATGATTTCATCACCGAATTCAGAACACTTCAATTTGGTTGCACCATCCATAAGTCTTTCGAAATCATAGGTTACACGTTTTTTTGATATAGCGCCTTCTATTCCTTTGATAATCAGCTCTCCAGCTTCGTTCCATTTCATGTAGTCGAGCATCATAACACCTGATAATATTACGGAAGAAGGATTGACTTTATCTTGTCCCGCATATTTTGGTGCTGTTCCGTGAGTGGCCTCAAAAATTGCTTTACCTGTGTCGTAATTGATGTTTGCTCCGGGTGCAATTCCAATTCCTCCAACCATAGCGGCTAATGCATCTGAGATGTAGTCTCCATTCAAGTTTAAGGTGGCGATGACATCATATTCGGCCGGTCGTAATAATATTTGTTGTAAAAATGCGTCGGCAATAACATCTTTAATTATTAGTTCCTTTCCATCTCGACTTAAAATTTGCCAAGGTCCGCCTTCATAGTCGACAGCTCCATATTCTCGTTTGGCGAGTTGATAGCCCCACTCTTTGAATTTACCCTCGGTAAATTTCATGATGTTACCCTTGTGCACTAGCGTAACGGAACGGGCATTGGTCTCCAAAGCGTGATTTATTGCCGATCTCACAAGGCGCTCTGTTCCTTCTACGGAAACAGGTTTCACGCCTAATGAACAGGAGTCTGGAAATCGAATTTGCGTGACTCCCATTTCATTTACGAGAAATTTCTTGACTTTCTCCAATTCAGGTGTTCCATTTAAATATTCGATTCCGGCATAAATGTCTTCTGTATTTTCTCTAAATATGGTCATGTCTACCTTTCCTGGATCTTTAACAGGGGATGGAACACCTTGGAACCACCTCACTGGTCGGACACAAGCATAGAGATCTAGCTTTTGTCTCAATGCAACGTTTAGTGATCGTATACCACCGCCCACAGGTGTTGTGAGGGGACCCTTAATTGCTATTAAATATTCGTCAATTGCATCTAAAGTGGCTTGTGGCAACCATTCGCCCGTATTTTTATGCGCCTTCTCTCCCGCCAAGACTTCTTTCCATTCGATTTTGCGGTTTCCACCATACGCTTTTTCCACGGCTGCGTCAAGCACGCGCTCGGAGGCAGCCCAGATGTCAGGGCCTATGCCATCACCTTCTATGAAAGGGATAATTGGGTTGTCAGGCACCTGCAAGACACCGTTGCTAATTGTCACTTTTGAACCACTCATATGCGATATACTATTTAATTTTGATTAGGCTGCGAAATTAACAATTTGACAATTAAAAGACCACCCATGCTCCAGACTGATTAGAATCGTGAAAACCCATAAATCCTGTGCTTAGCCGTGCGTCCTAATATTATCGCATACCCAAACTTAAGACCCAAACCCAACAACCACCTTTTTATATATTTGAGCAATCAATAATATTAAAATCATGGCAGACGGTCCTAACACCAACCAAAAACAAATAAGTATCGAACTTTCAGATGAAATGGCCGAAGGCGTCTATAGCAATCTGGCTATAATATCGCACTCCCAATCGGAATTTGTCCTCGACTTTATTCGCATGATGCCTAATGTCCCAAAGGCCAAGGTCAAATCCCGAGTTATTCTTACACCACAGCATGCTAAGCGGCTCATGCGTGCCTTACAAGATAATATGAACAAATTTGAAAAGCAATTTGGCAGTGTTGCCGAAACTGATCAGCCTGCTATTCCTCCCATGAATTTCAACACACCTAAGGCGCAAGCCTGATTGGACAAAAAATTTCAGTGTTAATCATATTGGTGAATGCAATATAGAAACATAACTTGCTTTCATTCAATGTAACCAAAACCAATGCCATTGCCATGAAAAGAACATACATTATCATCGGTATCCTGCTGGTCTTGGGAGCTATTGTCTATTTTACAACACGCGGATCCAGCAGTGTTGAACAAAACAAGCCCTTGTTGACAACGGTATCAAAAGGAAGCTTTGATGTAAAAGTCAAAGCGACTGGTGAGTTGCGAGCTAAAAATTCAGTAAAAATCAGAGGGCCAAAGCGCATGCGTGATGTAGGCATTTGGAATACAACTATTTCTAGAATTCTTCCGGAAGGAAGCACAGTTAAAAAAGGGGGTTGGATAGCTTCTTTAGATAAGTCTGGAATTACGGGCAAATACGATGAAACGAGGTCAGAATTAGAGAAAATAGAAACACAACTCGAACAGGAAAAGATTGACACAACTATTGAATTAAGCGGTATGCGCGATCAATTAGGCGACCTGAAATTTGATATGCGCGAAAAAGAACTGCTTGTCGAACAAAGTCAATTCGAGGCAAAAATGGTCATTCAGCAAGCTCAGTTAAACCTTGAGCGTATTCAACGTGATTATGATCAATTAGAAAAAAATTACGTTCTCAAGAAAAAACAAAAAAAGGCGAGAATTGCAGAAATCAATGCCAGTCTGAGACAACAAAAAAGAAAATTAGCCATTCTGGATGAAATCAGCCAAGAATTTGATGTGACGGCTCCAGAAGATGGTATGCTCATATATTTGTCTAGTTGGAACGGTGAAAAAACCGGTGTGGGCAGCCAAATATCGGCTTGGAATCCAATCGTAGCTGAACTTCCCGATTTGACTTCCATGATTTCAGTTACATATGTCAACGAAGTAGATATTAGTAAGGTGAAAATGGGACAAGATGTTCTCGTCGGAATAGATGCCTTTCCTGATAAACAATTTAAAGGTATGGTTACTCAGGTCGCAAATGTTGGTCAGCAATTGCGAAATCAAGATGCAAAAGTATTCGAAGTTATAATTGAAGTGCTTGAATCTGATTCTACACTTCGCCCTGCTATGACAACTTCAAATGAAATAACCGTTAGAGAATTGGCAGAGGTAGTTTTCATTCCACTTGAAGCACTACAGATGGATAGTTTGGCCTATGTTTTCACCAGTTTGAATGGAAATGCTGTTAGACAAGAGGTACTGACAGGTCATGTTAATGACAATTACATAACAATTGAACTCGGACTGGAAGGTGGAGAAGACATATATCTGGAGTATAACGGGGATAAATCCACCGTGCCATGGTCATATCTGGATGATAGCGCTAAAGAAGATGCCAAGCAAGCTTTTGATGAAGCCAATGCCAAATACAATCAGGCTATGAATGAAAAGTCGAGATCGACCAAACGTTTTGATGGACAATTGGAGTCCGGAGGGGCTGACTTTATTATTATCAACTAGTGGGCTCATTTTTAAGAAACATTACGCTTGCCTTTGAAGGTGTTGCACGCAATAAACTAAGAGCGTTTCTAACAGCACTGGGAATCATATTTGGAGTGGCGGCAGTCATAGCCATGATGGCAATAGGTCGAGGAGCCCAGCAAGCGATTATAGCTCAGCTAGAAGAAATCGGTACGAATAATATTTTCATTGCTGCGCTGTCAGTCGAAGAACAAGAAGAGGAAAAAGAAAATAACGTGGACGCCGAAGAAAAAAAGAAATATTCTCCAGGCCTCGGTATGGAAGATGTTTTAGCGCTTAAAAATTTATTACCTAGCTTACGAAATATCTCGCCCGAAATTGCAATTAAAAAACAATTTACATCCAGCGCCGCCAGCGGAACTGGAACTTGTCAAGGAGTTTGGAACGATTATTTTAAAATATTTAACCTAACTATTAATGAGGGTAATTTCTTTTCTAATTATCATCAGTCGGTAGGAAGTCCGGTGTGTATAATCGGATCAGCAGTCAAGCGAAAGTATTTTCAAAATAAATCACCCATAGGATCGAAAATAAAATGTGGGCGTCAATGGTTTTCCGTGATCGGTGTCCTCGATAAAAAAGATATTAGTTCTGATAATTCAAAGTCGCTTGGCAATTTCAATGACTATATCTACATACCAGCGAAGACCGCCATCCAACGTTTGGAAAATAGAAGTCGGATTGATAAGTCAGATGTTGCCTCACGAGGCAGAAGAGGTGGCAAAACAAAAAATTATCATCAGCTTGATCGGGTTTTGCTTAAGGTTGACGACAATGATGAATTACGGTCAACGGCTTCGGTAGCCAAGCGTGCACTACTTCGACGTCACAACGATGTCGAGGACGTTTCGTTCGATATTCCTGAACTTCTCATTAAACAAAGACAAAGTACCCAGCAAACTTTAAATTTCGTCTTAGCTATCATTGCAGGGATATCACTTTTAGTAGGAGGAATAGGCATCATGAACATTATGCTGGCATCGGTATTGGAACGAATAAAGGAAATTGGAATACGACGATCTGTTGGCGCAGACCAACGCGACATTGCCATGCAGTTTTTATTGGAGGCAACAGTGATTAGTTTACTCGGTGGTCTTATTGGCATTGTGGTTGGAATAGTTGCAGCAGAAATTATAGCCGGGTATTCCGAAATTACAACAGCACTCGACCTGGTTTCTATAGTGTTATCCTTTGGTGTGGCTGTAAGTGTAGGATTAATTTTTGGATATCTTCCAGCTCGGAAAGCTGCACAACAAGATCCTGTCAAGGCATTAAGATCAGATTAAATATGCAAATAAAACGAACTATTCTTCTGCTGTTATTAAATTCACTTTGGGTCTATTCCGCTGTTTGCCAAAAATCTGAACAAACGATGACGCTTGAACAAGTGATTGAAGCGGCACAGGGTAAGACGCGGCGTACCACACTTGCCAAAACAAAATTGACCAATCAATATTGGCGTTATACAGCTTTTCAGGGTCAATATAAACCAAGTCTGACTGCGGAAGCAACTATTCCGAATTTCAATCGTTCGATCAGCCGTGTGACACAACCTGATGGTAGCATCACATTTATTCCTCAGTCGTTTACATCCGCAGACGTCGGCCTGCGCATCGGCCAGACCATTCCTTCGCTTGGAACGCGTATATTTCTCTATTCCGGGCTTGAAAGACTTGATATTTTAGACGGCAGCAACTCGGGTTCGACATCCTATTTTTCAACGCCTATTTCACTTGGACTCACGCAGCCGTTATTTCAGCACAATCAACATAAATGGAGTCAAAAGATCGAACCGTTAATTTATGAAGAGTCAGAACGCGCCTATATTGAAGAAATGGAGGAAATTGCCTTTTCAGCTGTTCAGGCATTTTTTGAATATTATATCGCGCAACTTGATTTGGAAGCGGCCAACTTGGATAAACTCAATGCTGACTCATTATATGCATTATCAAAGGGCAGATATTCCGTAGGCAGAATTGCAGAAACTGATTTGTTGCAAATTGAATTAACGGTCCGATCTGCCGAGTTTGCTCAAGTTCAGGCAAAAATTGATTTAGATAATACCGCTGAAGAATTGCGCAAGCTAATGAACATTCAAGAAGAGATTTATTTTAATTTATTAGAGCCCGTTGAATTTGCTTTGGTTAATATAGATCCGGATGAAGCGATGGCCTGGGCAAAGAAAAATAGATCTGTAATTACGGCTTTTCAACGACGACTTCTTGAAGCCGAGAGGGCTGTGGACGAAGCCGATAAAAACAATGGGGTCAATATTAATATTCAAGGTCAGTTCGGTCTTTCTCAAACGGATAATACACTGTCGAAGGCCTATCAAAATTTACTCGACCAGGAACGTATTTCACTATCTCTTCAATTACCTTTGGCAGATTGGGGTCGCAGCAAAGCAGAAAGAGAAATCGCCAATAGTCAACTGGCACTAACCAAAATCACGTTGGAACAGGAAGAAGAAGCCTTCGAGCGTGCCATCGATATTCGTGTGCGTCGACTAGCACTGCTGAAAAATAGATTGGATTTTTCAAAGTCATCGTATGAGGTTGCTCAAAAAAGACTAGACATTACACGCAAAAGATACAGTATTGATAAAGTCGACGCGCTCGATTTAAATCAAGCTTTGGCAGAAAAAGAATCCGCACGAAAAAACTATTATGCCAGTTTACGTAATTACTATCTCGGCTATTACGAAATTCGTGGGCTAACCCTTTACGATTTCGTTTCTGGAAAGAAAATAGAATACGATTGATGCAACACAATCTAGATAAACGGATTAATTAATCTCGACAGCAAAAAAATATTGAGCTAAAATAAGGTTGGCGTATTTCCATCTCGTTCTGCTCCCAGATGTTGATAGGCTTTGGCTGTCGCCAGTCGTCCTCTAGGAGTTCGTTGTATATAACCTTCCATAATCAAAAAGGGCTCGTATACTTCCTCAATGGTACCACTCTCCTCTCCCACTGCTGTACCTATGGTTGTTATTCCCACAGGTCCACCATTGAATTTATGAATGATACAGGATAATATACGATTGTCCATTTCATCCAATCCACCGTCATCGACGTTTAGCGCTTTTAAACTGTACTTAGCGATTTGTAAGTCGATTGTTCCATTTCCCTTTATTTGGGCAAAATCACGGACACGCCTAAGCAAGGAATTGGCAATTCTCGGTGTGCCCCTGCTTCTGCGCGCTATCTCCATCGCGCCTTCATCTTTTATTTCGATGCCTAGGATAGTCGCCGAACGATGGACAATCATATCCAGTGTATCGATGTCGTAATAATCAAGGTGGCACGTTATTCCAAAGCGCGCGCGCATGGGTGAGGTCAACAGGCCCATACGTGTAGTAGCGCCTACCAGTGTGAAGGGATTTAGATCGATCTGGATCGTTCTGGCATTTGGTCCGCTATCGATCATAATATCAATGCGATAGTCCTCCATGGCAGAGTATAGATATTCTTCGACAACATTATTCAGTCGGTGAATTTCATCTATAAAAAGAACGTCACCCTCTTTCAAATTGGTAAGAATTCCGGCCAGGTCTCCTGGCTTTTCCAGTACAGGTCCGGAAGACATGACAAGGTGAGCACCCAATTCATTGGCTATAATATGAGAAAGGGTCGTTTTACCTAATCCTGGAGGCCCGTGCAGAAGAACGTGATCAAGCGCTTCCTCCCTGCGCCGAGCGGCTTCTATAAATACAGCGAGATTATCAACAATTTTTCTTTGCCCCGAAAAGTCATCTAGTCTTTCAGGTCGCAACGCGCGCTCAAGGGTTTTTTCCTCTGGCGATACGGAATCTGCATCGAGATAGGGATTCATACAACAAATTAACGAAATATATATGTATCTTGCATAGGTCGGTTGCGCATTGAATGTGACATGAGAAGGCGGTTTGATTAAATCTGATTAGTAGCTTTCTTACTCATAATTTGCAATCGATTCGATTTGTAATCGTTAATCTAGATAGATGTCGGTAACAGTTGTCATGGATTATATCAAGTCTTTTTTCGAGCGTTCGCTCTTTGGTGTCTGTGCCCAATTGGGTGAAATGATGGGAGTTGCTAGCTCTAAAATTAGGTTGTACTTTGTATACACCTCACTTCTGACGCTCGGTTCGCCTATCTTTATTTATCTTATTTTGGCATTTTGGGTGAATATTAAAAAATATGTTCGAAGCCAAATGAACATATTTTGGGAATGATTTTTACACTACCGTTTTATTATTTTTCTTGATGTCATAGTGGAAGGCGCGATCACTTGCAATATATATGAGCCGGCTGGCAAGTGCGTTAATTCAATTTTTGTGTGCTCGATAGAAATCTTATCTCGAGCATATACAAGTGCTCCGGTAACGGAATATACTCTAAGCTCTCCATTAATTTTATTTGCGGAATAAAAATTTAGATAGTCGCTAAAGGGATTAGGGTAAATCAGAAAATCAACCTTAGTTTCTTCTACAATGCCACTAGTGTTTGTTTGGACGACGGCGTCAACAGCAGCTAGAAGCGAATATTCGCCAAAATGATCTTGGCCAAGTTCCCACATCATTATTCCTGAGAGCTCATCAATAGCCAATTGAGTTTTTATCTCAATTGTCGGAATCCCATTGTAATAAATAGCACCATCCTGGTCCCTGTACGCATTCAAAGAATCAATGTGCACAATTTGATTGTATGTCAATGCATGCACATCATTTTTATCTGTGAAGTCATACCCATAAAACGGTAAGCCCAATGTTAATCTATCAGAAGAAACGCCTTGTCCTTCCCAATAATTGATTGAACTGTGTGCAAAGGATAAAGGCGAATGGGGGCCCGGATTATCGGGATCCCAAGGTCCGCGCAAATCGTAAACCATCATATTTATCCAGTCAAAAGCGGCCAAAGCTTCGGCATTAATATCAGGATAACGGTATGTTCCAGGCAAGGCGGCGGTCAACTCGAATCCATAGACATCAACTGAATCGCGTAACTCTAAGACAAATCCACTGTATAGTTCATCGACATGCGACCACTCTAAGTCCATATCTATTCCGTCGAGCTCATGCAATAAAGAGAATTGCATTATTTTATGAATGAAATCACTGCGATTCTCTTCCATCATGAGGTGCCTCCAGGCTGCAGCCCAAGATGATGTTAGGGCACCGCCTGCCAGCGATAAAAAGACCTTGACATTATGATCATGAGCAGCACTCACAACTGGATTAATATTCCGCCCTCCAACTGATAAGTTGCCCTCCATATCAGGGTTTGCAAATGCAAGATTCACGTGTGTAACTTTGTCGAATTCAAATTCATCAACCAGTTGAAATCGGTAGTACGGAATGTATCCGATGACCTTGAAATTCTGACTATAAGCAGTCGAACATGTAACCCAAAAACATAATAAAAGAATCCGTTTTGTGCGACTAAACCAAATCATAAAGTCCTTCTGGTAATTTCATAATAATACGCATTTCATCTGGATTTATATCCACTATGAATTCTTCAACCAAAGGAATGAGAATATCGTTATCATTTATTCTTACTGTAGCCATAGGATGTGCTGGATATTCTTCTATTTTAATTATCCGGCCAAGATCGAAGTTCGTATGCTCATCGAAGATTGTAAATTGGGCTAATCGATCGACTTGTGATGTAGTAGTAGAAAATTCTGACGTTGAATCAACAAACAATGATGCCCCGGTCAATTCTCTTAATTCTTCCTGTGAATTAATTTTTTTAAATTGAATGAGTTGTCTGTTTTGATCTAATTTTTTAATAAAAAATGGAATTTTAAATGAATCAATTTGGACAAAGACAGCTCGGTTATATTTAAGACAAGACGCTATAATCGCCTCACCTGCAACATCGGTTTTAAACCGAACCCAACCCTCTAAACCGAAGGTTTTCCCAAGTTTTCCAATGGTTTGATATGCATTTAATTGATACGCCATTGTTTCAAATAAAAGCCACGATTTGCACGATTAATCCAAGGCAGATCATTTTTGCAAGGGTCGCCTACCTGATCGCATAATTCATCAAAAAATTGCATTTCACGATATACTAACCCCACTTTCCATGCGTACTTCTCTATTGAGTATCGCCGTTCTGTTAATGCGTCAACGTCTACGTGTGTGATTGTAATGACACTATCATACCTAACGCCTTCTACGTCCTCAGAATTGGAAAATGTTGTGATTTCGAATGATGAAAGCCAATCACCTTTAAAAACATCAATGGGTTCTCCATTTATCAAAAGAGGCTCAGTAGGTTGGGAAAAATAAGAAGCGCCATTCCATGTACTGTTTACTATAGCCGGAAGGTCTAAAATTTGAAATGGCAAATTTCCGATTGTTCGTATGACGTCATTTCCAATTACTTCATATCGGCCTCCTGATAACGGAGTAAAGGACAAACCTCCGTCTGCAGATCGCTCACGCTCAATTCTAAATTGCTTTATTGCGCCGGATTGATCAAAACCTTCTGAAATATGCTCTTTCAAAATGTATTGCCGATGAGTGGTATCTCCAGGCGCTCCGTTTACAGCCACGCTATCGACTTGAAACAGCTGTATATGTGGCTGTCCGAGGTTGGTGAATTCTAATTGGTTATTTGAAAAAATCGGTTCACAAGATTGGCAATCATCAGCGCAACCGATAGCGCATGTCATAACCAGAAATAGAGCATACTTTATCAAAATCTTCATGACGAAAACCCCCAGGTATTACCAGCCAAAATTATACCGCCGCCTATTACATCATCTCCTTCGTAGAATACGGCTGATTGGCCCGGTGCGATGCCTTTGACCATGTGATTAAAATCAACCTGAACACCTTTTTCGTGATTGGATACAGATGCCAAAGCACCTTCATCCCGATATCTGATTTTTGTCAAAAACTCTTGATTATTCGGCAGTGTTGGATACTTCATCCAGTTTTCTTTATAGACGAGCATGCTTCGTCGATTGAGTTCTTCTTCGGTACCCAGCGTTACAGTATTTGTATCCGGATTGATAGATGTTACGTACATCGGTTGACCAAAGGCACGACCAAGTCCTCGGCGCTGACCTATCGTATAAAATGGATATCCATCATGTTCACCTAATCTGTTTCCGTCTTGGTCTATAAAGTGACCACCTTTGACTTCATCTTCGAGGTCCGGCACGCGCCGCTTCAAAAAACTTCTATAATCATTATCAGGTACGAAGCAAATTTCATAGCTCTCCGCTTTTTTAGACAAGGCTTCATACCCTCTGTCAGCTGCAATTTTTCGAATTTGAGGCTTGGTCAAATCCGCCAAAGGAAACTTTGTGCGGGCGAGACAATTCTGTGTAAGTCCCCACAGAACATAGGACTGATCTTTATTGTCGTCCAGACCTTTTGAGACGAAGTACCGCTCATTTTCGTATTTAATACGTGCGTAATGACCGGTGGCAATAAACTCGCAGCCGAGCATATCCGCTCGCCGCAGCATTGCCTCCCACTTGATGTGCGTATTGCAAAGTATGCATGGATTGGGCGTTCGCCCCGCAACATACTCATCGACGAAATTGTCGATGACGTAATCGCCAAATTCCTCGCGAATATCTATTATGTAATGAGCGAATCCAAAATCGACTGCGGCCTGTCGCGCATCATTAATAGAATCAAGGGAACAGCATCCAGTTTCTTTTTTCGACCCACCGGATGAAGCATAGTCCCAGGTCTTCATGGTCATACCTACCACTTCATAGCCCTCATCATGCAGGAGCATGGCCGTTACGGTGCTATCGATACCACCGCTCATGGCTACGAGTATTTTTCCTTTTTTGCTCACGATGCAAAATTAGGCATAAGGAATTAGATGAGATTTGAAGTCGTTGCCTCTAATTGAAAACACGAACACCAGAAAGCAAGATGTATAAATAAGTTAGACGCTATCATCGTTCAAGTTGTTATTGTGGAAGCGCAGCCTCTTCGGCAATCATCGACTCGCAATCCCTTGCTAGTACGACATCGTCAAAGAAAACTTTTGTCCTTCTACTTTGCCTATTCTTGTAAACACCGACACGCATGTCGAAAAAACCATCACAAGTTCCATCGTAAGCTGGAGGCGTGGGGTCATAGCCTAATTCACCAACCCAACTCACATCGGGATTTAATTGGCAGTCGAAGTTATTTGGAGCCGTCCAAATTTTAACAAAGGCCTGGTCGGTCGTGTAATGTGGTTTAATGTTCAAGACGAATGTATTCCACTCATCGTCGCTAACCGTGTATTCGTATATTACAAAACCCGCATTGTTATTGTAGTTTACATTTCTAATTACAAATTGCAAGGTATACAAACTTGTGCTGTCGTTGGGGTCCCTCTTGATTCGCACAGTAAAAGGAGGACTGTAACCGATGGAGCCGCCGCCCAGACATTGCCAAAATTGACTTATGGTGGTGTAGTAGTTTCCGGGGTGCTGAGTAGGTTGACTGTGGTGGTGTATGTATAGATTGAACTTAAAGAAAATCGTATCTCCAATCTGGATGGGGTTTGGGTCATTATGGTTAATAATGGCTACTTCAGTACGAAGCTTGCTAAGATGATCCGGATTAACACTTTTGACATCGAATGCTAATGCGTGGCCGAGAGATGTTGATTGGGAACCTGTTCTCCAGGGTAGCTTATAAAAGGGACTACCGGATAACTCTGCCTCTTCATTTTCGCACTGCTCGGGTTGTAAATATATGGCATATGATTGTCCATTGTCGTTTAGTAACCCATCAAGGGAGTTTGGAAAATGATTCGTCATGGAATCGCAATTTTCATATTGCAGCGTGCTGTTTTTTAGATCAATCGAATAAGGATTTATTACTGATCGAGCCTCAGCAGATGACAGTTCATCTAAGTTCACTTCGCCGTTACAAGCAATAAGGCTTATAAGAAGGAAATTCAAAAAGAAGGAGTTGTATCGGACCATTTTAATTTAAATTTGTAAAGGAAATCTAAGTCGAGAATCTTAATCCTGGGGCTTATTTGTTTGGAAGAGCAGTGGAATTACTCTTGAATCTTTGCTATTTGTTGCCAACGCACCGGCTTCGTAATGCACCCAATTACTAAAGGCGTTTTCAGGTGTGATAAATAATATGCCGTGATCAATGTTGTCCAGTGTTTCGTATAAATCCGTCGACCACCTTTTTCCTTTGGCAATATCATCTGGACTAAAGAATGGATCTACGCCTTCAAGAGCCCCCGGTAACCAATCATTAAATGCTTCCGCTAATTGACGACTTAACTCACCGGGCCAACTCAAAAACGCTTTCATATCTTACAAATATTTATTGTGAATTATGTCGATCAAGTCATCAACCTCTTGTAGGCATGCACTGCAATTTTCGATGTTCTTATTAGAATCCAAACAATTTCTAAGTAAGATTAGAGATTTTAAGATGGTTTCATCTGTTTGCCGAGACCCCGAAATATAAAAGCTTGTATAAAACTCCTGTAATCCCTCGGAGTAAAGCGATGAGTTAGAAGTATCTTCACAGGAGTACTTGATCTTGCCCACGCCTGCCAAAATTTTGTCATAGACACCGTTTTGGTATATTCTCTTATACTCCAAAATTGAAAAATAGTATGCCGCATAAGCCGCTATTAATGCTACAGCAATAGTGAACAAACTGGATCGCAGGATATCGTGGGACTTTCTTTCACTGGTCATTACTAAAACTTTTTTGGAGTAAGAAATCGTAAATAGGTTCATCTACGCCACCTGAAATTATCACCAATTTGCAAGTATTTGAATCACTCCAATACAATTCATGGCGACCTTTGATTGGAATACTGCATGTGCTGGAATCGGTGTCAATTACGTCAATATAGAATCTGGTGCGTTTATGTTCTGAATCTTTTTCCTCATACCAATGGCTATTGAAGGAAATATACTCGTGATTTTCGTTTAAAATATATAATGATCCTCCTTCACAAAAGTAAAAGTATACAGGAATATTGTTCTGTTTTTTATTGACCGATTCAGGTGGGCTTTGCCCCGGAATTCTGGAGTTAGATGGCGTTTGGGCTGACCTAACTGAAACGGAGTCAACGCTCATAATAGGCCTAATTCGGTCTTCATTATCTCGAGGCCTCTTGCTGAATTTTGTCTGAAATTCGATCGCAGTGAACATGGAATAGTTGCTTAGACGATTAAGAGGGTCGTCAAAAAAAACCTGTGCGTCAGTCTTATAGCTGATAACGAATACCAACGATAGTACTATTGCAATTAATCTCTTCATTTTTATTAGAATTGTTTGGGCTGATATACTAGATTATTATGTTTAGTCAAATTTATGTGGTTAGTTTCTACCAGCTCTGCAAGTCCTCTTCTTTGCACACTTTCTACACATTTGTGAAACAAGTTTTCGAATTTAGCATACCTGTCAAGTGGATAAACAGAGCAATAGCGCGAACCCTCAAAATAAGCTCTAAGTGGTTTTTTACGTGTGTGGTTGTTAGTTTTCCTAAACCTATTTTGAATGAGCATCATCCTATTTTTTTTCGAAAAATAGCAGCTTGGGTTTCAGTTACAATTGGTCCTTGTCCAAGCAATACGCCAAGGCAACCAGGACTCTTGGAAGTTGTGACGGGCATCACTCCATAATATTCCCAACCATTACGAGATTCATGTGTAAAATCACTTTCAAGATTGTCCAGAACGGAATTCATATTAGCTTTTCCTGAAATTTTGAAATTTAGGAGCTCGATTTTGTACTCATACATATCTTAGATTTACTTCTCAAAAAAACGTCGTAGACGTTGCAGAACCCTCATCAAGGAGATGGCAATTAATTAACTACAACTAACTTGATAAAAGTAAATTCTCATAACAAATTATCCACCGTATAAATACCCTAAACCGAAAAAAGTATTTATACCTAAGTCTACCTAATAAAATGCATCTAACTATAGTATAAGTAGGGTGAAATACATGTTAGATGAGTTTGTGAAAGCAATGGTACTCGTAAAATCATCATGCATACGTAGGAATACCTCCGTACAAAAGCTGTATTACAAACGTTCGGTGACACGAAAATGAAGCTCGCATTGTTAATGAGTAGAGTTGGAAAAGGGATTGGCTGAGGTGTAGATTGGAATATTATAAGACCTAAAAGGTTCTCCCTTTATGACATCAGGTGTGATGTGTAGATTAGGGATTTACAGCGCAATGCAAGTTTGGAGGTATTTGTAAAGCAATTGAATGTCGTTAATTGAAGGAATATCAGCTAAGAACCTTCGAACTGGTGACCAATCTCGTTTTTGGTACCATCGGTTTTCACCTTTTACTAATCGCGCGGGAAGATATGGTAGGGACATTTTTTTGATCATCAGCTACCTATTATGTAACTGTGTCAAAACTGTGTCGGTTGTTTTTCTTCTATCTCGCTGGAAATCAGCACTTTAGGAGAAGAAGAGCGAAAGACGGGATTCGAACCCGCGACCCCGACCTTGGCAAGGTCGTGCTCTACCAGCTGAGCTACTTTCGCTAATCGGGTCGCAAATATAACAACGTTTGTCAAATTGTATCCGAGACCAGGTCAAAATTTAGCCTCTAGATTAGCCAGTCTTAATCAAGACGCGCTAAACATCTGAGAAATGCATCAATTACCATATTATCGGATTATATCAATATTAGCTGTTGCGGCTACTTTCAGTTTATCAAAAAGCGTGAGGTAGGCCGGCTTACTGCTTACACCAAAGTAGTTCGATCCATCAAAAGCGACCTGTTGATTAGGAAGCAAGCATCCTTTCGTATCATCAATTCGATTGCCTAAGTGAATAAGTATGTCCGTAAAATTAGGAACGTTTTCGATTTCCCAAACAAATTCATGGCCGAAGCGTACCTTATACTTATCAAAGAACCGCCCAAAGGTTCGTTTTATCAGTTTATACCGGCCAGCCGGAATACGCGTCATACCGTGAATTTTATTGGCACGCTCTCCGTCTTCTATGATAAAGCAGATGAAATGGCTGTCGATAAATAATTTACTGATGGTGCTGTTTTCAGTCTGATCGATGCGCACGACATTAATTTCCAAGGGCATTCCCCTAAGTTAAGCCATTTTTTTGTGACATATATTAGATTAATAATCCCAGGAAAACTGTGCGACCTGAGCGGCTAACTTTTCTTTTTGGAAGTCGTCTTGGCTTTTTTAGCAGCTGTTTTTGTCTTCTTTTTAGGCCAGGCATTTGGTATTTCGGCAAGGACAAGCTCTTGAACCGTCTCCAGCGATAACTCTTTTGCTTCCTCCGACGTCATGCGTTTTCCATCTTCACTACGCGGCAATTTGATCGACTTTTTCTTAAACCGAATGAATGGTCCCCAACGTCCGTTTTCGACTGCCAGATTGAGCTCGTCCCATTTATGTATGTATCGATTTGCTTCTTTTTCAATTTTCTTTTCGATCAATTCAATCATTTCATCCTGTGAAAGATTTTCGGGATCGTATTTACGCGGAATATTTACAAACATTCCTTCATACTTTAAAAATGGTCCAAACCGGCCTTTTCCTCTGGTAACCGGATTTCCTTTATAGGACATTACCGGTGCATCAGCTTTCTGCTTTTCTTTTATGAACTCTATGGCATCATTCAACTCCAATTTGAGCGGATCAGTGTTACGCCCTATATTGATAAATCCCTCGTCGTATTTAATATAAGGGCCATATCGTCCGTTGTTAACTAAAACTTCCTTCCCCTCAAATTCTCCAATCACTTTGGGCAGTTTGAGCGATTCCAGGGCATCTTCAAACGTTATGGACTCAAGGTTCTGCCCTGGTTTCAAGGAGCCATATTGGATCTGGTCGCTGTTGCCCTCTCCTACTTCTTCCGTTGTACCCAATTGAACAACGGGGCCGTATCGAGCCATTCGAACCAGCACGGTTTTGCCATTATCCGGGTGTGTTCCAAGTATGCGCTCACCAGTTGCCCTGTCCGACTCGGCAATTGTTTTTTCTATTTGCTTATGAAATGGTTTATAGAATTCATTTACCATCTCTTTCCATCGTGTTTTCCCTTCTGCGATTTCGTCAAAATCTTCTTCGATATCAGCAGTGAAACTGTAGTCCATAATTGTAGGGAAATGCTCTGAAAGAAAATCCGTTACAATCATTCCCATATCTGTGGGAAAAAGTCTGTTTTTGACAATACCGGTTGTCTCTGTTGCCGTTGACATCGATATTTTATCCGCTTCAAGGACGTATTTCACAAACGTGCGTTCTGTACCTTCGCGGCTGTCTTTGACAACGTATCCTCTTCCCGGTTCCATGATTTTAGTTATAGTGGGCGCATACGTTGACGGCCTTCCAATGCCCTTTTCTTCTAGTTTTTTGACAAGACTAGCTTCGGTGTACCGCGCAGGAGGCTTCGTGAATTTTTCGCGCGCCTCCATAATCTTTAGCGGAAGCATTTGACCAATAGATAGCGGTGGTAATATACCTTTGGTCGCTTCGTCTTCGTCCTCGTCCTTCGAGACATTGTACAGTTTGAGGAAGCCTTCAAACACCATTACCTCCCCGGTAGCTACCAACTTCTCCGCCGGCAGCCCGGAAACGGAAATGTCAACGATGGTCTTTTCTAATTCGGCATCGGCCATTTGGCTCGCCACAGCTCGTTTCCATATGAGCTCATACAAACGAACTTCATCTCGATCACCTTCGATTGACTTGTTCTCGAAATACGTGGGTCGGATGGCTTCGTGCGCCTCTTGGGCATTACCGGATTTTGATTTGAATTTGCGGGTGTGTGCGTATCGCTCGCCGTAATCTTTTTTGATCAACTCGGCAATAGACCCCAAAGCGAGATCACTCATGTTGACCGAGTCCGTACGCATGTATGTTATAAGGCCCCGTTCGTAAAGCTTTTGCGCAATGACCATCGTTCTGCGGACGGCATACCCCATTTTTCGACTCGCTTCTTGTTGCAGTGTGGATGTGATAAATGGTGGTGCAGGCCTTCGCTTCGTTGGTTTTTTCTGAATATTCTCGATCTTAAAAGTCGATCCTACACACCCCTCCAGAAATTTTTTCAACGATTCCTCATCGTGGAATCTACCGGGATATTCAGCTTCTAAAACTGTTTCACGTCCGTCTTTATCCTTTACGATAAAATGTGCCTGTAGTGTGTAAAAATTTGCGATTTCAAAGTTGAGAATTTCACGCTCTCGGTCGACCAGAATTTTGACCGCAACTGATTGTACGCGACCCGCCGACAATTTATTTCTTACTTTTTTCCAAAGTGTTTCAGATAGTTCAAATCCAACCAGGCGATCCAAAATTCTTCTCGCCTGTTGTGCATTGACCAAATTGGTATTTACCGTGCGCGGATTGTCAATGGCTTTTGTAATTGCGGGTTTGGTTATTTCTCGAAAGACGATACGCTTCGTAGTATTTTCATTTAGCCCTAGCACCTCGCATAAATGCCAACTAATGGCCTCCCCTTCGCGGTCTTCATCCGTGGCGAGCCATACTTCATCGACCTTCTTAACCCATTCTTTTAACTCCTTAACTACCTTGGTTTTCTCGGGACTAACAACATAGCTCGGTTTAAAATTATTTTCAATATCAATTCCTTTCGCTCCCTTATCAAGATCACGAATATGACCATAGCTGGATTTGACTTTGAAATCTTTGCCGAGATATTTCTCGATTGTTTTAGCCTTTGCCGGTGACTCGACTATGAGTAAATTTTTTGCCATGCAAACTCATCATTGATTATTAAAGCAAGCGTCTTTTCAAGCGCCAAAGTTATAAATTCTGCTCACGTGCAAAAGTGAAGGCACTTTTTTCGTACTTCTTTATATATACAGTGCATACATTACCTTAGCTTCAAATCTGTTGACATGCAAGAATTACATAGCCTGAAGAACAAGGTTAAGAAGTACAACGAAATTCAAGAAAATACAAGGGCGTATCGCAAAGCCTGGGACGATTCATTGAAAAACAGCCTCATTGACTTATTGACGAATACGTGTGCCGAAATCGGGCTTGAAGCCACTGTTGAGGTAAGGCAGCAAGTGAAGAATCTTGAAGCCATCATTCTTGATTTGGGCAAAGTGCATAGCGGGATTTATGAGGAATTGGAAAATGAAATGAAGCGCCAATTTGTTCGTGCTAATGGGATGTTGGTCTATCAGCAATTGTTCAATGGTAAGATAATTGTCATGATCATGCCACCCTATATAGAAGGAATTGGCGAACCTCAACCATCGAAGATGATCGCCATCTATCGGCCAGAAGAGTTGCAGCCACCCTTTATTATCAGACACCTCGAAGAGTTTTTACGTGATATCACCGAGTGGGAGGATTATGATGATGATGAAAAGCAACCGCAGAAGATCGGTTTTAATGTAGGATATAATCTGGAGGATTTAAAAGAATAGGATGCCCTACCCTGGACGCGCATTACCCTTTTTCTTCCAAAAGCTCTCTAAAAGAAAGGCGAAAACAACATATCCAAACACACCATTAAACGTAGCGCCCTGGCCTGCATATATTAATAGTGCATTTAATGAGAGCGGAAGTGAGGTCAGCAATAGTACGATTCCGAATCGGTTTTTTTCCCTGGCAAACTTGTAAAAAAGATAGATGATAAACCACCCTATAAATGGAATCGGAAGACTAAATGAGCATATGGCTATAAGGCGCTTAAGCAGGATTAACATGTACCATAACGGATCTGATGCGATATCCATTATTACTTTATTTTTAATGATGGCCTCGTATTCCGGTATTTCCTCAAACTTTCGATAAAACAATTTAGAACCATCATAGTAGGTACCGGTATGTAATCCGTCTTCATAATCAAAATCGTAACCCAAATTCTGAAGATGTGGAATGGAATACGCGTATGCGGTTTGATCTCGCCACGTATAACCATACTTTTTATCGAAATCACCTAATCCGCAGAAAATAGGATGCCAGATTCCGTGCCCTCCGGTCGAGTGACCTGAATATACGTGCCCACCATGCCGTTCCACTAACTGTTCCGTAACTACTTGTTTGTTTTTAAAATAGTATGCAATGGTCTTTCTAAATCCCCAAAAAACACATAAGCCAAAAATTAGCAGGAAGAATTTTCCCCTCCAATTTAACTTTGGAATGCATGCGATAAAGATCAACTGAGAAAGTAGAACAACAGAAAAGGAATTCCGCATTTCAGAAAGAACAGCGCAAAGGGTGGCTCCTATAAAAATGATAATAAAATGCAGCGAAGTGATGCTTTTGTTTTTCCACAAGAATAGATGGGTGCCAAGAAGAATGAGGAAGATCGAACAAGCTAATCCAAATATATTTTCATTGGAATAGATTTCGTAGATAAAAAATGGGGATAGATTTATTATTCCAACTAAACCTATTCCCAAGAACAATCGATTTATTTTTGAAAACCCCAGAAGACAACATAGTAGCCCAGTTAAAAAAATAAAAGCATTAAACAATTTGACCGATGGTTTTAATCTGTCTTTATATACAAAGGCATGTGGCATGTAAGCCCAAATTCTGGCATGCTCTCCGTATCGGGCCCAATGTTTCCATTCGGTCATTAATTCTTCACCATGATCGATGATGGATTGTTGCGCTCCGGCTTCGGAATCGATTAATTCTGATTGCTGCGTAGTCAACGGAAATGCTCCTAAGTGATAGAAGAAGTAGACAAATTTTTGCGCTTTGTCATGCGACAGACCGGACGCATCTTGGCGACCAAATAGTGATGGTATTTCTATATGTTCTGTGGCGGCATATAGCAGAACATTGAGTGCGATGACAGCGCACATGGAATAATGTAATAGTAAGTTTTTAGCGATATGCTTCTTCATATGCTGTGAACCAAGTCGGCTGGTAAAAATGGTGAAATGATGCGTGCGCTTCGATATGAATATAATAAGTTTTAATTCAGTCCATATGCTTGTGAAGTTTAGAGGATAAACTATTCATCATTTGATTCAGCCGATTCAGAAAATATCTATTCCATGTCGTATAATGTACAGAGCGTGTACAATTTTGAATTTGTACTTTAAAGGTTCATAATTAAATCGCCATCATGAAGCATTCGATACTCCGTTTGTTAGCAGGTCTAGCCATTGTTTTAGCCCTTTCGTTTAGTTCAAATCCACCCAACGGTCGAACCGGAGCACCAGGTGATGGTTTGTGCTCTGATTGTCACAGTGCTGGAGCACAACAAGGTAACGTTATGATTACAGGTGTCCCGACTACCGTTACACCTGGCCAGACGTATACAATTACAGTAACTTCCACGACGACAACCGGTTCTGTCCTGGCGGGCTTTCAAATGTTGGCTTTACACGATGATGGGAATATAAACGCGGGTTCAATGAGTAATCCATCGGCGGCCAGTACGATCACCGTTGTGGGTTCCGGCCGCTCTTACCACGAGCATCAACCGGCTATGGGTTTTGGTGGAGGCGATATGGTTTCCTGGTCTGTAGACTGGGAGGCGCCGTTATCCGGGCCGGATGGCGATATTACTTTTTACGCCGCCAGCGTCCTTGCAAATGGAAACTCGACCAACGGTGGAGACGGCGTCGTAACATCTAACGTTTCGGGAGACTTTACGGGACTAACTCCGCTTGATGCTCAAATCACGGCGTCATCTGATGTTACCTGTAATGGTGGAGATGATGGATCTGCTACGGTTATGGCAACAGGTGGTACACCAACATACATGTACCTCTGGTCAAATGGTGAAACCACCGCGACTGCGACGATGCTACCTGCCGGTTTGGCAACAGTGACCGTGACGGATGTCAATGCCCAAACGGCGACTGCCTCGGTGCAAATCGACGAACCTGCAGCCATAGATCCTACCGTTACGGTTGTTAATCACATAACCTGTAACGGTGACGGTGACGGACAAGCCATGTCGTCTCCATCAGGTGGAACAGGACCGTACATGTTTTTATGGTCAAACGGACAAACGACGGCGACGGCCACTGGTCTCGATGCGGGGCTCGTATCCGTGACGGTGACGGATGACAATGGATGTACTGCAACAGGTTCTACAACGATTGATGAGCCCGACATATTGACACTGGAGTTAGTCACACAAACTGATATCTCATGTTTTGGCTTTAATGATGGCACTGCAACAGTAGCGGGAGATGGAGGAACCGCTCCATACACGTACAATTGGCCCGATGGCCAAAATGGGACAACGGCTGTTAATCTTGGACCTGGCGTTCAAACTGTAACGGTGACGGACAATAACCTTTGTACGGAAGTGCTGGACGTAAATATCCAGCAACCAGATGAACTGATCTTGTCTGTAACTAATCAGCAAAACGTATCTTGTTTTGGTGGCTCCGACGGCAGTGCAACCGTTTCAGCTGTTGGAGGAACGATGCCCTATGATTACATGTGGTCCGATGGTCAGACGGGAGCAACTGCGAGTAATCTTATTGCGGCAGTTTACACCTGTATGGTCACAGATGCCAATGGATGTCAGGATATGGTGGTTGTGAACATATCACAGCCGATGGATATTACAATTGACCTGGATATCACACATGAAAGTGCACCTGGGGCAAATGATGGGTCTATTGTTGCAACACCCATGGGGGGTAATAGCCCATATGATTACGAATGGTCAAATGGTGCTTCAGGGGCTGCGAATATCAATTTGCCACCAGGGACATACATGGTTACTGTGACGGATGCCAATGATTGTGAGAAAACAGCCAGTGGGACTGTGATGGGATCCGGTTGTGATTTAACGGTTGACATAGTTGTTATTCAAGATTTAGATTGCCCGAATGACGTAAACGGTGTGTTGACATACAACGCTAACATGGATGTTGCTTCTGTATCCTGGTCAACAGCTTCCATGGCCGACACAATTTTCGGATTGGCCGCGAACAATTATAGTATTACAGTAACTGGGACTGATGGTTGTATGGCAAATGCAATGACCACATTATCAGGAAGTGATACACAAATGCCTGAATATATACTTGATACACTTTGCCTGTTTCTGGATCACAATGGAATGGCGGTATTGGATAGCGCGGCTTTTTTCGCCAATCTACAAGATAACTGCGATCCAAACCCCGGCGCTTTATTCACGAATCTTGAAGTTGATTGCGATGACGTTGGAATATTTGATCAGGAATATTCGGTGGGTGATGCCTCCGGTAATATTGGTGCAGCGACATTGTACTTGATTGTCATCGATACAATAAGTCCGACAATAGCTTGTCCTGCCGATATTACCGTGAATTCATGCGATACAATTAACTATGTTCTGCCAACGGCAGATGATAACTGCCCTGGTGTTCAGGTGAATTTGCTTTCGGGATTAGGTAGTGGTCAATTATTTCCCGTGGGCACAACCACAGAAAGCTATGAGGCCGTGGATCAATTTGGTAACCGGGCAGTCTGTTCATTTAGTGTGACGGTTATTTCAGATCTGGCAAATGAGATGTCTACCGTCGACGCATCATGTTCGTATTCCAGCGATGGATCTGCACTGACGATGACTACGGGTGGAACGGCACCATATTCATTCTCACTGACTCCAAATGGAGATATTTCTATGCTTGCTGCGGGAGAGTACATTATTGAGATCGTTGATGCCACGGGATGTACTTTGCTGGACACATTTGTTATCGATGCGCCAGATAGTCTGATGTTAGATTCTTTAATAATTATAGATGCCACCGTTGGAAATTTCGATGGAAGCATTGAAATTAATGTTGTGGGCGGCACATCACCGTATGAATTTGCATGGTTCAGAGATACAATGCCCTATTCCATGGAAGAAGATCTATTTAATTTATTCTCGGACTATTATTCTGTAGTTGTGACCGACGCGAATGATTGTGTATTCACAGTGGATTCAATTTTTGTTGATGAATTAAGTAATGCTTATAATCAGCAAGTATTGGAAGAATTAGTCACACTGTATTCCTACGGAAAAACACTATTTGTCGAAGTCAGCCCAGAACTTGGTTCTTACGAAATTGAGCTATATCATGTCAATGGACGGCAGGTTCGTATGTACCATGACTTAGATGGAAAGAATAATATGTTGGCACTGGATGACTTATCGGACGGCTACTATTTGGCTAAACTTAAATTAAATGATGGTAGAGCCATTGTGAAGTCCATCATATTAAATCAATAGCTCTGAAGGAGCGATTCGGATAGTTGCAGGCAAAAATGCATCTAGTAAAGACTGCCTTTGGTCCAGTTGAATATTCAACAATTGGACGTGGAATCGCTGTATTGGTTCTTCATGGTGGGCATAGCAATTGCCGTGATACGTTGTGTTGTACTGGATTCGACTTGAGCAAATATTGTCTCATTATTCCATCCAGGCCTGGTTATGGAAAGACACCGTTGGGGCTAAATTCGCAGCCGAAAGACGCCGCTTTTCTTATGATCGAATTGCTCAATAAACTTGCTGTCGATAAAGCTATTGTACTCGGTATTTCAGCCGGTGGCTTAACCGCTATTTGCCTGGCCGCTGAATTTGGAAATCGTACGGAAAAATTAATTCTGATCTCGGCCGTGACGCGCAAATGGTTGTCTAAAAAATCGAGAGAGTACCAGTTAGCTCGTGTATTGTTTGCTCCCAAAGTTGAAAAAGTAACATGGTATTTATTCAAATTCTTTTTCACCATACTTCCCAACACTATGTCACGTATTTTTATTAATCAACTTTCCTTAAGGCCGCCTAAGGGTGTCACCATTAGACAAATCAATACGATTCGAAAATTAATTATGAGTCAGGCCTCTGGGAAGGGATTCATTGCTGACATAAATCAGAGAATCGAAGTTGATAATTTGGCCCAAATTAATTGCCCCACGTTAATATTGCACAGTCGCTTTGATAAGGCCGTACCGATTGAATTTGCGCATTTTGCAAATGAACGTATATCGAATGCCAAGCTTCGCATTTATCAAAATGCGTGTGGTCATATGCTTTGGTTGGACCGCGATTCACAGCTGCGCGATGACGTGAATACTTTTTTGAGCAATTAATTTTTTATTTACTGCTCCATTCTTTATGCGTGGCTTGAGGTCATTTCGGCCACTTGAATCATCCGATCTTCTACCTCTTGCACGAGCTCTATATATCTGGGTTCCCTTTTAGTAGCTCGAGAACGGTTGAAGGGTAAATCAATGTCGATATGTTCGACAAATTTTGCCGGTGGCGCAGAAAGTATATATATATCATCAGCAAGATATACAGCTTCGGATATATCATGTGTAACGAAAATAATTGTGGGTCTAAATTTTAACCAAATATCTTCGAGTAAGTCTTGCATTTGTAACCGCGTGCGAATATCTAATGCTCCAAAAGGTTCATCCATCAACAGCACGTTGGAATTTGCCAGTAGACTACGCGCAATTGCGACGCGTTGCAGCTGACCACCGGACAATGAGGGGTATTGCGCATACTTGTATTCATGTCCGGCCAGGCCGACCATTTCGATCATTTCCATGGCTTTTGCATCGCGATCTTTTTTGTTTACACCTTGATAGCGCAATGCCAGCCCTACATTATCCAGAACTGTCATCCATGGCAGAGATGAATATTGCTGAAAGACCATACCCGCCCTATTCTCGCGACTAACGGGCTTTCCAGCAATTTTTACTGTTCCGGAAGTTGGTTTTTGAAGCCCTGCTATATAGCGAAGCAAAGTGGATTTTCCACTACCTGACATCCCTAGCACAACTACAAATTGTCCCTGCCCCTCTTTGTCCTCCACAAGGAACTCTAAATCTTTCATCACATAGGTCCGACCGCCGTCGTACGACTGGCTAATTCCTCGTAGTTCGATAATATTTTTAGTAGTTGGATTATCTGTGAACATCTGCAGTCCTTATTTTCCTGGTAAATTATCTTCAAGTCCTTCCCAAAATATGTATTCTAAAGCGAGTGCCTTAAGCGCTCCTTTCCGAATGCGTTCTTCTGATTTTTCATCCGTAACCCATTTTTTTATGGCATCGATCATGTCTGAATAATGATGTTCGTCGAGTGAAATATGGACGGTCCAAAATTCAATGTCTGATTCAGACAGAAATTCGTATGTTTTCATGCCCTCGGCAATGATTCGATATTCGTCATTTGTGAAATATTCGGTACCGGGCCCTAATGCACCCAATCCCACTAAAAAATGGCTGTCCCGACATAGATCCATTAAATTTTCAACACAGATTTCTGTGGTAGCCAAAGCAGGTGTGCTTTCTAATTCGTCTATTGTGAAACCAATAGCCTCTGCAAAGTTATTGTATAATATGCGATGAGACTTTGTCAAGATGCCTTCACCGTGCTCTTCCCAGAGGTTTTCGACTAGAGCCATGCGCGTCGGATCATCAGGTATATTTGCTGCCGCGGCTGATAAAAATCGGGGAAAGAATCGGCAATAAATACCATACTGCCCTACAAAGTATTTTAATTGATCCCGATTAAGCCAACCGTCTTTAATTCGATTTAAAAACGGATGATGCAAAATTTTGTCTATCTGCGGTTGTAATTCTGCTTCTAATAATTCAAAAAATTCTGCCATTACTTTTTTCGTTTCTTAATAAACTCGTAACCAATGTACGCGGCTGTAGCAATAACAACTAAGTTTACTACTGGCGCTGTACCACCGAAGTAATGCCCAAGGATCTTTTCATTTGTAATCAATCCGGTGTACTCGTTAAGTATCAGTAATAAATAAATGGCCAGTAAAACATAAAATAATGTCTGCCAGATATAGGCCAAAAATACCTGGAAAGTCGACGCCTTTTTTGTTGTGCCGTAGTCAGGCTGTGTCTGATATTTATGTGGAAAGAAATATCGATCGAGCATGTTAAATATCTTATCTTGAAATGCTCCGATGATAATTATTATAACAAGTAAAGCAAATAATTTGTCCATTCGTCCTTGTCGGACACCTACGCGCCAGATGAGTGCGCCTATTCCACCTTCATTCCCGAGCATCTCGGCTATTATGATATACGTCCATGAAATGGCCGTCAACACGCGAATGTCTCCTATGAGTTTTGACATTACATGAGGAATAAATACGGACTTGATCGTTTGCCAATTGGTGGCTCCCAGCGTATAGACAGTTTTTAAGTAAACGTCGGATACCTCGTCCAGTCGTTGCACGACAACGGGCAGCAGGTATATAAAAATACCGAAAGCCAAGAAATGTACTTTCATACCAACACCTAGGCCGAACCAGACAATGAAAATACCTGTCACCGCCGTAAGGGGGACAAATCGCAAGGCGTCGACTTGTCGTTGAAAAAGGCCACGAAAAAGCGGAAATAGGCCGATCAAAAACCCAAATATAATCGCTAATAAAATGGCTTCGATGTACCCTGCTAAATTCAATCCGATTGAATGAAGAACATTTCGAATTAATTCATTTTCGCGGATTAATTCAAAAAAAGCGGCAAAAGTATCTCTCGGTCCGGGTAAGATGGCCTTCCGCAAGATAGGGTCTTCCCCTGCGGTTAACAGATACCAGATCACCAGTAGCAAAGCGAAACCTCCTATTTCCAATAGAAGATTTGTGCGCGAACTTATTAGTCCACGTAATTTTAGTAATCCTTTTTCGTAGCCAATCATTTAATCGGCAAGCAATTGAAATTCTGTTCTTCTATTTTTTGCAAGACAAGCCGGTGATCGGTCAGTTTCGCAGCCTTTTACCGGTTTATCAGGCCCATTGCCAACGATGATAAATCGATCCGGATCAATACTATATTGCTGTTCTAAATACTTTGCTACCGCCTGTGCGCGCTCTTTTGACAATCGAATATTTGTCTCTCTGCTTCCCGTGTAATCCGTATTTCCTTCAACACGTATTCTGGAGTTGCCATAGGCTTTAGCAACACCTGAGAATTGTAAATCAATTAGAGTTTTGGCGTTGTCGCCTACCACGGCACTTCCTGTTGGAAATGAAATGCTTATTGGTTTTGATGCAATTGCTGGCTTTACCCTGTCGGCAGGTTTAGCTGGCTCAAAGTCTTTTTGCCCCTCCGCCAGATGTCCTTTACCGGTCAAGTTGGCTGCAGAAATAGCTGGCGCATAGCTCAATGTCCTCCAATTCGGACGATTCGCTGGAGCGAAACCTAGTTTTTCAAATTCATCGCCCATTTTAGTATACAAGGAAAGTCCAGTAACACCTTTATACGTTGAATTCATTCCAAAGAAATTCAAATTGTCCCCATGTGTTGTGAACCTGACCGTTTCCATCATGCCGAGGGCATCCTCCGCAGACATACCCAGTCCGTCGCCTAGAATTTTAGCGGCTTTTTCGAGGTTAGCCTTACTGCTGTTCAATTCTGCAGCACCGCGCATCCAACCTTCATAAAATTTCGCCAATTTATCCGGATGTTTGTCGATATACGACTGCTTTACAACAAAGACATCAGCTATAATATGAGAGGCCTCCCGGGTAGATTGCAATATGCTGGAACCCGGAACGTCACGTGTTGCGAAAATATCATCTGGGCTCCAGACTACGGCGGCGTCAACCTTACCACTTCTGAAGGCTACTGCAGCATCAGGAGCACTTGGAACTTCTATTACTTTAACGTCAGCCAGTGAAAGTCCCGCCGACTCAAGCGCAAAAAGAAGAAATGTTTGGCTTGGTGTTGATGGAGTTACCGCAACGGCTTTTCCTTTTAAATCATTGATACGCTTGATTCCGCGCCGACCGATGATGGCATCACCACCACGGGACCAGTCTACCTGCATGAGTACTTTAGGTTTTTCAGGTCCGAGTCGCTCCATCTCTGTTGCCATGGCGCTCACCTCATTTCCGTGAAGATGGACTTCATCGGCAATCCAGGCTTGCCGCGACGCATCAAAATCATCGATTAACTTAAATTCTACATTAAGGCCATAATCTTTAAAATACCTGGAATGCTTTGATGGTTTAAAACCTTCGTTAAAGTAAATACCAGGTGCATAACCACCCCAGGTAAATACCTGAACAACCAACGTTTCGTCATCGGTCACTTTAGTCGTTCCGGCGGGTTTTTCGGTTTTGGCTGTATTGTCTTTTTCGGTCGTTGTTCCCGTTTCAATTTTATCAGCTGATTCTTTTATTCGATCACCTAATTCGGTATTGTCAATTAAATATTTAATTCCAAACCCTATAGCCGCTACGATGAGTAATGTAATTAAAATTCGTGATAGCGGAGTCAATCGCGTTGCCATGATGTAATTATTATTTTATTAATTATTTTTATTTGATGGAAAGTAAATTAATACTGATCCGGTGACTTTTGTAATTATTCAAAAAAAGTGTCGTATTGATTTCGGTGATTGTCCGCCCGCTCAGGACGAGCGATAGGCGCATCAAGATCCAGGACGTCATTGTCATTTTCGGCCTGTAAGAGCAGCATGTCTTTTTCTGAACCTAATATGAGACTGGACTCTTTTTCCCACTGCTCAAGCATCTTTAGCCCTTTTTCTTCGAATACGCCGTTTTGCAGATCAACGCTGTTCATGAAACTCTCGGACATTTCCATGAATCGTTCCATTTCTCCAACTTTCAGACTTACGTCATCTGCTATGGCTTCCAGCGCCTGATCAAACATGTACCGCTTATCTTTATTGCCTGAGATAATGTTCATCGCTGATTTCATCGCACCATGACTTGCTCGGATTGCAGCACGTTCTTGTTCTTTTACCTTAACCTGATCTTCAATATCTTCCATCATGATGGAAGAATTTTCATACATCTTCGTCAGTACACGATAGAGAACTTCCATTTTCGTGTAGAGGTCTTCCAGCTTGACGTTTGATTCTTTGAGTCGGCCGGCTTTTCGGGATTTTAAGATCATCACGTCTCTGCGATTCGTGTCCTTTGCTTTCGAGGCCATCTCCAAATTAGAACTGATGGATCGCTGGTTGTTGATGATTTGTTCTTTTAACTTATGCATCTGGCCGCGTAGCTTGCCTATCTGCATATTCATTTTTTTCAAATTGCCTCGTAAATCGTCAACGTAGTTTTTCAAAATACCTATTGGATCGATTTGCACGAACAATCCAGTGATCCAGCGCATTACACTTTTGTACATATACCACACAAGGTTTCTCATTTTTGGGTCGAGAACCATGTATATCAGCACGCCTACAACAGCCAGCATTATAGTTAGTGACAACATGCTGGAGAAGGCACTGACTAAAAAAGGTAGCGCATTCAAAAATAAAAACCCACCGCCAAATAGTAATGCGGCTAAAATTAATCCCCCTGTTACACCTTCCGGTCTCCTCCAAAATGATTTTTTCTTTGACATTCTCTCTTATTTAAGAAACTGTTTTATTTTATTTAAGTCATCTACAATTTGTCCTGCAAGATATTTGTACGATGCTTCGAAATTATTTTTTACCGTTTCGATTTTATTCGCGGTGTTGGCAAGTTCAGCTTGAAATTTTTCTTTGTCGGCCTTCTTTTTTTCTATTTGCGCCTTAATTTTTTGAATTTCCTGTTCTTTTTCAGCAATCCATTTATCGGTGTTTGCCAATTCCTTCCGTCGCGCGTCAATTTTAGATTTACGCTGATTGGCTACAGAAGTCATGAACTTCTCCTCTTCTGATTTAAGGACTTTTAGATAAATTTCTCCTGTGTCGAGGAGTTTGGCTTTACTCGCACCCATTGTTTGAGCCATGGCATAAGCCGACTGAAATCTCGTCGCTTCGTCCATGTCCATTTTTTTTAAAGACTGGAGTGCTTGTTTGTATTCCAGGTAATCATAACCTTCCTGGTTGTTCTTGGTGAAGCTATCCAATAAGATGTCCATAAATTTTTCATCGACCTGGCCTTCATCAGCCGATGCGGTAATTTCATTACGATCAAGCACGATATCTGCATCCAAAGCCGATTGATCAGCACCCGAATCTGACGATGCGGCTTCTTCTACAGGTTTTCCTGCGCGTTTTCGCTCGGCTGCGATCAACTCTTCGTCTGTCGCTATAAATAGTCCCTTCAAGTTTTTTAAAAATCCTGCCATACATACTCATTTGTAAATGCGCTGTTGTGTTGCATGGTTCCAACACGATTGCTCATTTTCGACGATGTTCTGTGAATATTGGTCTAACACGCAAATTAACGGAAATTACGGTAAAAAAGGGTATCCTGTTGACCTTACTTATATGTGACATTTATCGCGTATGTCACAGGGGTGAAATTGTAAAAGTTGCAACCCCCTCTTATCACAATATTGCCGTGAACACCATACATTTGGTATTTCATTTCAAACTAAATAATGGCAGAGGTATACTGTGATTCCGAGATAGGTCGTCTTCGACGCGTTATTGTGCATGAACCAGATGATGGCATAGGTCGAATCTCCCCAAAGCGAGCCGAAGAGTTACTATTTGACGACATTGTCTTCCTACCCGAAATGCGCAGGGAACATGCTATCTTCAGAAAGGTGCTCGAGAAATTCGTTGGTCCGAGCAATGTTATTGAAGTTAGACAACTGATTACGGAGGCACTTGGACATTCAGTTGCTAAAAAGCATAAGCTCATAGACTTAGTACTTGATTTTGAGGAACTTCCAGGATACTTTGCGGAAAACCTGATCAAACTACCGCATGACGCCCTTGCTGAAGTTCTCGTTACCGGATACAATCGAGATGAAGATCATTATCTGTTCGATCCAATACCCAATTTCATTTTTACACGCGACATAGCTGTGACCATCAAGGATCATGTTTTGATCACCAAAGCGGCCAAAGAAGCACGTCAGCGCGAAAACCTGTTGACGCGATTTATCTTTGTTGCTCATCCTAATTTCAAGGACTTATTTGCCCACAGTCGTATCATCAACCTGAACGATATTGATCTTTTTCCTCCTTCCAAACGCGGAGAACAGGTTTCTATCGAAGGTGGTGACATGATGATGTTTGACCGAACAAGTTTATTGATTGGAAAAAGTGAGCGCACAACCGATTACGCATTTCAGCGGGTTAAAGAAACAGTCTTCGAGAAGAAATTGGTCGAGAAAGTTGTACAAATGACCGTTCCAAATGATCGTTCATTCATGCATATTGATACGCTGTTTACACGTATTTCAGAGAATCATGTCGCATGTTACAAACCCATCGTCTATGATGGCGATTCGTCCAACGTTATGGTTTATGATATCAGTGGTGAGTTGAGGTCTTACCCTTCTATAGCGGAGTACATGCTAGCTGAAGTCAATGATAAAATGAAGTTCATTTTTTCAGGGCAAGGGCAGTCTCCTTATCAGGAACGTGAACAATGGACGGATTCGTGTAATCTGGTTGCGTTAAAGCCAGGTGTGGGTCTTACGTACGATCGTAATACAGAAACGGCGAAGGCTTTCGAGGAACATGGATATACTATCCTGACGGCGCTCGAATTTATCGACCAGGTGGAATCCGGACATCTTGATGTTGAAACTGTGGAGAATACAATTATTACGCTTCCGTCGCATGAATTATCTAGAGGTCGAGGGGGCTCACATTGTATGACATGTCCTATCTTACGCGACAAGATATAGTGCGTTCTATTCGATAAAGGTATTCCACATATGAATTCGAATGCGTACAATCAATAAAATCCAATTATATGTACGTACATAATGCTTATCGAAGGGTGACCTATGGTGAAACAGATAGGATGGGATACCTGTATTATGGTCATTATGCTGAATACTATGAAGTCGGCCGTGTTGAGGCGCTGCGAAAACTCGGGATCCGATACAGGGATATGGAGGACGAAGAGCAAGTCATGCTGCCCGTCATCCATATGGAAATCGATTTTCGGCGACCGGCTAAGTACGATGACATTGTTCGCATTGAAACAATTTTAACCGAAATGCCCGGTCGGGACATTCATTTTTCATTTAATTTATTCAATGAAAAAAATAAGTTGTTGAATACAGGCACGGTGACCTTGACGTTCGTGTCCAAAAGAACAGGAAAACGTTGCCCAATGCCTGATATATTGCGGGATAAATTATTGCCTTATTTTGCTCAAGAAAATTAGGGATATATCAGCACGAATAGAGCAACACTCGCTCGTATTGAAATTGATCGAGTTGTTGAAACAAAACTCGTTGCCCGGATTTAAGGGTGTTTCCATTTTAAAGATAATATCGTTTATCTATCGCGAGACGCAACGTGATGATATCATGACAAGGGCAAATTCCATGGCATTTAGTTTCTTTATTTCTCTTTTTCCATTCATGATTATTCTATTCAGTATTGTTTCATTTTTTCCAATCGAGAATATCCAAAACATGATTGGGGACTTAATCAAAGATTTACTACCAGGTCAAGCCTATACGTACATCATGGAGTTAGTAGGTGATGTCTTTTCACGGGATCGCCTCGATTTGTTATCAATAGGTTTTATTCTTGCCATGTATTTTGCATCAAATGGCATGGAAGCTATGATGCGCGGTTTTGATAAGAACTTCGATTTTACATTTCGAAAGCGAAATTGGATACAAAGGAGACTGGCCGCAGTTCGATTAACTTTTCTTATCGGATTGCTCTGCATTCTCTCATTAGCTTTGATATTTGGTTCAGGAATTTTATTTAATTGGTTGCAAAATAATACCTTACTTGGTGGGTGGGAATTTTTCAGTTATAAACTCATTCGGTGGTTTTTTATCTTTCTGCTCGTCTATAGTATTATAGCCTCAATCTACCGCTTTGCACCACCAACAAAAAAGCGTTTCGGCTACTTTTCGATAGGAACAAACTTTGCCACCTTATTTAGTTTATTGTCTTCTTTGGCATTTACGTACTTCGTCGATCAATTTGGAAATTATGACAACTTCTATGGCCCGTTGGGTACGTTTGTTATGGTTATGCTCTGGTTGCAAATTAATTGTTTTATTCTACTAGCCGGCTTTGAATTAAATGCCGGTATTGCCGTACATCGCGATCTGACAGAACATCGTAAAAAATCGAAATTGGAAGTAAAGAAAGAAGTAAAAAATCAATCGCAATATTGAATTCCATGCTGTCGTATTAAACTCGAAATTCTATGTCTAAAGTCCGATCTGATGCCTCTAGCCGAATTGATGAAGCAATAGCTCAAGCCGAACCTTTTGCACAGAAAATATTGATAAAACTACGGGGCATAATATTGAAAGCCGATGCTCGACTTGTAGAAGACTGGAAATGGGGACCTTGCTTTCACTATAGAGGGAATGTCGTGGGCATCTGGGGGCATAAAAAACACGTGAACTTGATATTTTGGAAAGGCGCCGGGATGGATGATCCGGACAGTTTGTTTACAGATGGTGATAGTCCCAAAGCGCTTCGCACGGTGAAATATTTTGATGTCAAAGAAGTCGATGCTCGCATCGTGACTAAATACGTGAAAAATGCAATGACTGTTGTAGCATCCGGCCAAACTGTAAAAGCAAAAAAAGTTGAAATAGATATGCCGGAATTATTCCAGGCAGAACTCAACAAAAAGAAAAACAAGAAATTGAAAGCCTATTATGAAGCCTTGTCCTATTCGCACCGTAAGGAATTCGCACATCATATTGGAGAAGCTAAACGAGAGGACACAAAACTTCGTCGATTGGAAAAAGTCATGAATTTGTTGGAACGGCAAGAGGGATTACACGATAAATACAGATAGGCGAAAGCTTGAGATTTTACGGATGTAGCATGTTGAACTTCCTATCTTCGCTATCATGTCTGTCATAAATGATACAATCGTTGCACTGTCGACACCCCAAGGCTCGGGCGCGTTGGCGTTAATACGCGTAACCGGTGATGCTGCATGGACAATCGTCAACAGCATTTTTAGTTTGCGGAAGTTGAAAAAATCAGATAGTCATAGGGCCAGGTATGGGACTGTCGTGCACAAAGATGGTACGGCCTTAGACGATTGTATTATTACGGCATTCAAATCTCCGAAGTCTTTTACAGGAGAAGACATGGCTGAAATATCATGCCATGGGTCGCCTTTTATCATTCGGGAAATTATTGAATTAATTTGCCAGTGCGGTGCTCGTTTAGCACGGCCCGGTGAATTTTCGCAGCGAGCCTATTTCAACGGTAAAATGGACTTGACGCAAGCGGAAGCAGTAGCTGATTTAATTGCTTCTCAATCCGCATCGCAGCATCAATTGGCTATGTATCAGATGAAAGGAGGTATTTCGAATGAAATTGAAATGCTACGCTCAAAATTAATTGAATTTGCAAGTTTGATTGAGTTGGAAAATGACTTTGGTGAAGAGGATGTTGAATTTGCTGATCGAAAAGCACTTACAGTTTTAGCAAGTGATACGATAGGTAGAATTGATGAATTGGAGTCTACCTTTTATTACGGCAAGGCAATTAAAGATGGTGTCGCAGTTGCCATCGTCGGCCCTCCGAATGTTGGAAAATCAACCTTGCTAAATGTTCTGTTAAGTGAAGAGAAAGCCATCGTAAGCAGTATCCCCGGGACGACACGTGACGTCATAGAAGATTCGATACTGATTGATGGAATTTTATTTCGGTTTATCGATACGGCAGGAATACATGAAACCAAGGATGAGATAGAATCGATCGGTATCTCACGATCGCTGGCACAAATTGAACGTGCAAATATTATTCTATTTGTACAGGAAATTGATGAAGACTATCAAGTGCTAGCGGAAAAATTTAGGGAAATTAAAATTCGGCCCGAACAAAAGGCGATTGTTTTGCTGAATAAATATGACCAGTTCCATGCCTGTCACGGTTATGATGTGGAAGAGGCGGTGAGTACACTTACCGGCCGCACCCCTACCCTGGCGATATCAGCAAAAGACAAAACCCAATTGGATAAATTACGCAAGCAACTCGTCAACATTACTTCTGAATCGATAAATCCGGGCCAACAGGTTATTATTTCTACGCTACGCCACATGGAGGCGTTGCGCTTGACCCGGGCATCTCTCCAGCGCGTGGTTGATGGGCTAACAGCTGAAGTCCCGTCTGACTTAATTGCTATGGATATACGCCATGCCTTACATCATTTAGGGGAAATTGCCGGCGTGATTACGACCGATGATTTATTGGATAATATTTTTAGCAATTTCTGTATTGGGAAGTAACTAGTGCAAAACAAAGAGATAAGAAAACTAAACACTAAACTAAATAAGCGCTATTTGTGGGGGTTTGCAGCACGGATCAGCGTAACTAAGTAGTGTAAATCATAGCTGTAGCTTACCTCTTTCAATATAGTTTGCAACATATTCAAACGCGTAATGCTAATTAGTTGTGAGAACGTAACAAAATTTGTGAGCTTAGAATTGAGTTTCCCTTATCTGATATTTTCAAAATATATACCCCAGCCGTTAAACAACTAACATCAAGCTGATGCTCAGGATTTAGAAAAATGTCTTTCGCTGACAAGACATTTTTACCATTTATGTCAAAAAGGTCAATTTGAAGCTTATTATTTCTATGACTTTGATTTTCAAACTTAATTATTGTATAGTCATATGCCGGGTTTGGGTTGATCTTGATTTTAGGAATTTGGGTTTTATCCCCCGGTGAATCTTTTACCGACGTGGTTGATGAATATGTCAAATGCAATTCTCCGCAGACCTCGTTCGTACTGCATTTATTAGGATCGATGTGCGTCGAAATAGGATCTAGGAAAACGAAGATGGTATCATCCTTCATCCAGTCTTCTAGTTGACTTTTTGTAATTTCGAATATGTCTTGACTATATCCATCGCATTGATATTGATTGCTACTAAGGCCTAGAATATGTTGATCTTCATCCAAAATTTGAAATCGATTGTCCGGAGTCTCAATATCCGCACTTATGCTAACGATTAATCTGGTATTTTCTACCATACGGTCACGAATAAATGCCGAAGTTGGAATGCCTATTTTGGTATAATTTCCGGCACCCAATATTGTATTGGGATTCAATGGACTACAAGCCCTATATCCACAACTGTCAATTTTAATGTTCGTTTCAGAAATCCTTGAGTTACATGCTTCATCAAAAGCAGCTTGCAACTGAACGCCATATATACCGGATTTGCTGGCAAGAAAAGTATCCGCATTCCAATTTAAAGGAATATCATCTTTGTACCAATTTAATTGATAGCCATGTGGATAGCTTAATGTAGGAGTACGCAGCAATACGGCTTCATTTCCGCATTCATTAAAATCCGAAATTATTGGAATTTTAAGGTTTGCGCAACAAATCGAACTATCACTGCGCCTATATAATTCGCTTTCCCAAATACTACGACCAAATGTTGCTGCCCGAATTTTGTTGAAGCATGGATCAATTTCTATTTCGGAAACTCGAACATTTGGTAATCCATTGTAATATGGTACCCATTCAGACATAGTTGCACCTTTATAATACACTCCTACGTCCGCTCCAATATAAAGATCCCCGTCAGTTCCATTTTGGAAGGCAATGGAATGAAGTACAATATCAGGGAGCCCATTGGAAATATCTTGCCAGTTTTTTCCGAGGTCTGTGGTTTCATAAACTTTTCTCCTATTGAGTATTGCAAGTCGATCAGGATTATAAGGGTGCACGGCCAAATTGCTAATGCAGCCACGAGGAATTCCCGAGACATTGATTGTATCCCAAGATAGTCCCGAATTTTCAGATCTATAGATGCTTGCGCAATCACTTGCATATATAATATTGGTGTCTGACGGGCTAAAAGCAATGTGTTGTATCCTGAAATTTATTATGTCGGAATTTGGATTCGTCCAAGTTTGTCCTGCATTACTGCTTCGCCATATGGTTTTATGAGCTGCTATGATCAAATTTGGATTGTGCGGGGAAATAGCATAGGGACTAGTAAGTAATGCATCTTCACCTGAAATACTTTCGGAAAAAATCGTGGAAAAATTCTCTCCACCATCTTCTGTACGCCTTATTTGACCAA
>JANQSS010000052.1 GCA_028279185.1 Saprospiraceae bacterium | reverse complement strand
GATAATTCTTTGATTGTCCTCTGCCAGAACTGGATTTCTGATTGGGTTTCCTCTAATTGAGTCTCCAGTTCTGTTTCTGTTATCGAATTTCCTTGCTTTTGATTTTGCGAATCTTCACGCTGCGAGGTGATATGGATGCCTCTTTTGATAGTTTGGTTTACATTTGTCGTTAGATGAGCTAGATAATCTTCGATGACTTTTAACAGCTCATCATATCCGCTTAAGTTTATATAGCTTGAAATCTTATAGGTTGCCTTAGTTAGTATAAGATTATTCAATCTTTCGAACAAAACAGTAGAGTTGTGTTCTTCTGTAAGATCAGGATCCGGAGGGGTTTTAGAGTCATCCAGGTCAGAGGCGGCTTTAGGCAAAGTTAAATGGGCATTCATATCGTATTTGGCTTGTTTTCGATCAGCGGTTTTTGTTTTCTCGAACGCTTGTGCATTTTGATCATTCAGGGTGAAGGCTGAATCTGTTACCATGCACAGCCTGCAAATAAAGTAAAGGCTTATTGTTTTCTTAATTTTTGCATATGCATGAGGATGGTTATTAGCTTATGGTAGGGTATTTAAAACGGTCTGGCACGGCTGCCAACTGGGTTATGCCTATCTGATCTTCGGTTATCATGGTGTCAGCCTTGATAGTAATAACTGTGATATTTTCGATTCTAACTTGCGTGGCTCAGTGGTGCCGTGTGATCCTGCATTTTCTGCAGGTAAATGGTTACGCGGCGCTGCGGGGTCACAAGCGCACGCACCGACGTCCACAGGTAAGTGACATTTGCCTATTTTATTTACCGGCATGGCATGGAGAGGATAGTGTGCTGTCGTTCCTGATGTTATGGTATGTACAAATATGGTGAGAGCTTGATTATGGTGCGATTTATCGGGCACCGGAGATAATTTTATTATTCAGCATCACCGCTTTATCGATGTTTGCGCGTAATTTCTATTGTCTGTGCGATTTGTGGTAATTATAATTGAATTCAGTATAATTGATGGGTAGATTTCTAGCTTTCACTGCCTTAACCTGCAGAAGATTATTCTACTGTCTGCTGTTATGGGTAATACTTTATGTTTTACTTTATTGTTTTTCTGACAGAGGTATTTTATTTCCCATATTATCTTGTGATTTTTCATAGAGTACCTCGCTGGACAGCGACTGTGACGATTTAGTAGATGACCTGTCCGTATCTTTTATTGGCTTTATAGATCTCGTAGGGCCATCGATGCGCGGTGCATCTGGTTTCGAGTTTGCAGCTGCCCTGCCGCGCCATGCATTCTCGGGGAGATCTCAGAGTGAACATAAATCCTTGTTGTGTCGGTCTCTGTCGACCACAAGGGGCGGCAAAAGGCGTCTTCGGTACCTAGCTAATATAGCTTGGTCACTGGGCGTTCATCTTTTTAAAAAAGATCATCCGTACAAGAGTGGCGGGAATAGATACGTATTGTTACCTTGCCCTGAGTACATCGGGTATGCGCCGACTTTGTCTCACGGGCAGTATTACTATTCCCCTACAAACGTCTTGTGCGTGGTTTTCCACGCACTGACGCCGATCACGGACGGGGAGTCGAACGGTCCGTGGAGGGTGGAGAAGGTATACCCGTTTATACCTGGTAATTTCTCATTCGTCACTTATCTGGTTTATTTCATTTTATGATCTTGCACGCATGCCAGCGGGCTTAGTTGTTTGTTGTTCGTTATTTGTTACATAATCAGGCTGCGACTGAGTATTATCATGTTAGTCCTAGCCCGGTGGGATTTTTGTTAAAGTCTCGATGCTAAGGGTCAGCAGTCTCTCGTGAAAATAGGGAGCTGTAGGTTGAAAATTATATCAATTAAAATTTACACCTGGGAGCCAAACTGCATGTTTCAGTTCGATATTTCAGTCTTTAACTAATTATTAGGAGAAAAACTCAAGTCACAGTCTGAAATCATACTCTTATTTTATCGTTTTATGTTTTCATATTTGTTTGTCCGTCCCTTTGTTTATGATATGTGATGTACTACTTTGGTCGTTTTAATTTCTGCTATACAATGATATTCCTAGTATCTATTATGTGTTTCTTAATGTTGTAGGGATCCGCTCACCCTTTACCACAGTCTCGGGGCATTGTGACGCGAGTCTGAGTGACTTCGGAGACTTGGTGAGTTAGAGGGTTTCGTATCTTGTGCTCTTGAAACATTACTTCATGCTATTTGCAGGTTCGTTTTAAATTTATTACTCTTATATACTTGTGTTTTCTTACAGCCCAAGTATTCGGAGGGCGAGATCCGAAGTCTCTCGACGTAGCGTCCAGGCTCCACTGTCGGCGTGGGCGGCTTTCCTCAAGGAGGCAGCTGGTGAGTGTTTATTAACACTAAGTTTTTCGAGAAAGACTTGACACTTGTAAAATAATCAACGTGAGGGCAGAGCGCAAAAACGTTAAGGTTGTGCATAGAAAGCTTGCGTAGGGCCTCCCCTTCTAAGTGAAAAGGTAATTTGAGGAAAAACGTCAGGTATTAGTATATCTCGGGTGGAGGCAGAAATTAATGTGAAATTTATGACATTTTAGTGGATGGTCTGACCTGCATGTGTGATCACAGGACGTCACCGAAACAGATCATCTCAGTGCTACGCAGTAGCTACACCGTTGCAGTTAGTGGGTAAGTGTGGAGTTATTATTCTAGTGAGTAAATAATAAAGTCTTTTTAGCTGTAATTTTGAGGGATGACTGGGTACACTTCGTGTATTTGAATCTTGAAGTGATGTATTTCAGTATTTCTTCGTTGTTGTCTTTTGTAGCACCACCACGAAGCCTCATTCTTGTAGCGACGTTAAGGTGAGCATTGGTGATGAATAGGGTAGTATAAGGCTTTTAGTATAAGGAAGCAGTCAGGTATGCTGCTTTTTATGGGTCAGTCTATGGTGAGATGAAGCAGTCAGGTATGCTGCTT
>JANQSS010000050.1 GCA_028279185.1 Saprospiraceae bacterium | reverse complement strand
AGCGAAGCGACATTCCAGCCGCAGGCGTTCTATACTACCAGGTGGAAACAGATGGCTATACGGCAACTAAGAAAATGGTTGTTGGTGAGTAAATCTGATTTCTAAGAATAAATTACGGGCGATCCTTTCTGTTGGGTCGCCCTTTTTTGATCTATTTTCACATCAAAAATTAAACACAGCTATGAAAATATTTACGGTATTATTTTTTCTATTAACTCTATTTAGTTGTTCTCCATCATCATTTCCATTTCAGAACAACGCTTCCAAATTTTATGGCAAATACAGCGCGGATTTGGAAAGCGGAGAAAAAGAAATTCGATCCTGGTATCACTACATGGTATCTAAAAAGGAAAATGGAAAGTACGTGCTCAGAATTTATTATCCAGATACTAAACAAATAACGGATTATATTGAATATAGAGATGACTTGCTGCGATTTCAAGACGGAAAAGTCATAAAATGGAGAGATGATGGTAGTAAAAAATCTGAGTATAATCAAAGAGGTGACGTCAAGTACGGCAGCTATTCATCCTACTATTCTAATGGACAATTATCAACAACTTATAAATACGCCGATGGGGAAAGGCAAGGTAAGTCACTATCCTATTATGACAACGGTCAGATTCAATCCGAGGGCTTTTATCAAGCAGGGGAATTGCATGGAATACGCAAATCGTTTACAAGAGAAGGTGATTTGCGAGAAGAAACAGAATATAAAAATGGAGTTCCTGTAAATGAGGGACTAGAAAAAGAGGGTGATATAAAATTGGTCGAAATAAAGCCTCATATGCTGGCCTGTACGGATGTGAAGGACAATAAGGCGCGAGAGGCATGCTCGACAAAATTGATGCTGGAGACAATGTATAAAAATATCAAATATCCGGCCGATGCACGTGAGTACGGGATAGAAGGAATTGTTGTCGTAACGTTTATTATTGATAAATCCGGAGAAATGACCGATGTTTATATTGATAGAGGGCTTTGTGAAAGTATTAAAAAGGAATGCCTTCGTGCAGTAAAATCGATACCTGAATGGGCGCCCGGAATGCAACGTGGAAAAATTGTCAGGGTTCAATACAACTTACCAATTAAATTTAAATTGGAATAAAAAAGGCACAATTAGTCCTTGTGTTCACTAATTTTAATTGTGCTTGCTTTTAAAGTTCAACAACTTTATTCAAGTACGAAGGATTAATTCTCATGAATCCTATATGATTCTGCTTGTCTGGAAAAATTGATGAACTCTGAAGTTCAAGGAATACTATTCACGTAAAAAATTGAGGAGGCCTGTCAAATTGTTTACACCTCGACAAATCCATTAGTACACGATTATAATGGCCCTCCAATTGCAGCAGCGGCATTGATCCGTCTCCAACCAAATTGACCATGCATTGATGGATCATACTGCGAAACATCCTTTAAAATGTCTAAAAAATCAGCACGATCATAACTTGTATTATTGCCTCAAACAAGCACGGCGATTCCGGTTGCTGCTACTGAGCCTCCAATATATTTTGGTTGATTACTATACACGGCTGAACTTATAGAAGTTTGTTCTTTATTATTTGCGCGTTCCATGGCAATCACAAAGTCCACTTGAGACTCACTGTGGTATGCTTCACATTTGATATTATTTGGAGATTCTTAACTCCCGCTACTACGATTGTTTGGCTTATTGTGGGAGAAAAAACGATATTACATCAAACTGGTTTGGGATGTATGAAACTTTAGGAAAGTTTGCTAACTTTGGGAGCGTACTGAGAGAAAAAATGTAATTTTTTCTTCACCAACATTTGGTTTACAGTATTAATAGCCTGCTCAACAAGCCCGAGCTTCATGAAAAGTAATAATTCAACCTCAATTAGTTTTCTAATTGTAGATGATCACCCTATAATTTTGGATAACCTGACAATTCAAATTGAATCAGTGTTTCCCGAGGCGCGTATTACACGAGCTGAAACCGCCGAAGAAACCCTGGCATTTCTCAGGGACGATTCATATGATTTACTTATCCTAGATATAGGGTTGCCAGATTCATCGCCGTTATCATTCATACAAGAAGTGGTCAGTTTAAAGCCAAAACTTCCTATTCTTATTTTTTCGATGTATCCGGAAGATGTTTTTGCGCCAAGGATGCTAAAACTAGGAGTCAAGGGGTACTTGAATAAGCGGTCGAAGTCAGAGGAAATTATTTTGGCGATATCACAAGTTCTAAGTGGAGGGCGCTACGTAAGTAAAATGGTAACGGAAGTACTGGTAGATATGACTATAGAGGGAAAGTCTAAAAGTAATTTACATAATTTATCAAATCGAGAATTGGAAATCGCAATTATGATGGCAAATGGGAAGTCGGCTAAAGAGATTACCGCCGTGCTGAATATTCATTCTTCCACAATTGCAACACACAAACATCGAATATTTAATAAACTAAGGATAAAGAGTTTGACAGAATTAATACATGTTGTCCCCTTCATGAATTATTATTAGTATAATGTCAGACACTCTTTTTCGTATTACTAAATCCAACCCATATTACATGCCCAGTAGGGTCCAGTTGCTTGATATTAAGCTGCCCTTCACTTAGATAAAGGAGTTCTTTCGTAAGTAATAAACCCAAACCGAAATTTAGATTAACAGAAAGACTACGATCATCACGGCTTGCAAAAAATTGATTGATTTTATTAAAATTAGAAATTGCATGTGTTTTATTGATGATTTTTACCCAGGTGAAATCATCAGAATTACTTGTATTTATAAGAATTGACACGCCAGGATTGTGCTTAAATTCGTTCTCTAATAGATTGTGAATAATTGTCCTGATTACCTGTTTATCAGCGGACAAGTAAATGTTTGCTGATATCTGGTTGTGAACAATCGAATGACCAGAAATGATTGAAAGATTAAGAAGCTGTAATATTTCATCTATCAAATCTTTGAGATTAAATCTTTCAATATGCAAAGATATTTTTTCCTCTCTTTGTAATTTTATCCAACTTAACATTTTATGCATGGTTGAATAAAGCTGATCAACTGTTTGATGCGAATTCTTCAAATAAGACTTTTGTTTTTCAGCTGATAAATCTTCTGTACTTTCTATTCTTTTGATGATAGAACTGATTGCGTGGAGAGACCCCAATGCATCATGTGAAAGTATGGCAATTAATTTTTCTCGCAACTCTAAATGCTTGGATATGGAACGCTCTGAAGATCTTAGTTTATCGACAAGAATTTCAAGTTCTTTGTTTTTTTGAATGATCTCTCCAAGTTGATCCTCAATTTTCTGTTCGAGTTGTTTTTGATTTTGTTTTAATTGATGAAGCCTCCATCTGAATAGTAAATAACCTAATAATATGGCTAGGAGAAAAAGGGTTATATAAAATACCTTTGTCTCATACCAATATGGAGCAATATCTAGTTGAATAATTTGGACATGCTCCTGACCTGAATAATCGATTCTTGCCACCTTAAAAATGCGTTTACCGGAAAAAAGATTGGTGTAACGTATTGACCCATCTTTTGGAAGCTTTTGCCAATGTATATCATCACCCACCAGTTGATACCAGAGTTGTGCGTTATTTTGGTGTTCATAGCAAGGTGTGTATACATTAAAAACGATTGATCTGACCGGTGGAAGTTTATAAATACTATCCATGGGCATTTCAATATCATTAACTGTACACTCCACAAGTGGTTTGCCAATCCATTCGAGATCAGGGATCGAGTCAGGATTAAAATACACAATGCCTTTCAAAGAGGGAAAATAAATGTGATTTCCAAATTTAATACCCGATGGAGCAATTCCTCCATTAAATTCATTTACCGAGAACCCGGAGGTTTTATCAAAATAACGATAGCCGATAAATGTCGATTTGTTTGTCAAGTGATTAATAATACTTTTTTTATTAAAACTAAAAAGTCCTTTATTCGTACTTAGCCATATACTGCCCGAGTCATCGTCTATTAGTCTGTGTGCTTTAGTACTTAATTCAAATCGATCCGATGGTAAATTGTGTATTTTTCTATTTTTTAGTACTTTTAAACCACCATCATAAGTCGCAATTAGACGGAGTGAATCGTTAATTTGTAAAATGTCTCTTACATTATGATTCGCAAATTCTGGTAAAAGAGAAAATACTTCATTTTTACTATTAAATTCATATAAGCCATTAAATGTAGCAATCCAAATATGTTGAGAATCTGGAAAAGAAATTAAATTACTACCACTGATTCTAGTTTCGGTTTTTGGGAAGTCAAAAGTTTTAGCGCTGTTGAGATTATATAGTTTTTCGCCGTCAGAAATCCAAATGTGGTTATTGAAATCCAATGCTAGCGACAATTTGTGAAAATTCAACTTTTCAATTTGTGGTAGCTCATCCAATAATTCTACATTTACAGAATCAATTTTGAACAAACCCTCACGACCAATAGCAAGAATATATCCACTCTTATGTTTAGTCATGGGACCTAAGCCTTTTATTCCACTTGGTGACAAAAGTGATGTATTTGGATCAAAGTAATCACCGGTAGAACAAAGAAGCCTTGAACCGACATCTAAAATAGAATAGTAATTCTGGTTTTTGGGCGAGGTCGGCTCGTAATTACATTTAAATTGATGTTTTCGATAAAGGTATAGCCCTTCAAATGAAGCACCGACCAGAATATGTCCATTGGGTGAGATAACCACAGACTGAGGTTTGCGAATATCTTTCAAACACAACAAATTCTGCATGCTTATATTACCTGTTGGACCATTTAGTTTTATCAAATTATTATCAATCTGAAGAATAGTTGGATTTATTTGTTGGGTAGCAAACCTTGGTTTGAACAACGAATTAGACTTTGTCCTTGAAAGGAGATACTTTTGAACCAATCTACCTTCATGGAATTCATGAAATTCATTTTCATTTTGTATCAGGAGAAGCGATCGATCGTAAGTACGTATTTGATCAGAATGAAGAAGACTCTCTTTATGCTTAAACATTTTCCTTGAAAGCGTATCAGATAAATAGGCAAATTCGAAACTATTTATATCCTGGACATAGGCACTATGAGGATTGATGCCGTACGTGATATAATAATCCGACAATCCTAATGATCGAATTCGGGATCTTACGCTACCAAGGGAATCCCTTAAATAAAAATATCCACTATGAGACCAAGCCGTCCTATGAAAAATATTCGTTTCCCAGTTAGTCCGACTAGGTGTAATATGACCATTTGCTATCTCAATTCGAGGCACCGAGTCAGCTTGACAGATGATTCCAACAACAGATCTATTTTCTCCTAATGTAAAGTTGTCAAACCAGACATCTAACGTGTCAGAATTCACCATAATCAAATGGGGTTCTTTATGAGTTTTTGACTTGTGGCCATCAAATCGAATGAATTGACTGGCGTTTTTAATCCATAGGAAGCCCGCATTGTCAAAAAAAATGCATTGAACAAACTGTTGGTCGCTGAAATTTTCAATTTTCAAATTAATGGGAGAATAATCGGATGGACAAGTATAATGCCTTTTCACATCCTGAGAAGTCACGAGCGACCAAGGACCACAGGTTAGAAATAAGACAATAATGAATATTCTATTCCCAGCAAATGCTATCAACTATGTAGTTGCTAAATAAGATTAGATGTCTATTTTATATGGACGAAACTTCTTACAAATTCTTGTCCAAATATATAAACAATTGGTGATTGTGATCCGCAAATGTGTATAACATATTGCTCTTTTCAGGCTGCAGCCGCAATGACCTTTTCGATATAACCCCAAGCACCGATCTGCTTGTAGTATCTCAGATTTGCCGCTGCATTGGCTCCTTTTATTGTCCATTTTGTCCTGAAAGTTTCATTCGTTGTTGAATTGCACTTCGGCGAGCTGCTTCTATCGATTCTTAGCCAATCATGAGACCCTTGTCCCGGAACGTTTTGTGTCGAACCTGGATAATTATCCCCCACCCATTTCCATATCCAGGGCACAATCTCCTAGAATAACTTTGTTTTTATAGGACACCAAAAAAAGCTCAAAGTTTGGAAAAAATTCATCTACCACCTAAGTGGCACGTATAAATTGATTGTGATAATTCTTTTCTACCTTGCTGTATATCAACAACTTGACTGTCTTGAAATATTCACCCAAATTTGAGTTCACGTCACTCATCTTCTCGTGTAAATAGCATCGATCCATCCATCATGACATGGGTTGTATTTGTTTTTCTTTTAGTACCATTTTACTCTCCCATTGTATAATGTGTGTTTTTCTTTAATTCGAAACGACCAAAACTTGTTAGGACTTTATTTTAGAATTGCGACTCTTTGGAATTATTCCTGATGACTTGCCTACCAGCTCATACGCGAACTTTCGGGCGATGGATAACACTTTCTTTTCGTACTCAAAAGAAGATGCGATTTGGTCCTTAACCTCCAAAAACTGAGTCACTTCCTCTCGTACCGCTTCTAAGATGGAATCTGTTAGTTGTTTCTTTGATTCCATAATTAGTATTGTATAACAATCACTAAGTTACAAATTTGTGCTTTTTGTTATACACACATCCGCAAAGTTTAGTTTTTAAATCTGAAAACCATCGGTAGTAACAATCAAATGAAATGTTTATCTACATAATGTAGAAAATTATCTACCACAAAAGAGCCACTTGGGCGATGTTATTTAAATATTAATCTATTCAAGTAAAAAAGTTTTGAGTGCAACTTTGTTCGCCACTAGAATTAGGGGTTGCCACTTGGAACAATTATTACTAGATACTCTGTAAAGGTGTTTTATGTGAGCATACGGGTTCACATTGATAAACTTTAAAGAGGTGTTTATAAAGGCTATAAAGTTTCCGATACTATGGCAATCAGCATTGCGCAGTGTGCAGATCTGCAGATTCAAAAATCCGAAGTGGGTGATTCAGCGAGCTTGCAAGCCGGTAGTCCTTAATGGGGTGGTAGTACAGATATAAGGGATAAATGGGAATAAAATGAAAATTAATATTCCCATGGTTTTAGCGAACTCATGACAGACCGCTGTGATCATTATTTAATTGGATTATGAGGTTGATAACTTACTCTGTGGATTGAGTTTAGACCATTGAAAAAAATGTATTTAGAAAAGTTTAGCCTTAGGTTGAATTGGCGCTAAAATAGGTATTTATGAAAACAGTTATTTACACTTGTTTGATTTTTTGTTGTGTTTCATTTGAGATAGTCAATGGAAATGCGCAGATAGATAGTCTAGATAATGAGGATTGGGGTGAGGGTATTACTGGTTGTGTGCCGGATGCACTTCTATATCCTGGAGTGGCAGTCGTTACCTGTGGCGTCGTCGAAAGCATACCAGTGAATGAGCGGTATGTAATCGCCTACTTTGCTATGAATGATGCGATTCCGGGATCAGGTAGAGTTAATACTACTGACCAGGATAGTATACTGCACCATTCGGATTGGTTAATATCTAATATTGGAAATGTCTTCGGCATAGCGATCAAGCCGACAACGGCGGAGGTTTTTGTAACTGCAAGCTCACAAGTGGGATCCATAACAGATGGGGTGGGTAGTCCTCCGGCAGCCACTATCTTCAATTATGGGGTTGTGGGTAGTCCTACCAATGATACGGAGGCCGCAGGTACAGTATACAGGATAGATCCGATCACGGGCGAAGTCACTGTTTTTGTCAGATTACCTCAGCAGACCACTACTTTCGATATTGAGGATTGCGAAGGAGGATTTCCTCCTTTTCCTGTAACGAATACCGGTGTTGGATTGGGTAATATTGCCTATGACGAGATTTATGACCAATACTTTGTTACCAACGCAGAAGATGGCAGGATATACAGGATCTCAGGCGCGGGCACCATACTTGATTCCTACGATCCGGGAATCTACGACTCTGGAATGCCAGGGATAGTAGGCACAGCGGAGTTAGAAGATCGGGTATACGGCATTGCTGTGGAGCCAGGAAGTAATCGATTGTTTTTTGGAGGGGTAGAGATACCGGATAACTTCATCTCTGGTTCAGTAAACCTTTATTCAATAAACCTGAATGCCATGGGAGGGTTTTCCGGAGTCGCAGGTAATACGGTGGATAATTCATTTCTACATGCCGGCGCGACCTATGATAATTATGTAGGAACGGAGCAATTACATAATGTAATTAGCACTGAAGTTCAAGGTGGTAACGATGTCTTCTTCATCTCAGATCTGAGCTTTACTCCTTATGGTTCGCTTCTGGTAGGTGTAAGAGTTGGATGCCAACTGAGCTGGCATTCTGCAGGCGTTCATGGGGGAGAAACGAATCTAATCGCCCTAAATACATCGAATAATCTTTATGACAGTGCGCCCTTCCAATTTGATATTTCGGAAAGTAGTTTTGGAGAAGAAGACGGTTATGGAGGTGTGGCTACTTATAATTTAACGAATCCAGGGTGTGATGTTCATTATGCAGCTAGCTCTGGAGATATTTTGAATTCAAATGGACCTCATGGAATTGCGATTTGGGATGATGGAACTATGAACTCTCAACTGAACCCAATGGGCATATTTGAGTATGGGGTATTGCCTGGGGGGGATCCTAAGGGAGTAGGAGCTGATGTGGAGTTTTACAATGGATGCAATTATACCTGTAATATCACAGGTGATACGATGTCATGTGCAGGAGATAGCCTTAACTTAAGCTATTTGCCGGACTGTCCGGATGCCTTATTCACTTGGGTGATTACTGAGGGGGATGCCACCATCATTGGTCCGGATGATAGTACTACGGTAGTCATTATGGCAGGAGATTCTAACTATACGGTTGAACTTAGACCCTTTGGTTCACCTGTGTATTGTATTTACAATGTAACAGTGGAAGAGTGCTTTTTTGGCCATGTGAAGAGTTTGGTGGGCGATCCGGAGTTGCAGCCTGATGGCAATTACAAGATTACGTATGAGATCGTAGTGACCAACGATGCTTCCTTGCCGGTGCAATACAACCTATATGACAGTTTGCGCTACGACGGAGATGTAGCGGTAGACAGTGTGAACTTCATCACGCCGGGCATGGATGTGGTGTTAGTTGCATTGGGCAGTCCTGCGAACGAGACGGGGATGACGTTGGCTACCGATTCGATCATTGAAGCGATGAGCACGCAGACCTATCGAGTATGTGTATATGCGCGCATCGATGTGACGAATGCCGCTGGCAACAGCAATGCCGATGGAGATTACGATCCATGCACGGGCATGGATGATCCGGGTGAGGATCAAACGGAGTACAACGGACTATTTAATGAGAGTTACCTGGATGGTAACGACGATGGGATGATCAACGAGCGGGATACGGCTTGTGCAGATCTACCGATGATCAGCCATGTGAAGAGTTTGGT
>JANQSS010000046.1 GCA_028279185.1 Saprospiraceae bacterium | reverse complement strand
CAACGGTTGCCAGTATCATTTAAGACTTATTCGGCGAGCTTCGAATTTCAGAAAACGTGAATTGGGCCTCAAAACATGCTTCATTTCTTGGATAGAACTGCTATGATAATTTGCAATCCCACAGCATTTGTCTTCCGAAATTTTTCGCAACTTTTCGACTTTAGAGCGCTCTGGCGTCTCCCCCTTTGGAGCTGGCGGGCCCATTTTTGGCATGCGGCCAGCGCTCGGGGAGACGCTTCCAACGCACTCCATCCCGTGGGAATAGGACCGTCGGGGGGGGAGATACCAGGGCCAGTTTTCGGGCTCTCTTGACATCACAGCGTTCCCTGGGGACTCTGGGGAGTGACCAATGGGCCATCGGTGATCACGCCCCCCGTGCGAATTCCAATGGAGGGTCGGTTGGTCTCCGGCACGTCAGGGGGGGGCTGCCATGGGAAGAGAGCCATTCCGGCTCTAGACATCACAGCCTTCCCTGGGGACTATGGAGAGTGACCGATGGGCCATTGATGATCACAGTCCCCCTGCGAATATCAATGGAGGGTCCACTTGGTTCTAGCTGTTCAGGGGGGGGCTGCCATATGAGGAGAGCCACTCCGGCTCTGGACATCACAGCCGCAAAGTTCGCAAGAATGCACAAGACATCTTCGTTAAAAATTTTTCGAACTTTTCGCTTGAACGCAAAAAAAAAAAAAAAATTCTTCGCGGGAATACACTCCATAGGGTATTCTTCCGAATGGTAATTGTCGCTTTTAATAATTTGCTGTGTCTTAAATCAGCCGTCGAAATAACGTCATGTCATCATGGTCAGTGGCATTCTTCATATTATCCAGCAGGTTAGTAAAGTCAAAGTTTCGAGCGTGGTCTGTGAATGTTATAAGTCTTACTAACAACTGATTTGAGTAATCCAGAAAAAAGCAATACAAGAGATGACAAAAGAAGAATATCGAAGGTGTGAGGAAATTTGAAGAAGTAGAAGGAAGCCATTAGCCTTTAGTTATCGTAGTATGTCAAATAAGTATCCAAATAATACCCAAAAGCGTCTCTTTCCGCGTATCTTTCGTTTCTTGCGAATGCGGGGCAATCAAGGCCAGCATATGCATCCCAGTTCAGCTCCACGCGTCATGCTGTGTAGCCTCACACAACAACTTGATTTGGTCGAGTAAGAAAGTGATCGTATTTGACAATGTGTTTGGTGAAGCATCGAGAGATCTAGAAAGCATGTTTAATAGCAATAATTAATAGGCCACTAGTTTTGTTTCCGTTCTTTTCGTTCCTTTCTCACGACCAGGTCATGCTCCTTTATGAAAACACGATACGAAAATCGGAATGTAATTAACTCGTATCAGTATAGGATTTTACGTGTAAAGACCCCCTTAGGTCTACGTTTTAACCATAAAATGCAGCAAATATTGACGAACAACGTTGCGGGCTTCTTAGATTATTAAAGAAATAAACAGCATATTCAAGATCACAAAGATTTCAAAAGGTGAACACGCTAAGGAATGAATCCGTAGTGAACTAACAGAATAGAATAAACTAAACCTAAAAGAATAGTTTTATAATGTACAATACGGCTATTTCCTAATGGCTTTATCATGTATAATGCGGCCATTTCTTAAATTTGATTACGAATAATATGTATAAAAATATATATAAATAGTAATAATATATATAAAAAGTATTTTCGTTCATAAATTTTAAATATATATATATATATATAGTATTTTTAGCTTTTTTTTATTGAGTTTTTCATATTTTTTGTATTTAGTATTAAGTAAAAATTTGTACAGTCCGTAATCCAGCCTTTTTGCTGCAATGGATTTTTAACAAAGCTAGAACTAAAACAGAAGGAACTGCTTCAGTCTGTCTCTTGCCACGATATCTAGAGTTCCTTTGATCAAGCACTAACTCAGTTATCAGAGTAAGCAATTAAGTCACGCTTTATCAACTATAGAGCGGTTGCACTAGCCCTGGGTCGATGGTGGAGGTGGCTTGCTTGATGATTTTCGTGAATATCCCGGGTTCAAAGACAAATTTACATCGAAAGCTCAGTGACTGATAACGTGTCGAACTAAGCTACCAGTTAGCTTCCCAGCCTCAAAGCCTTGGTGATTTGATAATCAGGGAAATATTAGCCGTAAATCCAGATAGTTTATTGGTTGGCAAAAGGACTAAC
>JANQSS010000043.1 GCA_028279185.1 Saprospiraceae bacterium | reverse complement strand
CATCTATAGATGCCTGGCGACTAACCCTCCCAAACGGCTGGAAACCAACACATTAACTAAGTTTTTTAACAACTACATTGAACGCTAAATTTTAAGTCGCAAATCCACTTACTTTTCCAAGCCGAGGCGGGCTCAAACTTCCCCGGACCTCCAAATTTTCCCCCGTGATGCACACCAGATTCGAATGAACTATCTTTCGGCCTGTGTCTGAAAACAAATTAGCCCGCATTCTACTTTTTCCAGTCTCCTTGCTGTATGGAGGCCTCATTGCACTGCGCAATGTGCTTTACCATTATGGCATTTTGAAGTCAGTTCAATTCAATATTCCTGTTATCAGCATCGGGAACTTGACTGTTGGCGGCACTGGTAAGACTCCGCATACAGCTCATTTGTTACGCTATTTGAAGTCATATATCCCGGTAGCGACCATGAGTAGAGGTTACGGCCGCAAATCGCGCGGATTCAAAATTGTACACACACGCCATACGGCTGATGACGTTGGTGATGAGCCGCTGCTTCTCAAATACAAATTTCCGGATGTGATTGTCAGTGTCAGCGAAGATCGAGCTACAGGTGTTCCAAAACTGCTCGGCATGGCTCCAAGCATTCAAGCTGTTCTTTTAGATGACGCCTTCCAGCATCGATCGGTCGATCCATACATTAATATTCTATTGAGCTGCTATGATACGCCCTATACAAAAGATTGGATGGTCCCGACTGGCCGGTTGCGAGAATGGCCGGCAGCGCATAGGCGTGCCGATGTTATCATTGTCACCAAATGTCCGGATAAAGTCACCGAGGAAGACCGCCAACGTATGAAGGTTGAATTAAAAGTCGAAGACAGACCTATTTTCTTTACAAAGTATGTCTATGTTCGACCATATTTTTTATGGGATAATAAATATAGGTTAGAGTTCAATACAGAAACGCAAATAATATTACTCAGTGGGATTGCTGGCACGGATTATTTATTGAATTATTTGGCCGAAAAAGTGAAGACAGTTCATAACTATGCATTCCGGGATCACCATGATTTCACCGAGCGCGACATTGGGCAGCTCGAATTGATGTACAACGATCTGGCTGATGAAAAGAAAGCTATAATTTGTACGGAAAAAGATGCGGTTCGACTCTTGAAGCATCGAAAATATTTAGTCGAAAAGAAACTCCCCATTTTTGTACTACCAGTTGATGTAAAATTTTTATTTAATGAAGAAGAAGCCTTTACGCAGTTTATAACTAATCGGCTTCTTGAATTTAAATCATAGTTATGCGACTTGGTTTTGTGATTTTTCTTTCATGCTGGTTTTGTGGCCAGGCGTTAACCCAGCACAATCGTATCACATCAGGCATGTTATCAGCTGATATTGGAAAACGATTGGATATAATGCACCGGGTTGGTGACAATTGGCATACGGATATTCGTCCTTGGACGCGTGCTGACCTGGCCCAACGAGCGGTAATCGTTGACAGTTTCGAATCGCTGTCCGGTCGAAAAGATGGGCGCTTGACGTATATTTTCAATGACAACAACGAACATTTGGGTATTACGCCACCAAGAATTGAGGCCATTTTGAATGAGCCGCAAAATACCGAACGAATTCAAAAAAGCAAACGGCCTTTTTTAAAACATTTTTATAGAACACCTGCAAATTTCTTCGAAGTCAATGAGAAAGACTTTTATTTGCGATTAAATCCACTTTTAAATTTTGACATAATTCCATCCTGGAAAAAAGATGGTACATATTTTAATAACCGCCGGGGGGTGGAAATTCGAGGGGGGCTTGATGACCGTTTATATTTTTACACGAATATTATTGAGTCACAGTCACGGTTTCCAAATTATGTTCGTTCCGTAATCAATGAAACAAAAGCTGTACCCGGTGCGGGTTTTTTTAAGAATCATACGAGTAAAATATTCAATGAAACAGGTGCACACGACTATTTATTGTCGCAAGGATATTTAGGTTTTCAAGCTACAAAACACTTCGGCTTAGAGCTTGGTCATGGACGCCATTTTATTGGAAACGGAATCAGATCACTACTACTTTCTGATTTTGCAAATGATTATTTCTACTTAACGTTTAATACAAAAATTTGGAAATTTCAGTACAAGAACATATTTGCCGAAATGACACCCAACACACCGCGAGACCAAAGAGGCGATGAACTGTTGGTTAAAAAATACTTGGTAGCGCACTATTTAAGTTTGAATTTGGGCCGTAATGCGACATTTGGTTTTTTCGAGTCTGTTTCTTTCGCACGCGCAAATCAATTTGAATTCCAATATTTGAATCCAGTGATTTTTTATCGCACAGTCGAACAGGGATTGGGGTCACCAGATAATGTACTATTAGGTATTAATGGAAAAATCAACATAGCAAGACGATTGCAAATCTATGGTCAGCTTGTACTCGACGAATTGAAACTCGATGAGTTGTCAGGTGATGGATGGTGGGCGAATAAGTTTGGCTTACAGATGGGCTTTACGTACGCGGACTTTTTGGGGATCGACAATGCTGACCTGACTATGGAAGGAAACTTTGTTCGTCCATTTACATATGCGCATCGCGATACCATTTCAAATTTCGCGCATGCAAATCAAGCCTTGGCGCACCCACTAGGTGCTAATTTTGCAGAAGTAATAGTCGATTTAAAATATAGGCCCAGTCCCAAATGGCGATTTGCCCTTCGAACGTATATTATGAATTATGCGGGGGATCGAAATGACGGAGTAAGCCTAGGCAACAATATTTTAATTTCAACAAATGATCGCTCGTCTGACTATGGGCATGAATATTTACAAGGAATTAAATCGACAACCTTATTGACATATTTTGATATTAGCCATCAAATAGCACACAACTGTTTTGTAGATTTTGTAACATCGTATCGAAAGCAAGATTCAGATGATAACCTACGAGATCTCTCTACCGTTTATGCTGGATTCGGTATTCGCGTAAATATGGGCCGACGCGTGAACGCATTTTAATCTCTTCCAAGGGACCAAAAAGTTCATTCATCAATAACTTCAATTCATCGCTATAATAAAGTCCAATATGTAAATCGAGCTTATCGAACACCTGGGCAAACTACTTCAATAAAGAATTAAAATGACCTGATCCGAAATTTACATCGTTGAATCCTAAAGGTGAATGAACGTACTCCCATTTAATATACAACAATACGCTTAAGTTGAACCTCTATGCCATTTGATTTGATATTGACGAAGTAAACTCCGGGAAGCAAATGCGTTATATCGATCCATTGATTATCGATAATTGATAATACCGGTTGCCCATCAATATTATACAAATTAATTTCTGCCGGAGTTATAGGTGCATCGACAAACAACTGGCCTTGAGCCGGGTTTGGAAAAATGGAGATAAAATCTTGTTTATTGTTTTCATTCGTAGCTGATATATATTCAATGGCGAGACATAAATAACTGCTTCTACACCCAGAAGTGTCAACCTCTTGAACGCAAATATTTCCTGATTGAAAATTTCCAGGCCACTGTACTTGAACGAAGTCCGTACCATTTCCATTTAAGATTTGTCCATTGTCGACAGACCAATTAAATTGCGATGATTCATATTGGCCAATGACATGATAGTCTTCGACTGAATTGAGTAAGGGCTGCGTATTGCCGTCAATGCGAATGGGAACGGGTACAGGCGCTTCATCAATAATAATAAATGCTGTATCACTACAGCCAGCTGAATCCATCACGACCAGGGATATAGTGTCCATATTATAAACAACAATTTCTTTTTCAGTGGCCCCGGTTGACCATGAATATTCCGATGCCGTTGATGCCACCAGTGTAAGAGAGTCACCTGAGCAAAAAGTGGTACTGCCTAATGGTGTAATACTAGCTTGTTCTACCGGGTTTTCCATTCCGATTTCAAAATAGTAAACCAACTCTGTGCCTAATTTATCAGTAACACTGACTTGGTACTCTCCAGCGACCAATCCGGAAACATTCGATGTATCCGTTTCACCGGAACTCCATGCAATATTTTTATATCCATGCGGAAAAGCGATACGGCACTTTCCATCGCGTAAACCACAATTTTCATTTGTGATAAAAAACTGTGCCTGCTGAAATGTATCTGGGATAATTAATACTTCGTAAAAGTAATCTTTTGATTCTTGATTCAGCAAAACGTCAGTGATTGTTACTGTAAAATAAGAATCATGGCCATTAATATAGTCGGTCGTAATAGCAATAGTCGGACTAAATACAATTGTGTTGTCTCCGCTGCCCGATTGTAAAGGATAAATAGTCGTAGGTATAGTTTCGTTGTTTTCATTGGTTAGTGTAATACTCGTATTTGTAAAATCAGCATTGGTAACAGAAAACGACCAAAAAGGATATTCTAATTCTTCAGGGAAGTAACCTGGGCTTGGATATGCGACAAAATCAGGAATTACTGCTGGCGGGTCGAAATCCCCAACTACCCAGATCGCCGATGAATTATTTGTACTACCCATTCCCATTTCAGTGGCAAAAGGATAAAGTAACCAGCGGCGATGCCCAACCCCGGGTGTACCACTATCTTGTATGTAGCGCTCAATCGATATCACCGCGTTATGTCGTGCAAGATTCGATGCAGCAGCTGCTTGAGCTCCAGCAGTGGTATAGCAAGTCCAGGTTGGAGGAGGGGCATGACTGAGTCCATTGATTTTAATCATCAGTGCCATATCCTGACACTTACTATTTTTAGTGTTATTCCAAGTAATATCATCTTCGATATTGACTAACCTTCGATAAAAATTAATTCTTTTTAGTGTATTTTCAAATACTTCTGGTTGAACAGTACCGGGTACACAGCCAGTTGTATTTCCAGTCCAATCAATTTGTGAATTGTACAGATGCGTTCCCACGAAATTTTCATGATAGTCTTCAAGTACATCCATGCGAGAACGAATCTGTGCGCTTGAAACTCCAACTAAAATTACGCCTATACTAGTAAAAAGTATGATTCGTAAATTCATATTTGTAGCATTTACTTACTCCGATACATAGAGTCCTTTTTTTAGCTGCCTCATCAGAATAAAACAACGTAACCCGAACCGGCATGATGATTTATGCCAGGTCAAGTAGTATTACCATTAATAAGGAGCAAATTGATTTATGATGCTTAGGAGTAGTTAGGAGTTGACATACTTTTCCTCGTGATCTTTTTTCATTTAGGTATGTAGTGACTTTGTTGTGCACTTAATTTCATATGCTACGTTCGATAACTTGTTCCGAAGAGAGACCATATAATTGTGGAACGTCGATATCGAGAAGTCCGAGATATACATAGAGCTGTGATCGATGATGTATTTCATGTTCAACCATGGCCCGCAACCATTTCCAAGTAGTGAGTCGGGTGTCACCCGGAGTGGTGCACAACCGATGTAAGTCTCTATTTTCCAGTTGATGTAACAATTCTAAAGATTCGTCATGAAGTGTATTGAAATAGGAAATAATATTTTCATAACCGGCAACGATATCGTCACTGCACCCCGCATATCGCGAAGGACGAAGATGGATGTTCTCAATAAACATATAACGCTCTGTAGCTGCTATGTGTCGTATTTGATCACCAAATGAAAAGCTTCCATCTCTCGGTCGCCATTCAATCATATCATGCGGAATACAAGCTATGACGCGATTGGTTCGCTTCCGAATACTACCGTAGTATTTGATAAAATTTTCAATCGAATCGTATGTCATCACTTCATCATCTTTACATCCAATGTACAAGTAATAATTAAATCATCGGCCCCGTGTATTTCTTAATTAAAATGAAATGTCTTACAAAATAACGCCTTCAACAGACATTTTTCTTACCTTTTTGCCATGACAATACGTTTTTTATAGGTGTCCGAACTGAATCAATTCTACATTTTAGCTCACATTGGAATTTCCTTCATCGGGGCAGTACTGCTACTTGCTATGTGGTACAATATTAATAAGAACTTCAAGCGTCTGTTGTTAGAAAACGACAGCCAGAGAAGGCTGGACAAGGGACTTGTTTACATCAGTTTGTCATTGTTCGTTTGGGTTGTTTCCGGACTGTGGACACTTGTTGCAGCCCGATTGGGAATTAATGGTGGGATTGAACATCAGATCGGAATCAACCTATTGTCTACGCTTAATAATCTTTTCCTATTGCTGGCACTGTTTTATTTTGTGGAAGCACCTGGCTTTATTTACCACAACATTAAAAATGTACGTAAAATAATCCCTGCTATTGTTCTAATCGGCATTGTTTCGGTGGCTCTGGCTTTATTCTATAAAAACGAACCGGTACTAGGGATGAAACTGGGAAATCTGCCTGACCTGGTTTTATCCGGTGTACTCAGTTTTTTCCTTCTGACAACGCTCTACAAAACATTTCATCACAGGGGCTTAAATGTGGTAGCTATAGCATCAGTCATATCCATAATTTTGATGTTTGTTTCACAATTGTCGGAAGTATTCGTGGGCTTTGACCTTGATTTTACAGATAATTTGATCAAAATAATATCCAAGACATCATTGATTGCTGTGTTTTTGGTGTTGGCAACGACTTGGGTCATAGCATTGGCTAATACGCCGGCTCAAGATGAGATGGCACTTCACTTTACAGACTGGTCTTCACTTAAAATAACAATTCCGTCAAAAAATATAATTAACCAGCACGTAGATTTTGGTTCAAAATTGATACAGTTTAAAAACTTGTTGAAATTCGCTTTACGTCGAAAACATGGGATGGGCTCCGATCAATGTATAGTTGTAAATGCCTCAGGAGAAATAAAGAGTCAAGCATATTTGACGCGAATAGTAGATAATCTGAATGAAATTATAGGTCTTGAGGAAGACCGAAAACTTGAGCGTAAGGACTTATTTACTTTTGTCGGACAAAGTCAGTACCGGCTTCGGTTTTTGCAAGACAAAATTAAAATTGACGAGCAACTCTTAGAAGAGTTTGTGGCCGACAAGGATCACACGAACTACCAAGATGTTATAAATCCTCAGAAGAAATAACGATCCTTTCCCAACTCCAGTTAGCGATGACTTACTGCATTCTTAGGTGTTACAATTAATCACAGCGGAGTACTATTTGCTATTTTTTAATGCAAGTAATCGGCGGGATGAAGTTCTAAACTAGGTTGCAGCCAGATTAAATTCTACAACCATGAGTCAATTAAAATGGGGCCATCCCAAAGGCCTTTTCTATCTCTTTTTTGCCGAATTGTGGGAGCGTTTTTCATTCTATGGTATGCGTGCTTTGCTTATACTTTATATGACAAAGCACTTGCTGTATTCAGATGATATGTCCTTTGGTGTTTATGCGACTTATGGCTCGCTTGTTTATGCGACACCGCTAATAGGAGGTATGCTTGCTGACCGAATTATAGGCTATCGAAGGGCAATTATTCTTGGCGGTATTTTGATGGCCGTGGGACACTTTTTACTTGCGATCGACCACCCAATATTTTTTTACGGTGCTTTGGCGATTATTATCGTCGGGAATGGTTTTTTCAAGCCCAATATCTCTTCACTACTCGGATCATTATACGAAAAAAACGATGTCAAACGTGATTCGGGTTTTACGATTTTTTATATGGGTATCAACATTGGTGGATGGCTAGCACCGCTACTTTGCGCCCTGCTTGCCGAAAAATTTGGGTGGCACTATGGGTTCGGACTGGCCGGAATAGGCATGTTAACAGGTTTGTTTTTCTTTTATAGAGGACAAGCTGGAAACGTATTTGGGGATAAAGGTCTGGTCGCTAACGAAGAACTGAACGAAGAACGTTTTGCCGGTATTACTATTGGTAAGTGGATCGTGATATTATCCGTTCTAGCTGTTCCATTAATAGCCCTATTGGTTCGATTCCATGAATATGAAAGTTATTTAATCTGGCTAATTACACTTGGAGTTTTAGCTATACTCATACATATATTCAAGTCTGTAAGTAAAAAAGAGAAAAGCAGATTAATAGTTGTAGTCTATTTTACCGCATTGGCGACGTTGTTTTGGGCCGTATTTGAACAAGCCGGATCATCATTAACCCTTTTCGCAGACCGCAACGTAGATTTAGTAGGATTTACTGCTGCGCAAACTAATAGTTTTAATTCAGGGTTCATTATTTTATTAGCTATTCCATTTTCATGGCTTTGGACGTACTTAAGTCGAATTAAACGCAACCCAAGTAGTCCGATGAAATTCGCAATCGGATTAATTCTGTTAGGGTTCGGTTTTTTGACTTTTGGTTTGTCGGCAAGATCAGCAGACGACCTGGCTCAGACGTCCATGCTCTATTTAGTGGCCGGGTATTTGATTTATACCATCGGAGAGATGTTTTTGTCGCCCATTGGATTGGCAAAAATGACGCAATTATCACCTCAAAAATTTGTTGCGTTTATTATGGGTGTATGGTTTTTATCAAATTTTTATGGCCATTTTTTTGCCGGAAAAATTGCAAAATTTACGTCTGTCGGAAACGATGAAGAAAACCCCTTGACTTCTGGTTTTATAGGCGCTTGGGCAGAGACCATAACAGGTCTTTCATCGGATGGGCTGTCTTCAATGTCGGATGCTTTTCAACAATTGTATGCGTACGTTACGGTGTATGCCGTATTTGGAACACTGGCGCTATGGGTTGGACTTATAGCCATATTATTAGCCCCCTTTATTAGGAAGATGATGCACGGAATAAAGTAAACATGAGAAATAACAACGTAATATATACCAAACGACATAGACGTATGCACAAAAGGATTGTATTAATATCTTTTTTGATTACATGGACTATGGCTGGATTTGGACAGGGGTTGGACGATAAAATTAATGACGCTTTCATGCCAGTTGCTGTCGCATGGGAAAACCTGGTTTTTACATCCCTTCCTCTTTTTGGTTTACAAATTCCTATTGTCTTAATTGTTTTATTGGGTGGAGCGACTTTTTTTACATGTTATTTTGGTTTTATTAATATTCGAAAATTTCCTACCGCGATTCAGGTGGTGAGAGGGAAGTTTGACGATTTGGAAAGTAGCCCTGATCGAAATAAACCAGACAACATACATGTCATTGACGGTGATATAATCGATACGATTAAAGATGAATCACATCAAGGAGAAGTAAATCATTTTCAAGCATTGGCAACAGCGGTTTCGGGGACAGTAGGCCTTGGTAATATAGCAATGGTTGCTGTGGCTATTTCGATTGGAGGCCCAGGAGCAACCTTTTGGATGATTGTGGCGGGTTTATTGGGTATGTCTTCCAAGTTTGTCGAGTGTACCCTCGGAGTTGCATATCGAGAAATTGATAAAAATGGACGGGTATATGGTGGTCCTATGTATTACTTATCGAAAGGTTTGCGTGACCGTGGTATGCAAAAACTTGGCCAAATATTGTCGACATGTTTCGCGATTTTATGTGTAGGCGCGTCGTTTGGTGGTGGGAATGCTTTTCAATCTAATCAGGCGTCGGCCCAAATAATTCAACGCTTTGGTCTGGAAAATTCGGCTTCAGGCACTCTTTTAGGCGTAGCTTTTGCAATTTTAGTAGGTATCGTCATCATAGGAGGTATAAAACGAATCGCTAGAGTGACAGAAAAAATTGTTCCGATTATGGCAGTGCTCTACGTGGCGGCAGCATTGTTTATAATCCTGGCAAACATAGAATACGTTGATAACGCAATCGGACTTATTATTAGTGAGGCATTTACGCCAAGAGCCACGATTACAGGAGGATTTATTGGCGTAATGATTCAAGGATTTAGACGGGCTGCTTTTTCGAATGAAGCTGGTGCCGGGTCAGCGGCTATAGCCCATTCTGCGGTTAACACCAAATATGCCGCTTCTGAGGGCTTGGTCGGTTTGTTAGAGCCTTTTATAGACACCGTAGTTATTTGCACAATGACGGCTATTGTAATCGTCATGTTTAATGTTGACGGTGCTTTTATTTATGGAAATGTCAACAATGGTTTAGCCACGATAGTGGAGACAGGAGAACAAATTGGTGGTGTTAACTTAACCTCAATGGCTTTTGACTCTGCTATTCCGGGATTTTCATACGTACTTGCAGTTGCTGTAGTATTGTTTGCCTTTTCAACTATGCTTTCATGGTCCTATTATGGCTTGCAGTCTTGGACATTTTTATTTGGCCGTGGAAAGCGCGTTGAATTATTGTTTAAAGGAATATTCTTATTGTTCACTGTATTGGGAGCTGCCGTAACACTTGATGCGGTGATTAAATTTTCCGATGCTATGATTCTGGCATTAGTATTTCCTAATATGATCGGCCTTCTTTTACTATTTCCCCGCGTACGCACAGAATTACGCACGTTTTTAGCAGCCATTAAAAGGAACAGATAAAAGAATAATCAGAAGTCATTTTATCGTGGGCATTGCCAACTGTAACCTCTGGTAGTGGTAATACAATTTTCTTTTTTCAACTAGTTTTGAAATAGGATGCGGTATCTTAGGCTACAACCAAGAAAAACAAGGGATGTTCGATACGCAACTGATAGTGATTAATGAAGATTGTATACAATTCAAGCTTTTAGCAAAAAATGAAATTATGTCTTTTGCCGAAGTCATTGAGGCTTGGCAGTCTAATGGAGGATTTAATTCATTCTATTCTCGCGTAATTTCTTCATGTCCTTTTGAAGCTTTCTTTTATGAACATCCTCCACTTTTGTATAGTGAAATTAATATTGAATATGAATTTGTATTAATCCGATCAAAACAGCTTGTGCAAGCCCGTGTAGAAGAATATGTATTTCAGAAATACTTTGACTCTCGTAGCGATATCGTACATTTTATGAATTTGAGAAACGATGGTGCTCTTATTGTGCCAACCCCTGATGAACGGGTTGCACAATATGCACACCTGGCATCCTTTTTGAGATATGCACCTGAATTTAAAAAACAGAATTTATGGACGGCAGTAGGTAAGCTGTACAAAAAATGGATACGAAAACAAAGGACATATTTAAGCACTTCTGGTCTTGGCGTATATTATTTACACGTTAGACTTGATACAGAGCCCCGTTATTATCAATATAAACCCTATAAACTTTTATAACATTTACATTCTGGTTTTTGAGCGTGGTCGGCTTTTTTAAACCTGTTTTTGGTATAGTTTTCCTTAAGATTGATAGCACTATTTATTCACTGGTTTTATCGGATGTACAGCACTTGGATAGCACAGGTGACGTCTGTGGTTAGGATAAAATAAATTTTGTGCTCGACTAACATACGAGCATGGTAATCCGTTGCATTATTAAATGATGTTGTTAAACAGAAGCCAGGTTCTGTCCATCCATATGAGACTTAATTGTTGTGCAATTTGCTATAAATTAAACAAGACAAACTGTAAAGGTTCGTTATCTTCAACTTTTCACTGAAATCAACTAGCTTATGAAGTATTTGTTACTCGGTCTATTACTTGTGATAACAACTGTCGTTTACACCCAGGACTTACTTGAATATGTCCCTTTTGCTGATGGTCTCAATGTACCGGTTGAAATAGAAAATGCAGGCGACTCCATGTTATATGTTATCGAAAAACAGGGTAGGATTCGCCTTATAAGCCCGGATGGAAGTGTTCTCGCCAGACCATTCTTAAATATTCAAGGTCGCGTTAACAATAATGGTGGAGAACGAGGGTTGCTTGGTATGGATTTTCACCCCGCCTTTCCAGACTCACCATACGTCTACGTGAATTATACTGGAAATAATCAAGGTGAAACGGTAATAAGTCGATTCACAATTGATGAGAACGATAACGAAATTGCTGATCCGAATAGTGAATTAATTATCCTGACAATCGATCAACCCTTTTCCAATCATAATGGCGGAGACTTGCTTTTTGGACCGGATGGGTACTTGTATATTCCCACAGGAGATGGAGGAAGTGGTGGGGATCCGTTGGGAGCGGGCCAGGATCGCATGTCAAATCTTGGAAAAATATTACGCATTGATGTGGATAACGGAAACCCTTACACGATACCGGACGACAATCCTTTTGCGCATGACGATTTTACGAATGACGAAATATGGGCGTTGGGTTTGCGCAATCCCTGGCGAATTGACTTTGACCCGATTACGGGAGATTTATATATCGCAGATGTTGGTCAAAATAGTTATGAAGAAATCGATTTCCAACCGGCCAGTAGCCAGGGTGGAGAAAACTATGGTTGGCGCTGTTTTGAGGGGGATTCCATTTTTAATTTAACGGATTGTGACGAACCAAACTATGTGTTTCCGGTACATGCCTATGAATTTCCGTTACAAGATTGCGCTTCAATAACAGGTGGTGTCGTATATTATGGGACAGATAACCCGGGATTATATGGTAAATACTTATTTGCTGACTTTTGCACGGGTATGTTCGCCACTCTTTATAAAAATGATGCCGAAGAATGGATTTGCGATACGCTCCTTGATCAACATTTTCTGTCCATTACAACCTTTGGTAGAGATGCAACCGGTGAAGTCTATGTCGCATCTATCGGAGGATCAATATTTAAATTACACGACAAAAGCTCATCGGTAAAAGATATTGATCACTCAATACGATTTATCAGAAGTAACCCAGTGCTAGACTATTTAGAGATAGATGAATCAGTGACCTTCGAAGAAGGGTATATTTATTCAAGTCAAGGAAAACAAATGCTCGCGATTCGAGCCAACCGGCATAAGGTTGATGTGTCTTCACTGAGTCCGGGTATGTATTATGTGTTGATTGCAAAAGAAGGGCGACTTTACAGTGACAAGGTCCTCGTTCTCCACTAAGTCAATAGGAGTCAAAAGGCACTTGGATAAAATCCGGCTGGCTTTTATAGCGCGTGTTCTCTACTCTAGATTTTCAGGAGGCTATTTCTTACCCCATTGGGCAATTACACATGTTAAAACGGTTATAAAACAGTACTTACATGCCGTATTCGCTTGTCTTCGCACTAATTTTGTCTTTAATCAACTACCTTCGTAGCATAAAATAACTGCTCTATGTCACAGTATAGACTTCTGATACCAGCACTGCTATTACTCCTTTTTAGCTGCTCGGATGAACCAAAAAAAACGGCTGAGGCGGCAACCCCGGCCGTTCAAGAGCTTCCAAAAGCTACACCAGCTAAGAATCAAAGTTCTGATTCACGAATTAGCGAAATAACATTTCCGGATGGCCAGACCGGTCAACCTGCGGCACCTAAGCCAGCGAAAGTTGAACCCGCTCAAAATGCAGAAGGCGTTTGGCACTACGTATGTCCTAAAGGATGTAAAGGTGGTGCCGGAAGTGCGAGTCCGTGTTCAGTGTGCGGGACTGTTTTGAAACACAACCAGGCCTATCATACCAAAGGTGGTGCGACGACGCAAATCACTCAGCCTAACGTTCAGGTTAATCAATCAGGCAACTCACCAATAATTACGCCTCCGTCACAAGCCAATCCACCCGCTGCGCAAAATGCTAAGGGTGTATGGCATTACACATGTCCCAAAGGATGTGCCGGAGGGTCCGGTGGAAAAGGCAATTGTGCGAAATGCGGAGGAGCATTGGCACACAACAAAGCGTATCACGATAAGTAATCGACGATTCGCAAATTGGCCTTAATTCACTTGGTGATTAATTGATGCCAGATGCGTATGCTGGACCCACATAAGAGAAGTAGTATTTATGTCGACCAACTGGTCGAAATCGTTCAAAAGAAAGATCAGCAATCCGGGTTGCTGACAGAAGGTTTTGTAAAACGCATATTGACAAAATCTTCATCTCATCCGCATGGCATAAAAGTGCAACTTAAAACGGGTGAAGTAGGCCGAGTGAAAAAAATTATTGAAGATGATGAGTAGAGGTTTGATATATTATTCCGATACTTTGAATTAAATTTTTCTAAGATCAGTTATGGAAAATACTGTCGTAAATTTGGAAGAAAAACTTTGTAAAATTAATGATTATTGGAACCCAAAAATTGTAGGAAAATTAAATGGTCAGTATGTTAAATTAGCAAAGCTGCTGGGTGAATTTATTTGGCACAAACACGATGATGAGGATGAGCTGTTTTATGTGTTGAAAGGGGAGTTAATAATGGCATTTCGTGATAAACAGGTCATAATTGGCGAACATGAATTTTTTATAGTTCCACGTGGCGTAGAACATAAGCCAATTGCGCATTCCGAAGTGGCTGTTATGCTTTTTGAACCAGCTAGCACCATTAATACCGGAAACAAGCAGCATGAATTAACACGAAAATCTTTAGAAAGTATTTAAATCCTAGTTGATTATTCCGGTTAGTGTATGAAACACAAAGAGGAACGAGCTATGGTTTTATGCCTCGTCAGGCACTAGCTTATTTAATTTTGTTTCCTAGGTATTTGCTGATTTCGGTTTTGGTCATAAAGTGCATTCCCTCAGCGGGAGCAGCCTTCAATGTATACCAATAGAATGACGAGTCTACTTCTACTTCACTATAAAATTTAAGAAACATTTTATGTTCAGGGTGGTCTTTGGGTAATTCGGCTGCGACCAGATCATCCCCAGCCCATGAGTGAACTCCAATTTTTGCCCCATCAGCAAGAATTAATTTGTTGCCAGATACAAATAGGTCTGTTCCTCCAGATTCAACTATAGAGTTATTTAAAAGCTCGGTATTAAGTCCTTTCTTATAGAGTAGTAGGCAAGATTTTAAATTCCATTCGTCATTTACTGATCCTGGAATTTTCAACAAAACAATCGTTTTTAACTGGGGGTTTTTGTCGAGTGTTTTCACGAATAAATGATAAAACGTTTCACCCAATGTTCCGTTTACAAAGGCCTTTTCACCTTTAACTTCTATTGTTGGTGAATCAAGTCCATATCTTTGGATAGTTCTAAGTTCACCACAACCTATGAAAACGATAATTTGAAGTAATGTTATAAAACTAATATTTAGTTTCATTTTGTTTCTTTTTTGTGCACAAGCTTTAATTTAACTCAATCCAATCCCCATCTTCAGGAATATAAGATTTTTTTAAAAGCCCTTCATGCATTAACCTGTGGCTCAAATCCTTCCTGGTTGTTGGACAGTGATTGACCGCTTCTAAATGGTTGGCAATAACTTTTCCTGGTGCATTTTTTGCAAACCGGACAACGTCTTTAACGGTCATCAATAGTGGCTTGAAAATGTCAAATCGCGCAGTTCCGGCGGCAACTACACTAATCGCAGGTTGGTAATCTGTAAGCACCTTGTCTACATCATCTGTGTAGATGGTGTCGGAACTCAAATAAATGGATGGCTGATTGGGCAGTTCAATAAAAAACCCCATAACGTTGCCAGCCGGTTTGGCTATAAAACCATAGCCATGTCTTGCAGGAATGCCTTCTATTTTACCGCCCAAAAAATCCGCCCTTTTCCAATATTCTACCACTTGAACAACATTAAGACCTTTTTTTCTAAAGGCCTTTTCATCTAATACACTGCAAATTACATGGATGTTACGCTTGGTTAAATACCTTTCGGCCGCCTTGTCAATATGGTCAGGGTGTTGGTGTGTGATAAGACAATGTGTGACCCGTTCCAATACAGGTTGGAAATTGTCCGGTAACGGAACGATTGGGTTTTTTATTGGTTTCGACCGTATAAACGAAAAAGGAGGCATAGCTCCTTTAGGACCGAGCATAGGATCAACTAAGATTACTCGATTATCCGCTTCGATAACCATCGTTGCATTTCTAACGTGTTGAATTTTCATGAATGATTTGTTCAGTGAAATAAATGCAAAGAAATTCAGTTTTACTTCGAATTTCATTGATTGAAATCAAGAACGTCTTTTTCTTATCCTGCTTAATGTTTCTGGTGTGATACCTAAGTAAGAGGCTATATGATACTGTGGTATTTCTTGTAACCAATTAGGCCTGTAAATGCGTAGTTCATTGTAAAGTGCCTCAGGCTCTTTGGTCATCCTGTTGTATTCAAATGCTTCTTTGTGCTGGAGTATGTTTTGGAAAGTCTGATCTATAAACGATTTTCCACAACTATATTTTTCTAACAATTGGACAAACGTGTCTTTGGCCAATTCTAAAATCTGAACATTGGATAAAGTTTCTTGATTTTTCCTGGTACGCGTCATTTGGATGAAAGAAGAAAAGTCAGTGATGAACTGTGGAGTGGTGTAAAAATTAATATTGATTTCCTTTTTATCTGTTCTATAAAACTCTCTTATTGCACCTTTATTGACGAACCTAAGTTTGTTTTCGTATTCATTTTCTTGTAGTAAAGAAGTATTTTTTGGATATTTTTTTACCTTAAATTCAGCGATCAATTCTTCAACTCCTTCTTTGTTCAATGGGAAATCGGTTTCAAAAAACAAGGTTATTTGTTCTTTATTTTTCATTTTCCTTTACCTACTGCCGACGCATTTTTTATCAATAGTCTGTTTTAATTGTTCGATCAAAAGGGACTTTAAGCTGATACGGTATTTCGTTAGATCGACCATCGTCTAAAACGTCTAACCCATATGTTACTTTTTTGGGATCGTCGTACACAAACGTTCCAAACAATCGATCCCACAGTGAAAATATATTCCCATAATTTGTATCGGTCCAGGGTCGCGCATAGTGGTGGTGGAATTTGTGAATATTTGGGGTAATAAAAATACTACTCAGGACACGATCCAGCCAAAATGGCAAAACAAAGTTTGCATGCGACATATACGTAAACAATATCGTCAGGATGCGATAAAAAATGTAAAAAGCCAGAGGCATGCCCGAGACGACAATGGCAATGAGCGCAAATAACTCACGAAAAATATAGTCCCCAGGATGATGACGTGTTCCTGTTGTTACATCGACATGCGTGTCACTATGATGCACCATATGAAATCGCCACATAAAGCTTATTTTATGTAAGAGAACATGTACAACATATTGGGCGATGAAGTCGAGTAACATAATAGCTAAAACAAGCTCGATCCAGATTGGAAAATTGAGCAAATGTAATAACCCAAACTCTGCCTTAGCAGACCAAATAAATATTTTTGCTGTAGCCAGTCCAAAAAGAACATTTATTAATACTGTAGAAGAGAGTAAAAGTAGGTTAAGGCGCGCATGTCGCCACTTTTTATACGAAAATCGAACGAGCGGATAAATACCTTCCAGAATCCAGAAAATGGCCATGCAGATGATAATCCAGGCCAATTTCTGGCCGTTTGGCATGTGCTCAAAAAAGGTCAGAAACGAATCCATTCCATAAAATTAGTAAATGGAAAGTGAACTAGCATCGAACACAAACGCTTCTTTATACTATTTCGCATAATAAGCTATATTTAGAACGGGTTATTTCGCACAATAGATAGATGATAAAAATGAATTCTATACACAATACAGGTACTAATCCACCTACATTGACCACCGAGGATGAAATGGACCGCATTTTCCAGATTCAACATGCCAATGAGTCTATCTTGGCTCGATCAACAGCAAAAGAACGGCGTAAGAAATTGAAAAAATTACTTGACGCTATTTTAGATCAAAGAGAAAAAATTAAAAAAATTATCCACGCAGCGTATGGTAAACCCTATGCCGAAATAGATTTAACAGAGGTTTACACGGTTACATCAGCGATTAAGCATACGCGTCGCAATCTGCGCTTTTGGATGAGTGATCAACGTGTTGGAACACCTATCAGTATTCTGGGGTCTACTTCTCGTATTCAATATGAAGCAAAAGGTGTTAGTTTAATAATTGCGCCTTGGAATTTTCCTTTTATGCTTGTTCTTAATCCACTCATTTCGGCTATTGCTGCAGGGTGCCCGGTAGTGATTAAACCTTCAGAAATGACACCTAATGTAGCTATGTTTTTACGAGAATTTCTGGCCAATATTTTTCCAGAAAACGAAGTAGCCGTTATTGAAGGAGGGATAGGCATATCAACACACCTATTGTCAAAACCATTCCGGCATATATTTTTTACAGGTTCACCGGCGGTGGGAAGAATTGTCATGACAGCGGCTGCCAAAAATCTATCATCAGTGACATTGGAACTTGGAGGTAAAAGCCCGGCAATTATCGACCGATCTGCTAATTTGAAACGCGCCGCTCGACGTATTATTTGGTCAAAGTTTATGAATGCGGGTCAGGTTTGCGTAGCACCTGATTATTTATTAGTACACCGGGATATAGAGTCAAAATTTATAGCTGAACTTAAAAAGAGCTTAGACATCTTGCATTCCAAAAACCCAAGGACAACTGATACATTGTCCCGAATTGTAAATGAAAAACATTTTCGGCGCTTATCACTGGCCCTCGAAAATGCAATTAAAGGTGGTGCAAAAATTATTCAAGGTGGTAGTTTGGAAACAACCGATCAATTTATTGCACCAACACTTTTAAGTGACGTTCCATTGAATGCGGAACTCCTCCGTGAGGAAATCTTTGGGCCCATCTTGCCCATTATTACGTATGCTACAAACGAAGAAGCTATAGCGATCATTAGTAAGAAGAATAGACCGTTAGCTCTTTATATTTTCAGCCGAAACAAAAAAACGACTAATTATTTTTTGTCGAGGACAAAAGCCGGAAGTACGGCTATCAATATAGGAACCTTGCAGTTTTTTAACCACAACTTACCTTTTGGCGGAGTAGGCTACAGCGGTATGGGTAAAGCGCATGGATGGTATGGGTTCAAGGCATTTAGTAATGAACGCGCCGTGCTAAAGCAGCACATACCCAGTTTCGTGGATCTTCTAATGCCACCATTTAAAAAATGGAAACAACGAATAATCGATTTGACGATTCGCTGGTTATAAAAAGTAAAAGATTGAAAAGTATACCTAAAAGAAGTGTTTTAATCGTTGGCGGAACTCGGTTTATCGGGCGACATTTGGTGCAGCGTTTAGTAGAGTTAGAGGCGTTTGAAATAACCCTTTTTAATCGACAAAAAACGCATGCGAACTTATTTCCTCGACTTAAATTACTTAAAGGAGATCGTCAAACCAGCGACATTGATAAAATCAGCACTGAAAAATATGATATTGTAATTGACACATGTGGTTATTTTCCGACGGATGTAGTGTCGACTATTGAAGCGCTCCGAGATTTTTCCGGATTGTACATTTTTATTTCCTCTTGTTCGGCTTATGACAATGAGGTCGTGAAGACAGCATTGAAAGATGAGCAGACTCCGCTTCTTTCTTGCTCCCCAGCAGAGGCAGAAAACAGTGATGCTGACACGTACGGACGGCGAAAAGCAGCTTGTGAGCGTATACTTATGAAGAGTGGCTTGACCTATTTAATTTTACGGCCTGCGCTCGTCTATGGGCCACATGATTATACTGATCGCTTTTATTATTGGCTCTATCATTCATATTACAGCGATGAATTACTTCTTCCAAATGACGGAAAAAGCAAGTTTTCGGTTTCCTTTGTGGAGGATTTAGTTGATATGATACTGTGTGGAATGCAACCTAATCCGATTACAGGGGAATACAATGCCGTATCGACTACGCAATGTTCAATTGCAAGAATCGTGGCATCCGCGTGCAGAATTCTGAATAAACAGCCTGGTCGGGCCAACGCCTCTCCGTCTTTTTTAAAACATAATAATATTGCACAATGGACAGATATGCCTCTTTGGATAGACGGTGATCATTTTACTTACTCGAATGATAAAATGGTTCACACGACTGGAATAATGTGTCAGGATTTTACCGATTCGGTACAAAAAACGATTGACTTTGCGACAAAAAAACACTGGCCCGTACCAAATTATGGAATTTCAGAACAAAGAAGGATTGAATTACTACGTATCTTAGACAGACCATAACTAAAAGTAATGAGTGCCGAAAATAATTACTGGACGAGACGTGATTTTATTGGCAAATCTTCAGCAGCATGCTTCAGCACGTTTTTATCAGGCCATCTGCAATTGACTTGTCAACCTGTGACGCATCTAAAGAATGAAGATAACCTGCTCAGGGAAATTCATTTGACAACGACGACATCATTAGACGAAATGGTCGATTTTTATGATAAGGGGTTTGGCTTTGATGTAATGCTCGAAACAGAATTTAAAATAGGATTTCAAATTGGGCTTACTCAGGTATACTTTAGTAAGGTTGAAGTTGTGAATACGCCGCATTATCATATTGCATTTAATATTCCTGAAAATAAAATACAACATGCTGAATCATGGCATTTAAAAGACTATTCAATTATTCAACCTCCGGAACATCTACTCGACCAACCGAACTATAGCGAGAATATTGTTTATTTTCGACATTGGGACGCACATTCCATTTTCTTCTATGACCCGGCGGGAAATTTATTGGAATACATTGCACGCCACACGTTGAATAATCCAAGTACTTCCTCAGGTTTTTCTTCAACCGACATTTTGTATGCCAGTGAAATAGGATTTGTTGTCAAAGACGTCAATACCTGGCGCGACAAGTTAATGGCTAATTCTTCATTGACAGCGTACGCCAATCAGTCGAATAGTTTTGGCGCACTCGGTGATGAGCACGGGCTCGTCTTGCTGTTTTCAGACCAGGGTCGTGCCGTATTTAACCGAGGCCGGAAGCGAGACATTTATAAAACGCAAGTTCGACTAAGAGCAAATAGCAACATGGCTAAAGGTGTGTTTGCGTCTTACCCCTATGCTTTTATTTGAACAGGTTTATAAGCGGACTTTTGTCATGCAACCCGGGTAGTCGTCATTAGGCCATGAAAACGACTCATGCTGCCAAGCCAACATCTTGTATTTTAGCCAGTCATGACAAACGTCAAGACAACTTTTACCCAGGCTATTTTTCCGATTGCCCTTTTCTTTCTTTTGTTGCTATTCGGCTTGCTAGTCTATCCTCAACTGTTTGGAGGTAGTCGCCTTCCGCTCGAAGTGATGGTTTTGATAGCTATTACTATATCTTGTTTACAACTATTTTACTTAGGTTATTCGTGGGATGAAATACAAAAGCACATTGTCAAAAAAGTAGGCGAGTCTATACCGGTTGTACTTATTTTATTTGCAATAGGCGTTTTGATTGGCAGTTGGATCGTAAGTGGCACGATTCCAATGTTGATTTATTACGGTATTTCTATTGTCAGTGCAGACTGGATTTATGTCTTTGCATTTTTAATCTGTATTGTCTTTTCATTATTGACAGGGACATCATGGGGGTCGGCAGGAACGATAGGAATTGTGATGATCAGTATTGCTGAAATATATGGGGCTTCTTTGCCCATCACAGCGGCAGCGGTAGTGGGAGGAAGTTTTTTTGGAGATAAAATGTCTCCCCTTTCCGACACGACTAATATAGCATCTTTAGCAACTAACGTTCACGTATTTGATCACATTCGATCGATGATGTATACAACAGGTCCTTCTGCAATTTTAGCTGCCCTGCTCTACTTCTTTTTATCACCTGGATTTTCCAGTGCCGAATTAAATTTAGCGGGTCAGGCAGACGCGATCGAGTCGACATTGAGCGAATTGGATATGCTTTTTAATTTCAATTTATTGCTATTGCTTCCGTTGATTCTTGTTATATGGGGAAGTGTTAGGAAGAAGCCCATATTTCTAACGCTTTTAGGTAGTGCATGGCTTGCGATGCTATTGGCTTTGTTCTTCCAGAATGTAAGTTTTGGGGATGTCTTCAATTCATTTAATAAGGGGTTTAATATAAGTATGGTACCTGGAGGTGCTGATTTAAAATCTAATGTAATTGGCATTTTAAATAGGGGCGGATTGTATAATTTAATTGAAGGCATTGTTATTTCAATTCTCATATTTGCGTTCATTGGCGTCTTGGATGTAATCGATGCAATACCCACAGCCTTAAGATCAATTATGAACAAAATTAAATCAAATCGACAAGCTGTAGCAACTACGTTGACGGCAACATGGATTACGAATTTAATGGCTTCAAATCAGTATGCTACAAGTTTTATAATTGGAGCGGCGTTTAATAAGAAGTTTGACCAAATGAAAATTAAAAGGAAGGTACTGAGCCGGTCATTGGAGGATGCCGGAACAATGATGGAAAATCTTGCACCATGGACCCCTTCTGGTATTTTTATGGCAACAACCCTTGGTGTATCTGTATGGGAATACGCACCGTTTCAATTTCTTTCTATCATTAATATTATTGTGGCATATATATTCGCTTTAACCGGAATTGCTTGTTTTTATGGAAAAAAATAAAAAGGACGCGACTAATTTATGTCATGACGGGGATGCTTACTTTGAGCATCATGGAGCGATTGTCCCTCCCATATACCAAAATTCACTATTTGCCTTTTCTTCCTGGGATAAAATTGACGAAGCTTTTTCGGCACCACAAGATCACTTCATCTATTCACGAGTCCTGAACCCTACGGCTCAATTGGTAGAAAATAAAATTTCCCAATTATGTAAAGGAGAAAAAGCAAAACTATATGCCTCAGGTATGGGAGCAATTGCTGCTGCCATACTTTACTGTACGAATTTTGGCGACCACATCATTACAATTAAAAACATATATGCACCGGCGAATAACTTTATTAGCCAGTTTTTGAAAAATAAATGTGGTATATCTGTAACCTATGTTTCAGGTACGAGTGTCGAAGAGGTTGCTGAGTCCATAATACCGAAGACGACATTGATTTATTTGGAAAGCCCCGCATCGATTACATTTGAATTGCAGGATTTGGCAGCGATAGCGAACTTAGCCAGACAACGGAATATTAAAACCGTCATTGATAATACCTGGGCAAGTCCGTTGTTTCAAAAACCTCTTGAGCTTGGGATTGATATCGAAGTGCACTCTGTTTCAAAGTATATATGCGGTCATAGTGATGTTGTTGCAGGTGTAGTTGTCAGTTCTAGTAAGATAATGGACGATATGCTCATGGCGGAGCATGCCTTGTTGGGCGCAAAAATTGCACCTTTCGAAGCGTGGTTAATTCTTCGCAGTCTTCGCACTTTGCCTATGCGTATGAAGCGCCATGAGGCATCAACATTGAAGATTGCCCATTATTTGGCGGATCATCCCGCTGTAGCAGGTGTCAATTTTCCGGGCCTACCCACATTTCCGCAGTATGAGTTGGGGAAAAAACAAATGTCCGGATATGGTGGCTTGCTTAGCTTCGAATTGAAAACCACAGAAGTTGGCCTCATTAAGTCATTCGTCGATTCGCTATCGCTTTTCAAACTGGGTGTTAGTTGGGGCGGTCATGAAAGCCTCGTTTATGCACCACTTATCAGCTATAGTAAGGAATTGAGTACGGAGCAGTTCGCAGCTATGCGCATTGCACCGGGCCTCATCCGTCTTTCAATTGGCTTAGAGGATACGGAGGATTTGGTTCAAGATTTGGAAGAGGCACTGGACTTTAAGTGTTAGGTAGGGGGTGTTCTCAGCGTGTGAGCGCAAACCCATAGATTTCGGCCTGGTCCTAACTAATTTCAGTGCAGTAAAGTTGTGTCATATAGTTGGATTAAATAAGGTATAAAATGCACAAATTGGTTTAGGTATAAATACGGTAATTTCAGGTATAAATACCTGTTGTGCCGAAAAAGGTATTTCATTCATATCACCTAATGGGCTGATTCTCAAATTGATATAAGTCTCCGTGTATCAGTGGCGTAATTGACCACATTGCCTGGGCCGTTATGGTTTGATAATTTTGACATTGTCCCTATTGCCTAGACTATTTTAATTAACCATTTAAACCAAGTCATTATGCCATTACAGATTACTGGAAATGAAGGAACAATTATTACCCAAGCTACAGCAAAAACGGAGGGGGCGAATTACGTAAATAGCTCAAGATTTAGTGCCAATAGCAATATTAAGGCACACTTAGTTGGAAAAAATAAGATCAACGACTTACTTAATCAAAGTGGCTGCCTGGCCTTACGAATTTACTACATCACAAAAATTTCTGGAGGTATTTCAACACCTGATCTTGTCGTGGTAGGAGTGGATAAAGATGGCAATGATATATTGGCCAACGCCAAAGTATTGAATTCTATGCTACCATGTCCTAGCCATTGTGCTGATCCTGGAAAGGGGGTCATGGATTGAATTGGTACCTTGTAGCTCAAGGTGTATTTGACCGTAATATATATAATTATAGGATCAACTCTCGTTCCAGCTATTCTGGGGTTAGCGAATTGGAAAAAACTATCGCTTTCATTGAAAGCCATTACAGTTTATGCAGTAATATCGTTTTCTTGCGACATCATTGGAATCATAGCGACTCGATTGTTCAACAACAACATGTTGATCATGAATCTTTTCGATTTTTTACATTTTGTCATTTTAGGATGTTTTTTTAGAATTGTTGCTCCACGATTATTGTGTAGCACCCTCGGAAACCTTTACTATTTCGGCGGAATAGTTTTAATATTTACCATCTTATTTGTGGCGAATAGTCCATTTCAACTTCGCACATTTCAGATGACCAATGGATTCATTTATATGGCTCTTATACTATTTGTAGTTGTAGGCTTGATAGAAATGATGAAAACTGTTGATTACGAGCCCTTGAGCCAAAATCCTAATTTCTATGTAGCGGTTGGGGTGTTATTTCATTTGACCGGATCGTGTTTATTATTTTTTGGAGGAACCAAATTTACTGCTCAAGAAAACAAAATACTTTGGTTGATATTTAAAGGGTTTATGCAGTTTTTTATGAACGGTATGATAGCCTATGGTATATATTTAGGTCAAAAGAATAGCAATGCAAGAGGGAATATCATTTGAGTTCATCGTTGGTATTATTTTGGTCTTACTGCTCATGGCAGCTTCTGTAGTCCTGTTTGTTCAAATGTATGCCCGTCGCGTCTTTAAGCATAAAATAGAATTGCAGCGAAAGGAAAAGGAGAAGCAGCATGACATGCTTAATGCGACAATAGATGCGCAAGAACATGAACGGCGACGAATTGGGGCCGACATTCACGATGATATCGGCCCTATGTTATCTACATGTAAGTTGTTGATTAATAAGTTTCGGTATTTAGAAGGAGAAGAATCGGTTAAGGCCCATGTAAAGCGTATTAATATGCAGTTGGATGACGTGATCAATCGTGTCAGGGAAGTAGCTAAAAATCTTGCGCCGGCCGTCTTAGTCGAGTTTGGTCTGACATCAGCGCTGGAAGACCTTTGCTCCCGCATCAATGAAGGAGGCGAGATACATGCTACAATCCATCTGGATCCTCAATTTCCTACGTTGCCGGGTACGCATGAATTAGCCATTTACCGAATCGTTCAGGAGTTTTGTAATAATTCTATAAAATATGCGGAAGCTGCTAATATTATGTTGCAATTTGAGTATGTCAAACCGAATGTTTACATTTCTATGCAAGACGATGGTGTGGGCATGATGACTATTGAATCAGATGGGCTCGGAATCCGTAATATGCATGCTCGAGCCAGTTCGATCAATGCAAATTTTAAAATGGATTCTAAACCTGATTCGGGAACAAAAGCAGTTCTTCAAATGACCCATACCATATGAAGCTTTATCAAATCGCCATTGCTGATGATCACGCTTTATTCCGGTCCGGATTAGCGGAAATCATTAATCATTTCAAACAATTTTCTGTGCTTTTTTGTGCTGAGGACGGAAATGACCTTCTCGATAAAATGGCAGAGAACCAACCGGACATTGTTTTATTGGATTTAAACATGCCCGACATGGATGGCTTCGACGCCTTTCAAAAAATAAAAGAGTTGTACGAAGATGTCAAGGTAATTGTGCTGTCGATGTTTGACGAAGAAAAATATATTTTGCATTCTTTTCAACTCGGTGTTAATGGTTATCTCTTAAAAAACACAGACCCTGAGATACTGGAAGAAGCGCTGAGTAAAGTAGTGGAGGACGGTATTTATTTGACCCCACCAATTGCGCGATTACTGGCAAGTGATGTTTATCGTCCCAAGAGGAAGCCATCCTTGGTAGCGCAACGCCTAACCGATCGAGAAAAAGAAATCCTATCGCTGATCACTCAGGGTATGACAAATAAAGAAATTGGCGAAAAAATGTGTCTGGCCAAACGAACGATCGATGGACAACGGCAAACTCTACTAGACAAGTCGGACTCAAAGAATACAGCCGAGTTAGTTGCCTGGGCATTTCGGGAAGGGTTGTTAAAATAAAACTACTAGTCTTGTCTGCAAACCTCCGTAAAGCAGACCTAATATCCTGTTTTTTCGATTAAATATTTTGGTGTGTATAAAATACCTTTTTATGCCCTGAGTATTTATACGTTGTGTACGGTTTAAGTCACCGCTATTATTGTATCCGTGTATGGTTTTATTGTTGTTGGGATGTTTAATGCTTTGCTTTCGGCAGTTCTTAAGGCCCAGTGATTTCTACTTTTTTTTGAAGATAGCACGGCTCTAGAACACAGCGACTAAGGGAAATTAATTCTGTAAACCATTCTGTTGTAACATTTGGAAAAGTGGTTAGACATGTACACCTAGAAATGCGAGGAAGTGCGGAGTCAGGTACCTTTTTGGGTATCCATTGAGAAATATGAAATATACACGCGCCTCAAATAATTCGCTATTTCTGATTGGAAACGAAGCTGGAGAAATCGCCTTTGCCTTGGAAAATGGTGAGAAGATCAGTGTAGATGATAATGGAATCAGTGGTTTAGAAGCAATTAGTCCCCAAGAGAAAACTTTCTCATCAAATGTGATGCGATTGGAGTCGGTGTTGCAACAGCTAACACCCCGTATGCGATGGATTTACACATTGGAACAGAAGGGAACTTTTTTATTTGATAGAATAAATTGGAATATTCCGGCGCGTCAATTAAGCGAAGAGCCTAAATTCAAGCTGGCACGCTAAATTTAATTGAAACAAACGATTGATGAAAATAAAAGTTGCGACGGCGCAAATTAACTATTTACCAGCAATTGTCGATTTAGATCCTAACTCTGGGCAGTACATAGTTGGAGAAAAGTCACCATTTCTGTATAATGAAACTAACGAAATTGTTGGAATATACAACAAGTTTAAAGACTTTGAAAGAAAGTTTAAAGGAATTAAAAATTTTAGCAAACTTATGTCAGAGTTTGAAGAAATTTATGTTTCTACATTAAATGCTCAGATCGAAGAAATCACTAAAGTATGTCATGAGAAAAAAGTGAATTTGCTTACATTTCCAGAATATTCTATTCCAATCAAGTCTTTAGGTTTTGTTGATAAATTATCGAAAAAATACAATATTACAATAATTGCTGGTTCTCATACGCTGACGTATGAAGGTGTTAGTGACTACTTTTTCGAAAAAGATGTTTTGCAAAGACTGCAATCAAATTTTGAATACATCGCAGCATGTCCAGTTTTCACACCAAATGAAAACCACGTATTTTTTAAGCAGTTTTCTTCAAGGTATGACGACAATTTAACAGAAGTTGAAGACAAATTACGCCAAACAATAACCGTACAAACTGGTGACGGGTCATTTAAAATTGGCATAGCTATTTGCAAAGAATTTCTTTCTAGTCAGGAACAAACTACTGATTTTAAAAAGCTAGAGAAGATCTTATTAACTGTGCAAGAGTCTGATGTTATAGCTATTATATCATTGAACAAGGACTCTAGACATTTCAAACGCGAGACCAATACATTTCTCAATAGCAGAAAGCACGGTGGTAGAATCAATATTATATACAGTAATTATTCTCTTTTTGGTGGAAGTTATATACAATCAAAAGGTGAAACTATGGAGTCTACTCAAGATATAACAGAGGAGTGTTTATTGATTAGGGAAATTCATGTTGGCACAGGAGGGGGAGCGGCGTACTCAAAACCAAGTAAAGCAAGTAAAAAAATTAATATTCTTCCGAAAACTAATTTTTTTACTATAGTTAAATCAGCCTTAGACGGCATAGAGGAAGTAGACTTACATGAAGAAATTTTTGCTTTAGGGAAGAGAAATCTTCCAAGCGGATATAAGGACATAGTTACGTTGATGATCAACCATATTAATTCTGGACCTGTGAGTAAAGCGAGACTAGAAAAGATTGTCAATGATCGACTACTCCTACTCAATAAGCACAACAGTGTTTCGTACCTGCTGGCACATTTTTTTGAAGAAGTTAAAAAGTATATAGACAAGACATTTGACCCAAATTGGGAGATAAGATATGATAGCCTTTTATCTAAACTGAATCAAAAACTAAGAAAACTTAGAGAACACGGCGTGATAATTGCATATTCATCGAATCAACATGTTGCTTATCCCGAGTTAAACAGTCTTCATAAATTAAAAAGCAATGAAGAACACTCGTTTCAAAAGTTTGTAACGCAAAATAATGAAACGGAGTTCAATTTTTGTGTTAGAATAACGTCCTCTCCTAGTGAAGACATTGGTATTGCCTATCAAATTCGATTAATTACCCAGTTAATAGATATATTAAAGGGACTTGGTGCTATTAAATTTATTGAATACAGATTTATCACATCGAACTCTATAAATCAAGATGAAGGTAGTAGAACGGAGGTACTTTTGCTTTTCGGATTCGATTTTAAAGATAATGATTCATTGGTATCCCTTTGTCAAGAAATGTTCATAACTATAAACATTCGGCTCATTGGTATCACGATTGAACCTGTGGAAGTCGACAGTATTTGGTTTAAAGACTTTGTTATTAATAAGAGTTCAAGTAATAAGAAATTTATCAACCCTAAAAAAACCGACCAGTCCGAAAGATTCCTGTTTCAAGGCAGAGGGGAGGCTTCTAATATAATCAAAGTACTTTCGTCAATAAAAGGAATTAACATTTATTCATTAAGAATTTACCGACCTGATAGCAGTGAAAAGGGGTATACTATTAAAATCGAAGAGCCAAGAAAACAGGATAAACCAGAAATAATTACTAACGTCAACAGCACTTTGAGAGATCTTCAGGATTTACAAGAGGCTTCGAGTTCATTTCAGTTCCAACATCCGCTTTACTCTCCAAACACCTCCAGCTCTTTTTCTCCTGATTTTAGATGCAGTATTTGGGTTCAAACCGAACATAAATTGAACGAAAACAACCTTCTCATCCATACAATAGCTCATGAGATCTCTGGGATAGGTAGGTATGAAGTAAGTGACGTCAAGGACAAACATTTTAAAGTTTGTGAAAAAGAACTATATCATTTGCTACGATTCCCATTTGGAAGTATCCCAGGTTTTGCTAAGAAACACTTTGGCCAAATACAACTGTCATTTAATGACTATAAATATGAGGTACCAAAGGAGGGTATTTATTTGGGTGATACTTTTTTATCCAGGGCTCAAAATACTGAGCCGTTCTATTGGGAAGAAAATAATAGAGATAGGCATGCTCATATAATTGGTAAAACAGGAACAGGGAAATCGTATTTTCTCGCATCCATGATTTCTCAAGATATATTAAATGGAGGGGGTCTTATGGTAATAGACCCGCATGGTGACTTAATAGATTTGATATTGTCCCGAATTCCCAATGAAAGAAGAAGGGACATTATATTTTTTGATCCTGGAGATACAAACTTTGCACCGGGACTAAATATTTTTGAGGCAGATTATGATGATGAGGCGCACAAGGCCTTTGTAATAGAGGAGGCGGTATCAATTTTTATTAAACTTTATGGAGTTGAAATATTTGGCCCACGCATTCAACATTATTTCAGGGAGGGAGTCACCTCGTTGATGGAATATCGTAACAAGAGAAAAGAGTTAACTACTCTAGCCGATGTTTCCAAACTATTTATTGATGAGAAATTTAGGGGTGAAGTAAAAGAATCGATTAAGGGCTCTGGAATATCAGAAGATTTCTGGATGATGTTCGAAAATTTGAATTCAAGAGAAGAGAAAGAAATGCTGCCTTATTTTCAATCCAAGTTTGCGCCGCTGGTTTCGAACTACTTATTAAGCAATATCGTAAGCCAGCAAAGATCTATGATAGATTTTAACAGGGTAATAAATGAGGATAAAATTATACTGGTGAATCTGAGCAAAGGAAAACTTAGAGAACTAAATTCAAGTCTACTGGGAATGGTATTAGTGGCAAAATTAAATTACGCTGTTATGGGCCGAGCCAAATTACCGCCAAATGAACGAAAATTATTCACACTTTATGTAGATGAGTTCCAAAACTTCGCAAGCTCTACTTTCGCTTCAATGTTAAGTGAAGCAAGGAAGTACAAATTATCTATGGTTCTTGCTAACCAATATTTAAATCAACTTAAGCTGTATAGTCAATACACCAAAATGTACCCGGATAGTTTAATAGAATCGGTTCTTGGAAATTGCGGGACATTGATTTCATTTAGAATAGGAAATCTGGATGCCGAAATAATATCATCTGAAATACAATTAGCAATGCCGTCAAAACATAAGAACCCATTGATTGACTTGGATAACTACCAAGCGATTGTATCGACAAATATTAACGGTAAGAAAATTCCACCTTTCTTGTTAAAGAGTCGTATTTGGGATAAAGAACAAAACTACAAACACAATAAATTTTTGTCTCGGTATAAAATCGATAATTGTTTGGAAATATTAAGGACTAATCCTGAAATAAGTAATAGCGCTATAGAGCACTTGAACATTGGGCTCGATTATTTTGATATTAAAAATTTTGTAAACGTAAATAATGAAAGTATAGTATTATATAGCCAAGAAGTTGAGCCCTTGACTGAATCAATCAACAAAGAGAAATGGTATATAAAGTATGTTTCGAAATTTAATATGTCATCCATATCATTTCAAACTCCGAACAAATTGAGAAATGACTTCAGTTGGCCTATTTTAATCCAATTATGTGCGTCTTCGTTATCAGGAAGTGTGGAGTTGTCGAGAGCTGAGGATGGTAACGTTTATTGTAAAATAGCTGTAGAATCAGGAGATGATATTAAAAGTGTGAGTGTGCAAAATTTAAATGCGAACCAAACAAAAGGTCTTTTCAAAATATTCATTATGGAACATATAAGACTTCAGTATTTGATTGAAACAAGTGAGCATGAACGGAAAAGACTTTTAATAGCAAGAAATAATCAGCTATCCCACTGGAGAAATGTGAGAAGTAGTTTTATAAATACAAAATAAACGATAGTATGTTGTTTAATTTCCAAACGTTTATTCAAGAATTAAGAGAAAGTAATGAAAAAAAAGAAATTGTGTCTGCATATGAAAATTTATATGGACCTATAACTGGCGAAATAACTGACCAAAAATGGTTTAAGGAGTATTGTCAAAATTTCAGTATTGTTAGGTATAATGTTCCCAATGAATTAGAGAGTGATTTTGATTGGAATGTTTTATTAAGCCTTGGAGCAGCATCCTTTTCCAGTGATGCGATACTGAAAAAATCCAAAGAGAAAGAAACGGAATTTATAATTAGGGTTCAACAAGCAGAACGAATTGTAGAAAAAAAGGTTAGCGAACTCTGGGGATTTCAAATACTTAGAATGTATGAAATATTCGCGGAGGAACAAATGAATTTACAAATTTTGATGGCGGAAGATGAACGACAAAAAGAGGGAATAGAAAATCAACGAAATAGAAGGTTACAAAGATGGGAGACCATTATTAATCCGCCAAAGGAGGTACTAATTACCAGAGATTCATATGATGAGTTTTTAACTTTATTGGAAGAAGAGTGAATAATATATCAAGAGCTTTATAACAGGTCGACTTGTAGCCTAATTGTGTAATTCAATAGTTGGTGGTTAATTCCAGTCTAACGAATATGTTGATTAAATAATTCGGAATCTGTCAAGCTTATCAATAGATGGACATACAGGTCTAATTTTCATTGATTGAACCTGTGATTTTAATCTGTAGCATAAATTCCGATCTATACCTGCCCTAAATGCATCCCACAAGGTGGATAGAAACCAAGGAATGGCTTATGCGTTTTTCAATGAGGCAAAGGTTGAAGGCTAAACCAACTATCAGGGAAATAGTCCTTTTTGGAACATGAACCACAGCACCAAAAACCTGTGTTACACCCATTCTGTCCCATCTGTAGCCTATCATGTCGGATTTGTACGCCTTAATTCAGGCCTTCCGGTAGACCTTTGAGAAGACATTTTATTCATCTTCTTAAAACAATTCATCCATGAAATCAATACTCAAAACTGCGTTGACGGTTGCTTTGTTAAGCACAGCATACCTCTTTTCTTTTAGCCAAAATATTGAACTCGATGTGAGAGGTTCGATTAAATCAAAAGATCTGGCCAATGGCGGCAGTAAGATAGTCCTGGCTGATGACGATGGCGTATTGAAATCAGCGACAAATACTGACACCGTGCAATTGTCCCTTATCCAATTGGTCGATGACTCGGGAGACGTGCGTATGGAGTTCGATGCCAATGCAGGCCGATTTAGAATGCTAGACGATGACACGACTTTTTATCAAGTGCAAGTGCAGTCACCACCCGCACTGATATATCGGGATAATCAAGGTAATAACCAGGTAAGACTTTCCGATCCAGGTGATTTACTTAATATCAGCATAATGTTGACTCAGGATGCAGGGACGGTCACGGGCACGTATGCCGATATTATAAATGAGATTCAAGCTGGATCACTTATCTCTGCCCGACTGATCATGTCCGACGAGGATCTAGACCGAATTAACAATGATATGCAGCCTGAGGGGGGTGTACTTGGCGAAGTGTATTATCTGGATGAGGTAGGAGTTCGGCACAAATTAGAAGTTGGCATGCATGGTGAAAATCCCACTGATCATGGAATTTTGTTGGAAATTCCATCTCTCGGATTAAAATTCTTTCGACCTACATTCCCAACACCTCCTGTTCAACAATTGACTGAATCGGATTCGCCTTCTGTCCAAGAAACGTCGGTGGGGTCAACATTATTCGGATTTAATGCAGATGGCTCATCATTTGGCTTTAGCAGTGGATACACAAGTAGTGGCTCCATCCCGCGCTTGGGCATGGATATTTTCTTAGATAATCCATTGACTTCGATCACCAATTACGTGGGGTTGACGAGTGGAGATGGGTTAGAGATTCAGCAAGTAGATAACAACACGTCCGAATCAATGAAGGCTAATTTACAGTCCGACGAATTGGAAATTAAAGATGAAACCAATGACATGGGTTCGCGATACAAATATGATGGAATCAACTTTTTCAATGGTAGCGACGAAAACAACATGCATTTTGATCCGCTAAATAATAATTTGGTTTTCGATGGAAATTTTGCAATAATTCCACCGGGGGCTGTCGACTTTAGTGCACAAATGGATAAATTTGGATTTTTCTGCAATAACTTTTCAAATTCTGCCCAGCAATTCTATGATATTTTTGGCATTTCAAAATTAATTGGATCGGCATTTGTTGCGCTAGGTTTTGATGCGGCGGGTGGATCGATTGACGCAGAAGGTGATTTTGATATAAATGGTGTACTGTCAAAAACCAGCGGTACATTCAAAATTGACCATCCGCTCGATCCTGAAAATAAATGGTTGTACCACTCCTTTGTCGAAAGTCCGGATATGATGAATATATACAATGGAAATGTGACAACCGATGAAACCGGAACGGCACGCGTCGAACTGCCAACCTATTTCAATGCCTTAAATATCGACTATCGTTATCAACTAACCGTAATCGGCTCGTTTGCACAGGCCGTCATTTGGGAAAAAATTGAAAACAATGTATTTACAATTAAAACCGATGAACCGAATATTGAGGTCAGCTGGCAAGTAACAGGTGTCCGCAATGATAAATTTGCACGAGAAAATCGAGTACAGGTTGAAGTCGAAAAAACAGGAACGGATAAGGGTAGACGAAAATATGACCCAGAGAGAGAGGGGCCGTACAACTTGGAACTCAGGGAACAATGGATGCAGCGCAAGTAAAAGAAGTGATTCTCCTCAAAACATTCGCTGTGAGATCTGCAGCGCAAGACAAACAGCATTATAGTTCCGGTTATATTTTTTGATGACAAAATATTGTTGCGTGTGCCAAGGTATAAATTGATTTGCAAAGGCTAATTCGGTGCAAAAGTAACACATAAAGTAACCATAATTGACGAAATATTATTTCGTCAATTATATGCACAGGTTTTCTTTTTACAGAAGTTCTACTTCATTTAAAATTATCCTTCTGATTGCTTTAATTTTCATAACCTTAAATTGTTCAGATATCGACCTAATATCCTTTTCGTTTGTTTGATGAAATTTACTTTCGTATGAAATTAAATTTTGAATGGAATCTATGTTTGACCTACAAAAGAAGATAATTATATCTTTTTTTGAAGTCTTAATATTATTTATATTCGTGATAAAATTTTGAACGACCACATTGACTGTATTATCCAAGGATTCAGATACACGTGCACTAGAAAATCTTTGAACTTGTTGCCTAGAATCTATCTTTTTCAATAAGAATGACCGGTAATAGGAATGAAACTTATTTAGATACATACCTAATAGTATTTTAAAAATGTTTTTTACGATTAGCCTTTCACTGGGCTCAAGAATCATATCACTTTCTCCCAATGCCAATTGAATGTCATAATAGAATGGATGATGGCCGAACCTGGTTTTCAAGGCTTCTCTGATTTCCAATTTAACTTTGTCAGATCTTCCAACATAGAGAATGTTTTCCTCAGACATAAGCCTCATATTTCACTAATTTTGATGTTCTTAACAATTTATTTATATCTTCAATTTTCTTATCTATTCTCCCGCTATTTATCCGGTATCGTTCTATTGAAGCACAAAAATGAACCAAATTGTCGTTTAAGTCGTCTTCTAGGAAGAATAGATCTTTGGACATTTCTTTATAGCTGGTGCCTTCCGTATGTGTTTGAAGCGACAGTTGATAACAAAGAACAGCTTTTTCAAGGTGTTCGTATGGGTCCAATGCTAGACTAATGTTTGGACCTTGCATTTGTTCTAACTTCTGGAGTAAATAGTTTGTTCCGTTCTTTTTTTCAATTGTTTTACAAACCTCAATAAGCAAACACATTTTTCCAAGTCGTTCGCAAATGGCAGCTAAAAAACTATAATTAAAAACATAACTAACGCCATATGCATTTAGACTTCGATAAATTTCATTTAACGCTGTAAACCCGTTGGCTAATGACGGAATAAACACATCTTTAAACTTAGTAAGATCACTTGATAGATTGATTTCTAATTGATATAAGTCATCCATGTTTTTATCCTTGCTCAAGATTCGAAAGTATCTTTCGGCAGCAAATTTCAATTCAATTATTCGTGTAAAAATACTTGATATGGTTGAGTGTGAACCAATGTAAAAAGTAGATTCGGTAATGAGCTTGGATTTAATTTTGATTGACTCTCCAAGCAATATCCATTCTTTAACTTCCGGTGATGTGCTTAGGTTGTTATATAAAAACGAGGTATATCCGCTTTTTGAATTGGTGACAATACGATATTTGGAGAGCTGCGACCTACTTGCCGTTTCGTTAATTAATGAAAGGGAATTTAGGGGTATGGCGAAGATTGAATTTAATAATTCTTCAGTTAGTTGTATCGCATTAGCTCCGTCTACCTTGTCACGTAAGACATACAGCATTTTCTTATATTGAAAGATGGCAGAATATCGTTTACCGGCTTTTAAATAAAAGTGATATGATAATCTTTGTATTATAAAAACGGAGTCTAAGTTTATCGGATCGAACAAATGACTCATTATATGATTCCTTTCACTATGTGAAAAATTTGCCTGTTTAAAAAGCGAAACGGTTGACAAGGCGGGGTTTTTAGCTTGTGTGTTACCGATGCTTGCTAATATGGCGTCTGCCATTTTTCCCAATATATTTCCTAGAAAGTCATTTTGGTCTGCGTTTAGTATTCCATATACATCTTCAGATAAGTAATTTATACAGAACTTTATCTCATCTGACAAGGTTATCTTTTGGTTATTTTTAAAATATAAATAGTCTACTTTCTCTTCAAGCCCATTTCCAAATTTTAGCCTTTCAATATTTTCACGATAAGGGCAATTAAACATGCTTAAAGCATGTAAGTAGTAAAGGTATGCAGATTGACTAGGCTGGTATGTTGTAGTTTTGAGATGAATTTGTTTAATAACCTGCTTGGATAGCACTTCGTCCGTTGGATGATAGGAATTGTCGTGTTTGTGACGCGAATATAAAAGCTTATAGAATATCTGATTTTTGAAAAAGAGAATGGATCCAACGGAGTAATAATAATCAGCCAATAATGTAACAATTCGCTTTTTATCTGTTCTTAATTCTTTTGGAATATAATTTTCTTCTTTTAATTCATAAGACTGCGCTTTTATTTCATCATAATTAACCTTCGATAAGTAGCGCCCTTCTCTATTGATAGGAAATAATATGTCTTTTTGAATAGAAAGATTTAGAAAAGAAATGTATTCTTCAAAATTTCTTTCTAGGTTGTCATAGGTAATACCGTCTTGTCGACCTTTGTCTGCTATCGCTAAAAGCGCTAATGCTGGCTTTTGCAATAAGGATAGATGCTTATATGGTGTTTCCCAAATAGTTGATTCCTGACTTGACTGATAAGCAGAAAATATATTTCTTATGTCATGTACCAGTGTGCTGTAGGCCATGTAGGCATTGTCGAACATCCTTCTTTTTTCATAACAAAGCCCGAGAGATAATTGAGAGCGCGTCAACAGTGTAAGTCCATACATGCTACTTTTTTCGTGCACATTGTGAGTTGGGGTTAGTTTGTCCACACAATGTGTGAAATGTATTATCGCGTCGTCAAATTGTTCATCATAAAAGTAAAGATCACCAAGAATAGAATGGATTAGCGCTTCGTTATGATTTGATCCTGCATTGCCCATGGAGTTCATGGCTTTTATTTTCTTCAGTTCCATTTCATAATGAGTTTTTAAATGAAGCGATTCATCAAGTGTGAAATTGAATGCAGCGGATGAAGACTCGGATATTTTGGAACTGTATCGTAATTCACCAGCAATTTTACTATTGAACTTGTATTGATATATACTATTTACAGTTCTTCTTAAATGCTGTTTTAGTAGAAAACTCATTAGTTCAGTATGATATTTTCGAAAATTTGGGTCTTTATTTGCAAGAATAATATCAGGAACATGTTCCAGATTACGCCATGAGAATGAAGATTTATGAAATTTCAAAATATGATCAATAATGAAAGCACTCGAATAGAGTAATTTATCACCCAAAGCTTTTAAATGCTTTGAATTAATAATAAGATAGGGTCTGTATATGTTGGCGTGAAGGTTTATTTGATACTGCTTTCTAAATGAAATTTTTAGAAACATATGTCCACTTCCTGAAGATTCGTCAACTTGTGGTATTAGAACAAGGTGATTTTGTGTTAATTTCTTTCGGATGGCAGGCATACTTATGTCAAGCTGTTCGACCATTCCGTCAATCAATTCCATTAATTTTTTCGGTGAACCGTTTGACCTGTAGGTTAGGAAAATGACCAAATTTTGGAGAGTATGAAGTAATTTGAGCTGTGATTCTTTGGAATTAAGAATGTTTTGGTGCTCAACTACGTAATAGTCGTACAAGTTTTTGATGGAATACCTTTCTTGTAGATAGCCAAGAGTCTTTCGTTTGTTGTCGTCAAATAATAAGCGACACAAATAACTTTCAGTGAGCTGAGTTACACCAGATTGAGTTGTTAACTTGTCCTTAAAGAAACTGGGGACATATATCACTTCATTGAAAATACTGCTGAAAAATGACTCTCTATCTGCGACATCAGCCAATGCGGCGTCGTACATTTCTCGTCCGCCAATAAAAATAAATTTAGCATGAGCTGTATTTAGGAAATTTTTTAGATTGGCAAGAAGCTTGGACATTACGAGGCCCCTTGAGCGCCAGGCAGAAATATGATAGTCCCTAGTTGCACTATTACTTTGGTAGTCCTGTTTTATTTTTGAAAGAAAATTAACATAATCAGGTTCAATTTTATCTAGTTCGTCAATAACGAAAATAAAATTCGGAACTCTGTTATGGGTGCTATGTGAGTCACAAAAATCCCGCAGTAAGTTGAGGCTTTTCAACAGGTTTTTAATATAATGTTCGATTTCTTTTGGTTTGGCAATGTCGTAGTCGGTTCGATTTACTTCCGAATTGCCACCTCCTTGGAGAATACTTATTAAAAAATTACCAATGTTTGATATTGGATTTTCTGTACCAATGCTAAATCCCGAAGGAGGCTGATTTTCTATGGAGTAACTAGAATAAAGTCTGCTTTGTAGTATTGAGTTAGTTTTTACAATGGATTTTCCATAGTTAATTTGATGATGTTTTAATCTAATATTTAGAAACCATGTCAATATATTGCGTGTTAAAGAAAAGAGTAACAGCCATATCACAAAAAACATAATTATATGAGGCAGGTCATTAGCGTCATATTGAGGAAGAATTATTGATTGAAGTACGAATAATATTATAAATATCAGGGCTAGGCTTGTAGAAGAAGCTGTTTTTGAAAGTTTGCGCCGAGTGTGCTTTCCAACAATGGATGTGTTAACAAAAATATTTAGTGAAGAGGCAATTTGACGAAGAAGTTCAAGTTCATTAACATCACCTTGTGAAAGTGCTATGTGAAATTCTTCAATGTTTTCCGTTGAACACTCTGAAATTGCCTTTTTTACTAAACTTGTCTTTCCCATGCCACGATAACCGGCGATCAAATATGCCCCCCTTTTAGTGGATGAAAACTTATTGTCAATTAGTAGTTTTAATTTTTTTATAATATATCGTCTTCCGACAAATTGGTCATCTATATTGTTCTTTATAACCTCTATCGACCCGTGTGCAAACTTATAGTCAAATAGGGGAAGATATATTGACTTGATTTTTATTGGTTCGTTCATTTCATTGGTTTGTATTCATCGTGAATATACGAGCGAACATGTAAATCTCAAAAGTGGATTTACTCCGACGGCAAGGGATTATATTGCTTTGATGCTAGTAGATTTTAACTTTCATACGCTTAAGCAGTTGGTGATGTAATTGTATGTAAGCATGAGATTTGAATTGAAAAGTTTAGTGAAAATACTATAAACTTAGTGTTTTGATGAGGATTGCTTTCATCTTTATATATGAGATTGCCACCATAGAGAAATTATGGAGATTAATCGGTAAATTTTCACGATCTCCGAAACGATTCCCCTACTTTTATCGTTCAATACACCATGTAATATGAAATTGACATTCTCTATCATCATGTTTGTTTGCGTCTTTTCAGCGCTGCAGGCCCAGGACATCGTGGGTGTATGGAAGACCATTGATGACCGCACCAATCTTCCAACATCACATGTCGAAATTTATAAATTGGATAATACCTATTACGGAAAAGTTGTCGCTATGTTACGAGATGATCCAGCGACATTGTGTTCGGAATGCAAAGGGGATAAAAAGAATGAACCCATTATGGGAATGGTCATTCTCCGGGATATGAAAAAAGAGAATGACATTTGGTCTAGTGGTTATATTATGGATCCCGAAAATGGAAAGGAATATAAATGCAACATATATATGAAGTCCAATTTATCACTCGAATTGCGTGGTTATATAGGTGCACCTCTTTTTGGACGATCGCAAGATTGGATTCGTGTAAAATAAGCTGATAGCCAAAGCTTCTAACACTTTTATGTAATTTAACGGAACAAGCAAGAAAATGCTTTAGTTGTAAAATCTCAAGTAGATATGAATAAAAAAATATACCTCATCACGGGATGTTCGAAAGGTTTCGGGCGCGAATTGGCAAAATACGTTTCGGCACAAGGTGATCAAGTCATTGCCACTGTTCGAAAGCAAGATCAAATTAGCGAGATAAATGCCTTGCATGAAGCCAATATTGACACCATCATAATGGATGTGAGTAATATTGACCAAGTGAATCAAGGAGTAAATTATATACTAAAAGAATATGGTCGTGTGGATGTACTCATCAACAATGCCGGTTATGGTGAAATCGGTGCGATAGAAGACGTCAGCGAAGAGCGTGCCCAATATCAGATGGACGTTAATGTGCACGGCCCACTTCGCCTGATGCGTGCCGTGTTGCCTGCCATGCGTAGACAGCGATCAGGATACATTGTTAACATTACATCCATCGCAGGTTTACGAGGCTCGGCCGGACTCGGCATTTACAATGCATCAAAGTTTGCGCTGGAAGGGATTGGGGAAGCATTGGCGGCAGAAGTTGCCCATTTAGGCATTCATGTAACGAATATTGAGCCTGGCCCATTTCGAACGGAGTGGGCAGGCGCGTCAGCGACGTATACGGAGAATATACATCCCGACTATGAAGCTTCTGCAGGAGCCTTTAAAACCATGTTACAAGAACGCGATGGAAGCCAACCTGGCGACCCCGTAAAAGGTGCTGCCGCCATTTATGAAGTGACTAAAATGAATAAACCTCCTGTGCATTTACCTTTAGGGAATATGGCATTTTTAATGGCACTCCAAAAAACACAAGACTTGGCCACAGAAATTAAGGCATTTGAACATGTCGGACGCCAGACGGATTATTCCTAGTAGGGTAAACGGATAGTCCGAATTGCGCTCGGATCAAGCTTTACGCTTTTTATCCAAATCAAAAGTCTTGTAGTAAGCTAAACGGTCTACACGTAAATAGTTTCGGGTAGTAAATTATCCTCAACGCGAAAGCTTGAAGCCCTCAGTCCTTTAAATGTGTAATCGGTCCTCGAGCGTCATAAGTGGCTAGGTGTTATCGGCAATGCTATTTGTTAAGCGTTGTACAATTTTAAATTCGCTAAAGAAATTTCGAGCCACAACACGCAGCATCGTATAGACAGGTATAGCTAATACCATACCTAAAATTCCTCCTAATTTTGCCGCCAATAAAATGACGATAAAAATTTCCAAAGGATGAGCCTTAACGCTTGTCGAAAAAATTATAGGTTGCAAGATAAAATTATCCAACAGCTGCATGGATGCAAACACAGCTATAAGTTTTATCAACATAGGCAGTAATTCACCATAAAATTGCGCATCGCCATTAGCAGAAACGGTTACCAGAACTCCAAATGCCGCACCTAATAACGGCCCTAAATAGGGAATTACGTTTATAATAGCGGCAAAGAACCCAATCAATAGAGCATTTTTAATCCCTAACAGGGATAATGCAATAGAAACAAACGTAGTAATAATCGTGACTTGAATAAATATCCCACTAAAATAACGCGTAAGCAATCGTATCGTCTCGTCAATAACATTCCGAACTTGAGGAACATATTGGTTGGGAACAAGAGCAAGAATAAAACTTTGAAACATTCCCTTTTCTTGTAAAAAGAAAAATGTAATAAATAATATTGAAAATATACCCATCACAAACTCCGAAGCAAAGGAAATGAGGGAGGAGAAAAAGTTACCAATTTTATTTGGATTAAAAATCCCGCCCAACATATCCCGCACGATTTCTTCAGAAGACGTTGGTTCGACCGTAAGCCCTAAGCTTATCAAATAGTTTTCGACAGACCGAAAAGGTACTTCGAGTGTTCGACTGATTCCGCCATAATCCAGGTCCTTTAAAAAAACGGCTTGTTGGACAACAACAGGAACAAATAAGGCTATGAATAGACTGAATATAATAATGAAAACAGCAAGTGTTAACAGCGCCGAAACGGCAGACCCGAATTTAAAGCGGCCCAATTTAAATTTGTCCAAAAATATCCGCATAAAAGGCTGTCCCATTAGCGAAAGCACAAAAGAAATGATGACATAGGAAATAATGTCCGTAAAAAAATAGAAACTGATGGCTAGGATCACCAAGGAAACGATCAAAAACCAAATGTTGCTATTGCGCCAATATTTCATCGTAAGTAATTAAATTAACTTAAGTTTCGGTAGTAAAAATAATATTTCATAGATTAAGTTTCTTACTTTTTGTCATTGCCACAAAAAGTAAGCAAAAAAGTCTAGTCTGCTTAAGGCGATTGCAAGCACCACTCACTCATACACCTTCATGCTTCTTCATTCGCGACTATTTTTTTGTTATTTTACATCTAAAAATTAGGTGAAATTCTGAAAGTCAACCAAGCAATGCGAATGACGCAATTCCGGTGCATCGCTCCTTATCGCTGTAAGCAGACGGATTTTCGATAAGTATTTGAGTAGTTCCTACTTTTATCGACATATTTCCTCGAATGAACTAAGTAGATCAAATTTCACCAACAAATTTAATAGTTGTCCAAATTTTCATATTTACAATACACAGCTATGACTCTTTATAATAGTCCTCTCATATCATTGACTAGCAAATGATTACAAACAACCGACGAATACCGAAACTAGAGTTAAATTAAAAGTCGTCTTCGAAATCCTCTTCAAAGTCATCATCGAAAAAGTCGTCACCATCTTCAATAATTCGCGTCGGATTATTTATTTCATATTGTTCACAATCAATTTCAATACCGAGGTCGGACGACGGTTTTTCAAAACTAAGGCTGCTATCGTATTCGATTTCAGAAGATTTTTCAAGAGCCGACAAAAATTTTGAAAAGAAGGGCCGAGCCATGCGAGATCCCTGTCCATTGGCAAACGTTCGAAATCGGATCCATTTATCCTCACCGCCTACCCAGGTTCCAACGACCAAGTCAGGTGTAATTCCAACGAACCATCCGTCCGTATGGTCATTAGTCGTTCCCGTTTTGCCACCATAATCAGACTTAACACCAGCAAACCCGCCTGCTGTACTGGTAGCATATTTTAGCATGTCAACCATGACGTAATTGCGTTTTGGGTCGAGTACAATTTGTTCTTCCGGTGTAGCATGATAGATTACCTTACCATTTTTATCTTCAATTCGCTTTATATAGATCGGTTTGTTGTATACTCCATTATTGGCGAATGTGGCATAGGCGCCTGTCATTTCCATCACAGTTAAATCCGCCGCACCGAGTGCTATTGAGGGTTGAGCCGGAATCCTGTAATCTCCGGTACTGCGCCGAGAACTACTATCGAGTCCCATGTTGTGTATAAGCCCACGAACCGCTCGAGTATCACCCAATTGCTTCATCAAGTATACGGAAGCAGTATTCATGGACTTACGCAATGCTTCATACAATGTCATCGATTCACGACTGTATTCACCACGTGCATTCTTTGGTGTCCACGGTTTTGCAAGCTGAAAATTACCTTCACCGGGCGTAATCGTGTAGGGAACATCTTCAATTTTAAAACATGGAGAAATACCCTTAAAAAATATGGCAGAAGAATATATAAACGGTTTAAATGTAGAGCCAACTTGTCGATCTGTTCGTACATGATCATATTTAAAATACTTATGATTAACACCACCTATCCAAACTTTCACGTGTCCATTCGTAGGATTCATGGCGACGACACCTGTCTGCAGCTGCATGCGGTGATATTTTAATGAATCAAGCGGAGACATTAGTGTATCTGTTTCCATGCCTTTTGCATAGGAAAATATGGTCATTTTTATTTTTTTATCAAATACTTCTTTCACCTCTTTTTCAAAGGAGTCCCAAGCGTTATATAGCGAAGCCCACACGTCTGATTTTAATATCTTTGTATAATTCTCTGCTTGTTTTCGATTAATATGTTTTATTGAAAGTAGGCGGGTTATTTCCCCTTTATTTTTTGCAGATTTAATAAGGCGAGCTAGATCCACACCTCGTAATGGTGCACTTAAAATGTCTTCTATGCCTTTTATTTGTTCGCCAAACGTTTTTTTGAGCATGCCTTGGTACCGATCAGTGGACTTTATCGATTGATCAAGCGCATCGGCTTTTAGTGTCAATGGAATTTTTTCGTCGTTGTATGTCCAGGGGTCTTTTCCCTTCCATTCTTTGAAGTATTTTTCTTGCGTTTCACGCATGTGTTCCACCATTTTCTCTTCCGCAAGTGCCTGCATTTTGTAGTCAATAGTGGTGTATACTTTTAGCCCGTCGCGATAAATATTGTATTTCGTGCCATCTGGTTTTAAGTACATTTCATCGCTTAGAAGGTGTCGCAAGTCTTTCGCCAATTCAGACCTGAAGTAGGGTGCCAAGCCATCGATGTGTGTACTCCTTTTGAATTTAGAAACGTCGACTGGAATGTCACTGATCGAGTCTCGTGCAGCTTCGTTAAAATGGTTGGCGCTTTCCATTAAAAATAAAACTGTATTACGGCGTCCTTTAGCATTTTCCGGAAACCGATCGGGCCTGTATAACGAGGGGTTTTTTAGCATACCAACGAGTAATGCCGCTTCCTGTACCTCTAATTCGTCCTGGTCCTTGCCAAAGTAAGTTTCGGCAGCGGACTGAATACCATGGGCACCATTAATGAAATCAAATTCATTGAGATACATGGCCATTATTTCTTCCTTTGTATAGGACCGTTCTAACTTTACAGCCGTAATCCACTCTTTTAATTTTTGTAGGGAACGTTCGAGAATATTTCGAGCAGGGCGATTGGTGTAAAGCAATTTTGCTAATTGTTGTGATATCGTACTACCTCCTCCAGAAGACCGCTGTTGTAATACAGCCGTCTTAACGGCAACTCGACCGAGGGCTTTAAAATCGATACCGGCGTGTTTATAATAGCGTTTGTCCTCAGTGGCCAATAAAGCTTGTACGAGATGTGGATTTAGGTCTTCAAATTTGATCGGAACACGATTTTCGATATAATATCGACCCAGTAATTCGCCCTTGTCTGCATAGACATTTGTCGCTAGTTCAAAATCAGGATTTTCCAAATCTTCGAATGAGGGAAGATCGGTTTTTGACAATAGGAAAAAAAATACAGCTAATCCTACAGCGCCAATGGCAAACAGTGCCCATAAGTAGTACACATATTTTTTATGCTGGGCAGGTGATTTCTTTTCTTTTTGTTGTGATTTTTTGATACGTTGTGCCATACAATGTTTTCAAAATACAGATAAAAAATGTCGATTGATTAAAACTGCGCAATGCTTTCTTCAATGCAGTTTATTATTAATTGTTCATCAACTTCTTGATCAGTGCATACCTCTCCGATACTCTTGAGCAGGACAAATCTGATTGACTGATTTTTATTCTTCTTGTCGGATCGCATAATTTCAATAAGGCTACTAATATCGGTATTACTTGGTATTTGGGAACAAAAAGGTCTTATGTAATCGACGATGTTACGCGCATCTACGGACGAAAAATTTAAAATGAGCCTGGAGAGTGCGATGGCGACTACAATTCCAAAAGCCACGGCTTCGCCGTGACGAATATGTTGTTTACGCGAGAGGATGAGGCGTTCAAGTGCATGACCGACGGTATGACCAAAATTTAATTGTTTCCGCAGTCCAGATTCTAACGGATCAGCTACGACAATATTATGCTTAATCTGCACAGATTGGGGTATAGATGTACGAAGGCGATCAATAGAGAGGGTAGGCCAACTTTGCATGTCCTCCCATATGGCCCGATCAGCGATCAAAGCGTGTTTAATCATTTCAACGAATCCGCTACGCAACTCAGCTGGAGGTAATGTTCGCAAAAATGCCGTGTCAATGTACACAGCATTTGATTGAGCAAATACGCCAACCATATTTTTATAATGATTGAAATCAATTCCTGTCTTGCCCCCCACGCTTGCATCAACCTGGGCTAGAAGACTCGTTGGAACCTGAATAAAATCTATACCGCGCATATATGTTGCCGCACAAAAGCCCCCCAGATCACCTACAACACCTCCTCCTAAATTTATGAGTAATGTATATCTATCAGCACCACAATCGACGAGTTGCTGCCAAACGTCTGAGCAGGTCTGGAGCGTTTTATGCCTTTCACCGGCCGGAATGACAATAAGATGGTCCATCGAAATTTGGGATTGTTCGTTGAAATACGGCAAACAAGCTTCGACCGTATTTGAATCGCACAATACGATAACTTTACTGTATCTCTTTTGCGCAAGAAATGGACTAAGGTCCTTTAGCGAATGGTAAGTTATGTTGTCGGCTGAAATCACATGTCAAAGGTATTTATTTAAAGCACGTGTATGGTGTCGGAAAACTGGACTGCTCAGTTACTGAACAACCCAGTTTTCCAACAATCACGAGTGAGGTCTCATTCAACTTCCAGCACCTTATACGTGCTCCATGCTTGCGGACGATCTGCGAAACCGCGTTTCGTTCGTGCCCAAACTTCTTTGAAAAGTTCACTTTGACGATATGCTTGCAAGTCTTCCTTAGCCGTCCATTTACTATATGTATAATAGACGTTTGTATGCCGCTCATCTTGCCACAATTCTAATTTTTGACAACCAGGAAAGGCTCGAATTTTTAATGAAACACGGTCAAAGAGCATTTCGAATTCAGGCACAAATTCTGGACTGAAGACCATACGAACAATTCTAGTCAACATTAGCTATTAAATTTTATTTGAATCACGTCACCTTTTTTTATTCCAAGCAATTCATCAGCACGTTGTAAATTGACCGCGATTTCCAAAAAACCCTGCTCATTGAAATTACATAATGGCGATCCGATATCAACATGCATGTAGTGGTCGGACAATGTGTGAATGTGATCATGACGATTGAAAAACAATGAAAAAGCACGTTCCTGACAAACGTTGTCGAATAGCTGCTTTTTAATATTTACCGTAATATTTCCATATCGGTCGACAAATATCACAGAGCCACGGATTTCATTTGGTGCTATAACCGGTTGAAGCACGAGTTTTTGATTATATGTTTCAATATTTTGACCGATGTCATCAAGTGGTTGATTGTGTGTGATACCCGCTACAATTTTTGAAATCGATGTTGTATAATGGTTATTCCCTAATTCTTGGACGGTATATATGGTGGCGTCTAGACGTTCAAAAACAAGCGAAAACATACCGTTATCCGGCCCAATAAAATATTGGTTTTCATGTTCAAAAAATATTATCCGGTTATCTTGTTGATAATAGGTAAACACACTTGCTATGTGAATCGTTTTATCCGGAAAATAGGTAAGCGCGGATCGGAGTATAAACGCAGCTTCATCGATGTCAAATGGTGTCACCTCGTGACTAATGTCGACTATATTAATCGACTTATTTGCAGATAAAAGGCGACCCTTCAGTGCTGCAGCCCGATGTCCTTTATTCCCGAAGTCTGATATGAGCGTGACGATGTGCATAGAGCGGTCCAAAGATATGGATTAGAAGCCAACAGCTGTCAGATGTTACTTCTGGCAATGACCTAATTGAAGATGCGTTATATTAACCGAATAGATATTTGTTTTATGAAAAAGCTAATGATGTGCATGCTGCTCACACTCACGACCAGTACCATCTGGGCATGCTCTTGTTTTTTTCGAGATGCCTTAGACATTACGGATGTTTTTGAAAGCGAGTTGATATTTTCTGGTACTGTGGAATCCATTACAACCGAGAAAATTGAGGACAAAGCGAGTACAGCTCATTTTTCGTTTGAGAATAAACGCGTAACTCTTCGAACCGATCGGTTTTATAAAGGTGGAGACAATGAACCAGAGATGACCATATTGACCGCGGCACAGGGTAGTGCATGCGGTTTTAATTTTGAGGCAGGACAATCATATATCGTGTGGGCTTATCAATACAAAGGAAAATGGCATACGACAATCTGCGATCATACGGCACGTATTTCTTCAAAAAGCAAAAAACAGGAAGCTTTATTGCGCAGGTACTGGAAGGCCAAGAAAAAGGCAAGAAAAAAGTGGAAGTCGAGAAAAGATTTTATTCGTGGGTCAGGGATGCTGAGTGAAGGTGTGCCGCTGGGATATTGGGAGCATTATTATTTAAAAGGGGGGTTAAAAAGTACAGGCGACTATAAAAACGGAAAGAAACATGGTATTTGGAAATATTATCTATCTCCGTCAGATGCCTACCGGAGGTTTTATGGGTCCACTGGTATGGTCGATGATAAAAACACAATAGAAGATGTTGTTGAAAAAATTGTAGAGTATAATAATGGAGAAACGGTGCGAGAAGTAAATTTATGGAAGCATTAATAATTCGAAATGTTCCGACACAAAATAATTATAGAGACCTACTTCTTTTTCTTCTTTTTATACTTACCGGACTTCCACTGGTCGATGAATTTTTTCCATGCCAAGGGATTCAAAATATTCATCGGCCTTGTTTGTCCGGCCGAATAGTATTCCGCTTGTTTTTCTTTTAAATACTCGTTAAAATTCTCCCTGCCATCATATGGTAATTCCTCGCGTAATTCGGCCATAACTGACTGTGCTAAGTTTTCTCGTGCTCGATCTGCAAGCTCATCGGTAACATCCATGGCGGCGAATTCAATATCAAAATGTTCTTTGCTTGGCCAGGGTAAAATGACAACAGGTTCGAAATCTATCGTGTCTTCTGCCATCAATATCATTGAAAAATATCTGTCCTCGGTCAACGTATCGGGAATAGAAATTTGCACATCAGCAAAACCCAAGTATCGAAAATTAATCAGCTCATTTGGTCGGACGGGCAACGAAAAAAAGCCATCAAAATCAGATACCGTACCTCGGTTTGTTCCCTCTACATAAATATTCGCATAAATGAGGGGCTGCATTTGTCCTCGTTCTTCATGAAAAATCTGACCAGAAAACTGGATGACACGAGATGTGTCCGTCTGTGCTTTAAGGCTGTATGAAGATATAAATACAAGCGCAAGAATGTAAATGAACCGCATAGTCGTATTGAGTTTCCTTTCGATAAACGAAGATAACCAAGATAAAGGCAATACATTGAGGTCATTAACGTGGATTTAACGCTATACATCACGCTTAAAATTTCTAAGACGGCACCCTTTTTATATATCTGTATCTGCGCCGAATAGTCGGTTGAGATTGGTGCTAAGTGTGAAATGACTTGCAGCCGCTTGCGTGTGGAACTTGCCAAACCCGTAATCAATCCGAATTTTACCTAATTGAACACCGAGACCAAAGGAGAAGCCAGCCAAGGTGCGAAAGTCATCCAACTTCAATTCTTGCGCCCGAAGGTGGTTGTATGCCAGTCTCAGCATTACATTTTCATTCCGACCGATATACATTTCCCCGCTAAAAACTAAGTGGCGGAATAGATCTTCGACGAAGCCTGTATTATCACGCGGTTGATTTGCGCCAAATATATCATCCACGGGTTGATCATTTGGATCGTCGTATATAATGTCCCATTGGTGCAGGTGGTGTGCGACAACGGAGAATCGAAATGGTAAGTGCTCCAGCCGTTTTGAAAAACCAGCTTGTATGTCGAAAGGCAGTGTTTCCTTTTCATCATTGAAAGCCGAGAGCTGAAGGCCGGCATTTCTGATCACAAGGGTGAGGGCCGTATTCTTTTCATCGTTATGGAAAAAAGCCGCGACATCAAAGCCCAACCCCCAGCTTGTGTAGGTCTCATATGAGGCGTTGATGATGCGCATGTTCACCCCAAGACGCAGCCGCTCATACAGGTCGTATGACCCGCCAATCGTAAGCGCATATTCATTCACTTTGAAGTCACCTTCAACCTGCCCAAGTACATTAGTCGCCTTGAAGTCTCCATAATTTACAAATTGAAGTCCTGCATGCAAGGTTGATTTTAACTTATCAGACGAAAAGCCATAGGCGACATTGCCTCTGGATATATCAGCGAGAAACAGATCATAGCTGATTTGTATCTTTTTATCAGCATCAGATGTTAAAGCAGCAGGATTGTGATATGCCGCACTCAAATCACCATCGGATGTAGCTATAAAGTACTCTCCAAGGCCCGTTGATCGAGCATTTTGAGGCAGGTTGATAAATTCAAACACGTGTTCACCGCCAATTTGGGCAAGAAGCTGAAACGACACCACGAAGCACGATGCGAGCAGAATCAGGCGGTTGATAAAATGGCGTCTATATTTCATGCACATACACAAGTAATACAAGTCAAGTGTTACAATTGCTCAATCATGATGAAATGTTTTCGACATTTGATGCACGTAAGCGGCGCAAAGTAAACCAAATTTTGGTTCAATGAATCGGCAAAACCGCGCATCTGTTAGATGATCAAATGAGGCTGGTCTTAGTTACCTATACCTGAATCTCGTTAAAACATAGTGTCGATCCACGGCGGATGATAGCCAATTACACGTCATTCTTCTTTTTTCCATACGGTCCGACATATACCCTCGTCACATTCCATCTTCTTTATTAACGTGCCTGACTCGTCAAAAAGTTGGAGGGGCCCATGTTCAAACTCTCCATTTTTATATACACCAACCGCTTTTGTCTTTCCATTTGGATAATATTCTTTGAATGGTCCGTTTTCTAAATTGGCTGTCATGGTCACTTCGTCTTTTATTGCGCCATTGTCGTGGTACGTGACCCAAACACCTTCCATGGTCCCGTCTTTATAGTCGCCCGAGATTTTTACCTGCCCATTGTCGTAGTACTTTTTGTACGGACCATGAAACTGGCCAGCAACGTACGTCTCTTCGACCTGGATCGTACCACTTGGGTAATGAATTTTTCGATACCCGTCTAGTACACCATTTTTAAACAGCCCAATTTCATAAATGGCACCATCTTCATAATGCGTCTTGATTTGACCTTCTTTTGGTCCCGGAAAATCACTAAGACTACCAACATATTTTTCTCCACCACAGGCTGTGAGCAATGCGGTGATGAAGAGCAAAAGAGACAAAAAGCTTTTCATATTTCATGTAATGCTCGATAGTGGTGAATTATTGCATTGACCTTTCTCTTTGTTGCTCGTGATCGTGCATCATCCGATGTAGAGATGTACTTTTATAGAAAAAAATCACAATGAATAAATTGGTAGTTTTAATAGTTCTTTTCTTTATTTGTTTTTATTCATGCAATAATATATCAACCGCCATTGATGAAAAGCCTAAAGTCGAAGAAGAACTGCGAAAGGAGATTCTGGAACAGCACAACCTGCAACGAGACTATCATTTCAATAAAATGGCCAGGAAATTCGCGGCTCAATTGTCAGCTAATCATATCTCCGTGAACAGAGGCGAGATAAAGCAATTAACAAAAGACGAACACATTGAACGGTTTACGAATTATTTTAATGCAGTCACATTTGAAAAGTGGGATGATGTAACCCCACCGATTATTCGATTTTCAAACGATTATAGTATAGCTTATACAATTGTTGAAAAGGATGTCGTCGTACAGTACAAAAATGACAATGATTCATTGGTTCGGGAACAAACGAATTTTGCATGGGTAGCTATCTACAAAAAATATCCTGATGGCTGGAAAATTGATTGCGTTGGATCAACGAATAAACTAAGTAAGATTTTGTAAATAAAAAAACTAGCCTTTAATCTATGAATGTAAGAATAAAGACTAGTTAAAACTCGAAAGAACACTAGTATTCAAGATTGTTATACGAATAGAAACGATGCAATTTTTTATCAATTAAATGAATACCTTCTATCTATCGCGTGCCTCAGGATACATGCGAAATAGATTGTCCAGGACACGCTGTCGTATATCCTCGATAGACTCTGTGACAACGTTTTCTGGTCTTTTTTGATGGGATAATTTTTGTCTTTCTGTATAAAATGGTCTGTTTTGAAGGTACAAGTCGTTTCGTTTGGCCAAGACCGTCCAATGTACTTCTGTAAAGGGTTCTGATGTCTCAACAATAAATGAATTATTCGATATTGGTTGCAGAACGCGAGCCTGGGCAAACGAATAGGGCGTAGTCAATTGATACGTAAATGTTGAATTGATGGCTTCAAAATATTCCGGCAATTGGATGGTAACCACCCCGACTTTATTTGTTCGGCCAACTCCCCGGTATAAATTTTCCGGAACGGGTGATTCGATTGCGGCATGGTATAAATATTTATTTTCAGGGTCGAGCGGATGATCGATCCTGAATGCTTTCGCTCCGCTCACGGAAAAATCACCAAATACGTCCAGCCCTGTATTAACATTTACATTGTTGCCTGAAACATCCAAATCACCTGTATTTGGATCCATAATAATTCCGGCGGTGTTGAATGTTGATCCGTCGAAATCTATAAATTCGATTCCTGATTTGTCATAATTGGCAATCGTAAAATCGGTTGGCGAATTGAACGAGCCAATAGTATTTAATATATCAGAGAATTGCTGAAATGCCGGAGAATCGGGGTTGAGTATAATATGACCAGCTTCAATAAAACGGGTCGACCCTGTGAGATTTCCATCAGTTAGAAAATTAAAATTAACATTGGCTTCCAGAATATCATCACTTCCTTCTGAAAATTTAAATTCAGCCTGAGTCTGACTCGTAAATACATCAATAAATCGAATACGCCTGCAAGTTGGTGTAGATTCGTCTAGTAGAATTACATTCGCATCGCTACCTTTTGTTTGCTGGACGAATGCATCAAATATAGGATCAGCTACATCCCTGCTTTGCGCCCTATTGGCGGAATTGGATGAGCTGTCCAGCACATATAATGTCGTTATTACTTCATTGTTGTCGAAAAATTCGATCATAGCGGAGTCCGGCTTGAATCGAATTCTTGGATTTCCATTGGCATCATAATAAGTGACTTCCTGACCGTTTTCGACATTGTTAATATGTCCAAGACTGTCGGTGAAAAGTAATCGTTGTTCCGAATTACTCAATGATGATATTTTCGCTACACCTTCGACATCCAGGTTGATCTGACTTTGACTAACCTGAATGCTTAAAATGACAAGCATTGCGATTTTCCAGCATAGCCTTGTACTAATATTTATAACAAAGTTCATAGTTAAAAATTTGAATTAATAAATGAGAAATTTCATTTTGATAAATTGCCTTTCATTGATCTTATACGAGAATACTTGATAATTGGATTATTTTTGTCAATATTTTATGGAATAAGTTGATAAACCTACAGATGAACACGAAGAATCCGATTGAAAAAATGATTTCCTTGTTGAATGAACAAGAGTTGTGGACTCGGCACCTAACATTAAAACGAAACGAATTTCTGAAAGTAGAGGGTAGCGTGGATGTCAACCTGTATATGGTTGAGCAAGGGTGTATTCGCATATTCGTTATCGACGAATATGAAGAACATACAATTCGATTTGGCTATGCAAATAATTTAATTGCGGCTTTGGATTCATTTATTTCAGAGCAACCCTCGGATTTATATATGCAAGCGCTTAGAAAAAGCCAATTGAAAGTGTTAGCCAAAGATCGGTTTATGGGGTTTGTACACAACAATGACGATGCATTTGAGCTATGGTACAAAGTTCTCGAAAGTATGGTGTATCAGCAAATGGAAAGAGAAAGGGATATTCTTACATCTTCACCATTAGATAGGTATAGGCGCGTATTTAATCGCAGTCCACAGCTTTTTCAAGAAGTACCAGATAAATACATCGCCTCCTATCTGCGCATGACACCCGAGACCCTGTCTCGGATTAAGAAATCTTAATTTCAATCAATGTTTTTGAGCTTTATTCTGACCACCTTTGACGAAAAGCTTGAATATGAAAATTGAATCAGAAGTGTTAATTGCAGACTTAATTGAGCGCACAAAACAAGTTATTAATCAGGCGCAGGGCCTACTTGAGTATCACGAAAATCGACTAAACAATCGCCCAACAAAAGGAGCCTGGAGTGCATTGGAGTGTTTAGAACATTTAAACCGATACGGAGATTATTATATTCCTGAAATTGATCGACGGATAAAGACAAGTAAGAAAAGTTCAGATTTGAACTTTAGAGCTGGGTGGCTTGGAAATTATTTCGCCAAAGCAATGTTGCCAAGTAAAAAAATGAAGAAGATGAATACCTTCAAGGATAAAAATCCAATCGGGAGTGATTTAAGCAAGGAGACGATTGGTCGGTTCATCGCTCAACAACACCAAGTATTAAAATTATTAGGACAGGCACGTTACGTCAGTCTAACTAAGACAAAAACATCGATCAGCATTTCAACTATGGTAAAACTTCGACTAGGAGATACATTTCGTATAGTAATCTACCACAATGAAAGGCACATGGTGCAAGCCAAAAAGGCTTTAGGTTAATTCTGTCCAACGACACCAAAAATAAACTGTAGTAAAAAGGAAAGGAGCAGGTGTCTTCAACGCAATGAATTAAACCGTACTTTCGTTCTACGCTTTTCACCATGGAAAATTAGATTATCACTCACCATGAAATATTTTATTTTATATATCCTAGGTATCCTCATATTGTCTTCGGCTTGCGCACAAGATAGTAGACTGCTCGTGCGCCAAACGTTAATCGATGATATTACGCACACGCCAATTTATCCTAGGTTGACGGAAGAAGTCGATGGGAAGGTAGTGTGGAAAACTTCGTATAGATATATTGACAGCATTGAATTATATGGGATAACATATATGAGTGATGGACTTAAAATCCGGGGACTACTTGCGAAGCCCAGGAAGCCGGGTAAGTATCCGTGTATTATTTATAATAGAGGAGGAAATCGAGAATTTGGCGCATTGAAAATAGCCCATGGTGTCATGCGTATGGGGCGACTTGCGAACGAAGGCTACGTCGTCATTGCAAGTCAGTATCGAGGTAACGGAGGTAGCGAAGGAGCTGAAGAATTCGGAGGAAGTGATGTAAATGATGTTGTGATTTTAGAAAAAGTTCTTGGGGAAATTCCAGAAGCTGACACCGATAATATTGGCATGTATGGATGGAGTCGAGGCGGCATGATGACGTACATTGCTTTAACCAAAATGGACAATATAAAAGCGGTTGTTGTCGGTGGTGCCGTGAGTGATAATTACGCTTCAATTCTTGATCGACCAGAAATGGAAACTGGTGTGATTGCTGAAATCGTTCCAGATTATGCGAGTAATAAAGAGCAAGCACTCTATGAACGATCTGCTATTAAGTGGGTCGACAGATTTCCCAATAATGTACCTATACTATTATTACATGGAAATGCAGATTGGCGGGTTAAACCAGAGCAAAGCCTGCATCTGGCATTGGAATTTGAAAAGTTCCGAATTCCTTACCGGCTGATCATGTTCGAAGGAGGGGATCACGGTATTTCTGAACACCGTGTAGAAGTAGATCAACAAATTGTTAATTGGTTTGATAAATATTTGAAAAAGAATGAATCTTTGCCTGACATGAAATATCATGGTCAATAATAATGATGAAAATGAATAAAGGCATAGTATTTTTTTTATATCTGGGAATATTTATCTTTTATTCTTGTCAAAATAAACAGACACTTCAAAAAAGCGTTGAGCCTTCTGACATGGCATTTCCTGTTGTTGATGACAACAGTTTTATGATGAGGATGCAAGAAAGAGCATTACAAGAACCTTTTGTTGGTATCGTAACTTCAGCAGGAAAAATGGATAGCCTTTTTACAATCAGGTCAACAGGAGTGACTACTAAACCTATCGTAGAAGCAGGTATTAAATTTGTTGAAGCCCTTACCCCGGATCAAAAAAAGAAAACACTTCATAACGTCCAAGACCAAGAATGGCAAAAATGGTCAAATGTTGATCATGGCATATTTCGACGCGCAGGAATTTCGTTGAAAGAAATGAATTCGGAACAGAAAGCATTAGCATTCGCGCTTATGGAAAAATCATTAAGTGCAAAAGGATTGACGCTTTCCAGGAATATTATGAAAACGGACCAAACGCTTAACGAGCTGAATAAGGGCAACATTATTTATGACGAAGAATTATATTTTTTCACGGTCATGGGCCAGCCATCGTACACCGAACCTTGGGGTTGGCAAATTGATGGTCACCATCTAGTTATTAACTATTTTATTATTGGAGACCAAGTAGTTATGACGCCTACTTTTATGGGCGCAGAACCAACCGTTACTACGACAGGAAAGTATAAAGGCAATACGCTTTTTCAAGATGAACAGAACCTTGGATTAAAACTTATTCAAGGGTTACCTACTGCCCAGAGGAATAAGGCAATTATATCAACTGTCAAGAAAGATGTTCATAATCAAACTGAGGCGTTTAAGGATAATGAATCTATCGATTACTCAGGGATAAATGCAGCTGAGCTTAATGCTAAAAACAGAAAAGCCTTAATCAATCTTATTGAACAGTATGTTTCGAACATGTCAGCTGGTCATGCACAAATTAAAATGAAAGAGGTATTAGGTCATATTGATGAGACGTATTTTACATGGATAGGAAAAACATCAGACGATGCTGTTTTTTATTATCGAATCCAAAGTCCCGTAATTTTAATCGAATTTGACCACCAAGGCATTATTGCCGGGCCGGGACACGACCGAGAGCCTACACGAAATCATATTCATACAGTTGTTCGAACGCCAAATGGAAATGACTACGGAAAGGACCTACTCCGGCAGCACTTGGAAGCACATCATTAATGCAAGACGAAGAAAAGATAACTGCCGAGTTTGTCATCAAACAATATGAAAGCAGCGTCGCTAATTATAGTTGGCTGACAAGAACAATTGGCCTTTGGAAATCCGAACAGTATGTTTTCAACACATACGTCGAGCCTGGTGATCGAATTTTGGATCTGGGTTGTGGGACAGGTCGCACAACATTTTCACTTTATAACAATGGTTACAAACACATTGAAGGAGTGGATATTGCTCCAAAGATGATTGCTGAAGCTATTAAATTAAACACGAAATACAAGTCGAACATTAAATTTTCTGTTGGCGATGCAACAAAGCTAATGCGGGGAGATAGTTCCGCTGATGTGGTTTTATTTTCATTCAATGGTTTAATGACCATACCAGGTCAGGAAAACAGAAATAAGGCAATTTTAGAAATTAGAAGAGTACTCACAAGTAACGGTCTTTTCGTTTTTACAACGTACGATCGCGATGGCGAAAGACGGTTTATACCTTTTTGGAAGCAGGAGAAATTAAAATGGTTGAATGGGGAGCAAAACCCATCGCTGCATCAATTCGGAGACTTGATTACCGCGTCTAAAAATGAAGCGGGAAATATGTATATTCATATACCAAGCCAAGAAGAAATTCGCAGGTGGTTATTCGATTATAAATTCGAAATTGTTGAAACATTTTATAGGGATGAAAAATTCAAGGAAGAACCGATGGTTCATAAATTTTCAAGTAATTGTAGGTTTTGGGTTGCAAAAAAGCAGAGCAATTAAAATATGACCGGTGACAAAATTCGGATCATTCCGTATCGGGAGGTATATGAAGAAGCAGTTTACAAATTAATAGAGAAAATTGCGAGTGAATTTTCAATGTCCATTTTTTCTAAGTCGCGAAAGAGGCAAAGGGCTGTTTTCGATAAATACTGGATAGCTATGATGCATGAAGAAGTGGTTGGCACAATTGCCACTATTCGGCTACAGAATCAAGCGGCAATTTTAAAAAGGATGTTTGTACATAAGGCATATAGAGGCCGGGACAAGGACGTTTCTGGTGCTTTGATTAATAGCGCCTTTGAGTGGTGCAGAAGGGAAAAAATTAATACATTATACTTGGGAACGATGAATCAATTTCAGGCTGCGCAGCGATTCTATGTAAAAAAAGGATTTAGGCAGATCGAGTGCAAATCACTGCCTGCGGACTATGTTCATAACGAATTGGATGATCTATTTTTTTGTAAGCACTTTGAGCCGAAGTGAGTTTCAATTTTCAGTGCTTCCTGAATAATAAAAAAGCCTCGATCTAGTAAATTGATCGAGGCTTTTCAATTTAAAATTTTATCAACTAGATTAATAATATGTAAATCGATTGTCTTCGATGTCTAAATCTTCACGCACAGCCTCCCAAAGTTTGGTGTTAACCTGTTGTTTCGTCAAGGAAGAATAGATACGTCTTGAAGCAGAAATATCCGCTATTTCAGGGGCGTCGATTTGCTCATTCATCTTGATGTAAAATACTCCATCTTTACCCGCTATTGGTCCCAACGTTTCACCGGGCTGTAGCGTAAATGTTTTACCTAATATTTCAGGTTCATTACCCATCCCCGGTACAAAAGAAGAGGAAAGTCCAATGTTATTCGCTTCCTGTATATTGACACCATACTGAGCGGCGGCGGCATTCATATCTTGACCACTAAGCTGTGATACGATACGTTCCCCTTTTTTCATATTTAGAACGATGGGTTCAATTTGACGTCTGACGGACGCAACACTTGGCAGGTCTCCTTCATTAATTTCTGATAACCCAACTAGAATTAATTTTGAGTTATAAAATAATTGAGGGTCTTTATAAATATAGACATCGGCCGAGGTTTCGCCAACTTTTATGCCTGGAGAAAACATCCACCGTATAATTTCACGAGAAGTGGCGCTTTGACCAATTTCTGGAAATGTAAAATCATTTTGTTTGAGTGCGGGAGATACTTGTAGTTCTTTTCCAAGAGACGGTAGTGCCTCACGCAAGCTCGTTAACCCAGGGTTTTGACTAATAAAATCAAAAATGCGATCATTTTCAGCAGTTTGCGTTTCTGGACTTGGAATTATATTCTCAAAAAGCATGGCATATTTTACACCTCGCTCATTCGTCTCGAATTTTTTACCAGTTACTTCGACTAAATGCAGTCCAAATTGAGTGGCGACTTTATGCAATTCGTTGACCTCCGCTTTGTAAAATATTAAATCGTTGAATTGCTGAACCATTCTACCCGCCGGACTATATCCAAGGTCACCACCAGTTGTGCGCGTACCGTCTGTTCCAAATCGACCCGCAGCAGCTTCAAAAGTCGTATTCCCAGCCTCTATTTCCGTCTTTAACGAATCGATTAATGCGTTAGCCTCAATAAACTCTTGTTGCGTTTTTACCGGCCTGAGAATATGTCGCGATTCCACTGAATCCGGAATGATTTTATTGTCAAGCACTTTTATAACTTGATATTGGCCATTCTCAATGAATGGACCATACACCGTTCCAACAGATAGGTCAAGGAGTGTATCTTTCAATGCTGGTGTAAGTTGATTTTCCTTGAAGTACGCCAAGTTGTATATGCCATTGTTATTGACCACGTATGACGAATCGTTTTCTGCAGTGCTCAATCCATTTTTCAGCGTAACCAGACGTTCGTATATATCGAGAGAGTCCTGTTTCGTTGGTTTAATGTCAAATGTCACATACTCTGCCACACGTGTTTCTTCTTTCTGTCGATACGTATTAATGTTTTCCTGCAAATAGGCAGCTAAGTCTTCGTCCGTAACATTTATTGAGCTACTGTCAACAGAATATGGGATCTTTACATAATCAAAATTCGCTGTGGCCTTTTGATGTCCATGCTTCATCTCTGCCATCCATGACGGCGTGTAAATTCCTTTCGAAACAAGGGCATTTATCTTGCTTTGGATTCGGTTCGCGATAATTTCTTGTTCTTGAACGGCCCAATAGTTGCGTTGATTGGCATCTATGTCATTGGCTTCGATACGTTGACGCATGTTGTTCAAAGTTGCTCGATCTACTTGTCCAGTTTGTTGATTTGAAAATCGCTGAGTGATTATTGGGCTTAAATCGTTGCCAAATTGCAATTCCATCAGCTCATCGCGGCTAACCCCGAAACCAAGTTTTTCTGCAAACTGGCCAACGAGTGTCTTCTCGACGAAGTAGTTCCACAGATAGTTTCGATTTGCGAAAGTGTTTCCACCGCCTGAATACAGCGCTTGCTCGGCATTCTGAAATTTTTTGTAATCGATAGCCTCGCCATTAACCGTACCCATTGTGAAATCACCAGCAGCACGTCTACCACCTGAGGCGTCCATATCCATCAGGATGAAGGCCGCTAGTGCAAAGCCAATCACAATGATCAACAGCCATGAATTATTTCGAATCTTGGATATTAATGCCATATTATTCTTTTGTCTTATTCTTATTTAGTTGAACACAAACAAAATATATATAATATTATTTTAATATATAAAGCGTTGTGCAAAAGTGTGGCAAAGGTAATGGAATTGTGTCAAACTGCAAGCATTGAGCTGTTAAATCAATTCATAGAAAATCGACAACCACAACCCCAATTGACATCAATTGAGGGCGAGCCCTCTACAATGTATGCTAATACTGGTTATGCAAGCAACGATCTCCAGCTTCAAAAGCTTCGTGTTCGCATCAATTACGAACAACTCTGATTCCTCATAATATGGAAGTATCGTTTGCTATTCAATAGGAACTTACAGTTTCACGTTATTACCTTAGCGGCATGAGAATTTTGTTCGTCATATGTGTTATTGCTTTTGTGTCAGGAAGAGGGAATGGGCAAGTAACAATGGAAGAGCCCGTTGGCATAGAACGCGTACTGAGTGACTATGCACGATTATTTCCGTTGGAAGAGGAGGTACAAGGTTGGTCAATATTAGTCGCATTGAATCGCGATCGTCGAAAAATCGATGAGCTAAAACGAGATTTTAGATATCGTTTTCCTGAATACAGTGAAAATCTAGAATGGCAATTTGATAATCCGCATTATAAAATTATTATTGGTGCATTTGAGTCTCGCGTGGACGCCTTGCCCTTGCTTGAGAAAATCCGCAAAAAGTATCCGGGTGCGTTCGAGGTTAAAAATACGTTTCGACGAGACGAGATTATCAAATTTCATCGGCGCATTCAACTATGACGCTTATCGTTTCAAAACGCAGTAAAAGTTTTGATTGGATAACGACCTCTATATATCTGGCGTTGATATTCATTGGCTGGTTAATGATTTTCTCCGCTTCTGCAAGCCAGGATTCGAGCTGGGTGCCTTCATTACGCGAGCTTCACGGCAAACAGTTGTTGTGGATAATCATATCATTAGTCGGATTGGCTTCTACTTTGTTGATACCGTTTGTGTTTTGGCGGAACTTCTCATTCGTTATTTATTTTATTGCCATCATACTATTGGTGGCAGTACTCATATTTGGAAAAGAGATTAAAGGAGCACAGTCCTGGTTTAGTGTCGGTAGCTTTACTTTCCAACCTGCTGAATTTGCCAAATTAGCTACTGCTCTTGCCGTAGCATCATTTACCGCGAGTACAAATTTTAAAGTGTCTGACCGTAGAGCGTTGTTAACAGGTATTGCACTTTTTTTACTGCCGGCGGCACTCATTCTATTACAACCAGATGCCGGATCAACACTTGTTTTCTTTTCATTTTTTATTCTTTTTTATCGCTTAGGCCTCTGGCATGGGTTTTTTATATTATTATTTTCTGCGATAGGACTATTTATTCTATCGACTATATATGGGCCATTGCTAGTTGTAACACTTTTGTTGTTACTAGGAAGTTCTTTTTTGTTTTATCAACTTCAATTTTCTTCTATACTTTATCTGGTGATATTCACTGTGGCACTAATATCGAGTGTCATCATATCCGATTTCTATGGAAAAGCTTGGTGGGCGCTTGCCGTTAACCTTGGTGTATTTTTAACCCTTGCACTCTACGTATTTCTTCAGAAGAAATTCAAATTAGCCGGTATCATTATTCCATTGATCATGGGGGGGACAATATTTTCGTATTCGACTGATTTTTTAGTAAATAATTTTTTAGAGTCTCATCAACAAGAAAGAATAAATGTCTGGTTACAGCCCGGCAAAGCCGATCCACGTGGATCGCTGTATAATGTCATTCAATCCAAAGTAGCGATTGGAAGCGGAGGGTTGATGGGCAAGGGGTTTGGGCAAGGTAGTATGACGAAATTGAACTACGTACCGGAACAGAGTACAGATTTTATTTTTTGCACAGTAGGAGAGGAACAAGGTTTTTTGGGGATTTTTACGCTACTCATTTTATATGCCATTTTTATTGGCCGAATTTTTATTCAATCTGATCAAAGTCGAAAACCGTTCATACGTAATTACGGATTTGTACTCGGCGGTATACTATTCTTTCACTATTTTATCAATGTTGGTATGACAATGGGTCTAGTACCAATTATTGGCATCCCACTTCCTTTTTTAAGCTACGGAGGGAGTAGTTTAATCTTCTTTTCACTAATGGTTGGGATTTACCTGCGCCTACAGATGGATGATAGGTAATACATGCGCCTTAAGCCTTAATTACCTCCTTGTGGTGATGATCAACCGTTAGCCATTCAAGGAGCCTGGTTTGGGGCCGCACGTAATATTTCTTCACTTGCTTTGTCTTCAAATGCTTTGAAATTGGCATTGAATGCTTGTGCCAAATGTTTGGCCTTTTCATCGTAGGCAGCTTTATCAGTCCAGGTTTTCTTTGGATCTAAAATATCCGATGGAACGTTGGGGCAAGATGTAGGCATTTGTAATCCAAAAATCTCATGTTTTGCATAGGCCACATCATCCAATTCACCATTTAAAGCGGCGGTAATCATAGCACGTGTATATTTTAATTTAATCCGTGAACCAATGCCATAAACACCACCTGTCCAGCCCGTATTAATTAACCAAATACGTGTTTTGTGCTGTTGCATTTTTTCCCCTAACATCTCGGCGTATTGTGTTGGGTGCAAGGGTAAAAAAGGAGCTCCAAAACAGGCCGAGAAAGTCGTTTGAGGCTCGGTGACCCCTTCTTCCGTTCCGGCAACTTTAGCCGTATATCCAGATATGAAATGATACATGGCCTGTCCAGGTGTAAGCCGCGATATTGGAGGTAATACTCCAAAGGCGTCTGCTGTCAGGAAAAAGATATTTTCAGGGTGCCCACCCGTAGAACCGGGCATCATGTTTTCTATATGATAAATAGGGTAAGATACTCGTGTATTTTGCGTGATCGAATCATCTTCAAAATTCACTTTTCTTGTTCCCTCATGGAATGTAATATTCTCTAATATAGCCCCATGTTTTATAGCCGCATAAATATCGGGCTCTTTTTCAGGTGTTAAATCAATTGTTTTTGCATAACAACCTCCTTCGAAATTAAATATTCCGCTTTCGGACCAACCGTGTTCATCGTCACCAATTAATTTTCGGTTTGGATCGGCAGAAAGTGTTGTTTTTCCCGTTCCAGATAGACCAAAAAATACGGCGGCATCTCCCGCTTGCCCTACATTGGCCGAACAGTGCATACTCAATACATTGTATAGGTGGGGTAGAATAAAATTCAATGCTGAAAATATTCCTTTTTTTATTTCACCGGTATAGGCTGTTCCACCAATAATTATCGCTTTTCTTGAAAAATTGAGAATGGCAAAATTGTGTTGTCGCGTACCATCAATATCAGGGTTTGCTTTAAATCCGGGAGCACATAAAATTCGCCATTCGGGATTGAATGTCATTATTTCTTCCCGAGTTGGACGCAAAAACATATTATTTGCAAATTGATTGCTCCAAGGATATTCCGATATTAAACGCAAATTTAACCGATACTTATCGTCCGCGCATGCATATGCGTCACGTACATAAATATCATGTTCGTTGAGGTATTTGGCCACCTTATCATAGAGTGCATCAAATTTATCTGAATCAAATCCAATATTAATGCCATTCCAGTCAACAGCATCTTCAGTTATAGCGTCACGTACAATGAATCGATCTTTGGGTGAACGCCCGGTAAACTCCCCGGTCTGAACACAAATAGCACCGAGATCTGATAATACTCCCATTCCTTTTTGAATGGTATGTTCAACTAAACTTTCAGGGGTCAAATTCCAGTATACATTTCCCACTGTGTGAATACCAATTGAGGTTAGATCTGCTGATGGGTTGTGAATGCCTACTTCTTTCATTGATGCAAATTTTGAGGGTGCAAAGGTAGGAAAATAGGCTGCTCTTAGCATTAAGTTACAAGTTTAATTCAGCCGTATAAATCTAAAAAACTATTGAACCGTTGATTAACAAACTTATTGTAAAAAACACAATAAGGTGTGTTGGAGCAGATATTAACGCATATGTTTCATAAAATGAAAAAATGTTTTACGTAAATGGTGATATGGTTCATTTCGGGCGGCAAAGCTTTCATAAAATCTTCGAACACCTTCAATCGCTGACCCTTCAAAATCGAAAATGTCAATAGAACTCGAGTACAATCTTAATAATTCAACTACTGCAAATGTTGCTGCGCCGTAGTTTCGTGCCTCTTCAGAAAGTTGTAGCGGAAGCAAATAATACATTCGATTATCTGCTATAGCATATAAAAGACAAAAAAGTGCGATTTCCCCTCTTTGAACAACACAACATTTTATTTGTGCCCCTTGCCTACTTGATTCATGAAGGCCTGTAATCATGTCGACTGTAAGGCCATGTTGGCCCAATGATTTTTTTGACGCAGCTAAAAAGGATGCCAATGATATGTCGTTGACAAATTGCAAGTTGGCCTTGGTGGATTTTTTCAAATCACGTTTTCGGTTTGATGAGAGTGAAGATTCATCATGCTCGTCGACCGGGAGAATTAAATTGGTCCGGACCACGGAGCCTTTTGGGGGATGTAGTGCATGAAACACATAATCAACATGTAAATGCCGGGAAAGTAAGGTGGAATAAAAGTGCCTTTCATATGATTCCCTGTTTTCACCAAAAACGCCTAATTGTTGCACCAAAGGAGGTAAGTAGACGTATGATAATCCAAATTTACGCCGATACGGAACTGGCATGACCATATCGTAGTCGCCTAATACTAACGCGTACCATTGATCGCAAACACTGTCAAGGTACCATGAAAAAGCGTAAACCCGAGACCGAGAGGACCGGCGTATACAGGCGTCGTATGACTGACTGTCTAGTTTTGTCCTCTTTATTGCCCTGATAAGCACACTTGCCATGGATCAAACCTAATAAAAAAGGGTCGATGCACGTGACATCGACCCGGTTTGCTATGATGATATCCGTATTAAACGGATCGTTATGACCGATTACTGTAGGATGACGTGCCCGTCATCAACCATTTTCCGAATATTGATAAGTGCGTATCGCATACGACCGAGAGCAGTGTTAATGCTTACACGCGTTAGTTGAGCGATTTCTTTAAAGGACATGTCAGCGTAATGACGGAGCATGACCACTTCTCGCTGTTCGGCAGGAAGCTTGTCAATGAGTTTACGCACTTTTGCATGTGTCTGATCTTTGATCAATGTATCCTCACGATTTGGGTCAGGATTTTCGATGACATCGAAAATGTCAAATTCGTCGGTAGGGTGTATAATTGATCGACGCTTGGCCTTCCTGAAGTGGTCGACACACATGTTGTACGAAATTCGCATAGCCCATTGGACAAATTTGCCTTCATGATTGTACTTTCCTTTACGGATAGTCTTGATTATCTTAATGAATACTTCTTGGAATATATCTTCGGCACGACTTTGATCTTTGACGAACAAATAGATCGAAGTGTATATTTTTTCCTTGTGCCTATTTAGGAGAATTTCGAAGGCCTTGTCCTGGCCGTCCAGATAAGCCTGTATTAAGTCCTTGTCGCTTAACTCGTTAAAGTTCATAGCCCTTTAAATTAAATGGTTACAGAATCTTGTTTCGAGTAAGTTTTACTTTATAAGCGAATTATTGTTTGATTTGATACAGTTTCAGTTAATAAACTTTCGTTTCCCGAATATATGGCACATTTTTATATCTCGAACTATGATGTCATTCATTAACATAAAATTAACGACAGCCCCACCACTAAATCCTTGATAGCTAAGGGGTGTATGGATTCAGGGCCTACTTATATGGAATGCGCGGATACGAATTCTTAAGATCTTCGATCCGCTTAGACCCACATGTCAAGTATGCCACCCATAATTGCTATGGTTAGTACCCAGTAACCACAGTTTATAAGCATATTGGACCAGGACTTACGTTCATATAAACCATTGGTAATAAAAACCGGCACTACAATTAAAAGGCCATAAAACATGCCATGCAGGGCACCGTGCTTGAACGTATGAAAACTCCCAAAAACTAATTCTCCCGCATCATTCACCTCCTTATGCGTTAATTCTATGAGTCCGTCGACTATAAAGGCAAGCAAAAATGCAAGAACAAAACCGACAATCAATGCAACGGGCATATTAAACCCATCTCGCAATTCCTCTTCTGTTTTGCCGAGAGAACGCATCCAGGCGCTACCCATTGTTTTTGGGTTGTAGTAGATAAAACCAGTAAGCATAGGAACTAGTGCGGCAACGAGCAAAGCAATGATATTTATTTCGTACATAATTTTGAATTTGTTTAATTTATTTGAATAGTAATAGTTGAAGAGAAAATTCCATTTGTTGATTCAATTAAATATTGCCCCGAAGAAACAGTTGACATATTTATTGTAAAGGTATTGAGCGGACTATCCTTTTGAACTCGATATTGTTGAACTAACCTACCGTTCATATTTAATACGCGGATGAATACATTGCCATAATAATTATTATTAATTGATACATGGGCAAAATCAACCACAGGATTAGGAAATACCTCCATACTACCGAATGCATTTTGTTGCGGGGTTTTTATTGCAGAGACATTTTGATTTTCAAAAGCACCTTTATCCGTAATTCCAAGACGAGGGTTTCCTTCAAAATCGGTATCTGGTGCATTGTCATCTATCCCCGTATTCACAGCAGGACTATCATCTCGCAACCTAAAATTAAAGGCAGGGTCAACGAAGCCAGGTGCAATATTGGAAACATCATTTGTATTCGACAGCTCATCTTCTAAGCTGATGTCTCCGCATAAATTACCACCGTCTGACATGACAGTCGGTGTTCCATCCTCGATTTCATAATTAGCACCGTCGGGGTTTTCTAATATTGTATTTTGTAAATACAGTACTGCTGTTCCGTTTTCAGTTTGTTTCCAACTTGAAATCCCCGCTCCCACAAAAGCCGTGTTTAGCGATAATGTTGAGTTTAATATGCGATATTCACAATCTAGGCTATCATTGCAATTTAATGAAAGAGCGCCGCCTACTCCGTCAAGGTTTTCGGTAAAATTATAGGTGAGTACAGAACTAGTTAATTGAAGATTTGCATTTCCAATATTTATGGCTCCCGCCTGTTCTTTTGAAGAATTTCCTTGAAACTCGGAGTTGACAATAGTCAAAATAGGTAGCGGAAGCATGGCAGCAGGTTCATCGTCGCCAGATATGTTAATAGCACCGCCTCGTTCGTCAGCAATATTTGAAGAAAATATGCATGCTGTTACATTAACTACAGAGCTATCGTTTTGACTATACAATGCTCCTCCAATTGGGGACGTGTTGGATTCAAATGTGCAATTCACATAATTGCTCGTTGCGCCGAAAGCGTTTGTACCAGCACCTCCCGAACTCGATCCGAAATTTCCACTAAAACTACAATTATCTATGATCGAAATCGATCGTCTATCATACGTACCAACAGCCCCACCCCAACGCGCATCATTATTGGTGAATTCACAATCGCGAATAACTACTGTTCTGATTGGATCAGTGTCATCTGAATTACGGATTTGTACCGCTCCGCCTGATGAATTTGGAGCGCGATTACGATCAAACGTACATCGCTCTATCAAGGTTGGCGAGAACGTATTGTATACGGCACCTCCGCGAAAGTCGGACGTTGAATTTGACGAGAATGTACAATCGAATATATGCATATCATCATCGACACCATTGTAGATAGCGCCACCGGAATTTAATACATGGTTATTGGCGAAATGACAACGACCGACAGTGGCCGTATCCGAATTAATGTAGAAGGCTGCACCTGAGCCTCCTTCATTGTTTTCAAATGTACAGTCCAAAATTTGAACTCCTGTTGCCGCAGCCCCACGAGGATAAAGGCCGCCTCCAAAGTAACCATAATTTTGAGTGAAATAACAATTTCGAATAATAGGTGCGCCCAGGGTAAGTAATCCTCCGCCGCGTCTATCATTACCGGAGCCTGATTGAGGTTCCGTATTCCCATTTCGGAACGTCAATCCATCTATTATTGTGGCATTTGTAACAGTGTCAGTGAGCCACATCACATGTCGTGAGTTATCGACACGGTTGTTGTCGAAGTCATCGTCGATATCATCACCCAGGTGATCGCCTGATAAAATTGATTGGTTAGTCAACCAATCCCGTTGCTCAAGCGCAGTTTCCGTTCCATCGAAACCACCATATACTTTCAGGTCATGTGGGAATCGAAAATAAGCATCAGCTGTGTCACCCGTAATAGTTGGTTTGTAAGTACCTGCCGCAATCCATACCTGATCACCCTTTTTGGAATTATCAAATGCCATTTGCAAATCCGTATAGGCATCATTCCAGGAGGTGCCGTTGTTTGCGCCGTTGGCATCATGTTTAACATGAATTTGAGCAGACAGGAAACAGCAATTTGTTGTAATAAAAATGATGAGTAAAAATTGTAATGTCTTCATGACGGAGTTTTTTTGAGCCAAAAATCAAATTCACATGTGCTGATCCGGATCAGTTGAAATTCACCACTAAATATAATGATTCTTCAGCCAGCCTTGGTAACGCGATTGTAACAATTATAGAAAGGTATTTTCCTATATGGCTAAATAAAAAATAATCGTGTTTCAACTTTATTTAAATAACTAACTCAGGCTTTCCTCAGGGTGCCAGTATTTTTGGTCAAAATCAACTACAGCATTATTTTCAATCTGAACACCCTCAGCTTCCAGCAGCTCTTGCATTTTAGTTGGATGTTCAAACATAAGCCTTCCACTTAACTCCCCCTTTCGATTTACAACACGATGTGCCGGGACAGGCGGAAGCGCGCCTTGACATTTATTAAGGGCCCAACCCGCCATGCGCGCGGACCCGAGACATAAGAAGTTAGCAATCGTGCCATAGGTGGTAACACGACCACGAGGTACTGCTCGCACGACATCGTATACATCGTCGAAATAATGCGTTTTATTTAGTTTTTTAGACACAATTATAAATATAGTTGAATTATTATGGAACGAGTTTGGCAAGTGCAGAATCCAAGTTCATAGCTCGTCGCCATTCGGCGAGTTGACCGATGTGCCAACTGTGATGCATAAGACATTGAAAATATAGCAGCTCACCAGTTGTAGGCATGAATGATGCCAATTTCCATTGGTGCGTTTCGTTCCACTTTTCTTGATCTACTCGCTCTATTAATTGGACTAGTTGATTGTATTTTTTATCAAACTCTAATAAAAGCGCTGTTTTATTAGGAAACAAAGCAGCATTTGCAGTCGGTCGTTGAGGGTCTCCTGGCCCTGTTCGCCTGAAGATTTCATCCCATCCTTCCGGCATTTCATATGGTTGGCCAAGTAATTTTATACTTAATCCCATGGCAGAAATGAGGTGTCCAATAGTAAATGCCGGATGATTAATAATGCCATTGGGCTGTGCAGTCATGTCCAATTCATCGACGTCACGCACGAGTTCTCGTGTATAGGCAGCATTTAATTCAAATCCGTTTAGAAGGGCTGTTTTGTCCATCAGGTTTATTATTTATTAAATAAAACGATTTTAAACACTGTTTTGATTAAACGAAATAAATTAAATAAAAAAGCCGCAAAAGCAATGCTTCAGCGGCTTCAAAACTGTCTATGCAACAGTCGGTTTAATTTAAAACATAGTTCAAACTGATCATCAACCCGCCGGTAACATTTTGAGAACTTTCTCGAGAAAAATGAATAGTCTCTGTCCAAAAGTCATCTTTGTTTTCAATATCACCTAACGAAACATCGAATCGAAACATTAATCCGAGTCGAAGTGCATCCGTCATCTTTATTCCCACACCAAGTCCAAGTACCGCACTAAGGTCCACGCTATTATAGGCATCTTTTGAATTAGGAATTAGCAATGTCCCAGGAGGATTTCCTTCCACTTCGGCGTTCGTTAAAAGGCCGAGTTGCGGGCCAACAACACCTTGAAAATAAGCTCCGGCATCAGGATCACCATTAAATTTAAAGAGTAAAGGTATTTTAATATAGGTTAGTTTTTTGGCATACTCATTGACGACAATGTCGTTGACTGTTTGCTCGTAATCCTGACCTTGCGCAGAATACAAAATGCCGATTTGTGCTCCGAATTTGTCGGAAAAATTCAATCCTGCATGGGCACCAATGGCGACACCATAAGTAGGTTTGTGATCAAGCAAGCCGCCCTCATCGAAATCATTCTGGTTTAATATCCAATGCGTTTGGGGCATAATATCCAGTCCAATTTCTAAACCTGACTGAGCAATCGACAACGTGGTAAGTCCACAGGATAAGAGTAAAAAAAGGAATTTTTTCATAACTGTTTTTTTTAGGAAATATTTAAAAGTAGTGTGAAACATAAATTTTGAAACGTTGTATGTTCATTAAAAGGTGGAGCAAATATAAAAAAAGCCCGCTGTATCCAGTCTAAAGTCGACAAGCAACTACTTATTAGCGACTAATGGGCAATGCTATGCAGCGGGGTATATACCTTATATTTGTCTGGATGAAGCTTGTTGCATACGACATTGTTAATCTAACTGACGCCAGGTATTTTGCTGCTCGTGGTGCCCATCTCATTGGCTTTTCAGCTATTTCTTCGACAGTCGAAGAAGTGAACGCAATAAAATCATGGGTCGACGTACCTGACTTTTTCATTCAACTCCCAGATAATGCTGACGCCGATTTTATTTGGGAGTGGCAAGAACGGACAGGTATCAATAAATTTCTTGTGTCAAATATCAACTCTGATCTCATTCCCTTATTTCCGAAAGCAAAATGGATTAAGTTTTTATGCGATGTGGACGAAACGGAGTTGATCGACTTAAGCGCAATATTTATTCAAATGGAAAATATGGATAAAATGTCTTCAATTGAAGTGGATGACGATACGGATCAATTTATTGAGTTGAGTTCGAGTGTCATCGACAAGCTGGATAAAATGAAGCCTATATCTGGTGTATTTATTCAAGGGGGAGCGGAGGATAAAATTGGATTAAAATCGTATGAAGTCATTGATGAATTATTGGATCGTATTGAGGTTGAATATTAATCAATCAGCTTTTTCAAATATACCAAACAATTCATTTCCCATTCTCGGTGAAATCGAATTATAAGCAGGCTCAAAAGTTTTAATAAAAAAATGGGGCGTAAAATATTCGAGATATTCCGACTTACTTCCGCCAAAGGGTCGTTTTTCCATGTCGCCCGTCAATGGAAAGTCAAACCAAAGTCCTACTAATTTTCCTTTTGGATGAAGTAAGTCGCTCATTTTTTTGGCATAAGCTGTTCTTCTTTCTCTTAAAGGAGGAAAAGAACAAAAAAATGTTTGCTCTAAGATCAAGTCATATTTCCCTTGATGCTGAAAAAAATCACCGTATATTATTTGATCAGGTGGAAAATCAGGGTTTCGCTCGGCAAATTGTTCAAGAGGTTCATGTGCGATGTCCAGAATGTATGTATTCAAAAAACCACTAGCGAAAAGATATTCGGCTTCGTATGCATTTCCAGCGCCGGGAATTAAAATCTTGGTACCCTTGTCTTTGAGTTGATCCATATATGCCGTAATTGGCGGTGATGGTTGGGCCAAGTCCCATCCTGTCAAGTTTTCTTTGTAGCGCAATGACCAATACGACGCGGTATCTTCGGTATTATCCATAACGAAATTAAAATTTTAAATAACGGCAAGTGGGGTTTGTTTTTTTCTATCCGTAATGATTTGCATTCTAAGAGTATCACTGTCAAGTTTTCCGAAACATTGTTTAAAACCTCTAGAATAGCAATGTCAAATACAAATAATTGTATGCTATCGACAATTATTCTTTTGGCACTGGTTCCGGATTGTTAAAGCAGTCATCTATGACTCCAAGAAATTCTGCACCAAGCTCAACTTCGAAAGCCGGATTTAAATCAATAAAATTTCGAGCCCGAAACTCTACTGCCGAAGGTTGTGCAACAAGCCCATCGGACCGAATAAATGTACCCGTCAGGTAAAGACCTGGCGCCATTGGACGATCGCTTATTTCTAAAAACTGAGAACAACATGTGCTGTCAGCATTTGTTACGACTACATCAAAACTACACGTGTCACTATTGCCGCTTCCATCGTGAACGACAAACGTATTAGTTGTTGTACCTAACGGAAAAAAGGCACCACTGGTCAGACCAGAAATTTGAGTAACAGGCATCGCCGAACAATTTTCCGATACAATATAATTTTGAATTAGTGTGTCCGTTGCGGCTAATTGCACGGCATCGATTTCATTCCAGCTCGATATAGCGGGTGAATTAACAGCTATACGTATGGCATCAACCAGATAATTCGTACGAGGGATGTCAATCGTGAATATTCGGGATACATCAGGTGGGTCAGGGGCTTGGGCAGAATCTGACCAAACAAGATGCCAATTACCTGAGCTTACATCGCGCAAATAGATGGAGTCAACGGCACCAGGATTGTATGTTTCATAGATATTTATTTGTTCGACGGCGACAGCATGGGAGTAATATAGTTCCAGAAACTCGCGTTGGCCATCTGATGTTTCAGCCGCCCATGCTTGTCCTATATCACCATAGGCTGGAAATACATTCGGAGGTCCTAACACTTGATTTGCGCTCCAGGATGTTTCAGAGTATTCACTGCTGAAATCAATTACAGAATCAGCCCAACGTTTATTTATAAAGGGAATGAGCACATCATAGTTCACCACCGCACCGCATTGATTCGAGTCATTTTGAACAATTGTATCCGATCGACATACAATGGTAGGTTTTATGGTGTCTAATACTACTATATTTGATTGGCAGGAAGCTTGATTTCCAGCTTCATCAGTTGCTATAATTTCAATTTGCGTATTGCTGCCAACATCATTACAAGTGAGGTTTAAATCGCTTGAGCTCAGTAAAGCCGTACCACAGTTATCTGGTATTGTTGAACGGCATATAATATGTTGAATGGCTTGTTGAAATATGATCTCAGTCTCGTCATCGGTGATTACATGGCTACCGCCCCTTGAGGAATACAAAAAATAAAACAGCCTTGATGCACCAGATAAATTCGAAAGTAAATCAAAGTCATCATCCGTGTCTGTAGCATAAAAATGTTGAGCAAGGGCATAATCGGGCACGATAAACATGTGATTAACGGTCGGGTCGTCATCGCCTAGATAACCATCATCAACTCGTTTGACATAGCCATAATAGGTCGTTTCATTGCAAGACATTTCGAGTGCCAGCCCTGATACGCTTCCCTCGCTATCTGCGCCTAAGCCGCCAGAAATATAGAATGAATCAACCATATCCATATCAGCCGCCATAAAAAATATTCCGTCGGAATACTGTGTGAAATACTGACCGCTGATCCCAAAAGATGAATCACTGACAATTGCACCATCCGTATAATCAAATTCCGTTTTGAAATTGGTATTTAAATAATTCCCTCTATCATACATGTCATCTCCGCCATCACGAATTCTGTTTTCATTCCCATCGTCCAGTTCAAATATGTATTGATTTGGAATATTTGTTGATAGCACATCAGATACCGAGTTGAAATTTGATAAAATATCAGTTAAATTAAAATTATTTACCACATTAGCTGCAGGCACTAAGTCAGTTAATGATAAGAGTAAAGATTCATCTATATATAAGGTGTCATCTGTGCAAGTTAAAGCGGGAATGATAGAATCGCCTACTGTTATCATTGCACATTCGCCAAGAGGAAGACACTCTCCTTCTCCCCTGACAAAATAGTTTTGTCTTTTATTCGAGATAATATTGAATTCACCCATAGGATTTGCATCGATTCTATTTATTCCGCATCCTTCACTATATAGAACCCATTCTATAGCTGAATTCAATTGGGAAGAGGGTGATACCGATATGGTTACAGGAGAGCCTGGACAAATTTGAGCTGATGGACTGACAGATAGACCTGGCAGATCTGGTGCGGGGCCACATATTTTGTAATAACCATCACGGCCCAATGCAAGGCCTCTTGATACTGCACTTGATACAACAAAAGTATCCAGATCCATGGAATCTTTATGCAAGGTAAATAAGATATTATTAAATGTACTTGCGAGAAAGAGTTGGTCATTTCTATGGTCATATTCCATTTCACCAATTTGGAAGCCACCACCGTTATATATTTGTTCAATATTATTACCGAAAATATCGAACCGAACTATATCACCATTCCCATTTCCAATATATAATAACCCGTTTTTCTCATCTAGAGTCATTGACTTTGGATTGCCCGTATCAAATAATTGACTTCCGACTTCTAATAAATTAGATCCATCTGTGTCAACACGCCATATTTTTTCATCATTATCACTAATAAAGAATAATGTCTCGTATTTTTTACTTAAAACCATGTCTTCAATATCTCCTCCTCGTTCGGGGACAAGCAGAGTCAATGTATCCGACCCATCCAAATTACCGACCCAGATTTCTTCGTTGGACGTGCCAACGTATAGTCGATTATTGTCAGTGTCGATAGCGAGACTGTAAACAGAAGCATTCAAATCATATAATTTTGTGGTGTCGGATCCATCAAGATTAGAGACATAAACTTTGTCCGAATAAAATTCTTCTCCCCAGTATATTTTCTCATTTTTTTCATCGACCTCAATTGCATTTGGATTCCGAATGTTGAACACACAATACGATGATTGGGAAAGATCTGAACGAATTTTTGAAATCCCTGCAGGATTTTCTAGACTATAGTATACGTTAAATTGGTCGGCAGACTTTGATTCGCACCCCAAACTATCTTTGATTCGCATGGGATAATCGTCAGCAGGTAGTGACGAAAATGTATTTGAAGATTGATATGTCACTCCATTGTCGTAAGAAAACATATACGGAGGAGTTCCTCCAGATGGGGCGTCGACAATAATTTGCCCATCACCGGACCCATTACCAGACTCGTTTGTCGTTGATGCCGAGAATGTTGGGTTAGAGACATTGATGGCAATAGAGCCACATGGACTCATAGCTGGACAGCCGCCGGTTCCACCTATAAAATACGTGGTCGATTTTGACGCGACAATATGGAAAAGACCGGCAGTGTTTGATTGAATTGCGCTACCACCACAACTGTCGGTGAACAAACTCCACGTTGCTTCGTCGCGCAACGAATCCAGCATGCCAATTTGTAGCGTCACGCTGTCACCCTGGCATACAGTCATCGCTGAAACCGAAATTGTAGGTTGATCAGCTAATTCACACATTGGAATACGCAGACCACCATAGTCTTGTGCTTTCAGAGCTACACTTAGAAGAAAAATAAACAGAACTTGGAGAGGATAAAGTTTCATATCAGGTTTAATTGGGTTATGACAAATGTAAGTAATACGAATTACCTGATTGTCGAACCGAATATTCCTTTCATCAAGATCATTCATTGATATTTCGTTGTTTTTTATTTTTGCTTCAACTACTAAGCACACAATACCTTTTTACTATGAAGAACTCAATCACGAAGTACATTCTATCTTTCCTTTATTTATTTAGGATGGTCCCGCTCAATGCACAACACGAAGTTAGCCTACTTCCTGGGCCATTGGAGGGAAAAGACGCTCGGCTGAGTGAGCACCGGCCGAGCAATAATTTTGGTGGAACACCTGAGTTCTTGTCTTATTATTGGACATTTGGTGGAATTGAATCACCAGGAGTTTCATTAATTGAATTTGATTTGTCTGGCCTACCGAAGTGCATCTCAGTCGACTCTGCGAAGCTTTCTCTTTTTCATTCAAACAACACAGGATCAGCTGGACAAGCCGGCAACAATACGTGTTATTTAAAGAGGGTAATTGAACCGTGGGACGAAGATTTGGTAACCTGGAATAATAGTCCTGCAGTTACCGAAGATGAAAGAATTTTATTGACAACAAGTACGCAATCGGATCAGGATTATCCGAACATTGATGTTACACATCACACGCAATATTGGATAAATAATCCCGATTCAAACTTTGGCTTTATGTTAGATATAATCGACAAGTCACTGTACAATAGCATGAAGTTTGCTTCCAGCGATAACATGGACGAATCAATACGGCCTAAGTTGACAATATTTTACCATATTGATAGCAACTCTTCGGACACTTTTCAAATCACTGAAAGTACATGTGTAAATTCAGGATATGAAGTATTGGTGGACACTATCGTATTTAATGAAAATAATCCGCAAGGATCGGTGGTTTTATCCGGCGTGAATAACTGTAATTCTGTTATTGTTGTAGACCTTACATTTCACCCAATTTACCAGGATACAATTAATGTTACGTCAACACAGAATAGTGGGTATGAAATTATTATTAATGGTACGGCATACAATGAAGCTAATCCGAGTGGAACGGAAATATTGACTACACGAGCCGGGTGTGATTCTGTTATTGTTGTAGACCTTACGTTTAAGTCATTAGGCCTGGATACATTCATTATAGAATGTGCAGATATAATCTGTGTGGGAAACTCTGATAATCATTTAGTGTTTCGAGCTGATCATAAACATCCAAATATTTTCGGTGATGATTGGTATGCGAATTATCAGAGTTGGACAATGAACGAAGCGAATATAGAAATAATCAATTTTGATACAAGTGCCCGTAATATACTTGATTTTGAGACCCTGATCACGATTAATGATCTAAACCAATTAGAAAGAACCGGGTTTGATCTATCGGGTTCCATACAACTAACAAACGGGACAGAGGTTCAGACGGTGGCAATACGTTGGGATTTTTGTTGCAGGTTGATAGCGGAATGCCAACAGAAAAATTTGTCTATTTACATCCCGACAGCTTTTTCACCTAATAATGATAATATAAATGATGTTTTTAGACCACTTTTTAACCCTGACATTAATATTCATTCATATGATCTAAAGATATATAATCGTTGGGGGCAACGCATATTTGAAAGTAATGAACTTGAAATCGGTTGGGAAGGTGTACAATTTGATTTACCAGTTCCAGAGGGAGTTTTTATTTGGCACATAACCGCGTTCGTTGAAGGATGTAAAAATGAATTTGAAAAAAAAGTGCTTAATGGTGAAGTGTTGGTTGTTAGATAGCGAAATATGGAATTGATTCATTTTTTAAATTACAGACATTCAAAACGACCAAAAGCGACAAAACTCGTTTGAAATCTTATTAACAATGTGCAGAGAAAGGCAATCCGGTATCCTTTTGAGTTATTGCTTTTTATGCAATACCGTTTAAATGTTGACTCCTGATTCGCAGTGTATACCCAATTACAATCCATTTTTATACATCTGTAACCACGAATTTTCTTTTTCTTCACAACTTCCGACTATTTTTATCATTTCAAAATTTAAGCCCAAAATCATGAAGCGTCCAATACTGCTAATGATCTATACTATCTTTTGCACAACCACAATTCAAGCACAAACTGATTGGCAGTTGCAATTAAATATAGATGTCCATCAAAAAACTACGGCCCTGGAAACTCCTCATCATTTTGCCCTTTTTCAGCTTAAAGATTACGACAAGCTCTTTGACAAGTTGGCGATGGCTTCAAGCCGGTTTGACGACGTACACCACGCGGTACAGATTCAATTACCCATGCCAGACAGAACACTTCGCACATTTGAATTTCAACAGTCCCCTACTATGGCACCGAAATTGCAACGCAAGTACGACGATATTAGAGCCTATACAGGCCATGGAGTTGAACATGAACAACTGGTAGTCAAAATAGACTTCGGCCGCAATGGATTTCACGGATTGATTCGTGGAGGAGATAATGGTTCGATATTTATTGATCCTTATAATGTAGCTGAAGACCTTTATATGGTCTATTATAAATCAGACTATCCTGCGCCAACGGAACCTTTCGAATGCCATGCAGAACATGATAAAGATCCGTTTTTCAGCACGATGGATGGAAGGTCGGCGGGAGATTGTCAATTTAGAGAGTATCGTTTGGCTTTGGCTTGTACGGGAGAGTATGCTCAATTTCATGGAGGAACAGTAGGTCAGGTTATGTCGGCCTTCAATACATCGATGAATCGTGTCAATGGTGTTTTCGAACGGGATGCAGGATTGACAATGGTAATGGTTGAAAATAACGATACGCTCATCTTCCTGGATGGTTCCACAGATCCGTATACAAATGGCAGTGGCGGTACCATGTTGGGCCAAAATCAAACAACCTGTGACGATTATATAGGAACATCCAACTATGACATTGGTCATGTATTTTCTACAGGAGGTGGGGGGGTAGCCTCACTGCGCTCGCCATGTAATAGTAATAGGAAGGCACGTGGAGTAACGGGTCGGAATACACCGGTTGGAGACCCCTTTGACATTGACTATGTAGCCCATGAAATGGGTCATCAATATGGTGGAAATCACACGCAAAACAACAGTTGCAATCGAAGTTATGCTTCCTATGAACCCGGTAGCGCCTCCACGATCATGGGATATGCGGGAATTTGTAACCCCAATGTGCAACCGAATAGCGACGATTATTTTCATGCAATCAACGTGGGCGAAATGGCGGCATTTGTGACTAATACGAGTACAGGAGGCTCATGTGACGTTATACTTTCCACGATCAATAATGCGCCCACGGCCAATGCTGGTGCTGATTACAGCGTTCCGCGAAGTACAGCATTTGCGCTTACAGGTACAGCGACAGATAGTGATGGGAATCCACTGACTTTCTGCTGGGAACAGTACAATAATGACGTTTCAACTCAGCCTCCACAAAGTAATAATACACAAGGGCCGAACTTTCGTTCTGTAAACCCAAAGTCCTCCTCGACGCGCGAGTTTCCCGATAAAGGCAAACCTAATACGTGGGAAGTATTAGCAGAAGTCGATCGCATGTTTGACTTTAGGCTTACAGTGCGAGACTATAATCTAGCCGAAGGCTATGGTTGTACGGAAGAGGATGATATGATTGTTACCGTGCTCGGGGAAGCCGAACCGTTCGCAATCACATCTCCAAATGGTAGTGAAAGCTTTGTTGCAGGAACATCAGTTTTCGTTTCTTGGAATACTTCAGGAACAAATATGGCTCCATTTAATGTCAGTGCGGTTGATATATTGTTGTCAGATGACGATGGGGAGACGTATTCCTATACCTTACTTAGCGGAACGGCCAATGATGGAAATGAATATGTAGCGCTTCCAAATATTAATTCTTCACAAGCGCGCATTAAAGTACGAGCTGTAGGACATATAATATTCGATATATCTGACGAAAGCTTTAATATCGATTTTGGAAACTGTCCAAATGATCATCTAGTTTTTAATAGTCTACCAATCACGACGGGTAATTACGATGCAAACATCAGTATTACAGCTTCAGTATCATTAGCTGCTAATGCAAATGTAATGATGAAGTCAAATGAACTCTTTTTGAATCAGGATTTTGAAGTTCCATTGGGCGCAGAATTCGAAGGAATAATTGGTATATGCCCGTAGCAGTTAAAAATCGAGTTATATGATTTCAGTTTTTTTAAATGCTGATTAGTTATTGAATAATAAATAATTTAACGTATTAACATAATGTTACCTTGAAGGTTTCGCTGTGTTCCATCAACAAACTCTACGATGACATTATAAACGAATATCTGATTATCAAGAACCTGATCATTATTTGTTCCATTCCAGCCAAAGGTTTTATCGTTTGGTGGAAAGTTGACGGATTCGAATACCTTTCCACCCCATCTATTATAGATTGAAAATTCTCGAACCAATAAAACATCTTTAGAGCCATATACAACCAATCGATCATTTATACCATCGTTATTTGGACTGAATGCACTTGGAATAAATATCGATTTAAACGATTCAACATAAACTGTGGTAAAATGACTGTCGGTGCAGCCTGCAGTATCACTAACACGCAATTCATACAACGTCGTAACGGTAGGAAAGGCGGTGGGTTGTAAGCAATCAGCACAGGATAACCCAACTGGTGGATTCCATGAATAGGTGAGTAAGTCATCGGCTGTTATTGCTTCAATCATAATTGAATCACCGAGACATACGCGCGCTTCGGGGGTAATTGATAAATCAATTTCATTCGACCATATCCATGTGATAGTATGAACCGAATCGCAACCGTTTGACGACGGAAATATCCTACTATATGATCCCGGAAGGAAGATCGTGTCGCCAAAAATGACTTCCGTCGAGTTTGAGCAAGAATATATGGTGTCGTACGTCAACTGTGTTGACTGGGATTGGATAAATATACTATCTAATCGTGTGCAGGAAAATGAATCGCGTAATACGCTGAACGTGTCGGCCTGATTATAAAATATACCAAAAATTTCAATTGAATCTCCTGCACATATTGTATAGTAGGATGAGTTAAATATAGTGTCATTTGTTACATCAATTTTGATTGTATCGGCGGTTATACATCCATTTTCATCATCTGCCACCACAACTAAGCATAGTGGTGTGTCGACGGTTATGGTGTTTTCAGGACAAGTTGAACAAGGGACAGCTGTTTGCGGAAGCCATAAATAATTGTTGAGTCCTTGCGCATTTATCAACACATTTTGACCTGAACATACTATGGTATCTTCTCCTAGATCCAAACGAGTTTTTGGAAAATTGAAAACCTCTATTGTGTCGAAAAAATACCTACCACAAATATCCACTACCTGGACATGGTAGATCCCGGCTGCACTTACTGTATAGGAATAATTCGTATTGTCATCCTGCCATAAGACAGAGTCCCAGGCAAGATTAACTTCCAAAATTATTTCGCTTTCTAAACAAATGGAAGTATCGGGTCCTAAATCAAGAGGTGGAGAAGAAACAAGAAGCTCACGTTCAAAAAGATTATTTAAATAATTGCATTCTATGGAGTCCGTAGAAGGGAAATCGATTGCTAAATCAAAGATTGGTAGTAAAGACGTATCATCATTTATTATGAATGTATAGTTGGAAGTAGCTGTATTTAATTCTACTTCGATTAAAAGGCAACTATCAGGTTCGACAAGGGTATCGAGCAAAATTGTTTCGAGAGCTATGGCTGATGTGTCAAATGTTGGATTACCATCATATATACCTAAATTAATCACCGGTCCGGCCTCAGCATTTCCCAGATTGCAAATCATTAAACTAGAAATAACACGACCTGCGGAACAGGACAACTCGATGTCGATAATTGCCAAATCCATGAGAGGACAATCGATGTCATCAGCACAATCAACAAGTCCATCACCGTCATCGTCTAATCCGTTATTACAAATTTCAACACACTCAATGATGCAAATGTCATGTCCTGGTAGAATGGCGGTATCCACTGACGTGGTAGCGGTTGACCATCCAAGTGGTGCGGGATAGTTAGTTAAAGATACATCAACATTTACAGGATTTAAAACGAGTAATTCGTCAATGATTATATCAGAAACAAGGTTACAGTTTTCTGTTAGTGTGCCATCTATATTTAATTTCATCAATAATATATCTGTGTCACCTGATCCAAATGCAGATGTAGAACCTGCTAAGAATAGTTTATTTTCAGTGGCTAATATTTGATGTTGTGTGACAGTTGATGCATTGTTGAATCCAATACCGCCATATTTTTTGGCCCAGATAACAGTACCGTTAAAATCAGTCTTGACGAGGATATAATTTTCGTCGCCCCGGCGATCGGCACAAAAAGCCAATAATCCATCGGAAAGCGCAATAAGTTCATTAGAACCTTCATTAATAAGCCCTTGAGCATTGTATTTTTTAACCCAATTTAAATTACCATTTAGGGAATAGTTAGAAATAAAAAAATTAGTGCCAGGTATAAGGGTCCCGTCATCGTCTCCAGAACTGATAACAAATATTTCATTATTCGCTGCTACCAAATCATTGCTATAGAGCCTGGCCGTATTGTTTAGTGGAACATGAGAGAGTTTTGTATAAACTTCATTTCCATTTAAGTCGAACTTTGTAAACCCAACGCGCATGTTCTCAGGCCCGCCACCATTCGTATATCGACCAGTAGTGTAGATTTCGTTATTGAATAAAATGGAGCTCGCAAAGGTCTCACTGGATCCGTGGTGGTAATGTCTTTCCAGTGCTCCGGTGAGCTGCCCTGTGTTTCGGTCGAGCCGGTACATCACGCCATCTTCTCCGTTTCCTGGAAATGGGCTACTCCGGCGATCACCAATGATGATGTAATCGTCAGTAGTGCTCGTTTCAATAATGTTGACCGCACGGCCAGGCTGATTGATCTGCTGTACCCAAACGACGACATCTGCTGCTGCATCATATTTAAACGCAAATCCGGTGAGATTAGAGTTAAATGGCGGACTGAAACCACAACCCAACAAGAACCCTGCAGAATCAATAATTAAATCAGTGATAACGTCATCGCTTGAGGAGAATTGAAAGCTCCTTGACCAAATGAAATTACCATTGGTATCCGATTTAATTAATAAAGTTCTACTGTCCCTATTACCACCTATGTATAAGTTGCCATCATTTGACGGTATGATGATATGTCCGCGCTCCACAACACCGTTTACCCCATAGGTTTTGATAAACGTTGGTGTTTCACATAATGAGTCGAGTGCCATTAATTGTGGTTGGATAATTCTTGCTGAACTAGTCAGATCCGGGCACATTGAATCGGATTCCGGTTGGGTGGCGGACAAACAGAAAATGAAAACAAAAAGAATAAAAACGGGAATTGCATAAATTCTGTACATGAACTTGTGTAAGTTATCCTGGGATAAATTTTTTTTCATAGGGTTGAGCTACTCATGGCAAAAACTCAAAGATAGGGATTCCACATAGCTTATTGAGTTTTACACATTGTGATTTATAGTACGTATGTCGAAATGAAGAGAAGCTTTTGGTTTGATTAAAATTGCAGCAGCTCGCTGAAGCTGTAACTTCGATTATGAGTCTTTACAGCGTCAGAAGAGATATGGTAGTGTCAAGTAATCATTAGACGTTAATATTTATACGAAAAAATAAATCTTTTCATTCAGACCCACAATGTAGAATCAAAATTGGACTGTATTCAAAGAGTCTTATCTTACCAGACAGTGATTCGACAAAAAGTCTTGCAAGTGTTAATAAAAAAATACAATGTTTGTGTAGTATGCAGAAATGTGAGAATACCCTTTGTCGTCGTGTTATGGTTATTGTCTATATGCGCAGACGCACAATTGTTATCTACCAAAACGTTCAATTGTGACTATTCAGAACTGACCAAAGCCTATTTAGCTCAGGATATTGAAAGTCACACAACGAACATTGCAACATTGCAACATATGGGTTCATCAGCTAAGCTGGCAGAAGAAGACTCCCTGGCAATTGGCTATTTTAATCGTGTGCTTAAAAGTAGTTCGAAGCAAGACCCGAACTACTACAAGGCATTAGTTAATTTATACTCTTTTGAACTGCGAAGTTTTAATGTTGACTCCATTCGCCGGCTTATTATTACTAACCTTGGCAATGATCACGATGTTTTTCATGTTTGGAACCTTACCGATGCGTCCTTCAAGTTAAGAGCGAGCAGTAAGGCGAAAACCGATTCGATTATTTTAGCCAGTATAAGGGCAATTAAAAATCCACAAAGCTATGCAGGTGTAATGGCTTTTGCGTTACAAGTTGTTTCTAAGACATTTGCGGAGTCAGGAAAGTTAAAAGAGGCTAAAAATTATTCTCTCCAGGCTTTGCACTATTGTCAAGAATACTTGCCGGATTGTCATCCAACGATTGGGATGGGTCATTTTAGTTTAGGACGACGCTATTATAATCAAAATCAACTGGACAGTGCACTCATTCATCTTAGTCAAGCCTGGGAAATATTCGAACGAAAACAACCTATAGAGTATCAGGGCCTGGCCCAGGTGGCATTGAGTATGGCAGAGTGCTACGTTGACCAATTTGATTTAATAGCAGGATTACGTTATTTAGATTCAGCGGCTGCATATGCTCAAGTGGATAGCGCGATGCTAAACACACTTCTTCCCCGTGTATTTAATCGCAAGGCTTCGATTTTCAGTAACCTTGGAAAGCACAACAAAGCGCGGGAATACTATCTAAAATCAATAAGATTCGCAGAAGGATCTACTGAGCCAATACAAAAAATGGCAGGATATACTAATTTATCCGGCCAATTGATATTAATTGAAGATTTTGAAACCGCTCGAAATTACCTGGATCAAGCATTAGAAATTTGCTTGAGCAGGCTAGGTGAAAATCATACATATACCGCAATCATATTAATGAAATTAGGCGGTGTCTATTATTTTTTAAACGAATATCAGAAAACTGAAGAATACTATAATCGATCACTGAATATTCGAAAAAAACTGTTTGGCGACCATCATTCATATGTTGCTAACGCTTATACAAATATCGGCATATTCTATCGGGATATTAAACAATTTGAAAAGGCAATAGAAAATATGAACCTGGCCATAAACTCCTATCGAAAATCATATGGTGAAACCAACGTTCATATTGCCGGGGCCTACAATCGCAGGGCTAGTGTGTACATGAGGATGGGTCGAATTGACAAAGCTATGCAGGATATTGAAAACGGTAAAGAGGCTTTAGCGTGCTCGTCATCATTTCATACGTGTTCAGATCCATTTATTTATTTAGATTTTATTGAAAAAGAGGTTTTCGCTAAGATGTACCATCTTGGAGCACCGATTGATTCCGTGATCTCGCTATGTGAGTATGGTGACCGAGTTTTTAATCAATTGTTTGAGTGGGCAGAAAGCCCAGACGACATTAACGATCTGGTTTCAAATTATACGACGTTTTACAAGATGTTGATCTCCGCGTTGGTTGCAGCTTTTCAGAACAGTGGAGATGAAAAAAATGTCCGGCTTGCTGCTATATTTTCAAATAAGATTAAAAGCCTCGGATTACTACAGTCATTGCGAAGGCGATTTGAGTATAATTTTGCGAACGTTCCGGAAAAATTACGTGTGAGCAGCAGTAAGTTACGCCGCGAACTGTCTCATGCCGAAAGAGCATTGCATCAATTGGATGTTGATAGTCGAGCACATGATTCATTGCTTGCCCGAATAGTCGACTTGAATGAAACGTTTTCGAAAAATGAGAAATTGATTGAGGAGGACTATCCCTTGACAGCCGACTTGCAAAGAATGCCAAAACGAATAAACCTGGAACTACTACAATCAACTTTACCAGATTCAATGGCATTTTTGGATTACGTAACATCGGATTCGAGTTTAATGTGCATAGTTGTAACAAATGAAAAAGTCCAGGCAATTACAACGGAACTAAATTGGCGACAAGCGCGAGAATCAATTCGTCAATGGCTGAAGGGTGTTGCCAGCCAAGGGACAATATTTGAACTAGAGCAGGAACTTGAAATGGCTTTAACAGCTCCATTGTCATTATTGTCAACTCATGTAAATAAGATTGTTGTCTCACCCGATGACTTACTGGCGATTATGCCATTTGAATTATTATCGACCGGCGATAATCGTTGGCTCGACCGCTATTCAATTTCCTATGCAAATTCACTTGATGTCTGGACGAGACAACAAGAAAGCCCAATTGATGATATGCCAAATGTAGTTTCCATTTTTGCACCGATATATTCACAATCAAATGGAGATGTAGGAGTCGCTCGAGAGGGACTAACCGCTTTGCCTTATTCGCAAGAAGAGGCAAATTTTATTCGCGAAAACACGGCCGGTCGAACCCAGGTATTCACGGAAAACCTTAAGGAGCATTTTTTAACTTCTACAAATAATAGTGCAATTGTTCATCTTTCGATGCATACGCTTTTAGATGACAACCAACCCATGAATAGTCGATTTTTATTCAGCCCAAAAACGGACAATAGTCGCGATCAATTATACTTGCATGAACTTTACCATTTGGATGTTAAGACTCATTTGGCTGTGCTTAGCGCATGTGAAACCGGAGTTGGAAAATTTGAAAATGGATCAGGTGTGCGAAGTTTGTCGACTGGATTTCAATATGCCGGCGTGCCTTCTGTGCTCATGTCCCTTTGGCAGGTGCCAGACAAAAGTACATCTGAAATTATGAAATCATTTTACACTTACTTATTCAAAGGGGAAGAAAAGGCCAAAGCGCTGCAAAAAGCAAAACAAGATTATTTGTCAAATGCAATTTCCGAAAAATCAAAGCATCCATTTTATTGGGCTGGTTTTATATTAGTTGGAAATGCCGACCCGGTAATACTGGATAATCGATCCTTTCCGATTTATCACATAGTAATAGGATTGCTGGTATTACTTCTACTGTACATAATAAACAACCGTTTAAGTCGTGGTTAATTGAGCTGACCTAATAATTCATCCGACCTTTTTTTGTAAACAGGGTGTTCGCTGACGGCCAGTTTTTCAAGAAATTCCTTTGCCTCGTTTATTCTGCCTTCTTTTATGTAAATAAGGGCTAAATAGTATGTGGCGTGGATTGCGAACTCAGAATCCCCGGATCGAGAAAACTGCCTAAAAACATCTTCTGCAGTTTGATAATCACCCGTTGCCATCATTGACTGTCCAAAATACCACCGCGCCGTTTCATCCGTCAAATTGGGTACAAATTCCGCTATTGCGGAATTGTAGTCTTTGGACTCATACAATTGAAATGCGGACATATGTTGCTGTGAAGAGGACTTTGTCAATGGATCGACCTCATTTGGATAAGGCTCATAGTAGGCAATGAAAAGTTGCTCAGGTGTTTTAGGAGTTGCTGCAGTACTAAATAAAAAATATACCACGGTCGAAACAATTGCTACACCTAAAATGGTTAACCAAATGAATAATTTTCTGGGTGATGGTGTTGTTGGATACTGATTTTCTATTGATTGAAGCTCTGCTTTCATTTCAGCACGCGATTTTTGGACAATGACGGCGTGCATAGACTGCCTCATTTTCCACTCCTCCCGGAATTCCGGATCCGCCATTTTGGCCTCGAATTCTTGGAGACCATCACCGGACAGTTCATCAAATAAAGCACGGTCTATTAAATTTATATCATGTTCGGACAGGGCCATATTAATTACTACTTTTCAAATTTTGCATCATAACTTTTCTCAATTTTGAAATACACCTGGATTTGTGTGCTTTTACCGTGTTTTCATTTTTATATTGCATGTCAATCATTATGGACTCAATGGCATATCGGTGGAAATAAAACTTTTTTAATATTTCTTGACACGTGTCACCCAATTGATCAAATGCAAGCTGCAAGGCAACTTTTAAATCAGTGTCCGGATTACTGTTGTCGTGCTGCTCTCCCGGCGCGACTTTATCCGTAAATGTTACAGTATGTTGTTTTTTCATTGCCGTCAGTAATTTATTTTTACCAATGGCAAATAAGTATGTTTTTATTGAGGCGTCATCCCGGGTGATTTTATTTTGTGTTAAATTTTCATACACACTTATTACGGCCTCTTGAAAGCTATCCAGGCAGAGTTCTGTGTCTGAACACATTTTTTTACTGAACACAATGAAGTCTGCCCGAAACAGTAGGTACAATGATCTAAGTACTGAATTACGGTCAGCTTCAAATGCTTCAACTAATTCTCCTAGCCTTGATTGGCTATTCATATTTCTGACCTTTAATCATGCAGTTTCTAATAAGGTTAACAACTTAAATGTAATATTTTCATTTCAGGCTTTACGTTATCCGCTAGTGAATCGTTTATATAGCAGGTTTCAGGCAAGACAACAATGCTTATACTTGAGCCCACTTTGACAAGGGCAAGAAGCGTTTCGGCCAATAGACGTAGGTTTTAATCCTGGACGCCGGTCAGCCAAATCGTGAGCGAACATGTTTTCGAGCATGTTGTATAGTTCAGGGTGTTTCTTTTCCAATAACCTCGGCCGCTCGAAGAAATATTCGCATGCAACGGCAAAAAATTCTATTTGGCTGCTGCCGCCATACGGATTAATGTCAGATTCATTTAGGTAAATTTTTTCAACTTTTTGTTTTATCATATCTAACCACGGTATGATGTAAGGTCGATCAATAAGTAACCTAGGAATACCATCGATAACACCATCCATTTTATCAATTAAATGAATGAACTCATGAATGGCTGTATTTTTTTTATCGGTTGTATTTTGAAATCCGAGTCGAAGCGCTTTTTGTGACAAAATCATTTTCCCCTCCATATAACCATTGCCGACCATGCCAAGAATATTTCGTCCTTTACCCCTTGTATCAAACTGATGGTTGAAAGACCCCGGATAGATTATTATTTCATCGAGGTTGCTGTAGCGCCAGTGTGGAAATTTGAAAATAGGAATTATAGCACTAGCGGCTACGTATAGTTTATCCTCTATTGTAATTTTCGTATCGGCTTCTGTTATTTTATGGTTTAGTAAAAACTCCATCACGCGTTGATTAAAATGGTCTTGTTCGACGGACGAAAGCATAGCATAAAATGGAACCTGCTGTTGAAGAATGGTAATCCAACGGGCAGGTATAGTCTCCGATGTGGTTTTATATAATTTTTTATTGAACAATCGGCGCACAATGAAGACGGCGATACTGAATCCGCCTATAACAATTACAAAGATGAATAAGTCGTGTAGCAAGAAGACATTCACCAATGCAAGATAGTGTGATTGAAGAGAATGATGTCTAATGCTCAATAGATAACGAAGGATCATTTGGTAAACGGGCACGTAAAGTCAATAAATAATTCGAAAGGATTCGCGCGTATGATATGAATTCAATACCTTGTCAGACTAGACTGAAGCCGTATTATGAAAAAGTTTAAGTTTCCTACCGCACATACCGTTCTTCTTATTATTGCAGCTTTTGTGGCATTTTTAACATTCGTCATACCATCCGGGAAATTTGACCGACTCGCATATGACAGAGATAAAAACGAATTTGTATACGAAGGACAGCAGGAAAGTAAATCTTATCCGGGGACTCAGGCAACCTTAGATCAGTTAGGTATAAATATTCCAGTGGATAAATTTACCAATGGGGATATTTGGAAGCCGGTAGGTGTACCCGGAACGTATCATGAATTGAAATCAAACCCACAAGGACTAGGTGCTTTTATTCGTTCTCCTCTTCGGGGGATTATGGAGGCAATTGACGTGATTCTTTTTGTTTTAATAATTGGAGGCTTTATCGGTGTGGTTAATTATTCGGGCGCTTTTGACGCTGGAGTCTCGTGGCTATCACATAAATTAAAAGGGAGGGAGTCGTTACTCATAATTATTATCACGACATTAATAGCCCTTGGTGGAACGACGTTCGGATTGGCAGAAGAAACGATTGCGTTTTACCCGATTCTCATGCCTGTTTTCCTAGCTGCAGGATATGATGCAATGGTTGCACTGGGCGCTATTTACGTTGGCTCATCGATTGGAACCATGTGTTCAACTGTGAACCCATTCAGTGCTATTATTGCATCTGACTCTGCCGGTTTGACCTGGACAACAGGGCTACAAGGTCGAATTATCATGTTGATCATTGGTGTCATTATATGCCTTTGGTATATTATTCGATATGCTGAACGTGTACGAAAGGATCCGTCAAAATCGATAATTTATAGCCAGAAGGAGCAAATCGAAAAAATGTTCCTGCATGTTAAGCCTGGAGATAGAATTCCTGCATTTACCTGGCAAATACGCGCAATCTTGTTTGTCTTTTTAATGAGTTTTGTCGTAATGATTTATGGTGTGTCAAAATTGGAGTGGTGGTTCTTGGAAATGACGACGATATTTTTTGTGAGCGCCATTCTCGTTGGATTACTTGCTTGGATGAAGGAGACTGTATTTGTCGACCAATTTGTCAAAGGGGCAAATGATTTATTAAGCGTGGCACTAATTATCGGGTTGGCTAGAGGCATAACAGTACTCATGGATGATGGTCTAATTAGTGATACGTTACTTTATTATATGTCTAATTCCGTTGAGGGCATGCCTAAAGGCATTTTTATAAATGCACTGTTATTTTTATATGGAGGGCTTTCCTTCTTTATTCCTTCATCGTCTGGAATGGCTGTATTGACTATGCCAATCATGGCGCCCTTGGGCGACGTTGTGCATATCGGTCGGGAATATGTAGTTAATGCTTATCAATACGGTATGGGTTTGATGGCTTTTATAACCCCTACCGGGCTCATTCTTGCATCACTTACTATGGTCAAAGTTGGCTATGACAAATGGCTGAAGTGGATCATGCCCCTTCTTGCTTTGCTGACAATTATTACGATGATCGTGTTGACCATTTCGGTCATGTTATAAATTGCAGTGATATAAAAATAGTAATTACAGCTATACAGTAAAAACCACCCTTAGCACTGATTGGTTCTTTTTGTTTTTCTTCGTATCGTATCCGAGATACAGTTGATATAAAAAATGACTTTTTCAAATTTACTCGTCTCATCTTTACATTCATTGATCAAAATGGGGTTTGTTATTTCATTTGTATTCTTAATTAAAACCAGATATTGAATTATGGGAAAATTTGATGAAAAAGTTGCACTTTATAAAGCGACGTTAGAAGGTATGGGCATGCAGGTAAATGATGATTTATTGACTAAGGTAACAAGAGGTTGCGGACCATCAATATACAATGCCGACGCTGAGAAAGTTTCCAGTTCGGACAAGTCAGAATTAGAAACCGTTAAAAACAACTTTTTAATTGGCAAGATGGGACAGGCTGATGGCGCCAATCTCGATAATGCAATTGATAAAGTGATACACCTTTTTGGAAAGGGAAATGCAAATAAATATAGAGCCGTTTTTTATTACCTACTGGTAAAAGAACTAGGCCTCGAAGGGAAGTATTGACGTAGATGAAACGTAAACCACTATGCCTCATCGCTTATTTTAGGTGGGGCTTTCTTATATCCTTCAATGACCCAATGGTCGATTACACGCTCGTTTATAGCCTATTTTGAGAAACGGGGTGGGAATTAACTCATGAATTGTTTGAGGTTTTAATGGTTTCCACTGTGCGTTGAGATAATTCAAAATAGTTGAATTTCTTTGGGATGACGTGATAGCTGTGACGTTTTACGGTGCCCGTCTTTTCAACAACTAAGTAGTATTAGCTGATAAATGAACGGTTAAAAATAGCCCTAGGCTTAGATCTTGATATCCTGACTGTGTGATGGGTGCGTTTAATTGTTCGCAAAAGGGCGTATTCGAATCCCTTACACCGCGCTTCTACAATTGCCATTCAAGGCACCAAGACAAATTTTTCCGTAGCTTTCGAGCATGACTGATTACGGCTTTTTATCTATTCTTCCCCCTGTCCTTGCCATTATCCTTGCGATCAAGACAAAACAAGTATACTTATCACTTATGGCCGGAATCTGGCTCGGATGGATGGTATTAAGTGATTGGAATATTCTTGACGGGACAATGGCCTCCATACAGGCATTAGTGGATGTGTTCAAAGATCCGGGAAATACCAGAACGATCATGTTTGGTGCTTTAGTCGGTGCGCTTATAACATTCATTCAGCGTTCCGGTGGCGTGAAAGGGTTTGTGAACTACGTTCAGAGAAAACTAGAAAAAGTAAAAGATACGTCACCAGAAAAAAATCGGCGAATAATTATGTTTTTTACCTGGTTGACAGGTCTACTTATATTTGTCGAATCGTCAATTTCTGTTTTAACGGTGGGATCGTTGTATCGCCCATTATTTGATAAGAACAGAATATCCAGAGAAAAACTAGCATATCTCGCCGATTCAAGCTCGGCACCGTCTTGTATATTAATACCATTTAACGCATGGGGCGCTTTTATTATGGGGCTGCTTTTAGCCGAGGGATTTAGTGACCCTTTTGCAACATTATTTAGAACAATACCCTATAATTTTTACCCTTTTCTCGCTCTTTTGTTGGCTTTATACGTCGTCTTTTCAGGAAAGGACTTTGGCCCTATGAAAAAGGCTGAAAAACGTGTTCGAGATACTGGAAAATACCTCGCGGAAGGTGCCAAACCTATGGTTAGCCAGGAGTTGACTGAATTGAAGATGAAACCTGGCATTGTTCCAAAGGCAAAAAACATGGTCATTCCTTTGCTCGTTATGATTCTGATGATGCCGGTGATGTTGTCCTACACCGGTTGGCAAGACGCCTTATCAGATAGGGCGAATGACGGGTTTTTATCAAAGGTATTTTATGCCATTGGAAAAGGATCTGGTTCGACCTCTGTTCTTATTTCTGTAATTTCTTCCTTAGTCATTGCAGCTATTTACTATCGCATTCAAAAAATATTCAAGCTCAAAGAAATAGTGGATTTGACGATGAAAGGCATCGCAGGGTTGATGCCCTTAGCACTGTTAATGATGTTCGCCTTTGCCATTTCAGCGGTCTGTAAGGAATTACACACAGGAAATTACGTGGCGGATGTTGCAAGCCAATGGTTGAGTCCAAATTTGATTCCATTTGTTGTTTTTTTAGTCAGCTGCTTTATAGCTTTTTCAACAGGTACATCTTGGGGGACGTTCGCTATTATGTTGGCCATTGCGATTCCGATGGCACGACAAATGGATGCAAATATTCTTATGACGATAGCTGCAGCATTGGGAGGAGGGGTTTTTGGTGACCATTGTTCACCAATAAGTGACACAACGATAGTGAGCTCGATGGCCTCTGCCACTGATCATATTGACCACGTCCGTACACAACTACCTTACGCACTGGTGGCTGGAGTTGGGGCCGCTCTTTTTTATTTGGCCGGTGGCTTTCTTTTCTGAGTATAGTTGAAACTACTTCAACGCTGAGCTAAATCGGGGCCTCAGGTTACATAAAGTTTAAAGAAAGTTTGAGCAAAAGGACTGACGCTGAAGATTAAATCAAAATTTGAACATAAGTGTCGGATACTCAGGTGGTTAGCGGGTTTAGTCGCCAGGCGACTATAGATGCCAGGCGACTAAACCCATTAACCCACCACTTAGATAGCCATTTCTAATACCCCAAATCCGCTTCGTAGTGGTCAAAAATTACGATCATTGCACACGGTTTATTACATAAATGCAACATCTTTCTTGTAGATACTTATGGAGGCAAATGAAATGTTCGATTTAATTCGCAGCGGAACAGCTGGGCGAGAAAAAGTTGCTAGACACCTGTATGACGATGCGAAGTTGAAAAATGGTGTTCGAAAGGTTATTGGAAAACTTGGTGCAAACGAGGAGGAATTTAACGAGATATTCAACTATGCTCTCGTACAGTTAATAAAAAATGTTTTACGCGATGGCAGTTTTACAATTAAAACAAATGTAAATAGCTATATTTTTGGAATTGCGCGCAACTTGTTTTTACAAAAAAAGAGGGCCCGTAAAACAGCGACTGCAGAATTAGAAGACGACATTCGTGTGGATGAATCGGCGTTCGTCGATTTGAAGATAATTAATGAAGAGAAAAGGGATTTATTAAGCAAGGTTCTTGATAATTTGGGCTTAAAATGCCGCGAAGTGTTAATGTACTGGGCATCGGGATATAAAATGGCCGAAATTGCGAAATTACTGAATTACAGTAGCGATGTCGTTGTGCGTCGGAAAAAAATGAATTGTCTAAATGAACTTTCGGTTTATCTCGATGCAAATACACATTTAAAAATGATGCTGGCCTCATGAATCCGTATGATCACATAGATGATTTCAAAGCCGGAAAACTTTCGGGAAAAGAGCTTCGAAAATTTGAGGTTGCTTTAGAAACAGACAAACAACTGGCTCGGCAAGTTGAAAATTACGATGTGCTCAAAACAGCGTCTGAAGGAATTCTTGAATTACAATTACTTGAGGAAGTTAAAAATGCTACAGGTCAGTCGACCTACGGTGAAAATCGAAATACACGATTCGGAAATGGGGAAACACATCCTATTTTTTATTGGCTTGCACTGTTAGTCACAATCGTATTTGTTATTTATTATTTGTTCAATCCTATAAGCCCAGGAGATGAGCCGGGACCAATGGCATTTGCGGAGGTTTACATCGAACCATTGTGGGAAGTATCAAGAAAAACAGACGTTGATATAATAAGTGAGGCAAGCAGTAAATATTTAAATGGAAAATTTAAAGCTGCAAAAAATCAACTCTTATCGATTTCTTCAACAAGCGATGAAGCAAATTATTGGCTTGCCGAAATGCACTTGCAACATGAGGAACCTGATAGTGTATTAAATTATCTTCCAGAATTTGACATATCTAATCAGAAGTACGAACGAAGCAAATATGTTGAAGCCATGGCATATTATTTACTCGGTCAAAAGAGTAGAGCTCGTGAGGTTATTAATACGTTACCTAAAGGACGGTATGAACGACTTAAAGCTGTATTGAATCAGGAGGAATAGATGATCGTGTACGGATGTTCAAAATCTCCAACGGTGATTGAAGCCCATGCAGCCAACATTTTTATCATTGGAGGCGTTATTTGGTTGTTATAAACACATATTTACTAACAAAACAATTCTTTAACTATGACTAATTTAGAAAGACTACAAGACCTTTATGATCGCATGAGCCAAGGACAAATGAATGAAGCATTTGAAGATTATTATGCCGAAAATGTTCAAGTTGTCGAAGCTAATGGTGAAGTTCGTGAGGGAAAAGCAGCCCAAAGAGCGGCATTAGAACAATGGCAGGGCATGATTAAGGAAATGCATGGTATAGGGAATGGACAGCCTATGTCAAATGAAGAAGCCGGCGTCACATCAATCGAATCATGGTTTGATGCTACATTTCAGGATGGAAACCGAGTGAAAATGGAAGAGGTGGCCGTTCAAAAATGGCAAGAGGGTAAAATCGTACACGAGCGATTTTACTATAATGTACCTGGACAATAGTACGTCAAATTAAAAGCTCATCCGTGGAGGAGCGATCGTTTCTTCACGGTTTTTTTATGCCCATTACGCGGCATCGCCCAATTCCCAATCTTCTTAATTTCAGGATAGATTCAGTTGTTGTATTCAACAGTTGAGGATAACTCCAAGCATCCTTTTAAAGGATAAAATTCGCTATTCAAAGAAAGAAAGGCAAGTCAATACGCACCACAAGCCTTAAATAGCATAGCATAATCAAGCTTTTGACCCAATTGAAGAGCATTCCTCATGCCTTCATGGCTTGCACTTCTCATCAAAAAATCGTAATTTATAAGCGCATTCGCTCTATTTCTAAACCAAAAATCTACACATGAAAACAAACATTACACATTGGCTTTTGAGTGGGCTTATATCACTCTTCTTTTTTCACTACACAAGTGGTCAAAGCAAATCAGACTACATGTCAATCGCCGACAACATCGTCAATACGGCACTCAAAGTGCAACCTGGCGAAGTGGTTGTCATCAATGGTTCTGAATCAATGCTGACCCTCATGCATGAACTCTACGTGGCTGTTCACAAAGTTGGAGGAAAGGCCATAATGGAGATGAATATTCCTGAAGCATCTAAACGGGTTATGATGGAAACTCCCATCGAGTACCTTGAAAAACCTAATTCGTATCGGATGATGCAATCACGAACTGTTGATTGTTTTATCAACTTAAATACGACACCGGATGCCCATTTGTATGACGATGTTCCAGAAGAGCGTTTTGCAGCTGTGCGACAAGCATCGCAAGCGCTCAATCAAGCAAATAAAAGTGCGCATTACCGTTCTGTTTCTTTAGGTCAGGTAGGTGGAATTCCGACGTATTCATATTCCCAGTCCGTAGGAGCAGATCTCTATGAAATGTTGGATATGTTTTGGGATGCTGTCAATGCTGATTACGAATCTATGTCAAGCCGAGCCCAGAATTTGGTCAAAAAATTAGATCCTGGCTCGCATGTAAAAGTGACGAGTCCCGAAGGTACTAACATTAGCTTCGCGCTCGATAATACCGGGGCCAGAATCAATTGCGGCCTAACGGATGAAACGGTCAGTCGATCAGGGCCAGCCAATACCTGGCTTCCTGCCGGCGAGGCCTATTCCAGCGTAGCACCGACTTCGGCCAACGGAGTCATCGTCATACCGTCATTAGATTTTAGAGGAACCAAAATCAAAAACCTTAAAATGACATTCGAAAAAGGACGTATCGTCAATATGGCGGCCGACGAAAATGTTGAAGTATTGCAAAAAGCATTGGACGTCAGTTCAGGGATGAAAGATGTATTGTCAATTTTCGATATTGGGCTAAACCCGCACAGCCGTCCGCTAGGCGATTATTTATCGTATGAAATGGGTGGCGTTGTCACATTAGGAATAGGAAACAATTCCTGGACCGGTGGAGATGTCGAGTCTGATTTTAATTTTGACTTTCAATTGAAAAATACATCCGTCATGGTAAACGGAACAAATGTCGTTTCCCAAGGTAAGTTGTGACGATGAATATTGTACTGACTGAAGAGAAGCCGGCTCGATAGTACAGCGAATGCATCGAGTCGGCTTTTTTATTATAAAAACAAGATAAGTCTGACCCTTGAATTTCTCTGTTTGCGTAACATACGATGCAATTCGTCGATTAATTAATTCCCTTTGTGGTTGGTATATTATATTCGATTTAAAATACCAATAATGAAAATTTTACAGACCTTACTTTTCGTTTTTATTACCTCATGGTCAATTGGACAGGGGCTTCCAGAATTCGTCTCCGCGAATATTGAAAAACGAATTGAATATCAAATAAATCCGAGTATTGCAATCGGTATTGTCGATGAAAGCGGCGAACGTGTGTATACATTTGGAAAGCGAAGTGCAAATGGAGTTAACGCCGACGAACACAGTATATATGAAATCGGCTCAATTTCCAAAGTATTTACAGCTATACTGTTAGCGGATCAAGTGCTAAAAGGGAATATGTCAGTTGACGACCCCATTGCCATGTACTTACCGGATCACGTAGATGTTCCCATGCGAAATGGAAAACATATTACACTTGGGCATTTGTCTGACCATACATCTTCCTTGCCCCGAATGCCTGATAATTTTACACCTAGTGACCCTAGCAACCCATATGCCGATTATACACCGGAGCAACTATACGCGTGTCTTTCTTCACTGAAACTTGAACGCGAAATAGGTTCGGAATATGAATATTCAAATCTAGGCCAAGGTTTACTTGGTCATATTTTGGAATTGAAGACAGGTAAATCCTATGAAGAGCTTTTGCGTGATGTCATCACGGAGCCGCTGGGAATGAATGAAACACGCGTTGCCTTTAGCGAACACATGAAAAATAATTTGGCAATCGGTCATAGTGGAGGACAGGAAACAGCGAATTGGGACATCGCCACTTTAACGGGTGCTGGGGCCATTCGAAGTTCGACATATGATATGCTGAAGTTTCTTGCTGCTAATTTGGGATTAAAAAAATCAGCATTAAATGAAGCGATGAATATGACTCACGTTGCACGACATGATAAGGCTGGAAATGCGAGTGTCGGACTGGGTTGGCATGTTCGAATAGACCATGAAAATGATCAGGAATATATAACACATGGAGGGGCTACAGGTGGTTACAGGGCATTCGCGGCTATCAATAAAAAGAAAAAACTGGGCGTGGTCGTCCTGACAAACTCTACAAATGACGCGGATGATATCGGCCGCTTTTTAATGGGAGCAAGTGATGAAATTGACGATGTAAAACCGTCATTTGCCACCCTTTTCAGCGACGAACTCGAACAGAAAGGACTGGAGGCTGCGATGAAGAAATATGCGATGATTAAAAAAATGAGTCCCGATAAATACAATTTCGATGAATCTACAATTAATCGATTGGGCTATAACTACTTAAATCAATTTAAGTATGACGAAGCATTGGCGATTTTTGAAATAAATATCGAACAACATCCGGATGCATTCAATACGTATGATAGTTATGCCGAGGCGTTAATGGAAAAGTCAATAGCAAATTATAAAAAGTCAATTGAATTGAATCCGGCGAACCAAAATGGCTTTGACATGTTGGCAAAAATGGGTGTTGAGATGGATGTGGACGAAATTGTCATTGATGATAAAATATTGAATTCGTATGTTGGGTCGTATCAATTGGCGCCAACGTTTTTAATCGAAATATCAAAAGAAGACGATCAGCTATTTGCTCAGGCTACTGGACAACAGAAGTTTCCTATTTTTCCAAAATCCGAAACACGTTTTTACCTCAAAGTTGTAGAGGCACAAATTGAATTCTACACAAATGATGAAGGAGTTGTTGAAAGCCTGACGTTATTCCAGGGAGGACAAGAAATGCCCGGTAGTAAAATCGAGTAATATAATTTTCTGAATATAAAATCAAGCAACAGTAAATTAAATATTGATGCCGGAGTTCACGTATTACTTCGAATTCCGGCATCACGCGTTATGTGCTAACGCCTGGCAATAGTTGTTCCTGTTTTTAATAAAAATGATGAACCAAATTGTCCTTTTTTATCTTGATAGATCAGAAAATATTGCCCGCTTGCCAAATCAGAAACATCAAAATATCTATCGGATGGATCTGGATTAAGTTGCCTGACAAGACGCCCGGCCATATCGGTAATCCAAAGATGCTCGATACTTTTTACTTCTTTTCGGGTTAATTTGAATATACCAGATGTGGGATTTGGAAAAAGAGATAGTTCAATTTCTGATTTTTCTTTTCCCAGCTGCCTGTTCAAGCTACCATCAGGACTTTTTATTTGATCACTTTCCGAAATGATGAGATCTGAGCAATCGCGTTTTGAAACAAAACGCAATATGACATCAAATAATAAATCGTTCAACGCCTGGACATTAATTTTCGAGGTAGTGGGTTTTATATGCGTATTGCCTATTCCGCTATCATCAGTCAAAGCGATGTAGGTACCACCAGTGCCAATAGCCATTGCCCGCATTACATATTCCAATGACTTTGGCATCCCGCTGCACCCTATTGGATTTATTTTTATTCCTTCCTCCGCACAACGTTTAGTGTAATATCGCTGCCGTTCTCGATTCATTTCGACATTGTCCAATTCTTCGTCTCCCATTAAAAAAATAATTTTAGAACTATTTTCGTACCAGGACATTTCTTCGACAGCTGTTTGTAGAGCCAGGTCTATCGCTTCATCTGCGCCACCGCCGCCGTATTGACCATGAATAAAGGAAAACAAAGCCTCGAAGTCATCCGTTAAATCCATGGATGTAATGGGCGTTCGATCACCGTGCCCTTGAAAATAAACGACTCCGACACGCAAAAGACGACCTGAAAATTCATGTTTTATGCGTGAGACTATAGATGAAATTTCAGAACGCAGGTAAGCCATTTCATCGCGCATACTTCCTGAAATATCCATTAAAAATGCCAATTCAATGGCCTCGATAGCTTGACAAGAACTATTGACCTGAATAATTTGAGCTTCCGTATTAAATTGGTGTGCAGGGACATTTGCCAACTCCTTTTTATTTTTCGAGACACGTATACGGTGACCGGGACTTTGCTCTTGATTTTCAAAAAATGAGCCAAACAATTCGGCATGACCCAGGTTATCTGAAATTGTAGACCAAAGGACATGATCATCTTTACTCAATAATTCAATAGACAAACCACTAAGCGCAACCTGTTCGTTATTTTGAACGTGAATCGAATAGCGTTCCAGTGGATTCATTTTCCATTTAAGGCTTGTCGAAATAAATTCTGTTTCTTGAATCGTTTCCCAGAATGTCCAATTGGCGAAATCATTAACTTCAGTGGCTGTTAGCTTCCCGCTTAAATCTGTGGCTTTTGATGCATTTACAGCCACTGAAGGTTTGTGAGGTGATTTATTTTTTTTGGTTAAACTGCCGCTAGTTTTAATGCCATCAATTACATAACTGGTTCCCTTCGACCGACTTCCACGAGTGCCCACACACTTATTTTTGGATGAACGTAAACCTACGGATGTAGAAGCGAGATCGTTGATATTCTTAGTCGGTAGGCTACGTATTTCGTCAGCTGTGAGTGAGCCCCCACTAGATGTATTGTCTGTGCTTATAAGCGGTCTTTTGTATTCGATAATTGTCACACATTCTAAATCGATGCCCGTGCCTAGAATAAAATCAACACGAGATACTTCACCCGCATTTATCCGTACACCAGCGATTCGTTTGGATTCATATCCAACATAGGATGCTTCTAAGTCATAGATGCCCGCATCAATGTTGTTAATCGAATAATTACCATCGAAGTTGGTTTGTGCACCTGTCACAAGAATTCCGTTTTTGTAAAGTGCGACATCAGCAAATAGGATTGCTTCGCCTGTTTCGTCATCGGTGACCTTACCATTTATGGCCGTCTGCACACCAGGATTTGGACAGTCGAAGGACGATGTTATGCCCGTCAAAAATAATACGCAAGCAAAAAGTGAGAAGTAAAAGACATGTTTCATAGCTAAAAAAATTAAAAGGTAAAGAATTAAGGGTGTAGGAAGTCTTAAGCCAATTTGTGTTTCGGCCAGTTATTTATAGAAATATCATTTTATAAGGATTATTTGGGTGTAATAATTATTTTACAAATATCTCGAGTGTCCTCGTTCTGCATAAAATAGACTCCGGGAGAGGTAAGATGCAAGTTTATGGTTGTTAAAGCATGCACAGTTTTAGGGGTCAATACTTGCCGGCCATTCGAATTAAATATGAAATAGGTTGCGTTGTCCGTGTTGTTTTCATTACGAATTGTAAACTTACCGGTATTGGGGTTTGGAAAAACTGTAAATGACCTCCCGGCTTTGTTGTTCTCTTCAAGTATTATTTTTTCTTCGGCTAATTGGGCCATAGTCGGATCTGATGTCAATATACCTGTAAGAATACATCCATCTTTAATGGTTGTGTTTCGAAGCTCCTTAACGACAACTTTCGGTAACAAAATGTTTGGTTTTAACATGAAGTCCATTGTACAATTAGACTTCAACGCATATAATTCGATAAGCTCATCGGCATATCCGACATAGCTGATCACTATTTTGTATTCTCCAGGTGGCAATGAGATTTGGTAATAGCCGGTAACGTCCGTCGCAGTCCCTGATGGCAATTCATCACCGCTGTAGAAGACAATGTTGGCACCTATTAATGTGGTTTTGTCATTACCGTCTTCAACAAATCCGTCTAGAACAAATGTTTTGGCAGTAGAAACCTGAGCAATCAAGAAAAATAATATGTAACAAGACCGTTTCACAGGTGTTGAATTTTACTTACATATTCCAATACATGTAACAATTTCAATCGCCCCTAAAAAAATATTAAAAAATGACAAAAGCAGCGAAAGGCAACCTTTAATCGATAGGTTGGTTGTTTACAGCAGCATAGCGATACACGTAAGCATAAACTCTGAGTAACAAACAAGAAAATGGACCGACCCCCAAGTTACCAAGTAGAGCATGTAGTTACTATTTATTTTTCAGGATAAGAGAGTCAGGTATAAAAATTGGATCAAAATATGAGATTGCGGACTTTCTGAATATCAGAGAAAAATTAATTATAAAACTTGGTCACTAACCCATGACATTGCTAAATAATTATTCTACTACCTTCAAGGCTAATTCTGCCAATTGCTCGCCATCAATCCCTGCTGGCGCATCAATCATCACATCGCGCCCTTGATTATTTTTTGGAAAAGCAATGACCTCCCGAATCGAATCACTGCCTTGCATCAACGTGCATAACCGATCAAAACCGAAGGCAATTCCTCCATGAGGTGGGGCACCATAGCGAAAAGCATCTAACAAAAAACCAAATTGTTCCTTGGCCTCATCCTCTGTGAAACCGAGAAGCTTAAAATTTTTTTCTTGTAATTCACGATCATGAATCCGTATTGATCCACCTCCTATTTCAGATCCATTGAGCACAAGATCATATGCATCAGCCCGAAGTGCCTTCATGGTTTCATGGTCGCCATTGAGCATACGATCGATGTCCGACTTTTTGGGTGAAGTAAATGGGTGATGCATGGCATGGAAACGATTGGAGTCTTCGTCCCATTCGAGTAACGGAAAATCTAATACCCACAGCGGTTTGAAATCTTCTGGATCCATCAGCCCCATACGATTGCCCATTTCGAGTCGCAAGGCGCCGAGTTGCTTTCTCGTTTTTTCAGCCTCACCGCTTAAAATTAATAGCATGTCACCTTCAGCAGCACCCATGAGTGAACCCCATTTCTTTAACTGTTCATCGGAATAAAATTTGCCAACGGAAGATTTAATTCCATCGGCTGTATATTTTACATAAACCAAGCCCTTAGCTCCTATCTGAGGACGCTGTACCCACTCGGTCAGTTTTTTTATGTCTTTGTTAGAATAATTAATGGCTTGTCCCTTTGCACAAAAGCCCACAACTAATTCCGCGTTATCAAATACACCAAACCCATGCCCCTGAACCACAGAATTCAATTCACAAAATAACATACCGAACCGGATGTCGGGCTTATCCGAACCATAATGCGCTATTGCTTCGTCATACGTCATCCGCGGAAATGCAGGCAGGTCGATCCCTTTTAACTCTCTAAATAAATGTTTTGTCAACCCCTCAAACGTATTTAGTATATCTTCCTGTTCCACATACGACATTTCACAGTCGACTTGTGTAAATTCCGGTTGACGATCGGCACGAAAATCTTCATCGCGAAAACATTTGACTATCTGAAAATATTTATCAAACCCCGATACCATTAGTAATTGTTTAAAAGTCTGTGGACTTTGAGGAAGGGCATAGAATTGCCCATGGTGAACACGACTGGGTACGACAAAATCACGTGCCCCTTCTGGTGTGCTTTTAATCAAAAAAGGCGTCTCAACTTCTATGAAATCGTTACCGGCTAAATACTTTCTTGTTTCGATAGCAAGCCTACTGCGGAAGAATAATTTTTCTTGTACATTTTGACGACGCAAATCGAGGTATCGGTACTTCATTCGAAGCTCTTCTCCTCCATCTGTTTCGTTTTCTATAGTAAATGGAGGAACGTCTGATTCATTTAAGATGCGAAGATCAGTGACAAGTATTTCAATATCACCAGTTGCACGATTAGGGTTTTTGTTTGATCGTTCGGAAACGATCCCGTGTACTTGTATAACAAATTCACGTCCAAGCGCACGTGCCTGATTACATAAGTCGGGGCTGCCTTCCATATCAAAGACTAGTTGGGTAATGCCATACCGGTCTCTCAAGTCTATGAATGTCAAACCGCCAAACTCTCTCGAAACGGCCATCCAGCCAGCTAACGTAACTTCTTTACCAATATCGTCGATGCGCAATGCGCCGCAATTATGTGATCTATACATAGTTGTATGATTTTTGAGGGCCAAAATTAGGAATTAGGAGCTTAGGAAGAGCATAGTTTTTTGCCATTCTATATGCAGCCTATTTCCGTTTGATTACGTATACATCATATAACCATGTTTCCTTAGTCAAGTGTGAAAAACATAAAGTATGAAATCACTAATGCATGTAATATTATTCTTGGTGTTGGCAGGGGTTTATTCCTGTTCCAATGATGATACGAGCGCACCTACAAATCAAGTCAGATCTTTATCGACCGATATTTTAGGAATATGGCAAATTGAACGCACAACCGGAGGAGTACATGGTGGAGGATACGAGCCGAAATTCGATTTTCTTAAAATATACGATGAACTTAAATTCGAATTTATACGGGACAATTCCATAATAGCAACTGGCTTTATTATTGAAGATGATCGAATGGAAAATGTTTATTTTGTAAGGTTTGTGGACGATGATCCCATGCACAACTCCTTTATCAACATCTTATTTCAGAGTCAACATTTTATTGAACGTGATGGCGACGTATTAGAAATTGTATCGTATTCGATTGACGGATTTGATACGTTCCTAATACCTAAAAAGTGATCTAAGTATAATCGGCTTGATAGGATGGTAAAATGATATTTTCCATCGTTCTACTCCTCAAGCAAGTTCGAAATAAAACGAACGTCTATCCATATCGAAAAATGTCTGGAAATAGTTTTACAAGGATACACTAAACAAGACATTGAATTCTCGATAATCCTAGAACCTATATTTCAAACTCCCTCGAATATTAATTGGTGTACCGGGTGTGAAGTGAATTTCTTCAACAGGTATCGCCTCTGTTAGCAAACGAGACTCTGTCGCAAATTGGGTTTCATTCCATTCACTATCAAATAGGTTTTCTATTGATAGGCCAACTTCAACACTACCAAATGTATAGGACACATTTGCATCTGTAATAAAATAACCATCGGCAACAATAGAGTTTGACTCGTTTGCAGGTCTGTCTTTTAAATATCTCATTCGAATTCCAGCAGACAGTCCGTTGGGATTTTTATAAGATAATCCTCCGGCAGTCGTGAGCTCGGGGGCAAGTGGGATGTAATTTTCGTCATCACGCTCCTCGGTCGCTTCTGCATCTGTGTAATTAAAATCCCAATCAAAAAATAAATAGTCATTTAACTGATATCGAAACCCAAGATCGAAACCTTTTCGCTCTGTCTTTCCACTTGGTTCAACAATTCCCGCATCGCCCACGTAAACAAATTCCTGTTCTAAGAATAAATACCAGACCGCGGCATTAATAAATAAGCGAGGCACGGGCTTCCAATTTGCGCCGATATCCAATCCATAAGCGGCCGGTAAAATACGGTTGCCTTCTTGCGCGACAACCACGCGCGTGTCGTTTGAATGAAAGCCCATGCCCGATTTCAAGAATAAATTCCACTGATTGTCGGGTGTGTAAATGATGTTGAACTTAGGTGATAAAAATGATTTGTCTTCCGACAGGCTCGTATAATTTGGCGCTAACTGATCGATGTAGTCAAAGTTGAAGTAATCAATACGCAAGCCGGGATTTATCAACCAATTCCCCAAGTCGATGTCAGCATTGATGAAGCCGAATAGATTTGATTCGTCGACTTGACCAAGTGCTAAACGCTCTAATGTCGTTTTGCGGTTTGCCGTACGGGCTAATTCAACATCATTGACGTCATCATATCGCAGGCCGATTCCGGCGCTCAATGAAACATCTTTTTCGCCAATAGTAAGGTTTTGAAATAGGGTCGAATGAACACCATAAATACGGCGATCTTCATATTGACGAATTTGATCACCATTAATTGGGTCTTCTAAAAAGAATGTAAAATTTGAAAATAATTCAAAATCATAATGACTGAAATAAGCCTGCGTCTTTATAAAGGCATTATCATTAATAGTTTTAGAATGTGTCATCGATATGTTCGTTCGACTTGTACCGCCTCCTTCGGTGTCGTCCACTGCTCCAAATCTACCTATCGTTCCATTGTCGACAAGTCGTTGCGGGATTTGACCCGAGGCGTCCCACTTGCTCTGAAACCTTGAAGCCAAAAATGTCAGTCGATTGCTATTTTGAAAATCAACTGTGTACTTACCCATGATATTTAAACGATTGAAATTCTGAGGAGAATCGAATGGACCATCAGTGAGTAAATACTCAGCTGCTATATAAGCAGAGTTGCGACTTTCACTTTTATTTAATAGATCGAATAGGCCTACAATACGTTGACTATTGAATGAACCTGCTTCGACACCAACCATGCTTTTGTCTAGTCGGTCGCGCGTCTTAAATTCGACATACCCCGCCGTATTAAAGTTGCCCTGGTCAGCGTAATAAGGTCCTTTGCCAAAATCTATTTTCTCAATTGTTTCTGGGATAAGGAAGTGCAAATCCGCATATCCTTGGCCGTGAGCATGGGAGACCATATTGACAGGCATACCGTCAACGCGCAAAGTGACATCCGTTCCATGATCGATATCAAAGCCCCTTAAAAAAATTTGCTCTGCCTTCCCTCCTCCTGCATGTTGACCAATAAAAAGCCCCGGAACTTTTCGCAAGACTTCCTGAGAAGAGGTGACCGGATTCGTCTGTAGGTCTATAGAGGCAATGCGATTTACGGTTTTGAACGAGTTCGTAACCTGAACTTGATCTAATTCAAATACATCTTCTTCAAGAATAAATTCAAGGCCTTTTTCAACATCTTTTGGCTCGATCACATAATGCACTGTTTTATATCCAAGATAACTGACCATTAATTTATCGCCGGGGTGTGCATTTCGAAGTATAAATTGTCCTAATTCGTTAGTGTGACTATGTTTCTCGCTGGTCGAATTGTAAACATTCACATCGGCTATGGGATTGCCCGATGAATCCATAACCTTGCCATGAATGTCATGTCCGACTGCTATTGTGGCTGAAAGAATAAAACAATAGAAAAGTAGTAATCTGCGCATACATAAACTATTAATGAAAAATCGCGATTTCGCACTATAACCCAGTCTGCATAAATCAAATTATTCGCATAATGAGCACTTGCTATATGGTGTTGAGCAATTGAAATTTAACTCTATAGCAAAGTTCAACAGAATGGCTTGTTTATGCGACAACCGAGCCGTATTCATTGCTCTGCGAAGCTAATGCATTAATTGGAAAAGATCAGCATAAAAAGGACATCTTTCAGACTAAAATGAGAAAATACACTGCTTAATTTACCCGTGGCTGCAACCTCTAATTCCATTGAATTTCCCAATAGGGTCTGGGGCTTTCCGGGCCGGACTGATGTGATGCTTATACGGGTGTAACAATATATGATCCCGCCATGATCACTTTCTTGGAAAAATTACACTGAAATAGACAATGGACCGACGAACAATCGTCACAGTCGCTATTGCGATTTCAATAATGAAAAGACGACAGAATAAAATGCGTTGGGTCTATTATAAAACATTGCCGGATATAAACTGACTAATGTCAAAAAGTTCAACCGTATTAATATGAATGTGGCAAGTACAAGCGGCCGCGTAATCCTGCTTGGTAGCTAGATTAAATAGCTGCCATTTGAAGATCTCTGAGGTTTCCCAATTAACGTGCAATAAATTAGCATATCCTTCATCGACAATCCGAACTCCAAACTGACTTAATGGTATCTGCAATCCTTTTCCTTTGGCCTTGATAAATGACTCTTTTTTTGACCAACAGTTGTAAAAGCCGTGTATAATGTCTCGTGTCTCCAATGATTTTAATTGTTCCATTTCACTGTCAGCAAAAACAGACTTGGCCAAATCCATATGTCGGACATGGTGCTTATATTTTTCAACGTCTATACCCAAAGCAGCGTGATTGCAGAAAGCCAATAGAATCAAACTACCGGAGTGGGATAAATTAAAATGAAAATTTGGGACACCAGGCAAATATGGCTTTCCAAACTCATTGTAATCAAAGGATATCGAGGCAGGTGGTTGTGTTAGCATTTGTCCACAGATGTAACGAAGTGCGAAACGAGCAATGCCAAAGGTTAATTTGTCTTTATCGAAACGAAATTTGTTGTAACGCTCAATTTCATCCGTCGACAAAGGTGCAAGTAGCTTTGTTTTATCGACCTGTGGTGATATCGTGGATTTATCCACTTGATAAATAACGACGGCATCCGATGCAGGCCTTACTATTGCAGTTGTTTCTTTCCAGGGACTAATTGTCATACACGTTTAAAATATCATCGATGATGGTAGCCATTTCGACCGCCGCCTGATCTTTAAATATTCCACGATGATCGCTTTCGATGGCTTTAGTCTGTAAACCACCTTTAGCAAGCATTTGCCAGTTCAAAATATGGTAGTCATGATATTTGTCTTCATTATTTTGACTTGATCGGATGAGGACAATTTCTAAATGCTGAGGGGACCACTTATAGGTGCTCATGATTTTGTGTAGATGCTTGCCGGTGAGAAATAAGTTTCGCTCATGTTCGTCTGAAGGCTCTCGCAGTTTGACGTATTTAAAATAATTATTGAATGCAGTCCATAGTTTCGGTAAGTTAAACGTGACGACCCAGTTTAACCATTTTTTCATTTTTGATAATTCATTAAAATAGGGTGGTGGCGAATCCACAATGAAAATCCGACCGATTTCAGATTTTAGTTGTTTTGCTATCTCGAATGTAACCGCATTGCTGAAGCAAGTGCCGAGCAAGTGATAGGGACCTGTTGGAAATTCTTTTTTAATTTCTCCGATATAATAGTTGGCCATTTCGACTATACTTCCAAACTGTATGTCACTACCATCCAATCCGACAGGTTGGATCCCATATACCGGTCTACCGGACTCTATAGATTCCGCTAGTTGTTTGTAAAACATGATATGTCCATCTCCGGCATGAAAACAAAATAATGGGATTTTATTACCACCTTCCTTTAATGAAAAGAGACACTTCCAACTTTCGGATACCGTATCTTGAGCCAAATTTTCAGCTAAGAGCTGAACCGTATTAAATTTGAGCAGAAGTATTGGTGATGCATTAATCCCAAGTTCTTCATTTATTTTATTAAATATTTGAACGGCAAGCAAGGACGTGCCCCCAATTTCGAAAAAATTGTCTTCCAGGCTAACACTGGCGTTATTCAACACCCCTCTCCATATACGCAGTAAGTTCTGTTCGGTACTTCCATCATCTAGCGAATCGACTGGTACTTGGAGTTGTTGCATGGTTTCAGTGGGGCCATTGCCTTCTGCAAGTGGAGAATAGACAGGCTGATAATCAATGCTCGCTTTATTTGATGAAATATTTATTTTGGTGAGAACCGAGCTGAAATCTAAGGCAATTTTTTCTACTTCGTCAGCCGTATAGACATTTACGTTGTAACGAAGGATGAGTTTAATTCGATCGCCTGGAATAACCACAAGACACAATGGAATCGTACTACTAATTCTACTTTTAAAATTCACAAAATTTAAGGCAGAAGGAGATGATTTTTTTGGAACAAAATTCTCAACAATCAAAACAGTGTCAAAAAGATTTCCATACTGACTGGTTGATGAAATGTCTTCCAAACTCATGTCTTCCATTGTTAGAATTTCGTTTAAGTCATCCTGCACAGCTCGTAAGTCAATAATACTATTATCCTTTCTAATAAATTTCAAAGGCAAGACAGTCGTAAACATCCCAATGAGTGCATCCATGTGACTTAGGTCTATTGATCGTCCGGAATGCGTCAATCCAATAAATACTTCGGGTTCGTTGAGGTAATTGGACAAGAGCCAGGACCAGACTCCCGCGAATAATGTATTGAGCGTAATACGGCTAGTCTTGATGCCAGACCTAATTCGATTTGATTCATCTACTTGAAGAGTAGTGGTGTAGGATTTAAATTTATACAATGTTGAAGATGCACGAGCTTTTAAATAGGTCGCTTTACTTTCGTTCAAATAGTTTTGCCAAAATTTCAATATGGCTGGATCCGTACGGCGCACATCAAATTTTTGCTTCCATTGACTAAGTCGCGGCACTAATGGAAGTGCGTGATCCAGGTTTTTGTTGAGCGCTTCGTAAATATGCTGAAATTCTTCAAATAAATTATTTGTACTCCATCCATCAATATAAATATGATGGCAAACAAAAATCAGCTTACCGTTTAAACCATTGCCATGGAAGCAAGCAATTTTATGAGTTGGTGGCTGTTGAATGTCTAAATTCGATTGGTCTTGAAATTTGACCCAGGAAGTGACAGTGTCTTCCAGCGAGCGGTTTATTTTTTCATCTATAACAACAAATTCAACCGAAGAGTCTACCGAATTACATATGACTTGAACAGGTTTCGATAAACTTTCCCATAAGAAAAATGACCGAAGCGCGTCATGTCTACTGACGACAGTGTGCCAGGCCTCTTGAAATAATTCTTCATCAATTTGGCCCGAAATGTCCGCTGTTGCAACGATCAAGCCCTCATCTTGTGCATGGGGTTGTAGGTGGTGAAATAGCAAAGCTGACTGATTTGCACTTAGCTCAATAAGGTCTGTTATTTCTACATTTCGATCACGAGAAGACAACTCTATGGTTGAAAGGTCTTCCTGACTATAAATAAAGCGAAAATCTGAACGTGTAAAAATTGAGCTCGTACCCTGTAACTCATATGGTAAATTTCTAATCGTTACGATGATGTTATCACAGAATGATTGCATCATCTTGGGGTCCAGTTGTTTTTCGTCGAATGAAAACGCCAATTTAAATTCTCCTCCTTCGATCCAGGAATTTATTTCTATCAAATAGTCACGTTCACTTTGATCTGATCGCATATTTTTTCGAAGAAAATGTACTTCTTCAAAAACGGCACTGCTTTGACGATCACTGTCACCTAGATGGTTGATAACAACGTTGGCATTTGGGTTTCCGGATAGCTTTCCAGATATGTACTTCAGTACTCCGTATGATAGGCCATTATCCGGAACGGATCGTAATTGATCTTTTACATCAAGCATTATTTGTAAAAATGATGCGGGATCTGACAAAGATATGTTGATCGGAAAATACGTGGTATGCCATCCAATGGATGTGGCCAAATCTACAGTGGTCGAAGTTGAATTGCGTCCGTGATGTTCCAACATTAATGTCAAACTTCTTTCATCGGTTTGTTTATTAAAAACAGATAAAAAAGCGGCGATGACTATTTCGTTAATTTTAATCCCGCTAACTTCTTTTGCTCGTCGTTGAATAGTTTTTGTGGTGTTGGAATCAATGCTGTCAAAGAAGGTGATAACATCACGTTCGATGCTAGTAGTTACATTGGCAAAGAACGTCGAATTATGTTCGAGCATGTTTTTCCAGAATGGAATGTCAACATCAAATTTGTTAGTAGACGCAAGTTGGTGAAGCCGATTTACCCACAAGAAATATTCATAGTTTTTTGATTGAATCCAATCATTATTTTTTTGCAAAAATTCTTCCATAAATGAAAATACAACATCCCATGAAAGTACATCAGTAATAAGGTGGTGCATAATTATTTTGCCACCATACACATCGCCAGATGTTTCTTCCAGAATGAAATGAGCCAGCGGACCATTTTGAATATTTAGATTTATCTCGTCATTCGAGGCGGATTTTACAGGTTTTATGAAATCTTCGGCAATAAACTTTTTCCTACGGTGAAACCACGACCCATACTCCTGCTCAAAAACAACATGAAATATTTCATAATGACTGATCAGGGTTCGTATTGCCTGACTTATATTCTCCAGTGTTACAGGCTGCCTTAATGTGAATGAGTATCCCTGTAGCCAATGGTGTGGATTGGCCATGTGCGTGTCAAAATACCAGGATTGGATCGGTGTAAGTGGCAATCTATCCCAAAGTAAAGGTGCTATTTCGACTTTCGGCTCATCTACGATGTGTTTACAAAGTGTAGCGATATTTTGATGTCTATAGACGTGTTTAGGTGAAAGTTGAATTCCGGCTTTTTTTGATTTTGCCACGATTCGAATTATCTGAATCGAATCACCGCCTACTTCAAAAAAATTGTCTTGAACGCCAAGGTTCGGAAGTTGTAATACTTCTTGCCATATTTTAAGTAATATTCTTTCCGTCGATGAAATTCTAGTCGGCTGATTTATCGTATTCTCCTCATTTAATTCGAATTTTTGGAGAGCTTTAGTATCTATTTTTCCGTTTGGCATTAATGGAAATGATTCCAGTTGAATGATTTTATCCGGATGGTAGTGGGTCGGAAGTTGTTCCCGAATTTGCGCGCGTAATTTTTCGGTATTCACACTTCTTGTCGAAACGAGAAATGTTCGCAGCTCTTGTTTATCTTGTAGGTGTATTGTTATTGATTGCAGATCTTTATGGAGCGCTCGTATTGCCGCATCAACTTGACCCAATTCGATGCGATGTCCGCGCACCTTTACCTGATGATCGCGTCTTCCTAAAAACAACAAATTATTTTCTTCGTCCCATTTGACCCAATCACCTGTTCGGTATAGTTTGAGACTTCTATTGTTTACCTCCGTGGTGATAAATTTTGAACCTTCAGTTGTTCCAGTATTTAAGTAACCAGTGCTAACCGAGGCTCCATGAACAAACAATTCACCTGGAATGCCTTTTGGGCAGAGATGGAAGTTCTCATCGAGAACTAACAAGGTGGTGTTGGTAATAGCTTTACCTATTGGAATGCGATTGCGATTCGATGGATTTTTAACTTCGTATGCACAAACCCAAACCGTCGCCTCTGTGGGCCCATATTCATTATACAGTCGAACACCGGAAAGATTTTCAACGTGAGTTTTGGCAATCGAAACAGGCAATTCTTCTCCTGCCAGAATGACAACCTTAAGCTTCTGCAGACGACGAACCTCAATAAGCTCAAGAAAAACGCGATATAAGCTCGGTATTAACAGTGTGTGACTTATGTCTTCTGCTTCGATAAGGTCGGAAATTACCTGTAAGTCCTGGATGGACCGCTTTGCCGGAATCACTAATTTGCCACCATTAAATAAGGTCCAATAAATTCCCGCTACCGAGCTGTCAAATGAAAAAGGTGACAAAAGTAGAAATGATGTTGGATGGTCATCGTAAAAAGAAAAACGAGCTCTTGTCGAATTCAATAAATTAGCATGTGAAACAACAACACCATTCGGATCTCCCGTACTGCCCGAAGTAAACATGATATATGCCGTCGATATTGGCGCAATTTTATCCTTGTGATCAAACGTTTCGGCTTCTCGAATTTGCTCTATCTCTATTACATTGAATTCTCCGTACTCAGGGGTGTTTATTTTTTCTGAACTAATTACGAGTTGGACTTCGGCTTTGAATAAAATATGCCGGATATGTTTGAGCGGGTAGGTTACATCCAACGGAACATAGGCAAGGCCCGCTTTTAAAGCGCCAATCATGGCAGACACAAAGTCAGTCGACTGCTCAAGTAATATGCCTACGATATTATTTTCAGTGGTATTATGACTCAGCGCATTGGCAATTTGATTGGACCGTTTATTCAGTTCTTCATAAGTAATGGTTTGGTGTTGATCGCGTAAGGCGATGTGATCCGGATTTACATTACCAAAAATGGCATCGATAATATTTTCGTTTCGATCCAGTTGCAGGGACTTACCTTTTCCTATTGAGATTAGCGTGTTGACTTCGTCTGATGGTAGATAATGCAACGACTCCAATTGTACGGAAGGATGTTCAATGATTCGACAGGCTAGCTCTTCGATGTGGTTTTGTAAAGCATGCACATATTGATCGGTATACAGGTCAGTTGCAAATTCGATCGTCTGTTCAAAACTGGTTGGGGATTCGGCTACATATAACGTGAGATCAAATTTTGAGACGCCCATGTCATAGTTTTGAACATTGATAGACAGGTTTTCTCCAAAAATTGGTGATTCATTCTCGTTGTGATACAAGAACATCGTTTGAAATAATGGATTTTCGTCTGACGATCTATTTGGATTGATTTCATTTAGCAGATTTTGAAACCCAATGCTTTTATGTTCAAACGCGGCTAAAACAGTTTTTTTTACTTGAGTTAAATGGTCAAGGAATGTCATGTTTTTGTCAATCTGAGACCGCAACACAATAGTGTCATTAAAAAATCCTATTATTTTTTCGAACTCGATTTTAGATCGCGTAGAAACTGGAGTACCGACTAAAATATCTTTTTGTTGTGCGTATTTATGGAGTAGTAGCTTATAAATAGAAAGAAAGAAAACAAACGATGTTACTTTATGTGTTTTACAAAATGCTTTTATAGAGGCATGCATGCCCGGCCGAAATGACCGCGTAATATATTTACCGTTTAACGAGGCATCGGCTTGCATGTCTTTATCAGATGGAAATGAGGAGTGTTCCGTGAATCCTTGTAGTTTTTTATGCCAATACGTGACATCTTTGGCATTTGTTTCTTGGTTTAATTGGTGTATGACATAGTCGGCATATTGAACTTCACGCGCAGGCGATGGCTCAAAGTTATGCTGTAATGCGGACGCATACTGAGCGGACAAGGAGTTTCGAAGAATACGCATTGACCACTTGTCAGAAATAATATGATGCATGTTGACGATAGCACGATGGAGTGTCTGGTCGATTTTGCAAATCGTTATATTGAGTAGAGGTCCGTCGGATAAATTAAAATGCGTATTCGATTTTTTACGGGCGATGCGGTTAAATTCATCATTTAAGGAATCTGTGTCATGTCCACTCAAGTCTATGATTTCATGATCATATTTAAAATGTGGGCGAATACGACAAATGATATTGCTGTCTTCGAGATGAAAGGTAGTTCGCAAAATTTCTTGTCCCTTTCCAATTTGTTCAAGGGCTTCTAGGAAAAGATCAACATTCAATTCACCTTGGAAGTGCCAAATTTCGGTCAGATTATAAACAGGGTGTTCAGGATGTAATTGGTCGAGAAAAAACAATCGTTGCTGTCCTTCGGATGCCCGATGCACAACTCGATCAGTGTCTATAGGAGCCTTTTTTTCGGGCGTTGCTTTTTTAAGTGCTGCCCATTGACTCAAGATGGACTTTTCATTATCCTTTGACGAACTCACTTGTTATCGATTACTTAAGACCAATTATTTTGTAAATTTTATTGATTGCTTTTCCGATATAGTCATCGAGCAGGTAGTTCACATCGAAAAATCGTTCTACAAACCAATAAAGCGAAGCTAGTATCAAAAATATTGAGCCATAAATGAGGATGTGTTTGTAGAATGGCTTTTTTCGCAGAAAAAAGAGTATTGGAAACAAAACACAGACGATTAGCGCCTGACCAATTTCAACCCCTACGTTAAAACCAAAAAGAGACAGTGCTAAAAATTCCCCTTCAATTCCTTTTTCGCCTAGTACACTTGCAAATCCCATTCCATGAAATAATCCAAATAGGAAAGTGATCAATAATTCACTTTTAGAAAATATCGGATAAATATTATGTAATGCTGCGAGCCCAATCGAAAGAGCAATGAGCGATTCTACGATTCGGCTGTCTAAATTTATTATACCGAGGGCAGCCAAACTTAATGTAATGCTGTGTGCAACTGTGAAGAGCGTGACAATTTTTAATATGTACCAAAATGCAGCCTTAAAGCTTTCAACAGGTTTTATATCCATCCGATCGTCCATACGCCGTTTTCGAATCACCGATGGTAAAATCAAAGCCAGGAGAAAAAAGATATGGTCGATGCCAATATAAATGTGCCACATCCCGAGTTTCAATAGAGCGACAAACCCTTTCCAGAGTGATTTTTCTTTTAACGACAGCGTCTGAGATGTGTTGCTTGGTGAAAAAATGAGTGAACTGATCGACTCGTTTTTAATTATTCCGGCTTGCCAATTGTGGCCAATGATGGTTAATCCCCGGTGTTTTTCATCTTTATCAAATAAAATGGAGTAGTCGATGTCTATATTATCTGGAATGCTCGTTATTGGATTTAATCGAAAATTTGATAGTATATAAACTGAACGAGATAAGGGCAGAATTTCCATGTCGGTAAATTCAATATTTAGCGATTGGTTGGCATTCCGCAACTTGATTCTCGACTTCAGGTAATGTTGTATATCAGGAATAAATTGCGACCACGTAGCGGGGTATTCAGCCTTAGCGATTTCCTGGTTCTTCTCTTTATAGTATGGCGAAGCATCCAAGTCAATTCCGAGGGCATTATTTATGTCGTCCACCGTCATTTCGACGGTACCTTCTATACGGTTTTCATAAACCCTGAAGTAGAGGTAGCTCTGACCTGGCTGATGTGCAAGAACACATTGACTAGTTAGTACTACACAAAAAAATAAAAGGTATTTACGTAGATTTAAATGCATAATTAGTTGTTTCAATTGGTTTTAGTACCTAGATGTTCTCACAAGCAGCTGCAGGGAAATTAAAAAATTGACTACATGCAATTTTATATTATCTCCAGCAAAAATTTGAGTAATTGTTCACGAGATAGTTGTTTACAAAAATATCAATTATTGTTGAGTTTAATTCAACAACTCCCTGTGTTCTAGGTGTGAAGATAATCCATATTTTATGTACTTTGCCTACCTAAAACCAATATTGAAGATATGGACTTTTCGGTGCCAAAGGAATATGTAGTGTATAGAAACCAAGTTGAAGCATTTGCCACCACTGAACTTAAGAGTAATATCATAGATCGTGATTATCAGGGCGAGTTTTCGCGTGACTTATGGCGGAAATGTGGTGAATTTGGATTGTTGGGTCTGGCAAGTGAGCCGCAATACGGAGGCAGTCATTCGGAGATCGATGTATTACGCGCCGTTTTTGGTATGCAAGGCCTTGGTTATGGGTGTAATGATGTAGGGTTAGGAATTGCCATTAATGCACACCTCTGGGCAGTCCAAATGACAATTTCGGAATTTGGCAATGAGGATCAAAAACAAAGATTCTTGCCAAGGATGGCAAGTGGAGATTGGATAGGAGCACATGGCTTAAGTGAAGATGATGCAGGATCGGACGTGTATAGTTTGAAAACTTCTGCTGTGGAAGTCGAGGGAGGATATGTCTTAAACGGCCATAAAAGACTTGTGACATTGGCTCCTGTCTGTGATGTAGCCGTTGTATTTGCCAATACAAACCCCACACTTGGTAAGTGGGGTATTACCGCGTTTTTGGTTGAACATGGTATGAAAGGGTTTACGAGACTTCCCGTTCAACATAAAATGGGTCTTCGCACTGTGCCCATTGGCCGCCTGCAATTTAACGACTGTTTTGTACCCAAAGAAAATATTCTAGGACAAGTCGGTGCTGGTTGGAGTATTTCTGGTTATTCACTCGAATACGATCGATGCTGCATATTATCGGCTAAATTAGGTTCGATGGAAAAGCAAGTTGAACTAGCCGTGGATTTTACAAAAAAAAGAAAACAGTTTGGGACAACAATCAATAATTTTCAAGCGGTATCACATCGAATTGCATCAATGAAATCCAGGTTGGAAATAGCAAAACTATTACTGTTTAAAATGGCCTGGATGAAGCAACAGGGTCAATCGGCCATGTTGGATGGAGCGATATTAAAGCTGTTTCTTAGCGAAAGTTATGTCGAGTCAAGTATGGATATGATCCGAATTTTTGGTGGGTCAGGATATCTAACCCAACATGGTATAGAGCGCGGCCTTCGAGATGCCATCGGCGGTATCATATATGCCGGGACTTCTGATATTCAAAAAAATATTATTGCTAGTCATTTGGGACTTTAAGATTACGCTATGTCACGAATTAAGTGGTTTTTTTGGGCCGTCCGAAATCGACTTTTGCATATTATGGGATATCTAACGGCATCCTGGAGAGCGGACCCTGATTTTCTTATTATAGGTGCCCAAAAAGGAGGCACGTCTTCCCTGTTTTATTATTTAAAATTTCATCCTTCCGTTAAACGCCCAATTAAAAAAGAAATCCATTTTTTTAATTTTCATTATGATAAAGGACTAAAATGGTATCGCGCTTTCTTTCCACTGAAATCGGATAGTTTCATTACGGGGGAGGCGTCACCAGATTATATGTTTCACCCGGAAGCGGCTAAAAGAGCGCACCAGTTAAGTAATGAAATGAAAATTATAGCCCTTTTACGAAACCCTATAGACCGTGCTTATTCAGCGTATCAAATGAATAGACGAATGGGGTTGGACAAACATGAAACGTTTCAAGATGCCATCAATTACGAGCTAAATGCCAAGGTAGATCATGATCATGAATATACTTATGAAAGACACAATTTTTTTTATTTAGAAAGAGGAAAGTATGCCATGTTATTAGATAAATGGCAAAAACAGTTTGGAAAGGATCAAATACTGGTTGTTCAGAGCGAGTCGTTTTTCATAAATACAAAAAAAGAACTTTTCAAAATTCATCAGTTTTTAGGCCTTAAACCCATTTTGCCTCCAACATTTAGACCGATGAATGTAGGAAAATATTCGGCCATGCCAAATGATCTTTATAAACGCCTTACGCAATACTTTGAAGAGGACTTGGCAGTCCTGAAAGAAAAATGGAATATTGAATTTGCAATGCAATGAAACGTATATTGACACATAATATATATCGCTCTGCAGAGAAATATCCGAGTCAAGTGGCGTTTAATCAATTGGATAAATCGATTCCATATGAACAATTAGTCAATTACTCCAATGCTCTGGCAAATTTTTTACTAGAACTTGGCACTGATAAAGGTGATCGAGTGGGAATATTTATGAATCGATCGCTGGAAAGCACTTATAGTGTATACGGTGTTATGTGTGCAGGAGCGGCTTATGTTCCGATTGATTCAAACTTACCAGTGTATCGGATTTCGGAAATTATAGCCGATTGTGGTATTAGTATAGTTTTGTCCAACAGTAGTTACCGCAGTAAAATTGAACGAATTTGTCATAATTCACCGCAATTGCGAGTTGTAATTGGAGTAGATGGTATTGATGAAAACACCATCTTAACATATTCTTGGAATGAAGTTTTATCCGCTCCAAAGACTATTCCATCCGTGAATCTATCTGAGGATGATATGGCTTACGTCATGTGTACTTCTGGTACTACAGGAAAACAAAAGGCCATCGTTCATACGCATTACAGTGGTTTTAGTTATGCAAAACTTTCGGCTGAATTATACGATGTAAGCCATGTGGATGTACTCGGCAATCATTCACAACTTCACTACGATATATCCACCATGGGGTATTTGACCATGCCCTACGTAGGCGGTCGTACGGTAATAATACCGGAGCCTTATACCATATTTCCAAAAAATTTGGGTCAACTAATAGAATCTGAAGAATTGACAATTTGGTATTCAGTCCCACTGGCCTTAATCCAGCTTATTAAAAGTGAGGCGTTAGTCGATCGAGACCTAAGCCGTCTACGCTGGGTCTTATTCGGAGGCGAACCATTCTCAATTAAGTACATAAAATTGCTTTTTGAATTCATTCCAGAAGCCACATACAGCAACGTATATGGTCCAGCCGAGGTGAATCAATGCACCTACTTTAATTTTAATAAGAGCACTCCTCTTCCAAGTATCTTACCATTAGGTCGGGCATGGCCTGAAACATCCATTGTCGTTTCCTATGAAGATCAGATTGAAAAAGAGTCGCAAGTGGGTGAACTACTTGTGGCCTCAAGCACGCAAATGCGTGCGTATTGGAACCAACCAGAATTAACAAAAAGTAAATTTATTTCATTGCACGACAAGAATGGAATGTTGTTACGATACTATAGGACAGGTGACATGGTTCGTGAACACGCGGATGGTACTCTGGTTTTTGTGGGTCGCGCGGATCGGCAAATAAAAATACGTGGCTATCGCGTAGAAATGAACGAAGTTGAAAACGTACTTTTGTCAAGTAATGCCGTTAGTGAAACCGCTGTTTATGCTAAAAAGCATGAAGATACTTGGTCACTATATGCAGATGTTGTGTTGAAAGACAAATCTCAGAACACGAGTGATATAACTAAGTTTATAGCCGGAATTTTACCGAATTATATGGTACCCTCAACAATTCGAATTAGAGATTCTATTCCACGCACAAGTGCTGGAAAGATAGATTATAAAGCATTGATAAAATGAAAATAGGAGAAGAAATTCACATTATCTTACGTGATAAAATATTACAAGAGGAAGATTTTCAAATGGACGTTGAAGCCGACTTACTGTCAACAGGCGTATTAAATTCTATGGCCTTAATAAGGCTTGTTGCTGCAATAGAATCAAAATTTAATATAAAAATACCTCCAACCGATTTAGTTATTGATAATTTTCTAAATATACAAGCCATACAGACATATATCACTAATCGCTTGCAAAATTAAATATACGACAAATGAGTAGCGCACTGCCATTGTCATCATTTCAATATGCAGTTTGGAAAGGTCAAAAACTACATCCGTCGACACCGCTGTACAACATGTGTTTTACATTTGAAATTTTTGGTCAGTTGGATAAAACGGTTTTTACTCGTGCCTTTCACCATGCTGCTAAAGAAACCAGTGTATTAAACTTAGTTATTGACGCAAACGACCGATCTGTTCCGACGCAAACTTTTGGAAAAATGGAACACCATATTGATTATATCGATGCGTCAACAACCCCGGATTTTGACTTTAAACAATGGATTCAACAAAAAAATGGTATAACCTTTGATCTTAGGTGTAAGTCCTATTATTCTGCGTTGCTTAGATTTGGAGATGAGCATTATGTTTGGTACATCAACCACCACCATATTTTTAATGATGTTTTTTCATTTCAATTGCTGTATGATCGGATTTCAAACCGATACACACTTTTGAATAATCTTGAAAGTAGTAATCTTTCTCAAGAGTCTGATAGCAGTGAATATGAAAAATACCTGTCCACCCATAAGTCGAACAACCGCCCCAAACAATTGACTAGGCATAAGCCTATAAAATTGTATGGCGAAGGGTTTTCTCACCTGACACAAACCGCATCTAAAAGACATTTTTATACATTGAAGAACGACTTGGTGAAGTCGATATTTGATACTTTAGAAAAGCATAAGCTAAAGACTATATCCCCAAATCTTGATTTGCTAACATACCTAATTTCCAGCCTACTGACTACCCTATTCAAGGTTGGAGATGTCGGAGACCCACTTTATTTTTCTAATATATTTTCGACGCGAATTTCACCTGGAAGTAGAAAAATAGGCCAACCCGCGATCGAACTTGCGCATAGCATGATAGAGTCATTACGTCAACTTGATTTTAATGATCTATATCAAAAAGTTTATTCATTTCTAGTGAAGCGAACAAATGATGCTGATAATAGTCTAACCGTATTACCCGCTGTGGTATTTAACTTTTTTGATTTAAATATTAAGTCCTTTAGCGGATTTGATACACGATGCCAGTGGTTGGATAATGGTCACGTGGATGATCATCATTTTTTACGATTTCACATATATCGCTATAATTATACGGAAGACTTCGTGTTGGCAATTGATTTAAAAAAAGGCCACCCTGATGAGAAGGTGGCAGATCGGTTTTATTCAGATTTCACACAGACAATTCAGGAAAATTTATTGAATCGATTTGATCACAGCATAAGCGACTACTGTCTACTTACGCCCTTGTCATTGAAACGAATAAACCAAGAACTTGAACGCGTAAATAATGCTTCATTGAGGAAGGATAAATATTTAATGAGTCGGATTCGAACCCAGCTACGAACTAATACGAACAAAACTGCCATTTATTTCAAAGATGAAGTCATCACGTACCATTCGCTCACTCTAGCCGCTAAACGAGTGACATCATACATCGACAAAATACGACTTCCCGATGGCGCCAGGGTCGTGATCTATTTAGCACGTTCCGAAAAACTTGTATACACTATTCTTGGGACGCTATTAGCGAATGTGGCATATGTACCGGTTTCAGCTTCTACTCCGATCGAACGATTAAAATATATTATCAACGATGTTCGTCCCGATTTACTTATTCATGATCGTGATGATTTAGAGTTCGATCTTCCTTCGATTCTTTTTGATGATATTCCAGATGTTCATTCGAATGAATATGAATCGGTTCATCGCACGCTTGACCCGTTTTATATATTATATACTTCAGGGTCAACGGGTCGCCCTAAGGGAGTCCCCATTTCGCATAAGTCCGTATCGAATTACATTTCATCGGCTATTTCAGTTTATTTACCTGCTGATGAGATTTATCACATGCCCTTATTCACATCTATAGGTTTTGATTTGACTGTAAGTTCGTTTTTTCTACCATTGGCGACAGGGGGTTCTATTTATATTTATGAAGAGCAACAAGGGATAGACCTTACCATAAAGGACATTGTAAAAAATAATCGAATTAATTGTTTTAGGCCAACACCGTCACATTTAAATTTATTAGAAGATGAGTCCATAAATGAAAACATTCGATCGGTGGTAACAGGTGGTGAGAAACTTACCCGGGTAACGGCAGAAAAACTCCATGATTTATCCAATGGAAATTTGACAATCTACAATGAATATGGCCCAACAGAAGCTACCGTAGGTTGTATTATATATAAGTACAATCCGACAACCAGTTCGAATAGTATGATCTTACCTATAGGTAGGGCCATGAAAAATACAGCGGCCTTTGTTACAGATTCGTCAGGAACACCTGTACCTCAAGGCGTCGTGGGCGAACTATGCCTTTCGGGGCTTGGATTGACTTCCGGTTATTTAAATGACCCGAAACTAAATCAAGAAAAATTTCCAACACAAAATTCATTTATACAATCGAAATATTATCGAACTGGCGATAATGTCCGATTGAATGCCAGCGGTGATTTTGAATATGTTGGGCGAATAGACAATCAAATAAAAGTCGGAGGCTTTCGTATTGAATTAGGCGAGATCGAAAAGACAATTAGCTTGCATCCAACGGTTGGGCATTGCGTCGCAGTTTATTTTGAAAATGAACTGCAACGCGGCCAAATCGTGGCATTTATACAAGGGACGGATATTAACTTTAATAAAATAAAGGCCTTTATTTCCAAATATTTACCATCATACATGGTACCAGCCAAATTTATTGAAATTGATAGTTTGCCTCTTACGACGAACGGTAAACTTGATATGAACAAATTATTGACGTTACTTGAAGCCGAAAATAGAGTTAAAACCGAGCCATCAAATGAAATCGAAGAGGTGCTATGGTCTATCTGGAAAGAGGTGATGGGAAACAAAGTCCTAAGCACGGATGATGATTTTTTCGAATTAGGTGGAACGTCCTTGGACGCTATACGAATTGCTGCTCGGTTGGAAAAAATGGTAAACTATGAGTTACCTGTAAACTATGTATTTGAAATACCAACTATACAGGGCCTAGCCTCTCATATTATGGACGATATGCGTAAAATATTAGCGGCCAACAACAGTAACACATGAGCAATATCTTAATCCTTCATAGCGGATTAAGTGGGATTACAAATGCCTGTTTGGAGTTGGCGAACAGAATGCAAGTAGCCGGACATCATGTTTATACAGCCTCAATAAAAGATAGAAAGGAAAAAATAGAATCAAACGGCTACACCTATGTACGGGTCAACCCTATCCAATTTGACTATAGACAGTCGCGACAACAGCATTTTCTTCAGTATGTATTGAATGCATTTTTTTTTCGGAGAAAATATTTTTCAACGTTCTATGAAAATTTAAATTTCTCCGCCTTTGATGGACTTTTAAAGATGAATGCAATTGACATTGTCCTAGTTGATATGGAACTTCATGAATATATTCTTCATATGTCTTCAGTTGGAATACGATTTTTATTGATCAGCCAATGGTTTACGAATTGGCGAACAGAAGGCACGTTGCCGTTGGATTCTACGGCGGTTCCATCATCAGGACTACAACAGAAACTTCTTTGGCAAAAACATACAATTCGAGGTTTTTTCAAAACGGTTGGAAACCAAATCAAAACCCTTGGATTGAACCGGCGAAACTTTATTCTTTACCTAGCCGATAAATTAAACGTAAAACGCGATGAACTACAATCCTATCAATTCCCTCTCCCATTTATATACCGTAACTTTCCTGTAATGACGATGACGCATCCCGGTCTTGAATTTAATGTTCACTCAAGGTCGGATTTATTTTATGCTTACCCGATGGTATTTGCAGATCGAAAGGAACAGGTGTCAGATGTAATGAAAAAAGATATTGACACCTTACTTAAGCAAAAGAAAAAAGAAGACAAGAAGCTTATTGTCGTTACACGTACTACGATGCCGGGCGAATCAGCAGGTTCATTTAATGTATTACTGAAGGCTTTAGCCATGCGCGGCGATTCAATAAGTATCGTCGCAATGGGCGACAACTTTTCAGCCGCGAATTCGATGAAAATGAGCGACAATGTGTATGTCTACAAATCTGTTCCGCTAATGATGCTTCTAAAACATGCAAACCTCTCAATAAATCATGGTGGAATTCATACCATAAATGAGTGTATACATTTTTCAGTTCCAATGTTGGTCGCAAGTGGAAACAAATTCGATCAGAATGGATGTGCGGCACGGACAAATCATTTTGGATGCGGGATCTCCAAGAATGTAACTACTATGACGCCAGAAGAAATTAATACTGTAGTGGACGAAATCATGAATACTGAAATCTACGCAGAAAAAATGCGACAACTGAATAGGTCGTATAAAAAAGCGAAATCAAATAAAGTGGTGGCTCAGTTTGTGGAAAAGCAACTTCACAATTAAATATACGAACGATTATTTTGGTTAATTAAAGAAATAATGTATTCAGTTGTATCTATTTGCGTGGCTAAAAATGCCTTTTTCTTATTGCTCCACTCTTGATTGAGGTCGGGACTATTTAATAATTCACGTATTTTTTGCATGGCTCTGTCTTCATCGGGTAAGTGATAAATCATATCGTATATTTCTTCCAGGTACTCGATATAACCGAGGGCGATGGGATTCATATAAATACTTGGTGTTCCAAGTATGGCGGCTTCGCAAGCGGTGGTTGCACCTTCTCCCACCACCATAGAGGCGAAGTACATAGCGTCATGCAAATACGAGGACGCAATAGTAAATTCATATTTTTTGAATTCTTCTTCAAGCGTATACTCGGAAGTCACAAACACTTTACCGTGCCGGGATAGTAAGTTGATAATATCGCGTTTGCCTTGTAAGCTAATACCCGAGTGATGAATATCATGTGTTGCATCCCAAGCAACAAATCGAACAATAAAGAAATCTTCATTTGGATTAATACCGAGTAGCCCCCGAACCTTTGGGTCGGGCTCAAAATTGTTTGGGTGCAAGTAGGCTAACTCATGAAAACCTTTATATCGAATCTGTTTCGACCCCAAATTTCTTTTGAACCAGTCTGGGTTATGAATTTCTGTGGCAAATGGCTTGAAAAAAGCGATTTGAAGTTTAGCGGTTTCCGTATCTGAAAAAACAATATTTTTTATTCGTAGCAGCCACCCGGCATGTGAGCCGCGTATGGCGACAATGCCTAAGATCAAATTAGGTTTGTGTCGAAGACAATACCAGATCATTTTTGTATCATGAATCAGGAGTTTAATGAGTTTTGATATCATGGATTTTCCAATCTTTCCCATGGGATAGTAGGGCAGGTTATTTTCTGCCAATAACTGGTAGACCAAAGGTTTATCACTTGCGGTAATTAGACATTCGTGGCCTTGTTGCTTGAGAATTTTGTACGCATTTTTAATAAAATGCACGTGAGCGGCATGATTGACATCGAAGAGGATTTTCATTTGCACATTAGGATTATCGGGGGTTCACTATAGGCAAAATGAATAATTTTTCGTGTAAAACATGATTCATTGTTTGGGATTTCTTGGCTTGCAAATGTATTGACTTTTTTATAGATAATCATATCACCTGTGATAGGCTTTTCTTGACAATTCGCTTGGAATACAGGTACGATGGCTTTGTTAAGATTTGAATCGCAATGTACTTTACTTACCTAGACAAAGGCCTATACAGTTCGATGCAGAACGGAGGTATAAAATAATTAACCTTCTAGGCAATGCCTTTTAATAGTTGGTTAATTGACCACAAAGAAGGCTTTAAGTCAAATTTCTATCTTTAGACCACATGACTCGTAATTTTGACAAGCGCATAAATTTTCAAGGATGGCTGAAGGAAGTAGTGATGCTTCTAGGCTTGATCATATTGGGAACTGCAATATTGAGCGCTGTTCATATTTACAATGGCTTCCCATTGGTTTTAGGTGATTCGCAAGGGTATTTAGAACGTGCTTTGGATTTGACAGAGAGTAGTCATTGGTCAAATGCATATACTGTATTTCTTACGACCGTATTGTATGTTTTCGGTTCTGCTCAGTTCATTGCCATTGTTCAAAATTTTTTGATTTCCACCGTGCTATACATTTTTATCAAAAATACATTCCCAAAATTTTCAGGAGCGATCTTCATCGGTGTTCTTTCATTACTGGCCTTTACGTCTCTGCCTTGGGTGTCGTCTATGATTATGAGTGATATTTTCACTCCAATTAGCCTTTTGTGTATTATCTTAATAATGCAAGGGTCGTTAAGTCGGGTGGAAAGTATTATTGTGTCGGTCATTATGTTTTTTGCACTAAGTGCGCACCAAACCCATATTGTAATCTTACCAATTTTCACAGTATTTTTAATAGTAATCGCAATATTGGCACAACGTGTTGACGATAAAAAAAAGTTTACTCAACACATTCTATTGATCATGGTCCTATTTTTTTGTTCCTTGTTGTTTGAGAAGAACATATTAAATGCACCAAGATCAGCGGACAATACACAGTGGAGCGGAGTGGCTGACAATGAAAATGGCGATGTTTCATCGGGGTATTATATCGTTGCCGTACGTATTTGGGAGTCAGGCCAACTGCAAAACTTGTTGAAACAGTATTGTGATGGAACACATGAAAACTATTTATGCGCAGATGCCTTAAATACGGATTCATTCATGATAAAGAATGTTACATTTTCTAATAGAAATGAATACAATGAGGAGTATGTGAAATACGCAACCGATAACAAGGACTTCGTCATGTACAGCTTGAAAAAACCGAATTTTTATTACGGTTTAGCATGGCTCATGGCAAGACGAGGATTTCGTCAGACGTTTAATACAGATATTAGGAAATATAGCCCACTGACGTGGAAGGGAAGTCAAAGTCTTGTAAAGACGCTCAGGCGAATTAACGACAATGATCGACGCGCCTACCGAAATACGGAACAGATACGAGGGGTAATACGCGTAATGATCAGACGCGCATATCAAAATGTGGATTTAATTTGGTGGGTCGTTTTAACACCCTTAACGTTTTTATTTTTATTATATCGGGTGTTCGCAAAACAATACAAGGTAGACTTCGATTCAAAATTTATTTGCACACTTTTATATTTATTGATTGGTCATGTAGTTAATACAGTCGTTTGCGGTGTTTCTTCGAGTAACATGAACGCGCGTTATAGCTCAAGAACATTGTGGCTTGTCAATTTAACCGTTATTCTTCTGTTCGCTGGTTTGGCTATGATAAAAAGGAAGAAAAAATTTGATAGTGAAGTATCTTGATTCGAACGAACATTAACGTTGATTCGCCCCTTGTTTTTAATGCTTCAATTTTAATAAAAATGAATACGGATTCTTTTCCTCGAGATTCGTATTTTCTAAATAAATATATTCTCCGATATTCATTTCAGCGGCATGTAGTAAGAATAGATCTGCGACAATTTGATCTTCCAGCGCCATGCCTGTGGAATCAAATACCGTGCTTTCCTGCTTTAGATGCTCCAATTGGTTTGCCATTTTAAGGCAAGAAATAATATCTCGTCCTACGTCTTTTGCGTCCAATTGTTGACATTCCCCTTCGATTGCAGCCTGTTCTGGTAAGTCTGGTGATACGTAGCTTTTCAATAATAATGCTTTGGGTAACTCAATTTTTCCGGGAAAATCTGACCCGACCGCATTAACATGCAAATGATCTTTGGGTTGAATGTTCGAAAACAGAGGTCCTTCATTTACGCCAACAGAAGTTGCTGTGCACAGAATATCCGATGACGCTACAATTTCATCGATAGATGAACCATGAAATGCTATACCCAGATTCAAAAAAGCTGCTCGGTTCTCAAATGAAGACATAGTGGGTGCGTCACTGTCATAGTACATGATCTTTTCAAACTTAAACAGTCTTGATAGTGCATGCAATTGTGTAATTGATTGGGCCCCGCAACCAATGAGACCCAAGACACGACTTTCCGGATGTCCGAACAATTTGCTTGCCACTGCGGATGCAGCCCCGGTACGCAGAGCTGTGGGCAGGACCCCATCCATGATTGCTTTTAAGTGTCCCGTACGCGTATCGTACGTGGCAATTGTAGACAAGATTGTAGGGAGTTGATAATCCTTCGGATTATCAGGATGGTAGGCCACCATCTTCATTAAAATCTCTTCATGTGTGACATCGCGAATGGGCATCCATTCGATAAGACCAACTTTTGGTTCCGTATAGTTAAATCCGGACCGAATCGGCATGATGCTCTCTTGATCACTGAATTCCACAAATACGTTATAAGTGCGTTCGATCAATTGATCCATAATTTGATCGACACCCACTTTCTCGACAATTTGTTCAATGTTTGCCGCAGTCAACACCAAGGATTTTAAGTGGTTTTTCATTTGGTCTTTTACTTCTTTAGATCCAACCCTCATAAGAGGTTTTGTTGGTGTTTTTGGTTGCTCTATTGGTTCAACCTAATCACTTTTTATACATCAAAAAGCTAAACAAGTCTGTGTTGTTTTGGTTATTCTTTCTATGAATTGAACATGTCTAAGTCTTCAAATAAACGTGCCAATAACTCATGAAGATAGCCATTTTCTAAAACTTATGTTGTTTTCAAACCCCTTGTGTCTGTCCGTCTATTTTATGTATTGCGTTTTACACGATTACTTTTGGCGAGTAGCAGGGAGAATTATTCAATGTTGATTAAATACATGACACTATTTTGACCGATTACGACATTAATTCAAGATCCCAGCTGGAAATTAAAATAGTGTAGTACTAATCTAAATATTGCAAGATTGCCGCGGAAATACAACCTACATGAAACTGCCCAAGTACATAAAAACATTCAAAGAGCTTTCCATCGAGCATAAGTGCTGGGTTGATGAACTCCCTGGATTAGTAAACTGGGCAACGAAAAAATGGAACTTATCTTTGGGAAAAACTTATGTAAATGATGTTTCATGTTCATATGTTGTCGCTTGTTTTGTAAATAAAGAACACCCCGCCGTATTAAAAATTGGATTTCCACACAGTGAAGCAGACCACGAAATTGAAGGGCTCCTGCATTTAAATGGAAATCCAACCGTGAAAATATTAGACTATAGGAAGTCAAAAAACATTATGCTTCTCGAACAGTGTAACCCAGGAACTAGTCTTAAACGTCAGGACCATGACTACCAGGATAAAATTGTTTGTCAAATATTAAACGAGATTTGGACTGCAGGGATACGCTTTACCAAATTCAGACCTTTGAAATTAATGGTTGAGCAATGGAATCGGGAGACAGTTAACACACTTTATCATTTTCCAAATAAAGAATTAGCCATCTATGGCTGCGAGCTGAAAGAAGAATTGGTTTCGACCATGACAAATCCTGTACTATTGGCTACGGACCTGCACGCCGGAAACATATTGAAGGCTCAGCGAAACGGCTGGTTGGCAATCGATATTAAACCATACATCGGTGACAGAGCATACGATCTTACCCAACATATTTTAAACAATACTGATCGCCTGGAATTTGCATCTTCAGTGTTCCTTAGTAAAATGGCAGTCCTGGCAGAGGTTGACCCTATGCGGCTGATTAAATGGGTTCAGGCACGTTTGTATTCGGAAAATCGTGGAAGGTATCAAAGCTTAGGACAGAAGCTAGAACATTTGCAAATACAGAAATAAACTGAATAACCTTATTTAAGCCGGGCATTAATCTATCTTGGCATGTGCATAGGTCGACACGTATTGGTTTGGGAGAAAACTGATAAGCTGACACAAGCTTTTTTAAATCATGTAAATCAATGTAAAACTTTGTAAAACTAAGCCATTATATTGATTTTGGAGCCTCACACAAATTCTCCGCCATGAATTGGTGTTGTAGATGTTGTATATTTCGAATTAAGCTATTTTAAACGAATATGACTAATTGTAACATACGCTTTCTAATTTCGGTATTGTTCGCGCTTTACTTTACTAACTTCGGTTTGGCGCAAGACCTATTTCATGTTTTCATTGATCAAGAAATCCTCATTGGTGATCAGATTCAATTGCGAGAGGCCTCACGCATATCAGCACTGCATGAACGATATCCCGCAGAATGGATAGATAATTATACGCAAACAACGATTTCAGTTTCCAATGAGGCGATGTCATTTTCCGCAGAAGGCACCGAGGATATCTTGACCGAGGAGCAGCGCGCGATTTTACGAAGTGCTGAAGTCGGCAGCCGCATAGAAATTCATGCAAAATATTGGCCCAAGAATTCACTGAAACATAATACAATTAAGGAATTGTCGTTCGGATTTTTGTTGGTTCCAACCGAAGGTGCCTCCTTTGTAGGTGGAGAAGAAAACCGGGCGACGTATATTTCCAATAATATCACGTCGAAATTGAGCAGAGAACAACGAGATTCGTTCAATATCGTGCGCGTGGAATTCACGATCGATGTTAATGGAAAACTAATTGACCCCATAGTGCAAATGAGCTCAAATGATGCAGAAGTTGATGCCATTATTGTTAACGGACTCAAGGAGATGCCACGATGGTTGCCGGCCAAAGATATCCATGGTGACGCTGTTTCCCAATCACTGACCTTTGTCATTAGTAGCATAGAAGGACATTGTTTGACTCACGGATCATATTATTAGGTTGTACATTAATTTCATTCGATTTTTTATCTCCTACTTTACTTATTTTATGAAATCCGACATGGCATTTCATCCAGTGTATTGTCGTGCAAAAGGAGTACTTTAGCCTTTTCCAATAGTAGGCTATATTTTCATGAAAAAAGTATTAAAGACTATTCTTATTAACTACTTTGTTTTTTGGGTAATAATAATTTCGATCGAGACATTACTTCAACTTGGGCATGCAATTTATCATGGTAATCTATATTTTTTAGAAGAGTCGTCGCACCAACAATTGTTCGAAGCCCACCCCTATTTGGTGGGTCGACTAAAAAAAAATGTGCATGTATTTAAAAACAATAAGAATGTTTCAAGTACGGAACTGAACACAAGATATACAGGTGCGAACCTAGCCGACACTTCGCTTACAAGGGTTGGTGTGTTTGGTGGCTCAACGGCATTTGGTACCGGGACTGATGACAAAGATAGTTGGCCCGCTTTATTGCAGGATACACTTGGAGGACAGTATGCCGTTATAAATTACGGCACACCAGGTTATTCTACCGTAGAAAATATTATTCAACTTGCATTGCTCGCGCCGGAAGATAGCCTGGACTATATATTGATTTATTGTGGGTGGAATGATATTCGAAACTATCATGACCCCGAATTGGGACCTGATTATTACAGTCATGGAACACAACAATATTCCAACCTTGGATTAAACGCAAGCAACTCCTTGTATGCGTCATTAGAAGATGTCTTCATTTCGCTTAAACTAATTCGAAAGCTATCGAAAAATTTTATAAGACACAAGACACCAGAATCCTATGAAAATAATGATCCGATTGTAGACCAATTATATAAAAGAAATCTGCAAACCATAAAAACCATTTCATCTAATTTAAGCGCTGATGTAATATTTGTTCCACAAATATTGAATTCGGTCGAGTTTGAGCGAAATGGTGATGAGTCGTCGAGGTGGTCAACGCGAATCAAAAATAGTGCCATGCCAGCACTGATAGAACGATTCAATCACATTCCTGGCATGGTGTGTGACTCAAACACAGCAGATTGTGTTGTGTTGAATACAGTCCTTGAAGCCAATTGGAAAGATAAACATTTTGTAGACGAAGGACATTTTTCAAGAGCAGGGGGAATTGTCTTTTCTGGCCTAATCGCACGATATATTGAGGCATCAGAACGTGAAAAACGGAGAGCTCTTGGGAGGGAAATCAATTAATTGGAGTACAACGTTTAACATTATATGAAAGCACTCATCCTCGATGACGAAGCACCGGCCCTTAAAATACTTAGTCACTATGCGACGAAAATTCCTTTCATCGACATAGTCGGTACGACAACAAGCGTTTATGAAGCCATGGAGTTGGTGTCAAAGAATAAGGTGGACTTATTACTTACGGATATTGAAATGCCAGACCTTTCCGGCGTAGACCTGGTACGTTCATTAAACCCTCGCCCACTTGTGATTTTTACAACAGCCTACGACGAATATGCGCTTGACGGATTTGAGCTGGATGTAGTCGACTACCTTGTTAAGCCAATACGATTCGAGCGGTTCTTAAAAGCGCTCCACAAGGCGCATAAATTATTTAATCTCGAAAAAAAGAATATCGAGAACACTCCTATTGAATACCTTACCGTAAAGGTTGAGTACAACAATGTAAACATTCGACTAGACCGGATTAACTACATCGAAGGGCTCAAGGATTATGTAAAAATTCACACGATCGATCATAAGGTTATACTCACACGGTTAAATTTAAAAGGCATTTTCACCAAGCTTCCCAAAGAAGACTTCATTCGCATCCATAGAAGTTATATAATAGCTGTTTCAAAAATATCAGCTTATCAAAAGCATCGCATACAACTTGGAAATGTTGAACTTCCCGTTGGGAAAGCCTATAATCAACAGGTACTTGATAGGTTAGTGAATTAGATTGTCGACACATTTCGATCAATAGTATACACATTTGGCGATTTCAACGTTGTCAAGTTCATCTCACATAACAATTACTTCATGAATAGCGTAATTATTCTGACAAATGAGTATTGTATGAAATAATGTCAAATACGCATTTTTAAATTATTTCACTAGCAAACAATCGAGTTATGAATATTACGAAATTAGGGTTACTTATTTTTTTTGCAATGGGATTTTTCAGCTGCGACAATGACGACGGTGTTGTTTCAATGAATGACATGAATCCTGCTACTATAGATGCGGGGAATGATCCAAATTTTTCCATCGTTGCCAATTCAGACGAGGATTTCGCACATTTCAACAGAAAAGTGATGGTCTTTGAAATTCCGATCTATGCTACATCAAACGTGGAGGACAATAAATTACTTCACGCTGCGAATATTATGGCACAATATCTGGACAATGATGAAGACGAAGTCATTGACAACATGGTCATTTATAATTCAATGCGCTCCAACAAGGCTTTTTTAATGATGTGGAAAACCGAAGCCGACCGCGACAATTTCAGCCCACCAAATGGCTTCGAAGTAGGCCAGGATTTGGGTGCAGATGAAACCGTCCCCGTATGGCATACAAATGGACATTCAGGGCAGTTCGACGCCGCCATTGAAGAAGTTTGGCATATCATAACCAATGGAGGACATGAACGCGCATACCCTTCCGTTTTTGGAACACAACAGGGTTCTCAAATTTCAAATGCTATGGATGTTGCACGTGGTGGTGTTTTTCAAAACCCACCGGCGACTTATCCTGAATCAGCATGGTATTCATACGATGACCCAACATGTGATTACCAATGCCAGGGTGGAGAATATATTTATTGGGCGATGACATCAATCCTTGGCGCACAGGACAACAGGTTCGATGAAATAGGGCACGAATGGAAGCTCAATACAAAAGAGAAAGTAGAAAATGGTGATTTAGCCGTTTATCAATTGTTAACGGATCCGCAATATAATTTTCCGAAAGTTCTTCCAGATGGGTCGTATAGACATTAATTAAGATCTCAATATGGATAACCATCGCATGTTGGGATAATTACTCATACACCATTGTGATTATGGCGGCTGAAACGAATGAGCTGCCATAATCACAACAACATGAATGAGATGGCAGACGCCCATGTTTCAGCACGATTTTAAATATAAAAAAGGCCTTAGAATAGAACCTCATAAAATATACATTGAGTTTTGCAATTGATCCTGGATAAAACAAGATATACGGTTGGCCGTATGTTGACAAATAGAATATGTTACCTTGCCTTTGATTTTCGACTAGTTTGACCAGAATGATGAAGTAATCAAAGTATGACAAGCCATGAATTTCTTGATTCTCGATTGTTCACATCTTTTGTTCATATTCTATTGTGGCTGATATTAATCCACTTGGGATTCAATATTTTTGGATTATCAGAAGGGCTTTTCAATGCTATTTATTATGGTGGAAAGTATATTGACGAGGCATTCATTATTATCCCATCATTAATTATCTTCTTCTATTGGAATAGCACTATGCTTATTCCGAAGTTATTAAATAAACGTCATTGGTGGAAATACCTTGTTCTTTGCGCAGGGAGCTTTTTGTTTTTATTTCATGTTTCATGCCGTGTGTTCGATTGTTTTATCGACCAGGGATTTCATTCTGAGCTTGCTGAAACGACGGATTTTTTTGACATGTCCTTGATGTTTCATCTTATCGTATTGGCAATTAGCACAAGTCTGGGTGTAACTAAGATTGCCATTCGCACAACGCAACAAAAGGAACGTTTGGAGAAACTGAAAAAAGAAACGGAAATCAAATACCTTAAAACTCAATTTAATCCACATTTTCTTTTTAACACGCTCAACGGAATTTATAGCCAGGCATTAGAAGAAAACGCTGTTAAGACTACTGAGCTTTTGTTACATCTTTCCGAGATTATGCGCTATCCAATAAAAAATATTGATAGGAAATTTGTGCACTTAGAAGAAGAGATAAAGTTTATTGAAGACTTTATTACGTTACAACAGTTGCGCTTAGGTGTCGATTATCCAATTACATTTATAAAAAGAGGTCAAATTGGCCAATATAATATAAGTCCTTTCATTCTTATTACCATAGTGGAAAATGCATTTAAATTCGGCATCAGCCAGCATCAAAAAACACCACTATCTTTTGCACTTACTACAAGTGGTGATAAAGTTAGTTTTTCAGCGATAAACCATATTGTTACAAACCAGAGAGCAAAGTCGCATAAAATAGGGTTGACACATCTTCAAGAAAGATTGAATCTCGAATACTCGGGCAAACATGAACTAATAATAAAGGAACAGGAAGAGACTTTCGATTTAAAATTAGTGTTGCAGGTTAGTGGGCACAAGCGGTGACATCATCTTCTATTTAATTTGCATCCCGATATAATACATTATGGGCGAAAATTGTCTATTTTTATACGATACGTTTCGGAATGAAGAAAATTTTGATCACAGGAGCATCAGGCATGATAGGAGGACTCATCCTCCAACATGCCCTACAAGATGATAATGTTGGTGACATTATCATTTTTGGCCGAAAATTAATACGCGTAGATGACCCGAGAGTGACGGAAATTGTACCTAAAGATTTTTCGAACTATGAGAATCAGGGTGATGCCTTTTCCAATGTAGATGCTGCTTTTTTTTGCTTGGGTGTATACACAGGTGCCGTTTCGAATGAGTTGTTCAAGACAATTACGGTAGATTATACAACCGCCTTTGCGAATAAACTCAAGGGAAAAAGTCCGCATGCTACATTTGTGTTTTTGAGTGGAGCAGGTGCAGACTTGACCGAAAAAAGTCGTGTTTCATTTGCTAAGTATAAGGGTATTGCCGAAAATCATTTACTTCGCTTGCAGTTCAATAATTTATTCATTTTTCGCCCGGGTTACATCTATCCGGTACAAAAGCGCAAAGAACCAAACTTCTTTTATCGCTTGTATCGGTTCTTATACCCGGTAATAAAATTGTTGGGCACGAATGCAAGTATTAAATCAACAGAGCTTGCAGAAGCGATGTATGCGTCTATGACAATACCGGCAAATCGAGACATTCTGGAAAATCGGGATATATTGCTTTATCTTCAATCGATAGGATCGCGAGGAATAAGGACTTAGTTGACTCTAATAAGAGTGTCATTGAACTTTGACAAGTCTAGGTTCGGAATGCATCCCGGCTTTTAGGACTATAATAATATCCACTTGTCCGCTTTTTTCATTGAATTAGACAAAGAGAGTACCTTCGTATTTGAATTGGGAAGTCGTGATATCTAATAATTTTGAATGTTATTCTATGTCATTTATAAAAAACCTTATTAGACATTTTTTTCAAAGCAATACGTTTCAAAAAGGAGCAGCCCTTGCTTATTACGCTGTATTTTCCATCATACCTATTATTGTCATTGTAGTGTCTATTTTTGGACTATTGTTTGGAAAAGCGTCTGTATCCAACGAAATTTTTAATCAGTTAAGTGATACGATAGGCGGTCAGGCGGCTGGTCAACTACAGGATTTAATTCAAAACCAGAATAAACATCACAATTCTATTATCACAACGATCATAGGGTTTATCACATTGATGTTAAGTGCATCGGGTATGTTTAGTCAAATTCACAACGCCTTTAATAGTATTTGGGGCATAAAGGCCAAACCAAAAAACGGTGTGCTACGCTACGTCACAAAGCACTTAGCCTCTTTTTGTATTTTATTGGTTTTATTTCTACTAATCATCATCAGTACAAGTATCAGTGCGGTACTTGCCAATATACCTTCAGAGACCGAAGTCAATGGCACTATAGCTTATCTTTACGAACACATGATTTCCATTGTATTGCTCAGTTTAGCTTTTGGAATCATGTATAAATACCTGGGAGATGCAATTGTTAATTGGAAGCCCGCGTTAATGGGTGGCTTGTTCACGGCTATATTGTTTACGCTTGGAAAAATTGGGATCGCCTATTATTTAGGAAAAAGTCACCTGTCGTCTACGTTCGGCTCGGCAAGCATTTTGGCCCTCATAATGTTATGGGTATATTATACGTCCCAAATAATTTTTCTTGGGGCCTCGTTTGTGAAATTGATTGGAGATAAAATGAAAGTGCCGATCGAGGCAGCTAAGGGTGCCACTTTGATAAGAACAATTGATATAGAATAGGTCACTTCGCAGTATGAAAATACAAACCCAAGTACAATGCATATTCAGTTGCAGCATCGAGCGTGCCTTTAAAACTCCCATGCTGTGTGATATATCAGCAGTCCACCGGGGATACGGTTTTTTGCCACGTGCTACACATTGTACAGATGACGAGACCTGGGGAAGAATAGGTGGAAGTCGAATGGTGCATTTTGCATCAACCCAATTCAATAAAAAAGGCGCTGGTGCGCTGGATACCATTATCGATCGCATTGAAAATAAATATTGGAAAATTGAAGTAACGGAGTTTGAAATGTTCGCTTTTGGATTTAACAAGTTCATCGGTGAATGGGAAACGGAGAAAATGGCAGATGGCCAAATACGAGTCGTTTATACCTATAACCTTGTGACGCAAAACATACTTGCATATCCCTTTCAATGGCTTTTTACAAAAATAATATGGCGCGCTTATATGAAACACGTAATACGGATTATTAAACAGCTTGCTGAAGATGGTACGGAATACGTGCACGACTAATCATAAGTTGAACAATTCTGTTAATTTTTATAAGGTTTTACTGGAAGCCTGGATAGGATTCGTTTTGCAAATGTTGATACGCGATATTTACGGAACCACAACTACAAACAAAGACATTATGCTGAAGAATATTATTGTTACCGCATTGCATATTTGCTTTGCATGTTCACTACTGAGCCAACCTTCTAACGAGACACATGATTCACTATATTATGAAAATTGGGTTGGAAGTTGGTACAAGGAAGTAGATGGAGAGCTTGACGAGTCTCCAACATTCGTGGTGAAGCGAGCGCTATATCATACGGCCTTCGAAGAGTATTGGATGGGCGCGGGTGGAGATTTTTCCAAGGCCTGGCGTGCATGGGATAGCCGCACCCAAAGCTGGGAGTTTGCATGGATGTCTACAGATGCGCTTTTTCAAACCTGGGAGGGTCGTAAAGTGGATGACATTTGGTACATGTATAAAACATTTATCATTGGTGATCGTGCGATTTTATCGAGGCAAGCATTTATTCCACAAGATAAAACGACATTCATTCGAACAAGCGAACATTCGGAAGATAATGGCGAGACATGGCGACTTCGATTTACAGAGGTATACCGGAAACGATGAAAAACTCAGCCGCGAAGATTAGGTTATGCGCAGTGCAATTCTGCAATATATTTCTCAGTTAAATTTTTCGAAAGGAGGATGTGAAATAATCGTCGATTGATTTGCCAGTCTAATAATTTCAGAACCCGGAATGAACGTATCTAATTCACCAAGTAATACAGTGGTTGGTTGAATATTATCTATCTTTCTTTTCTTTTCAATGAAGTAGTTTAAAATGGTGAGCAGCAAAATTGGATTGAAAGAGGCAATGGCAATTGGGATAGGTGGCATGGTGGGAGGTGGAATATTTGCTGTTTTAGGTCTGGCGGCGGACTTAGCCAAAGGCGGTACTCCCATTTCCTTTTTAATTGCTGGCCTTATCGCGTTTATAACATCCTATAGCTACGTTAAACTATCGCTCACCTATCCGGATAGAGGTGGTACGGTTAAGTTTATAAACAAAGGATTTGGCGTTGGAGTCTTTAGCGGATCAATGAACAATTTACTTTGGGTTAGCTACATCATTATGTTAGCGCTTTATGCATCAGCCTTTGGTTCATATGCACCAAATTTGATATCAATAACTAAAAACCCGCTAGTCGATGCACATATTTTTTCAACGGCTATTATTGTATTAGCGGCAGGGATAAACTACTATAGCATCGCGGTAGTGGGTAAAATTGAATCCTATGCAGTTGTAATTAAGTTGATCATATTACTTGCTTTTGTTTTGATAGGGTTGTACGGTTTGGTTGGCAACCCACATGTGAACCAATTATCTCCTGAAAACTGGGAGTCATCATTCAAACTTGTAGCTGCGGGCATGGTCATATTCGTTGCTTATGAAGGCTTTGAACTTATAGCCAATGCCGCACCGGACATCAAAAACCCCAAGTCCAATATTCCAAAGGCCTATTATTATTCTATAATCTTTGTCATCATTCTCTATGTTGTGATCGCTAGTGTTACGGTGGGTTCGCTCCCTTTTTCAAAAATAGCATCGGCTCAAGACTATGTTTTAGCTGAAGCAGCCAAGCCAATGCTCGGACACATCGGGTTTACTATTATTACAATCGCCGCGCTTATTTCGACCTTCTCAGCGATCAATGCCTCACTGTATGGAGGTAGCAGAGTTAATTATGAAATAGCTCAAGATGACGAACTGCCACATGCCTTTACATATAAATTTTGGAATCAACCTATAGGTCTTTTAGTAACAACAATAATTACTTTAATCGTTGTAAATACCCTAAAATTAGAGAGTATATCGACGGCTGGTAGTGTAGGGTTTTTACTCATATTTGCCATTGTAAATTTGGTCGGCTTTTTATTAGCACATAGGACGACTAGTAATCGATGGATTCCGTTGGTTGGATGCGTTGCATGTGTTGCCGCTCTTTTGGTTTTAATCAGACAACAGTACAGCACCAATAAAATGGATGTTTATATTGCTTTTGGAATTATACTCTTCTGTTTTGCGATGGAAGCAATATACAAAGCCACAAAGAAAACTAAACTATCGAAGTAAAGCTTATGAATGACATCAAATCGCTGATAGATAATTGGGGGCATTCCGTATGGCTTTACTTGCCGAAAATATTCCTTGCTCTTCTGGTTGTCGTAGGATTTTATTTAGTCGCACGATTATTAAAAAAATATAGCCTTAATCTATACGCTAAGACATTTAAAAAATCGTATCAATTTGCGGTTTTTGTCGCCACGCTCATTTATATTTTCATTCTATTATCCGGTGTTTTTATCGCATTGGAAGTATTAGGCCTGGAAAGCGTTTTAGCCAAACTCGTTGCAGGCGCCGGAATAGTAGGAATCGTTGCGGGATTTGCATTTAAAGACATTGCATCGAATGCTTTTGCCGGATTTTTATTAAATATGCAACGTCCCTTTAAAAAGGGAGACTGGGTGGCTATCGATTCTGCCTATGGCATAATCGAAAAAACCGGGTTGATAACCACGTCCATAGTAAATGTCGAGGGACAAGAAGTGTTCGTGCCTAACCAAATTATTTACAATACGTCTTTCATAAATTACTCGACATTTCAAAAACGGCTTGTCGTCTTAAATGCAGGCGTATCGTATGGGGATGATTTAGATCATGTACGTACAGTGACAATTGACGAAATAACGAGGATCAACAATCGAATGAAGAATGAACCCATTGATTTCTACTTTGTGGAAATAGGTTCGTCGACGTTTAATTTTGAAGTCCGATTTTGGATTGAATTTCTTCATCAGAAAGATTACCTGGAAGCTAAAAGTGACCTTATTATACGTCTTAAAAAGCGTTTCGAAGCTGAAGGCATTTCGTTGGCATATTCTGTTTTGTCATTGGACTTTGGTGTTAAAGGAGGTGTAAATCTCTTTGATAAGAAGATCGAAATACAGTGACTATGCTAAACAAAAGCAGGAAGCCATCCTTATTTTAATAAATGTACATGACCCGTAAATACACGCGGCGAGGATTCAGATGCTACAATTATTTCATAGATAAATAAACCCGGGTTTAATAATTTGCCATTATTGGTGCCGTCCCATCCGAAAATATCATTATTTACTTCTATGTCCTGAACATCGTAAACTTTTCCACCCCATCGATTATATATTTTCATTGAATAGCGCGCCGTTTCTCCCGTTTCGGTTAGCACAAAAAAACGGTCATTTATTCCGTCATTGTTCGGGGAAAATGCCGTCGGAATGTAGTAGTTCGAAGCACCTAGCACTTCAACCAACACACTATCTATTTTAATGCAGCCATCTAGACTGCGAACAAGCACGGCGTAATGTGTAGTTGCTGTTGGCATAGCAACCGTCGTTGCATTTTCGGGATTCGATAGTGTTGCTGAGGGAGACCACGATATGCTTTGAACTCTGGATGTATCCACTGATACGTTTAATATCGCTCGGCTTCCATGCGTAATGGTGGTATCTGCGGATACAGAAATTGACAAATCGTTAAAAGTAATGTGAAGCGAAATGAATGAATCACACCCTAGGTGACTCGTTGACAAAATATTAACTGTCTGTGCGGATTTTATCCAACGACTGTCAATAAAAATCGAATCTCCGGAACATAAGTTTATTGTATCGACGGTAGTTGGTGTGGGAGCCAAGTTAATTGTCAGTGCGACAAATGTGTCGCATTGCGCGCTGTCATTTTTATTATAGGTAATTTGCGTTGGTGGAATTAGTGGAATCCCATTAATTACGATTGTATCACCCAGGCAGCGAGCAATCGTATCATAAAGCAGAAATCGTGTCGTATCGATATGTACGTTTAGAAATGTATCGCAGGACATATCGACGCCCGGAATGGTTATTAAATAATCTCCGTAGGAAGTAATTATCTCATTGTATAAGTACAGTGTGTCACCGATACATAATACCGTTGAATCAAACATTATAATACCTGGAAAAGTATCAATTAGATAAACAAATATTGAATCGCAGAGCCCAGGGTTGGATACTGAAAATCTATACTCTCCTGGTGTGGAAATATATGTTCCTCTAACTAAAACGGAGTCTCCAGTGCAAAGCGCTATAGTATCCAAAACCGTTGATGATGAATCGACTTGAACCATGATTGAATCTACAAGGACGCAACCTGTTGAATCGGTTACCAAAGCCGTGTATTGAGTCGTTGTTATGGGAAAGACACTTGCTTGTCGACAGTCCATACAGTCGATATGGGGGCCTGGGCCCCAGCGATAAGCAAGCCCTGTCGCGGCGGTAAGCAAAATGCTGTCGCCCGCGCAAAGCAATGTGTCATTACCCAAAGAAAATGTACGAGGTGGGGCAATATTTACCTCAATTTCGTCATGAATTTCTAATCCACAACTATCGGTAACCGTAATAGCATACAACCCATCATCCCAAACGGTAATTGTCTGTTCACCTGAACCGGTTGACCATCGATAATCCGCAAATCCTTGTCCGGCATCGATGGTAAATATACCACCTGCACAAAGCGTTGTATCCGGGCCCAGGTCTAAATTCATAGGGGGAAATGTCCAAATGTTAATCGAATCACGAATCGCCCCAAAACATGGTATAAGAACTTCAACCCAATATAACCCTGGTGTATCGACTAATAGAATATGGTTTGATGAACCATCGCTCCATAAATATTGTGAAAAGGTGTCCGCGACCATTAGAACCGTTGCAACTGGAGGGCAGATGGTAGTGTCATTTCCCAAATTAATGTTTGGGATAAAGTCAGAACGATTAGCGGTAGCAATATTATTTGAATAGTCGCATTCTATGGATGAAGTTATTGGAAAGACAGCGGTTGGATCAAACGGCAACGCTGTGCTTCCATCATCGTTAAATATTACATAAAATTCATCCGAACAAGCTAGGTCCACTTTTAATTGTACGTGCCTACACGAATCATTTGGTAATTCCCCCGTAATATTATGTGTATATAATAAGTGACTACTATTGTCAGCGGGGTTTCCGCAATATAGTGAAATGGGTGTGCTATTTGGAATAGGAAGGAGTTTTTCATTACATATCTCTACTATAATAATAAGTGAGTCGATGTCGCATATTAAATCAGATACAGAAATACTGCCGTCGAATACGTGTTTGGGAATAGATAATGGAACGTTGAAATTATTTAATTTACGGTTATGCCCAACTAAATTGGGAATTTGCATTTGAGCTGGTACCGATAAATCATCGTTGACGTGGACATTATAAAATTGGGGTTGGTTAAAAACGGGACGCGCGTTTGCCCATCGATTCAAATTATTCACACCAAAACATTGGTAATTTCCATCTCCGTCAACTAAAATTTCAGCACTTTCATCGCCATCTATATCAGCAATTGCCAAATGCTCGCAAACCGTTGCTGAGCGCACTTGAAAAGAACTTAATACATTTCCATTGTTTCCGTCGAGTACAATTAAATCCCTGTCGTCACGAAAAACGATTTCAACGCGCCCATCCTCATTAAAATCAAATCCGTGAGGACTGCATGCCGAGCCATCTGTTAATTGGTGGGTCCATAGTGTTGAAAAATCATTGTCAATGGCGACAAGTTCATCTGAGAATTTAAAAGCTATTTCTAGCTCATGGTCCCAGTCTAAATTTGCTACAACAAATCCACCTAATTGACTCGTAGCTATTCCTGTTGTGTCGGGATAAAGCGTTTCTGCAAGCACTGTATTTGTTTGACCATCCCATACATAAACATCCGCTGCAATACTTATTGGAGGTCCCAAATCAAGCCCCGACCTGATTACGGCGACGTCCAGATCACCATCGACATCAAAATCTGCAACGGCGGTAAAACCATCTTCTTTTCCTGGCATTTCTGCTACAATTGTCATGCTTCTATTCGCAATGTCTACGGCATATATTTGATGGCCGGCAACTAATTCGAGACCGGCGCAGTCCGAACAATACTGATCGGGAAGTATATCGATAGCGACTGTTAACCATTTTTGCCAGGCATTTTCTATTGACTGCCCTGCTCCTTTCGCATTAAAACTATCGGATGCAATCAATTGTCCATTTTGTCCATTATATATTTTGTTTCCGACATAGATTTCCGGACGACCATCTTGATTAAAGTCGGCTGAACTTAAATACATGTTATAGGAGAATAATGATGATGTCGGCAGGTGATCAGTTAGGCGTCTATCGCTTTCATATTTTAATGTGCCATCATGTTCATAGCACCGCACAAATCCCGCGCGTGTTGGAATAATAATTTCTCCGAAGCCATCATTGTCGACATCAACAATGGATAGATATAATCCGAGTCGCCTTTCTGCGGAAAAGGTCAATTCTTCCTGTCCTGTCCGTCCATCAAAAATACTGATTTGTGTCGTGTCTCGCGTTCGTCCAATAAGTTCAACGACACCATCATTATCTATGTCACCTACAACAGGTGCATAAAACCCATCAGTACGGAGCGATGACTCCCATTCCCTTCGGATAGTATAAGGAAAATCATGAGGCTCAATACACATTGTATCACAAATAAAATTAAAAGAAGGTTCAGTAAGACAGCAATCTGAATCGTAATAATCTACCAGACCATCATCATCATCGTCATACCCATTGTCACATATTTCCAGACAACCCACAGAAATAGTGTGTCGAAAAGTGTCACGGCAAATTCCATTGTCGGCAACTAAAATTAACTCTTGTCTTCCGGCATCAGAAAAGGTAATGTCTTGCGTGTTTGTAGGGTTGAGGAGTGTACTATTTAAGTACCATTGAAAAGAAGTAAAGTTGGACGAAGTATTGGTAAAAATAATTTGCGTGTTGAGCGGTTGACAATTCGAAGGTGTGGGTGTAAACTGTGCAATTACCGGACAAATAACCGTTACAATAATTGTATCTGAGTTTATTTGACAAAGTATGTCATCACTTTCTCCAAAAAATATTATTTCATATGAGCCTTCCGAATTAAATTGATAAGTAAGCGTACTAGATGTTGATTCAATCATGCCATTAACCGTCCAGAATACATTATTGGCATTTGAACTGTTTCCACTAAAATTTAAAGTGGCACCGACATTTTCGGTTGAATTACTTTGGTCAATTAAAACAGAAACAGGTGAGGGACATGGATCTTGGCAAGCCACCGAGTTTAACAAAGAAGCACGTGCCGTGCGAACAAAAAAGTCCATACGGGATGCTTGTCCATCAGTGAAGGCTGAGTAGCAGGTTAATTCATTGTAATCCATATAATTGATGTGCATATCGGGTTGGTCGCCCAATCCACCCAGTGCGACCGATCGGAAAGGATTGTTTACAGAAGGATCGTCTTCATCCGTTTGGCAGGAGTTAGGAGGTATAGGGCAAGGTGCCGGTGAGGTCGAAGCATCCGGTGGTGTATCGCAGACGCGGTCGTTGTTTGCAAGGCAGTCGGTATTGTTGCAACCACCTTCAAAGGTATGATACAACCCGAGGTAATGACCCATTTCATGCGTAAGCACGGCATTACTCGCCGGAGTCGTACCGGTAAAATCGGCTTCCAAAACGATTCCATCTTCAGGTTGACCGTGCGATGCTGGTAGATAGGCGTATCCAGCTACCCCACAATTGGTTCCCCTGCATATACTGCGAACGACATATATATTGATGTAATTAAGGGGATCCCAATGAATCAAAGCTTTGAGCGCGACATCATCCATGACAGAGTTTAAATTGGTCAATGGCGATGAAGTACGGGTTATACCTGTTGTAGCATTTCCAAATTCATCTTGCTTCGCCAGGCAAAATTGTACGGTTGTTGTTACGCCCGTACTCTGGTCATAATAACCCGAATTTGCAAATGATTGATTAAGCCAATTGAATGCTTGCATGACTTGTGCGTCTGAAATGTTTTCAGCTCCACCGTTATGAACGATATGAAATACGACGGGTAATACACGGGGTGATCGACCACTGATCGGCCTAAATTGTGCTTGTTCGATATATGCCTTTTCGAGTTGTATTGATTTTTCTAAGGTAGACACATCTGCAGTCATGTACTCATTTCCGCACATAAATGGCGGACCTATAGCATCTATGTGTGTCACTTGGGCTTTACAAGCACATATAAGGAGCAATAATGGGATAATTAGGAATAGTCGAAGTCCCTTCTTGCCAAGAAAAGGCTCTAGCGAGCCAATTTGTCGCAGGCCTACTCCTTTGGTTTGCTTTCTTAATTCAAAAAACGGAAATCGAGGCATATGTATCAAGATACAATATGCGATTTAATCGCTGCATTTTGATTGGTGTGGTCAACAGGTAGTTTGGTATAGGGTATTAGGATAGTCGCAATAACAAACTTCTCCGATTGTGTTAAATCGAATTCCGCATCGACACCATATATTGTTTTTAAACGCTCCTTCACATTCGAAAGCCCTGTTCCTTCTTTTATACTACGCACGAGTGGAGCGCCATTATTTTCAATTGAAATCAAGAGTTTTTGAGAAGATTCTAATAATGAAACTTTTATTGAAACGTGTACGACCGTATGGTGTGCGTCAAAAGCATGAATGATAATATTTTCGACAAGCGGTTGTAATAAGAATGGAGGTATAGCGGCTTGATTTAAATAATCATCGACTATAAAATCAAAAAATATTTTTTCATCAAAGCGCAGTTTAATTATATTAATATATTTTCGCAATACTTCAATCTCTTTTTCGAGTGAGATTAATTTTTTATCTTTTAAGTGTAAGCTATAACGAAGCAGTCCACTCAAATCAGCAATGGCATCTTGAGCATGCAGCGGATCTTCTTCAATCATGGCGGAAATCCCGTTTAACGTATTGAACAGAAAATGAGGCCGCAATTGGTTTTGTAATTGAAGCAGTTTCGTATCAGCTAATTGCCTGCTCAGTGCACTTTGATGCAGCGCTTGAGCTTCTTGTTTTTTTGAATATAGATAAGCGTAGACAATAGAGACCGTGGCCAGGTAAATAAAATAATTAAATGTCAGACCAATACTAAGCCGGTTTAGCCAACTCGCCACACTTATTGTATACTCTGAAGAAAATAAATAGTGGCTGAGCAACATGAGCGAAAAAGCAGAAAAACCTGCAAAAGCAAATAATAGGAATGCGTGCGTAAATAAACTTCTAGGCCAGGGCCATTGATATTGGATCATTCGTGCCGTCAACCTCACGGCAAATACAAGAAATACGAGTTTGGTGATGTAATTTATCGTTTGCTGAAAAACTAAATTTGAGTACGTGAATGTCTGATATAGATCCAATGCGGCCTTTTGAAACACCGAAAATCCAACGGAGAAGAAATAGGCTAATCCAAAAATAAATAATACGATTCGCCAAAGTTGCTTATCTATCACTTTTTGATATTTAACTTTTCAAAAAAACCTATTTTGTGTCGTTTGCTAACCGTAAAGCTTTTTCCATCTAGCATTTTAACAAAATACTCACCGTATCCCTCTCTTATCACTTCTTTTATTAATTCCACATTTATGGTAGTCGATCGATTGATTCTAAAAAATGACTTGGGTTCAAGCATTTGCGTCAACCCATTCAGCGTACTTCGGCATAGATGTTTTCGGTGATCGATTGTGTGAATTTCTACATAAGAGCCCGATGCTTTCAGGTATTTTATCTCGTCGGAAGAAACGAAGTAATACTTGTTGGATAATTTAATTGGAATTTTCTGGGTAGTAGAGTCAATATTTTTAGCTAAAGAACGGGTATCTTCAATTTGATTCACTTTAATGGCTGCAAGCGCTCGATCGAGTGCTTGATTAAAGCGGTCATACGTATATGGTTTTAGAAGATAATCCACCGCCTGCGCATCAAAAGCGTGTAAGGCATAATCGTCATAAGCTGTAACGAAAATGACTCGCGCATTTTTAAAGTTTGCATGTTGCAAAACATCCAGTCCGGACATATCCGTCAATTGCATGTCGAGAAAGACGATATGAAATTCACAGGTTGCCAATTGATGGGTAGCTTCTGTTCCGGAAGAGGCTTCCGTTACAATTGTATGTAACGGAGATCGGTCGAGTAAGCGAGCAATACGTCTACGCGCAGGTCGCTCATCGTCGACTACTAATATTTGTATTTCATCTTTCATTCCAGGTTATACGAACATACGACGGGATTGAGCATGTAAATTTTCATTCACAACAAAATAATAGGCCTCCACAACAAATTCATGAAGAGAAAGCTTCGAAAGATGGAAAGACGTCCATTCACAGGATATTTTCGTTAGCGTATAAATGAAAATCAACATGACATATTTAAAAACGCTCAGTTTGACCATATTGGTTCTTTTGTCTTTAAACATATTAGCACAAACATTTGAAGAAGTAGCTGTTCCATTTTTAAGTACTACACCAACTGCATCACGCTGTGCCAACTTTGTTGATGTCAATGATGATGGCTATGATGACATCTTCATTACTAACGGCCCCTTTTCTGGTCAAAATAATAATCTCTTTATCAATGACCAGCAGGGCTCCTTTACGCAAGTGATGAGCGGCGATATAGTAAGCGATGGTGATAGAAGTGATGGTGCTAGTTTCGCTGATGCGGATAATGACGGCGACCTCGACGTAGTTGTCGTAACGTATGGCAGGAATGGAATTCCACGATTAAATTTCTTTTATCGTAATATGGGAAACGGCCAATTTACGTATGAAGCAGATAATGCCATTTGTCAAACGGGTACATATTCTGAAATGACCAATTGGATCGATGCTAATGGAGATCAATGGTTAGATGTGTTGGTCACAAATAGTCTTATTAATCGTAGAAATCCCTATTTCGAAAATCAGGGGGACGGTACTTTTGCTGAGAACACCAATTATTCATTTACGACTCCGGCGGGGACTTCCAGATCAGTTGACTATGTCGACTACAACAATGACAATTTACCGGATATTTTTATAACAAATGAATCGAATCAAAAAAATGAACTCTATAGTAATAACGGCGATGGCACATTTGAACAAATAACCGACGTGGAAATTGTGTCTCGCTTTAACAATGCTGCGGGAAGTTCGTGGGGCGATATTGACAATGATGGCGACTTTGATCTTTTTATTGCTACATATTCAAACTCAGGAAGTAAAAACAACATTTTTATTAACAACGGCGACGGAACATTTACGGAAGATATTAACAGTATCGTGAATTTTCCTTCCGTCAATTCTTTCGGGTCATCTTTTGCTGACATTGACAATGATGGCGACCTTGACTTATTTGTTTGTAATGCCTATTTGGCCAGTTTGGAAAAAAATTATTTATACATCAATGATGGCGATGGAAATTTTTCATTGTCTCAAGGAAATGACTTAGCCAATTACTCAGGCCACACATTTGGATGCGCATTTGGTGACTATAACCAAGATGGCTATTTGGATATTGTACTGGCCAACACCATAGGTGAAAGTCAAGTCAATGCATTGTTTAAGAATACGACAAGTGGAAATAATTTCATTCAGCTGAATTTGATTGGAACGGCATCAAATTATTCTGCCATCGGTGCACGAGTCAATATATCCGCAATGATCGACGGCCAAGCGGTTAATCAAAGCAGATTTGTTTCAGGAGCATCTGGGTACTGCAGTCAAAGTTCATACACCGTACATTTTGGGTTGGGAGATGCGGATGAAGTTACTGAAGTCGAAGTTATATGGCCAAGCGGTGAGGTGGACGTTTTCACAAACGTTGAAGCGAGTAAACGATATACAATAACAGAAAGCGAGGGTATCTCGTCAAATAAATCGCAAGAGCGGATCTTCAAAAAACTTGAAATTATTCCGAACCCTGCACGAACTTCAATATTAGTCCAATTGGATGAATCGCCGGAGTTGGTTGTGGAATTACTAAATATGAAAGGGCAGCGTGTATATCGACAAACTTGGGATAAAAAACCCATTACGGTTGCATCGTTACCAAATGGAAAGTATATCGTGAACCTGTTAGATTCAACGAATATTGTCGCGCAGGGAATGTTCACGAAATATTAAATACCGAAAAACTATCGGGCGCATCGAACGCAGTATTTACTCTCCGGCATTAGGATAAGGCGTTTTTCTGGAATGGGTTCCTGGCATCGATCACAAAGACCGAAATCGTCGTTGTTGATATTATTCAGCATGCTTTTCATGGCACTCAGTTTTTCTTTTGCAGTGCGAATGGCCGCATCGACAACACTTTTATTATTTATCGCATCCATTCGCGATACACGTCCAATGGAGTTTTCAGGTGTTATGGGTTGTGCCATGCTTTCGTAGCCCTCAATTTTCTTTTTAGTTTTTTCGATACGTTTTGCAATGAGCTTTTTTATTTCTGCCTTTCTGATTTTGTCCATTGAGTAAAGATACGATATGGAAGGTCAAGTGGATATTTTATGGGCTAACCGGTTGATGTAACACAAATGTGTTGGATTTAATGTAAAAGGTTGCCTATTTGGTTTGAAGCTTTAATTGGTATAAAGCGCCCTGGCGGCACAATTCATGTTTTCCTATTGTTTATGAAGGCTGATTCAATCGTATTCAGGTCTATATAATATTTTATTCTAGATTTCTTCTAGCTATATGCAAGGCATAAAGCTTACAATGAACTATTCCAACCCGCGGCTATTGTCCGAAATCACCCGCTCAATCAATATTCGACGGGGGTCGATGGCCGCTCGTTTCGGTTTTTTGTCCAACGAAAATTCAAGTTGCATATTCTTTTTATTCAGTTTAATGCGTTCATAATGTAGTAATTTCTCTTCCTCATCGTCTTCGAAAAAACCTATATCCACATAGTCATTAATTCCAACTGACGTTTCGTTTCCGAGTGAGTCAGCTTTTAATTTATCGGCATATAATTTAAGCGAAATCGTGTACGAGCCAGTAGAAGATTCTTCTAATTTGGCTTCTTCTAAGCGAAAATCATAAAGCGTAATTTCCTCAATCCAATCTCGAATTAAATATTGTAATGAATCGGGAATACGCGGTCGTAAGTGCCTTAGGAAATCGTGTGTATTTGGATAGGGTGGCTCCGCGTATCGGTATTCTTCTAAAAATGAACGCAGCGCGGCATTTACGCTATCTTCTCCAATGTAATCCTGTAACGCATATAGAATAACAGATCCTTTTCCGTAATGAATGTACGATTGGTCTTCTACTTTATTGAGCGGCACCTCCTTTTGTGTCTCAGCGCTTCGACCGCGCAAATATCGATTGAAATCGTATTTTAAAAACTCCTTCATCTTAATATCGTCATTCAATTGGTTTTTCATAACCATAAGGGAAGAATACTCTGCAAAACTTTCTACGAGCATTGTTCCACCTTGCATAAAAGATGAAATAACTTGGTGTGCCCACCATTGATGCGCCATCTCATGTGCAATGACGGCGTCGACGACATTGTTTTTGTTTTCATCTTCCAGGTCAATGATGAATCCAAAGGCTTCGGAATAGGGCATCGTTCCGGGAAAAGCTTGTGCAAAAGTGGCATAGCGCGGAAATTCAATTATACGAGCCTGTTTATGATAGTACGGCCCAAAGTGCTCTGTGAAATATTTCAACGAACGTTCAACGGCATCGAGCATCATGTCGATATTATAGTCATGAGCTTTGTCATAGTAAATTTCAATTTGTACATCATTCCATGTCCGGCGCGCAATTTCATATTCGGCCGACATGAAAGAATAAAAATTTTGTGAAGGATGGTCGACTTTGTAGTGATAGTAGTTTCGATCATCTTTTCTCCATTGTTTTAATAAACTGCCTGGTGCGATAGCAATTTGGTCTTTTGATGTGGAGATTGTCGTTTTAACGTTTATCCAATCCGATACACCGTCGGATAAATAATTTTTGTGGCAGGCGAGGCCACATTCAATTTCCAGATCAGGCATACGCTTTTTAGGTTTTAAGTCATATTTCCTTCGCGTAAATTTGTCATCTATTTCATAACTGGGATTATAGCCAAACTCCGGCAAAATATCTTTGTTATTAAAAAAACTTCCATTTCGTACAACGGATCGGTCACCAACTTGATTTTCAAAACCCTTAGATATGAAATTGGTTTTGACGGTAATGGACATAGTGTCATTGGGCAGTAAGGGTTCAAATTCGTAAATAGCGTAACCTGACTTGTCGTCGTACAAGGTTTGTTTTCCATTCGGAATAATGACATCGTGCTTCCACCGATCTGATAGTATTACATGTAAATAATTGATAGGTCTATCGGTTTTATTCCGCATGACCAAATGAGCAGTTGCATGCACATCACGCTTTTCTGGAAAGATGTCGATCGCATATTTTACATCGTCAATACTGAGCTTTGGTAGCGATTCATATTGTTTATATTTTTTTTCGTAATCGATTCGCATTTTTTCGACCTGGTCGGAGGTATCATATTGATTTAAAACATGCGTGTTGTAATAGATATAGGCGCCTAATCCAATAAATAGGATCAATAGAACAGAAAACAAGCTTTTGTAAGCTTTCAAATTCTGTAAACCATTTCGTATACGCAAGCGCCAATTTTGCTCTGTGCCTCTTTGCCAAAATGCAGCACCTTTTACCAGCGTTAGCAAACCAAAGACGATCCAATAGGCAGCAAACCACAAGGAGCCCGTGAGCCCAGGCCCAAAACCATTCATGTCAGAGTACATGAGTGATGGTCCACCACCAATTGATACGAGGTTGCTTTCAATATCAAGTGTGGACAGCAGTAAGTCCAACAAAAACATGGCCAGCAAGGAAACCATGTAGGCAATATATTTCTGATTGATAATTATTTGGATAAAAATTAATACAAAGCTCCAGGTTATATACGTGGGCAAGGAATCTAAAAGAAAATTGCTGAAATATAGGTCAACTTTAATATCTGTAAATCCATGAAAAAGCTGGTACAAAATACCAAAAACAACCATCGAAGCATATAAGAGCAAAATGACCGCGATCAATGAAAAAGCCTTTGCAAGAAGTGATAATAGCTTCGAATAAGGAGATGCTCCGATTACTTCATGAATATTTACATCTCTGTCACGCCAGACGAGTTCGCCGCTATAAAAAACCATGACAATAGCTAAGAAAAGAAAACTTTGGTCCGAAATATCGTTCATCACTTTATACGTCACAGGATAGGACTGAAGCCCAAAATATTCAAATCCGCCCCATAGAGATGAAACAACCATGATGGCACAGAAAACAAATAATATTTTAAATAGCAAACTTTTTGTTATACTCCGAAAATTCATATTAAAAAAGCTCGCAAATTGATTCCAGGAAGAAACAGATTGAAATGATATCGGAGCAGAGACCGTAGTACTTCTATCGTTTTTAGTCGTTTTTTTTGACTTGGCCTTTACCTTTTTATTCTTTAATTTAAATGAGAAGGTAGCATAGAAAAGTGAAAGGAGTAGGGCACTAACTGTAGTCCAAAGAAGTCTGTTTTGGAACAATAAACCTCCGAAGCCTGGAGAAATTGTATTTTTTTCAGCTGGAGTGAAATACTTGCTTTCGACATTGTACGTGCGCCAACCAAAGAGATCGAGCATGGCCGCTAACTTTTCATTGTCGATGTCACTTAGAAAACTTCCCGTAACCATATAGGCCATGAGTATGAGCATGGCACCGACAAAGGAGACCATGGTGTTTCTGAATTTAGTAGCGAGACCATAGACGAGGGTTCCGGCTATCATCATATTTGGTAACGTAAACAACAAAAAGTTGGAACCGAATGCCTGCCAGGGTATAGGGCCAAGTTGGTCGACTTCGACCCAGCCAAATATTGGGCCGATGATTGTTCCTATTAATATACCAAAAAAAACACCACAAAGCACTAAAGATGATAAAACAAGTGCACCGAAAAAACGCCCAAAGAAATAACCGAATTTGGATACCGGGGTCGTGAATATTATTTCATTAAACTGATAACGATAATCGCGCATCGCTGCATTATTAAAATAAGCAGCGGCCGTTAGTATTCCGAACACTACACCTAATATGGCTGTAAATCGCGTGACAATAAAAGGTGCATTTTTGAAGACTGTGCCAAACCCACCTCCAATGGTGATAGAGTCTGTGACAATAGCAAGGCAGGCAAGTAGTGTGAATAAAATAAAGAAGATATAAAACATGGGCTGTTTTAAACCCATTTTTATCTCACGCAAAAAGAACGTTTTAAACATAATCCAATTAAATTTTATGCGTGATGTAGATTTTGACTGGTCATCGTAAAGAATACATCTTCTAAGTTGGGCGAAACACGTAAAAACCCATCTGGTTGCGTATCGGATAATACATGAATGATAGGTGACCCTGCCACCATCTTATCCGAAATAACATGATATTGCTTCTTATATTTTTCTATTTCAGGTCGGGTAATTTGTCTTTCCCAAACCTGCCCGTCGAGTGAGTCTAAAGCCGCAGTAGGTGAGCCATTAAATACGATGGCGCCATGATTCATGATGGCCATGTCCGTACAAAGTTCTCTTACGTCATCTACAATATGTGTAGATAATAAAACGACTACTTCCTGGCCGACATCGGCCAATAAGTTGTGAAATCGATTTCGTTCGCCTGGGTCCAATCCGGCTGTAGGCTCATCGACAATGATGAGTTTTGGATTCCCTATGAGCGCCTGCGCGATTCCAACACGCTGTTTCATGCCGCCAGAAAATCCTTTGACGCTCTTGTTCCGTTTGTCATAGAGGTTAACTTTTTGGAGCAGGTGATGAACGAGTTCCTTGCGCTCTTTGGAATGGCCGATTCCTTTTAGTACACATAGATGGTCAAGTAATTGCTCGGCAGTAATTCGAGGATAGACACCAAATTCTTGTGGCAGATAGCCCAAAACTTTTCGCAGTTCATCGGGTCGCGTTCGGATATTAATATCGTCGAGTTGCATGTCACCGGAATCGGCTTCTTGCAGACAAGCCAGCGTACGCATGAGTGTCGATTTTCCTGCACCATTGGGGCCCAGTAAACCAAACATACCATTCGTAATAGTGAGACTGACATTGTCCAGGGCTTTCACGCCATTAGGATACGTCTTATTGAGGTTCGAAATCGTCAAAGTTGCCATGAAGTGAGTAGAATTAGGTTTAATGCCTTAAACCTAGCCAATAGCGAAGGAAGTAGAGTGAGACATAGACTAACACTAAGAATTTGTGGATGTAAGTGTCCTTCTCGGTCAGTATTCTGTCAGCTTTTGTTCATTTTGAATGAACGTTTACTAAATTATTGGTGGTTAATCGTTAATTAAGTGTTAATTTTATTAAGTCAAATAGTTAATTGACCGTAGAATACATGCTTGTGTATTGTTCGGACGATATAAAATTTGGCAATTTTTTAACTCAAATGAAAGTGTATGAAACGATTAATTCTACTCGCCTTATTACTAAGTGCGGGCACGCTATTTGCCCAGAAGACGGTGACAGGCGTCGTTCTAGACGAAGCCGGAGATGGCCTTATTGGCGCTTCCGTCATTGTCAAGGGCACCACAACAGGAACTATCAGTGATTTTGATGGTTCATTCAAACTTAATGTCCCGGAAGATGCGACGACGTTGGTGATCTCGTATATAGGATTTCAACCGCAAGAGGTAGATATAACTGCAGCGAGCAAGGTTGAGGTCAATCTACTTGAAGGAGAAGTACTCGAGGAAATTTATGTCGTTGGTTATGGTACCCAGCGAAAACGTGAGATCACAGGATCCGTCACCTCAATTAAGTCCGAAGACATCGAAAAAACGACTGGTGCACATGTCGTGCAAGGACTGGTTGGAAAGGTTCCTGGTGTACAAATTGTCCAACAATCTGGACAGCCGGGTGCAAACCCAACGGTTCGATTCCGAGGAATTGGGTCCATTGACGCCACAAGTGCTCCTCTATACGTGGTGGATGGAATCGTTTTTAACGGCAATATAAATTCCATTTCACCTCAGGATATTGAATCGGTAAACTTTCTTAAGGATGCATCTGCGAATGCACTGTATGGAAGCCGGGGAGCTAATGGAGTGGTCATAATTACTACAAAAACCGCCAAGGAAAATGGCATAAAGGTTTCATTTGACACAAAAATTGGTCGTAATGACAGGGCCTATCCGGAATATGATATTATTACGGATCCGGGTGAATTCTATGAGACTTGGTATGAGCGCATACGGGTTGGATTAATCAATGATGGTGTAGACCCAACAGAAGCGGCCAATACAGCCGCAACAGGTCTTATTAGTGGAGGGGATTATCAGCTTGGGTATAACAATTATGATGTGCCCGACGACATGGTCATTGATCCCGCGACAGGAAAGTTAAGACCTGGCTTAAACACTAAGTATCAAGATAGCTGGGATGATGAACTCTTCGAAAATAGCCTCCGTAGCGAAAGCCACTTAAGTGTTCGCGCAAGCGGAGAGGACTACAATTCCTTACTTTCTTTAAGCTATCTAACGGATGAAGGTTACGCCCTGGCATCTGGGTTTGATCGTGTCACGGCTCGGGCAGCACTCGGTTTTGATGTTTCCCAGGCAATCGAAATAGGGGGCTCAATAAACTATGCACGGACTGATCAGGATGCACCTATTCAAAACGTTGCTTCCAGTACATACAGCAATCTGTTTAGCTGGGCTCGCAACGTTGCACCGATCTATCCGGTTTACGCATATGATGAGGTAGGAAACCGCATTAACAATACGGATGGAAGTGTAAAATATGATTTCGGGGAATCAAACGATGGTGTTCCTGGCGTGAGACCATATGGTGCCTTTAATAATCCCGTTGCCACAAGTTTATTTGATATTGACAATAATTTAAAAGACAATATATCGGGTAGGGCATTTGCAAAAATTAAGTTTTTGAAAAATTTCAATTTTACGTATAACTTCTCAACGGATGTCGTTTCGCAAAATATTACTGCTTTTGCTACGCCGATTGGTGGGGATGCCAGTAACGTAAATGGTCGATTAACAACTACGAGCGGCAAACAAAATACAATTGCACATCAACAGTTGCTTCAGTATTCCAAGAACATGGGAGACCACACGTTAGGATTGATGGTCGGGCATGAGAGTAACGATTTTCATTTCGAATTACTGCGTGGACAAAAAACTGAGAACCTTCTTTCGGATATTGCCATTCTTAATAACGGAGCAAATATTCAATACCTTGAAGGATATGAAAAAGATTATACCGTAGAAGGGTACTTGGCTCGGTTAAATTATGATTATCGAGATAAGATCTTTTTAAATGCTAGTTTTAGACGAGACGGCTCTTCGGTTTTTCATCCCGATAATCGATGGGGGAATTTTTATGGAGCCGGAGTCGCATATGACTTACACAAGGAGTCTTTTTTAAATTCTGAACTTTTATCCCAATTACGCCTTAAAGCCAGTTTTGGACAACAAGGCAATGATGGTTTAAATTATGAACAACTCCGCACCATTGTTGGTGATTCCGATAACCGAAACTATTATGCTTACCTAGATCAATTTATTGTGGTAAATGCAGGTGGGGGATCTCCTGGTGTCAATTTCGTTCAATTGGGAAATCCGAATATCACGTGGGAAACCTCAACAAATATAAACGCAGGCATAGAGTTAGGGCTTCTTCGTAATCGCATTTCCTTAAAGGCCGAGTACTTTATTCGTCAAGTTGAAGACTTGATATTCTTTAATCCATTACCCGTATCCGAAGGCCGGGGTTCCTTTCCGGACAATGTTGGCGATATGGAAAATAAAGGTGTCGAAGTGGAATTAGGTCTGGGAATTGTAAATGGCCGTGATTTTAATTGGAATATTTCAATGAACGCTACCCATTTTCAAAATGAAATTACACGGCTGCCTCAAGAATTTATTGATGATAGAAACAATACGCGTTTCCGTTTGGAAGAAGGAAGATCGAGATACGATTATTATATGCGTGAGTTTGCCGGTGTAGATCCTATGAATGGAGATGCACTATGGTACATTGATGAATTAGACGACATGGGCAATCCGACCGGAAATCGAATTACCACAAGTGAGTACTCCGAGGCAGACGAATATTTTTTGGATAAGTCAGCCATTCCGGATGTGTATGGTGGGCTATCTACTCAATTTGACTACAAGAAACTATCTCTGAACATAGGATTTGCGTATCAGATCGGTGGTTATGGATATGATGGCGTCTATGCAGGGTTGCTTCCTTCTGCTGGAGATATTGGTCATAATTTTCATAAAGACGTTCACAACTCCTGGACGCCAGAAAATACGACTGCTAGCATTCCTCGACTTGACGTACTGGATGATGATCAAAATAATTTCTCAAGTTATTGGCTCGTACCACTTGACTATTTCAGTCTACAAGATGTGTATTTAAGCTATGATTTTTCCGGTGCAAATTTTTTGGATAAAGTTGGACTTGAAGCCGCTAAAATTTATGTTTCCGGAAACAACTTGAAATTATGGACGGAGCGTGATGGATATGATCCCCGATTAAGTTTGATTGGAAACGCGACAAATGAATATTCCATTATGCGAAACATATCAATTGGTGCATCGGTCACCTTTTAATAATTGACAAAAATTTATCATTATGAAAAAAATAATTTATTTAACCATAGCGGCATTTTTGTGGACAAGTTGTGAAAAAGATTTTCTAGATACACAACCACAGAATACGATTTCAAGCGAGCAATTGGCCAGTAACCCTGCCTCTTTTCAGGCTGTTGTAGATGGTACGTATGCGGCCATGCGTACTTTTGAAATAGGAGATCGCGGAGGTCATATTGATTATGGTCATAAAGCCATAACCACAGCTACGGACTTCATGAGCCATGACGTCACTATGCCCTTTTTACACTGGTACGGATTTTTCTATTCCTATGATGGCCGTGTACAATCAAATTCGCGTGCGCGAATGGTTTGGAATACGTATTACAAGTTTATTGCTGAAGCCAATTCAATCATAAGTTCACTAGATGACCCTTCAGCTTTGGATGACACAGGAAAAGCCGTTTTGGGTCAAGCATTGACTGCCCGAGGATTCTGTATGTTCTATTTGGCCAGGTTATTTGCTCATACGTATATCGGGCATGAAAATGATATGTGTATTCCACTCGTGGACGGGGCAAACTTTGAAGGCAAACCTCGTGCTACCGTGTCTGCGGTGTATGATCAGATAGTGGCTGATTTGACACAAGCTGTTGACTTGCTGGATGGCTATGCCCGACCAACAAAACAGGCCATCGATCAAAGTGTGGCTCAAGGATACTTAGCGGCTGTATACCTTGAAAGAGGAGATTGGGCGCAAGCCGCCGCAACCGCCGTAGCGGCAAGATCATCTTATTCACTCATGTCTATCGATGCATGGCTTGACGAGGGTTTTGCCGATATAGGAAATGGTGAATGGATGTGGGGTGCTGATATAGATGCCGAGTCCAGTACGATTTTTGCTTCCTTCTTCTCACATATGGATAATACAAGCCCAGGTTATGCAGGTGCATTAGGTGTGTACAAATTAATAGATGTCGACTTATACAGTCAGATTCCGGACTCTGATTTGCGCAAGACAGCATTTGTACATCCTGTAGACGGAAACCCTACCTATCCGGAATTACCAGCATATGCAAATACGAAGTTTCGTGATGCCACCTTCTTTGAGGCCGACTATGTGTACATGCGGGCCGCAGAAATGTACCTCGTCGAAGCAGAAGCTCGTGCCCGAATGGGGGATGCGTCGGCAGCTGACGTACTATTCGAATTGGTAAGCAATCGCGACCCCGGTTATGTAAAGTCAACCAGCATGGGCGATGCGCTCGTCGACGAAATTTATCTTCAGCGGCGAATCGAACTTTGGGGCGAAGGTCATGCATGGTTTGATCTCAAGCGATTGAAAAAACCACTTGTGCGTGACTACGATGGGACTAATCACGCATCATTCGGATTATTTAATGAAGTCGCAGAAGGAAATATGTTCCGATTCCAATTACCAGAAGATGAAATAAATGCCAATGACGCCATTTCGGAAAGCGACCAAAATCCATTATAGAATAAATTAATACCAATTATAGCTTTAATTGGTATACGTATCCCACTGTTTTTATTTGAAGAAAAGCCGCGTTGATTTATCAACGTGGCTTTGTTATTTGAAGCGACCTCTCTTAATACATATGTCAATTAAACCTATAATTGGCATTACTGCCGGTCAAGATACATGGTTATGGGTATAGCATTTCCGTATTCATCATATTCGAAGCCATTTAATTGTAATTCGTAATCGTATAGATTGTATCTGTATACTACATTATTAATTGTTAAGATATCAGCCGTAATTGTATACGGCTGGCTCCCAGTAAAATTCCCAAATTTGGACGCGTGCACCACGCCATTTTGAAAATCATATGTAGTCCCTATATAGGGGCTCGCGAAGGATTGACCCGCACGATAATATTCAGCGTATAGCCATTTACCCTTTATGCGATCAGCGAAAGTTAGGCTTGCAGGTGGCGTGTAAGGTTTGTCCGGGACACCGGAGTCCAGTGAAATATATTTACTTGAGGCCCAGCCTTGCGTGCCTCCAATATTTATCAGATACCATAATTTATTTTCATCATCAGCTCGCGAACCTTTAACGGATACTATATCGTTTACATTTAATGTCATTAATACATTGGAATTCGATGTGCCCGGTGCATCACGTACATTGAGTTGCGTCGTTGTAACGCGGCCCTCAAAATCTAATGGATTTATGTCGACTGGTTCTGGACCTGGTGGATTTGGATCGATGTCAGGATTTAATTTCGGAATTAAAAATGCCGCGGCAATAATAAGGGCAAGAACACCCAGCAATAGTAAGATCGTGCGCCCATCTTTTGAAGGTTTTGGTCGAGGACGCGGTGGAGGCTTTGGTCTTTTGGGTGAGATTTTACTTTTGATCGCCTCAACGAGGTTGTCCACGTCGTCATTCCACCGATCAGGAGACAAAGGCATTCCATTAATAAAAGAAAGTTCATGAAGGTCGGGTGGCAGGTCCTCCTTTTTTAGTGGCGCAGCGCCTTTTACGAAAACCGGAATTACAAGTTTTTCATGTCGATAGGCAAGAGCAACGGAAGCCTCGTCACGCACAAAGTCATGAGTAGATTTTATTCGTGGAACACCATTTTCATCCTTCAGTGTTGTATACGTATCGCCTATGAGAAGCAGAATAACTTTAGCGCTCAACAATTCTTTTCCGATCTCTTTGCGAAAGTCGGCACCCGGAGGTATGTTGTCAATATCCTTGAATACACTTTTTTGGCCAAGTCGGGCTGCGAGTGTATCATATAAGCGGCCTGCAGTCATTGCTGTGTCAGCCCGCCGATAACTGATGAATATTTCCTTGCTCATACTGTGGGTTAATGTTATTGCTTAGGTAGAAGTCATCAAGCCCTTTACAATAATACGATTAAAATAGTATAAAATTTAGGCTTTATAGCCAATTAAAGGAATTTCAAAACTGTTTTACTAGTCGTAGGTTTTACAAAAACTGAATTTCCCACATATTCTGTACCTTGATTACCAAACAATCCATATCGATGGGAATAAAATATAATAAAAAGTATCAAGAGCATCCGGTCTACAGACGCCTTATGTCTCCTGGCCCCAAACGCATACTTGCCCTGGATGGGGGCGGGATTCGTGGTGCACTTACTATTGGATTTCTAGAGCGCATCGAATCGATATTACGAGAGCGATATGGTGAATCAGACTATCGACTAAGTCAATATTACGACTTAATCGGAGGCACGAGTACGGGTGCCATTATTGCCACGTTGCTCGCACGTGGATTGGCAGTTGAAAAAATTAAAAATTTATATTTTGAATTTGGAAATGCAATATTTTCGAAGTTAAATGCACCACTTGTTCCGAAAATATTTCGGTATTTTTTACGAGCGGAGTATGACGAAAAACCGCTGGAAGCGGCATTGAAAAGTAATGAATATGTTGGTGAGCTCAACCTGGGGTCGACCGAATTCAAGACTGGATTTTGTGTTGTTTGTCGTCGAGCGGATAATTATCGGACGTATGCCTTTACCAATCACCCGGCTAGCCCTTTTTATGAACAAAATAACGGTATACGAATACCAGATTTGTTACGTGCGACGTCCGCAGCACCTTCCTATTTTCGGTCAAAAGTATTGACATTTGACAATGATGACAAGGGCGTATTTATTGATGGAGGCGTGAGCTCTGCTAATAATCCTTCGCTATTACTTTTTATGCTAGCGACTATGAAAGAATTTGGATTTAACTGGGGTATGGGTAGGTCTGAAATGATGATTACATCTTTAGGCACTGGATATTATCGGCCGAAAGCACACATGGCCGAAATGAAAAAACTGGCGAAGCGAAGAACAATTTTATGGGCCGGTGAATTACCAAATCTATTCATGGCTGACGCCACGGATATGAATCATACACTGCTGGATCATTTATCGCGACCTCTTCATTTACGCCATCAGCATCATACAGAAGACGGACTCGAGACCTATTTAAATATCAAATCCGGGGCTTTTTCTTATAAGCGGTTTGATATCAAACTGAGTCAAACCCGATTGAACAAATATGATATTTCCTACGATGAAAATCGACTCATTAGTCTGCGAAAAATGGATGCCGGCGGTAATGCACGAGATCTTTACGCAATCGGCCATAAAATTGCCACTGCAGATATTCATGAAAAACACTTTCCTGCTAATTTTGATGCGACTTCTGAGAAGTTACAAAGTGCGATTATGGACCATAATGCCTTTGTAGCAAAAGTTGGGGCATTAATAAATCAAAAAGGAAATTGGTATAAAAAAGTAGCGAGTATTATTGCTACTCGAGCTACAGGAGGGGAAAAAATCATGACCGTTGCTGATGATTTTACAGAAACTGAAAATACAGCTGAAAAGGGAGATTATATAGTTCAGAATCAAACGAGTGAAAAAGAGGAATACATCGTTCGAAATCGGAATTTTGATCAGCGATATGAGGTACGCCGAACGTTGCCTGACGGACGCCTCGAATGCAATCCGATCGGTCGCATTAAAGCAGTGCAACTTTCTTCTAAAAATTTGAATGAATTAGACCTACCCAACCACTTTATGTTTAAAGCGCCCTGGGGAGAGGCACAATATGCTCGCATTGGTGATTATCTCGCGTGTAATGGTGACTACGATGATATTTACCGCATCAGCCAAAAACTGTTTTATGAGACATACGATGCGGAGTGACGAATTGAAAAAATTGTTTTTATGAAAGGAAGTTCCTATTAGCTGCATTAATAATTCCACGAATAATACGATGAGAAACGAAGAGCGTTAAAAGATAAACCTTCCTGCCAATTTGTCCTTCGTGGCTTGTTATATTATACCAATTAAAGGTATAATTTTATACGCCATCATACACTTTAATTGGTATTATTAATATTTTAACTAGTAGCACGAATCAAGGATTTAGTTTTTATGGCAAGGTTAAACTTTAAAACCCTGCGGGTTGCGCACAAGAAATTGAGAAAGCGAAATAATAAATTGAGCGTTCGACTGAATTTAGAACATCTTCATGAAACCCTCAGGATTGAGTTGTTGTCACATTGTCTCATTGCCACATCACTTCATTAAACTGCTTACTTACTAACTGCACCACTAATCCACTATCGTCTATAAAAAGATATAGCATTTTCTTCATAAATTTTTCGCACTAAGTCCTCCGGCGAAATAGTATAGGTATAATCACCTTTTCGCTTCAATTTCTTAAAATATTTCGTTAAACTTTTCTTGAACTTCGGAACATCTTTGGATGTCTTACAACAATTCACAGCGTCGATCAATCCGTCGTAGTCAGAACCCAAAGCAATATGCTCCCAAGGTTTGTCACTTACCTCCAAGCCAACATGTATTATGTGCATGATACTTTGTGCAACGCGTTTACGGTGTTGTTTTTTCCAATCGAGTACTCCTCGAACCTGAGGTTCTTCCAGGTTTAAGTCGTCTATTTGAATTAATTCTTTGTCCAATTTATTCATATAACCTTCACCGAGATATGCTTCTGGTCGGATACCTATACGTTGACACAAGAGTACAAACCCTTCGAGGGTCACATAGTCGGAGTGATAGTTGAGCAATTGACTGATGCGATCTAAAAATGTGCTTCCACCAAGTATTCGTTGGTCCATAGATAACCCAATAATGCCACCGATTTCAATTATCGATTTTATATCTTCATCGTATAAATTGATGGTTTGTGGATTGAACGCCAGTTTTAATGGTCCTTGTTTTCTGCGATACATTAATTTTACAATGTAAGCACCCCGATTTTTAAATATCCGTTTTTTATCTACGTCCGGATTCTCTTCTGGTGTAATGAGACAATCTTTTAAAAAAGTTTTATACGACATACCGGCCACTCCTGCGTGAGAGCACATTATGCGTGTATACGCCCCCGCTTGTTTGATATGCTCATATACATGGAGCCGTCCGAGGAGACTGGTATGTTTTATGTCAATGGCTTTATTTGCGGCTATACTTGCGTCGAGTAATCGTTCGCCCATATCGGAATATCCTTTCGGGGATAAATAGGTTGGATAAAAATTGGAGTCTGTTAACTCACTTTTTTTCATCAATTTGAGGGCAAAACAATGTGTAAAAAGCTGTTTGTCTGTGAAATGAGTAAGTGTGATAAAACTAAGTGGTTGAGTAGTGATAAAATCGTTGAATCGGTTGATAAATTCATCGTCGATATAGTTTTCATCATCATTTGATGTAACGAAGGCATGAGCACCTTCGAGTGATGGAAATACATTGATTTTATCTGCCTCCATTTCGTCGATTGTATGAATGAGTTTGAGTTTTGGGTTCGTGTTTGCTTCGTTTAGCATAACGTTCCACTCGTTTTTCATGTAGTCAAAGTAATTGATTTCGACGTTCTTTACTTTATTCAAATACTCGACATCGATATCGGCTTTCTTTTCATTTCCAATAGCTTCTTGAATACGACTGACGGAAATGACTTCTCGTTCCATCGTATATACAGACCAAAATATTAATTTAAACTTGCCATCTTCTATTTGTTTTAAACTGCTCTGAGAGTCCAGAATATCCCCTGCAGTTTCGTCAGTGAGAATGGATATTTTCGTGTCAAATTCGATATATTCTCTAGGGTTTGTGTTTTTTGTCAGCATCGTTTTTTGTGATGGATGACAGTGGAGATCGATGTTATTCATGGTATATTGTTTATGATTTAAAAAGTAATTAACGAGTGAGAATCCATGTCCACTCTTCCGTTTTATTTCCGTTTTTGACTGTTGTAGTCCAATGTTGATAAGATTTATTATGCTTAAGTATTTGTATTTCGAATGCCAAATGATCGTCCTGGATTAATGTGAGTATACTGTCTATTTCTTTATAGAACCAGGTGTATGTGGCAGCATTGGACGTGTCAATCGTCCCGGATAGAGTGATTTTATTATTCTTAAAAATTTCGACTTGCCAATGCGCATCCGCATTTTCATAAGTTGTGCGAATGCCTCGATCGATCAAATAGCCTTTTTTTTGAACCTTTGCATGCCATTTCCCAATGAAATCATGATTTATAGCAGTTAGTGTTTTTTGAGCATGCGCGGTGTTGCTTTTTTCCGATTCTATTTGGTTCCAGAAGTAGACCCCTGCGGCTAACAAGATTAGGAAGATTGAGGAAAGAACTACTTGCTTTCTGGAGGTGTTTCGCTGACTCCCTTGTGAAGATGATTGCAGTTTACGCAGGATTAATTGTATCCCGTTGACCGTTCGCGAACGTTCTAGATTAAATTCTGAAGAAGCGATTATATTTCTTACCTGAAAATCTTCTTTGCTATTGTAGTACTTACCTTTAAGCGCAATTATGTCCTCGAATATTTTCTCATCAATTTGACTAACTTCTTTTTCAAATAGTTCAAACACTTCTTCTAGCCTTCCATTGCTTAAAAGTTGTTTGATTTTGTTTAATAAATCTGGATTCATTGTACCATCTTTAGTGATCGGTGAGCGTAACAATCGCTATTCTATTTGAATTGTTAAATCCGTGAACAATATTATTTGTAATCGTCGTTTTGTAAATCTGTAAATTATCTCCATCTGTAATTAATAGGTCTCCGTTAGCGGTATTTAATTGAATATTAATATGCATAGCCTCTTCTTTCAATAGTTCTGAAATAATCGAACCACCGAGTTTTTTATCTGTATCAAAAAGGACTTTACACGCACCCTCAAGAAGTTTTTGGCTCGAGTCCCAGCGGAGTGTACCAGTTGCTATTTTGCTGTTCCAATCTTGACCGGAATTGTTCGGAGATGAACAAGTTGTAAATTGCACGTCAATCTTCGAAAAAGATTTATAGGGTTGATAAAATGCGATCATGGAGCGATCGTCTAATTGTGGGTCTGGCATGGAAATGGTGTCCAGTTGACAAAATGCATAACTGTTTCCAAATATAATAAGGAAAACAATTGGCCAAAATTTCTGAATTTTTTTCATTGGTACGTTGCTTTTAATCGAATTTAATGTCATTCACTATGGATAATAATGCGTTGGTTATTCTAGCGTTTTGTAGTTGTTTGTTTTCAGAACTAACGACTCCCATGGATATTTCTGATTTTAACCTGTACCAACGAGAAGAAAGAGCAACCAGACTGTTTTGAAGAGTTTCGTTATTCTTTATTTCAACAGAATTTATCAAGCAGTCAATTGCCTTTTCAGTTTCACCTTGTGCTATCAAAGAGCGGATATATTGTGGATTTATATTATCCAAAGTGGTGCTTAGGTTAGAGGTCGTGTGGAAATTGGATAAGGCTGAATTTTTGGGTTCGACATCTTGATTTAATGCCTCAGTATTATTTGTGTCTATTAATTTTAGTAGACCATTTTCAACTTCTAACCAGGCGATATCTTCATCAGGGTATGTTGAAATTGGCTTGGCGCCTATTGGAAGTGCTTGAAATTTACTCAGTTCAGAACTTCGGAAATTGCAGGGACGAATTATAATAGGAGTTAATAGAGTTTGATTGATCCCAAGGTTCTCTAGGGCATTGCTAATTTCTACATCATGAATATAGTCTGATGCTAAAAAATCAGGACTAACTAAAAATAGCACAATACCGGCTTGATCAAGAGCATGTTTGATCGCTTGATCCCATTGTTCACCAGGTTTAATTGCTTTATCTGTCCAATCTTCGATTAACCTTTTTCGCTTTAAAGTGGCAAGCTGCACGAGAAGTCTTTCTAAATAAATTTGATCTTCATGAGCATAAGAAATGAAAATTTTTGTTGTCTTACTTTTAGTAGCCATTGGAATATATTGTCTCGAAATAGTTCTAAAGGCACTTGCATTAAGTGGCAAGGAATTATGTTTTCAATTAAAATACGCCTCCAAAAAGTTCATCGCATTTTCTCGGATAACACGCCGCACAATTTCATCGGCAGTGATATTTTTATTCATTGATTCGTTCATCCGTGATTGAATGGTATTAGTAACATATTCACGCGCATGTATTAAGAGAAAAGGTTCCAGGTTTTTGAAGTGGGCCGATGTAAAAAACCCATCAATCGGATTAACCATACCATCAAAGTCAGATCCTATACATGGCAGCGCCCATGCATATTCACCGTGATGGTCCAGCACTTCTGCTATGTGTTGAATTTGACGCCAGATTAAGTTACTTGTTTTAAGCAGCAAATCACTTCCAGTTGTTCCACGGACTTTTCGTAGTTCACGCTTGCTGGCGACACGACGTTCATCTAATTGTATACCAAAGAGTCCGTTGGAACGCTCAATTTCAACCAATTCGTCATCGAAGAAATTGATACTCTCGCTGGCAAAATATTTTTTAACATTTCCGCGTACAGAGTCTTCGTCTGGTGTATTCATACCCGCGACAGCGGCATGACTCACGATGATAGGAATATCCTCATTTCGATTTTTAAGATACTCATAATACTTTAATCGGGACCGTCTGTTCATGTGTTTTACATCAATAAGAATACGCTTTCCATTTGTTGTAGACAATAAATCATCACGGATAATGGCTCCAGCAGCGGTAAATGTTCTATTGATACCCATGTCCTGATCGACAAACAATTTTACCGCTCCCAGTGATCGCGCATGCCCACAAAATTCGTTGTAAAAGTGATGGGAAAAAGTTATGAAAAACGGTGGGTGGTCCCATTGTTTCATTTTACGTACACGGGCGCGTAGGAGGTCAATATGTTGGTATGCACCTTGTAATTCTATACCTGTTCCTAACGCCTGGGCACCTTCAATTGTATTGATTAGTAGTACCTGATGGTCTACATCTGTTTTTCCAAGCATGCGTTTGAGCTCAGAATAATTTTTCACCAGTTGATACCGATGTTTTCGTCCACCAATTATTTTGATTTCACCGCTTCTGCTTTTTAGAAAATTGTATTCGTTGACGACATCAGGAAAATAATCCTTTAATTCTTCACGCACGAATTTTAACCGTTTTTTTTCGAATTCAGTGATTTTTCCAATGACGTAATCGGTGGCATTCTTTTTTATAAATCGAGTTTTCGTAAACCCTTTTTCAAATTGATTTAAACTTGCAAACACTACGGCTACATTGCCGTCTATGCATTTTCGAATGTCTGATTGTGTAAACGTGGTTAGTCCAAACAACCCATTTACATTTCGATCGATATCTTTCGGTGTTGGCCAGTCTGACCACCAAATACTATTACGCATACTCGGATCATCTGAGTTTTTATATGGCGGGCCAGGGAATTGATACGAGTGTGAATATGCTTTTGTATGGGGGTGACAATGTAGGTCTACGACGAAATTTTCCATTGTTGATTTAATTTAAGTGCGCTTTTAGGTTATAGGTTGCTGACATACATAGCGAACATGCCCATAGTGATCGTCCAGTTGCTTTCCTAAGGAGGCCAAAAAATCGAGTATATGAGTCAGTTGCTGACAGAGTTGTTCGCGTATGCGTTTCATATTGTCTTGTGCTCGACTACGAATTCCCGGATCGTCCGCATATGTTTTTGGATAATTCATATTCCATCTATCCATTAGATCGAGCATAGCCCGCTCATACGTGCGAATAAGTGTTTGATCCTGATCACTCAATTTACTAAAGTCATCAGCTGTGATAGTTTCGAATACATGTTCACCGGAAACGACTTCGATATTGTTTCCGGCCATAACAGAACGCATAGAAAAATCCCGTTGAACATTTGATTCCGGAATACCCTGCACAAAAGCATCTTGTTTTGGAGTGAATTCATCCAAGTTGTTTAATACGTGGGCAATGGCATTTAAACCCATGTGATTTTCAATTTTACCCGCTATTTCTGCTAAAACTTTGTTTTGTTGAGAAGACGAAAGACTGTCGATTGGCTTATCCGGGTCATTGGCGCATTGAATTTTTCTAAGCACAGATGAGCTCAAGTTTGAATAGCTGATCGCTATCCAAAAGATAGTAGTGTGACCACGATAGTGTTGCTCTAATATTTTGGGTAATTCTTGCTCTTGTATAAAATCCGAAGCCAAAAAATTTGGTGTAACGAGTAAGATAGCCACTCGAGAAGAGGCAATTTTATTATTAATTTCTTTTTCCCAATCTGTACCGGGTTGAATTTGTCGATCATCCCAAATCGTTATTTTCTCACCACGCATCATCGGTTTAAGATGAACCGACAGTTTTTCTAACCACTCGATGTCTTTATGGCTATAACTAATAAATATTCCTTCCTGTTTCATTGTAGTTATTCAGTTTTTCATTCGATTCTTCGACTTAAATGACTGGAAATGCGCGGGTTGACACGTATAATTTCCGATGATATTGAGTTTGGATTTATGGTGCCTGTCTGAAGACGTGACTCAACTTCTAATGCACGAATTCTGAGGTCATTCGGAGCAGTGGTTCTTATGCGATCCAACAATCGTTGGGCACGAGTATAATCGCCATTTTCATTCAACCGATTTGCGACTTCGGTTGCAACCGATAGATTATTAATGTTTGATATGTTGGCATTAATAAAACTATTGTTCACTTGAATATCAGACTCAACAGCCCGGTATTTATCAATTACAGCACCATTGTTAGGCTGCGCTTCTTTCACGTCTTTGTAATCCGCTTTGGCATTCTTATAATCCTTGACTTCGCGATATTGATCGCCACGATGCTCTTGGTACTTGTATTTATTATCTGTATCCAATGCCATTAATTTTGTGTAATATTCTATAGCAACATGATGTTCATTGGCATTTTTGGCTAAGACGGCAATTTTTTCCATTCGACTTTCCTTTTGCCAATTAATGGTGTCTGAGTAAGCGAGACACATGATGGCAGAATCCAACTTGTTTTGTGCGATATACGAGTCTGCCATCAAATTAAGTGCAAACACCCGCGTACGCCAATTTTTAATGGAGTATGTGCACTGCATCAAGTCTCCGGCTACATTTTCGATGCGACCTTTTTGCTTCATGACGAAACTCGCAATTAAACATATTGCTTCGTCGAGTTCTGCCGTAAAAGATGAATGACCATCTCCATAGCGAATTGAGTCATTGCGCGCTGTGAGATTGTTCGAGTTATCAATATAAAATTGTTCGAGCATCGGATTCGCATAGCCAAATTCGACTTCAAGAGTTGAAATTGAATTTGATTTTGGAATGATAAAAACATCGGCTCCACATGACTTAGCACGATTATGCAGTGCTCCAACGTTTTCTGTGTTTTTTGCTCTGTAAGGCATATTTTGATTACGAAAACGGCTTTTGCATTTTTCTCTAAACTGCTCATCGACGTGTGCGATTACACTTCGTGCCATATTTTTTGGCGAAATAATTAGCGTTTTTATTTCTTTGTCTTCGTCAAAAGGTGGGCATGGTTCGGGTGCAGTAGAACAGGCACGAAAAACTGCATAACCACCTATCACCAGGGCCGCAAAAAGGAGCGTCAATAATATAGTTCTGTAGCGTTTATAAAAACGCTTAAGAGACGAATCAACGTGTGGTTCGATTTCGCGAATTAACCGTCGAACATCATCAGAAAAACTATCGTGGCGTATCGAGATGGCATTTCGCTGCGTAAGTGGTTGAAGGGATTGTGGAAGATCGGTATTGCTGGGCATTCGAGCTTGATCAAACAGGACAGGTATGGCAACCAAGTTGTAATTAAAAGCGGTTTCAATTTCGCGCCGTACCCAGTCGTTTTCATTAAATAACCGTGGCCTTCCATCCTCGCCTGTGGTAAGCCATTCTTGCCCCATTAATACAAGCACAACTTTGGCAGCCGAGCCAGATTTCTTCAAGGTATCAACCCAATTGGAGCCAGCACGAATGTCATGGACGTCAAGAAAAACGGCACGTTTTCCAAATTCCTTGCTTAACGCCATATGTAGGTTCTGAGCTTGGGCTGATGTATCAGACCGACGATAATTAATGAAAATTTTATTAGGCATGACAATTACTTATTATTCATTATTTCAGTTAAGTCATCACGTATTTCCTCTAATGCCCTTTTTAAGTTGTCTTTATTCTTTTCTTTCATTACGAGAGCAATAAGAAAGTTTAAGTGCTCGATTTCAGTTCTAAGATTGCGATAGTTTCCGCCTAGATTCCATACGTTTTTATAATAACGAATAATTTCATCACGTAATTCATCAATTCCTTCTTCGATGTATAGCATTTTACAAAGGAGAATATTAACCAATGCGATGTCTTCCCAAAAATTAGTGTGATCTGCGGTTATCTTTCTCAGTTTACCTTCTATTTTTTCAAGCACCACAGTAGGTGGTTCATATTTTCGTTGAAAAAGAACTTCCAGTTTTTCTGGTGGACTGATAAAACGGCTTGCAGTTAAATAGTTGGTGAGTGAATAACAATATTGTAATGGGCTTTTATCTTCGACCAGCAAGTAGGCTTCATAATATTTATCCCGCATTTTTTCAATCCAGACCTTTTTATTCTTTTCTTTATAGGCAATACGTTTGTAAGCACTGCCAAACAGGTTGAGCCGTTCATGCGTTTTTCCAATTAATAGAAGAGAATCAAATTGATTAATAATTGCTTCACGCGATGTTTTATTCTCCTTGATGTCATTGAGTGCATATTGCTTGGCCAATAAATTGCAAAAACGCTCGAGTGATTTGACAGTATACGATGCACGGTCTTTTGTAAAAAGTTCACGGTATTTTGACAATGCTTGGTCAACCTCGTCGACCTCCATGTAAATTTCGGCCTGTTTTTCGATGACTTCAGGTGCAACATCCAGGTTGGTGTTTTTTGCCCTGCTAATAATACTATCCATACGGCCCAGTAGTTTTTCAACCTTGCTTTTATGCATTTTTCTGGTGTCCTGAATAATATTGTCCAATTCAATTACGATTTCATCTATCGAAATGAAATCAAGGTTATTTGAGGTTCCGGACCAATTTTTTACCAACCGATAATATGGATCACCGTAACATTGATATGCAGCCCAGGTTACGCTATTTGGTTTCAGTTTATAACAAGTGGAGCGCGCGCGTTTCACAGCGGCTCCAAACCGGTACCCTTCAATTAACCGTTTATAAAGTGTCTGTGCAAATATTTTGGCTGCATCGTCATCCACTGCCCAACCGGTAACTACCACAGCCTGAACGCCCATTTTTATTAGCTGTGTTCCGATATTTGCAGCGAATGCGTAACGACGTTCATAAAGTTCTTCCCGACTCGGAACGACCGTTCCCGAATAGCAACAATTAATGAAGACAAATTCGGGTATTTGTGGCAATTGGTCGAGATCCTGTGGTGTCAAGATTTGACCACCTAATTCGATACCAGTTTTTCGAGGGTTTTTGTGAACGACGCCATGTCCTGCGACATGCAGAATTTTGTATGTGTCGTTAAATATGCGTTTGATAAGTTCTGACGTGCGCTTCCCAATTTCAGGTGTTGTTTCAAACCCTGCCAATTTCAATGTTTCATTCACAACCTCGGCTTCTTCTTTTGCTGCCGGAAGTTGCGGTAGTGATTTGTACAGTGGATCGCCAATAATGAGCGCGCGTTGGTTTCGGATTACCCGCGGTTTTTCTCGATATTTTGTTGTAATTAACTGTCGAATCAATCCCGCCTTCGTAAAAGTTGGGACAGGATTGTACGCGGCATCGTGAAACAATTCCCATGGAAAGGCAGCCGTATTAATATCCAATTTCCATAAAATATTATTTTCATTTCGAATAATTTCTTTGAAAGCATTTGGAATAACCAGATCAAACAACGTTTTTGATAATTCGGGGTCATGTACCGGATTTTGCGACATTTCATCCAGTAAAGAATTGACAAGTTTTTCTGAGGCAAAATTATCTTTTCGCTCGACTCGGGAAATACCAGAAGAAGACGAAAATCGCAATGCCGGAAGTCCATCTTTTTTTCTTTTTGGAATTATTTTTTCCGTCGTAAATTGATGCCACCAGTCCGCATCACGCTTGTAGTCTAATTTTTTTCTTCCTCCTAGTTTTTCTTCAATACGGGTGTTCAAATTAATTTGTAAAGTAGTATCCTGGCTGGCAATATGGGTCAATGAATAGTAAGCGTTACGTGCTTTATTAGCATATAATTCTATGAATTCAACATATTTAATAATAGGAGAATCGGCGTCAATATTTCGTAGCTTTTCGTTGGCTTGCCTAATGCCTAATAATATAGCCGATAATGAACTTTCGAGCGGAAGCCGTCCAAATCCACTTCCAATACAGAGCGATGTAATTCCTTCTATTTTACCCCCATTATTGTATGCAAATACATTATCACGCATGTGCAGGATATAGTCGATTATACCTTGCTCGACAGTTTTAGCCAGATTAAAACCGGTTAATTCATCGCTATCACCCAGACCGATAACGATAGCCCCTTTGGGGCTCATATGTTCATTGTAAAGGACAAGATTGTCGCCTATTTTTCCAGGATATTTTCCCAGTTGACGGCGCTCTTCCAGTTTACCACCAATGGCCATGTTCAAAGCATTTTCCGCACTGACAATCCCATCACCTTGAAAGTGACCAACCATTAAAGGGTAAGTTGATGCACGTAAATCTCCATGTGATACCTGAACGATTATAGTTTCGCCTGTTGAATCGAGTGATTTATCACGTCCTTCTACACCAAAAACGATGTCCATAATTTCTGAATGGTCTTCAGAGCCACCAACGGCGGATATTCCTTCCCCTCTTGAATAATATTGAACCGGTGGAGGCGATTTTCTGAAATGATGTGTTTTACCTGTATTCAATAAATCAATAATTCCAGGAAATAAATCAGAATCGTTAGCCAATTCTCCATGACCTGTACGGGTATAATAGACATGCTCTTCTTCGAGGTGCTCGGGGATTCCAGATGCCCATGTTACGCTACCGTCTCCCTCTGCAGTGGAAACGAATTTTAAAGTATTTCCAAACCAGCTCGATTTAATGGTATAGTCTTCCGTTGTGGCTTTTTGGAATCCTGCTACATAAATGGTATTCTTAAGTTTTTCATCTGCATTCTCATCGAGGTTCTTAATGAATTTTTGTACATCCTCTTTGTATTCGCCAAACGCCGTGAGCATCTGCCGACTGGGTGATTGAAATTGCTTTCTTTTTCGAAGTTGCTTTCTAATAGCATCCCACGTACTTTGATTTTCAAGCTTTTCATCATCTATTGGAAGAAGTTGATATACCCCTTCATATTTTTGAACCAGGTTTGTCCAATCGCCTTTATCGTGTTTGAAATCCAAAGCGGCCAATTGTCTTATCCTTCGCGCATATCCGGTCAACACTTCCATGATGGCATACGATCCTTTCCAAGGCGTGCCCAACATGATAAATTTAGAACCAGGATCATTGATATACTCCTCCCAGGATTTAGCTTGTCGCATCATCCAGTTTCGGACGACTAAACCACCCATAGAATGGGCTAATATTTTAATGGTTTGTTTGTGCTCTTGTCTGTATTCCTCCACCTTTTTTCGGAGGGTTTCCGCCGCTATGTCCAGCGATTTTCGCCAATCAAAGGGCAAAATTCGAACATCATAACCCGTAGCTTCCAATTCTTGAACGATTTTTCTATAAAACTTCCCTACTATAGAATTACTGGTTACCTGATTTCCCATCTTGGACATCTGTGAAACCATACGTCCTTTGTAAATATTATGAAAATCAACCCATATTTTATCTTCATTAAATGAAAGGTTTGATCCCATAATACCGGGAATCAAAATGAGAATAGGTTTTTGACCGGAGGGTTCTTTTACAACCACATCACCATAGTCAACCATACTGAGCGCCACACCGCGTTGTCCTGAATCAGCTGGGATGAAATGATAACCTTTCGGACTATCTTCAGTTTTCCATGAAATAGCATTGTGTATCGCGCCTTGTGTATTCTTGTTTTTAAAATAATTAAAATGATTAGTTTTTTTTGTTTTTGAAGGAAAGATATACGTTCCACTTATACGGGGTGTTCCATATCGCATGCTATCTGTGTTTACGACAAAGTCATTTGCTTTCCAATAGAATAAATTGGAAAAAATTACAAGAATCGATTGTTTTAAAGATCCGCCTATTTCGGAATTTCCTTCGATGACGAGTAGTTTACTTTTTACGACATGAAAGGGATTGTTCAAGATTTTTTGGAATGGACTATCAGGAATCATGCAACGTAATCCCGGAAACGAATAGGGCGACTGCCGCGTCTTAATCACTTTCAACAGGAAAGTCTTGACTTGATCGTATAAAAAATTTGCTTCGGACCCGAAGGCCATTCCAATTGTTCGGAGAAGACCATTTAAGAAATGATCAAGTCGATCCGACATTAAAATAGTGCCTCTAGCCGGACAAGCAACGCGAATCGTTTTATTGACTTTGAATTGTTTTTTGATTGCCAGATCACGGAGTCGTTGCAATGTGTCGATTTTTATTCCTTCTTCTTTCTCAAGAATTTTTACTTCCTGGGCATCAAAACCAATTGATTCGCAACGGGCATCATAACGAGAAATAATGTCGGCAATAATACCTCCACGAGAGTGTGAGATGATATCCAGCGTAACGTTGGATGGAAGTTTTTCTAAAACAACTAGAGCATTTTCAAATGGATCGACAGAAACTGTACGATGTTGTAGTGCTAATACATTTGATCCGTACACATCATTTATATATTCCCATATTTTAAGATCACGTTCATCATGAAGACCTTTAAATGATCCAGAAGTCGAGGAAGCCGTGCCATGAATAAATAAGAGGTAATGCTGTTTGTCGGATTCTTTTTCCAGGAAATCGTGCAATTCGAAGTCGGAATTTAACTGATAGAGCCCCGGATTGGGCATGACCTTTTCATCGAATTGTTTCCCTAATATTTTACTTAGTCTTTCAGGAATGTCCTTGACTTCGAATAGATTAAATGTTTTTGAAAGGATACTACCCAATCCACGCTGGCGACTGGACTGAAGTGCCATGGGTAACCGATATTCTCCCTTGTCTTCCCCACGACGAGGTGGTTGATTATAGATTTCATGTACGTCATTCACATTTCCAAACCATTCTGCACCGTCCTCAAAAACGAGACCAACAATATCATCGTCGTTGTACGGAACTACTATATCTGTTCCACCACCTCGATTTCCGACCATGTTAATGGACCTTTTCAAGATGATATCTTCATGTTCAATGGAATGGGCTTCCGTTTTACCAATGAGCCCGGATACGACTAGTTTGCTCTTGTTCGACATTGCACCTAAATTTAAAATGGAGTCAGCACTGCACATGACAGGGCGTTTTCCAGGATTTACGTTTCAACCGCGAAGACAGTGCTTCTGATTATAATTTTGGTGCTTGTTGAGTACGGGCGTTGTCCGATTGAAAAAATCATGACAAGACCGACCACAGTAAGTTACACATTTTTATATGGAAGTATGCGTCATTTTGATCAACGGATAGTTTTATTGATCGATCGGACTACAATTTTGACTATTCGGTTGATGTTTCTGATGAGCACACGGCCATAATAGATGTTATTAATATAGTGTGATTAGGTAAACAAATATTATAATTTGGATTAATATCACAGAAATCACATGGTGAAATGGCAATATATTAAGACAGCTAGCCACCATAATATGCCGTACCGGAATCACATTATATATTTACTAACCACTAATTTCTTTGCTCTATGAAACGAATACTTACGCTTTTGACCTTCACTTTTTTGTTATGTACAGTTTTGCATGGGCAGTGGACGATATCTCAATCCGGAACGACAGCCGATCTTCATGATGTTCAGCTGACTTCAAAGTACATTGGCTATGCCGTTGGGGCTACAGGAGTTGTTTTAAGGACCCTTGATGGAGGTCATACCTGGTCACATACCATGAAGCTTGACGATGAAATGTATAAAGGCTTACATTTCTTTGACGATGATAATGGCTTTGTTGTTGGTGTAACGGGAGAAAATAACGATGAAGGCATTATTTTGAAAACGAGTAATGGTGGTGGTTCTTGGTTTGTGACATCACCAGGATCACATCCAATAACCGACATTTACTTTATTGATGAAATGACCGGATTTATTTGCGGACATGGAGGGTTCGTGATGCGAACTATAGATGGAGGTAATCATTGGGAGCAAATATATGTGCCTCGAAATACGGCTGTTTTTAATGAAATATCTTTTCCAAACAAAAAGACGGGATATATAACGGGTAATCAGGTTGTACTGAAAACCATAAATGGAGGCCGGACATGGAAAGAGGTAAAGGGAATGGAAAACCAGGATTTTCCATATAGCATTATTGAAACAGCCAGTTTTACCTCTTCGGATAACGGCATCATAGGAGGCTGGCATGAACCAGCACTTTATGCAACAAACGATGGTGGGGAAAATTGGAAAGATGTAGGCCTTGAAGACGGCGAAGCATTTCAAGTAAATAAGGTAATATTTCCAACACCCGAGATTGGATACGCTGCTGGTTGGCACGGGCTGATATTAAAATCTTCCGATGGAGGAAATTCTTGGGCCGCATTGGCGCATCCTTCACCAGATATCAATTTTCAAAGTGCTTCATTTTTTGATGAAAATATTGGGTTATTTGTTGGTAATGGAGGCACAATTTTGAGAACAAAATACGGAGGTGGCCAGCCGCTATTAAACCAGATCCGGCAGCAAATTATCGCTCATCGTGATTTGTTGGTTTATCCCAATCCTGTACGCGATAGGGCTATCGTCAGTTTGAATTATGAAGTTATAGATGGCAGTTTACTTATTTATGACCGTCAAGGCAGGCTGGTGCTTCAAAACAACAAAGTGAATGGGACAAAATTGGAAATATCAACAGCCGACCTTTCTCGTGGAAATTATTCATTTCAACTTGTGGAAAAAGATCAAGTTCGGGGAATTGGGAAATTTATTGTGCAATAAAACAATAAGATTTAAAGATTAGTATTTAAAGTAAAAAGTATGCAACGAAAATTTATTTATCTTTTTTTTATCGCTATAGTAATGTCATCCTTTTCTTTTGTTAGCGATGGAAAATTACCGAGAAAACTTCGAAAACTAAAAACAGTAAGCTACATACCTTCTGGTCAATTTGATGGACAGTCAATTGCGGGGTTTTACATGTTCGAAACGGAAGTTACAAACTTACAATTTCGTGAATTTTTGGCATCCCTAAAACGATCAGGTGAGAGAAAATTGTACGATGAATACTGTATTAATAATTCTATGTGGGAGCCAGTAGAAGCCGATAAATTAAATGTAAACCCTATGACATATGCCATGCTTGATGACTACCCTGTCGTTAATATCAGTAAGAATGCAGCGGAAGCATATTGCAAATGGCTTTCAAATCATTGGAATACGGTTCAAGATGACTACGTAGTTGAATTTCGACTCCCATTGGAATCGGAATGGAAATATGCTGCACAGGGAGGACATAAGCATGCGCCCTATCCATGGGGCGGATACTACATGAGAAATAACAAAGATTGCGTTTTAGCGCAAGTTGCTGAGTCAGATAAAGGGCTGGGACCGGTGGAAGCAGAGTCCTATTTTCCAAATGATTTCGGCCTATACAACATGAGTGGAAATGTTAGTGAAATGCTCGCTGATGGAGACGTTGCAATCGGTGGAAATTGGATGAGTACCGCAGCGGATGCGACCATTTCATCAACAATTCCAATGGAACAGTCGCCATTTGTAGGTTTTAGGCCAGTAATGACCTACAAAACGAGGTGAGGGCAATGTTAGCGTGAGGCGTGGCTGTCAAAAAACTGGGGTGCCCACTTAGTGAGCACCCCATTT